>NZ_LQQC01000014.1 GCF_001584615.1 Brevibacterium ravenspurgense | reverse complement strand
GATGGTCTTCTCCTTCTTCGACGCCGCTGCATAAGCCGCAGCGTACTTCTTAGTCACCTCATACCTGGCCTTCAATGACAATCCCTCACGATCCATACCCCATGGTCGCCATACACCCACAAATTTCACGGGGAAAAATACATGAGGCACGGCCCCTGTTCACCCGGGGACTTTCCATGAGTCTCGTCGAAAGCTTGCGGGTGCTGTTCAGCGGTTTTTAGGCTCGCATGGACCTTTTGATCGGCCCCTGATGCCGTGAGCACTCTCTGACTCGAAGGATCACAGTGAAGAAGACCATCCTCGCTCCCGCCGTGGCTCTGTCGCTTGGACTGACCGGCTCACTCGGAGCAATTGCAGCACCCGCATTCGCAGACGAAACCGCGAAGAACGAACCGACAGCCAAGTCCCAGCAGGAAGAACAGCCCACTAACGACGGCACCACGCCCTCCAAACCCGGTGAGGATGACGGTAACGACACCGAAGACCCCAACAACCCCGGTGAGGGCGGCAAAGAAGGCCCCAACAAGCCCAGTGACGGCGGCAACACTGACGGCACCGGCGACGAGGACAGCACCGAAGAAGATGCCACTGAAACCAATGAAGGTGAAGAGGGCGCTACGGATATAGGCTCAGCCGAAATCAGCGCCAACAAGATCACCCTGAGCGAATTTCGCGAAAAGGGCGTCGACGTCTCGTACATGGACGGCGAGCCCGGCAACACGGTCGACTTTTGGCTGCGCAGGAGCGGCAGCGAGGCCGTCTTCTACTCCGACCAAGTAGAAGTCGATGAGAGCGGCAATGCCGGAGCCACCCTCAAGCCGAAGATTGATGACGAACACGCCGAACACTTCCTCGGCGAATACGAACTCGACGTGTTCCTGGCCTTCGAGACCCATACCGTTAAAGTTGACACCCTCAAGTTCTCGGTCGTTGCTGATGAAGACGGCAGCGACGACGAAGCTCCGGCTAAGGACGCAGCTCTGAAGCTGTCGGAAAAGAAGGTTAAGGCCGCTGACTTCGTCAACGAGGAAAAGGGCCTCAACGCCGTCGTTTCGAACCTCGAGCCCGGCACCGAAGTCAAGTTCAACGTTGCAGGCACTTCCGGCAACGCCAAGAACGTCCGCCCGTTCAAGCAGACCGTCAAGGCTGACAAGGACGGCAACGCGGTCTTCAGCATTAAAGGCATCAGCGAGGACAACCCTTCGGCGTACCTCGGCAAGTACACCGTCACCGCTGAATTCGACGGCCAGAAGCTCGAAGACTCCTTCGAAGTCGTCTCCGGCAAGGGCGGCAAGAGCGATTCCGAAGAGTCCGGCAGCGGCGGCGGATCCGTCTCCGGTGGCGCCTCGGACAACGTGAGCGGCTCCAGCGACTCCGGCACCCTGCCGCGCACCGGTCAGGGACTCGGAGGTCTGGCAGCAGGTGCCGCACTGCTCACCGTCGGTGGTGCAGCCGTTCTGCTCACCCGCCGCACCCGCAAGGCCTGAGCACAACGCAGCCTCAGAACTGACATTCTGAACTGACACGCAGAAGGGGCGGCCCACACAGGGCCGCCCCTCCTTGTTGCTTGAAAGCCGCGCCGCTCAGGGCCTTACTGCAAAACGGCCGGCGGAGCCGCTACCGGGTACGACGCGACGAAGTGCCCGGCATCAGAACACCGGCAATGCGCCTGGCCGGACGCGCCCTGCGGCCTGCCCCCTGCGAGTCCTCAAACAAGGACACAACATCACCAGATGACGCCGCTGCGAAAATCCTGCCGGCAGTCTCCAGCCGCCTGCGCATCGCGTCCATTTCGGCGCGCATAGCTTCCTGTTCGCGGCGCATAGCCTCGATTTCTTCGCGCATCCGCAGGATCCGCTTAATGCCCTCGAGGTTGATGCCGTCATCCTGGCTCAACCGCTGCACCAGCTGAAGCTTCTCAATGTCGTCAGCCGAATAGCGGCGACCGCGCCCAGCAGACCGCTGAGGTGTCACCAGCCCCAGACGGTCATACTGCCGCAGTGTCTGCGGATGCATGCCGGCCAGTTCAGCGGCAACAGAAATCATGTAGACAGGACGGTCTGCGGGAATCATCACGCTTCACCTGCCCTCCTCTGCAGCCCTTCACGCGGATCTTCACCCGCGGTAGCAGCGGCAAAGTCCTCTACGGCCTTCTTCGCATCCGCATTCAGATTGCGCGGCACCGTCACTTCGACGGTCACCAGCAGGTCGCCCTTGCCGGACTTCGCATCAATGCCCCGCCCACGCAGACGCAGTGTGCGACCCGACGGCGTGCCCGCAGGAATCTTCATGGTGACCGGCTGCCCTCCCAACGTGGGCACCGAAACCTGAGTTCCAAGAGCCGCCTCCGGGAACGTCACCGGCAGCGTCATACGCAGATTGTTGCCATCACGCGTGAAAACGCTGTGCGGTGCAACCTCGACCGTGAGAATCACATCGCCAGCCTGACCGCCGTTGGGGCTGGGCTTGCCCTTGCCGCGGACGCGCACCTCCTGTCCGTCCTTTACCCCCGCGGGAGTACGGACAGTCAGCGGTTTGCCACCGGGCATCTTGAGCTTCACGGTGGCGCCTTCAACGGCTTCCGTAAAGCTCAGACGAGCCTTCGAGCGGATATCCCCGCCCTTCTGCGGAGCCTGCTGGTAGCCGCCGAAACCGCCACCGCCAAAGCCTCCACCGCCGAACAGGTCAGAAAGATCCGGACCCCCGCCGGGGTAACCACCGGTATATCCGCCGGCACGAGTCCGACCCCCTCCACCGGTGTTGAACAGTCCGGAAAAGATGTCCTCAAAGCCACCGGCACCAGCACCGCCGGCACCCGCCTGGAACCTGGCGCCGCCGCCCATGGCGCGCACCTGGTCATACTGTTTGCGGGTTTCCGGATCGCCGATCACCGAATTGGCAGCCGAGATCTCTTTGAACTTGTCTTCTGCTTCCGCGTTTCCCGGATTGGCGTCCGGGTGGTACTTGCGGGCAAGTTTGCGGTAGGCCTTCTTGATTTCAGCATCGGAGGCATCCTTGGAGACTCCGAGCGTCTTGTAGTAGTCCTTCTCGAACCACTCATTCTGCGGTCCCGAGTTCATCCGGCCCCTCCTTTCAATGCCGAAATGTTCTGTTCTTAGGTTCTTCTAGCGGCCGAGGCGGAGCCCCACCTTCCCCGCGGGTCACCTGGGTGCCCCTGCGGGTGGTCGGAAGCTCCGCCTCGGCAGCTGTGTGCGTGTCAGGCCTCGGGGAGGTGAACCCCTACCCGAGCCGCCCGAATGACACGTTCGCCGATCTTGTAGCCGGGCTGCATGACCATGAACACCGTGGGCTCTTCAACATCAGCCGAAGGCTGCTGCATAAGAGCGTCGTGGATGTTCGGGTCAAAGACTTCGCCGACTTCGCCGTACTGCACGACGTCAAGCTTGCCGAGAACTTCCAGGAGCCTGTCGACGTGCTTTTCGTACGCACCGGTGACGTCGCCGGCTTCGCGAGCCAGCTTCACTTCGTCAAGCACCGGCATGAGGGCTTCGACCGCGCCCTGCAGGCCAGCTGCACGAGCGACCTCCTGGTCGCGTTCCGAACGGCGGCGGTAGGCCGCGTATTCGGCGTTAAGCCGCTGCAGGTCGTCAAGGTAGCGCTTGGCTTCGTCCGATTCCGGCTGCGGTTCGGCATCTTCGATACCCGAAGCGTCGTCGGGAATCTCGACACCGAGGTCCGAGGCGTCGGCCGCCGGCTGCTCTGCACCCTGCTGGGCTTCCGGCTGCTGTTCGGACTCCGGGGCGTCGGCCCCGTCCCCGGCCTGACCCGCGGGGCGGGCCTGACCGGTTTCGGGATCAATCCGACGGTTGTCCTTGAACGAGAAGCCCTGGTCGCCGGCGTCGCGGCCGTCTGGGTTCTCGGTGGTCATTACTTCTCCTCGTCTTCGTCGACGACTTCGGCGTCAACGACATCGTCGTCAGCAGAACCTGCGTCAGCCTGTGCGCCTTCCGCGCCGGCTTCAGCCTGAGCTGCCGAGTAGATGGCCTCGCCCAGCTTGGTCTGCGACTGCTGGAGCTTGTCGTAGGCCTGCTTGACGGCGTCGTCATCGTCACCCTTGAGGGCTTCCTTCAGAGCATCGACGTCTGCCTGGACTTCGTTCTTGACGTCTTCGGGCAGCTTGTCGTCGTTGTCCTTGATGAGCTTGTCCGTCTGGTAGGCGACAGTCTCCGCGTTGTTGCGGGTGTCAGCAGCTTCGCGGCGCTTCTTGTCTTCTTCAGCGTGCTCTTCTGCTTCGCGCACCATGCGGTCGATGTCTTCCTGCGGAATAGCCGAACCGCCGGTGATCGTCATGGACTGCTCCTGGCCGGTGCCCTTGTCGGTGGCCGACACGTGCACGATGCCGTTGGCGTCGATGTCAAAGGACACTTCGATCTGCGGCACACCGCGCGGAGCAGGTGCAATGCCGGTCAGTTCGAAGGTGCCCAGCGGCTTGTTGTCGCGCGTGAATTCACGCTCACCCTGGAAGACCTGAATCGACACGGACGGCTGGTTGTCTTCGGCCGTCGTGAAGGTTTCGGACTTCTTGGTGGGGATCGGCGAGTTGCGCTCGATGAGCTTGGTCATCACGCCGCCCTTGGTTTCCAGACCCAGCGACAGCGGGGTGACGTCAATGAGCAGCACGTCCTTACGGTCACCGCGCAGCACACCAGCCTGGACTGCAGCGCCGACTGCGACGACTTCGTCCGGGTTGACGCCCTTGTTGGGCTCCTTGCCGTTGGTGAGCTTCTTGACGGTTTCGGCCACTGCCGGCATACGGGTGGAGCCGCCGACCAGGACCACGTGGTCGATGTCGGACAGGCTCACGCCAGCATCTGCGATGACCTGCTCGAAGGGCTTCTTGGTGCGGGCCAGGAGGTCCTCGGTGAGCTCTTCGAACTTGGCGCGGCTGATGGACTCATCCAGGTGGATGGGGCCGGATTCGCTCATCGACAGGTACTGCAGCGAAATGTTGGTGCTGCTTGCGCTGGACAGTTCCTTCTTGGCCTGCTCAGCAGCTTCCTTGAGGCGCTGCATAGCGGTGGGGTCCTTGGTGAGGTCCACGCCGTAGCCGTTCTTGACCTGGCCGACCAGGTAGTCAACCAGGCGCTTGTCCCAGTCGTCACCGCCGAGTTCGTTGTCGCCCGAGGTGGCACGCACCTGAATCGTCGAGAAGTCGTCTTCGTCCTTGCCGACTTCCAGGAGCGAAACGTCGAAGGTTCCGCCGCCGAGGTCGAACACGAGGATGAGTTCGTCTTCCTTACCGCGCTCCAGACCGTAGGCCAGAGCTGCTGCGGTGGGTTCGTTGATAATGCGCAGGACGTTCATACCGGCAATCTGGCCGGCGTCCTTGGTTGCCTGACGCTGAGCGTCGTTGAAGTATGCGGGGACGGTGATGACGGCGTCGGTCACGGTGTCCTGCAGGTACTCTTCAGCGTCGTGCTTGAGCTTCTGCAGAATGCGAGCCGAGATTTCCGGTGCCGAAAGGTCCTTGTCGCCGAGCTTGGTGGTCCAGTCGGAGCCCATGTGGCGCTTGACTGAGGAAACGGTGTTCTCAACGTTGGTGACAGCCTGACGCTTGGCGATTTCACCCACAAGGGAATCGCCGTTCTTGTTCACTGCGACAACCGACGGAGTGGTGCGGCCGCCCTCAGCGTTTGCGATGACCTTCGGTTCGCCGCCTTCGAGAACCGCGACGACCGAGTTGGTGGTTCCAAGGTCAATACCTACTGCACGAGCCATGTTCGTGTCTCCTTTCAAAAGAGCCTTCGCACTCTGAGTGCATCTGACTCAAGTCTGCTACTGGATGCTTGGGTCGTCAACCTCATTGAGCCTGAGACCTTCATCAAACTTGCGTTCACTAGGCTCAACCCTAAAGGGCCTGACCTTATTCCCCGCCGGAAGAAAAAACGGGAAGAAGTTTTGTGACAGCCGAAGTCGATCTTGAGAAAAATTTTCGGAACCAATAAAGCCCCTGGTCAGGAGGCCACTTCGCGCCCTCATGGCAACTCAAGTCCGAAATCTTGGACAAAAGGCACTTTTGTGACCACCGAGTCAACTGGTCAGTAAGTTACTTTGAAGTCGTCAACTCGGTGACATGCGTCACCAAACAAGAATGACGACCACGAGAGGACCACCCGATGAAGCTGACACAGTCACTCCTGCGCTCCGCCGCCGGCGGTCTGACAGCGCTCGCAGCGACCGCAGCCATGGTTGCAGCCGCCTCCCCCGCCTCCGCGGCAACAAACACCCACGAGTACCCGGAAACCCCAGCCCTCAACCCGAACCTGCCGATCGTCAAGACGACCCACAAGTCCGACCACATCAAGGCAAACGTCCTCAACCCTCACCCCGTGTGCAACGCGCTGGAAGACAAGCGCACCACCGTCTACAAAGTCACCGACAAGTTCCTGCCCGTCGGCACCATCTCCACCACCAACAACACCGACAAGGCGATCCCGCTGACCCAGAACACCTCGAAGTCACAGTCGATTTCGCTTGAGGTCAACGGCAGCCAGACCGAATCCGTGTCTGTCAACGGCGGCGGCTCCGCATCCAAGAAAGACACCACCGGCAACTTCGGCATCGCCTGGGAACTGGCCAAGACCATCGGCGGTTCGGCCTCGTACTCCCTGAGCTGGGACGTCGGCCAGACCATCGGCCCCTACGATGTCCCCGCCGGCAAAACCGGCGACGCCACCTACGGATTCCGCGCCATCAACATGATCGGCACGCAGCAGCACTGCAAGTCCGACGGCACCTGGTCGAACCCGACCGCATGGCGCGCATTCTCGCCGATCAAGAACGAAGTCCGCGTCAAGATCTACGGAAACGCCTCCGAATCGGACCAGACCGGCAAGCCCACGGTTGAAGAGAAGCCGAACCCGAAGCCCACCGAGAACACCATCGAACCCGATGACACACCCGTCAAGGGCTCCGACGGCAGCAAGCCGGCGGGCAAGCAGAAGCTCGACCTCGAACCGCAGATCACCGTGACTGACGGCAAGGTTCCCGGCTACGCGGGCATCGCCGCACTGCGCGTGAAGAACGTCGGCACCAACCGCTACTTCAGCGAAGACCCGGCAGTGGCCTACCGCGTTGACGTGAAGACCGAAGACGGGCCCGAAGGCGTTGACCGTCTGATCACCCCGGGCTGGTTCAACGGCGCCTACACGCAGGATCTCGGCTTCAACAAGAAGACCTCGACCCGCTCCTTCCTCGTCACCCTGTCCAATCCGGTGAAGAAGGGCGAAAACCAGCTGATCGCCAACTTCAAGTTCGGTGACGGCAAGACCACCGAAGGCCGCCTGAAGAACTCCATTTCGGTCACCCAAGTTGAACGCGCAGAAGGCGACAAGTCGACCTACAACGACCAGAACGTGTCCTCGAAGGACATCACAGTCAATGACCTCGGCAAGCCGGCCAAGCACAAGGGCATCTTCTGATCGACCAGCATAGGCAATCGGGCCGGTGGGACACTCCCACCGGCCCGATTCGCATCTGTCCCGGTCACACCCGGCACAAACACGACCCCTGCGACTATCGTGGTGGGCACAACGACTGTCAGACCGCCACCGACAAACACCGGAGCCCATGACTTCCACATCAGCCGAATCCAGCCAGCCGACCGTCACCGCCCCCTGCGGCACAGTCCGCGGCCTCAGCGACGGCGAAGTCGAGTCCTACCTGGGCATCCCGTACGCCCAGCCGATGACAGGAGCAGCGGCTTTTCAGGCACCTCGGCCCCTGGAGACCCTGCCCGGCGGGGAGTTCGAGGCAACCACTTTCGGCCCTCCCTGCCCGCAGTTCATGCCCGCCGGCGACATCCCATTAGAGGAACACCGCGACGGCGATGACTGGCTGAGCCTCAACGTGTGGACCCCCGCCCAGCGCACGCAGGGTCAAGCCCTGCCGGTCATGGTGTGGATTCACGGTGGGGCCTATGTCCTGGGCGGTTCAGCCGAACCGCAGTACAACGGCACCGTCTTCGCCCGCGAGCGCTGCGTCTTCGTGTCCATCAACTACCGGCTGGGACTCGAGGGCTTCCTTCAGCTGGACGACGCTCCGGCCAACCGCGGACTGCTCGACCAGATTGCCGCACTGAACTGGGTGCGGGACAACATCGCCGCTTTCGGCGGCGACCCGCAGCGAGTGACGGTGTTCGGCGAATCCGCTGGTGCCGGCGCCATTCACTGCCTGCTGACAATGCCCGATGCGCAGGGCCTGTTCCAGCGCGCCATCCTGCAGTCCCCGCCGTCCATGGTCCTCGAAGCCGACCTCGCAGCCCAGATCACCGACACGGCTGTTCGTGCGGCAGGCCAAATGCACCCTGAAGCGCAGGCAACGCCCGAGTTCTTCGGCTCACTCAGCCTGACCGAGCGCCGCGCGGTGCTTGAGGAGCTCAACTCCACCGCCAAGCGCAGCATGGGCACATGGGGCGCGGCCGCAGCATTCGAACCGCCCCTGACCCCGGTGGTCGACGGCACTGTGCTGCCGCGCGGGCCGTGGAAGGCGCTGCGCAGCACTCCGCCGGACATTCCGGTGATCATCGGCAGCAACGCCGAGGAGTTCAACCTGTTCATGGCGCTTGCGCGCAGCCAGCCGAATGAAGCGGTCGCACAGCGCATTCTGGGAACCATCGGCCCGCGCACCCAGCCGGAGTCAGCGCAGTACGCCCATCTGGTCACCGCACCAGAAGGCACAGCTCGCCCACCGGTCATCTACGAGCGCGTCAACACCGATTTCATGTTCACGGTGCCGGCCCTCGACATGGCCCAGGCGATTCCGGACGCGTGGACCTATCTGCTGGAGGCCGACCCTCGCGGCGGAATCCAGGCCGCCCACTCGGTCGACCTGCCGCTGCTGTTTGAGAACTACACCGACGGGATGGGTGCACTGACCTTCCCGCAGGGCCCCACGGAGCGCGAACGCCGCACAGGCCGCCGCATGCGGGACGCCTGGCTGCGCTTTGCCCGCACCGGCCGGGCTGACTGGCCGGAGTTCAGCCACGACGGCGCCACCCGGATTTTCGACACCCACACCGACGAGGAGCGGGTCCTCCCGCACCCTCTGCTGGAGCGCTGGAAGTGTTTTGTTCGCCAGCCCGCGGCACCCCACGGACTGCTCTGACTGGCTGATCTGACGAGGCGCCGCCGGGCTCCCGCCGGCTGTGCGGCTGACGCTGGCGGCAGGTTGGGTCGGCTTGCCCTTCAGATGCGGATGATGATTTTGCCGGCCGCGTGACCGGCCTCAACGTCCGCCACCGCCTGCGCCGCATCCGCAAAGCGGTAGCGGGCTGAAACCCACGTGGGCGCGGCCGATGCGGCCAACAGCTGGGCGATGCGCGCGTAGACTTCGCGCGTCCGGTGCCGAACAATGCCCGATCCGCCGAGTTCTTTCGCCAACCCGGGGTCTGCCGCTGACAGAATCCGCACCTGCCGACCAACATCACCGGCTCCTTCACCCGCTGAACCAGCAGCAGAACCAGCAGGCACCTCGTCCGACAGGAGCTCGGCGCCCTCACGGAGCACATCGCCGCCCACCAGATCAAGAATTGCCACCGGTGTGCCCAGCCGGCGTACCCGGTCGGTCCACCCCGGACCGGATTCGACGTGTTCAGCGCCCATGCGCGTAATGACATCGTGTTTCCCAGCCGAACCCACTCCCCACACTGTGAGGCCCGCGGCTTTGGCAAGCGACAGAGCAGACGATCCGACGCCTCCTCCAGCGCCGATCACCAGCAGCGGCTGGCCCGGCCGCAAGCTCAGCTGATTGAGCGCATCGTGCGCGGTCCCGAACGCCGCGGGAATGCTGGCGGCTGTTCCCGCGCTCAGTTCTTCTGGCAGCGGGGTCGCCGAGGTGCCGGTCAGCACTGTCTGTTCGGCAAAAGTTCCGATGCCGGGAGCCGCCGAACCGAAAACCCGTTGGCCGACTTCCAAGTCAGTCGGAGCGTCCGGACCGAGTTCGCGGATGGTGCCGACAGCCTCCCGGCCCATGGCCATGGGGAAGCGCACCGGAAAAGACTCTTGCCGCTGCCCGGAGCGGACCTTGATATCGCCGGGATTGACGGTGGTCGCGTCGACGTCGATGAGCACGCCGTCACCCTCTGGTCGCGGGTCGGGAACATCGAGGAAACCGGCCACCTCGGGGCCGCCGTATTCAGTGAAGCCGAAGATTCGCATAAGAGCTCCTGTCGCGCGTCGTTGCCGGCAGCGGTCTTTCTTTAGACTACTGGAATGGCACACGAAGAAAGAGCGGACGACAAGCACGGCGACCTTCCCGATGATGGCGCTCCAGGCGCTGGCCGTGGCGATGCTCAGAACGGCAGTGCTCACGACACCGGCGCTGATAACAGCGCTGGCAGCAGCGCCGAAGCCGAAAAGCCGATCCCGTGGCCGTGGGGCGACCGCAAACCCTCAAAAGCAGACAAAGTGCTGCTGGGCTTCATCATCGGCCTGCCCCTGTTCTTTCTTGTCATCTTCCCGCTGCGCCCATTTCTCATTGCCAAAATGCCGGTGCTGCTGTCTGTCATCACGGGAGCAAAAACCGTAATTGCCGGAGCCGGCGCATTCGCCAAGGTCGAGGGCTACCCGCTGTGGTTTGCAATCCTTGCCGGCTTCATCGGCGCGGTGAAGTTCGACTGGCTGTGGTGGCTGGCCGGCCGCCACTGGGGAGAGAACGTGGTGCGCTTGGTGGCCAACACCCCGAAGGCCTACAGGAAAGCGGCCCGAATCCGCGATCTGCCGCAGTGGCTGCTGGTGGTGCTCGTGGTGTTCGGCCGGTTCCCGGGTGTGCCCGGATCCTTGGTGTGGCTGGTGGCCGGATGGTCCGGAATGCGATTCCGCACGTTCATCAGCGCCAACATCGCGTGTGCCCTGCTGGTGTCCACGGTCAGTGCCAGCCTGGGCTGGTTCATAGGTCAGCCTGCAGTTGATCTGCTGAAGCTCATCGACAAATACGCCCTGTGGATCACACTGGCGCTCATCGTGGGAACCGTCATCTGGACCTCGAAGAAGGAACGCGACCGGGCTGCCAAGCGCAAGAACTCGGAATCTTAAGCTCTGGACCCGGCGAGTTCACCCGCCCTAAGTGAAGTCACCCGCGCTGGGCGAGCGCGAACGGCAGAACTGCCGCCGCACCCGCCTGCCTCAGCAGGCGCGCCGCGATCGTCATAGTCCAGCGCGACGCGATTTCGAGATCCGTCAACAGGACCGTGCGTCCAGCCACCGCAGCTTCCAACTGCGGGCCAACCCTGAGGGCGTCCCACAGGTTTTTGACCCGGTAGGCGCTGTTGACATCGGGGCTGCCCGGATCGCGCAGCAGTTCCAGCTGACCCAAGTACGCCATGCGGCCCACAGCGGCGATCCCCTGGGCCAGGGACTGCGCGGAGTTCGGGCGGTGTGCGCTGGGAATGCCGACAACGCAGTCGGGGCGCACTGCCCAGTCCCAATCGGCCAGAACAGAGACCGCGAGGTCGCCGATGGTCTTGGGTATCTGCTCATCGGGTGATGCCGGAGTCAGGAACTGTCGCAGCGTCTGCCCTGCCCCGAGGTCGGTGAGCCGAGCAATGACCCTGCCTGTGTCCGCCCTTTCGCCTTCGGGGATCTTGCCCTTGATGTCGATGCCGGCTTTCGGCATCCCGGTGGGCCACTGGGCACGCGGTGCAACAGGCAGACCGACGGAGGACAGCAGCGACTGAGCGCCCTCACGCAGACCCGCGTCGATGTCCTCTGACCACCACGTGCCAGCACAGTTGTCGCACCGTCCGCACGGTTGGGCCGTTGTGTCGTCCAGTTGGCGGGCGAGGAACACCATGCGGCAGTCATCTGTGGCCAAGTACTGTTCCATGGCCTGCGCTTCGCGTTCGCGGGCAGCGGCAACACCGGCGTAGCGTTCGGCGTCGTATTCCCAGCCGGCACCCGTTGACACGTAGCCGCCCTGCACTCGATCAACAGCACCGTCTGCCTGCAGGGTTTTCAGCAGCAGTTCCAGTGCTGAGCGCTTGATGTCGACAAGCGGCTCCAAAGCGGGGACAGACATGGGCCCATCTGCTGAGGCAAGAACCTGCAGCGCGCGGTCGGCCGCCTGCGGATCCGGCATCGAGGCAGTTGCGAAGTAGTCCCAGATTGCGCGGTCTTCGGCACCGGGCAGGAGGAGGACATCCGCGTGTTCAACTGCGCGGCCGGCACGGCCGACCTGCTGGTAGTAGGCCACGGGCGAGGCGGGGGCGCCGAAGTGCACAACGAATCCCAGGTCGGGCTTGTCAAAGCCCATACCGAGCGCGCTTGTGGCCACGAGTGCTTTGAGTTCGCTTCTCTTCAGAGCGTCTTCCAGCCGCGTGCGGTCCTCGGCATCCGTGCTGCCGGTGTAGGCCTCGACATTCCATCCGGCCTGTTTCAGTGCCCGCGTGAGATCTTCGGCGGCTGAGACCGTGAGCGTGTAGATGATGCCGCTGCCCGGGAGATCTCCCACGTGCTGGCACAGCCACGCAATGCGGTCCTGGGCCGACCACACCCCGGCAGCGCCCAGGCGCAGGGAATCGCGCGTGAGCGGACCGCGGACAACCACAGTGTCGTCCCCCAGCTGAGCCGCGACATCAGCAACCACCCGTTCGTTAGCGGTGGCGGTTGTGGCCAAAACGGGCACGGAGTTCGGAAGCGAGCGCACCAGCGCGCCGATCCGCCGGTAATCCGGTCGGAAGTCGTGCCCCCAGTCGGAAATGCAGTGGGCTTCATCGACGACGATCATGCCGACCCGCTTGAGAACCTCACCGAGCACGTGATCGCGGAAGCGCGGGTTCGTCAGCCGTTCGGGAGATATGAACAGAACATCAACGCGGTCCTGACGCAGCGCCTCGACCGCGTCGTCCCATTCGGTGACGTTCGACGAATTGATGGTGACGGCGTTGACACCCGCCCGGTGGGCTGCCGCCACCTGGTCGCGCATGAGCGCCAGCAGCGGCGAAATGACAAGCGTCGGCCCTCCCCCAGCTTCGCGAATCAGCCGGGCGGACACGAAGTACACGGCGGACTTTCCCCACCCGGTGCGCTGGACGACAAGAGCCCGCCGCCGATCGCGGACGAGGGTCTCGATTGCCTGCTGCTGTCCGTCGCGAAAAACCGCGTCGGGGCGCCCTGTCAGTTGGGCTAAGATCGACTGGGCGGAGGCATGCAGAGTGTTTTCGCGTGACATATTCGAAGTCTATGGGGGAGCACCGACACGGCGGCCTGATCAATCACCTTCAGCACCGCGCCGCGTGCCGCACGGCCTTCCCCAAACGCAGCGCAAGGAGGGGCAGTGTCCGTAGAACTCATAGAAGAAGCGCTGCGATCGCGACCCCAGGGCGAAGCAGAACTGGCCGAACTCGCCCACGCTGCGCGCAACGTCAGCAACGACGACCTCCAGTACCTCATCGAATCAATGCCGGCCAAACAGGCCGCCGTGCTCTACCGGGTGCTGGACAAAGACACCGCGCTGAACATCTTTGAGGACCTCCCGCCGGCCTACCAGGCCGATCTGATCAGGGGGCTGCGCTCAACCGACGTCGCCGAACTCATCGAAGACCTCGACCCCGACGACCGCGCGCTCGTGTTCGACGAACTGCCGGCGGCCGTCGCCGACAGGCTCATGGCCGGGCTGAGCCCGTCCGAACGCCATATGACCGCCTCGGTTCTGGGCTATCCGCCCGAAGCGATCGGCCGCTACATGTCGCCAGAGGTCATCGGCATCAATCAGGACTTCACGGTGGGTGAGGCCATGGCCTACGTCCGCCGCCGGATTGACGACCCCGAAACCATCTACCTGCTGCCGGTTGTCGATTCCAGCCGCAAACTCACGGGAGTCATCGGCCTGCGCCGCCTGCTGAGCGAAGACGATTCGGTTGTCATCCGCGACATCGCCAACCAGCCGGTGAGCGCCAGCGCCATTGACGACCGTGAAGAAACTGCGCGCCGCTTCTTGAGCGACAAGCTCATTGCTATGCCGATTGTCGACCGCGAACAGCGTCTGGTGGGAATCCTGACGATTGACGACGTCATCGACATCGTCGAAGAAGAAGACGCGGAAGACACCGCCCGCTCCGGTGGTTCGGAGCCCCTGGCGCAGTCCTACCTGTCAGCGTCGATCTTCAGCATCTTCCGGTCCCGCGTTGTGTGGCTGACGATGCTCGCGGTCTCGGCTGTTCTGACGGTGCAGGTGCTCAACGTATTCGAAGACCGACTGGCACAGCTGACTGCGCTGGCCCTGTTCATTCCCCTGCTGACCGGTACGGGCGGCAACACCGGCAACCAAGCTGCCACAACCGTCACGCGCGCCCTGGCAATGGGCGAAGTTCGTGTGCGCGACATGCCGAAGATCATCTGGCGTGAGGCTCGCGTGGGCTTCACCCTGGGACTCACCTTGGGTGTTCTGGGCTTCCTGGCGGCGTCCCTGGCGTTCGATGTGGGCATCGGCACCGTCATCGGCCTAACCCTCTTGTCCATCTGCACGATGGCTGCAACGATCGGCGGGGTCATGCCGCTGGTCGCGAAGAAGGTCGGCGCCGACCCTGCGGTGTTCTCCAACCCGTTCATTTCCACGTTCGCTGACGCGACGGGCCTCATCATCTACTTCTCGATCGCCACGGCAATTCTGCTCAGCTGAAGTGGTTGAACCGGCGAGCCCACAGCTCGTGCGCTATTGATACGCGCACAAGGGGTCCTGTATCCTACGGGTAGGAAACACCACGATATTAGAGGTGTTTACCTGAAGGAGCGGGTTAGCACTCGCCCGGATGCTCGGCGGCGCACAACGCCGCACTCCTTAAGTGGATCGACTCCGGGGAGTGCTAATCCGCTCCTTATTTAATTTTGGGACAATCGGGACAAGGGAACCACCCGGGTGAGATCACCTTGTAATTCGGCATTGCCATAAATCCGGGGAGAACGGCACAGTAGTTGCTGGCGTTAGTGCAGTTTTCCACGCCTCGTACACGCGGCCAGACCGTGCGGAGGTAGCGTCCCTCCACGTGCCCGTACCGCCCAGGGCGCAGAGCCTCATTCAAGCAGCCTGCAAAGAGATCGGCCACATCGGACTCGCGGTACTTCGTCGCAGCCACCCACTGAAGGGAGTCAAGCAACTCCATCGGGAGGCTTTGCTGAGCCGGCAAAGTCGTTTCAAGGTAGGGCCGGCTGACAGAATCGTGGTCAAAGCCTTTGACGTGTGAAAAGCGAATCGTCAAATCACCCTTCTTGACGCCAGAGTTCCGGGCCGCCCAGAGGATGTTCTTCAACATTTTTCCGGCAACATAGTTATAAAGCGCGCCACGTTCCGTGGTGTACGTACCCTCAGTCACGGCGGCCTTATCGGTGTAGACATAGATGGCCTGCACCTTGTCCAACATGCTGAGATGGTCGGCGACATGGAGGCGCCGGTCGTGATCTCGCACGTACTCCTTCCACGAAAACGGCTTGTCGTGGGGAACTCTGAATTCGTCCTTAAGGTCTGTGATCATTCGGCGAACATCGCCGGCTGCGCTGGCAGGAAAAAGAATGGCGGCCATTCCGAAGTGCGGGCTTGCTTTGGGGCTCACGCTCAAGTCACCAAGGTCACCAGTCTCGTCAACGTAGGCGAAGTATTTCTCAGACATCGCTGCCCTTCATTCGTCCTCGACAAGGGCTGCCGCCATGCTGTTGAGCAGGTCGACCGAGCGGGTGAGCGCCGCAACGTCCTCAGCCGTGAGGTCATCGACCGTCGAACCCATTTTCTGCACCGCCGAGGTGCGCTCAGACACGAGCCACTGACGGCCCTTGTCCGTGATCTCCAGAAGAGAAGCGCGCGCGTCATCTGGGTCTGGTCGGCGTGTAATGAAACCGTCCGAGGTCAACCGTGCCGCGATCTTCGTAGCTGCCGGCTGCGAACATCCGTACAGCTGGCCCAGCAGCCCGACCGTGGTGCGCTCACTTTGGTCGATGACCGCCAGCGCACGCCAGGCCGACCAGCCTTCGTCACCGTGAGTGCCACGACGAACAGCGCGGGTGAAGCGCCCCGCTGCGGCAACGAGATCAGTGACAAGACGTTCGTTTTCCATACCTCATTTATATAACTTGGCTATGCACGCCGCAAAGGCCCACACCCAGCCGCCTCACACCCCGACCACCCCAGAACCAGCCGCCCCGGAGCACCCGGGCAGGCACCTCGTCAGCCCGGCTCCTCCCCACCCCGTGTCGCACGTGTCACACCCAGGGGCTACTATGAGCCTCAGATGTTCCGGGGACGGTGAAATTCCGTACCGGCGGTGACAGTCCGCGACCCGGCTGCTCCACGGCACACGCCGTGCGAACACCCGGCTGACTCGGTGCAATTCCGAGACCGACAGTAAGAGTCTGGATGGGAGGAACACAGTCTGCTCGCGCAGGCGCTGTCGGCGTACCCGGCGTGCCTTTGCGAACCCACAGCGCCGCTGTGGACTCCCATCTCCCGGCTGTACCGGGAGGTTCACATGGAAGTCCAGGCGGCTTTTCTTCTGCCTGATGCCACCGGCCTGACCCACGAGCAGGCCATGCGGGCTGCCCTTGAGTACGCGGCACACGGCTCACGAGGCGCCACTCCCCTTGTCGGCGCTGTTCTCCTGCCGCCGGGATCCGGTCCGATCGTGGGCTTTCACGCCGGTGCCGGCACAGCCCACGCTGAGGCTGCCTCACTCGACTTCGCTCAGGCCAACGGCGTTGACACTCGTGGCGCGACGATGGTCGTGACGCTGGAGCCGTGTTCGCACACCGGCCGCACCGGCCCGTGCACTCAGCGGATCATCGACGCTGGAATCGCCCACACGGTCATTGCCACAGCCGACCCAAACCCGGCGGCCCGCGGCGGGGCGGATGTTCTGCGCGCGGCAGGCATTGCTGTGACGACCGGTGTGCTGAGCGCAGAAGCTCAGGCTCTCAATTCGCGCTGGCTTCAGGCGGTGCGGGCGGGCCGGCCGTTCATCACGTGCAAAATTGCCCAGAGCATTGACGGATGTTCCGCTGCTGCCGATGGCACAAGCCAGTGGATCACGGGTGAAGAGGCTCGCTCCCACGCGCACGGGATTCGCGCGAAGGTCGATGCGATTGCCGTGGGCATCGGTACCGCGCTTGCCGACAACCCGCGTTTAAGCGCTCGCCCTGAGACCGCCGCGGTCACCTCCCAGCCGATCCCGGTGGTCATCGGCCGCCGCCCCCTGCCGCCGGAAAGCCACCTGGCGCAGAACCCACGGACCATCACTGCCGAAACAATCGACGAGGCGCTGACCAAGCTGAAAGCGGCCGGTGTCGAACATCTGCTTGTTGAGGGCGGTCCCCGGCTGGTCGGCAGCTTTATTGGCCGCGGTCTGGCCGACGAACTCCTGGTGTATCAGGCGCCCGTGCTTTTGGGCGACGGCCTGCGCAGCACCACCGGGCTGAGCGTCACCACTTTGCTTGACGCGCACGCTTTCACCCTCGATGCCGCCAGTGCGGCCCACCCCAACCCACAGGTTCTCGGCGCAGATGTTCTGCTGCGCCTGACGCCAGCTGAGAAAGGACACCATGTTCACCGGAATCATTGAGCACGTCGGAACCGTCGTTTCGCTTAAGCAGGCTGGCGACAGCGCCTATCTGACCCTGGAGGCCGGGCCGATCGTCGCCGACCTCCCGCCGGGAGGTTCGCTCGCGGTCAACGGGGTGTGCCTCACCTCGGCACCCCCGGCTACCACAAAGGCAGAAGAAAAGGACGAGGTGCCGGCCGGCCACCAGCCCGAGGGCACCTTCCGTGCCCTGCTCATGGGCGAAACTCTGCGCCGCTCGTCCCTTGGCGCACTGCAGCCGGGTGATCCGGTGAACCTCGAACGATGTATGCCCGCGGGCGGTCGTTTTGACGGGCACATTGTGCAAGGTCACGTAGACGGTGTGGGGCGCGTGGCTTCCGTTGAGGACAACGGCCTGTGGCGCACAGTGCGCGTGAACATTCCCGCAGATCTTGCGCCCTACACCGTGGAGAAGGGCTCCATCAGCCTGTCCGGCACGAGCCTCACCCTGACCGCCGTCAGCCCCGCCGATGCCGATGAGCACTGGGTGGAAGTCGGACTGATCGAAGCAACCCTTGAGCGCACAATCTTCGGCCAGGTCAAACCTGGTGGTCCCATCAACATCGAGGTCGACATTCTGGCGAAATACGCCGAACGCCGCGCCGAATTCGCAACTCTCACAGCAGGAAAGGACCAGCCATGACCGCCAACCTGGCCTCTATTGAATACGCGATCCAGCAGATCGCGGCGGGCCGCCCGATTGTCGTCGTCGATGACGAAGCCCGCGAAAACGAAGGCGACCTCATCATGGCTGCCGACGCCGTAACGCCCGAATGGATGGGGTTCATCATCCGGTACTCATCGGGTGTTGTGTGCGCACCCATTCCAGCCCAAACCGCCAAGCGGCTGGCGCTGCCGCCCATGATGGCGAACAACGAAGACCCCAAGGGCACCGCCTACACCGTGAGCGTCGACGCGAAGGAAGGCACGACGACCGGCATCAGCGCGGCCGATCGCAGCATCGCCGCCCGCCTCCTGGCAGAGCCTGAGACTCGCGCGGAAGACCTCACTCGGCCCGGCCACCTGTTCCCGCTTATCGCGCAGGATGACGGGGTGCTCGCCCGCGACGGCCACACGGAAGCCGGCCTCGATTTCGCCCGCTTGGCGGGCCGCAGCCCCGCGGCTGTCATCGCCGAGATCGTGCACGACGACGGGTCCATGATGCGCTTTGCGGCACTGGCCGAATTCGCTCGCGAACACGGCCTGGCCATGGTCACGATCGCCGACCTCATCGCCTACCGCAAAGCCAACCCAAACGCCCCCATGACGCCGATCCCGGAAGCCGCGGAGGAAGACGGAGCCGAGCGGCGCCTCGTACGCGGAGAGACGGTTCCCCTGCCGACTGACTTCGGGACGCTCACGGCAACCGCCTACACCTTCGACGGCACCGACCACCTGGTGCTCAGCGGCCCACCGACCGCGGATGCAGCACCTCTTGTGCGCGTGCACTCCGAATGCCTGACAGGCGATGTCTTCGGTTCGCACCGCTGCGACTGCGGCGAACAGCTGGCCCAGGCGCTGCGCACCATTGCGACTGTCGGCGGGCACGTGATCTACGTGCGCGGACACGAAGGCCGCGGCATTGGGCTGGCCGCCAAAATCGCCGCGTATTCCCTGCAGGACACCGGTCTGGACACGGTCGATGCCAACACCCGACTGGGCTTTTCCGCTGACGCGCGCAAGTACGACGCCGTCGCGGCAATCCTTGCCGACATGGGGCTGCACTCGGTGCGGCTCATGACGAACAACCCCACAAAAATCACCGCGCTGCAGCACATGGGCATCGACGTGAGCCGTGTGGATGCCGAAGTTGCCCCGCGGCCGGAAAACATCGCCTACCTGGCAGCCAAACGCGACAGGATGTCGCACCTTCTGGAAAGGACACTCTGATGGCAGGACACGGAGCACCCGAAATCTCGCCCCGCACGGCGGTTGAGGCGGGCTCGCTGAGCATGGCAATCATCGCCTCGCGCTGGCACGACCGGGTGATGGGCGGGCTTGTGGCCGGTGCCCAGCGCGCCGCAGCGGAAGCCGGCATCGACGCACCCGTCCACTGGGTGCCGGGCTCGTTTGAACTGCCCGTCGCGGCCCAGGCAGCGGCGAAAAAGTACGACTGCGTTGTTGCCCTCGGTGTTGTCATTCGCGGCGGCACCCCGCACTTCGACTACGTGTGTGCTGCCGCCACCGACGGCCTGGCTCGCGTGGCACTCGATTCCGCCAAGCCCGTGGGCTTCGGCCTGCTGACATGCGACACGGAAGAGCAGGCCCTCGACCGGGCCGGCCTGGAAGGTTCGAACGAAGACAAGGGATACGAGGCCGCAACCGCAGCACTGGCCACGGCCGACGTGCTGCGCGGTCTGCGCTGATCTTCTGGGCGGCTGGCGCCTCGGTCGGCTGTGCCGCTGCCGAGGTGCCGGTCGCCACAGCACCGGCCCAGGTGCCGAGGTGCCGGCGGCTGGGCCGGCTATCCTTAGCAGGACTGGTCTGACCGTCGAGGGAGTAGAAGTGACTGTTGCCGACATTGATCGCATCCTCCGCGAAGTGGCATCTGCCGGAGACAGGTTCAACGCCGTCACCGAAATGCTGCCGGAACTTGCCCGCGAGCGCGCTGGCGAAGCCGCGCAGCGCGCCGACGAAGACCTTCCACCGCGAGCGCTGGAAGGCCAGCCGTTTGCCGTGAAGGACATCGTGTTCATTGCCGGGACCCCCACCTCGATGGGTTCGCGCGTGGACGTTCTAAGCCACCCGGATGCGACGACCGGCACCGCCGATGTCATCGAGCGACTCATGGCCGCAGGTGCAATCCCGGTGGCCAAAACAAACTGCCAGGAGTTTTCGCACGGTATTTTCGGTGAGCACTCCGCTTTCGGCACGGTGGTCAATCCTGCTGGTGCTGGGCTGTGCACCGGTGGTTCGTCTTCCGGTTCGGCCGCGCTCGTGGCTGCCGGAACTGTTCCCTTCGCCGTCGGCTCCGACACCGCCGGATCGGTGCGTGTTCCCGCCGGATGTCAGGGTGTTGTCGGCTTCAAACCCACCCTGGGTGCGGTCAACACTGACGGTGTTTTCCCACTGTCTCCGTCATTCGACACTCTCGGCTTCTTCACCCGCACTGTCAGCGAAGCAGTCCGGGTGTTCTCGGCTGTCGTGGACTTTTCGGCAGGTGCTCCCGCATCGGTCACGGTCGGCACGTTCGAACTGAGCACACCGCACTGGATTGAGGACGGCGCGGACTACCTCGATACAACGGAGCCGGTTGACCTCGAACCGTTCATCGAAGAGTCGGGTGCGCTGTACGACACTGTGCGCAAGTACGAGTCCTTCCGGATTCTGGGCCCGCTGGCCGAAGACCAGCCGGAAGCCTTCACCCCCGGTGTTCTCGATCGGGTCAAACAGTCTGCCGATGTTTCTGAAGCCGAATACCAGCAGGCTTTGGCTGATGTTGAGGCTCTGCGTGAGCGCGCTCTGGCTCAGTTCGCCGATGTCGACGTCATTGTGTCGCCCGCGCTGGACGGCGGGACCGTCCCGTGGGACAGCATCGGGCCCGATGCCCGCCCGGCCTTTGTCCGCTACTCCCAGCTGTTCAACGTGCTCGGCTGGCCCGCCATCACCATCCCCACCGGCCGCAAGTACGGCAGTAATGCACCCGCATGCCTGCACATTGCCGGCAAACCCGGCGAAGACGCAACCGTGCTCGCGGTGGCCGCTGAGGTTGAACGCCGACTGAAGGCTGAAGCGAATGCTGCGCAGCCGACTGACCCACAGGCCGGCGCTAACTGAGCAGACCGCCTGACACCATGAATGACCCCGCCTGAATGACACTGCCCTTTTCACGCGGCAGGACGCTCGACCTGCTGCCGCCCACCCAGCGATACACCCGGACCGCCTACCGTGCGGCTTCGGCTGTCATCCGGTCCTATTCCACCTCGTTCTCCTTTGCCGCATCACTGCTGCCAAAGCGTATGGAGCGCAGCATCGCAAGCCTCTACGCGGTGGTGCGGATTGCCGATGAAATCGTCGACGGCGCCTACCCCGCCGGCCCCGCCGCGCAGGCGGAGGCTCTCGATGACTTCCGACTGCGGATAGCTGAAGCGTGCAGCACCGGGTTTTCGTCTGACCTCATAGCCCACGCTTTTGCGGACACCGCGCGGCGCACCGGGATCGGGCCGAAACTGTGGGACCCGTTCTTTTCGTCCATGTACCGCGATATCCGGCCCGAACACCATTCGCCGGTTTCGCTGGATTCCTATATTCACGGTTCGGCGGAAGTGATCGGGCTGATGTGCCTGGCGATTTTCATGGAAGACGAAAACCCCACCGCGGAAGAACAGCCGATCCTGGAAGACGGCGCACGAGGTCTGGGCGCGGCCTTCCAACGCGTCAACTTCCTGCGCGACCTTGGGTCCGACACGGCTGAACTCGGCAGAACCTACCTGCTGGACAGCGAAGGCAAGTTCACAGAAGAGGAAAAAGCCCGCCAGCTGGACATTATTCAGGCAGATTTTGCCGCGGCGCGTAAAGCCATGCCGCTGCTGCCGTGGCGCGTGCGCACCGCAGTCGGCACCGCGCTGGGCATCTTCGAAGAACTCGCCGAACGGGTGGCGGCGACTCCCGTCGATGAACTCCAGCGGACCCGCCTGCGTATCCCCGCACCGCGCAAGGCTGTTTTCGCAGCCCGAGCCGCCGCGGTTCGCGGTTGGTCAGGTGCCTGATGCGCTCACTGACGGTCGTCGGCGGAGGTATTGCCGGCCTGGGCACAGCGGCGCTGGCTGCCGCTCGCGGCTGGAAGGTCACGCTCCTGGAATCCCGCAGCGAAGTCGGTGGGCGGGCCGGTCTGCACACGGAAGCCGGTTTTGCCTTCGACACAGGACCGTCGTGGTACCTCATGCCGGAGGTGTTCGACCGCTTCTTCAGCCTGCTGGGCCAAGACAATCCGCTGAACCTGCACGACCTCGACCCGGGATTCCGGGTCTGGCCAGCGGGCCTGCTGGAAGACATCGGGAACGGGAGCGGCACCTCGGCAGTTGATGTTCCCCGTGGAACCGAGCCCTTCCTGCGGCTGGTGAGCCAGCGCGAACCCGGTGCGGCTCAGCGGGTGCGCCGCTACGTGGAATCGGCCTCGGACACGTACCGGCTGGCGCTCGAGCACTTCCTCTACACAAACTTCACTACCCGGGACTACACCCGGTTTGCCCGGCCCGATGTGCTGGCCCGACTCCCCCGGCTGCCGCGGCTTTTCGGCCAGTCCATGCAGCGGCGGATTGAGCAGACGGTGACCGACCCCGTGCTGCAGAAGATCCTGGGCTATCCGGCGGTGTTCCTCGGCACGCAGCCGAAAACCGCACCCAGCATGTACCACCTCATGACGAACCTCGATGTTGTCGACGGCGTGCGCTACCCCATGGGCGGAATGCGAACCATCATCACCGCGATGGCTCAGGCGGCGGTCCGGTTGGGTGTGGACATTCGCACCGACTGCACCGTGACGGCGGTGCGCACGCAGGGCAGGCGGGTTGTCGGTGTGACGGCCCGCTGTGGTTCGGCTGATGTGCCGGCTGACGAGGTGGAGGCCGGCTCGCGCGGTGCGGGTTCTGTTGTCGACTTCGACAGTGACGCAGTTGTTGCGGCCTGTGATCTTGAGGCGTTCGAGGCTCTGCTGCCCATGCGTCTGCGGACGCGGAGTCAGCAGTGGTGGGCGCGGCGGGACTACGGCATCGGCGCGGTCACACTGCTGTTGGGTGTTGACCGGAAGCTGCCGAAGCTGCACCACCACAACCTGTTCTTCACGTCTGACTGGGACAGCAATTTCACGCAGATCTTCGGGGCGGACAAGCGTCTGCCCCAGCCGGCGTCGGCCTATGTGTGTGCGCCGTCGCGTACGGATGCGTTTGTGGCTCCGGCGGACTCGGAGAACCTGTTTGTGCTGGTGCCGGCCCCAGCTGACCCACAGCTGCGCACCGGTTCGCAGCTGCTTGAGCAGTACGCGGACCGGATCATTGACTCTTTGGGTGCGAGCATCGGCGTAGATCTGGCCGCGCACCTGCGGGTGCGTCGGGCTTTTGGTCCCGGCGATATCGACCCGCGGCGCGGATCGGCTCTCGGGCCGGCGAATGTGCTGTCGCAGTCGGCGATGTTCCGCTTCCCGCAGAAGGCGCGTGCGCGCGGGCTCGTGCACGCTGGCGCCTACACAGCGCCGGGCGTGGGCTTGCCCATGTGCCTTATCAGCGCTGAAAACGCCGTCGACCTACTGGAGCGCACATGAGCTGGGCCTACGCGGGAGCGCTCTGCTTTTCGCTGCTGGGCATGGCGATTCTCGATTTTCGCCACGGCCTGTTCTGGGGTGCCGCGCTGCGCAGCAAGTCGGGACGCGTGTGGGCCCGAACCGCCGGAGTGCACTTCGGCGTGTGGGCCGTGTTCCTGCTGTGGGACATTCTCGGTATTGAACTGGACGTGTTCTTCCGAGGCGATTCGCCCTACATGACGGGCATCAACCTGACCCCGCACCTGCCGATGGAAGAGCTGCTGTTCCTGTTCTTCCTGGTGTGGCTGACCATCAACGTTTTCGTCGGGGCCGCGAAGCTGGCTGAATGGAGGGCCGGACGAGGTGCCGGTCGGGAGGCCGGTCACCAACCTGGCCGGGAGGCGGGTCACCAACCTGGTCGGGGGGCGGGTCCGCCGTGACGTACACGCTTCTCAACGCCTGCTTCCTCATACCCGCAGCACTTCTTGCGTGGAGCGCCCGCAAGCGCATTCCCACTGGCCCGTGGCTGCTGACGGCAGCAGTGCTCATTGCCCTGACGATCATCTTCGACAACATCATGATCGGTGTTGGACTGTTCTACTATTCGCCGGAAACATCGTCGGGCGTCACGATTGGGCTCATGCCGATCGAAGACCTTTCCTACACGGTCTTCGCGGTGCTCGTCCTGCCGGCACTCTGGGCTCACCTGCTCCAGCCGAGAACAGACCATGCCGCCCGTGGCGGCGGTGGTGACAGGCGCCTCGTCAGTGGTGGTGACGAGCAGTGCTGAAGCACCTTTTCCTGTCATCCCGCCCGCTCAGCTGGGTCAACACGGCGTACCCGTTCGGGGCGGCGTACCTGCTGATGGGCGGCGGGCTGAGCCTGGATTTCTGGTTGGGGTGCCTGTTCTTCCTGGTGCCCTACAACCTGGCCATGTACGGGATCAACGACGTTTTCGACTACGAATCAGACATGCGCAATCCGCGCAAAGGCGGTGTGGAAGGCAGTGTGCTCGACCCCGCACTGCACCGGCCGACCCTTCTTGCGGCCGTCTTCAGCTGCCTGCCGTTCGTGCTGTATTTCCTGGTGACGGCGCCATGGGCGGCCAAGGCGATGCTGGTTTTCAGCCTGTTCGCGGTTGTCGCGTACTCGGCAAAGGGGCTGCGATTCAAGGAAGTCCCCGTGTTGGATTCCGTGACCAGCTCCCTGCACTTCTCTACGCCCGCCTGGTTCGCCGTGACGCTGTTGGCCGGGGGCGCTGGTGGTGTCTTTGGTGTTGGAGCCGGTGCTGGTTCGGGTGTTTTGGATTCTGGCGTGCTGGGCTCCGGTGTGAGTGCAGCGGGTGTGCTGGGGCTCATCGCGTTCTTCCTGTGGGGCATGGCAAGCCAGGCGTTCGGCGCAGTGCAGGACATCGGGCCCGACCGCGAAGCTGGACTTAAGTCGATCGCCACAGCGCTCGGCGCGCGTGGAACGGTCGCTGTGGCGGTTGCTTTATACGCGGCGGCGGCCGTGCTCATGGGTCTCACCCCGTTCCCGCTGGACATCATGGCGGTCGTCGGGCTGGCCTATACCGCCAATGCGGTTCGCTTTTTGAGCATTGATGACGCATCGGCGGAGCGGACGCGTTCCGGCTGGCAGGTTTTCCTGTGGCTGAACTACGCGGCGGGCTTCGTCCTGACGATGATTCTGCTGGCGGGTGCTCTGCTGTAGGGGTGCGGCTGGCGTTGTTGCCGCGCCCGTGCGGGTGGGCACATGCTTCTGTGGAGCGCGCCGGATGGGCGCCTCGGCCCCTGTTGTTCCGGGCCTTATTGTGGAGGCATGAGGATCCACATTGCCGCCCTGGGCGGAACGATTGCGTCTGTTCCCACTGACTCCGGTGGGGTTTCTCCCAGCGTTTCCGGCGAAGACATTGCACGCGCCGCCCGCCTCGACACGATTGACGTGGACGCTGTGGCCGGGCACGCCATCCCACCCGAGGGGCAGGCGGGTGAGGAAGGCGGTCAGGGGGCTGGCGCCTCGTCATCCGGTCTGCAGATGACATTCGAGCAGGTGGCACAGGTTGGCTCCGGTTCGATTACCGTCGAGCACCTGGTGAGCGTCGTGGAGTCGGCGCGGACTGCTGCGAGTGAAGGGGCTGTCGGAGTTGTGCTCACGCAGGGCACCGACACGCTCGAAGAAACTGCGTTTGTGCTGTCGCGGATCAACGATTCGGGTATTCCGATTGTGGTCACGGGGGCCATGCGCAACCCGTCCCTGCCCGGTGCTGATGGCCCTGCGAATGTGCGGGCGGCTGTCATTGCGGCACTGTCGCCGCAGGTCCGGGGCCTGGCGAGTGCCTTGGTAATGGCCGATGAAATCCACGATCCCGTTTTTGTGCGCAAGGACCACACGAGCTTCATCCACGCTTTTTCCTCCGGGCCTTCTGCTGGGCCGCTGGGCTGGGTAAGCGAAGACCGCGTCATCCTGCCACATGTTCCGGCGGGCAGCTGTGGCGGTTTGGCTGGTGCTGTGGGGGCCGGTGGTGTGGTGTCAGCCGGCGGCGAAGCGCAGCCAGTTGGAGATGCAGCGGCAGCCGGAGGCGGGGCGCGGCCAGCCGGAGTGGCAGGAGCGGCCGGGGCGGCACCTCGTCCCCAGTTCCCCGGCCTGACCAGCGACGACGTTTTCCCTCAGGTGGCTGTTATTGCCGTTGGCTTGGGTGATTCGCTGGCGATTCTCGATGGGGTTGCCGATGCCGGGTATGCCGGCTGTGTCCTTGCCGGTGTCGGCGGTGGGCACGTGCCGCAGTCGGCGCTTCCTGCGGTTGAGCGGCTTGCTCAGCAGATGCCGGTGGTGTACTCGTCGCGCACGGGTTCGGGGTCTGCGCTGGAGAACACCTACGGCTATCCCGGAGCTGAAATCGGTTTGCAGAAGATGGGACTTGTGCCCTCGGGTGTGCTCGACCCCTATAAGGCAAGGCTGCAGCTGCGGTTGGCCCTGGCTGTTGGTGGGGTTGGCGCCGGTGGTGACGTTGGCGCTGATGTTCGAGCTGGCGCTGACGTTCGTGCTGACGTCGAGGCGGCTTTCGCTCCCTTCCGCCCCGGTTTCACGCGCTAATGCGGCTCACCACCCACACCAGACTCACGCAGTAATGCAGTTTTGCGCGTTAATGTGGGCGCACCACCCAAGCCACCCCAGACTCACGCGCTAATGCAGACTCACGCGCTAATGCTCCGCAACAACGCGTGAAACTGCATTAAAGCGCAAATCTGCACCCACAAACAGGCGGCAGCGTTGGGGTTACCCGCAAATCGTGGACACGTAGTGGAGCTACCTAGTGGTTAGGCAGCTATTTCTTTTCTACTAGTGATTAGACCAATTTGGTTCTCAAAGTCGACGGGGCTGACCATACCGAGTGCGGA
>NZ_LQQC01000013.1 GCF_001584615.1 Brevibacterium ravenspurgense | reverse complement strand
CCATAACGCAGCAGTCATCTGCCTGGCCCGGCGCCGACTAAACGTCATGTACGCAATGATGAAAACAGGCACGCTCTACGAGCCCCGCACCCCAGCCACGGCTTGACAAACAACATAGGGACACCCCCCCCACCAGACAGTCCGCCGTGCTGGAAGTCTCGCGCTGTGGCAGACGGCGCCTCGTACCGGATTTTTGTGCCATGCTGATGCCATGCGCGCTCTCATCGCTGTCGATAAGTTCAAGGGCACCCTCACCGCAGCCCAGGTGACGGACCACCTGCGCCCCGCCCTCGAGGGGGCCGGCATCAGGGTCGATGCGACTCCCTTGGCTGACGGGGGCCCGCTTTTTCCGGCCCGTTCTTCGGCTGGCGGCTTCTCACTTCACGAGGCGCCGGTCACCGGGCCGCTGGGCGGCACCGTGACTGCCCGGTGGGCACTGCGGGGTGAGCAGGCGATCATCGAAATGGCCGAAGCGAGCGGCTTGGCATTGCTGCAGAGGCAGGGAGGTTCCGTCGATCCGGCCAGCGCACGGGCTGCCACGAGCGTGGGCACCGGCGAGCTCATTGCCCACGCGGTCAAAGCCGGGGCACGCTCGATCGTGCTGGGCCTGGGCGGTTCTGCCACCACCGACGGTGGACTCGGGATGCTCATGGGGCTTGGCGCTGTCGTCTTCGACGCGCACGGCCAGCGGGTTGACGATCCGCGTGGAGCGCTGGGGCGTGCGACTGAAGTTGATATGTCGGGCCCGCTGCAGCTTCTGGACGGCATTGAGCTCACGGTGGCGTGCGATGTCGACAATCCGCTCACCGGAGAGCGGGGTGCCGCCGCTGTGTTCGGACCGCAGAAAGGTGCGGACGAACAGACTGTCGAAGAACTCGATGTTCAGCTGGCCGAATTCGCCCGGCTGCTCAAAGCTCAGGACACTGCTGGACTGGCCGGTGCCGGAGCCGCCGGCGGCATGGGCTTCGCAGCGCTCGTGCTCGGCGCGCACATGGAGTCCGGAGCCGATCTTGTCCTGGACCTCACGGGCTTCGATAAGGCGCTGGCTGAAGCTGATGTCGTCATCACCGGCGAAGGGCGCTTTGATGTGCAGACACTCAGCGGAAAAGGCCCCGCTGTTGTCATAGACCGCGCCCACAGGGCCGACCTTCCGGTTTTTGTGGTCTGCGGTTCAGCTGATCCGGACGTACCGAGAGAAGGCCTGGCAGGGCTGTTTCAGCTGACAGACAAGGCCCCGGTCGAACAGGCGATGTCCGATCCGGGGCCCGTGCTCACAGCCGTTGCGGGTGATCTGGCTGCGGCAGTCCTCAGTTGTCTTCGGTGATGTTCTTCTTGCGGGTGAACATCATGATGACCGCGGCGAGCGCACCGAGGCCGGCAACTGCCAGCAGAATCAGGACGACCGGGGAAACTCCGGCGCCTTCTTCACTGGCCTTTTCCTGATCCGAGGCGTTTGACTGCTGGTCGCCTTCGGCCTTGTCTGCTGCCCCGTCCGCGGCTTCGTCATCGCCAGCACCTTCAACTTCGCCGCCGCTGCCGGCGGAGTCAAGGATGGTGAATTCAACCGTGCCGGAAATGGGGTGTCCGTCCTGGCTGACAACCCTCCAGGCAATCGTGTAGTCGCCAGGCTTGAGATCGTCCGGCAGAGCCGACTTGACGGTGCGGCCCTCCACTGTGATTTCGCCAGCGGAGTAGTCTTCACCGTCTCGCTCGACGCGGATTTCCGTGCCGATGTCCTGGATTTCACCCGAATAGTTCAGTTCGATCCACTCGGGCTGTTTATCCAGTTTGGCACCCTGCTTGGGATTCGAGCCGATGAGCTGGTCGTGCGCCTGTGCGGGCACCGAACCGAACGCCAGAGCCAAGCAGGCGAAAAGCGCGGCTGCAAGAAGCCGGGAAAGCGAAGAACGGGTAGTCATCAGTACTTCTCCAGTCGGTGTGCGGGCGAGGTTCGTGCCCTCAATTGTCCCTTATGGCGTCCACCGCGGTGATGATCCCCGGCTGTGCGTCAGCGAGCTCTCGGTAAGTCGTTATGAAATCGTCAGCTGTTCCGTACCAGGGATCAGCGACATCGGCGACCGCCGCTGTTTCAGGGTCTTCATTCGGATTCGCACCCTCGTCAAACTGGTGGAGCATGCGCACCGTCGGCACATGTCCACCTGCCTGCTTCTCCAAACGGCGGATGCCCGCTACGTGACGCGACGTCATGGCGATTGCCAGATCGATATCAGCCAGGTGCTCTGCCCGCAGCTGGCGAGGGCTGTGTTCGGTGACAGGCACCTCGTTCTTCTCCAGTTCAGCACGCGCCCGATAGTCGATCGGGTTGCCGACCTCCTCGTCGCTGATGCCGAATGATTCGACCTCAATATCGGTCCGGCCCAGGCCGGCCAGTTCGTGTTTGAGCATCATTTCGGCCATAGCGGAGCGGCAGATATTGCCGGTGCACACAAAGGCAATGCGGAAGGGCTTCATAGTCACTACGATGGCACATCGACTTTCACCCGGCAGAGCCTGTCAGCGATACCGGCCCCGCCCGGGTAGCGTGGATGCCATGACTTCAGCTGAACTGCCCTACGGAGACCCTTCCGCAACTTTCCGGGACGACCTGTTCCGCCGCGTCAACGGCGCGTGGCTGGAGGGCCACGTGATTCCCGACGACCGCGCCGGCGACGGAGCCATGCGCGGACTGTTCGACGCGGCCGAAGAGAACGTCCGCACCATCATCACCGACCTGCAGCAGGCCGATTCGGATGCCGACCCGGACACCCAGATGCCGGCGGACCTCTACGCATCGTTCATGGACGTCGACACAATCGAACAGCTGGGTGTCAGCCCACTGCGCGGACAGTTCCAGGCGATTGCCGACGCCGGCAGCAAGGACGAGCTCTCCGCCGTCATGGGCCGGCTGGAACAGGAGGGTGTGGGCGGTCTGCTGGCCGGTTTCGTGTCCGCAGACGCCAAGAACTCCGACCGCTACGCACTGTACTTCGAACAGTCCGGCCTCAGCCTGCCGGACGAGTCCTACTACCGGACGGAAGAATCGGCGCCGATCCGCGAAGCCTTCCTCGTCCACCTCGAGGCAATGTCCCGCCTGGGCGGGCTGAGTGAATACTCTGGCCTGTCGGACGCTGATTTCGCCCGCACCGTCTTCGACTTCGAAACCGCAGTTGCCGAACACCACTGGGACAACGTCCGCACGCGCGATGCCGAAGCCACCTACAACCCGACCACGCCCGAACAGCTGCGCGAACTCGCTGCCGGGTTCGACCTCGACTCGTGGCTTGAAGCCCTCGGCATCAACCCGGAGCCGGAGCAGTTCATCGTGCGCGAGCCCGACTTCGTCACCGGAGCAGCCGGGCTGTGGAACAGCACCGAGCTTCCCACCCTCAAGGCGTGGCTGCTGTTCGGTGTTCTCAGCCGCTACGCGGGCTACCTGAGTTCCGACATCGTCGAAGAGGACTTCGGCTTCTTCGGCCGGACCCTGTCCGGCACTCCCGAACTGCGCGAAAGGTGGAAGCGCGGGATCAGCACCGTTGAAGGCCACCTGGGCGAACTGGTGGGCAAACTCTACGTGCAGAAGCACTTCCCACCGGCCTCAAAGCAGGCCATCACGGAACTCGTCGACAACCTGCTGAAGGCCTACGAAAACTCCATCAGGGACCTCGGCTGGATGACAGAGACCACGAAGACTCGCGCCCTGGAGAAGCTGTCGAAGTTCTCCGTCAAGGTCGGCTACCCCGATGTGTGGCGGGAGTACAGCTTCACAGTGGCCACCGATGACCTCGTGGGCAACATCCGCCGGTCCGCGCAGGCAGAACACCGCAGGCAGCTGGACCGCATCAGCGGGCCTGTTGACCGCACCGAATGGTTCATGACCCCGCAGACGGTCAACGCCTACTTCCACCCCGTGCTCAATGAAATCGTGTTCCCCGCAGCCATCCTGCAGCCGCCCATGTTCGACGCTGAGGCTTCCGATGCCGCGAACTACGGTGCGATTGGGGCTGTCATCGGCCACGAAATCGGCCACGGCTTCGACGACCAGGGGTCCCGCTACGACGGTGACGGAAACCTGGTCAACTGGTGGACTGACGAAGACCGGGCGGGCTTTGAAGAGCGCACCCGCAAACTCATCGACCAGTACTCCGCGCTGTCACCGTGGGAAGTTACGGACGGCAGCACCGTCAACGGCGAACTGACGATCGGCGAGAACATCGGCGACCTCGGCGGTTTGGGAATCAGCTGGAAGGCCCTGCAGCTGGCCGCGGAGAACAGCGGACAACCGCTGAGCCAAGCTGACCGCGAAGCGTTCTTCTGCCAGTGGGCCGCTGCGTGGCGCTCGAAGTTCCGCGAAGAAGAGCGCAAGCGCCGCCTGGCGATCGACCCCCATTCTCCCGAGGAGTTCCGCTGCAACCAGGTGGTCAAGAACATGGACGCGTTTGCCGAAACCTTCGGCACCAAGCCCGGTGACGGCATGTACTTGGCTCCGGAAGAGCGCGTCACCATCTGGTGATGCACTTCACCAGCACTGAAGAAACTCTCAGAACCTCTTTTTAACGTGAGGAATATGAAGAAGAACCCCCTGCTGTCCTCGGTTCGCCTGCCCTCGTTCCGCACTGCCGCCGTCATCGGCGGCTCGCTCGCACTCGCTCTCAGCGGCTGCGCCGTCAAGGAGGATGCTCCGAGCGAAGCACCCGCAACCCAGGAAGAACCTTCTGCCTCTGAAGAGCCGGCCGGCGGCATCGCCACGGTCGGCGGCGGGCAGGACTCCAACAAGTCGTCCGACGCAGCACGCACAGCTGTTCTCACAGCTGTTTCGGAAGTGGGCGACAGCGGTCAGGCCGTCGGCCTGAAAAAGGAAGACGACGGCTGGCTGGTGACCGTCTACGACGGCGGGAAGAACACACCGGTTCACGTCAGCGCTGACGGTGCGGAAGTGACGGATAAGGACAAGGCCGAAAACCCGCCGTCGGGTGCCGCGAACCAGTACTCGCCCATGCGCCAGACAGTCGACCAGGCCATCCAATCGGCAACCCGCAACACACGCGGTGAGGTTGTTGAAGTCGGCCCGGACACGAAGGACGGCCAGCTGGCATGGAAGGTCAGCATCAAACAGGACGGTGCTGACAAGCCGAAGGACATCTACATCCACCACCGCTCCGGCGACGTCCTCTGACGGGTCAGCCGTACGCGGGTTGACCCCCACACTGACGGCACTGACTTAGTGCACGCACACAACGAAAGGACAGTGCATTCCTCATGACGAAGCTTTCAACCCTCCTTGCCGCGTCCGCTGCTGCCGGCGCTCTGGCTCTGGCCGGCTGTGGAAACTCTGAAGAAGAACCGCAGATCGAAGATGCCCAGCCGACCACGCAGGCTGAGGACACCGAATCAGCAGACGACGCGGGCGGTGATGACGCCGCGGCAAACGAAAAGGGCGGCAGCCTGGAAGCCGCTCAGGCTGCGATCGACCTGGCGGAAAAGGAAATCGGCGGCAAGGCGATTGAGATCGACTTCGACGACGAAAAGACCTGGGAACTGACTGTTCTCAAGGGCTCGGAAGAACACGAAGTTGAGATCAATGCCGAAGGCACCGAAATCGTCAAGAAGGAAAAGGATGACGACGAGGCCGAAAGGGAAGACGTCGACGCCCTGAAGAAGGCGAAGACTTCGCTGAAAGACGCTCTGAAGAAGGCCATCGACGAGCAGGCCGGCACCATTGATGAGGCTGACCTTGAGTCCGACGGAGAGCCCACCTGGAGTGTTGAGATCTACCCCGAGGGCAAGACTGATTCGGTCGACGTCTATGTTTCGGCAATGAACGGCGAGATCGTCGACGAACCGGAAGACGACTGACGCTTCCGAACAGCTGGCTAAAAGCTGCTCTGCCGTCTAGGGCGTACGCGGAGGCAAAATCGCACTTTTTGCCTCAATATCTGCCCTGATCAGCAGAACGCTCGAATAACAAACGCACGAGGTGCCGCCCGGCTGGGACCGGGACGGCACCTCGGCTGTTTACTGGGTCGGGCCCGTTCAGCTGCGCTCAGTGTGGAGCATGCGGATGAAGCGGTTGACCAGGTCGTTCCACGAGCGGATGAGCGATTCGTCTTCGCCTTCCGTGCTGGCACGCAGCCGGCCCAGCGGGGCGTTGGGGCTGGTGACCATGTTGCGGAACAGCGCGTCTTCGGCAACGTCGTCGCTGAGGCTGACTTCCACCGAATCGACTTCCGACACGAGCGACTGCGGAACAGGGAGATCTCCCCCGTCAATCTGCGCTCCGGCGGCCACCTCCAGCAGTCGGCAGGCGTCACCGACGGCAATGGTTGGAATGTGCGAGCTCATGGCGTCATCGAGGAACCCGATGACATCGTCGCGTGAGACCGTCCACCGCTGTTCGTCGTCACCGTCGGCAAAGCCGAAGATGATGACGCCCTGATAGCCGATGAGGCTCGGCAGCTGTTCGCCTTCGTGCAAGCGTACGAAATCGCAGTGGATTCCGCCTTCGGCCAGCTGGTCGAGCGTGCGGCCGAAGAAGAGGTCGTCGCTGGTCTCGACAATGACGATCGGGGTGCGCAGACCGTTTTCGCTCAGGGTCTGCCGAGGTGCCTGTTCGCCGGCCGTGATCGGTTCGCTGATCCTGTTCTCGGGTACCGGAGCGGGGCACGTGGCAAACGGGGTGAAGGCCATGGGGTAGTTGACGGCGCGGTTGAAGTCGACGATGACACGTCCCGATGAGTCGGGGGTGCCGATCGACAGGCGACGCCACTGCGAGGTGGTGCCGCCGTTGGTGCCGTCGTAGAAGTCCAGGTGGAGACCGGTTTCGGGGTGGCCCGTGGCCAGCAGTGTGTGCGTGGTTCCGTGCAGATCGAATTCGACGGTGCCCACAACATAGGTGTTGATCTGCAGGCCGGGAGCCGCCGTGTCGATCCGCCGAAGCTCCGGCTGGGCGTACGGGGTGAACTGGCCCTGAGCTGCAAAGCTCCTGTCGAGTTCGAAGGCGGGTATGTCGATGAAGCTGCTCAGAAGCTTCGAACGGGAATCGCGGATCCGCAGACCCATGTAGCCGTCGCGGTTGAGGGCTTCGATGACAACGGGCCCGTCGGTCAGCCACATGAGCGAAGCGCCCTGCGGCAGCCAGACGGACAGCCGGCCGGTATCGACGCTGCGCACGACCTGCACGCGCTCGGCCCGCGGGAAGGTGATGTCGTCTTCCATGACGTCAAGAGCTGAGGCCGTAGGACCTGCCGAGCTGCCCGGTTCGGGGTCGAAGTGCAGCCATTCGCTGCTGCGGGTGAACGTCCCGGGAATCTCACGGATTGTTCGCTCATCACCTTCGGCCAACCAGATGAGGCCCGTGAGTGAGAGCCACCCGTTCGGGGTCGCCAGACCGGCGATTCGGGAGTCGTGCCACTCCTCCCAATCTGCTCTGTACTGTTCCACTGATCACCTTCTGTTGAGCAGTTCTGCACGGACCAGGATCAACAATAGCGTCGATGGCTGCACGAGAACAGGGTTCTACGCCCGAAGCGAAGCCGCCGAAACATCAATCCGACGACGGTACATATTGAGGCAGCTGAGCGCAAAGAGCGCAGCGCAGGCACTCGAGGTCACAAGGAAGCCCGCCGAAGTGCCGTAGGCGTCGATGAGAGAGCCGACGATCGCGCTGATGAGTGCCTGGCCGACGACAACGCCCGTGGTCATCATGGCCATCACGGTTGTCACACGGCCCACAGGGGCGACCTCCGCGGCAATCGAGAACAGCGTCACGAGCGTCGGGCCGATGCCCACACCGCACAGAACCAGGCCCACGAGAACCGCGGGGAAGACCGGCAGCACCGTAAACAGGAGGGTTCCTGTGAATGCCACCGCGGCAAACACCATCCAGCGGGCCGCGAAGGTGAAGCCACGAGGCAGAAGCACAACGGCAAAAGCACACAGCGCCGATCCCACACCCATGACGGCGTAGTACATGCCCGCGGCAGCCGCCTTGTCGAACTGCTCCAGGAAGCTGGTGAGGCTGGCAAGCGTCGAACCGAAGAACATACCGATGCAGGCCATACCGGCCGGCGGCAGCAGAACGGACAGCCGGAAGATCTCGGAAGCCGGAGCAACAGCGGGAGATTTCTCCGCCTCGTCAGCTGTGGACTGCTCCATCAGGTTCCGAACGTGGCCGCGCACAAAGCGCGAAGACGGGTGCAGTGCAAAGCCGCTGATGCCGATGAGAGTGGTCAGCGCTGCAACATCAAGCGGCACAACAATGCCGAAGGCCACCGCAATGGCGCCCACAATGATCGGTCCGGCGACAAAAACAGCCTCGTCGGTGAACGATTCATAGGGCAGAACGACCGAGGTGGCCTTCTCGGCTTGGGTGCCGGAATAGGAGCCGCGGATGGCCTCAAGCCAGCGGGAGCGGACCATGGACGCCGCCTGCGGACTCGTGGCGCCGATTGCGAAGGCAGCGGCGTAGAGGACCCACGTGGGGGCGTCAGCCCGCAGTGCCCAGCCCAGACCCCACAGTGAAGCCGCATTTGTGATCGCAAGGCACAGAAGCAGGCCCCGCTGACCGAAGCGGTCGGCAAACCAGCCGAAGAACGGGCCGGAAAAAGCGGTGGCCAGGCCCACGAGAGCAGAGGCCACACCGGCCTGCGTGTAGGAACCGCGTACGCCCACGACAGATGTCATGACGGCTACAACCGACATGGCATACGGTAGTTTTGCCAGTATCGCCAGGGGGAAGAACCCCCAGCCCACCAGCCGCGCTAGACCAGAGAACACCGTGCAAGGCTAACAGGCGGCTCTGAGTCCAGCGCTGTGACGACAAGCTCAGGAGGAGCGCATGTCCACCGCCGCTGAAAAGACAGCCGCGCAGAATTCCTCGGCGCAGACCGCCGCCCAGTTGACCCCAGCGTCATTGACCCCAGCGCAGAAGACCGCGCTGGAACTCGGCGAGTACGCCGCAGCATCGCCGTCGTCCTACCACGCAGCCGACGAAGCCTCCCGCAGGCTCCAGGCTGCAGGTTACGAGCTGCTTGACGAAGCGCAGACGTGGAACCTGGTTCCCGGCGGCCGCTACGTTCTGGTGCGCGAAGGCGCCGTGGCCGCGTTCGCTCTGCCGGCTGATGTTTCTGCTGACGCTCTGCGCTACCGGGTTTTCGGTGCCCACACGGATTCGCCGGGCTTCAAACTCAAGCCGGGAGGGGCACACACCGCCGCCGGTTTCACCCAGGTGGGCGTCGAAGTGTACGGCGGTGTGCTGCTCAATTCGTGGCTTGACCGCGAACTGTGCTTTGCCGGCCGGCTGGCGCTGCGCGACGGCACGACAGTGCTTGCCCGCACGCCGGGCATCGCCCGCATCCCCCAGCTGGCCATCCACCTGGACCGACAGGTCAACGAAGGCCTCAAACTCGACCGCCAGCAGCACACCGTGCCGGTTATCGGCCTTGAGGTGTGCGGCGGCGACGTCCTCGCGCTGCTGGCCGAATCCGCCGGTGTTTCCGCTGACCAGGTAGTCGGCCACGATGTCATCACCGCACCGGTGCAGGAAGCCGCCCTGTTCGGAGCATCCCAGGAGCTTCTGGCGTGCTCCCGCATGGACAACCTGTCCTCCACGTTCGCCGGCCTGCGGGCAATGGAAGAACTCGACACGAAGAACCTGACAGCCGTGTCGGTCTTCATTTCCAACGACCACGAAGAGGTCGGCTCAGAAACCCGCACGGGTGCATCGGGCCCAATGCTCGCAGACATTTTGGAGCGGGTGTCCATCAGCGTGGGAGCTGACAGGGAAGCACACCTGAGGGCAATAGCGGGCTCCATCTGCATCTCCGCTGACGCCGGCCACGCCGTCCACCCGAACTATCCAGAGCGCCACGACCCACAGGTGCGGCCGACCCTCGGTGAAGGGCTGCTGCTGAAACTCAACGCCGTACAGCGCTATGCAACGGATGCTGTGGGGACCGCCGAATGGGCCCGCCTGTGCGACGAGGCCGGTGTGCAGTACCAGCCGTTCGTATCGAACAACGCCATGCCGTGCGGTTCGACCATCGGCCCGCTGACGGCCACCCGCCTGGGCATGACGGTCGTTGACGCGGGAATCCCGCTTCTGTCCATGCACTCTGCCAGGGAAATGGCGGCGGTTGAGGATGTCGAAGCCCTCGTCAAGGTCGCCGCAGCGCACCTTGGGTGAGGACTGGCGGATGACTGAGGCCGGAAGCGCCGGACACGCCAGCCGTTTGGCTGAGGCGACCTCGCCGTACCTGCGTGCCCACGCCGAACAGCCGGTCGACTGGTATCCGTGGGGCCCGGAGGCTTTTGCAGAGGCCAAACGGCGCGATGTGCCGGTCATGGTGTCGATCGGCTACTCCACCTGTCACTGGTGTCACGTCATGGCGCGAGAGTCCTTCAGTGACCCGGCAATCGCAGCGCAGATCAACGAACACTTCGTTGCGGTCAAGGTCGATCGTGAGGAACTCCCCGCCGTCGACGAGCAGTACATGAACGCGCTGCAGGCCATGCGCGGTCACGGTGGCTGGCCCTTGACGGCATTTGCCGATGCCGACGGGGTGCCGTTCTTCCTGGGCACCTATTTCCCACCGCAGCCGCACATGGGTCAGCCGTCGTTTTCCATGGTCCTGCAGGCTGTTGCCAACACGTGGCAGGAGCGGCGAGCGCAGGTTGCGGACATCACGGCGAAGATGCGATCGACTCTTGAACAGCTGGCGGCCGGTCCGGAATCCGCGCAGACTCAAGCGCAAGCTGCACAGACCGGGACACCGGGGCAGGCTTGCCCTGCTGACTCAGCCGCGCAGAACGACCAGCGGCACCTCGACCGTTCCTTCGCCGACGCGGTATCCGCCGACATTCTGGGCGCCCAGCACTGGGCGCTCATGGACGAAGCCGATGCCACAAACGGGGGTTTTGGCTCCGCGCAGAAGTTCCCGCCGCTCATGTCGCTCATGGCTCTCATCAAGAGCCACCACCGCGGTCCGGAACGGCTGAAGTTCATCCGCCGCACGTTCTTGTCGATGGCTTCGCGCGGTCTGCGCGACCATGTTGCCGGCGGGATTTTCCGCTACTGCGTCGACCCGCACTGGTCGGTGCCGCACTTCGAGAAGATGCTGTACGACAACGCTCTCTACCTGCGGGCGACCGCCGCGTGGTTTGGGCTGGAAGAGTCGCTGGAGCCCGGTTCTCGCTGGGCTCGGCTGGCCCGCCGCGAGGCCTATGACACCGCCGAATTCCTGCTGCGGGACATGCGCCTGGATTCCGGCGGCTTTGCCACCGCGCTCGACGCCGATTCTCTCGATGCGCACGGGCAGCCGGCCGAGGGCGCCTACTATCTGGAAAATCACGAGGTGGAGCTCACCGGATCTCCCTACGCACCTGTTCTGTCCGAAGAGCTGGGATTTGTGCTCCACGCTCCGGGAATTGAGCAGTGGGCTGAGGGAGCAGACGGTGCGGCTGGTGACAACAGCGGTGACAGCAGGCCGGAACCGTGGCTGACAGAGACAGCGCTGGCTGCCCGCGAACGCCTGCTGCGAGCGCGCGAAGACCGTTCCACTCCTTTGCGTGATGACAAGCTCATCACGGCGCACACGGCTATGACAGCATCGGCTTTTGCATTTGCTTCAGCTGTTTTTGTCGAGCCCGAATGGCTCACTGCAGCTGAAGAAGCCTTTGCAGCTACCGCAGCTTTGCGCACGGACAGCGGTTTGGCCCGCTCGGCTTTTCAGGGTGAGCCTGGTCCGGGTGCGGCGGGGCTTGCGGACTGGGCGCAGCTGGCGGCAGCCGCGGCGGAACTGGGCAAAACCAGCGTGGCTCAGGAGCTTCTCACCGAGCTCAGCGAGCGCTTCCTCACGGGCACCGTACGGGACTACGAACACGATCCCCTGCTGACCACAGGTGGGATGAGCGCGTTTGATGACACCGAGCCGTCCGGTGTGGCAGCTGCCGCCCACGCGGCTCTGTGCCTGGGGCTGCTGGATGAAACAGCTGACGGTCCGCAGTGGCTGCAGACGGCACAGCGCCTGGTGCTTGCCGCATCGGACATCATGTACCGCGCACCGCGGGCGGCCGGCTGGCTGCAGGTGACGGCAGAAGGACTGCTCAACGCCGTACGGGTTGAAAGCGACGACCCCCACCTGCTGAGCATCGGCGCCCGCCACCCCGTGACGACCGTTCTCCGTCGGCAGGCCCCCGGAAGCGAGGTCGGCCAGCCGCAGACCGGCACGGCAACCGTGTGCCGTGGTTACGAGTGCAGCCTGCCCACAGCGGATCCGCAGCAGGTGCGACGGCTGCTGGACGGCACCTCGTCATAGAAAACGAGCACCTCGTCATAGAAGAGCGGGCGGGGCAGATGGCCTGCCCCGCCCGCACTATTCGCCCGAATGTCAGGCTGTGGCGGTTTCAGCGGATTCGTCGAACACGATCACCTGGCGGATGGCGCGCCCGTCGGCCAGCTGGTCCATGGCCTCGTTGATTTCGGACAGACGGATGCGCGAGGAGATCAGCTCGTCCACCGGCAGCTTGCCCTCCAGGTACAGCTTCGCGTAGGTCGGGATGTCACGGGACGGCACCGCCGAACCCAGGTAGGAGCCCTTGACTTCGCGAGCCCCGGCGGTCAGTGCCAGGGGCGCAATTGTCGAGGTGGCTGCCGGGTTGGGCAGGCCGACCGTCACCATGGACCCGCCGAAGCCGATCGCGCTGTAGGCGGTCTCGAAAGCCTTGGCGTTGCCGGCAGCTTCGATGACCCTGTCGGCGGTGATGCCCTGTTCGGCGACTTCCTGAGGTGTGAAAACGCGGTCAGCACCGAGTTCCTTGGCGCGCTCGAGTTTTTCCTCAAGGGCGTCGACGGCGATGACCTCTTTGACGTCTTGAGCCAGCGCCACGATGAGGGCAGCCATGCCGACACCGCCCAGACCGACGATCATGACGGAGTCTTCCGGGCCGGGCTTAGCAGCGTTGAGCACCGCCCCTCCCCCGGTCAGCACGGCACAGCCGAGCACTGCCGCGATGTCTGCCGGAAGTTCCGGCGGCACAACGACCGCGCTGGCGGCGTCGACAACCGCGTGGGTGGCAAAGCCGCTTACACCCAGGTGGTGGTAAACGTTTTCGCCGTCACGAGTCAGGTGGGCCGAACCGTGCAGCAGAACTCCGTCGTTGTTGGTCTTTGACCCGACAGAGCATGGGAGTTTGCCGTCAGTGCGGCACTCGCGGCATTCACCGCAGCGCGGCAGGAACGACATGCTGACCCGGTCGCCCACAGAAATGCCTTCGACGTCGCTGCCGATCTCTTCGACAATGCCCGCCGACTCGTGCCCCAACAGCATGGGTGTGGGGCGGGGGCGGTTGCCGTCGACCACCGAAAGGTCAGAGTGGCAGACACCCGCCGCTTCGATGCGCACGAGGATTTCAGTGGGTCCCGGGCCTGCCAGTTCGACCTCGGAAATGCTGATGGGCTGCGACTGCGCGTAGGGCCGTTCAGCATCCATGCGCTCAAGCACTGCGCCGGTGATCTTCATCGGGAACCTCCTGAAATCTGGGCGGTGGTCGCCGCATCCGAGCTCGGCGCCGGGCCGAAGGCTGCACGGGCCAGAGCATCGCTGCCAGCGTCACCGGCACGAACTGGACTCGCCTCGAACTTCCCTTCGTGAGCGATGACCGGGCGACGGTCGCCGCCGAGTTCCGGATACTTCTCTTCGAGCTTTTCGCGTTTGCGCATTTCTTTGTGCCACCCGCGAACGAGGTCGCGGTTGCCGTTGCCAATACCGCGCCATGTGTTCGGCATTTCGTCGCGCGAACGGCCGGCAGAGGCTGCGTTTCCCCTGTTGACTCGAGTAATCATGCGCCGAGTCGGCTCACCGCAGGTGCAGTCTGGTGTTGGCGAGTCCATGGTTTTGAGCATCGCCTCAAAACGATGACCCGCACCGCACTTCACGTCGTAAACGATCATCCTCGCCCCTTAGGAGTAGTAGCCGTTTGGCGAAATCTTCATGGTTTTGCGCTGTTCGGCATCGTGACCGAAGATCATCTTGGCTCCGGTCTGCTCCTGGATCCTGCGGAGCTTGTCGACAGACTCGAGCCACTGAACCGAGTCCCACACAATAGCTGCGCCGATCGCCGGCGGCCCCCAGGAAGCCCCGAGGTACACCGCATCGGACGTGAAGATGTGTGTTCCATCATTGGGCAGATCAACGCGAAGGCTCATGGTTCCCCATGTGTGACCCGGTGTGTGGATGACCGAAACTCCGGGCGCGATTTCGTCGTCACCGTGAATCGCTTCGAAAGGCAGTCCGGCGAAGTCCGAAACCAGGTGCCCACCGACGCCTTCCCCCTGAATTGACTTCACACCTTCGATTTCATCGGCGTGGCACAGGATGCGCGTCTTGCCGTTGTTGAAGTCCTGAGCGTTGGCGGCGTGGTCAAAGTGGAGGTGAGACAGCACGAGGACATCAATGTCATCGGGGGTCAGTTCGAGATCAGCGAGGGCGCTGTCAAGATAGCCGGGACCCGCTGGGTCTTCTTGCACCGGGAAGAACTCCTGCATGCCAATAGGAGCCCACCTCTGTTCCCAGTCGCGCGCAACACCGGTATCCCACAGGATCTTCTGGCCGTCGGTTTCGATGAGGACCGCGTGCGTCGGAGCTTCACCCCATGGCGGCGGGTCATTCTTCTGGGATCGGCTCTTGATGGTGTTCCCACCTTCCAGCAGAAGCCAGGTGAGGTCGCAGTCCATGACACCGGTGGAAAGGAAATGAAGTTTCATATCGCTCATGACAGTGCTCTCTCTGTGATTCGGACGAATGTGACTGCTGTCGTCACTGCCAGCAGTCACATTCACGCTATGGCACAGAACACACTCCGCATATAGTAAGTCCTACATACTTTCTGCGGCTGAGTGGAGGTTTTCACATGTCGTCACCTAAAGCCCTGACAGCCGGACATGATCCTCACGTGGTCGATCTAGAAAAGAGCATTGCGTCGCTCGTTGAACGCAGCGAACTTCTCAACGAGGTCGGCGAAATCGCCCGCATGATGACCTCCACGCAGGACATTTCACTGGTCATGCACGATGTCCTCACCAGAACGCGGCGCCTGACCGGTTCAGACATGGCCTACATTTCACTCAACCGAGGCCGCGAAACCTTTATCCGCTATTCCGTCGGCATACGAACGCAGGGATACCGCGACATCCGCATGCCACTGGGCACGGGTGTCCTCGGGCGGGCCGCGACCGGACGCGAGCCAGTGCGAACCATCAACTACCTAGAAGATCCACGGCTTCTGCATCTTCCGGACATCGACAAGCGCGTGCGGGGAGAAGGCGTTCGTTCAATTCTGGGGATGCCGATGACTCTGCATGGCGTCACTCACGGCGCCCTCTTGATTGCAGACCGTCATCCCGTTGAATACAGCGCGGACATCAAAGCGGTGCTTGAGACCTTGGCACTGCACACGGCTGTCGCTTTGGAGTACTCGACTCGTCTTGACGAGGTCGAAGCCGCTCTAGACCGCCTGAACACTCGGCATGAGCTCGAGGCTGAGCGCGTGATTGACCTCCAGGAGGTCCTTCAGCTGGAAAGCAGGTTGCTGGAGTCGATTATGCGCGGTGACAGTCCTGAATCGGCGGCAGAAACAGTGCAGCAGCTGTTGGGTGCGCCCGTCACGGTCCTGCCGGGCACGGAGGAACCTCCTTCGCACCTGCATGAGCCGATTCAGACCGCGCGGCACTCCGCACAGCCGATAACCGTTGATGGTGTGACAGCCGCCTGCGGCTTGGGCGGAGGCGAACACCTGGCAACGCTGATAGTCGAAGCCGAACTTCCGGAAGGGCTGTTTCCAAGGCTGCAGCGGATCGCCACGTTTCTGGGCCTGGCAGTTCTCATGGAGCGAGCACAGAAAGACGAATCCGTCAGGCAGGATCGCGTTCTCCTCGACACACTTCTGGGCACGATCCCCCACAACCCAGAAACCAAGAGGGCGGTAGAGGAACTCGGCATTTCTACTGACCGCCCGTTCCGCCTGCTGAGCGTCTCAATCGAGAGCAGCGATGAACTCGAAGCCGAGCATTCCACCGTTCTGCTGCAAAAGCTTCGATCTGCGCTGGTCCACACCGATCGCGCTGTCGTTGCCCGTCACCACGGCCACATCTGCGCCCTCATTCCAGAAGAAGCGTGGGTCAGGGGCATCGGCGAGCGCTGTGAAGAACTCGTGCGCAGCAAAGATTCCCAAGGGACGCACCCGCGGATCACCGCGGGAGTCAGCAGCACGTTCACAGAGCCCGCCAGTGCCCACGAAGCTCATCGCAACGCAGAACGCGCACGAAGCATGCTGAAGGTACTGGGTGCTTCGGGCCGAATTGCTGTCGGCGAAGACCTGGGAACCGTCGGGCTGCTCTCCGAAGCCCTCGCAAACCGACCGGATGCGGATTCACCGCTGAAACACATTGAGCCGCTCCGGGCCTATGACCGCGCCCACGGCACCAAGCTTCTGGAGACAGCATGGGCACTGGCAGAAACCGGTTCGCGCGTCTCTGAATGCGCGGAAAGGCTGCACGTTCACCCGAATACTGTCCGTCAGCGCATGGAGCGGATTTCCACCCTACTCGGAGCCGACTGGCGAGAGCCCGCGCGATTTCTGGACATCCACGTGGCACTGCGAATGTGGGCACTTGCCCACAACAGCTGAACCGAGGGTTTACAGCGTTCCGCCGGACTTTTCCTTCATCCGGGCGTCAAGACGGGCCGTGTGATCCTGATCGTGGCGGCCCAAAACAAAGTGCAGGACAACGCCGATTGCCACACCCGCCAGAGCGGGCACGACCCAGCCGAGACCATCAGCACCCCACGGCAGCGCGTTGAGGATCGAATCGATCGCCTCGCCGCCCAGACCGGCTTCTTTCAGGCCGCCAAGAACACTGATGACAGCCGTGAAGATGACGGCCAGACGGTAGACCAGACGGTCACCTCGGAAGAGCTTCTCGAAGAAATACAGGAGCACCAGAACCAGAGTGACCGGGTAGACCGCCATGAGCATCGGCAGAGCAAGCGCAATGAGCGCATCCAGACCGACATTGGCAAACAGGAAGCCGATGAACGAAAACACGACCGCCCACACGCGGTAGGACACCTTCGGAACAAGGTCAGAGAAGAACTCCGCCATCGACGACACCAGACCAATCGAGGTGGTCAGGCAGGCCATGATGATGACAGCCGCCAGAAGAGCACCGCCGATGTCACCGAATAGGGCACGCGACACCTCGGCAAGCAGAGCCCCGCCATTGTCCTGCTCACCCACAGCGGCACGGCTGGTGGCTCCGATGTAGCCCAGCGAAATGTAGACCAGCGACAGCCCGATCGACATGACGAGAACAACCCACGGCATCTTCCGGCGAATGATGGTCGGGTTGGTCACCCCAACACCGGCAAAGCCGGAAACAACAAGAATGCCGAGCACCAGGGCGGCAACCGCATCAACCGTCAGATAACCCTGCACAAAACCAGTCTGCAGAGCCGCATTTGAATAATCGCCCACCGGCTCACCGAACCCGCCCAGCGGGCTGATGAGCGCTTTCACGGCAAACACCGCAATAACCAGCACCAGCACCGGCGCGAGCATTTTGCCGATCCAGTCGACGATCTTTGTGGGGTTGGCGGCCAGCACCAGGGTGATGATGAAGAACACCAGGGCATACAGCACCAGCGGCCACTGCGAATCACCCGCGTTCGGCAGAAGCGGGGCAACCCCTACCTCGTACGACACGGTTGCGGTACGCGGGATTCCGAACGACGGCCCGATCAGCAGATAGGCGATGATCGTGAACACAACACCGAAGGCGTGGCCGACCCGGGCGGACAGGCGCTCAAGCCCTCCCACTCGGGACACAGCCACAAGCGCAAGTGCGGGCAGACCCACACCGGTCAGTAGAAAACCGATCATCGCCAGCGGAAACGCGGTTCCGGACTGCTGCCCCAGAAGCGGCGGGAAAATAATGTTCCCCGCACCCATGAACACTGCGAAGAACATCAGCCCCAAGGCGATGACGGTTCTGAAAGGCACGGTCTGAGCAGTCTGATTCGGCACGGGATCTCCGTTGTTAGAGCGGGTCTGAGCTCCCCGGGGAAGAGGGTGTTTCCCCGCGGCACAGATTCGAGAACGAACACTACCCCTTTTGTGCCCCTTTCCGCTTCCTGATGCCTTACTATTCCTCTCATGACAGATTTTCGTTCAGCGTTGAACAGGCATCTGGCAGGCATTGGAGCCTCCCCTATCCGCACACTCTTCGACCTTGCCGAATCCCCCGACATCATCAGCTTCGCCGGCGGCCACCCCGACCCCGAACTGTTCGATGTTGAAGGCATCCGCGAAGCCGCGAACATCGTACTCGACACGATCGGCGGTGACGCTCTGCAATACGGCAGCACCATGGGCGAAAGCGGCATGCTGGCCGCAGCAGCCCGCGAACTGTCCCGCAAAGGACTGCCCACAGAACCCGAAGACGTCGTCATCACCTCGGGATCCCAGCAGGGACTCGGGCTGATCGCCCAGACCCTCTTCAACGAGGGCGATGTTCTGCTGGTGGAAAACCCCACCTACATGTCCGCCATCCAGGCTTTCGGACTGCAGGGTGTGGACTTCCAGCCCGTTCGGGTAGACGAAGACGGCGCCGACCCGGACCACCTTGCCGAACAGATCCGCAAACACCAGCCGCGCGGGGTCTACCTGATCCCCACCTTCCAAAACCCCACCGGCGTGACAATGCCGCAGTCCCGCCGCGAACAGGTCGCCGACATCATCGCCGAAAGCGAAACCTGGCTGATCGAAGACGACCCCTACTCAGCCCTGTGGTTCGACCAGATTTCGGACCTCCTGCCCATTTCCGCCGACCCGCGCCTGGCCGACCGCAGCCTGCTGTGCAACACGGTGTCGAAAACACTGTCACCCGGTCTGCGAGTGGGCTGGGTGCGCGGACCGCGTGGTGTCCTGTCGCACATCGGTCTGGCCAAGCAGGGCAGTGCGATGCAGACGGGAACCCTCGATCAGCTGATCACCGCCCAGTACCTGGACACCACCGACCTGGACGCGAAAATCGCCGTCCACCGCGCCGCCTACAAGCAGCGCATGGAAACCATGCTGGAAGTGCTCGGCGAAATCCTGCCGGAAGGGTCCGAATTCAACCGGCCGACTGGCGGCATGTTCATCTGGGTTCGCCTGCCAGAAGGCTACCGGGCCTCCGAAATGGTTTACAGCGCAATTGAACACGGCACCATCTACGTGCCCGGAAAAGAATTCCACGTGGCAGACCACGACGACCGCACCCTGCGCCTATCGTTCGTTTCCCACACACCCGAAGTCATCCGCGAAGGCCTCAGCCGCCTCGTGCCCGTCTTCGAAAAGTACCGGGCACAGGACTGAACCTTTCGTTCGCTTCTCTCTTATTCACTCTCCCCGCGGGGCGCAGCTGCTGACAGGCACTGCGCCCCGCCGGCATTTCCACGCCTTTTCCTGCCCTACAGTGGAACCCGTTCTACAGTGGAAGAAGCGAGCGCCGACAACAGACGCATCGTGTGACCACCACACCCCCGTCAGAAACCTTGGGAGTCCCCTATGGAAGCCTTCAACGAACTGCTGTCGACCGTCGATGGATGGCTCGGGTGGGTCTTGCTGTTCGCCCTGCTGCCGCTGGGCCTGTACTTCACAGTGCGCACCGGGGTTGTGCAGCTGCGACTGCTGCCGGAGATGTTCCGCGTCATCAAAGAACCGGCAGGGCACGACAAAGACGGCAACAAGAACATCTCGCCTTTCCGCGCCTTCTCGATCTCTGCCGCATCACGCGTGGGCACCGCCAACATCGCAGGTGTCGCGCTGGCAATTTCAGTCGGCGGACCGGGTGCCCTTTTCTGGATGTGGGTGACCGCAATCGTCGGCGGTGCCACCGCTTTCGTCGAATCGACCCTCGGACAGCTCTACAAAGTGAAGGACGGCGCGGCATTCCGCGGCGGACCGGCCTACTACATTGCCCGCGGGCTCAAGAGCCCGTGGCTGGGCTCCGTTTTCGCCGTCATCGTGATCGTCACCTACGGCATCGTGTTCAACACCGTGCAGTCGAACTCGATCGTGGATTCCCTGTCCACCTCGTTCAACATGGATACCCCCGGCTTCGGATTCAAGGCAATCGTCGGCATCGTCCTCGGTGTCGCCGGCCTGGCGATCTTCCTCGGCGGTGTGCAGCGGATTTCCAACGTCACCGCGTTCATCGTGCCCGTCATGGCCGTCCTGTACCTGTTCCTCGGCATCCTCGTGGTGATCACAAACCTGTCGGCCGTCCCGCCGATGCTCGCGCTCATCGTCCAGCAGGCGTTCACCATGGAATCCGTGTCCGGTGCCGCAATCGGCGTCATCATCACCCAGGGCATCAAACGCGGTCTGTTCTCCAACGAGGCAGGTATCGGTTCGGTGCCGAACGCCGCTGCCACCTCGTCGGCCTCGCACCCGGCCAAGCAGGGCCTCGTACAGGCACTCGGCGTGTACTTCGACACGATCCTCGTGTGCACCATCACCGGTTTCATCGTCCTGCTGTCGAACCCCGAATACGACGAAGCAGTCGGCGCTCAGCTGACCCAAACCGCCCTGGCTGCCCAGCTGGGCCAGTGGGCCGTGCACTTCCTGACGATCGCGATCTTCTTCTTCGCGTTCTCGTCGATCATCGGCAACTACTACTACGGCGAATCGAACCTCGAGTTCATCACGAAGTCCAAGGGCGCAATGCTCGCCTACCGCATCGTCGTGATGGCCTCGGTGTTCATCGGCGCCGTCGTCGCCCTCGACACCGTCTGGACGGCGGCGAACATCTTCATGTCGATTATGGCGGTCATCAACCTCGTGGCCGTCGTCATCCTGTCGGAGAAGGCGTTCACCGTCCTGCGGCACTACATGCAGCAGCGCCGCAGCGGAGAAGAGCCGATCTTCCACCAGAAGGACTTCCCCGAGTTCGAAGGCGTCACCGCGTGGGACGGCACCGACGAAGTGACCACGAAGGAATTCTGGGAACGCCAGCGCCAGAAGAAAGCCGACAAGAAGAAGAGCTGACCGCAGCGAGGGTCAGTCTGCGATGTAGCCGCGGGCAAAGCGGCGCAGCTGCTCGGCGGCAACATCAAAAGCCCCACGGTCGGACAGAAACACGTCGTGAACAGCATCCGGCACGCGGGCCAGCACGGTTTCTAGGCCCAGCCTGACGGCGCGCCGGGCGATCCGATCAACGTCCAGCACAATGTCCGAATGCGCCATCTTCGTCGTGTACGAGGTACCACGGAAGCTTTCCTGGGAGATCTGCACGAGCACCGGTTCCTGAATGTCTAAGCCGGCTGCCACCTCCTCGTGCCCATCGAAGATCGCGCGCAGCCACTGCCCGTAAACCGGGAAGCCGTTCGGCGGTTTGAGCGCCAGATCCCACGGCGGGGCGCCGTGATTCTCGCTGGCCGCCTGCACGTAGAAGTTCGGGATGGCCAGCGGAAGTGCACGAGGCGCCCTCTCCTTGCGCTTGCTGCTTCCCAGGAATGGGGTGGTGATCCGCCGGGCCGCGGCAGAGAACTGAAACTCAAGCCACGGCGCGTTGAGGGCCAGGGCTTTAAGCCGACCCGGATTTCTGTTGGCCCACAGTGCCGCAATGAGCCCTCCAGTGGAGTGCGCCGCAAGAACTGTCCGACTAGTCGGATTCTCTGCGCTGATGATGGCGAGCGCGGCCTCAATCTCTTCGTCATAGGCCGCCAGGTCATCGATGTAGCCGGGCATTTGGTCAGGATCGCCGGGCCGCAGGTTACGGCCGTAGTCCCGCAGGTCCAAGGCGTAGAACCGCGCACCGAAGCTCGTCCACAGGCGCGCCAAACGGCGGTTGAAGAAGTAGTCTGACCAGCCGTGCAGGTAGAGAACCGCTGTGTCGCGCAGGAAATTTTCCCCTGCCGGCTGACTTCCCGATTCGTCTTCGGGCACGCGCTCTGCCGCAAGTGCCGCATCAAGTGCCGAATCGCACCGGACAAGTGTCGCTCTCTGCCCGTCGGCAAGCGGAAGGGCGAGCTGCTGAAAACCGGGACCGAGGATGTCCCGCTGCCATTCGCAGGTTTCCATGACTCAACTTTACTGGAGGGTTTTTTGACGATTTTTTGAGGGTTCGGCCACAGGTGTCCGTGACTTGCATTACTATCGATGCATCTGATGTGCTTCACATCACGGCACTGGTGCCGAGATTGAAGAACATCGGGCACCCCCTGTGAATGTCCCCGACACCAATGAGACCAGATGATCGCCTACATCCTTCGGCGGGTTGTCAACTACGTGATCCTCACGGCCTTGGCAACCACGTGCGCGTACATGCTGACCTCCAGCTTTATGGACCCGGCGAAGCGCTACCGCGGTAAGAATCCCCCACTTCCCGAAAGCACCATCACCGCTAAACTCGATGAACTCGGCGTCAACCCCGACACTCCGCTCATCACCCGCACCTGGAACTGGGCGACCAACATCCTCTTCCACGCAGACTTCGGTCTGACGGTAGGCGGGCAGCCCGTGCTGACCGAAATGCTCGGCCGCTCCGTTGTCAGCCTGCGCCTGCTGATCGTCGGCAGCATCCTCGGCGCCCTCCTGGGTGTGGCAATCGGCGTGTGGGGCGCGGTCCGCCAGTACAAAGCGTCCGACAACATCATCACCGCGCTGACCTACGTCATCAACGCAACCCCGACGTTCGTCTTGGGCATCATCCTCATGATCCTCGCGACCGGGTTCAACAACGCGGTGGGCACGCAGCTCATCAGATTCGTGGGGCCGGCAACGCCCGGGGTGCACGGCTTCTGGCCGCAAGTGGCCGACACGATATCCCACATGCTCTTGCCCACCATCGCACTCGTCGTGTTCGGTGCGGCCATCTACTCCCGCTACCAGCGATCAATGATGCTCGACGTCCTGGGAGCCGACTACATTCGCACGGCCCGCTCCAAGGGCCTCACCCGCAAAACAGCGCTGTGGAAGCACGGCGTGCGCGTCGCCATCATCCCCATGTCCACGTACTTCGCGTACAGCTTCGGCACAATGCTCGCCGGCTCGACGTTCCTGGAGATCATCTTCTCCTGGAACGGCATGGGACAGATGGCCCTTGACTCCATCACCGGCTCCGACATCAACGCGGCCGCCGGCACCACCTTCTTCGCGGCAGTGCTCGTTCTGATCTCCTCCACGCTGTCAGAAGTGCTCTACGCCGCGCTCGACCCCCGAGTGAGGTCATGATGAACAAGAAAACCGCGCACAACGCAGACCCCTCAATCAACGCAGCACCCACCGCAGACATCGAACGTCCGGCAGGCAACATCGGCGAAGACGCTCTGAAGACAGTTGCCGACACACAGCCGGTGTCCCGAACCCGCCTGATCTTCCGCAGGCTGTTCTCATCACCGCGCTTCTGGATCGGCGGTTCGATCCTTGCGTTCATGGTTCTGTTCGCCGTGTTCGGCAACATGTTCAACATCTACGGGCCGAACGATCAGGACGCCTTCAACCTCAACAAGGCGCCGTCGGCCGAACACTGGTTCGGAACCGACACCGACGGCTACGACATCTACGCCCAGGTGGTCGTCGGCCTGCGCAAGTCGATCATCATCGGTCTTGCCGCCGGCATCATCGGCACCATCATCGCCGCCATCATGGGCTCGCTCGCCGGCTACCTGGGCGGCAAGGTCGAAATGGCCATCAACTGGCTGATCAACTTCATGCTGGTGTTGCCGTCGTTCTTCGTCCTGCTGCTGTTCGCCCCCGCGCTCAAGGGACTGTCGTGGGTCGCGATCATCATCATCGTGGCGCTGTTCGCGTGGATGGTCACCGCGCAGGTCGTCAAGGCGCAGACCAAGTCCCTGCGCAACGCCGAATTCGTCCAGGCCGCCCGCTACATGGGCCTTGGCACACCCACAATCCTGGTTCGCCACATCATCCCGAACATCGCATCGCTGCTCATCGTCGACGCCACCCTCGGTGTGGTCGGAGCCGTGCTGGCTGAAACGTCGCTGTCGTTCTTCGGCCTGGGCGTGCAGTCGCCTGACATTTCAATCGGCACCCTGCTCTCGGCGGGAACCTCCGGCGCGGTCACCCGCCCCTGGGTCTTCCTGTTCCCCGCCGCCGCCCTCGTACTGCTGCTGACAGCAGTGTCCGTCGTCGCCGACGCACTGCGCGATGCCATCGACCCCACCTCAGGAGTGAACCGTGGCTGACACCGAACTCTCCACCCAGACCACCGCCTCGGGCGGTGCTGTAGACGAGGCTCCCGTCCTCGAAGTCGAAAACCTTTCCGTCACCTTCCCCCAGCGGAAGTCCGCCCCCGTCCAAGCCGTCCGCGGAGTCAGCTACTCCGTGAAGAAGGGCGAGTTCTTGGCGATCGTCGGTGAATCCGGTTCCGGTAAGTCCGTGTCATCCACCGCGGTCATGGGGCTTCTGCCGTCAACCGCGCAGATCAGCGGCGACATCCGCTACAAGGGCGAATCGCTCATCGGCAAAACCGACCACCAGATGTCGCGCCTGCGCGGATCGAACATCGCGATGGTCTTCCAGGACCCGCTTTCGGCACTCAACCCGGTCCACCCGGTGGGCAAGCAGATTGTGGAAGCGCTCATCATCCACGACCCCAAGCTGTCGAAGGAAGCAGCGTGGGAACGCGCGGTTGAACTGCTGCGGATCGTCGGCATTCCCGACCCCGAAAACCGGGCGAACGCCTTCCCCCACGAATACTCCGGCGGTATGCGCCAGCGAGCCATGATCGCAATTGCGATCGCGAACGACCCCGACCTCATCATCGCCGACGAACCTACAACGGCACTTGACGTGACGATCCAGGCGCAGATCATGGAGCTTCTGCGCAAGGCACAGGAAATCACGGGGGCGGCCATCGTCCTCATCACCCACGACCTCGGTGTTGTTGCCGGCTACGCCGACAAGGTCGCCGTCATGTACGCCGGGAAGCTCATTGAGACCGGCAGCATTGACGACATCTTCTACCGGCCACGCATGCCGTACACCATCGGCCTGCTGCGGTCCGTGCCGAACGTCGTCACCGCCGGCAAGGAGCGCCTGGTGCCGCTTGAAGGTCGGCCTCCGCAGCTGAACGCCCTGCCGAAAGGCTGCCCCTTTGCGGAGCGCTGCCCGATTGCCGTCGAGGCCTGCCTTGAAGCCGAACCGGATCTTCAGGAGGTCCACGGCGAGGTGCCGGCTGCGGAATCCGCAGTCGACCCCGAGGGTCACTTCGCGGCATGCATCAGGGCGGACGAAATCGATTCGGGTGCGCTGAAAGCCCACGAGATCTTCCCGCGCCCCGAACCGGTTGAAATCGTCGACCGCTCCGGCCGGGAAAAGGTGCTCGAGGTGACTGACCTCGTCAAACACTTCCCACTGACGAAGGGCGCTGTATTCCGCCGTCGCGTGGGCACCGTCCGCGCGGTCGACGGGATCTCCTTTGAGTTGCAAACCGGGCAGACGCTCGGCCTGGTCGGCGAATCCGGCTGCGGTAAGTCGACTGCTGTCACGCAGGTCATGGAGATGAAGAAACCCCAGTCGGGCACCATCACCATCAACGGCATCGACGTCGAAAGCGCAAGCCCTCAGCAGCGTCGGGAAATGCGCAAGGACGTGCAGATCGTCTTCCAGAACCCCTCGGCTGCTCTCGACCCGCGCCTGCCGGTGCTCGACATCGTGGGCGAACCGCTGACCGCCCACGGCGTGGCAGCAGCAGACCGCGAAAAGCGGGTCGGCGACATGCTGGAACTGGTCGGACTCGACCGCAGCATGGCATCGCGCTACCCGCACGAATTCTCCGGCGGTCAGAAGCAGCGCATCGGCATTGCCCGGGCGCTCATCACCGACCCGAAGGTGCTCGTGCTGGACGAACCGGTTTCAGCACTCGACGTGTCGATTCAGGCCGGTGTCATCAACCTGCTGGAAGACCTGCGCGACCGCCTGGGACTGTCCTACGTCTTCGTTGCCCACGACCTCGCAGTTGTCCGCCAGATCTCCGACGTCATTGCCGTTATGTACCTGGGCCGCATCATCGAATACGGGCCCGTGGCAGACGTCTACGAAAACCCCAAGCACCCGTACACGCGTGCGCTCATTTCGGCTGTACCGGTTCCAGACCCGGAGGTCGAATCCAAGCGCACCCAGGTGCTTCTGGAAGGCGATCTTCCTGCACCCACGCAGGAATTCACGGGGTGCGCGTTCGTGTCGCGCTGCCCCCTCTACAAGCTGCTCGACGCTGACGCCCAGGCCAAGTGTCGAGAGGTCAGTCCCGAACTGCGCAAGGTTGGGGAATCGGCAGCCGCGTGCCACCACACGGAAAACAGCGGGCTATTGGAGAAAAGCCACCCTACGGTCTGAACGACCCCGGAGAAAGGAAACTCATGGCAATCAAGAAGACGCGCGTGAGCGCCCTGGTAGCCGCGACGGCGGCGGCAGCGATGGTGCTGTCGGCGTGCCAGAGCGGCGACAGCGGCTCAGCTGGCGGCGGTGAAGGCGGCGGCGACCAGCCTGATCTGCCCAACGTCGACATGACGAAGGCCGAAGCCGACGAAGTTCAGGACGGCGGCGAACTGACCCTCCCCCTGACGGAATGGCCCGGCAACTTCAACATCAGCCAGGCTGACGGCGCCCTCGTCGACGTTGACGACATGTACGGTCCGACCGTCGGCGGCGGCATCAAGTTCGACGCTGACGGCAAGGCTGAAGCGAACCCTGACTACATCGAGTCGATGGAGCTCACCGGCGACGACCCGACGACCGTCAAGCTGAAGTACAACAAGGACGCTGTCTGGGACGACGGCACCCCGATCGACGGTGAAGACCTCAAGGCCTTCTGGGAAGCCACCAATGGCAAGAAGGAGGACTACCAGGTCGCTTCCACCCAGGGCTGGGAGAGCATCAAGTCCGTTGAAGTCGGTTCCGACAAGAAGGAAGTCACCATCACCTACGACGGTGTCTTCGGTGACTGGCAGAACTACGTGTTCCCGCTGCTGCCGAACGAAGTTTCGTCTGACGCCAAGAAGTTCAACGAAGGCTTCAAGGACGAATTTGTGCCGGCTTCGGGCCCGTTCAAGGCAACCAAGCTCGACAAGAGCGCCAAGACCGTGACGATGGAACCGAACGACAAGTGGTGGGGCGACAAGCCGAAGCTGGACAAGATCACCTACCGCGTGGTCTCGCAGCCGCAGCAGGGTCAGGCCTTCGCCAACAAGGAAATCGACCTCGTTGACATCGGCACCGACGGTGACGCCTACGAAACCGCTAAGAACCGCGGCGACGCGAAGATCTACAAGTCGACCGGTCTGATGTACACGCACCTGACCATGAACGCCACCCGCCCGGGCCTGAAGGACGAAAAGGTTCGCGAGGCCATCGGTATGGCAGTCAACCGCGACGTCATCGGCCAGGCTGCTGTCGGCCCGGTTGAAGCTCCGGTCATCAACGTCAACAACTACACGTTCATGCCCGGTCAGGACGGCTACCAGGACAACACGGACGGCTGGGCACAGCACAAGCCCGAAGACGCCGAGAAGATCCTGCAGGATGCCGGCTACGAAAAGAACGACGACGGAGTCTACGAAAAGGACGGCGAAAAGCTCGAATTCTCGGTTGTCGTTCCGGCTGACACCGCTTCGAACGAAAAGCGCGCCAAGCAGGTCATGAACGACCTCAACAAGATCGGCATGAAGGTCAAGCTGGACACCGTCCCGGCTGACAAATACTTCACCGACTACGTGACCCCGAAGAACTTCGACATGGTGACGTTCTCCTGGCAGGGCACCCCGTTCCCGATCACCACGAGCGCGAACCTGTTCTACCCGGCTGAATCCCAGCAGAACTACTTCGGCATTTCGAACGAGGACATCGGCGACGCCGTCAAGGCTTCACAGAAGGAAGCTGACCCGGAGAAGCGCCTCGAACTGGCCAACGAAATGGACAAGCAGTTCTGGGCTGAAAAGGTCATGATCCCCTTCTACGCCACCCCGACCGTCCACGGTGTTTCTGAAGATGTCGTGAACCTCGGTGCAGCACAGTTCGAAACCACGGACTGGACCATCGTCGGCCACAAGAAGTGATCGGCTGAAGCGCTGATGCAGAGGCTGAGGCGCTGGCGCTGACACGCTTAAGCGGGGCTCGGGTAAACACCCGGGCCCCGCTTCTTTGTGCCGGTAGGTTGGCGGGCTGGCACAGCGCCCGCACGCCAGACTCACGCGCTAATGCAGAATCACGCACTAATGCGGCACATTAACCCGTGAACACGCATTACACCGCAAATCTGCGTCACCGGGCCGAACAACGAGGCGGAGGGACGAAATTATCGGCAACGTCCGGCTTGGTTACCGACGGGCTGGCTGCCAGAGGGCCGAACTCGCGGCGGCCGGCTGGGCTGCCGGCGGCTGAAGCGCAGCCTTAGCGGTCCAGACTCACGCTTTAATGCAGAATCACGCACTAATGCGGCACATTAACGCGTGAAAACGCAATACACCGCAAACCTGCACCACCGGGCCGAACAACGAGGCGGAGGGTGGGTTTGTTGACAAGGCCGGGCCCGGTTGCCGGGCGGGCTGGGCTGCCGGCGGCTGAAACGCAGCCTTAACGGTCCAGACTCACGCGCTAATGCAGAATCACGCCGTAATGCGCCACATTAACGCGTGAAAACGCAATACACCGCAAACCTGCACCACCGGGCCGAACAACGAGGCGGAGGGTGGGTTTGTTGACAAGGCCGGGCCCGGTTGCCGGGCGGGCTTACAGCACCTGGGCGGCAACAATGCTCACCGTTGCAAGCCCCGCACACGGCGCAGCCTTAGCGGTCCAGACTCACGCGCTAATGCAAAGTCACGCTTTAAAGCGCCGCATTAACCCGTGAAAACGCATTACACCGCAAATCTGCACCGCAAGGCAGAACGACGAGGTGAAGGGCCGGGCTTGTTCGCAAGGCCGGGTTCGGTTGCCGGGCGGGATTACAGCACCTGGGCGGCAACAACGCTCACCGTTGCAAGCCCCGCGCACACAGCCCACGGAACCCAGAGGAAGCGCACGCGCACACCGTCGGAGTCGTCCGACGCAGCCCCACCAGTCGCTTCAGCACCGCCGCGGGCGTCGGCGGCCCGGCTGCGAATGAGAGTCGCGGCATCGTGAGCGGCATCATCCCCCGCGAAGCGACGATTGCGCTCCGGCCCCGCCCACGCTGAATAGCTGCGGTCGTCGGTAGTCACTGTTACAACGGCACGAACCTGCACATCGCGAACAGCCGCATAGGGCACGGTGATTTCTCGCACCGGACCTCGCAGCACCAAATCCTCCTGGCGCAGGCGCAAGCACGGCTTGTAGATAAATTCCCACGCAGCCACACACACAGCCAGCAGCGCCGAACCGGCAATGAGCCACAGGGCAGGCGTTCCCCGCAGCAGAGCATCGAGCAAGAAGATTCCCGCAGCGAGGATGAGAGCACCAGCCGTGACGACACTGAGCTTCGAACGATAGACGTCGTCGCCCACAGCGTCACCAGTCGTCTTACCTGGCATAACAGTCGCCCTCCCGAGCCAGCCGGCACCTCGACACCAAAAACCAACACCCTATTGTGCCCCGGCGGCCAAGCCGCGCAGAATCACGCGCTCATGCAGATTCACGCTTTAATGCGCTGCATTAACCCGCAAAAACGCATTAAAGCGTGAAACCAGCGCCAACCGGCGGCCAATCCAGTCAACCAGCGCCAACCGCCGGCCAACACCCATCAACACTCAACGACGTTGACGGCGAGGCCTCCCGTGGCGGTTTCTTTGTACTTGTCCATCATGTCCTCGCCGGTGGCCTTCATCGTGGCGATGACTTCGTCGAGGGACACGCGGTGCGTTCCGTCGCCCCACATGGCCATTTTCGCGGCGTTGATCGCCTTGCCCGAAGCGATGGCGTTGCGCTCAATGCAGGGAATCTGCACGAGCCCGTTGATTGGGTCGCACGTGAGTCCCAGGTTGTGTTCCATGGCGATTTCAGCGGCGTTTTCCACCTGCATGACGCCTCCGCCGAGTACCGCGGCAAGACCGGCGGCGGCCATTGAGGAAGCTGACCCCACCTCGCCCTGGCAGCCGACTTCGGCACCGGAGATCGAGGCGCGCTCCTTGTACAGCACACCGATTGCCCCGGCGGTCAGCATGAAGCGGACGATCGCCTCGTCCCGGCTCATCGAGATTTCGGAGTTGATGCCGCCGTGGCGGGCTCCGCCTTCAACACCGCGCACGTAGTTCAAGGCGTAGAACATGACAGCCGGGATGATGCCGGCGGCTCCGTTGGTCGGCGCGGTGACCACCCGCCCGGCGCTGGCGTTCTCTTCGTTGACGGCCAGCGCTACGAGGTTGACCCATTCCTGGTAGTACTCGGGCCTGCGTTCGGGGTCTTCCTGCAGCAGACGCTGGTGCCACTTGTGCGCGCGCCTGTGCACGTTGAGGCCGCCGGGCAGAATGCCGTCGCGGGCCACGGAGTTCCGCTCGCACTCCTCCATGACGGAGTAGATGTGCAGCAGTCCCGCGCGGATCTCCTCTTCGCTGCGGTGGGCCTTTTCGTTCTCCAGCATCACCTGCCACACCTCGAGCCCGGATGTGCGGCACTGTTCAACGAGTTCCGCTCCCGAGGTGAAGGGATAGGGGGCTTCTGCTCGCTCCTCTTCCGCTTCTTCTTGGAGGCCGCCGTCGAGTTCGGACTGGCTGACGACGAACCCGCCGCCGACCGAGTAGTAGGTTTCTTCGGCAATGACACCGCCGTCGGCGTCCTTTGCCTGAATGGTCAGCGCGTTGGTGTGGTGGTCGAGCACGGTCAGGGGGCGTTTGACCATGTCTTTTTCGCTGAATTCGATGTCCCACTTGTCACCGAAGCGCAGCACGCCCGTCTTTTCGATCCGCTCGGTGCGCTCTGCGAAGTCATCCGGCTGGATGCGGTCGGGTTCGCAGCCTTCGAGGCCCGCGAGGATCGCATCGAATGTGCGGTGACCGGCTCCCGTTGCGGCAAGGGATCCGAAAACATCGACTGCGAGCGCTGCGGGCTGTCTGTCTCCGACCAGCTGCACGAAGCGCGCGGCTGCCCGCATGGGGCCGACGGTGTGGGATGACGATGGGCCGACGCCCACTTTGAACAGATCAAAAACGCTGACGGTCATGTTTCCTCCTGTTGTGCGACGCTGCACGGCCAAGGTGGTGACGGGGGGATGCCCGAGGTGGGGCGAGGGGGTGGGGATGCGTGCCCGGACCGGGAGGGGGGTCCGGTCCGGGCGACCAGGTGGGTGGATCAGACGTGGTTTGCTTCTCCGTAGGCGGCGGCGTCCATGATGTCGCCGACTTCTGTGACGGAGACTTCGAAGAGCCATCCTTCACCGTAGGGATCGGAGTTCAGCAGCGACGGGTTGTCGTCGACGTCTTCGTTGACGGCCGTCACTTCGCCTGAAACGGGGCAGTAGAGGTCGGAAACCGACTTGGTCGATTCGACTTCACCGCAGACTTCACCGGCGGTGACGGTGTCGCCGACTTCGGGGAGGTCTGCGAAGACGACTTCGCCGAGCGCGTCAGCGGCTACTGCGGTGATGCCGACGCGGACGGTGGTGCCGACGATGTTATCGCCGGTGGCGTTGATCCATTCGTGTTCTGCCGAGTAAGAAAAGTTTTCCGGCAGCGGGGGCAGTTCAGCCATTGTGGGTTCCTCTCAATCAGGTGGTCTGGGGCCGACTGTTGTCAGCGGTGCACAAACCGGGTGTCAGTGGGCACCGCTGTTGTAGAAGGGCGTTTCGACGACGCTGAAGTCGTAGGACTTGCCGCGGATGTCGACGGTCACGGCGGTGCCGGGTTCGGCGTGTGCCGTGTCGAGGTAGGCCAGGGCGATGGGGTGGCCCAGGGTGGGCGACGGCTGGCCGGAGGTGATGACGCCGACCTCGGCGCCGTCCACGAAAACACCAGCACCGGCGCGTGCGGCACGGCGGCCTTCCGACGACAGTCCGACGAGTTTGCGCGGCGTGTCCTCGGCCTGGTCGGCGTCGTTGAGCTTCTGCATTGTTTCACGGCCGTAGAAGTCGCCCTTGTTCTTGAGCGCTCCGCGGACCATGCCGCCGAAGCCCGCGTCAAACGGCGTGGTTTCGCGCGTCAGTTCGTTGCCGTAGAGCGGCATGCCCGCTTCCAGGCGCAGGGAGTCGCGCGATGCCAGTCCGCACGGAAGTGCGGCACCGTCGAATTCGGCTTCGTTGATGCTCATCAGGCGGTTCCACAGGGCTTCGGCGTCGGCGTTCTTGATGTACAGCTCGAAGCCGTCTTCGCCGGTGTAGCCGGTGCGGGCCAGGAATACCTCCACGCCGTCGACCGTGATGAACGTCCACGCGTAGTATTCGAGGTCTTTGATCTTGGTGCAGTCTTCGCGGTCGTCGCACTCGGTGCTGCCGCACACGGCCGCCAGCAGGATTTCCTCGGACTTCGGGCCCTGCACGGCGATGAGCGCGGTGTCGTCGGATTCGTTGCGCACTTCGAAGTCCGCGGCAGCGCCGGCTGCCTTGGCCTTTTCGGCGCGGTCTTCGAGTGCGGCCACGACGGCCGGCGTGTTGCCGGCGTTGGGCACGATGAGGAATTCGTCATCGCCCAGTCGGTAGGTGATGACGTCGTCGAGGATGCCACCGGCCTCGTCGATGATGACGCCGTACTTTGCCTTGCCGTTCTTCATGATGGAGTAGCGCGACAGGAGCGCATAGTCCATGAAGGCGGCCGCATCGGCGCCGGTGACGCGGACTTCGCCCATGTGGGACAGGTCGAAGATGCCGGCGAATTCGCGGACGGCACGGTGTTCGGCGAGTTCGGAGCCGTATTTGAGCGGCATGTCCCAGCCGCCGAAGTCGGTGAAGTTCGCGCCGAGTTCAGCGTTGATCTGGTGCAGGGGCGTCTGCTTGGTCATGGGGTCTCCTCTGTCAGGCTTCGGCGTCGGCCGATTCGATGTCGAAGGCTTCTGGCGGCGGGCATTCGCAGACCAGGTTGCGGTCGCCGTAGGCACCGTCGATGCGGCGCACCGGCGGGAAGTACTTGGTCAGCTTCAGGCCGGGCACGGGGAAGACCGCGGTCTCGCGCGAGTACTTCTGGTCCCAGCCGTCCATGACGCAGGTGGCGGTGTGCGGTGCGTTCTTCAGCGGCGATTCTTCGTAGGTGTATTCGCTGCCGATTGCGCGGATTTCTTCGCGGATGGTCTTCATCGCTTCGATGAAGCGGTCGAGTTCGCCCTTGTCTTCCGATTCGGTCGGTTCGACCATGAGCGTGCCGGCCACGGGGAACGCGAGTGTCGGGGCGTGGAACCCGAAGTCGATGAGCCGCTTGGCTACGTCTTCTGCTGTCACTCCGGTTTCGGCGGTGATAGCGCGCAGGTCGAGGATGCACTCGTGTGCCACCAGCCCGTTCTCACCCGTGTAGAGAGTCGGGAAGTCCTCGCTGAGCGACTTCGCGATGTAGTTGGCTCCCAGCAGCGCAGAATAGGTGGCTTCGCGCAGTCCGTCCGGGCCCATCATCTTGAGGTAGGCGTACGAGATCGGCAGGACGCCTGCCGAGCCGTACTTGGCCTGGGAGATCGGCAGCGAGGTGTAGTCCTCTTCGCCGCTGACAGCGCGGCTGTCGCTGGAATCACCGGGCATGAAGGGGCGGAGGTGTTCGCGGGCTGCGACCGGGCCCACGCCGGGGCCGCCGCCGCCGTGCGGGATGGTGAAGGTCTTGTGCAGGTTGAGGTGGCTGACGTCGCCGCCGAACTGGCCGGGCTTGGCCACGCCGACGAGCGCGTTCATGTTCGCACCGTCGATGTACACCTGACCGCCGGCGTCGTGGATGCACGAGCACACGCGGCGCACATCGGCTTCGTACACACCGTGGGTGGACGGGTAGGTGATCATGATGCCGGCGAGCACATCACGGTACTTCTCAATCTTGGCGTCGAGGTCTTCAAGGTCGATCGAGCCGTCTTCTGCGGACTTCACGACAACCACCTTCAGCCCTGCGAGGATGGCCGATGCGGCGTTGGTCCCGTGGGCGGAGCTGGGCACCAGCATGACGGTGCGCTCGGGCTGGCCGTTGGACACGTGGTAGCCGCGGATGGCCAGCAGGCCTGCCAGTTCGCCCTGTGAGCCTGCGTTGGGCTGGATCGACACGACGTCATAGCCGGTGACTTCGGCAAGCAGCTCTTCGATGTTGTCAATCAGTTCGCGCCAGCCGGCGGTCTGGTCTTCCGGTGCCAGCGGGTGGATGGATGCGAAGCCGGGCCAGGTGATGGCTTCCATTTCGGCTGCCGCGTTGAGCTTCATGGTGCACGAGCCCAGCGGGATCATGGTGCGGTCCAGCGCGAGGTCGCGGTCTGCCAGCGTGCGCAGGTAGCGCATCATGAGGGTTTCGGAACCGTAGGTGTTGAACACCGGGTGGGTGAGGAAGTGCGTGTTGCGCTGCAGAGCTTCCGGCACGCGCGGTGCGGGAACAGCTGCCGGACCGAAGGCGCCGGTGCCGGCTGCTTCGAATTCTTCTGCGTCGATGCGGCCGGTGGCACCGAGGGCTTCCAGCAGGGTGTTGGCGTCGGCAACCGTATGCGGTTCGCCGAAGCTCACACCCACGTGGGTGTCGTCGATCCGCAGGATGTTGATGCCGGCTTCGCAGGCGGCGGCAACTGCCGCGTCAGCGTCCGGCACGCGCACAGCAACCGTGTCGAAGAAGCTTTCCGACACAGATTCGAGGCTGCCATCAAGCTTGTCCGCGAAAGCCACGGCCAGGCGGTGGATGCGGCTGGCGATCTTCGCAAGACCCACGGGACCGTGATACACGGCGTACATGGATGCGACATTCGCCAGCAGCGCCTGGGCGGTGCAGATGTTCGACGTGGCCTTTTCGCGGCGGATGTGCTGTTCGCGCGTCTGCAGGGCCAGGCGGTAGCCGGGCTTGCCGTCAGCGTCCTTGGATACACCCACCAGGCGGCCGGGGATCTGCCGCTTGAGCTTTTCGGTCACCGCCATGAACCCGGCGTGCGGACCGCCGAAGAACAGCGGAACGCCGAAGCGCTGAGCAGAGCCGACGGCGATGTCGGCACCCTGCTGAGCGGGGGTGCGCAGCATCGTCAGAGCAAGGAGGTCACACACGAAGGTGACCATTGCAGAACGCTCCTTGGCACCTCGTACGGCGTCGGTGAAGTCGCGCACGGCACCCGATGTACCCGGCTGCGCACAGACGATGCCGAACACGTCTTCGCCGATCAGGCCCTGGGACAGGTCAGCGATCTGCACCTGGAAGTCCATGGCCTTGGCGCGGGCGCGGATGATCGCGATGGTCTGCGGGTGCAGTTCGGAGTCGAGAACAACCGAGGAGCCCTTTTTGTTGGCCCGGCGCATGAGCAGCACGGCCTCTGCGACCGCGGTGGCCTCATCCAGCAGCGACGCGTTGGCGATGTCGAGGCCGGTGAGGTCCTGAACCATCTGCTGGAAGTTGAGCAGACCCTCAAGCCGGCCCTGCGAGATTTCCGGCTGGTAGGGCGTGTAGGCGGTGTACCAGGCGGGGTTTTCCACCAGGTTGCGGCGAATGACGGTCGGGGTGATCGTGTCGTAGTAGCCGCGGCCGATCATCTGCGTCTTCTGCACGTTCTTCGCGGCGAGTTCACGCAGGTGGGCGAGCATTTCGACTTCCGACAAAGCGGCAGGGGTCTGCACACCGCCGTCCTGGATGTTCTCCGGAACAGCGGCGCGCGCCAGAGCTTCGAGGGAATCAAAGCCGACCGTTTCGAGCATGGCGGCGGTTTCGTGAGCGCGCGGGCCGATGTGGCGGTCAGCGAAAGGGCGCTCGGAGTCACCGGTGAAGGAGGTGACGTGGGACAGAGCTGCGGTAACGGCTTCCGGGGCAGCGGTGCGGTTCTCGAAAGTCACAGGCGTTCCTTGGGTCGGAGTCTTGCTGGCCAGCTGGCGCAGCTGCGGCTTCCTCCCCGCTCTGTTGCCGTGCGGTCGGCCTCGCGGCGCGTTCCGACAGCGGTTTCAGAGTTGCCTCCGCTCTCCAGTACTGGGCCTGAGAGTTTCCCGGGGAGGGAATTGCACCTACGGCGCCGACGCGATGGCTTCGCGTGGGCTCTCCCGAAGAGCGTGATGACGGCAATTTCTGTGAGCCATGATACTTAATCGGCGCACATGAGTCAGCACAGGCTGTTTCTCCCTGCGGCCGGGCCAGCGGATCAGCGGCTGAAGCGAACCTGGCCACCGACAACAGCGGTCTCAACACGGGCATCGCGGATGGCCTCAGCCTGCTCGAACAGGGCGTCATCATCGGGGTAAGCCTGTTCGAAGGACACTGCCCCGTCAGCGCCCTCGCGGGCCAGCGGGTCGGTGTCGACGGTGATGAAGTCGGCTTCCATACCCGGAGCAATCCGCCCCGACACGTTTTCCCTGCCGGCCGCGAAAGCCGCACCGGAGGTGTGGGCGGCGATCGCGCGGTAAGCGCTCATGCGCCGCTCCGGCTGGTAGGCACTCGACCTGTCACCGCTGATGTCCGCCCTGGTCATCGCCGCGTACACGGCGGCCCACGGGGTGCTCGGCTCCACTGGCGCATCGGATCCGAAGGCGAGCGCCGCCCCTGCGTCTTCCAGCTGCGTCCACGCGTAGCCGGCCAGTGCGGCATCCAGGGGAATCTGCGCCAGCAGGTGAAGGTCGGAAATGCAGTGGCGCGGCTGCATTGAAGCGATGACTCCGAGATCGGCAAAACGCTGAATGTCGCCGGGCTGGACGAACTGCGAGTGCTCAATGCGGCGGCGCAGCGTACGACCCAGGCGCTTTTCGGCCGCGCTGTGTTCGCCCGCTGAGCGTTCGTAGGCGCCCAGCACCTGGTGGACCGCCTGATCGCCGATGGCGTGGACGATCGGCACGATCCCAGCCCGGTACGCCTCGATCATGGCGTCCGTGAGCGCGTCTTCCGAGATCACCTCGGCCCCGTAGTTAGGGGCTTCTTCACCGTCTGCCGGCGGGAACGGCGAGGACATGTGGCACGTGTGCGAGCCGAGCGCACCGTCAGCGAAAAGCTTGAGTCCGCCGTGGTGGAACCAACTGTCGCCTTCGCCTGTTGTCCAGCCGGAGGATTTTGCCCAGGCGAGCTCTTGCGGACGGAGGTATTTGACCACGCGAATGTCCTGTTCGCCGCGCTGACCGAGTTCCAGCCAGGCGCGGCGGGACAGTTCGCCTTCGATTTCGTGTAGGCCGGTGAGGCCTTCGGAAAGCCACGTGCGCTGCTGAACCTTCAAAGCGTCAGCCGCGGCCGAGGCGGAGGGGTCTGGGATTGCGGCTTTCACCAGTTCTGCGGCGCCTTCTCGGATGATCCCGGTGAGCCTCCCGCCTGGTTCGCGAACATACTCGCCGTCGTGCGGGTCGGGGGTGCGCGGGCCAACACCCGCCTCTTCGAGGGCGAGCCCGTTGACCCACAGCGTGTGGTAGTCGATCGACCACAGGGCCACGGGGTTGTTCGGTGCGGCTTTTTCGAGGTGAGCGCGGTCCGGCTGTGCGTCGAGGCCCCACTTCGTGAAATCCCAGCCAGCGCCGGTGATCCATTCGCCATCCGGCACACCTGACGCGTAGTCGGCCAGCGCCGTCATTGCCTGCTCGAGGGATTCCGTGCCGAAAAGGCTGAGCTGTTCAGCTCCGAGCGCCTGCGACAGACCGTGAATGTGGGCGTCGACGAAGCCGGGCATCGCAGTGGCTCCGCCGAGGTCAACGGTCTCAGCGCCTGCGGTGTGAGCCCGCAGTTCGTCAGCCTCTCCTGCAGCAACGATCTTTTCGCCGTCGACGAGGACGGCTGAAGCTTGCGGCTGGGACTTTTCGAAGGTGAGGAAGCGGGCACCGAGAAACAGGCGGCGGCGTGATGACATAGCCGCAAGTCTAGGTCCCACGGCGGTGCGACAAAGAGCCGGCCATTAAGCTAGACTTTTCTTTCGCAAATACTTCCCCTATGCTGTGTTCGGGCCCTTTAGGTAAGCCTTACCTAATCTTCAACTTCCCGACGCATACACGAAAGAAACAGCATGAAGACTGCACGACGCCTCGCCGCACTCATCGGTGCGAGCTCCCTCGCACTGACCCTTGCTGCATGCGGCTCCGGTACCGCTGAAAACAGCGAATCCGGCAGCGCTGAAACCGTCAGCATTGAAACGAACGACGGCACCGTCGAGGTTCCGAAGAACCCGAAGAAGGTTGTCGCCCTGGACAACCGCTCCTTCCAGACGCTCGAAGACTGGGACATCAAGCCCGTCGCCGCGCCGCGCAAGATTGTTCCGAAATCGCTGGAGCTGCGCGAAGACGAATCTGTCGTCGACCTGGGCAACCACCGCGAACCCGACCTCGAAGCGATCGTGGCCGCTGAACCTGACGTGATCATCACCGGTCAGCGCTTCACCCAGCACACCGACAAGATCAAGGAGCTCGCCGGAGACACCCCGATCGTCGACCTCGAACCGCGCGACGGCAAGCCCCTGGACGAAGAATTCAAGCGCCAGACCACCGCTCTGGGCGAAATCTTCGGCAAGGAAAAAGAGGCTGACGAACTCGTCCAGAAGTTCGAGGACGCCGAAAAGGCAGCCAAGGACAGCTACAACAAGGACGAAACCGTCATGGGGCTCATCTCCACCGGCGGCAACCTCAACTACTCCGCTCCCTCCCAGGGCCGCGGTGCCGGCCCGCTGTTCGACATGGTCGGCCTGAAGCCCGCCCTTGACGTTCCGGAAGCCTCGGAAGACCACGAAGGCGATGACGTCAGCGTTGAAGCGATCGCCAAGTCCAACCCTGATTGGATCATCGTCATGGACCGCGATGCCGCCATCACCATGAAGGACGGCGAAAAGTACCACCCGGCAAAGGACGTCGTTTCGAACTCCGCCGCTCTGAAGAACGTGACCGCCATCAAGGAAGGCCACGTGCTGTACATGCCGGAGGACACCTACGTCAACGAATCCATCCAGACCTACACCGAGGTCCTTGAGAACCTCGCGGAGGAATTCGGCAAGCAGTGACACGCCCCGCCCTGCTCACGTGGCGATTCGGCGCCGCAGTCGCCTTGACTGCGGCGCTGGTCGTTGCTTCTCTTTTTGTCGGCGTCTTCGACATCTTCGGCGAGGGCGGTGCCGAAATGTTCGCGATCACGCGCGTCCCCCGGACCATTGCACTCGTGCTCTCCGGTGCGGCCATGGCCATGTGCGGCCTGGTCATGCAGCTCATGACCCAAAACCGCTTTGTCGAACCGACGACCACCGGAACCACCGAATGGGCGGGGCTCGGGCTGCTGCTCACTATGATCATCGCCCCCGATTCTGGACTGCTGGTCAAGATGGCCGGGGCGATCATCATGAGCTTCATCGGAACGCTCATCTTCTTCGCGTTCCTGCGCCAAGTGACTCTGCGCTCGTCCGTCATCGTGCCGATCGTCGGGCTCATGCTCGGCGCGGTCGTCGGCGCGGTCTCCACCTACATCGCCCTGGCAACCGACATGCTGCAGAGCCTCGGCATCTGGTTTGCCGGCTCTTTCACCTCGGTGCTGAAAGGCCAGTACGAACCGCTGTGGATTATCGTCGCAATCGCCGTCGCGATCTTCATCGCCGCTGACCGCTTCACGGTTGTAGGGCTGGGCGAAAGCGTGGCCGTCAACGTCGGCATCAACTACAACCGGGTCATCCTGCTGGGCACGGGGCTCGTCGCACTGGCGACCGGTGTCGTCACGGTCGTCGTCGGCAACCTGCCTTTCCTCGGCCTGGTGGTCCCGAATATCGTGTCTATGTTCCGCGGCGACGACCTGCGCTCCAATCTTCCGTGGGTGGCCCTCATGGGCATTGCCGCCGTGACCGTGTCTGACATCATCGGGCGGATCATCATCGCCCCGTTCGAAGTTCCGGTCAGCCTGATCCTGGGCGTTGTCGGCTCGGTCGTGTTCATCGCTCTCCTGCTGAGGAAGAAGTCTCGTGTCTGACACTCCCCGCTCCCTGCCTCCGCGGGTTTCGGCCAATGAGCGCCTTCCCGCCGGTCACCCCATCCTGTTTGAGGAGTGCCTGGTCGCCGACTCCCTCCGGGCGGCCCCCGAGCGCTTTTCCGGCGCTCTTCCCACCAAGGCAAAGAAGCGCCGCTACTGGCTGATGATGATCGGACTCGCCGTACTCGCCGTTGCGATCACGGCTGCCACGCTCGCATGGAAGAGCCCCGTCCCCATGAGCCACCCGGGCTTTTGGGCCATTTCGAAGCTGCGCGCCTCCACCCTGGTCATCATTGCCGTCGTGGCCTTCGCACAGTCCACCGCAACGATTGCCTTCCAGACGGTGACGAACAACCGCATTCTCACCCCGTCGATCATGGGCTTCGAATCCCTGTACCGGCTCGTGCAGACCGCGGCGGTGTTCTTCCTCGGCGCCAGCGGCACGGCCGCGCTGACCGGAGCCGTGCCGTTCTTGGCCCAGGTTGCCATCATGACCGCCATGGCAGGCCTGCTCTACGGGTGGCTGTTGGGCGGTTTCGGCGGCAAACGCGATGTTTCCGGTCACGATCTGCAGATCACCCTGCTCATCGGCCTTGTGCTGGGCGGCGGTTTGGGCGCTCTGTCCACCTTTATGCAGCGACTGCTGACTCCGAGTGAGTTCGATGTCCTCACGGCTCGGCTCATCGGCTCGATCGCCAACGCCGACGCGCGCTACCTGCCGTACGTTCTGCCCCTGATGGTGCTGGCCGGCGGCGGGCTGTGGTTCATCAGCCGCAAGCTCAACCTCATGGCTCTCGGCCGGGAAGCCGCCGTGAACCTGGGGCTCGACCACAAGCGGCTGCTGATCGGCTCACTGCTGATGATCGCCGTTCTCATGGCGATTTCCACCGCACTGGTCGGCCCGATGACGTTCTTCGGCTTTCTGACCGCGATGATCACCTACCAGCTGGCGGACACCTTTGACCACCGTCTGCTGTTCCCCATGGGTGTGCTCGTCGGCTACGTGATTCTGGCCGGTTCGCACTTTGTTCTGAAGAACCTGTTCTACGCCGAAGGCAGTGTGGGCATCATCATGGAAGTCGTCGGCGGCACGTTCTTCCTCGTCTACATCCTCCGAAAGGGGCGCCTGTGATCAACCTGTCCGACGTCGCGCGGAATTACGCTGATGACGTCTGCATCGGTCCGGTCGACCTGGAGATTCCGGCGCACGGCATTACGGCACTCGTCGGCCCCAACGGTGCGGGCAAGTCGACCCTGTTGACGATGATCGGTCGACTCATGGCCATGGACTCCGGCCACATTACGGTTGGCGGCCACGATGTGACGACCACCAAGAGCGACGAACTGGCGAAGATCGTGTCGATCCTGCGCCAGGAGAACCACTTCGTAACCCGCCTGACGGTCCGTCAGCTGGTGGGCTTCGGACGCTTTCCCCACTCCAAGGGCCGCTTGACTCCGCAGGACGAAACCGCGATCAGCGAAGCCATCGACTTCTTGGGACTCAGCCGTTTAGAAGGCCGCTACCTCGATGAGCTTTCCGGCGGGCAGCGCCAGCGGGCCTATGTGGCGATGGTGTTGGCGCAGGAAACGGACTACGTCCTGCTGGATGAGCCTCTGAACAACCTCGACATGCAGCATTCGGTCATCATGATGCGCCACCTGCGCCGCGTGGCAAATGAGCTGGGTCGCACGGTCGTCATCGTGCTGCATGACATCAACTTCGCTGCCGCTTACGCGGACAGCATCTGTGCTGTCAAAGAGGGCCAGGTTGTCGAATTCGGCACCCCGGAGGAGATCATGCGCAGCGAGGTCCTCACGCGCGTGTTCAACACTCCCGTCCAGGTTGTCGACGGCCCGCACGGTCCGCTGGCCGTGTACTACTGACCGACCAACGCGCAATCAACTCTGCACAAACACCGCCGGACTGTCCCTGCCGCGCGGTCCCTTACGCGTGGCGGCGCAGGAACTCCATGCGTTCGGCAGTGTCGGCGATGATGACAGGTTCGCTGCGGTCTGTGGGCAGCTGCACGTATAGGCCGGCTTCGCGGGCGATGATCGCCCCTCCAGCCCAGTCGTAGATTCCCAGACCGCGTTCGAAGTAGGCGTTGACTTTCCCCTCCGCCGCTAGGCAGACGTCGATTGCGGCTGATCCCATGCGGCGGACGTCGTCGAACTCCTGCAGCACGGGGCTGAGCCTGCTGACCTGTTCGGCGCGCCTTTCGGGCGCATAGCCGAAGCCGGTCGCAGCAACTGCTCCCGGCAGTCCCGCCGGGGTTCCGCTGATTCTGGTCGCCGAGGCGCCGGTCGTCAGTTCTGCTTCTTGCGGCAGTCCTGTGCGCACCCAAGCCCCAGCACCTGCGCGGGCGTACCAGACGGTGTCCAGGACGGGAGCTGCGACGAAGCCGATTTCCCACTGCCCTTCAGCCGGGTGGCGGTCGTCGGGGCGACGAGCACCCAAAGAGATGCAGTGGGCGGGCAGTCCACGCACGAAGTTGACGGTTCCGTCGATCGGGTCGACGTGCCATTCCAGAGGCTCGACTTCACGTAGACGCGCTGCGAACTGCGGGTCTTCTGCCAGGGTGGGAACCACGAGACCGGACAGGAGAGCGGCACCGTCCTCCACCTCGTGGGCGTTCAGGGGTGCGGCGGATTCTTCGCCCACGACCGTGTCCTGCGGGCGGAAACGGGCAAAGTAACCGCGCACCAGGCCTTCGATTTCAGCGTCGGCTTCGGTGACGAGGTTGTTGGGGTCGTCTTTGGCTTCAACGTGTGCGCGGGACAGTTTCGAGGCCCACAGGCCCATGCGCGACCACCCGAGGAAAGCGGCATCGCGGGCGAGCGCCAGCAGCGGATCGATCATGCAGTCCACGTTACAGTGGGCACATGACGGTCATCATCGGCTATCTCCCCTCCCCCGAAGGTCAGGCTGCTCTCAAGGCGGGCTTTGCCGAGGCGAAGGCCCGCGGCGTGCGCGCTCTCGTGGTGAACTCTCCCCGGCTGGGTGCGGCAAGTGAAGTGACAACCCTCGATGCTTCTGAAGCGGCGGCACTGGAAGAGCAGGCCCGCAAAGCCGGTGTCGAAGCCGAGGTTCTGCAGCCGGAACACGAAGACAACCTGGTCGAAACCCTCAACCGGTGCGCCAAAGAAAACGATGCCAGCATGATTGTGATCGGTCTGCGCAAGCGCAGCGCGATCGGCAAGTTCATTCTGGGCTCTCAGGCACAGCGGATTCTGCTGGACTCCGATGTTCCCGTGCTGACGACGACACCGTAGACGCCGACGGCGGGGCTGTCTGCTCAATCAAAGGCGACGGCTACCATGAAGTTATGGTCCAAGCCCAGTCGCCCGTGCGGATTTTTCTCGACGTCGACGGCGTTCTCAACTCCTATCCCGTGCCGGAACCCCGGTTCAAACGGGAAAAGCGTCGGGCTGTTCACGCTTGGAACTACGAACTGCACTACCGACCGCACATTGTGCAGCTCATGGAGCGTTTTCTGCGCCGCCGCTACGCCCAGCTGGTGTGGCTGTCCACGTGGTCGCACCTGTGCACCGAGGAAATCGAACCGAAGCTCGGATTCACCCGCCGGTATGCGGTCGAAGCCATGCCGGATTCGTCGTTTAACTACTACGCGGATGACCCACACACGTGGTGGAAAGCCAAAGCGGTCGAAAAGTTCCTACGCGACAATCCCGACGACCGCGCCATCTGGATTGACGACGACCTCGTCCACACCACCACCCTGGAGCACTTCACGACGCTTTTCGGCGATCGTCTGCTCATGATCGCCCCGGAATACAGTACGGGGCTCACAGAGGCGCACTTTAAGCAGATGCGCCGCTTCACCCCACCCGCCCCCAGAACTCCGCACCGGACGACACCCGCAGGTCTAGGCACCTCGGGCAGCCACGCGGGTGCCGCCGAACCGACCGGACCCGCGGGCCCCAGCGGCACCGCGGCCGCCAGCCCAGCCGGCGCATCCATCCCAGCCGGCCCCGACCCAGAAAGCCCCGCCGGAACAGCGCAGAACAACCCGTACTCGCTGACACCTCGACCCAGAAAGCTGCGGCTATGACCACCATCGGCGTCTTCGATTCCGGCTTGGGCCTCACCGCGTTCGCCCACGCCATCCACCGGGCCGCCCCGCAGGCCGACCTTGTACTGGCCATGGACCCTGACTTCGCCCCCTACGGCAGGCTGTCCGGTGCCGATGTCACCAAACGCGCACTGTTTTCAGCCCGCACCCTGGCCCAGCACGAACCCGATGCGATCGTCGTGGCCTGCAACACCGCCTCGGTCAATGCGCTGCCAGCCCTGCGCAAAGAGTTCAAGATCCCAATCATCGGCACCGTGCCGGCCATCAAACCCGCCGCGGAAGCCGGCCGACCGTTCGCCGTGTGGGCAACCCCGGCAACCACCAACAGTGAGTACCAAAATGAGCTGATCGGGAAGTTTGCGGCCGGTCTTGACGTTCACCAAACAGCGGCCTTCGGACTGGCGCAGGCCATTGATGCGGCTGACCCCGTGAGCATTCGCGCGGCAGTCGCCCAGGCAATGGCCGACACCCCCGAAGGCATTACCGACATTGTGCTCGGCTGCACCCACTACGGCCTGGTGGCTGACGTCATTCGCGCCGCCCGCCCGGGCATCAGGCAGCTGTACGATTCGCACGGCGCCGTTGCCCAGCAAACGCTGCACCGACTGGGACTGAAGCCCAGTCCCGAGGCTCAGCCCACCGGCCGGCTGCGGCACGTGTACCTGTCGGGACGACCGGGGGAACTCCCGGCCGCAGTCGGCGCATACCCTGCCGGTCAGGCGCTTTTGGACATTGCTGTGTGAGGAAGGGATCTACCGTGGCAGTCCGACCGATCAACCTGTTCTTAGTTCTGCAGGGCGTCTTCGCGCTCATTGCTTCGATTCTTCTGGTGGTGTGGCCAGGCCACAGTGCCGTGGTGTTCTCCTACCTGGTGGGCTTCTGGTTCTTGGCTGATGCCGCGCTTGCACTGATCGCCTCAGTGCGCCGCAAGTCCGGTCTGGCTTTGGGGCATACGATCCTGTCGGCGCTGCTCGGCATTCTGATTCTGGCGGCACCCAATGCTCTTCTGGGCTTCCTCGTGGTGGTTATGAGCATTGCGGCCGTTCTGTTCGGCGCGGGTGTCATCCTTGTGTCTGTTCTCATGCGCAGCCTGGGTGTGCGCTCGTGGTGGTTGGGTCTGGTGCTCGGCATTGCCGCGGTCTTCGCCGGTTTCCTCATGCCCGTCTTCCCGGCTGACACCATCACGATCGGCATGTACCTGGCCGCGTTCCTGCTGGCCATCTACGGTGTTCTCAGCTTGATGCTGGCCCGCCGGATCACCACGACTTTCCGCGCCTTCCGCACGCAGAACGGGCAGGCTCAGGGGTGGACGGCTTCCGGTCGGATCGGCGGCCCGGGTGGTCGAGGCGGCAGGAACGGCCGAGGTGAAGGCCCCCAGGTGATCGAGGGCGAGGTCGTCGACGACGACTGATCGGGCTTCCTCACCACCAGCGGTCAGTGTCGGCTTCGAGGATTTCCAGCAGTTCCCCGGCGAAGGACTGCGTGCCCACCGCCAGCACATCACTGCCGGCGGCCTGGGCGTTATGCACTGCCTGCTGGGTTGTTGTGTCGGCCTGTGATCGGCTGTAGTTGAGGTATTCGCGGCCCGCACCGACGAATGTCACAGGCAGCCCCTCAAGTTCGGCTATGCAGCCGTCGACGTCTTTGACATCCGGAAATGCAGCCAGCACCCGAAAACCGGGACGCAGGATCCCTTCGGCGCGAGCACGAATATCAGCCACACCTTCCGGGCTGATGGACGTGTCGATGCACCACTGCGCCCCGCTGACCGTGTGCAGGGACGCGCGGCCCGGCAGAATCAGCTTTTCTACGAGCTCTTCGGCATTCGGCAGGGCTGCCTGCTTCCGGTCTGGGAAGCTGACTTCCAGCAGACTGCACGCAGTTTTGGCGCCTACTCGGATATTGCGCTCCAGGGTTGCGCCGGTTTCAACGAAGTCTGTGTGCTCAGGCAGGCGGCTGTGTGCTTGGAGCGGCTGCGGTGAAAACGCCACCACCCGCTCTGTGGCGTCGTCAATGACTCCCAGCAGATCAGCCGCAACAGCATCGAGCGAACCGCCCAGAACGTCCAGGTGTTCCGCAAAGATCTGCGTGACCCCGACAACCGGGTAGGAGAACAGCGAAACATCGTCGCTCAGACCGCCCAGGCCCTCCTCGACGACGAGGACATCGACCCCTGCATCCAGCAACCAGCTCAGCCCAATGAGGGTATACATGCCCGAAGGCGGCAGATAGCCGTCATCTGAGGAGGGCAGAGCCTCAAGCGCACGGGCGGCCCGCTGGGACAGCGCCTCGTAGTCCGCTTGGGAAATCGCGCGGCCGTCAATGCGAACGCGTTCGCGATTGTGGCGCAGCGGCGGGCTCGTGATGGTTCCCACGCGCAGACCCGCGGCGTGCAGGGTTGCGGTTGCTGCCGCCACCGCGGTGCCTTTGCCCTTTGATCCGACTGCGAGACAGGCGGGGACGGGAAGACCCCGGTGCAGTCCCAGGTGTTCCTGCAGGAGGGTTGAGCGCTTACGGGACCGTGTAATTGTCCGCTGGCCTCCGTTTTCACGGCGGCGCGCTTCGTTCCATTCACGGAAGAAGGGCTCGTCTGCAGGGTCGTGTCGCAAAGTCACGAAACAACCCTAACCGTCAGTTGAGACGGTCAGAAAGCCTCTTGACGGTGAGCTTGAGGGCTTTCGCAACGCGCAGTTCGTTGTCAGCACTCCAGTAGTTGGCCGGCAGGACGATGGAAAGGGCCGCAACCAGCGAACCTGATCTGGGCTGCAGAGCGGCGCTGATGGTCCACGTGCTGGAATCGTCGCAGTGTTCGATGGCATAGCCGCGCAGACGAACCGCGCGAAGCTCTTCCAGGACCCTGGGCATCAGGTGTTCGTCGATGAGTCCGGCAATCGCACCTTTGGGCAGGCAGGACAGAATCGCCTGGCCGGCTGCTGATGTTGCGACCGGCTGCACATCACCGGGCCACGACGGGCACGCGGGCGCGTCAGGACCGCGGTCTGCCGTGAGGATCTGTGCTTCATTGCCGCGCAGCGTGGACAGGTGGACACAGCCGTCAATGGCGTCTGCCAGCGCGCGCATGGCCGGAGCTGCCGCATTGACCAACGGCACGGAGCGCAGATACGCAGCACCCACGCCAGTAGACGCCGGCCCCGGCACGTAGCCGTTCTTGCGCTTGCTGACAACGTTGAGCTCTTCAAGGACCGCAAGGATGTCGTAGACGGTGGAGCGGGGAATATCGAGTTCCCGTGACAGCTGTCCGGCGCTCATGGGCTCGTTGCTGAGGGAAACAGCGCGCAGCATCGCAACTGCGCGCCGAAGAGCCGGGACATCCGCCATTCTGCTCCTTTCTGCGTATGCGCCTGTTACAGCGCAGCGGGTGACGCCAAGTTCACCCTTACGAATCTCAGCCTACCGATAACCACTGACATAAAACCGGCTCGGCGATAGATGAGACGTATCTGTGCGCTTCGTGAACGTGTGATTCTGTCCGAAAAACCCATTCTGTACTGAATTCGTATTTTTTCAAAGCTTCCACTCTCCTCACCGCCGGCTGTTTCGGTGCGCAGCGGAGAACTGCTCCTGGGCAAAGGCTCAGCGCAGACGCACTGAGATTCCCTCAGCGGCTTCTACTGCCAGGGCGCTGACTTCCCTTTCACGGTCTTCCCCGCTGTCATCAGTGGGCAGCGAAATGCCGAATGCGGCAATCGGCCTGCCCGCGGCATCGACAATGGGGGCGGCAACAGTCCAAATGCCGTCGCTGATTTCACCGTGCTCAATCGAATAGCCGCGGGAGCGAACACCGGCCAATTCGCTGTTGAGTTCCCGCAGCGACGTAGGCCCCTGCCCCGTGCGCTGCGCAAAGACGAGTTCAGAAGAGAAGATCGCCACCACCTCGCGCCTCTCCAGCCGGGACAGGATCGCCCGGCCGGTCGCGGTGAGATAGGCGGGCATGCGGATGCCGGCCTCGGTGACGATCCGCGGCGCCCTCTTGGCTGACTCCTTCAGCAGGTACACCGTCTCCCAGCCGCGCAGAACCGCCAACTGGACGGAACCGCCGGCCGCTTCAGCTGTTTCGAGCGCAGCCGGCTGGGCAATCCGCTGCAGAGACGCGTGACGTGAGTGCGCGGCGTCGAGTTCACTGATACCAGAGCCCAGCACATAGCCGGTGTCGACTTTGCGCACCATGTCGAGCTCTTCGAGAACAGCCAGGAGGTCGTACAGGCTGGAGCGGGGAATGTCCAGGGTGCGTGCGAGAGCTCCGGCGCTGATGGGCCGCAATGACGAGCCCAGATGGCGCAGAATCCCAACGGAACGCCTGAGTGCCGGAACTTCTGCCACGTTATTCCTCCTTGAAAAACCGTGCGTAGAGCCTCCCCAGCGAATCCTGTTCAGCGCCCTTAGGACGAGAGCGGCGAACCCGGCCGGCAACGATGACGGCGCTGATATCCGCAGCGGTGGCCGACATCACCACCTGTTCTCCGCGTGAACCGGCGGTGCGAACACTTGCGTGCTCAACAGTGACGATGTCTGCTGGGCACCCTACCGCAATCCCAGAGCGCAGACCCAACGCCGAAGCCCCGGACTGCGTCAGGGCGGTGATGAGTTCGGCTGGGCTGAAGCGTCCCCTCTGGCCCGATGCCAGCCGCTCACCGGCTTCCAGTGCCTGCAGTTCCCGCATGGAGTCCAGCACAACGTGCTGGTCAGAGCCCAGGCAGATGACCGCTCCGGCGTCCGCGAGCGCACGTGCCGGCCCGATCCCGTCGGCGAGATCCGCCTCGGTCGTGGGGCACATGACGATGTGCACCCCGGCATCCCCCAGCAGCCGAATGTCGTCATCGCTCAGGTGAGTGGCGTGCACCGCCGACAGGCGCGGTGACAGGAGCCCCGCCTCGGCGAGCAGCCGCGTGGGGGTCTTCCCGTAGGCGGCGAGCGCCTGTTCGTTTTCGGCAGGCTGTTCGGACAGGTGGATGTGCAGGGGGCCATCGAGTTCAGCAAAGCGCGGAAGGTCTTCCGCGGCGACGGCGCGCACCGAGTGGATGGCCGCACCGACGGTGACCAGCGGGCTGAAGTCGGCAAGTGCTTCGCGCAGACTGGCGTGCCTGCGCATGTACCCGTCGATGCTGCCATCGCCGAAGCGCACCTGTTCGGGTGCGAGCTCTTTGCCGATGCTGCCTTGCAGATAGCACGTGTCCAGCAGGACCAGGCGGATGCCGGCTGTTGCTGCCGCTTCGGCCAAGGCGCGCTCCATGGCGTGGTCGGGGTAGGCGGTGCCGTCCGGGGCGTGGTGGACGTAGTGAAACTCGCCGACCGAGGTGTAGCCGGCCTCGATCATCTCCCCGAACACCGCCGTGGCGACTTCGCGGTACAGCTGCGGAGTCAGGGAGGCAGCTGCCGCGTACATTTCCTGCCGCCACGTCCAGAAGGTGCCCCCGTCATCGTGCGTCCTGCCGCGCAGCAGGCGGTGGAAGGCATGCGAGTGCGCGTTGTGCGCACCCGGGAACGCCGTGCCGGTGAAGACGTGGATGTCTTCTGACGAGGTGCCGGTTGGGAAACCGGGCGAGGTGCCGGGGGCGGCTGGCACGGAGGCAGCTGGCACGGGGGCAGCTGGCTCCGGGGCGGGCGGGGTGCCGCATTCGACAGCGGTGATGGTGCCGCTCTCATCAGCCGTGACGAGGACATCGGTGCGGATTTCGCCGTCTATGTAGGCGCGCGGAAAGAAGAGCTTCATGCTGTGGCTTTCAGTTCCGCGGCCAGAACATCGGCAAGGGCGGCCGCTCCGGCGATCTGGTCGGATTCTTCGCACGCCTCTTCCGGCGCGTGGGAAACACCCGTGGGGTTGCGCACGTAGAGCATGGCCGAGGGCACGTGGGCGGCGAGAATGCCGGCGTCGTGGCCCGCTCCTGACGGCATGCGCGGTGCGTTCGGCAAGACCGCCTGCAGCCTGTCGTTGAGGGCTGCGTGGAAGTCCACGGTCGGCGAATAGGATTCGCGCCGCACTTCGGCGGTGAGCCCCTCAACACTCGCCGCAACATCCTGGGCGCGGTCGGTGATGTCGGCGAGCACCGCCTCGACAACCGTGTCGTCAGGGTGGCGGATGTCCAGCCAGAAGTCCATGGACGAGGCGATGACGTTCGTCCCGCCGGGGTGAATGTGCGTCCTGCCGACCGTGGCGACAGAACCGCTGTGTGCCCCGGTGATCTGCGGAATCCCGCCGATCACAGAACTTGCCGCAGCAACCGGGTCAGCCCGGTGGCTCATCGGGGTTGTTCCGGCGTGGTTGCCCTGCCCCGTGAACCGGAAGTTCCAGCGGCCGTGACCGATGATCGAACTGCCGATCGACACCGGCTGGTCGGTGTTGATGAGCCCCACGCCCTGTTCGACATGCAGTTCGATGAACGATCCGATTTGGTTCAGGCGGTCGCGGTCAGCGCCCATGTGCTCCGGTGTGAGGCCGTAGGCGCTGGCCGCCTGGGCGAACGTCACGCCGTCGGCGTCCTTGAGTGCCAGCGCCCTGTCACGGTCGATGGCTCCCGTCAGCAGGCGCGAGCCCAGGCAGGCAACGCCGAAGCGGCTGCCCTCCTCTTCGGGGAACACGGCAATCGCCAGGGGCCTTTCCGCCCGTTCGAGGCGCCCATCGGCTTTCAGCTGGTCGACCGCAGCCAGGGCCGAGGCGACACCCAGCGGACCGTCGAACTCGCCTCCGCCGGGGACGGAGTCCAGGTGCGATCCGGTGACCACGGCGTTCGGCCCAGGCCCGGTCACCCACGCCCACGTGATGCCATTGGAGTCGATTTCGACGTCAAAGCCGCGCTTACGGCACTCGGCGATGAACCATTCACGCAGAGTTCGCTCTTCAGGGCTGAAGCCGAAGCGCCGATAGCCCAAGCCGGACGGGTCGCGCCCGACATCGCGGATTGCGGCCATAAGCCCCAGAACCGACATCAGCTGACCCCGGTGAGCACCGTGCCGTCGACATCCGCGAGCGTGTGCTCGAACGTTCCCGCTTCCGAAGCGGCGGTGAGGACAGCGCCGCTGGTCACAAGCTCAACAGTCTGCGCGAGTTCGGGCGACATGAAGCGGTCCGAGCCGGGGCCGGGAACGGTTTCGCGCAGCAGGCTGATGACAGCACCGGTCACGGGGCTGGCGGCCGCGTCACGCAGATCCGCCGCCCGCGCTGCCGCATAGATTTCGACTGCCAGAACACGCGCAAGGTTGTCCAAAGACTGGCGCAGTTTGCGGGCCGCACCCCACCCCATCGACACGTGGTCTTCCTGCATCGCCGACGACGGAATCGAATCAACACTCGCCGGTGTGGCCAGTCGCTTGGATTCCGACACCATGGCCGCCTGCGTGTAATGCGCAATCATCAGACCCGAATCCACACCCGGGTCGTGCGCCAAGAACGAGTGCAGGCCCTCATTGCGCGTCTTGTCCATCGCCCGATCCGTGCGACGCTCCGCAATTGAGGCGACATCGGCAGCCACAATCGCCAAGAAGTCCAACTGGTGGGCAAGCGGAGCTCCGTGGAAGTTGCCATTGGAGGACACGGTGCCGTCCGGGAGAACCACCGGGTTGTCCACCGCCGACCGGATTTCGCGTGCGGCCACCTGCGCCGCAAACACTGCGGCATCCCGGGCGGCTCCGGTCACCTGCGGCGAACAGCGGAGCGAATACGCATCCTGCACCAAATGCTCCGAATCCCGGTGGCTGGCCATGATCTCGGAATCCTGCAGAGCCGCAAACATATTGCCGGCACTCGTGCGCTGGCCCGGATGTGGGCGCAGAGGGTAGTGCAGTTCGGGCTTGAACACCTGGTCGGTGCCCAACTGGGACTCAACAGACATAGCCGCGCTGATATCAGCGGTCGTCAAAAGCTTTTCAAGGTCGTACAGCGCAAGGATGAGCATGCCCAGCATCCCGTCGGTTCCATTGACGAGCGCCAAGCCCTCCTTTTCCTCCAACTGCACCGGAGTGATGCCGGCTTCGGCAAGGACGGGGCCAGCATCGACGGGCTCACCGTCCGGGCCGTGCACCTTCCCTTCGCCCATCACCACGAGCGCACACGCCGACAGCGGGGCGAGGTCACCAGAACAGCCGAGCGAACCGTGCTCATGCACCCACGGGGTGATGCCGGCGTTGAGAATCTCAACATAGGTCTGCAGGGTCTCAACCTTCACACCCGTCCGCCCGGTGGCCAGAGTGCGGGCGCGCAGCAGCATGAGCGCACGCACCACCTCGACCTCTACCGGGTCGCCGATGCCCGCAGCGTGGGAGCGGATGAGCGACTTCTGCAGCTGCGCGCGGCTCTCGTGCGGAATGTGGCGCTGTGCGAGCGCTCCGAAGCCGGTCGAAACTCCGTAGACGGGCTTCGGGTGGGCGGCCAGAGCATCCACCGCACGTCGGGCCTCTGCGACATCGGCGAGAACGGAATCGGGGATGGTGACCTGTGCGCCGTGCCGGGCAACAGCTATGACATCGGCAAACGACAGAGCCTGGGGATCAAGAGCGACAGAAGTCGTCACGGGAGCTCCTTACATGTGAATGGGGATGGGTTCGAGGAGATGAGTGTGCCGGCGCGGTAGACCTCAGCGATCTGCTGCACGCCGGGCCGGTAGACCAAATGCCGATAGGACGGGGCATCCAGAATGCTGAAATCAGCCCGACTGCCCACGGTCAGCGCACCCACATCGGTCCGCTGCAGGGCGCGCGCACCGCCGGCCGTGGCCGACCACAGCGCCTGCTCGACCGTGAAGTGCATATCGCGTACGGCAATGGCCATGCAGAAGGGAATCGAATTCGAAAAGCCGCTGCCCGGATTGCAGTCAGATGCAATCGCCACCGTGACCCCCGCCTCGTGATACCTGCGGACATCCGGGTACGGCTGGCGAGTAGAGAACTCAATGCTGGGCAGCAGCGTGAGCACAGTTCCCACCTCGGCAATGCGAGCCAGGTCCTCATCACTGACAAAAGTCGCGTGATCAGCCGACACCGCACCGACCTCAGCAGCCAGGGCCATGGCGCCCATATCGCTCAGCTGATTCGCGTGCAGGCGAGGCTTCAGACCGTGGGCGAGCCCCGCGTCGACAATCCGGCGGGTCTGCGCGATATCAAAGGCGCCTTCCTCACAGAACACGTCAAGCCACTTGGCCAGGCCCTCCTGAGCTGCCCGCGGGATCATCTGATCGATGATGAGGTCGACGTAGTTATCCGGCGCTTCCTTGTATTCGGCCGGCACCACGTGGGCTGCCATGAGGGTCGTCTCCTCGGTGTGCCGGCGGGCAATGCGCAGCGCCTCGAGTTCGCTTTCGACCGTCAGGCCGTAGCCGGACTTGATCTCAAACGTCGTGGTGCCGCTGTGCTCCGCCTGCCGCAGCAGACGAACGAGGTTGTCCTCCAGCTGCTGGGCCGAAGCTTCGCGAGTCGCGCTGACCGTGGTGGCGATTCCGCCGGCCGAATACGCCTGCCCGGCCATGCGGGCGGCGAACTCCTCCGAGCGGTCGCCCGCGAAGATCAAGTGATTGTGACTGTCGACGAAACCCGGGATGACAGCGCGGCCTGAGGCAGGCACCACCTCGTCCGCGGCCGGCGCCTGCCCGGTGTCGCCGACCCAGGCCACCGTGCCGTCCTCAACGAGCAGCGCAGCGTTCTGCCGCACGCCCAGGAGGTCCTGCGCGTGCGGGTCGTTCGTGACGAGCTCAGCAATGTCGGTGACAAGCAGAGAAGTCATGACTTCAGCCTACGCGTCCTGCTCGGCGCGGCGGTTGAGATTTTCATCTGCGGGAACCCACAGCCCGCGCTCAGCGGCGACCTTGTGAGCGCGCTCGTAGCCAGCATCCACGTGGCGGATGACGCCCATCGCGGGGTCGTTCGTCAGCAGACGCTCGAGCTTCTGCGCGGCAAGTTCCGTGCCATCGGCAACCGAGACCTGGCCGGCGTGAATAGATCGACCCATGCCGACACCTCCCCCGTGGTGCAGGGACACCCAGCTGGCACCCGACGAGGTGTTGACCAGGGCGTTGAGCAAAGGCCAGTCAGCCACGGCATCCGAGCCGTCGCGCATGGCTTCGGTTTCGCGGTAGGGGCTCGCCACGGAGCCCGAATCCAGGTGGTCGCGGCCGATGACGATGGGGGCCGACACTTTGCCGTCGGCAACCAGCTGGTTGAACAGCAGGCCCGCCTTGTGGCGCTCCCGGTAGCCCAGCCAGCAGATGCGGGCGGGCAGACCTTCGAACTCGACGTACTCCTGTGCGGCGTCGAGCCAACGGTGCAGGTGGTCGTTGTCAGGGAAGAGCTCTTTGAGTGCTTCGTCAGTCACCCGAATATCTTCCGGATCTCCGGACAGGGCGACCCAGCGGAAGGGGCCGAGGCCCTCGCAGAACAGCGGTCGGATGTAGGCGGGCACAAAGCCGGGGAACTCAAAGGCACGGTCATAACCGGCCTTGCGGGCTTCATCGCGGATGGAGTTGCCGTAGTCGAACACGACCGCGCCCTTGTCCTGGAAGCCGACCATTGCGGCGACGTGCTTGGCCATCGACTCCTGCGCGCGCAGGGTGAACTTTTCGGGGTTCTCTTCGGCTTCTTCAGACCATTCGTCCACGCTGACACCAAGCGGCAGGTAGGACAGGGGGTCGTGCGCTGAGGTTTGGTCGGTCACGATGTCGACGGCAACACCGCGGTCCAGCAGCTCCGGCAGAATGTCCGCCGCGTTGCCCACCAGACCCACAGAAAGGGCGCGCTTGTCAGCTTTGGCTGCGAGAACCAGGTCGAGAGCTTCGTCGAGGTCCGAAACAACCTCGTCGAGGTAGCGTTTGCCCTGGCGGCGCTCCATGCGGGTCCGGTCGACGTCGATGATGAGGCACGCGCCTCCGTTGAGTGTGACTGAAAGCGGCTGGGCACCGCCCATTCCGCCGCACCCGGCGGTGACGGTGAGCGTGCCGGCGAGTGTGCCGTCGAAGTGTTCGTTGGCAACAGCGGCGAAGGTTTCGTAGGTGCCCTGGAGGATGCCCTGCGTGGCGATGTAGATCCACGAACCTGCGGTCATCTGGCCGTACATCATGAGGCCTTCGGCTTCGAGCTTGCGGAAGTGCTCCCAGTTGGCCCAGTCGCCCACGAGGTTTGAATTGGCAATCAGCACGCGCGGTGCCCATTCGTGGGTGCGGAGCACTCCGACGGGCTTGCCGGACTGAACGAGCAGAGTTTCGTCTTCGCGCAGTTCTTTGAGAGTATCGACGATCGCGTCAAAGGCTTCCCAGCTGCGGGCTGCTCTGCCAGTTCCGCCGTAGACCACGAGGTCTTCGGGCCTTTCGGCAACCTCGGGGTCGAGGTTGTTCATGAGCATGCGCATCGCGGCTTCCGTCTGCCAGCTGCGTGCGGTGATCTCCGTACCGCGGGGCGCACGGACTGTGCGGCTGGGATCGTGCCTGGTGTAGGACATCGTCGTCGGCTCTCCAAGGGCTCGTAGGGGTTGTCTCCTTTTATGGTCAACCTCTACGAGCCCTGTAAACCAGCGAAGCCTGTAAGTGTTGTCCAATATGTTGGACAACACTTACGGGGTGTTTTCGCGGCGCGCTGCCGAGGTTCGGCCCCGGCGTGAGGCGCTGGGGCACACCGGTTAGCAACGAATCCACGCCTTAGCCGAGGGGAGACTCCCTTCAGCAGCCAGCCCAACCTGACACCTCGGCGCCTCGCCCCACTTCCAGCACCCACCCACGCCTTAGCAACAAAAACTCCCGTTAGCAGTCACTGCTAAAGCGCAGATCCCGGCTAACGGGTGTCCCCTTGCGGCTAACGGGTGGATCCGTGCCTAAAGCGCAGAATCCGGCCACCGGGTGTCCTCAAAACCAAATGACCCCCACGGATACAACAGCCCCTCCAGCGCACAAGCAGCACAAACCAGCAACCACCCGACCAAACGCCTCGACGCGTCGCCCCACTTCCAGCACCCACCCACGCTTTAGCAACAAGCCCGCTCCCACCACAAACACGAGGCGCTGCTCCCCTGACCACCAGCACCCACCCACGCCTTAGCAACAAAAACTCCCGTTAGCAGTTACTGCTAAAGCGCATATCCCGGCTAACGGGTGCCCCCGTGCGACTAACGGGTGGATCCGTGCCTAAAGCGCAGAATCCGGCCACCGGGTGCCCGCGGCCAGCAACAAGCCCGCTCCCACCACAAACACGAGGCGCTGCTCCCCTGACCACCAGCACCCACCTCGGCGACCCGGCACCTCGGCCCACTTCCAGCAGCCAGCCCAACCTGACACCTCGGCGCTACCCAGCAGCCACCCACGCTTTAGCAACAAAAACTCCCGTTAGCAGTTACTGCTAAAGCGCAGATCCCGGCTAACGGGTGTCCCCTTGCGGCTAACGGGTGGATTCGTGCCTAAAGCGCAGAATCCGGCCACCGGGTGCCCCCAGCGCCAAATGACCCCCAGGAATCCAGCAGCCCCACCAGCAGCCCCTCCAGCGCACAAGCAGCACAAACCAGCAACCACCCCACCAAACCCACCCCAAACCGCACACACAAAACAACGAGGGGACCCCGACAAACGTCGGGATCCCCTCGCGAGTGCTCGCCGCTGCACCTAGGCGCTGCGGTCAGAGCTAAAGAACGTTGAAGTCCTCAGTCTGCTTGATCAGGGCTTGCCTGCAGCAGCCTTGAGCTTCGAACCAGCCGAAAGCTTCACGGAGTAGCCAGCGGGAATCTGGATTTCCTCGCCGGTCTGCGGGTTGCGGCCCTTGCGAGCGGCACGTTCGGTGCGCTCAACGGACAGCCAGCCCGGGATGGTGAGCTTTTCGCCCTTGCTGACGACATCTGCGAAGGCGTCGAAGACACCATCGAGAACGTCGGAGACCTGCTTCTGGGTCAGGCCGGACTTGTCTGCAACTTCTGCGACAAGCTCGCTGCGGTTCTTAGCCATAAGAACGTCCTCCTCTAGGACTTAGGTTTCGGTATAACCGAGACGAACAGGAAAAACCTTACCAGCTCGACTTGGTAACGCCGGGAAGCTCGCCCTTGTGGGCCATTTCCCGGAAGCGAACACGGGAAACACCGAACTTGCGGAGGTAACCGCGCGGACGACCGTCAACCTGGTCGCGGTTGCGCAGACGGACCGGCGAAGCATCGCGGGGCAGCTTCTGCAGACCCAGGCGTGCTTCCTCGCGCTGTTCGTCGGTGGAATCGGGGTGAACCAGCTGACGCTTGAGTTCGGCGCGGCGTTCAGCGTAGCGCTCGACGATGGCCTGGCGCTGCTTTTCGCGTGCGATCTTAGACTTCTTAGCCATTGACTATCAGCGCTCCTCGCGGAATTCGACGTGCTTGCGGACCACTGGGTCGTACTTCTTCATGACGATGCGGTCGGGGGTGTTGCGGCGGTTCTTCTTGGTCACGTAGGTGTAACCGGTTCCGGCCGTTGACTTCAGCTTGATGATGGGGCGTACGTCCTGTGCTTTTGCCATCAGAGCTTCACTCCCTTAGCGATGAGCTCGTTGACCACAGCGTCAATGCCGCGAGCGTCAATGACCTTGATGCCGCGGGTCGAAACCGTCAGCGTGACCTTGCGGCGCAGCGACGGCACGTAGTAGCGCTTCTTCTGAATGTTGATGTCGAACCGACGACGGGTGCGGCGGTTCGAGTGGGAGACGTTGTTCCCAAAACCAGGGGTGGCCCCGGTTACCTGGCAGACTGCTGCCATGACTCTCCTCCAGTTGACTTCTGCCGGCGGCGTTGTCCTCGCATTAAGTGCGTGAGGGCAGCCGCCGAGACATCTTCACAGTTCCACCGGGCTCGTTCCCCTGTCGGCGTTCGCGCCGACGTGAACACAGCGGTGGTTGCTCTTTGCCCGGTGAAGGGCTTGTGCGAAACCTTCGGGGTGGATAGTCCCTAGTTCCGACGATGTCTCACCAGCGTGTGTCAGGCCTGTGAGAGAAGGGCCTGTGCTCAGCATCGCTGTGTGAGCGCGTTGGGGCACAATTCGGCCACAACAGGGAATTATTCTAAACCGATGCGCGCCGATGCGCCAAATCGCGACGAGACTCATGGAAAGTCCCCGGGTGAACAGGGGCCGTGCCTCATGTATTTTTCCCCGTGAAATTTGTGGGTGTATGGCGACCATGGGGTATGGATCGTGAGGGATTGTCATTGAAGGCCAGGTATGGGATGAATAGGACGGACACTCTGGCTTATGCAGCGGCGTCGAAGAAGGAGAAGACCATC
>NZ_LQQC01000012.1 GCF_001584615.1 Brevibacterium ravenspurgense | reverse complement strand
GCGAAATAACCCGCATCCAAAACGAACTGAACCGACTCGCCGCAACCAAAACCCGCAAAATCGAAGAACAACCCCACCCACACACCCCACCAACCACAAGCATACGCCGCGTCAGCTAAACCCCACACCCACTACGCGGGGAAAAACACATGAGGCACGGACCCCCACTACGCGGGGACTTGACAATGAGGCACCACGAATCGGACTGCAGCTCTGGTACAGCCGAGGCGCATCGGCACCGCACCTTAGGCCAGCATGACCGCCGGGTCTTCGAGTGCGCGGCCCACGTCGGCGAGGAACTTCGAGATGATCTCGCCGTCGACCAGCCTGTGGTCTGCAGACACTGCCAGCGTGGTGATTTCGCGCGGCACGATTTCTCCGTCGACAACCCACGGGCGCTGGCGCACCTGGCCGAAGGCGAGGATGGCGGCTTCGCCGGGGTTGATGATGGGCGTTCCGGCATCCACGCCGAACACTCCGACGTTGGTGATGGTGATGGTTCCGCCGGTCTGCGCTGCCGGGGTGGTCCGGCCTTCGCGCGCGGTGAGTGCCAGTTCGCGGATCTCTCCGGCAAGCTGACCCAGTCCCATCGCGTGGGCGTCCTTGATGTTCGGTACGACCAGGCCGCGCGGCGTTGCTGCCGCAATGCCCAGATTGACGTAGTGCTTGACGACGATTTCGTCGCCCTCCAGCGAACTGTTGATCCGCGGGTTGCGGGCAACAGCCCAGGTCACAGCCTTTGCGACAACGGCCAGCGGCGACAGCTTCACATCGCCGAGAACGCCGGAGGCCTTGAAGCGACGCACGAGCTCCATGGTTTCGGTCATGTCCACGTCGAGGAACTCGGTGACGTGTGGCGCGGTGAACGCCGAATCGACCATGGCCTGCGCCATGAACTTGGTGACGCCCTTGAACGGGATGCGCTCTTCGGTTCCCGGTGCGGCAGCAGCTGCCGAGGTGCCGGTCGCCGGGGCGTCCGCGGTGTTCGCCTGTCCGCTTTCCATGTACTTCACAAGGTCGGCGCGAGTGACGATGCCGCCTTCGCCGGTTGCGGGGACATCGGCGAGGTTGATGCCGTTGTCCTTAGCGAGCTTGCGCACGGGCGGCTTGGCCAGGGCGTGTCCGGCACGAGCCGGGGCGGCCGGTTCGGGCTGGGCTGCGGGCTTGGCTTCAGCTGCGGGAGCCGCTGCCGCCGGAGCTTCCGGCTGGGCCTGCTGTCCCTTACGGGGGCGGCGGCGCTTGGACTGCGCGGTGGTTCCGTAGCCCACGAGGTTGGGGCCGGAGCCTTCATCGTCCGCGCTGTCATCGGCTGCGTCCGCTGCAGGAGTGTCACCGGATGCGGAGCCATCGCCTTCGAACTGGAGGATCGGGGTGCCGACTTCGACGGTCTGGCCTTCCTCTACCAGCAGCTTGGCGATCACACCGGCGTGCGGGCTGGGCAGTTCGACGAGCGATTTAGCGGTTTCGATTTCGACGAGGATCTGGTTGACCGTGACGGTGTCGCCTGCGGCGACCTTCCACGAAATGATGTCAGCTTCGGTCAGCCCCTCGCCCGGGTCGGGCAGGAGAAATGTGTCTGTCATTGGGTTCCTTAGAAGTCCATAGCGCGGTCGACGGCATCGAGAATGCGGTCAAGGTCGGGCAGGTAGTGCTGTTCGAGCTTCGAACCGGGGTACGGGGCGTGCGGTGCGCCGACTCGCAGCACGGGAGCTTCGAGGTGGTAGAAGCAGCGTTCGCTGATCCGTGCGGCGATTTCCGACCCCAGGCCCAGGAAGACGGGGGCTTCGTGGGCGACTACCAGACGGCCCGTCTTCTTCACGGACTCTTCGATGACCGGGAAGTCGATGGGGTTGAGACCGCGCAGGTCGATGACTTCGAGGTCAACGCCTTCTTCGGCCGCAGCGGCCGCGGCGTCGAGCGCCTGCGGAACGAGCGGACCGTAGGCCACGAGCGTGCAGTCCTTGCCGGGGCGGGCGATCTGCGCGCTGTAGGCGGTGGTTGCGGGGTTCTCAAGGTCGACGTCGCCGCGCAGCCAGTACTGGCGCTTGGGCTCGAAGAAGATAACCGGATCGGGGCTCTTGATGGCTTCCTGGATCATCCAGTAGGCATCGTTCGCATTCGACGGCGTCATAATCTTGAGCCCGGCGTGGTGGGCGAAGACCGTTTCGGGGCTTTCCGAGTGGTGCTCGGGCGAGCCGATGCCGCCGCCGTAGGGGATGCGTATGACGACCGGCACATTGAGCTTTCCGCGGGTGCGCGCGTGGAGCTTCGCCAGCTGGGTCACGATCTGGTCGTAGGCCGGGAAGACGAACGCGTCGAACTGGATTTCGACAACCGGACGGTAGCCGCGGATGGCCATGCCGATTGCGGTGCCGACAATGCCGGATTCGGCCAGTGGGGCGTCGATGACGCGCTGTTCGCCGAAGTCCTTCTGGATGCCTTCTGTCACACGGAAGACACCGCCGAGCTTGCCGATGTCCTCACCGATGAGAACGACCTTGGAGTCTTCTTCCATGGCCTTGCGAAGGCCCGCGGTGATGCCCTTGGACAGGGGCATCTTCTGGATCGAGTCGAGGGTGGAAGCTGCGGTCACAGTGCACCTTCCTCTGCGAACGAGTCGAGGTATTCGAGGTACTCGCGCTGTTCGGCTTCGATGAGAGGATGCTTTTCGACGAACACGGAGTCGAACATTTCTGACGGTGCCGGAGGTTCCATGGCCATGCAGGCCGCGCGGATGCGGGCTGCGAGAGCATCCGCTTCTTCGTCGATCTCATCGAAGAACTTCTGGTCGGCGTAGTCCTCGTGGTGCAGGAAGCGTCGAACCCGGTCGATCGGGTCCTTTTCGAGCCACGATTCCGTCAGTGCGTCTGAACGGTACTTGGTGGGGTCGTCAGCAGTGGTGTGTGCGCCCATGCGGTAGGTGAACGCTTCGATCAGCATGGGGCCCAGGCCTGCGCGAATCGAGTCGGCGCTGGCCTTCGCCACGGAGTACATGGCCAGAACGTCGTTGCCGTCGACGCGCACACCGGGCACGCCGAAGCCGGTTCCGCGCTTGAACAGCGGTGCTGCCATCTGTGCGGAGTTCGGTTCCGAAATGGCGAACTGGTTGTTCTGGATGAAGAACAGGACGGGTGCGTGGAAGACAGCTGCGAAGTTGAGGCCTTCCGAAACGTCGCCCTGGCTGGTTGCGCCGTCGCCCATGCAGGCGACCGAGATGGTGTCGCGGTCGAGGTCGCCGGTGGCGACGTCGCCGTCGAACTTCACGCCCATGGCGTAGCCGGTGGCGTGCAGAACCTGCGAGCCGATGACGATCGTGTAGGTGTGGAAGCGGTTTTCCTGCGGGTCCCAGCCGCCGTGGTGCTGGCCGCGGAACATGCCGAGCAGCGTTTCGGGTTCAACCCCGCGGCACCATGCCAGACCGTGTTCGCGGTAGGTGGGGAAGACGAAGTCCTGTTTGCGCAGTGCGCGGCCCAGTCCGATCTGTGCGGCTTCCTGGCCCTTGAGCGGCGCCCACAGGCCCAGCTGTCCCTGACGCTGCAGGGCGTTGCCCTCCGCGTCTACTCGACGGATGAGCACCATGTCCCGGTAGAACTCCCGCATGTCCTCGCCTGTGAGGTCTGCGGCGTAGGAATCGTACTCTCCGGAGCGAACTCGCTTGCCTTCGGGCGAAAGCATCTGAATCATCGGACGATCTGAATCTTGTGCAGTATTGGTGTTGCCTGCGAGATTCGAAGTCATAGCTTCTCCTCTAGTCGTGGCCGAATGGCTTGTGGCCTCTTTGCCAAACCAACCGAGCGCTCGGCTGTTCGCCTAGGCGTCGGTGACTCGTTTCACATTGTGAACACAATCTAACGGAAGTGACGACCCATGCCAAGATGAGCGCTTATTTTTCCTTCCGGACCCCTTCGAATTCGCGTGACTCTTCGACCGTGCCGCCAAGAAAATCGCGGTTGTCTTTCGAGAACTGCACAACATCGGGCTGTCTGCTCTTCTCGAGATCGCGGATGACCTCAGTGTACGCATCAGATGAGTGCGCACCCAGAGGGCTGTCGACGGGTGGTGAGTCGGCGATGATGGTGGTCCAGTTGCGCTTGTCTGGGTTGTCCGTGCCGTCGAGTGCCGGAATCACGTCCCGGTCCTGTTCGATGGACAGCACCTTGGTGTTGCCGACGTCGAAGCGCCCGATGGGGCTGCCGACCGTGACCACCTGCCTCACGTTCGCCTGTTTGCGGAATTCGGGATCGGCCGCCAGCGATGCCGCAACAATCCCGCCCTGCGAATAGCCGACGAACATGACTTCGTCATCCGGCCCGATGCCGCTTTCCTTTATTGCCGTCCTCACCACGTGGCGCATGGCGGATTCGCGCTGGGCCATGGTCTGCACGTTCGTAGCGGTGTCCGTTGTGTTGCGCCCTCCTTTGACACTCCAGTCAGTTGTTGCGGGCACATACACGATGTAGCGCTTCTTCCCGTCCGGCCCACGCACGGCGTCCACCCGAACCCTGCCGTTGTCGCGTCCGGAGTGCGCAGCGACTTCACGTTCGTACAGACCTGACAGGGAGCCCGGCGACCCACCGGGCGTCGCCTTGTAGGAGCGGACCTCCGGCGGTTCTGTCGGGAAGGCTCCGCTGGCTTCGCCCGTCCTGGCCAGAGAGCGCGTGAGCGGTCCGGCGCGCATCGCGTCGATGATCGGAGGCAGCGGGGGCAATCCGAACAGTCCGGTGGCGAAACCGGAAAGTCCCGAATCGAGGACTCTGCTGAAAGCGCCCGTGTTGTTTGCCAGCGCCTGTTCAAAGATCCCGCGGGCTGCTGCCATGGCCTTCTTGCCGAATTCGGGGCTGTTGCCGGTGGCAAGCGTGACGAGGCCGTCGGCCACCGCAATCCATCCGGCCGCTGTCAGCGCTGCGATGACCGCCGGCACCGCCCATAGGGGTGCTGTCACCCGCACTGCGACTCCCAGTCCCCAGCCGGCGGCCCAACTGCCGATCTGCTGCGCCGCTCGGGCCGCGGAATCCGCCGTTTCATAGCCTGCTGCCGCCAGCAGTGCCTGCGTTCCGAGCTTCGTAATGCTGTCACTGAGCCCGCGTGTGCGCATGAAGAACGCAGTACAGGCGTATTCAACCTTCGCCCACGTCACTGGCGAATCCAGCAGTGAACTCACGCCCGGCGGCGGTGGGGTTGCCCGTACAAGGTCTCCGACGGTTCCGCCCAGACTTTCCAGCGCACCTCCGGCACTGCGAATGTTTTCCAGTCGGGCAGAGAATCCACGCTCACCTCCGATGACCCTCATGATTCGACCCATTCATAAGCCGCGGCGAGCGCTGCGTCGAGAACCGCGACAGTGGCAGCGGGACGGTCTGCGGCAGTGAATTCGACGTGCTCAAACACATGTCCCGGCTGGCCTTCAGGCGTAAGCGCACCCACGGCGAAACGGCCGTCACTGTAGCCGGCGGCGAGTATGTCGCCGAATATCTGCGGAAGGTCGCCCAGATCGCAGAAGGTTCCGCGCAGCAGGCGTCCGCGTACGGCCTCACCCAGGTCTGCCGGAACACCGTCGGCGCCTAATTCACCGCTGTCCTGACGCACGATGACCGCGGCGGTTGCCGGATCGAACACAGCGTTGATGACAAGCATGCCCGGCGGCCCGCACGCATAGGCGGAAAAGACAAAGGGGCTCGAGGCGAAGGCCACTGCGAACGCAAGCTCGGCACTGTCGACGGGCTCCCGAGGGGAGCCCTCACGACTGCCCCCGCCATCCGCGCACTCCCCACCAACGCACGAGGTGCCACTCCCCTCCCCCGGAACCGGCACCTCGTCAGTTGGTTCCCCAAGATCCGGTTCCTTCAGAGTCGGCACGACCCCGGCTGGCAGGAGCGCGACGAGGTCCGGCGGCAAATCGGCAAAAGCGCGAGGATCAAGATCCAGCCAGGTCATGGCGCCACCTGCCTGACGTGCTCGGCGAAGGCGAGCACGACCTCACCTGCCATGCGTTCAGCCTCAGAGCAGGCTCGTGCGCGTTCCCGCAGCTGCCAGCGGAAGGCGTCAGCGGCCGCGCCCTCCCAGTAGTCGGGGTCGGCGGCGGCGACAGCTCGTGCCAACCCTGCCCATTCGGCGCTGGCGGCTTCCCATTGCTTCATCATTGCGTGCAGTTCGTCCATGGCCCGATCCTCCGCACCGCCGGCACACAGCCACCAGATCCCGCAGCGCCCTGTGGACAAGCGCGCAATTGTCCACAGCCGGTCGACACTCAGCCGCACACTCCCCAGCAACACGGATAGGGTGTGCCCGTGACTGCCGAACAGCGAACCCCCGCCGAAGTTCTCGATTCCGTCTTCGGCTATTCGTCGTTTCGGGGGCAGCAGGAGGAGATCATCGAGCACCTATGCACAGGCGGTGACGCGGTAGTCCTCATGCCCACTGGCGGCGGGAAGTCGCTGTGCTACCAGATTCCGGCCCTCGTGCGTCCCGGAACCGGCGTGGTCATTTCGCCCCTCATCGCGCTCATGGAGGACCAGGTTGTGGCCCTCGAAGCGCTCGGGGTCAAGGCCGCCTACCTCAATTCGAGCCTGAGCCCGGAAGAAGCTCACGAGGTGCAGGCCCGGTTCCGCTCGGGTGCTTTGGATCTTCTGTACTTGGCTCCCGAAAGGCTCGTCCAGGAAAGGACGCTTCGCCTCCTCGAACAGACAGAGGTTTCGCTGTTTGCCATTGATGAGGCGCACTGTGTGTCCCAGTGGGGTCATGATTTTCGGACTGACTACCTGGGTTTGTCGGTTCTGCATGAGCGTTTTCCCACCGTGCCGCGTGTCGCGCTGACGGCAACCGCCGCCCCGGCTGCCCATGATGAACTGACGCGGCGGTTGGCCATGGGTGAGGCGCGCCATTTTGTTTCGAGTTTTGATCGGCCGAACATTCAGTACCGGATTGCGGAGAAGACGTCTCCGCGCCGGCAGCTGGTGGAGCTGATCAAGGATGAGCATCCGGGTGAGGCGGGCATTGTCTACTGTTTGTCGCGCAAGTCGACGGAGCAGTTTGCGGATTACCTGTGTGAGCAGGGCATTGATGCGATGGCGTATCACGCGGGTTTGCCGCAGGAGGAGCGTTCGGCCCGGCAGGCCCGGTTCTTACGCGAGGACGGCGTTGTCATGGTCGCCACGATTGCGTTCGGCATGGGCATTGACAAACCGGATGTGCGCTTTGTTGCCCACGTGGATCTGCCGAAGTCCGTTGAGGGCTATTACCAGGAAACGGGCCGTGCTGGCCGTGATGGTCTGCCGGCGACCGCGTGGATGGTGTACGGCTTGGGCGATGTGGTTGCTCAGCGCAGGCTGATCAGTCAGTCGGAGGGTTCGCCGCAGCACCGGCAGAACTTGAGCCGGCATTTGGATTCGATGCTGGCCCTGTGTGAGTCGCTCACGTGCCGCCGCCAGCAGATTCTGCAGTACTTCGGCGAGGAATCCGGCCCGTGCGGCAACTGCGATACGTGCCTTCATCCGCCGCAGGCGTGGGATGCGACGGTGGCGGTGCAGATGCTGCTGTCGGCCATCATCCGTTTGGAGCGCGAGCGAGGTCAGCGGTTCGGCACGGGGCAGATCATCGATGTGCTGCGCGGCAAGAACAATCCACGCTCGGACGAATCTGACCACAAGAGCCTGTCGGTGTGGGGCATCGGCGCTGATCTGAGCGAAGCGCAGTGGCGTTCGGTGTTCAGGCAGACCACGGCGCGCGGCTGGACGGTGCCGGTCGGCGAGTACGGCGTGTTCATGGTCGATGCTTCTGCCGACCCGGTGCTGCGCGGTGAGGTCAGGGTCGAACTGGCCAAGCCGAAGAGGCAGACCAAGGCGAGCTCCGCCTCGTCAGGGAGTGTGCGGAAGTATCACCTGACAGAAGACCAGGAGGAGATCTTCAACCGGCTGCGCGCCTGGCGGAAGACCACCGCCGCAGACTCAGGTGTCCCCGCATACGTGGTGTTCCCGGATGCGGCGCTCATGCACATTGCGATTGCCCAGCCGCAGTCGCTGGCTGCTCTGCGGAAGGTCAGCGGGGTCGGCGACAAAAAGCTCGAGGCGTATGGAACCGAGGTCGTGGAAATCGTCACGGGAGCGGACGTGGGATGATGGGGCTATGACTCGCGTGACTTTGGCTGACCTTGACCCCGCTATTGCCCTGAGCCCGCTTGATGGCCGCTATCGTGCCGATGCGGCGGGCCTCGTCGACTACCTGTCTGAGGCCGCACTCAACCGCGACCGCATCCACGTGGAAGTGGAATGGCTGATCCACCTGTCGGAAAACGGTGTGATCGACGGTGTGCGCGCTGTGACGGACGAAGAGAAGGCCGGCCTGCGCGGTCTGGTCGAGAACTTTGACGCTGACACGATTGCCAAGCTCAAGGACATTGAGAAGGTCACGGTGCATGACGTCAAGGCAGTCGAGTACGTCATCAAGGACCGCCTGGCTGAGCTGGGCGGGGATGACCTGCGCGAGTTCGTGCACTTCTGCTGCACCTCCGAAGACATCAACAACCTGTCCTACGCCCTGGGGCTCAAGGGCGCGGTGGAGAACCAGTGGCTGCCGCGGGCCGAAGCTCTCATTGATCAGCTGACGGACATGGCGCAGGAACTCGCGGACGTTCCGATGCTCGCCCACACGCACGGTCAGCCGGCCACGCCGACCACCATGGGCAAGGAAATCGCGGTGACCGCACACCGCCTGGCCCGCCAGTTCAAGCGGATCAAGGACACTGTCTACCTGGGCAAGATCAACGGTGCGACCGGCACCTACGCAGCCCACTCGGTCGCGGTTCCCGGCGCCGACTGGCCGGAGATCGCCCGCAGCTTCGTGGAAGACCGCCTGGGGCTTACGTTCAACCCGCTGACCACGCAGATCGAATCGCATGACTTCCAGGCGGAGCTGTACTCCGACATCGACAGGTTCAACCGGATCGCCCACAACCTGGCGACGGACTTCTGGACCTACATTTCGATGAACTACTTCAAGCAGATCCCCGTTGAGGGTGCGACCGGTTCGTCAACGATGCCGCACAAGGTCAACCCCATCCGCTTTGAGAACGCAGAAGCGAACCTCGAAGTGTCCTGCGCTCTGCTGAACACCCTGGCCGACACGCTTGTCACCAGCCGCCTGCAGCGCGATCTGACGGACTCCACCATGCAGCGCAACATCGGTGTGGCGTTCGGCCACTCGATCCTGGCGATGAACAACCTGGTCAAGGGCCTGAAGATGCTCGACATCAACCGCGACGCCCTCGATGCCGACCTCGAAAGCAACTGGGAAGTGCTCGGCGAAGCAGTCCAGTCGGTCATGCGCGCGGCCTACCTGCGCGGTGTTCCCGGCATGGAAAACCCCTACGAAAAACTCAAGGAGCTCACGCGCGGCCACCGCATCGGCCAGGCTGACCTGCAGGAATTCACTGCGGGCCTGGGTCTGCCGGAAGACGACGCCGAACGTCTGAAGGAGCTGCGCCCGCAGACCTACATCGGTCAGGCCCGCCAGCTTGCCGCCGATCACGCCGAACGCTGGAGCGCGCTGAAGAACAGCTGACCGTGCTGCCCACTGTCAGCTGACCCCAGCACAAACTGACGAGGTGCCGCTCACCTGGAGCGGCACCTCGTCAGTTTTTCTGTGCGTGCGGTTCTGTGTGTGTTTCGGTTCCGTGTGCGAGAACCGGATCACGAGGCCCGGCGTGCGGCCCGCTCCACGAGGAAGCGGTCATAGGCCAGCCGCACGAAGGACTCCGTGAAATCTGGGTGGTCGACGGTTTCGCGCAGCATGTCCGCGATTTCGTGGAAGTAGTCGGCGGCGTGCAGCGGCACAACCGCGAGTTCTTCCGCGACAGCGCGCGTGAAGACCGTCGTATCGAAGGTTCGTCCGTCAGTGAGTTCAACGCTGTTGCGCAGCCACTGCCACAGCTGACTGTGGGACAGTTCCGCCGCGGCGGTGCCGATGATTCGGCCGTCTTCGCGGTACTCGCCCAGGCCCGACAGGTAGGTGTCGGTGTAGCCGAGCACACGGCGGATGTTGGCGTGAACATCGTCGATGCTGATGTTCGGGATGCGGGCACTCACGATGAGGGCGGTGCGGCCGGGGTCTGTGGTCGGCTGGGTTTCGCCGGCGGCCACGTGGGCGCGGGTGGTGTTCAGGAGTTCGCGGGCTTCTTCGACGAGGGCCGGATCGCCCACGCGGATGCGGGTCATCTCAGGCCGCGTGGAATCGTATTCGGCGCTGAACAGGGCACCGTGTGCTGCGCTGAGAGCTGCCGCGCGGTCCAGCAGAGCGGTAACGGACGGTTCGTCGTAGTCAAGCGTCGTCCAGTCGTCGAACGAAATGTCTGCGAAGTCGCGGGCTGCGGAAATGAGCGAGGACATGTAGGCGCGCACACCGGTTGTGACGGTTTCGCAGTGCTCGCGCAGGGCGAAGAGGATGTCCTCAAGGAAAGAGGCACCGCCGAAGGTGTCCACCTGGACGGTGGCGCGGATGAAGCCGCGCTCAAAGCCCATGCGGTCTTCCGCGTAGGCGAAGACGCTGTTCCACAGGGCAGCTTCGGCTGCCGTTTCGATGCCCGGCAGGTGCACCCGCAGGTGTTCACCGCGCATGTACAGGCCGGCTGCGTTGTGGAAGAAGAACAAGCCGAAGTCAACCAGACCGGCAACTGAGCGGACGCGCCGACCGGAGTCGGACTCCCACACCAGGTGAGCTTCGCGGGCGTGGAGGTCACGCGGGCGGATGCTCACCTTCGGCATCTGCCGGGTGCGGATGCTTACCCGGTGACCGTTGTGCGGATCGACGGCGAAAGCCTCTCCCCGCACAACGGCCCTCAGGTTCTGCTGAGCGGTGACGACGTTCTTCCACCGGTGGCTCAAACCGGTGTGGAAGTCAGCCACCCACAGCTGTGCTCCCGAACGCAGCGCGTCGGAAATCTGCTGACCCAGAGCAGGAGCAACCACCTCGACAAAGCCGATGCTGCGGCTGTCAGTGCCACGCGAGGTGTCGCCCGAGATCCCGGCGGTGTGCGGGACGTCCGCGTCGGCAGTGCCAGCTGGGGTGTCTGGGGAGGAACAGACATCCTGACCGGCACCGACAACGCGGAAGCCCGGCATCGTGCGCGGATCTTCGTCGGACTCTCCCGAGGCGGACTGGACCGAGACCGGCTGCCCCGAGGCGGGCAGGCGACCCACGTCTGAACGCGACCGGGAGACCTGCCGACCGTGAAGCACTGTGCGCAGTTCGGTCTCGAACTCACTGTGCAGAGCCGCAGCGAACTCGAGAGCCGGAGTGGAGAGCACTCGGCCGAACTCGGAAGTCTGGGTTCCGCGGACAATCATGCGAGACACGGTGTGATCCTTTTCTGGGTTAACGTCGGCCCTGGCAGGGGCTGTGGCTTGGCTGCCTCCGTGGTGTGACTTGGCTGCCGCCGTGGAGTGGCTTGGCTGCCTCCGTGGCTGCCAGAGCCGACGTTCTAGGGGTTCTTCTGACGTGGGTCAGAACTGAGCGGACTCGGTGGAGCCCTTCATTGCGGTGGTCGAGGACTGCGGGTTGATGATGTTGGCAACCTGGTCGAAGTAGTCCACACCGACCTCGCGCTGGTGGCGGGTTGCGGTGTAGCCGCGGTCTTCGGAGCCGAATTCGCGTTCCTGCAGTTCGACGTAGGCCTTCATCTGTTCGCGGGCGTAGCCGTGCGCCAGGTCGAACATCGAGTAGTTGAGCGCGTGGAAGCCGGCCAGGGTGATGAACTGGAACTTGTAGCCCATCGCACCGAGTTCGCGCTGGAACTTGGCGATCGTGGAGTCGTCCAGGTGCTTCTTCCAGTTGAACGAAGGCGAGCAGTTGTAGGACAGCATCTGGTCCGGGTATTCGGCCTTGACCGCTTCGGCGAACTGCTTGGCGACTTCGAGGTCAGGCGTCGAGGTCTCCATCCAGATCATGTCGGAGTACGGAGCGAATGCCTTGGCGCGAGCAATGCAGGGCTCGATGCCGTTCTTCACACGGTAGAAGCCTTCCGCGGTGCGCTCACCCGTGATGTAGGGCTGGTCGCGCTCGTCAACGTCCGAGGTGATGAGGGTCGCTGCTTCCGCATCGGTGCGGGCGATGATGAGCGAGGGCACGTTCTCGACGTCGGCTGCAAGACGGGCCGTGTTGAGGGTGCGGATGTGCTGTGCGGTCGGGATGAGCACCTTGCCGCCCAGGTGGCCGCACTTCTTTTCCGAGCCCAGCTGGTCTTCCCAGTGGACACCTGCAGCACCGGCGTTGATCATGCCGCGCATGAGTTCGTACACGTTCAGCGTGCCGCCGAAGCCTGCTTCAGCGTCAGCGACGATCGGAGCGAACCAGTCTTCGACGGTCTTCTTTCCGTCGGCCGTTTCGATCTGGTCGGCGCGCATGAGGGCGTTGTTGATGCGGCGCACAACGGCGGGAACCGAGTTGGCCGGGTACACCGACTGGTCGGGGTAGGTCTGGCCTGCGAGGTTCGCGTCAGCGGCAACCTGCCAACCGGACAGGTAGATGGCCTTCAGACCGGCCTTGACCTGCTGGACGGCCTGGTTACCGGTAAGCGCGCCGAGTGCGTTGACGAAGTCTTCCGTGTTGACCAGTTCCCACAGGCGTTCGGCACCGTGGCGGGCGATGGTGTGCTCTTCGATGAGCGAGCCGCGCAGCTTGACGACGTCTTCAGCCGTGTAGTCGCGTTCGATGCCCTTCCAGCGGGGGTTTTCGTCCCAGTCCTTCTGGATTGCCGAAGCGTTGTGCAGGTCAGTCATGGTTTCTCCTTTGTGAGCCGTTGTGAGCCGTTGCACCGGGGAAGCTGGTGCCTCTGGGGCTGTGCCGTTGTGGCTGTGCCTTGGGCGGTGCTGCCGGTTCCGGTGTTGGATTCAATCTTTCTCTGTGATCCAGGTCTCCGGAAGACTTTCTGAGGAGAATTTCAGCTATTTTTCTGCTGTATAGAAATTACTGTCTTATTTTGCATTTGGTGCGATACTGGCCCTATGACGAGCTCACCTGAAAACAGCTTTCTGCCCTCCGGGGCCAGCCAGTCTGACCCTGCGGAAGCTGACGCCCTGTCCATTGGCCTCAACCTGCGGCACTACCGCGGGCAGGCCGGGATGACGATGGCGGAACTGGGTGCGCTCGTGGGGCGCGCGGCATCGCAGATCTCTGCTTTTGAAACCGGCAAACGCGCACCCAGCCTCGACATGCTCGGCACTTTGGCCAGCGCACTGGATGTTTCGGTTGACGACCTCCTCAACCCCACCCCGGCTGATCCTCGCGCGGCGCTGGAACTCGAAGTTGAGCGCCGCCAGAATTCTTCGCTGTACTCCGTCCTGGGCCTGCCGACTGTTCGGGCCAAATCACTGGGCAATGACGAACTCCAGGCGATTGCCTCATTGCAGCGAGCCCTGGCGACAGTCTTGGAACAGCGGGCCGCAACACCAGAGGAGGCTCGCCGAGCCAACCGAGTGCTGCGCGAAGAAATGCGCGCCCAAGACAACTATTTCCCGGACATCGAAGCCGCCGCAGCACAGCTGCTTGGCGCCATTGGGTCGGGCGACGGCCCCCTGTCACAGGCACAGACCGCCGCAATCGCCAACCACTTGGGCTTTTCCCTGCACTACGTGCCGGACCTCCCGGAGTCCACGCGGTCAGTGTCGGACACGCGCAATAAGCGGCTGTACCTGTCGAACGATTCACAGGCACTGGGCGATCCGCGCTCCCATGTGCTCACCGCTTTGGCGTCGCACGTGCTTGGCCACACGCCGCCGAAAAACTTCCAGGATTTCCTCCGCCAGCGCGTCGAAGTGAATTATCTGGCCGCAGCGCTGCTCGTGCCAGAAAAATCAGCCGTTGAACAGCTGCAGAACGACAAGAAAAACCGGCGTATTTCTATTGAGGAGCTGCGTGACCGTTTTTCGGTGTCCTACGAAACGGCCGCACACAGGTTCACAAACCTAGCTACGCGCCACCTGGATCTTCCGGTGCACTTCATGAAGGTCGCCAAGACGGGAACCATCCACAAGGCGTACTCAAATGATGGGCTACCCTTCCCCCAGGACCCCCTGGGGTCTGTCGAAGGGCAGTTTGCGTGCAAGCGGTTCACGTCGCGTGCCGTGTACCGGGTGGAAGACCGTTTCAGCCCGTATTTTCAGTACACGGACACCCCGGAGGGAACCTTCTGGTGCACCGCTCGAGTGCTGCCCGGAGGTGAGTACTCGATCAGCGTCGGCGTGCCGTTTGCCCACGTCAAGTGGTTCATGGGGCAGGAAACGCCCCACCGGTCGGTATCGAAGTGCCCGGACCCCAGCTGCTGTTCGCAGCCCCCTGAACAGCTCAGTGCCAAGTGGGAAGACGCCTCGTGGCCGGCAGCCCGAACCCACGCCTCGCTCCTTGCCGCGGTCCCACCGGGAGCGTTCCCCGGTGTTGACCGCACCGAGGTCTACGCCTTCCTCGAGCGCCACGCGCCGACGGACACGGCAATCAATGCGAACAATGCAAGCGCGCCGATGGACCAAAGGATCACGTCGAGGTAAGTGAAGTCGTAGAACTGCCCAGGGCCGCCATAGGCTGTGATGGGCAGAGAGAAGATCGACATGAGCGTCGGCAGTGACAGCACTGCAAACAGGGTGAACAGCTTCCACGGCTGCGCGCAGCCGCTCAGTTCACGGGCGCGCAGGGCGCACGTGAGCGCCGCGGTCATAAGCAGCAGCGCCAGGATCTGGGAGGCAGGGAAGGCCACATTGTTGTTGAGGATGCCTTCGAGGAAGACCCCGAACACAGTCACGGCAAGCACTGCAGCATAGAGAATCGCGCACAGAAGCCAGGCCGAAGCTTCGGCAGACAAGGCTGCGGGAAAGGCTGCGGCCAGGCAGATTGCTGCTGCAATGATGAGTGCCGGCAGGGCCACCAGCATGAGGAAGCCGGGAAATTCGCCGAACAGCGCCTTCTCTGCGCTGGTGTCAAGCAGCACAAGGACACTGCCGATAACCGCGGACAATCCTAAGCCGATGAGCGCGCCCTTGCGTCGCGAGGATTGGCCGTGCTGCTGCCCCGGTGCGGCGAGGACCATTGCGAGACCTGCCGCTGCGAACACGGCAGTTCCGATAAGGGCGAATCGGTAGGAAACAACGTCGAGGAGCCCATCACTGAAGCCGTTGATGCTTGCCGCAATGACAAACAGAGCCCCGGAAACAAGCCACAGTGAGCCACCGGGCTTTCTACTCGAATCACGCATTGATTTCCCTTTCCACACCGGGGAGCGCAGCTCTGGTTCGGTGCTTCTCTGCACTCAAGCTGCGCTTCTCAGCGGCGTTTCTCAGCGGCCTCGGCGCTCCTGTGCTGCCGAAGTCAGATTCGCTCAGCTTAACCTACAAGCGGCGAGTCAGCCGCGTTTTGCGGCGACGATTTCGCGAGCCTGAGCTACAGCGTCCGGCAGTGACGCGATGATGTAGTCGTCTTCGCGCAGTGATGACAGGACGCCAGTCGAGGTCGCCAGGTGTTTGTGCCGTTCTTGCAGACCCTTGACGATCACGGTGATCTTGCGCCTGCCGAAGACTTTGATGAGTTCGGCGAGCACGCGCGCTCCGGAAGAGTCCATGAACCGCAGCTGGGACAGTTTGAGGATGACGACGTCAACGTCGTTGATGCCCTCAATTGCTTCGACAGCGGTGAGGATGCGGTCGCCGATGCCGAAGTACAGCGCACCGTCGAAGCGGACGATCGCAATGTGCTTGTCTTCCGGCTGGTGGGGTTCGGGAATCTCTTCGTGTTCCACGGCAGCGGTTTTCGACAGGGCGCGCAGTGCGAACACTGCGGTGACCGCAATGCCGATGAGCACTGCGAAGATCAGGTCGAAGGACACCGTGATGAGTGCTGTCAGGGCGAAGATGAACGCGTCCTGCCGGCTGCTTCGGATGATCTTGCCGGCGTTGTGGTAGTCGACCATGTTGACGGCTGTCACCAGCAGAACACCGGCGAGCGCGACCATCGGGATCTGGCTGACCAACCCGGAGGCCAGGTAGACGACTCCGGCAAGGAAAAGCGCGTGGACGATGGCGGCCAGGCGGGTGCGTGCTCCCGCGCGGACGTTCACGGCGGTGCGGGCGATGGCACCGGTGGCGGGCATGCCGCCGAAGAAGCCGGAAGCGACCCCGGCCAAGCCCTGGCCGAGCAGTTCACGGTCACCGTCATAGGCTCCGGCCGATGTCATGCCGGAGGCCACGCGGGCTGACAGCAGGGATTCGATGGCGGTGAGTGCTGCAACCGCGAATGCGGGGCCGATGAGTGCTTGCAGCAGCGCAAGATCAGCGTCCGGCGCACTCGGTGCGGGAAGTGATGTGGGCAGTTCCCCGATCACGGCGAGAGGCGCCTCGACAACCTGAGCAATGACCGCTACCGCGATGATCGCGAGGATCGAACCGGGCAGACGTTCGTGCAGGCGGGTTGACCCGACCATGATGATGGCCACGACGGCGACCATGGCCAGCGACCACAGCATCTGGGTGGTGTTGATGTGGGCGAAGGATTGGACGGCCGCGATGATGGCATTCGTCGACTCTCCCGGCTCTGACCCCAGGGCCGCGGGCACTTGCTGCATGAAGATGATGATCGCGATGCCCAGCGTGAAGCCCTCGATGACGGGCCACGGGATGAAGGCGACCACGCGCCCCAGTTTGAGTACGGCGGCGGCGATCACCAGGATTCCGCCCATGATGGCCACAATCGGCAGTGCTTGATAGCCGAATTCGGTGGCGATCGGCAGGAGGATGACGACCATGGCGCCGGTCGGGCCGGACACCTGCACGTGGGAACCGCCGAAGATGGCGGCGACAAAACCTGCCACGACCCCGGTGATGAGCCCCATTTCGGCGGGTGCTCCACTGGCAATTGCGAAGGCGAGCGCCAAGGGGATCGCAACAATGCCAACGGTGATGCCGGCCATGATGTCGCGCAGCCAGCTGGAGCGCAGCTCAGCGTAGTCAGACAGGCGTGGGGACAGACGAGCCACTCGCAGTGCCGCTGCTTCTGCCCGCTGCCCCATGAATCTGCTCCTTGTGCCTGCGCTGTATCCGGTGTCTGCGCTGTGCCCGCGCGTCGAACCTGCTGCGGGCCCTGGTGAGGGACCCTCACCTGGAGTTTATAGGCGGACCGGGCAGGCACCTCGTGATGTGGTGCAGAAAACCACGAGGTGCCAGATGGCTCGGTCTTCTTTCGCGGGCGGGTGCGGGCCCGCTGGTGGCGCACCTGGTGGTGGGGCCATACAGTGAGGGCATGGATCCCAGAATTCACTTCTCAGCAGAGTCGCTGGCGAAGATCAAAGAGCGTATGAGCGGCGTTGAGCCGGACACTCCCCGACCGTCGGCCACCGTGATCTTGTTGCGTGATGGCGAGCGCGGACCGGAGGCGTACCTGCAGAAGCGCCAATCGTCGATGGTGTTCGGCGGCCGGCCCGTTTTCCCTGGTGGGAAGGTCGACGCTGCTGACAGTGCAGAAATTGATGCGTGGCATGGGCCCTCGCCTGAGGAATGGGCGCAGCGGCTGGGTGTCAGTGCGGATGAAGCGCGGGGCCTGCTGGTTGCGGCGGCGCGGGAGACTTTTGAAGAGTCCGGTTATCTGCTGGCCACGGCTGCTGATGGCGGCGAGCTGACCGCGCTGAACACTGATGAGTGGCGGGCTGACCGGGAGGCGGTTGATGCCCGAGAAATGTCCTTTGCTGATCTGCTGCGCAAGCACGGTTTGGTTCTGCGCACTGATTGGCTCACCCCGTGGAGTGTGTGGGTGACACCCGAGGTTGAGCCGCGCCGCTTCCATACGTGGTTCTTCTTGGCCGCTTGCCCTGTTGGGCAGGAGGTTCTTGGGGTGTCGGCTGAATCAACTGTCGACGGGTGGATCACGCCTGAAGACGCTGTGCGCAAGAGTGCCGCCGGTGAGCTGCAGCTGATGCCCCCTCAGCTGTGCACTTTTGTCGAACTGTACGGGCACGCTGGTGTTCGCGAGGTGCTTGCGGGCAATCGTGACGTGCTCGAGGTGCGGCCGTTCGTCGTGGAGAACAGCGACGGGTCGGGGCACCTGGAACTGCCGGAAAAGCTCATTCGTCTGGCTGACGAGGTGGGGCGGGCAGTTCTGTAGGGACGGGGCTGCCGTGCTGGGGACCGGGTCTATTTGTTCTTTTTTGCCCTCTTGGCTTCTCGGCGCTGCCGGGCTCGGGCACGTTTCTTCTTGCGAATGTCAACAACCCAACGCGGCACAAAAGGCCATGGCAGCGGGATTCCCAAAATGCCCGTCATGCCGATGACCGCGATGACGAAAACCGCCATGAACGGAAGAGCAATGATCGTTTCGAGGGGCTCAGGGAAGCTCATGCCACCCAGCAACAGCGCCACCCCGAGAACACCGAAGAACAGCGAACCGTAGGGAACCAAATACAGGGAGGCATCACGGTCCGTGACACCGCTCTCCGCCCCATTAGCCGAGTCGTACCACTTTTCGGTTTCAGGCTGTTTTCGTATGGCCTGCATGTAGTAGGTCCAGCCGAGACCCCCGCCGAGAATCAAGCCGAGCGCTAGAAGCAGCTCGGTGGTATCCAGACTCATTAAACGGTGACCTCCGGCGGATGCTTGGGGCGGTGCTGAACAAAAACCTACCAGCGTTCGGCGAGGGCCACCTAGCCAGAAGAATCAGAGCGCCGCGCCCTCCCGCCACAGGTGCGCAATGGAGAGGCTCGCCAGAAAGTCGACGTTCTTCATCGACTCACCGTGGGCCTGCTCGATCTGGCTTAGGCGATACCGCACGGTGTTCGGGTGAATGGACAGCGCTTCTGCGCACTTATCAACGCTCTGGTCATGCTGAATATAGGCGCACACCGTGGAGACCAGGTCCTGTTTGTCGGCGATGACGGCCGCAAACCGGTCGAACTGCGAATAGTCCAAACGCGAAGGACGCTGTGCCAGCAGCCACTCCAAAGGTCGAAGCTCAACAACGGTCTGCACTTTTCGCCCCCGGTTGATCGCCATCCGCTCAGCGCGGATTGCCGCTGCCGCATGATCCGGAACCGTGCCCAGGTCGTCGAACACCTCGGAAACCCCTGCCGATTCCACACCCTCGATCTCACGGAGAGCGTCCACAATGTTCAGGTCAGCGCTGATGAGCATGCGAAAGGTGGAGCGCTCATCCCCGCTGATTGACTGATGGATCAGCGCGATTCCCCCGTCGGCGGCCAACTTCTCGGTTTCTTCGACAAGCGAGGCCGGTTCGACATTCACCGTGCCGCGCACGTAGACCACGGGAGAGTAGACCGTGAACCCCAACCGCTCCAGACTGTCCCAGTAATACGGCACGCGCGCTGTCAGAACACCCGATTCCAGCTGGCGGAGAATCTGCTCGGACCAGCGCACACGCTCATAGGCAGCAAATGCTGCTACACCGTCAAGACTTGCCAACACTGCCTCAAGACGCTCAAGCAACCACAGGCCGTCATCCTGCATAAAACCTTCGTCCGACCCAACGAGAACCGCACAGTAGCGGCTGCCGCGAATCGTCACAGCGCGCACCAAAGCACGCCACCGCCCCAACTGCAGCTGCCCCTCGGCAATGCCGTTATCCAGAGAAGCCGCAAGCAGATGCACGGGCGCCCTCCCGGCAGCGCGAACAGGATTGGCCGAGTGGTCGAAGATAATCGCCCCGCCGTCGACATAGGCATTGAGCTGGCGAACTACAGCGCCCAGAGGATCGGGCGAACCCATGGCCCGCAGCAGGGCCTCAACAGCGGCGAGCCTTTCTTCAGCGTCCATGGCACCTCCCCTTTCGACGCCTTTGGAGAATCTACAAAAACGGCCGGGGAAGACTTCGTTTTCACCATTGAACCACGGTGTGCTCCGAACCACACTGGGAGGCACATCATGAAACAAAGGAGTATTCGTGAAACCACTTCGTGTCGCTGTCGATGTCGGAGGAACCTTTACCGACGTCTGTATTTTTGACGAAAAAACCAAGTCGATGCGCGTGACAAAAGTCCCGTCGACTCCCTCAAACCCCATGGAGGCCATTCTCAACGGCGTGAAGCGCGGTGAGATCAACCTCGAAGACGTTGAGCTTTTCTCCCACGGCACGACCGTGGCAACCAACGCGCTCATCACCCGGCGGTTCCCCGAGGCCGCGCTTGTCACCACGAAGGGCTTCCGGGATGTCATTGAGATCCGCGACGGCACAAAGGACGACCTGTGGGACGCCTACAAGGACGTGTCCCCGCCGTACATTCGCCGCCGCGACCGCTTCGAAGTCACCGAGCGGATCGATTACTCCGGCCGTGTTGTCACACCCCTGGATGAAGACGAAGCGGTCGAACTTGCCGGCCTGCTGCGTCGTCGCGGTGTGAAGACCGTTGCGGTGTGCTTCATCAATTCGTACGCGAATGCGGAAAACGAAAATCGGATGGTCGAAATCCTCCGTCGTGAACTTCCCGACGTCGCGGTGACGAACTCGGCGGAAGTGCTGCCGGAAATCTTCGAGCACGACCGCTTCACCACCGCCACGGCCAATGCGCTGCTGGGCCCGCTCGTGTCGGACTACGTCGAACAGCTTGACGAAAAGCTCACTGACGGCGGCTACGACGGTGACCTCCTGCTGCTGCACTCCGGCGGCGGATCCATGACTCCCCCGCTGGTGAAGAAGCTGCCGGTGCGCCTTGCCGCATCTGGCATTGCTGCGGGCGCCATCGCAGCCCAGCACGTCGCCCTGCAGTGCGGTTACGAAAACGCGGTCGGGCTCGACATGGGCGGCACCTCGACCGATATTTCTCTGGTCGACCGCGGCAACCTGCGCACCACCCACAGGTGGGAAGTCGAGTTCGGCCACCCCATCGTGTTCCCCAGCATCGAGGTACTCACCATCGGCGCCGGAGGTGGATCCCTGGCTCACATCGACATCGCCGGCTCCCTGCGCAACGGACCCCAGTCGGCCGGTGCTGACCCCGGTCCGGCCTGCTACAGCCTCGGCGGTGATGCCCCGACGAACACGGACGCCAACCTGTTGCTGGGACGGTTGGGCACAGACCTTGCCGACGGCGCTATGTCACTCGACAAGAGCCGCTCGAAGACCGTCATCGAGCGTGACATCGCGAAGCCGCTGAACATGGACACGGACGATGCCGCAGAGGCGATCCTCCAGGTTGCCAACGCCAACATGGCTGATGCTGTGCGCCTGGTGTCCATCCGCCGCGGGCTCGATCCGCGTGAATTCGCGCTTGTCGCATTCGGCGGTGCGGGTGCACTCCACGGTGCTGATGTTGCTCGTGAACTCGGCATCCCCGCCGTCATTGTTCCCCCGAACCCGGGCGTGCACTCGGCTATGGGCTGCCTGCTGGTCGACATCCAGCACGACCTGTCGGAGATGTTCGACGCTGACGCCAAGAACGCAGACACCGACGAACTGTCCGCCGCCTACGGTCGTTTGGAAGACGAGGCGTGGGAGCGACTGCGCGCTGAGGGTGTCGCTGCCGAAGACTCGACAATCCAGCGCGGCATTTCGATGCGCTATCACGGCCAGTGGCGTTCGCTGCAGGTGCCGATCACGCAGGAAGGCGGCCTGGCTGAGGCCATCCAAACCTTCCACGAAGAACACGAGCGCCGCTATTCGTTCCGTCAGGACGACAAACCGGTTGAGATCTACCAGATCCACGTCAAGGCCATTGGACGCACACCCAAGCCGAGCTTTGTTCCCGAAAAGGAGAAGACCACCTCGACTGCCGAACCGGTTTCCACCCGCCAGGTGCGCTGGAACGGTGAATGGACCGACACTCCCATCTACAACCGCGATGAACTCGGTTGGGGCATGGTGATCGAAGGTCCGGCCATCATCGATCAGCTGGACAGCACCACGGTCGTTCCGCCGTACTGCACGGCTGAAATCGACGAATGGCACAACATCCGCATCACTTTGGACAATGGAGTTGAAAAGTGACCACCGCACAGCACGAACTCGATCCAGTCACCTTTGAGGTTCTGAAGAACGCTTTTGCAACGAGCGTTGACCTCATGAGCGAGCAGATTCTTCGAACCTGCTATTCCTTCGTCATCTATTCGCGCGACTTCAGCTCTGCTCTGTGCGATGCCGAAGGCAACACGGTCATGCAGGGAAGCGGCGATATCGCCGTGCACGTCGGCACGCTGCACTTCCAGTGCAAGGCGGTGCTTGAACAGTTCGGCGATGACATCAACGAAGGTGACGTCTTTGCCGTCAACGACCCCTATCGGGGCGGCACGCACTTCAATGACGTGAGCTTCATCCGCCCGATCTTCGCAGAGGGCAAGATCATCGGCTACGCACAGAACAAGGGCCACTGGGCGGACATCGGCGGCAATGTGCCCGGTTCATTCGACGTCAATGCAACCGAGCACTTCAGTGAGGGCCTGCGCATCACGCCTGTGCGCGTATGGCGCAAGGGCGAGTTCCTTCACGATGTTGCTCAGCTTCTGGTGTCGAACACCCGTGATCCCGAAAGCGCTCTCGGCGACCTGCGTGCCCAGTCGAAAGCAACCGACGTGTGTGCCCGCGAAGTCATTCGCCTGGTCGACAAGTACGGCTTCGACACGGTGAAGGCCGCCATGCAGGAAACCCAGGACTACGTGTGCCGCACAGTTCTGGAGAACCTCAAGCAGCTGCCGCAGGGCACGTGGGAGACGACTGACTACCTTGACTTCGACCCGGCCCACGGCGAAGGCATGGTGCCGATCACGGTGAAGCTCACGCTTGATGACGAAGGCATCCACTATGACGTTTCGGGCGCACCTGCCGTGTCGACGTTCCTCAACTCCGGCTACGGCACCACGTTCTCGGCCATCTATGCGGGAACAAAGTCCTTCTTCCCCGAGGTGCCGCTCAACTCCGGCTTCTATGAGGCGGTGACCGCCGAGATCGGCGAAGAGGGCACTGTGATCAATGCCGGCTGGCCGCACGCTGTGACCGGCTTCTGCTCCGGTCCGTATGAAAAGGTCATGAACGCCTGCTTCGAACTGTGGTCTCAGGTCATGCCGGACCGTGCCATGGCATGCGCGTTCAACCTGGAGTATCTGCTGGTCGGCGGCCATGATGCGCGAACCGACGATGACCAGTACTTCATGTGGTACGACTGGATGGCCGGCGGCTGGGGTGGGCGCTCCACGAAGGACGGTTCGTCTGCCACCGCACCGGTTTTCGGCACGGGTCTTGCCGTGCAGCCGATCGAAGGTCAGGAGCGTTTGAGCCCGGTTCTCACAACCGAGCACGCCATCGCCACCGACTCCGGTGGACCGGGACAATTCCGCGGCGGATGCGGTATTTCGAAGGGCGGTATGCTCACCGATGCTGCGCGTACCGTCATGAGCTACTGCTGTGACCGCGGACGGTCTGTCACGTGGGGAATCAACGGTGGCCTGCCGTCGATTCCGCACGGCGTGTGGCTCAACCCTGACACTGAGGACAGCCGCTACCTGGGTGCCACGTTCTCGAATGTTCCGGTTGGTCCCGGTGACACGTTCACCCGTCCGTCTGCTGGCGGCGGCGGCTTTGGTGACCCGCTGAAGCGCAAGCCGGAGGATGTGCTTGAGGACGTCATCGACGAATACGTTTCGCTTGAGCGAGCCGAACTCGACTACGGCGTTGTCATCACGCCGATCGACCCTGAACTCGACAAGTACGAAATCGACTTCGATGCAACCGAAGCTAAGCGCGAAGAAATCCGCTCGCAGCGCGATGGCTGGTTGGAAGAAGACGCTTCGTCTGTGGCAGAGCGCTACAGCAAGGGCGATCTGAGCGTCCACGATGTCATCCGCCGCTACGGAGTTGTGCTCGACTGGGGCACCGGTGAGCTCTACCCGAAGACAACAGAGGAATACCGGGCGCTCATGCGCAAGCGCTCACAGACTCACTGGAGCTGACAGATTTGGAGCTGGCTTGGCCGGGATGTCCTCTGAGGAGGATGTCCCGGCCAAGTCGGTTCCACCTCGGCCGCCCTACTTGTTCTTTTCTGCCCTCTTCGCCGCCCTCTTGGCTGCTCGGCGCTCGCGGGCTCGGGCGCGCTTCTTCTTGCGGATGTCGACGACCCAGCGCGGCACAATAGGCCACGGCAGCGGGACTCCCATAATTCCGATCATGCCGATAACCGGAAGGGCGGCAGCCACTGCGTACACACAGAAAAGCACCGGTTTGACCGAGTCTGGGATAGTGAAGCAGGACAGCAGCATTAGGAACCCGAAAAGAAAGAAGAACAGTGAACCGAAGGGAACCAAATACAGGGAGGCATCGCGGTCCGTGACGCCGCTCTCCCAACCATCAGCCGAGTCGTACCACTCTTCGGTTTCAGGCTTTTTTCGTATCGCCTTCATGTAGAAGGTCCAGCCGAGACCCCCACCGAGAAGCATGCCAATGCCAAGCAGCAGAGCAGTCGGGTCCAGATTCATAGACGGTGACCTCCAGCGGATGCTTAGGGCGGTGCTGAACAAAAACCTACCAGCGTTTGGCCACCACACCCACCCCATGGAATGTTCTGGCGGGTGTCGTCGTTGCCCCGGTAGGCCCACCTAACCAGCGGCACACGCCAGCTCGGTGGGCACCCGAAACTCAATGCCACGGCGAAGCCCCGCACGGCATCGCCTGAACTTTAGGAGGGCTTATGGCTACGACGACCATCAACGTTTCCGGCCTCACCTGCAACCACTGCGTCAATGCAGTCAAGGACGAAGTCGGCGCAATCGACGGCGTGCAGTCCGTCAACGTCGAACTCGTCGAAGGCGGAATCTCCCCGGTCACCATCGAATCGGCCACACCGCTGGCCGAAGCCGACCTCAACGACGCAATCGACGAAGCCGGCTACACCATCGTCAAATGACCCCCACCCCAGCCGAACACCCAGACCCGATCGGAAGCTCCACCTCGGCAACACAAGTCCGGGAAGTCGACCTTGCCATTACCGGCATGACGTGCGCGTCATGCTCGTCACGGGTGCAGAAGAAGCTCAACCGGCTTGACGGGGTCGAGGCGGTGGTCAACCTGCCTCTGAACTCGGCTCACGTCGAGGTCAGCTCAGATGTCACCGACGAGGACCTCATCGCAGTGGTCGAAAAGACCGGCTACGGGGCGTCGGTGCAGTCCTTTGAGGACCCAGCAGACGAACCGGATCTCGCCTCCCGCTTCCGTACCCGCCTGATTGTCAGCGCAATCCTCGGGGCGCCGGTCATCGCCATTTCGATGGTCATGTCGTGGCATTTCCCAGGATGGCACTGGCTGATTCTTGCGCTGTCGCTGCCGGTTGTGACGTGGGGCGCGTGGCCGTTCCACGAGGCGGCGTTCAAGGCCGCACGCGGTTTTTCCTCCACAATGGACACCCTGATTTCAGTGGGTGTCATCACCGCGACCCTGTATTCGCTGTGGACTGTTTTCGCGCAGGCAGCGGCCGGAAATTGGGTTCTGCCGCACAATGCGCACGTGTGGTTCGAGGCCGCCGTCGCCGTCACAGTGTTCCTACTGGCAGGGCGCGTGCTGGAGCACCGCGCCAAGTCGAATGCCACGAAGGCGCTGCGTGAACTTATCAACCTGGGCTCAAAAGTGGCGCTGCTGGTTGAAACCGACGCTGACGGACGGGTCACTGAGCGCACTATCCCCGCTGATCAGCTGCGCGTGGGCGATGTTTTCCGCGTCCGCCCCGGCGAAACAATTGCCGCTGACGGCACAGTTGTCGGCGGTACTTCAGCCGTTGATGAATCCATGCTGACAGGCGAATCCGCACCCGTCGAGGTCACCGAGGGTTCGAAGGTCACGGGCGCAACCATGAACACCTCGGGCACTTTGACGGTGCGGGCCGATCGCGTCGGTTCGGACACCACTCTTGCCGAAATGTCCCGCCTAGTCGCCCGCGCCCAAACCGGCAAACCTGCCGCGCAGCGCATTGCCGATTCGATTTCCGCAGTTTTCGTGCCCACGATTTTGGGCATCGCCGTGCTCACCCTGTTGGGGTGGGGCATTATCGGCGGCGACTGGATTTACGGTCTGCACGCCGCGATCACGGTCGTCGTCATCGCCTGCCCGTGCGCGCTGGGACTGGCCACACCGACCGCGCTCGCAGTGTCGTCTGGCCGCGGTTCGCAGCTGGGCATTCTGGTCTCCGGACCCGAGACCATGGAAGCAGCCCGCACGCTCGACACCGTCGTGCTGGACAAGACCGGCACCGTCACCGAGGGCCGCATGCGGGTGGTTTCGCACGATCTGACACCTGACGATCTGACGCTCGCCGCCGCTGCCGAGAGTGCCAGCGAGCACCCGATCTCTCGCGCTGTTGTTCAGGCCGCTTCCCACATTGACGAGGCGGAGGCTGGCTCAGATTCGCCTGTTTCCGTTAGTCGTGAAGTCACCGATTTTGCGATCATCTCAGGTGGCGGGATCACTGCCACAGTTGATGGGCACAAGGTTCTCGTTGGAAGCTCGGCGCTTCTGGCTGACCAGGGTGTTGCTGTCCCGGAGGTTGCTGACCACCCGGCTGCGACTGAGGTTGCTGTTGCGGTTGATGGTGAATTCCGGGGCCGGGCCTGGGTGGCCGACACAATCAAGGACTCCGCCAAGCCTGCCATTGACGAACTGCACGAACTCGGTCTGCGCGCTGTTCTGCTGACCGGCGACAACCCGGTGTCCGCACAGGCGGTGGCTGACGCCATCGGCATTGACGAAGTCCACGCGGGTGTGAAGCCGGAGGACAAGTACGCGCACGTTCAGGCCCTCCAGACTGAAGGCCGCAGTGTTGCGATGGTCGGCGACGGAGTCAATGACGCTGCTGCCCTGGCCGGGGCGGATCTGGGCGTAGCGATGGGCACGGGAACCGATGTTGCGATTGCGGCTTCGGACATTACACTCATGCGTTCGGACCCACAGCAGATTCCGCAGGCTATCCGCCTATCCCACCGCACTGTTCGCAGCATTAAGCAGAACCTGTTTTGGGCATTCATCTACAACGTGCTGGCTGTGCCCATCGCGGTATCGGGCAAACTCGACCCCATGATCGCAGGGGCCGCCATGGCGTTCAGTTCAGTGTTTGTTGTGCTCAACAGCCTGCGGTTGCTTCGGTTCAAATAGCTGCTTGCACCAAGGATTAATCCGCACTCCCCGGTTTCGCTTCACTCACCCCAGGTGAGTGAAGCGAAACCGGGGAAAGAAAAAGAACGAGGCGGGCGCCTCGTTCTTTTTCTTATTCAAATCAGTCCATCACGGGCGAATCGGGATCATGGACGGTTTTGTCCTTCGACACGATGTAGTTCATGAGTGCGGCCAGACCAGTGACCACTATCGCCGTGACCGCGGTGTAGAGAAGCACCAGACCGAAGCGCTCGAACGACTGCCAGCCGCGGGTGAAGATCATTGTCAGCACGAACACAATGAGGCCCGTGATGATGCCGAAGGTGTACGTGTCCTTATAGGACACGGCCTTGGACGAACCCGAATGCTGTGAAACCGACGTGTCTTTTGCCATGCCGTCAAGTGTACGCGCGTCCGAATGGCAAGCACCGTTCGGCTGTGTCAGTGCCCCTGTCTAATATGTGACCCAGATGACAAAGCAGTCGCAGAAGGGACACCATGACACAGCACAGCTCAGCACGCGGCAACACGGAATCCGGCGCAGCAGGACCGCTGGCCGGACTGAAGGTCGTTGAGTTCACAGGACTGGGCCCGGGTCCGCACGCCGCGATGATCCTGGCTGACCTCGGCGCTGATGTTGTGCGAATCGACAGGCCGGGCAACGCCAAGAAATCTGACGTCACGGCGCGCGGCCGCCGGATTGTCGAAGCTGATCTGAAAGACCCTGCGGCCATCAAAGGCGTGCTCGAACTGCTCGATCGGGCCGATGTGCTCATTGAGGGCTTCCGCCCCGGTGTCATGGAGCGTCTTGGCCTGGGGCCGGATGTGCTTCTCGAACGCAATCCCGGCCTGGTGTACGGCCGTATGACCGGCTGGGGGCAGGACGGCCCGCTGGCAGACCGTGCAGGTCACGACATGGGCTACATTGCGCGCACCGGCATGGCCTCGCTCATCGGCAGCGCTGACAGCGCTCCCGTCCCGCCGCTGAACCTTGTTGGCGACTTCGGGGGTGGGTCCATGTTCTTGGTCACCGGCATCCTCGCTGCCCTGTTTGAGCGCAGCTCCACCGGGCGCGGCCAAGTGATCGATGCCGCTATCGTCGACGGCACGGCAACACTGGCCACCATGCTGTGGGCCCTGAAAGACACGGGCATGTGGCAGGACGCTCGCGGCCGGAACTTCCTCGACGGATCGCAGCCCTCGTACTCCTACTACCGAACCTCCGACGGCGAATACCTTGCGGTTGCACCACTGGAACCGCAGTTCTTCGAAGAGCTGCGCGAACACCTGGGGCTGCCCGAATGGACCCAGAAGGGCCGCTTCGACCCGCGGAAGTTCGACGAAGTCCACCAGCTCATCGCCGATACCATCGCACAGCACCCGCTGGCGCACTGGACTGAGGTCTTCGACCCCACCGACGCCTGCGTTGCCCCCGTGTGGTCCATGGAACAGGCACTGGACGACCCCCAGCTGAAAGCCCGGGGCACGTACACGGAAGTCGACGGCGTCACCCAACCGCGACCGGCACCTCGCTTCTCTGCCCACGGCCGTCTGGACCCCCGCCCGGTCAGCAAAGAAGCTCAGCCGATCGACACAGTCGTCCGAGGGTGGTCTGTCGACTAGAACTCAGTAGAATACCCATCGGAAAGGGGTGGGCATGCACATTGTCTTGGTCGAAGACGACGAAGTGATCCGCGAAACCACACAGCTGGCTCTGGAGCGCTTCGGCTACACGGTCACGACATTCGCAGACGGCCGCGACGGCTACGAATACGTGGCCGAACACGGCGCTGACGCCGTTCTGCTCGACCTCATGCTGCCCACTATGAACGGCGCGTCCATTACGCGCGCCATCCGCGAAAAGTCGACCGTGCCGATCATTGTGATCTCTGCGCGGTCTGACCCAATCGACATCGTCCAGGCGCTCGAAGCCGGGGCGGATGACTACCTGACGAAACCGTTCGACATGCAGGTTCTCAACGCCCGCATCCGCACTATCGTGCGCCGTTTCGTCACCGCGGGCACAGGAGCAATGGGCTTCGGCTCAGCACCCGTCGGACAGGACCCAGTGGAATCGCCCAGTGCGCACACAGCACCCACCGGCGGCACAAACACAGCGACCGCTCCGAAATGGGAGGGCCGCCGCAACGACACCGTGCCCATCCTCGGCACCGGTGCGATTCCAGAAGTCCTGGGCCCCACCCCGGGTCTGCAGGATCCGTCAAGCAGCACCTCGGAAGGAACTCCGAACCCTGCTGTAAGCCCTGAACCGCGCTCCACAACAACCAAGCTGGGTTCCCTCGAACTCGACAACAGCCGCCTGACGGTCACGGTCGACGGAAAAGAAGTCCACCTGACCCCCACTGAGCTGCGCATTCTTCTGCTGCTGACAGAAGACCCCAAACACGTCTACTCACGCGAAAAGATCGCAATGACGGTATGGGGCGGCGAATGGGCTGGCGATTCGCGTGTTGTCGACGTCCACATTCAGCGGCTGCGCAAGAAGATCGGCGCCCGCATGATCGAAACCGTCCGCGGCTTCGGCTACCGCTTTGCAGGCTGAGCCGTGTCACTGCGGCTGAAATTCGTCCTCGTCCTGTTCGCGGGCGTGGTGCTCACAGCGCTCATGCTCGGGGCGGTGGTGCGCTATACGTCGAGCAACACTGACGAGGCCCTGCTGCGCGAACAAGCCCAATGGAAGCTCGAACAGGCCCGCAGCGTCTACAGCGAAACGGGCAAACTTGTGCTGGATGCCCGCATCAACAGCGAGGATGTCCCGGAGGCCGCACGCGAATCCGCCCAGCAGGGACGGACCGCCACCGTGCACGGGACGCTGCCCAGAACGGGTGAGCCCGTGATGTGGGCGGCCACGCCCATCACCGTCGGCGGGGAAACCGCGGTGCTGTCGGTCTACCACTCCGCGGTGGAATACGAACGGATGCGCAACCAGTCCAGCACGACCATCGTCGTCGCGTCAGTCGTCGGCGCACTGCTCGTCGGCGGATTCGGGGCGCTCACAGTCGGAACGATTTCTGGCCGACTGACACGCGGGGCCGAAGTGGCCAGACAGATTGCCGCCGGCGACACTTCGGTGAAGATCGGCGATGTCATCACCAGCGGCCACGACGAAGTCGCCGACTTCGCTGATGCAGTCGATTCCGCACTCGCCCAGCTGTCAGAGCGCATCGACACCGAACAGCGCTTCACGGCAGACCTGGCGCACGAACTGCGCACGCCGCTGACCGGACTCATCACCGCCGCCGGCCTGCTGGAAGAAGACTCCAGACCGGCGGAACTGGTCAAGGAGCGAGCTCAGCGCCTGCAGGAGCTCGTCGAGGACCTCCTGGAGGTCTCCCGCCTGGAGGGCGGAGCCGCACACGTGGCCGTTCAGCCCATGCACGTTGCCACAACACTGCACGCACTCATCAGCAATCTGCGGTCATCCGGCGCAGTGGGCGACCACGTCATCAACTCCGACTTCGCGCTGGCTGACGTGACCATCAACACCGATCAGCGGCGCTTTGAGCGGATTGTCACCAACCTGGTCATCAACTCCATCAAGCACGGCGCCAACCCGATCACGGTCACCGCAACAGACACGGCCGTGCGCGTTGAAGACCACGGTCCCGGCTACCCCACCGACATCCTCACCATCGGCCCCACGCGCTTCTCCAGCGGCGGGGGCGGCGGCATGGGCTTAGGGCTCGTGATCGCTCAGGGGCAGGCGAAGCTGCTGGGCATGGACCTGGTGTTCGGCACCGGACAGGCCGGAGGCGCCAAGACCGACCTCAAATGGGGCAAAGACGCACTAGCCGGCTGAGGCAGGCTGACCCAGGCCAACCAAGGCTGAAGCAGGCACCCCACGGGGTGCGCCTCCGCACTGGGAACACGCGCCCAGCGCTCACTCGCTCAGGGCGATTGCCGCCTTGATGTGTCCGATGTGGCTGTAGGCCTGCGGTGTGTTGCCCAGGTGCCGTTCGGCAACGGGGTCGTATTCCTCCGGCAGCATGCCGGTGGGCCCGATGAGTGCTTCCATGCGGCTGAACAGGTTGCGCGCATCAGCGGTCCGGCCGACCATCTGCAGCGATTCGATCAGCCATGACGTGCAGATGTGGAAACCACCCTCAAGGCCCGGCAGGCCGTCGTCGTAGCGGTAGCGGAACACGGTGGGTCCTTCGCGCAGGCTGCGCTCAACGGCGTCGACGGTTGCGCGGAAGCGCTCATCGTCAGCCGGCAGCATGCCGGACAGTCCGACGAACAGGCACGCGGCGTCGAGATCGTCTTCGCCGTAGGCAACCGTGAACGCGCCGACCTTGGAATTGAAGCCCTTGGAGCAGACGTCGTTCTTGATGTCCTCGCGCAGCTGTTCCCAGTCAGCACCTGCGGGACGGCCGAACTCTTCGGCCGCTTTGAGCGCCCTGTCGACCGTCTGCCAGCACATGACCTTCGTGTACACGTTGTGCTTCGGTGCCCGGCGGGCTTCCCAGATGCCGTGGTCGGCCTGGTGCCAGCGGTTGGCGACCGCCTGCACGAGGTCTTCCAGCAGCTTCCAATGCGAATCCGACAGTGTCCCGTCAAAGCGGGCGAGGCTCACGATGAGGTCAGCAACCGGACCGAACACATCCAGCTGGACCTGGTGTTCAGCGGCGTTGCCCACGCGCACGGGCCTGGAACCGGCGTAGCCGGGCAGGTGTTCGAGAACGGCTTCTGTGACCAGCTGCGAACCGTCGACCGCGTACAGCGGGCGGAGTTCTTCAACTGTCATGTCCTGTTCGGCGGCCTGCGCGATGATGGCGTCAAGCCACTGCAGGAAACCGCGGGCCTCAGCCGCAGAGCCAAGATCAACAAGCGCCGAAGCGGTGAGCGCACCATCGCGCAGCCACGTGTAGCGGTAGTCCCAGTTGCGCACACCGCCGATGCCTTCGGGCAGAGAGGTGGTCGCAGCTGCCAGGATGCCCCCGGTGGGTGCGTGGCACAGCCCGCGCAAAGTCAGGGCGGAGCGCCCAACCCGATCGCGCGCCTTGGTGGGCAGGCTAAGCGCTTCGACCCATTCGCGCGATTCTTCTTTCACTGATGCGCGAACGGCGGCTTCGTCTTCAAGGACCGCAGCCGCAGTGTTTTCAGCTCCGCCGAGGATGAGCGCGAGCACCACCGGTGCGTCCTCTTTCAGTTTGACGCGGGCAATCGCGGTTTCGGATTCGCCGTCCTGGATGACTTTGAACTGCACGTCGGGTGCAACCAGCTCAACGGCTTCTGCCACACCGCGCACCCGCACACCGCGGTCGGTGAGCTTCAGACGTACGGGGTAGGCGCCGTAATCGGGCCGAGGCGCAAAGCGGATGAGCGCTTCCCCTTCGCCTTTGAGGGCGCGCACCAGAACGGCGGAGCCGGCTGGGTCGCCGTCGGCCACGGGTGTCAGGTAGTCGGTGACGGAAACCTGCTGCCAGCGGGTTTCGAGGATGTGCGTAGCGTCGCGGTAGCGCTGGGAAATGGGCAGTGCGTTCGGTTCGCGGGCCGGCACCACGGAGAAGTAGCCGGCGTCGTCGCTGCCGAGGATTTCCGAGAACAGGGAATCTGAGTGCGGCAGAGGGTGTGGCAGCCAGGAAATCTGTGCGGTCGGGTCGACCAGCGCGGTGGTTGTCCCGTTGGACAGCAGGGTGTAGCGCTCAATCGGCACCGCTTCTTTGCCGAACAGCCACGCGCGGCGCAGCGCAACAACCGAGGACAAGACGAGTGCCACCTCGTCAGGTCCGCTCAGCAGGAACCGAGCGGCGGTTTCCACACCGTTCCCGTTTTCGCCGTGTCGGTTTTCGGCTGCGACCTCTGTGACTTTCAGCCCCAGGTCGTCTTCGCCGAGTGAAGCGAAAGCCGGTTCGTCTGATGCGTCGTCGCCGATGTACAGCACGGTCGGCTGATCCAGGCGGCGGCGCAGTTTGTTCAGGGCGTCGCCCTTGGTGGAGTCGACCACTGTGAGGTCAACGACTTCTTTGCCGCGCACCGAACGCACACCCGACAGCGCTTCGAGGCGCGCCACGGCTTCTTCTGCCTGGCGGCGCTGTGGTCCTTCGAGGCCGCGCAGGTGGATGGCCGCACCGGAGGGTTTGGGTTCGATGTTGAGCGCAGGCATGGCCGCCTGGACCGAGGCCAGACCGTGGCGCAGGGTGGACAGCGCGTGCTGTTCTGACCGGCTGAGCGATTCTTCGAAGTCCGTGTCGGTTTCCCCGCCGTGAGAGCCGACCAGGTGGACTTCGCGTGGAAGCCGCGACATGGCGGCGAGGTCCCGCAGGGACCGCCCGGAAATCACTGCCGAGGTGGTGTTGTCGAGTTCTGCAAGGGCCCGCATGGCCTGTACCGATTCTTCTTTCGGGTAGGCGTGGGCGGGTGAATCGACGATGGGGGCGATGGTGCCGTCGTAGTCAGTTGCGACGAGGAGCTGTTCCGCGCGGGCCAGCTGCTGGATGATCCGGAAGAGCTCCGGGTCGAGTTTCCGCAGAGCGGTCTGTACGCCGATGCCGTGGGCGTCGGCTGAGCTGGTACCGATGTGCGCGTGGTTGCTCATTCCCCATCCTCGCTGATTGCGCCGGTGTTTTTCCTATTGTTGCGCGTAAAGCCGCCGACCGCATAGACCACGCCGATGATCGTTGCAGCCGCTCCGGTAAGGCCCATTTCCGACAGTGCCTTCATGTTCGATCCGGCGATCATGGCGATGGCCAGAAGCAGGTGGACGGCGGCGGCGATTGCGAAGTCGGTGGACATCCGCTGGTGTTTCACGCGCAGGTAGATCCACGCTTCGAGCAGTCCGTGCAGCAGCGCCCACACCATGATCGCCGCTCGCACTGCGCCGGCTTCAGACGCAAACAGCAGGAAGCCGGCTGCCGGCAGAACAACAACTGCTTGGCCCAGAAGCTTGGTGCGCAGGGCTGGGGTTTTCGCCGCCTGGCCCAGCAGCATGAGGGCCTGCACGACGATGTAGGCCAAGATGAGCAGCGCTGCTGTGCGCACTCCGACGGCAGTGTTGAAGGGGCTGTCGATCTGCACGCGCGGCCAGAACACCACGACGATTCCGAAGATGACCGACCACAGTCCCCGGGCGATCATCCACGTGGCTACGCGCCCGTAGTGGGTGAACTCGTTTTCTTTCGCCGCGGATGCGCAAACTTTCTGTGAGCCGCGGGTTTCTTCCGGGCTCGAAGCGTCACTTTCCGGAGACATGCAGCGTGTCGCCGTCCTGGGTCAGCTGAGCTTCTTCGAGTGATTGCTGGGCGGCACCGGAAATGAACGAGCCGTCCTTGGAAGAGAAGTGCGATGTGTGGCAGGGGCACACGATCTTTTCTTCGTCCACCTGGTTGACCAGGCAGCCCTGGTGGGGGCACACGGCGGAAAACGCTTTGAACTGTCCCTTCTCGGGCTGCACGACGACGAAGTTGTCCTTGATGATGCCGGAGCCTTCCGGGACGTCAGCAACGTTGACTTCGATTTCACCGAGGTCCTGGCTGGAGCAGGCCGCCAGAACGGTTCCTGTGGCTGCGACAGTTCCGATGACACCGGCGCTCTTGAAGACATCGCGCCTGCTCATGGTGGACATAGATGTTCCTTCCCTCGAAGTGTGTTAAGCCCAGCTTCGCACAGCCGGGTTCACGAAACCTGAGAGACCCCGCCGATGCTATTCGGTGAGATCCCCCGGTTTGTGCCCCAGGATCTCCTCGGCCCCGGACACACCTCGGAGCAGCTCCGGGTCAACCGGTTCATCCGTTTTGATGACGGTGAACTGGCCGGTCTGTTCGAAGATAACGCCGCGCACCTTTTCCGGCTGAAAGACCCCGTTTTGGCGCAGCGCGGCATAGAGGTCAACGCGGGCCAGGTGGGCTCTCTTGAGCTGGTCTTCCAGAACTTCGCCATTGGCCATGACGACGATGGGGTGCGGGGCTGTCCGCGACTGGGCGCCGAATCTGCGGTTGATGAACCGCATGAACGAGGCGAGCGTGAGGATGCACACCAGCGCGATCACACCGGTGGCCAGTGTGGGCTTATTGCCGAGGATGACACGGCCGGCAACCGAGCCGAGCATGATGACTGCGATTGTGTCGGTCATGTACAGCGATGACAGCGAGCGCGCCCCGTAGAGCCGCACGAGCAGCGCCAGAATGAAGTAGATGCCGATTGCCGCACCGATGATGAACGGGATTCGCCACAGTTCGATGCCGAGGTTCGCCGCGGTCTGCGACCACCAGCCAACGGGAGGCGTCATTCCTGTTCCTCATTTCTGTTCAGGGTGCGTTCGCTGCTCAGGGTGCGGCGGGTGATGGGCCGGATGGACCAGCTGCGCATGGATGAGGGTGCTCGCCAGCCGAAGCGCAGCGCAAGCAGGCGAAAGATGGTCACCATTGCGATGACGCCGACCTCAGACCACCAGGTGATGAGATCAGCCTGGTGGAGCCCAGCGGTGACTGCCGCACCGACGACGGCGGGGATGACGTAGAGGTCGGAGCTTTGGAACACGACGGGGACGCGGTTGGCGAAGACATCGCGCAGCATTCCGCCGCCCACACCGGTCATGAGTCCCAGCAGAACGGCCGACAGCACCGGCATGCCGTAGTGCAGGGCTTTTGTGGTGCCGATGACGACGAACACGCCCAGGCCGATCGCGTCGAAGAACACGATTCCGCGCTCAGCCTGCACAACGCGCGGACCGATCAGGTAGACGATGATGCCGGCGGCAATCGGGATGAGCAGGTAGACGGGATCTTTGAAGGCCGCCGGCCTGGTGGCCAGGATGAGGTCGCGGGCGATTCCCCCGCCGGTTGCGGTCAGCATGCCCAGCACGATTCCGCCGGTCAGGTCGATGTTCTTTCGCGACGCCAGAAGGTTCCCCGACAGGGCGAATGCGAGAACGCCCACCAAGTCGAGGATGTAGATGTACATGTCTGTCGACGGCATAGCGCCTCTATTATTGCTCGCTCGCCCTTTCGGTGCCGCCTGTCTCGTCCTTGAAGATCAGGCGGGAGGCGGGCGGCACCTCGACGGCTGTGTCGTCAGCGAAATCCGGTGGCCTAGTGTGTGGTGTGACGCACACAGCAGAAAGGCAGCAGAAAGGCAGCCATGTTCAAGCAGTCGGACAAGCTCAAAGACGTGCTCTATGACCTGCGCGGTCCCGTCCTGTCGGAAGCCCAGAAGATGGAGGCGGCGGGGCACAAGATCCTCAAGCTCAACATCGGCAATCCGGCTCCGTTCGGCTTTGAAGCACCCGATGCGGTGCTGGTCGACATGATCAAGCACCTGCCGGAAGCGCAGGGCTATTCGGATTCCCGCGGTCTGCCGTCGGCTCGCCGCGCGGTTGTGCAGTACTACGAAACCCGCGGGATCGAGAACCTTGATTCTGACGAGGTGTTCTTGGGCAACGGCGTTTCTGAGCTCATCACGCTGTCGCTGCAGGCGCTGTGCAATCCCGGTGACGAAATCCTGGTGCCCAGCCCCGACTATCCGCTGTGGACCGCCTCGGTCGCCCTGTCCGGCGGCACCCCGGTGCACTACCGGTGCCTTGAAGAAGACGGCTGGAACCCTGACCTTGAGGATCTCGAAGCGAAGATCACCCCGCGCACCAAGGGAATTGTGGTCATCAACCCGAATAACCCCACCGGTGCCGTGTATTCGCGTGAAACGCTTACGAAGATTGTGGAGCTGGCCGAAAAGAACGGGCTGCTGATCTTTGCCGATGAGATCTACGAAAAGATCACCTACGGCGATGCCGAAATGATCAACATGGCCTCCCTGACCGGCGAAGACGTGCTGTGTCTGACGTTCTCCGGACTGTCAAAGGCCTACCGGGTGGCCGGCTACCGTTCCGGCTGGCTGGCAATCACCGGGCCGGACTGGAAAGCCCAGGACTACATTGCCGGGATCAAACTGCTGGCCGATATGCGCATGTGCGCCAATGTGCCCGCCCAGTACGCGATTCAGGCATCCCTTGGCGGACGTCAGTCAATTGACGACCTCGTGCTGCCGCAGGGCCGCCTGGGTGCGCAGATGGAATTGGCCACCCGCAGGCTCAACGAAATCGACGGCGTGGACTGCGTGCCCGCCCAGGGTGCCCTCTACCTGTTCCCCCGTTTGGACAAGGATCGCTTCGGCATTGTCGACGACGAACAGTTCGCGCTGGATCTGCTGCGCGAACAGAAGATCCTCGTCAGCCACGGCACCGCCTTCAACTGGGAGGACACCGATCACTTCCGCCTGGTCACCCTGCCCAGCGTGACCGACCTCGCAGAAGCCCTCGACCGGCTTGAAGAGTTCCTGTCCAGCTACGACCAGAAGAGCATGCACGCATAAGCCGAGCGGCACCTCGGCGGGGGCTGCTCGACTATTCTGTACGGGAACGATTTCGAGGAGGCCCGATGTCCTGTTTCACGGTCGGTGTTGCCGGCGGCACCGGCAGCGGCAAAACAACGCTGACGCGAGCGCTGCTTGACCGGTTTTCCGGGCAGTCCTCGGTTGTCTTCATGGACAACTACTACAAGGACCAGTCGCACCTGACATGGGACGAACGGGTGGTGACGAACTACGACGCACCCGAAGCCTTCGATGTCGAGCTCATGGCCGAGCACCTGCGGCAGCTGCGCGCAGGGCAGGCGATTGACTGCCCGGTGTACAACTTCGCGGAACACAACCGGGCCGCTGAGACCATCCGGGTCGAGCCCTCCCCCGTTTTGGTTATCGAGGGGATTCTGCTGTTTGCACTGCCGGAGCTGACCGAACAGCTGGACCTCAAACTGTTCGTCGACACCGACGCCGACGTGCGGATTCTGCGCCGTATTCAGCGCGACGTGGTTGAACGCGGCCGGTCACTGGCTTCGGTCGAAGAGCAGTACCTCAAAACGGTCAAGCCGATGCACGAACTCTACGTGGACCCGTCAAAGCGCAGCGCGGACCTCATCATCCCCGAAGGCGGCCGCAACATCGTCGCCCTCGACACGCTCATCAACCGGATCGAACGCGAAGTCAGCTGAGCGGCTGCGGTTGGGCATTAAACAATGCGGCGGGAGCAGAACGCTCCCGCCGCATTGGTGTTTGGAAGTTCAGGCCAGCCCTTCAGATTCGAGCAGTTTCTTACGGCTCTGGTGGAACCTCTCCAAAACTGCCCAAGCCGACAATCCCAGAAAAAGAAGCAAGCCGACGGCGAACACTAGGAAGCGATTGTCCTGCCCCCACGCCAACAGCATCATCCCGAAGGCGACCGCAACGGAGAATATTGACCGCAAGGCGAAGCTGTTCCAGCAGTCCTTTTTCAATTCAGATATTCGCTCGGTTACATCTGATGGTTCAGTCATACGCGCTTCACCTCCCGAATTCCGTCAAGTGCTGCAGTTCCGGTAACTCCCAGGGATTTCCCGCCCTTACAAGTTCCGTGGGAAGACAGATAATCGGAAACTGCCGCCCTTATCTGAAGGCTTAGGCAAGCTGATGCTCACGCCGTTATCTGCGGTGAACGTTGTTACGGCCTCTCCGTTGAGGTACTCGTCTTTTTTCTCAAGGAGAGAATCGGCGAGAGCTTGGTACAGCTCCTCATGAGTCAGGCCAACTTCGTCAGAAGCTGAAACTTGGTTTACCTGAGGGGCGACATTAGCCGCACCCTCAACCAAAAATCGACGCCGCCGAAATGGCGGAGATGGCCACAGCAGTTGCAGTTCTTCTCTTCAGCATTTGGATACTCCTCACGCTTAACTGAAGCTTGCACTTTCAGACTAGACCTTGTGTCAACAGTTGAATTCTTATTTTCAGCAATCTCTTTCGGCTGTCGGCGCCGTTTGCCCCGCCCTTGAAGATCGGAACCCTGACCTTGCGCCTCAGCTAGCTTGGAGCCAATCGTTCAGCCCGCCCCGGCTTCTATCGGGAATGGGCTGGATCGCTTCTGATACGACATCGACAGCGTCTACGACCTCGCTTGGTAACGCGCGTCCATACGCCAACTGATACCAGTACCGACGAGCACGAACACGAAGAGAACCACAATACTTACACCGATTACCGGAACCGCCTGAGCAAGCGGGAAGAAACCATAGATTGCATATGCAATTGGGGCCAGGCCAAAGCTGATGGCGTAATCAAATGACGACACGCGCCCCATATGCTCATCTGCCACCCGTGTCTGCAATGCGGCTCCCCACAGGACACCCGAAACCTCGAAGCCTACGCCCGTCAGCGCTGAAGCTGCTGCAAGCAGAACAACGCTGTCCACTGTAATGGCGGAAATTATCTGAACGAGTGCCAGCGCGGCAAACAGCACACTGACCGTCAGCAGACGCTGCGGCTTGATCCTGAAAGAGACAAGACTGCCCAGCACGTAGCCGACTGTCAGTGCTGACATCATGATTGCCCAGGTGGGTGGTCCGTGTTCTTTTATGATGAACAGCGGTTGCGTAACATCAGCCGCTCCGGACTGAATCGCAAGGAACACACCCCAGAAGGGGATAGCAAAGAACAGCCAACTGTTCTGCGCCAGGGTCTGCTTCAAACCCGCTGAGTCGTTGCGGATGTCTGTCGGTGCAACCGCACGAGCAGTCACTCTGAGGCTCAATATCAAGAAACCGGCAACCAGGTTGAGCGCGACCACAATCCACAAAAGCACCTGGTACGACAGCATCGCACCGATAACCGCAGCCAAACCGGGACCGACAACCCCGGCAACATTGCGGAATGAGCGCACCATGGCATTTCCGTGAACAAGATTGTCCTTGTTCACGATCGACGGGAGCAGCGCATATAAGGACGGAGCTCCGACCGCCGTTGCGAAACCAGCGATGAGAGCTAGGAACTGGGCACGCCAATCGAGCCCGAAAACCGGAATGACAAACGCAAGCCCCACATCGACAATTGCGGCAGCGAAGGCTGAACTCGCAGCGACACGTGACCGGCTCCATTTATCTGCAATCACACCGCCGATGAGGGCGACGAGGAGGATGGGTGCCGTCCGGGCGGCAAGCGTCCAACCTAGGCCAGCTGTATCAGAATCCTCAGCGCCGAAGAACACCAAGCCCAGAGCCAGAAAAGAAGCCGCAAGCGCCTGCAGACCCTGCGCCCACGCTAAACGAGCGAGCCCCCCTGTTCCGACTATCGATTTTACCATCGGCCTCGGTTGTAGAAATATTATTTTACACCAGTTAGATCACTCGCGTATTGGACAGGGTCCACCACCTCTGCCAATCGAAAGGCCATTCTCCTGTCGATACACGGCGGACATTCTCCGCAGTGAATATCTTCAGTATGCGCGCAACTCCATGTTTGCTCAAAATCCACCCCCAGCATCTCGCCACGGGATATAACTTCGGCCTTCGTCATACCCAGATATGGAGTTTGGAAATTGATTTCGTATTGTTCCCCTTCACAGGAGCGCGTCAAATCTGAGAGTAGCTCAAAGTAGCTTCTATTATTATCTTGAAAATGAGAGTCGCCGTCGTGAACGGCGTAGTATACGTCCCGGGATCCGTGTTTCACTGCCCACGAGGCGGCAAGGGTAAGTGCAATTGCTGACCCGAATGGCTGAACATACGGATCTTCCTCAAGGCACATACCAAAGCCCTGAGCCTTTCTCATAAGCATCGGTTGAGGAAGACCATAAAAATTGCGCATGAAAGGCGCTATATCATATTCATGGAATGCAATCTGCCCTGCAAATTTTGCCGCAACGCTGCGCGCGAAGTCACCTCCCTTCTCATCGAAATTGAGGAACAGGGCATCTACTTCGATTCCTTGCTCAATGAGATCAAAAAGGAGCGTCGTTGAATCCGGGCCGCCAGAATACATCAGTACTGCTTTGTACGTCATGTAATGAGACTAACGGCTGGGGGGCGAGTATACAAGACTCCAAGGCACTGAAACACTTGAAACCATTGTGAGGCCAACCCTGTCAGACCAGTAGTCGTAAACGCCCGCAGTACCCAACGGCGCCCCGACGCCTCACCGTGAGGAATGTGTGTCTTCGCTCAGCCGGCCGTACAGCTGTCGGGTGACATCGTCCATGCCCCTGAAGTGCACCTCTGTGCCCAGTTCGGCGTACTTCGTGACAATCGCATCCAGCGCGGTGACGGTCGAGGCGTCCCACACCCGCGTCTTCGTCATGTCGATCACCACGAGGTCGGGGTCTTCTGAATAGCCGAACTGCGTTGTCAGGTCATTGCTCGAGGCGAAGAACAGCTCGCCGGTGACCGTGTAGCGGGCGCGCTCGCGGCCGCTGTCAGGATCACGGTCGAGGTGCCGCTCAACTTCCGCAAAGTGCGCCACCTTGCGCACAAAGAGGATCGCGGCTGCAATGACGCCGGCACCGACACCCACCGCCAGGTTGCCGCTGATGACGACGAACACGACGGTGATGAGCATGACCGCAGTTTCGGACTTCGGCATGCGCTTGAGCGTCTTCGGGGCGATCGAACGCCAGTCGAAGGTCTGGTAGACGACGATCATCATGACCGCCACGAGTGCTGCCATGGGTACCCGGCCGACGGTGTCGCCGAGTGTGACCACGAGGATCAGCAGGAAGATTCCGGACAGGAATGTGGAGATCCGCGTGCGGGCACCGGAGATCTTGACGTTGATCATCGTCTGGCCGATGACAGCGCAGCCGCCCATCGCACCGAAGAACCCGGAAACCATGTTCGCGATTCCCTGGCCCATGCTTTCGCGGACCTTCCGGGAGTGCGTGTCCGTGATCTCGTCAACGAGTTTCGCTGTCAGCAGCGACTCCAGCAGCCCCACGACGGCCATTGCCAAAGAGTAGGGCGCAATCGTTGTGAAGGTCTCCAGGGTCAGCGGCACATTGGGCAGGAAGAAGCCGGGTAGGCTGCTGGGCAGTTCGCCCTGATCACCCACGGTCGGCACGGTGATGCCAAACGACACCACCGCGGTCGTCATGAGCACGATTGTGATGAGGGGAGCCCACACGCTCGGCAGGAACCTGGGAATTACGATGAGCAGCACGAGTCCCGCTGCCACCAGCCAGTACACGGTGCTGGGCACATTGAACAGGTGCGGCAGCTGGGACATGAACACGAGGATCGCCAGTGCGTTGACGAAGCCCACCATGACGCTGCGCGGTATGAACCTCATGAGCTTCGGTGCGCCCAGCAACGCCAGTGTCACCTGGAAGATTCCGGCCAGGATGACGGTGGCGATGAAGTAGTCGAAGCCGTACAGGCGCGAAACCGGAGCGATGACGAGCGCAACCGCACCCGTTGCCGCGGAAATCATTGCGGGCCTTCCGCCGACGATCGCCGTTACGACCGCCATGATGAAGCTGGCGAACAGACCGACCTTGGGGTCGACACCCGCGATGACGGAGAACGCAATGGCCTCCGGAATGAGAGCCAGGGCCACCACCAGACCGGCCAGCACCTCGCGCGACAGAATCTTCGGCGAGCGCAGCGCTTCCATGACCGTCGGCTTGGCGCGATAGCGGTTCGGATCTTCCTGCAGCGGGGTGAGGGTTTCCATGACTCTAGGCTACGAGCCCGGCACGTCCGCAGTGCGCAAGAATGTCCGGCACACGCCCGATCGACTTTCAGCGCTTGGCTTCACAGACCCGTCTGCTGACCGAACCACGTCAGGTGATCGGCGAAAGCCGGCCGCCACACCTGCCACGAATGACCACCCGGATATTCACGCCACTCCAACTGCATACCGGCAGCCCGTCCTTCTTCATACAGCTTCTTCAGTTTGTCGCGGTAGCGCTGATCGTCTTTGCCGACCGAAAAGATTCCCCGCACGGATGGATAGCGGTGAGTTTTCAAAAGATCAGCCGGGTTGTTCTGACTGAATGCGCGCTCATCCCCGTGGAAAATCACATCGACAGCGCTAGCGGAACCTGAAAGCTTGGGAACGGCTTCACCGGACATATTGAGCACGAGCGAATACGCGTCGGGGTCTCGCGTCACAACCTGCAGCGCACACGTTCCACCGTTGGACAGGCCGCCGATCCCCCAGCGGGCTCTGTCATGAGTGACCTGCAGATTCTTTTCAATCCACGCAGGAACATCTTGCTGCAGGTACTCCGCCACATTTCCGGCGGCAGAATCCGAACACAATGGCCCGGTGATCGAATCACCCAGCTGATCAACCACAACCACCACGGGAGCCGCGCCCCCGTGGTCAGCCGCATAGGCATCGAGACTCACCTGCATTCGACCAGCATCAACCCACGTGCGCGGCGAGCCCGGTTGACCAGCCATAAGAACCAGGACGGGCAGGTTTCTGCCGTTTGCATGCTGATACGCCGGCGGCAGATAGATGACAGCCGGGCGCGGGTTCCAACCGGAACGCGCACCGGGAACTTTCGTTTCGATGAGGGTGCCGTGGCCAGGCACATGCCCCTCGACGGGGCCGCGTGGAACGTCGCGAAGACTGCCGTAGCTCTCACCCAAGCCAAAAGCCCCGGCCAGTGTCATGTATGCCCCGAACCGGGCATTCATAGCGCCCAGCATTCCCGCGGTGCTCAACAGCACTGCCACCGCGACCACGGAAGCCGTTGCCGTGCGCCCGAGCTTCCGCATCGGCAGCAGACGCAGGAGCCGCGAAAGGGGCGTGGTCTCCAGACCGACCAGCACTGGCCGCCGAGGCCACAGAGCCAACAGGGGAATGAAAACACCCACCCACAGCAGCGCCCAGACCATCCAGCCAAAAGGGTCAACAAAAGGCAGCCACAGAACATCGAAGACGAACCAAGCACCCACTGCGATAGCGGTGGGGACTGCGAGCACAAACACCCAGCCGGTCCGCGAGAAGTGGAGTCCGCGCAGCACAATGACAATGCCGATTGCCGCAGCAATCAAAACGGTGAAGACAACCTGGGGGCCCGCTCCCAGCAGATGAATGCCGTCCAGGGCATTCCGCAGCCAGATCATCGTCGGTTCTCTTTTCCCGATGACCGCAGCAGCTCAGAGCCCAATCGCACAGTTTCGCGCACGCTGAGATTGGGCAGGTAGGCGTGGCTGACAGCGCGGGCAGCACGCGCCAAGTCCGCAACTTCTGGTACCGCCAACCACATGGTTTCGGTGCGCGGCTGGAACTTGTGCTTGAACGCGTACAGCGAATTGAAGCCGTAGACCGGTTCCAGGCGAGAGCTCAGTGCGGCAAGCACCGAGTGAAGCATGCCGGGCTCATCGGCTTCCGTGACCAACGGCGCACCCGACAGCGACAGAACGCGCAGACCTTCGTCCTGCGCACCGATGATGGCCTGTGCAATGAGGAACTCCATAACCGGCCGGAAGCCGCCGTCGCGCCTGCGCATGAAGTCCAGCGTCAAACCGATGACCTTGCCGTCTTCGTACACGGGCATCCAAGATGTCACCCCGTGCACCGTGCGGTCCTGATCAACCGCGACAAGAAGGCGAACTTCGGGATCGTCGAGCTCAGCAACCCCGCCCAGCGTGAAGCCCATTTCCGGCAGCGGTTTCTGCTGTGCCCAGTGCTGCGAGATCGCCTCGATCTGATCCCGAATGGCCAGCGGAGCAGATTCCCACGTCATCCATTCGGCTTCGACGCCCTCCTTCTTCGCACGGTTAACGGCAGTGCGAACGTCCTGGAAGGCTTTGCCCTTGAACTCAACCTGGCCCAGGTCGACAACAGTTTCGGTTGCCACAGGAACACAGGACCAACCCCAGCTGCGGGCAACCTGCGCTGCGGAGTCGTGCACCGAGTAGAAGATCGGCACGAGGCCCTGCCGAACCGCCCAGCGAGAGAACTCGTCCATGACATCGGGAAGTTCGTCCGGGGTGCAGGCCGGATCTGTGACCGTGAGAGCAGCACCGTCGCGTCCCCGGAAGGCAACACCCGCCTGCCCGTTGTCGCTGATCCACACGCTGTTGTCTTTCCACGTGGTCATCCAGCCGAGAGTTCCCGCTCCCGCGCTGCGGACGATGTCCGGGTAGGAGACTGCTGCCTGGTCGCTGCTGTCGACCACACCCTTGGTGACCGCGCGCAGAGCAAACACGACGATGACCGCCCACGGCACCAAGGTGCCGATATCCAGAGCAAAGCGGCCCAGCGCATCGTCAGCGGTCAAGGGCCCAACGGTGCCCACAAGCCGCAGACCGGGCACGATGTGGATGATGTAGTCCCACACGAGCCTTCCGACTGTCGGGGCCTCACCAAGGTGGGAGCGCAGAAGCAGACCGGCTGCTACCGCGAAAAGAGCGCCCAGAACAACACCGGAAGATACGAGAAGCGTCAGCCTGCGATACCAGCCCGCAACAGGTTGAGCCGGGAACAGCTTCCACGCACACAGGACAGCGACAATGACCAGCAGCGGAATGACGATCGGCACGAACAGCTGCAGCCCCGGGCTGGCAGCAGGGTTGAGGCCCAGAGCGACGCCGGTTGCATCCCAGTAGTGGTACAGGCCGAAAATCGCCAACGAAGCGATGATCGAGCGGACGAGAATGTAGGCCTGCAGGAGCACCGTGCCGACGGCCGCAGCCTGGCGACCCCGGCGCAGTCCCGGCAAGAAGCTCAACTGGACGAGCCACGGCATGGCCAAGCGGATGACCGAACCCAGGCCGGTGCTGCGGCTGAGCGCTTCTGCCCGACGGCACGCCATTTCCGTTCCAGATGCGCACACCGCGTCGATCTGTTCGGGCGTGATTGAGGTTTCGAACAGGTACCGCACGGACGCGAGCGGGCCGATGAAGTATTCGGCGCGCATCGAGATGACCGACGCAGCGAATATCGCCACGATGCCGGTGACGATGAGTTCCCGTGCTTCGAAGCGGGATCCCACGCGGCGCTTGGGGATGGGTCCGCCGATCATGCGGCCGGCAGCAAGGCCAATGCCGACTGCCACCAGGTGTTCAAAGTCCCGCACTTCACCGGCACACGTGACCATGACGGCCAAATAGACGCCGACCAGCAGGATGACGCGTCGGCGCACGACCGCCTGGGTCAGCCCGGCTGCGGCTGTTCCCGTGGCAAACAGCCACGCGCCGACGGACGATGACGGGGTGGTCGCCAGAACCCGGAACCATTCGACGGGCGTGTGGGCGAGCGCGCCGGCAATCGCCGTGATGATGGCGATGGACACCGTGTGGCCGACAGTGCCGATGATGGCGTACCGCAGCGAACCGAGCCTGCGCTCAGCCCAGATGCCCACCGCAAGCACCACGACGATGACAACCGCAAGGTAGCCAGGGCCAACCGGGCCTATCGGCAGCAGTCGTTCGAGGATTCCGGGGCCCGCCACAGCCGTCGAGCCTTCGGTAGGCGATGCTCCTGCGGGAGCGTGCGCCGCTTTGCCGGTGAACTGCTGCAGAATCCATACGCCGAGCACCAGGACGGCGAAAGCTATGCTGACCGGTCCCGATCGCAGCCAATCGCGGCAGGCGCGCATGGCAGTGAGGCCCCGTTTCGACGTGGTTTCTTCTTTTTGCGGTGAACTGTTCATCAGGCCAAAATTCTATATTTCGGCACCGACTTGGATTATCAGGCTTCCCCGTATTCACGGCGAAGAGGCCGCCTGTGCTGCCGTAAATTCGCTGCCGGGAATCCTGCCGTGGAGACAGCGCCTGAGCTCTAGAATGAGGAGTGTGAACGGCAGACCACTATGACGACCGAATCTTCGCGCTCCATCACGCTCGCTGACGGCCGGATCCTCGTGTGGGACGAATGGGGCGATCCCGCGGGCACACCGCTTCTCTATGTCCACGGCACCCCGGGTTCTGGCCGTGAAGCGCAGGTGCTGCACCACGCGGCTGGATTTTTGGGAATCCGCATCATTGCCCCGCACCGGCCCGGATACGGCGGCTCCACGCACCTTCCGGGGCGAAGTGTTCTCGAATGGTCTGAGGACGCCTACACACTTCTCGATGAACTTGGCCTGCCCGCTGTCATGGTGTTGGGTTTCTCTGGGGGCGGTCCGCACGCGATCGCCTTTGCGCTGCGCTATCCGAGCCGGGTCAGCGCTGTGGGCTTGGTTGCGTCTGCCGGTTCGCCTTCTGGCTTTTCTGCTCTGCTCCCGCGAGGCGCCTGGACGGTCGGCATGCCGGTTCTGGCTGGTCTTCTGGGGCTGCCCAGGCTGGGCCGGCGGCTGATTGCCCGTTCTGGCAGGCGCCGCAGGTCGATGCGTGCGGCGACTATCTTCAGTGCTTCTTTGGACACTGCCGTCGGTCAGGGGCGCGAACAGCTGCGCGGTGCTGTGCGTGATTCGTGGGCGATCTACGGTCCGTGGAGCCGCTTCTTGAACTGGAACCAGAAGGGTCTTCCACCGTTTCTGCTGTGGCACGGCGCTGATGACACTACGGTGAAACCGGAAGTCAGCCACCGCATCAGCCGCGCGCTCGCCGGCTCGAAGCTGACGATTCTGCCCGATGTGGGCCACGTCAACGCGCTGTCTGACCACGGAGCGGAGATCCTGTGCGAACTGAAACAGGCCGCGGAATCCAGGCCCTGAGAAAAAGTCAAACGATCGTTTGGTTTGTGTTAGCTTAGACACAAACTGCTCCCCAGATCGGAGGACACCGATGTCAGACGCGTACATCTATGACGCGGTGCGCACCCCGCGCGGTAAGAACCGCGGCGGCGCACTGCACGGAACCAAGCCAATTGACCTCGTGACCGGCCTCATCGACGCCGTTCTCGAACGCAACCCCCAGGCTGACCCCAACCAGATTGACGACATCGTGCTCGGCGTTGTCACCCCGGTTGACGAACAGGGTGCCGTCATCGCCCGCACCGCAGCCATCGCGGCCGGCCTGCCCGACACCGTGGCAGGTGTCCAGCTCAACCGGTTCTGCGCCTCGGGCCTGGAAGCCGTCAACACGGCCGCCCAGAAGACCTCGGCCGGCTGGGACCAGCTGGTGCTCGCCGGCGGTGTCGAATCCATGTCCCGCGTCCCCATGGGATCCGACGGCGGCGCATGGTCAGAAGACCCGCAGACGGCCTACCACTCCTACTTCGCCCCGCAGGGCATCGGCGCTGACCTCATCGCCACCACGGAAGGCTTCAGCCGCGAAGACTGCGACGCATACGCCGTCGAATCGCAGAAGCGCGCCGAAAACGCCTGGCAGAACGGCTACTTCGACAAGTCGATCGTCCCCGTGAAGGACATGAACGGCTTCACCGTTCTGGCAGAAGACGAACACCGCCGCCCCGGCACCACCGTGGACGACCTCGCAAAGCTCAAGCCCTCCTTCACCAAGCTCGGCGAAGAAGTCGGCTTCGACGCTGTCGCACTGCAGAAGTACGCACACATCGAAAAGATCGACCACGTCCACCACGGCGGAAACTCCTCCGGCATCGTCGACGGTGCCGCGCTGACCCTGGTCGGCAACAAAGCCATCGGCGAAAAGCTCGGCATGAAGCCGCGCGCCCGCATCGTCGCCACCGCCGTCACCGGCTCGGACCCGACGATCATGCTGACCGGCCCCACCCCGGCCACCGAAAAGGTGCTCAAGACTGCGGGCCTGAAGGTTGAGGACATCGACCTGTTCGAACTCAACGAAGCGTTCGCGGCCGTTGTGCTCAAGTGGATGAAGGACCTCAACATCCCGCACGACAAGGTCAACGTCAACGGCGGCGCCATCGCCATGGGCCACCCGCTGGGTGCCACCGGCGCCATGATCCTGGGCACGCTGCTGGACGAACTCGAGCGCCGTGACCTCAAGCGCGGCCTCGCCACCCTGTGCATCGGCGGCGGCATGGGCATCGCAACCATCATCGAGCGAGTCTGAGGGGAAAAACCATGACTGAATACACCGGATACGACTGGTCGCAGAGCCCCGACGGAATCGTCACCATCACAATGGACGATCCGAACAGCGGCGCCAACATCATGAACCAGCACTTCCTCACCTCGCTCGAAGGGACCGTCGAGCGTCTGGAAGCGGAAGTCGACTCGATCACCGGCGTCATCATCAAGAGCGCCAAAAAGAAGATCTGGTTCGCAGGCGCCGACCTGACCGGCTTCCTCAACATGCCTCAAGAGGCTCTGGAAGCCGAATTCGAAAAGCTTGAATACACCAAGGCCCTCATGCGCCGTCTGGAGCAGCTGGGCAAGCCGGTTGTCGCAGCCATCAACGGTGCGGCACTCGGCGGCGGCTTCGAACTTGCGCTGGCCTGCCACCACAGGATCGCCGCATCTGACAACGGCCGCATCCAGCTGGGTCTGCCCGAAGTCAGCCTGGGCTTGCTGCCCGGCGGCGGCGGTGTCACCCGTGTCACCCGCATGCTCGGCCTGCAGAAGGCACTCCAGAACGTCATCCTGCCGGCTAAGCCGTTCGACCAGGAAAAGGCACTGGCCATCGGACTGATCGACAACGTCGTTCCGCTGGACCAGATGGACGAAGCCGCTCGCGCTTGGATCAAGGAAAACCCGGCACCCGTCAAGCCGTGGGACGAACGAGGCTTCAAGATCCCCGGCGGTGCTCCGAAGGACAACCAGGGTCTGGTTGCGGCTCTGCCCGCCCAGCTGCGCAAGCAGCTCAAGGGTGCCCCCATGCCGGCGCCGCTTGCCGCAATGTCAGCGGCAGTCGAAGGTGCCCGCGTGGACTTCGACACCGCCTCGACAATTGAGTCGCGCTACCTGATCAGCCTGCTGGCGCACCCCACGTCGACCAACATGATCACGGCGTTCTTCTTCAACATGCAGGCCATCAAGGCCGGCAAGTCCCGCCCCGAGGGCTTTGAGAAGTTCCAGGCCACCAAGGTCGGTGTTCTCGGTGCCGGCATGATGGGTGCCGCAATCGCCTACGTCAGCGCGAAGGCCGGCATCGACGTTGTGCTGAAGGACGTGTCGAAGGAAGCAGCCGAAAAGGGCAAGGACTACGCCCGGAAGCTCGAAGCCAAGGCGCTTGAGCGCGGCCGCACAACCGAAGACAAGTCGCAGGCTCTGCTCGACCGCATCACCACCACCGGCGACGCGGAAGACTTCAAGGGCGTTGACTTCGTCATCGAAGCTGTTTTCGAGAACGTCGATGTCAAGCAGCAGGTGTTCCAGGAAATCCAGGATGTTGTCGAACCCGACGCTGTTCTCGGTTCCAACACCTCGACCCTGCCGATCACCACGCTGGCAGAAGGTGTCGAGCGCAAGGAAGACTTCATCGGCATCCACTTCTTCAGCCCGGTCGACAAGATGCCGCTGGTGGAGATCATCCGCGGCGAGAAGACCTCGGACGCTGTGCTTGCGAAGACCTTCGACTTCGTTCAGCAGATCCGCAAGACCCCGATCGTGGTCACCGATTCGCGCGGCTTCTTCACCTCGCGCGTCATCGGCACGTTCCTCCTGGAAGCCATCGGCATGGTCGGCGAGGGTGTCGAACCGCAGATGATCGAACAGGCTGCCCTGCAGGCCGGCTACCCCGCTGGTCCGCTGCAGCTAATGGACGAACTCACACTCACCCTGAACAAGAAGATTGCGGACGAAACCCGTGCGGCCAACCAGGCTGAGGGCAAACGCTTCGAAGAGTTCGGGCTGGACGTTGTCGAGTGGATGATCAACGAAGGTCGCACCGGACGCAAGGACGGCGCAGGCTTCTACGAATACGAAGACGGTCAGCGCGCCCGCCTGTGGCCGGGCCTGCGTGAGAAGTACAACTCCAAGCACGAAGGCGTCGACATTCACGAACTTGGTGAGCGCATGCTGTTCGCTGAGGCAATCGACTCCGTCAACTGCCTGGAAGAGGGCGTTCTCACGACCGTGGCCGATGGCAACATCGGTTCGATCCTCGGCATCGGCTTCCCCGCCTGGACCGGTGGTGTGCTCCAGTACATCAACGGCTACCCCGGCGGCATGAAGGCCTTTGTTGCTCGCGCTGAAGAGTTCGCACAGAAGTACGGCGAACGCTTCGCACCCTCGGAGTACCTCAAGAAGCGCGCAGAGGCCGGCGAAGCCTTCCTCTGATCCGCGTGTAGTGCACGTTCCTGCACGAACTGAACCAGCTGCGGGGGCGGTTGCGGACTTTTCCGCAGCCGCCCCCGCAGCTGTTTTTCTGCTGACTGGGTGGATTAGGGAGGCAAAGTCGCCGTTTTTTCCTCGATTGCGCGATTAAATGCACAGCTGCCGAGGTGCCTGTCGCCTTTCGTCCTAGACTTTCGGCATGTTCTCCTACTGTCTTCCCTCGCAGGTCACCGTTGCCGGCCGCGCTTTCTCCATCACCAAGGCGACGAAGAACGATGTCCGGCCCATCGTCGAGCTTCTGACCGACGACGTTCTCGGGGTCGGCCGTGAAGGCTGGCAGGAGAATGCCGAAGCCTATGAGCGGGCCTTCGACCTCATCGAGGCGAGCCCAGACAATGCCCTCCTGACCGTGCGAGAGGCGCGCGGCGCCTCGTCAGAAGAATCCAGTGAAAGTGAGCCCGTCCCGCTCGCCGGGACGTTCCAGATGACGTTCCTGCCCGGCCTCAGCCGGAAGGGCATGTCGCGCTTGCAGGTGGAGGCCGTCCGCGTGGCGGACGACTACCAGAGCATGGGACTGGGCAGCGCGCTCATGAGGTGGGCAATCGACTGCGCCCGACAGTCCGGGTGCGGGCTTGTGCAGCTGACAACCGACAAGACCCGCGCCGACGCCCACCGGTTCTACGACCGGCTGGGCTTCGAGGCCACCCACGAGGGCTACAAAATCATCCTGTGATGGCTCAGCCGGAGTCAGCCCGTGAACGCCCGGACCGCCAGGTAGAACACGCTCGGACCCAGCAGGCAGCCCAGGCCGGTGTAGAAGGTGGCGGTCATCGCGCCATAGGGAACCAGGCGTTCATCGGTGGCGGCGAGCCCTGCGGCTACACCGGAGGTTGTGCCCATGAGTCCGCCGTAGATCATGGCGGACTTCGGGTTGTTCAGGCCAATGAGCTTCGCGGCGAACGGTGTGCCGATCATGACAAGCACCGACTTCACCAGGCCGGCGGCAACCGACAGGGCGATCACAGTTTCAGATGCGCCGACTGCGGTTCCGGTGACGGGGCCGACGATGTAGGTGGCGGCTCCCGCACCCATCGTTGCGATCGATTCTGCGTCCCGGTAGCCGAAAGCAAGCGCCACGCCGGCGCCGACGATAAACGACAGCACAACGCCGATGATGAGCGACAGAGCACCGGGCAGTCCGGATCGTTTGAGTTCGCGCACGTCAATGCCGTAGGCGGTTGCCACGATCGCGAAGTCGCGCAGCATTGACCCGCCCAGCAGGGCCATACCGCCGAATATGGCGATGTCGGAAATGCCCTTCTTGCCGCCGGTGGCCAGGCCGCCGAAGTAGGCGAGCACCAGGCCTAAGACGATTGCGATGGCCGAAGCCTGCAGGCGTCCTTTTGTGAGGGTTTTCGACAGCCAGCCGGAGACGATCATGATGACTGCGACGACAACGAATGCCACCAGCAGGTCGAGGTCTTCAAGAACTGAAACAACAGCGTCGAGCATCAGCGACCCCTGCCTTCCGTGGCTTCGGCTGATTCGGCTTCCTCAGTTGGCTCTTCAACGTCTGGCAGAGGCTCGGACGGTGCACCGATTTTCGACAGCAGCGGCACCATGGCAAGGCTGACGACAGTGGCAGCTACACCGGCGGCCAAGGCGACCGGACCAGCGCCAACGGCCGCGTACACGTTTTGGATTGCGGCCATGGCAACGACGATGGGGATGTACATGGCGTTCCAGAACAGGACGCCGTGTTCGGTGGGGGCGGGCAGTTTGCCTTTGCTGCGCAGCCAGGTGGTGAGCGCAATCAGCAGGATCATGCCGAAGCCCACACCTCCGACGTTGGCATCGACGCCCAGAAGCTGGCCGAGGATTTCACCGATGATGGTGCCGGCCAGCACGCTTGCGGCGAGCGCGGCGACTCCGTACAGAATCATCGCTCGCTCCTTTCGGATTGATGGTTAGCGGAGTGACGGTTGAAGACTGTGACAGCACACATAAAAAGCCGGTCCGCGGTGGGCGGACCGGCTTTCAGCTCAACTAGTTCAGTTGGTGGTCTTTGCCAGCTGATCAACCTTGGACTGGTGCGCAGCGTGGTTGAAGAACGCGCGGCGACCGAGTTCGTAGATCCAGCAGATAACCCAACCGACTGCGACACAGAGTGCGGGCAGAATAACCCACGAGGCGGCGAAGACAATGAGGGCGATGATGGCACCGATGACCTGCATAAGTGACCTCTTCACTAAAGCGGATTAGGACGTTTGGCCTCAGTCTACCCCGTCCAGCGTTTATCCACACTTTTCTGGGTGGGCTCTCAGGTGCCGGTTCGGTAACGTTCCGAGGCCCGAGGTGCCGCCCACCTCCCGCTGCCAGGTGCCGCTCGCTGGCCGGCACCAAAGTCGCAGCCCGTCACCTCGGCATGTTTGCAAAGCGCGACTTCGCGCCCTGGAACGCGACGGTGATTTCGCCGGTGGGTCCGTTTCGGTGCTTGGCGACGATGATCTGCGCTTCACCTGCCGACGGCGATTCGGGATCGTAGACGTCTTCGCGGTGGATCAGCAGAACCATGTCGGCGTCCTGTTCGATCGAACCGGATTCACGCAGGTCGGACACCATGGGGCGTTTGTCGGTGCGCTGTTCGGATGAACGGTTCAGCTGGGACAGTGCGATAACGGGGACTTCGAGTTCTTTGGCCAGCAGTTTGAGCGAACGGGAGAATTCGGAGACTTCCTGCTGGCGTGATTCGACGCGCTTGCCGGAGGTCATGAGCTGCAGGTAGTCGATGACGACCATTTTGAGGTCGTGCTGCTGTTTGAGTCTGCGGCACTTGGCCCGGATTTCGGTGAGCGCCATGTTTGGGGAGTCGTCCATGTACAGCGGGGCGTCGTTGATGCGTCCCATGGTGTTGGCCAGGGTGGTCCAGTCGCGGCTCTGGTCGAGGTCGCCGTGGCGCAGGGCCTGCAGTGGGATGCCGGATTCGGCTGACAGCAGGCGCATGGTGAGTTCCTGCCGGCCCATTTCCAGCGAGAAGATGACGGTGGTCTGGCTGTTGTGAATGGCGGCGGAACGGGCGAAGTCCAGGGCCAGCGTTGATTTGCCCATACCGGGCCGGGCGGCGATGACGATCATCTGCCCGGCGTGCAGGCCGTTGGTGAGTTCGTCGAATTCGTAGAAGCCGGTGGGTACACCAATGGTGTCGCCGTCGTGGGCTCCGGAGCGCTCGATTTCTTCGACCGTGGGCCCCAGAACTTCTGACAGCCGCACGTAGTCTTCCGATGCGTTGCGTTCGGTGACGGAATAGATTTCGGCCTGAGCCCGGTTGACGAGGTCTTCTGTGTCGCCCTCTGCGTCGTAGCCCATCTGCACAATGCGGGTGCCGGCCTCGACGAGTTTGCGCAGCATGGCCTGTTCGCGAACGATGTTCGCGTAGAAGCCGGCGTTGGCCGCTGTGGGCACGGACGAAATGAGGGTGTGCAGGTAGGCGGGGCCGCCGATCCGGGCGATGGATCCGGCTTTGGACAGGGCGTTGGCCACGGTCACGGCGTCTGCTGGTTCGCCGGCGGCGTAGAGGTCGAGGATGGTGTTGTAGATGGTTTCGTGCGACGGGATGTAGAAGTCGTCGCCGCGCAGGAGTTCGACAACGTCCGCAATTGCGTCCTTTGACAGCATCATGCCGCCGAGCACGCTGGCTTCGGCGTCACGGTCCTGCGGTGGTGTGCGCAGACCTGCGTCTGCGTGTTCCCATGTGTTGTCGGCCATCAGTCTTTCTCCCCCTACGCGCGGGCTTCCCCGCGGCTCACCATCATAGGGCCACCCACGGACACGTCCGGTCCGGTCCTCTCACGAGGTGGAGGGCGCCTCCTCCGCCCCGCCCGGTTGGGCTGGGCTCACCTGGTCAGCAGCAGGCTCAGCCCCCTATGAGCACTGCGACGGTGTGGATGAGCAGACCGGCAAGGCAGCCGATGACGGTTCCGTTGATGCGGATGTACTGCAGGTCTTTGCCCACGTAGAGTTCGATCTTTTCAGCAGCTTCGCGTGCGTCCCAGCTGGCGATCGTGTCCGATATGACGCTGGTGAGCTCACCGCCGAAGGACTCCACGCCGTCGGCTACGGCGACGGCCAGTGTGTGGTTCCACTTGTTCGCAAAGGCTTCGTCGTCTGTCATGCGGGCGGCGAATTCGGCCAGCCCGTCCCGCAGCTTCTGCTGGACGGTGCCGTCGGCGTCAAGCACGGATTCGCGCAGAAGGCGGGATGTCGATTCCCACATGGCAACAGCCGAGGTGACCACCGCCTCGCGCGACAGCATGTCAGCCAGGGTCGCCTCGACCCGCTCAGCCAGTGAGGATTCCTCTTGCAGCTGCGTTCCGATGCCGGTCAGCCATTCGTTGAGCGCTCCGCGAGCGCGGTGGCTGCGGTTGTCGCGCACATCGGCGATCCAGCCGACGATTTCGCGGTGCAGTTTGTCCGACACCATGCGGTTGGCGAACCTGGGCACCCATTCGGGGGCGCGCTGGCTGACGATGTCATCAACCACCTGCGGGTTGTACAGCAGCCAGGAGTGAGCTTCCCCGGCAACGAGGTCGACCAGGTGTTCGTGCGCACCATCGGCGACGATCTCCTGCATGAGGCGGCCCAGCACAGGTGCTTTGCGCACTTGGATGAGCCGGGGAACGAGGACGTCGCGAGTGAGGTCGGCAACGGCGTCGTCGTCAACCCGATCGAGCACGTACTGCAGGCCCATGCCTGCTCGGCGAACCACCGCATCCTGCGATGAGGGTTTGCTCAGCCATGCACCTACCCGCTGTGTGACGCGAGCGGATTCCACCTTTGGAGCGACGGTGTCGTAGGTGAGGAAGTTCGATGCGACAAACGCCGACAGGCTTTCGCCGAGCACATCCTTTTTGCGCGGAATGATCGCGGTGTGCGGAATCGGCAGACCAAGCGGGTGGCGGAACAGCGCGGTAACGGCAAACCAGTCAGCAAGAGCACCGATCATGGCCGCCTCGGAACCGGCTTTGACGAAGCCCCACACACCCGTGCTGTCGGTGAAGATGACGGTGGCCAGCCAGATGAGCGCCGCGGCCACCAGAAGGCCGGTGGCCAGGGTGCGCATGCGCCGCAGGGCTATGCGGCGGTCTTCTTCTGTCACGGGTGTGTTCTGCTGAGTGCTCACACGCTCATTCTTCCAGTGATCGCAGGCTCGGTCAGCCGCAGCCGCCGGTCACCCCGGCCGCGAACGGCAACCTCTGGCACTGGCGAAGCCGCCTCACGTGAGGATCAGACTCCACGTCCCTGCCGCGACGGCCGCTCCAATGGCTGCAACACTCATAAGAACCCCAACCACAACAATCACTGCGTCCCGCGGATGAAAGCGCGACTGGCGCAGCTGGGTACGACGGCTGGTGCCAAAACCCCTGCCCTCCATGGCCATCGCCAGGCGGGTACCGCGGCGGATTGCCTGGACGAGCAGCGCAAATGCCACCGGAACCACTCCCCCAAGCCGGCGCAGGAGCGTGTCGGGGCCGACACCTCGGGCGCGGCGGGCAAAGGACAGCGTCTGCCATTCGGCCGTGAACAGCGTGACCAGGCGAGTGGCGGCGAGCGCTGACATGACGAACCGCTCCGGCAGGTGCAGCTTCTGCACGAGTGCGTCGGCGAGGTCGGTGGGGTCGACGGTCGATGCGATGGCGATTCCGGGCAGGGCGAGCGCCAGCACGCGCACGCCGATTGCGGTACCGGATGCCAGCGATCCGGTGGTGATGAGCAGCGGGCCGATGTGCACCAGCACGTCGCCGGTTTTCTCCGCCAGGATTGTTGTGGCCCAGGCGGCGATGAGGGCCGCGCCGGGCAGGAACCACAGGCGTTTGAGCATCGCGCCGATCCGCAGGCCCGTCAACGGCAACAGGAGCACCTGCAGGGCCAGCATGACGGATGCGCTGACGATGTCGATGCTGAACAGCACACCGCACATGAGGATGAACGCGAGCGCCATCTTCGACAGCGGGTTGGCGCGCAGAAAGGCGGTGCGCCGGCGGATGGGCACCAGCAGATCCACCTGCACGGGGGCTGCTGAGCGGGGCAGGATCACGGCACGAGGCGCAGCCTGGCTGCCCGCCGCACCCTCACCGGGTGCTGGGGTCGGCTGGGCGGTGGTGTTTGGAGTGTTGTCAGGCGAATTCACAGCGCACCGCCCCCAGGGTGTCGATGAAGGGTTCGTCGTGGCTGACGGTCACGACTGCTTGGCCGGCGCGCAGTTCGTCGATGACGAGTTCGGCGAGCGCTCGCCACGTGCGGGCGTCTTGGCCGAAAGTGGGTTCGTCGATGATGAGGATGCGCGGCCGGGCAGCGAGCATTGCGGCCACTGACAGGCGGCGCTTTTCACCGCCGGAGAGCTGCTGCGGATGGATGTCAGCCAAGTGTTCTAGCCGCAGTGCGGCAAGGAGCTGTTCGGCGCGGTCGTCTGCCGCTTGGGGATCCCAGCCGGCTCGCTGTGGGCCAAACCGCAGTTCGTCAAGCACAGTTGGCCGCAGGAATTGGTGTTCGGGTTCTTGGAACACCATGCCGATGCGGGGCACGAGTTCGCGGGAGCTCCACCGGAAGGGGTCACTGTGTTTGGGTGGGCGGACTGTGCCGTTGAGGGTGGTCAGCTGGTCTGCCGCGGTGAGCTGGCCGTAGGCGGGTTTGAGCAGACCGGCCAGGGTCAGCGCGGTGGTGGATTTTCCGGCACCGTTGCGGCCGGTCAGGGCGAGCGCTGTGCCGGCGTGAATCGCCGCAGTCAGTTCGGCGACGGGTTCGCTGTTTTCACGCTGAACGCCCAGGCCGTCGGCGGTCATGAGAACGTCGCCAACAGTCGGCACGTACGGCGTGGGCAGGGCTGCGTCGGGCAGCCACAGGCCGGCCGCTTCCAGTGAGGGGCGCAAGGCTTGGTCGCTCAGGATGGTGTCGGGGCTGCCATCGGCGAGCACACCGCCGGGACCCAAGACCACAATCCGGTCGACGTGCTCGGTCCACACCGGCAGGCGGTGTTCGACGATCAGCATGGTGGCGCCAGTGGCTTCTTGCGCGGCGATGATGGAGTCGCGCACGGATTCGACGGCTGCCGGGTCGAGGTTGGCGGTGGGTTCGTCAAGCACCAGCAGGCCCGGCTGCATGGCGACGACCCCGGCGATGGCCAGGCGCTGTTTCTGCCCACCGGACAGGGCTGCCGTCGGGTGAGTCAGCGGGACGTCGAGGCCAACAATGTCGAGGGCTTCGGGGATTCGGCGGGCGATGTCTGCAGCGGGGATGCCGACATTGGCCATGCCGAAGGCCACGTCGTCGCCGACTTCGGCGAGGATCACCTGCGAATCCGGGTCTTGCAGCACAAGCCCGGAGATTCCGCGGGCAGGGTCCGGTGGGAGGCCGTCAACCAGGAGTTCGCCGAACTGTTCGCCGGATTCATCAGGCAGGACACCGGCAACGGCGTGAAGGAACGTCGATTTTCCAGCGCCGGAACCGCCGACCAGCAGAACTTTCTGGCCGGCTGGGATTTCAAGGTCGAGGTCGGAAACGGCCGGTTCGGCACGGCCGGAGTGGTACCAAGTGAACCCGCGGGCGGACACTGCCGCGGGTCGGGATGACGAGGTGGTGGTCACGAATCTGCGGGACTTTCGCTTTCTGAGGGGCTCCCCCGGTGACCTGCACCTTCGGGTGAGGAGGCGGCGTGAGGTGGGCGGCGCCTCGGGCGCGGGTCGGTGCCGGATGCGAATCCGGTCAGCACTCCGGTCCGGCGGATGGCGCGGTAGACGAACCAGCCGCCCAGGCCGGCGAATACGGGTCCGGAGACCAGGGCGCAGGCGGCGAAGACCAGCTGCCATTCGAGGGCCCAGCCGGCGTTCCAGAAGATGTTGTCGGTGATGGACACCGAAATAGCGGGTGCTAGGCCGGCGAGCACGGAAATGCCGAGGGTGTAGCGGCGGTAGCGGGTCAGGGCGAAGACGAGTTCGGTCATGATGCCCTGGCACAGGCCGGTGAACAGGATGACCGGGCCGAAGACGGAACCCAGGAGGGCTTCGGTTGCTGCGGCGATGAGTTCGCACACGATCGCGGCGCCGGGTTTGCGGATGATGAGTGCCCCCACGGGCCCGGCCAGCAGGTAAAGGCCGCCGACTAGGCCCGTGGTTGGTGGGAACACGAGGTTGAACGGGACGTCGATGATGGGCCGCAGGGACGTCCACGCGAAGTACACGGCACCGAGTGCGACGGCGAGTACCGCCGCGACGATGATGTCAACGGTGCGCCATGTGAGGCTGCGTGTGGGCGTGGTGTGTGCGGTGTGGGTCATCGAGGTCTTTCAGTTCATGTGCGGTTGGGGGTTGTGTGCTGGCGGGGTGTGGTTGTCATTCGCCCGGAAGCGAAGGCTGACAGTGCGCCTGTGGGCACGATTGCCTTCCACAGGAGCCATGCACCCAATCCGGAAATGATAATGCTGGAGGCGATTCCGCACACGGCGTAGACGACCTTGAATGTCATAGCCCATTTGGCGTAGTACATGACTATTTCGCCGACCACCAGGGCGACGCCTGCGCCGAGGCCGGACAGGAGCATGACGGGCAGGTTCCACTTGCGGTAGAGGAAGGCGAGGAACACGATTTCGGCGCCGGCTCCCTGCAGGAGGCCGGAGATGATTGCGTTTGCGCCAAAGTGGGAGCCCAGTACTGCTTCGACGGCGGCGGCGAGTGTTTCGGCGATGATGGCGGCGCCGGGTTTGCGGACGATGATTCCGGCGAGTGGCCCTGCGAGCACCCAGATGCCGCCGAACAGACCGACCAGCGGTGGGAATGCGACGGTCCAGAGTTCGAAGACGCCCCAGATGGCGGCGACTCCCCAGAAGATGACGCCGACTGCTACTGCGATGACCACGGTGACGATGATGTCAACGGTCCGCCAGCGCAGGCTGGTTTTTGTTTGGCGGTTCTGCGGCTGTGGGTTTTTCGTCTGTGATGACGAGGTGGTGTTCGGGTTGCTTGGGTTGGTGTGGTGTCCGGGCTGGACACGGTTGTCCTGTGTCATGAGTCCTCCTCAAGGCAAGGAGGGGTCAAGAGTGTGCTCGACTTCCTTCGCCGGTGCTAACCGGGCAGGTTCGAGGGTCTGCGGCATCGCACTCTCAGCGCCCTTGTTCGGATCTCTAGGTTTGATCCGAGGCGCTCCCCTGTCGTACGGCCGATACCTTAGCAAGGACAGTGCGCTGGCGCACAGGATTGGGTGGTCTGGCGGGTTCTGGGTGGACCGTTGAGGTGTCGGCCTGGTTGCAGCAGCGGTCTGTTCGGCAGGTCTTATTGAACCGCCTTGGCAGCTTCGAACAGCCGCGCTGGCATTGGTCGTTCAAGTTCCCACACGATCTGCATGGGTTTTTCGCTCTCGTGACTGACATACCGCGCATTACCCAGGCAGGTGTACGGTTCGGTTCCGATCTCACCGACCTTGGATTCACGCACAAACAGCACGACGTTCGAACCATCACGTTCGTGGTTGATGTACCTCTGTCCAGTGGGTGACTCAGCCCTCGTCAAGCTCTGTGATTCCCAGTGGAAAAGCGTTTCCGTCAACGCGTAGTCGCGGTACATGGTGCTTGGCGAATAGTCAGCTGCCGACTTGTTCAGGGTCACCAGAAGGATGTCGGTTTTCAGTTCGGGAACCCATTTGACGCCTTCGCGGATACTGCCGGGTTTTTCGCTGTTGAGTGATCCCACACCCAGGCCGGCAAACAACTCTTCACGTGAGTACGTTGCGTGACTGCGGATCGGGTGAGTGTCCAGACCACCACTTAGGGGTTGCGGGACCACCCGCGAACGGGACTCTTGGAACTCGATGATCTGGTCCAGTTCGTCACGCACATAATCAGCACGCAGGAGGTGTTCGAGTCCTGCTTCAATGCCCTCCGAGTGCCCGCTTGGCCAGAACGAGTAGTACAACATGAGTGCCAGCGGATCCCGCGCAAGCTCGGGTGTTACAGCGTCTGCGTTCAGAACTCGCCGATAGCCGCGGAACCTATCCGGGTCATCAACGTGCACAAAACTGCGCATCCGCTCAAGCAGAAGCTGTTCGGCAACACTGGGGCGAAAACTGCCTCGCGTATTGGCCCAGGCTTCATATTGCTGCCACGAGTTGGGCCCGGTTACCCCTCTGTACGTGCGTTTGGCGCTGGCTTTATATACAGCTGAGAGATCGCGATCCGTCCTATCGAGGTACTCCTTCAGCCGCAGGCCTTGCTGTCTCTCAATCTCTGAAGAGTTTTCGTGAACATCCGCCAGGAAGGCACCGATCTTCATGTCAAGCTGACTCTTCAGGTTGCTCACAACCTCTTCCTGCACCACTGAGTCGAGCACAATCTGCGATCCCGCCGGCAGGAACGGGAACCCTTTCTTGGCTGCTTGTTGGAGACTCTTTCGCCCTTGACCCGTGAGCGCACGCAGTTTGATGTCAAAGCGGAAATTCTTGTGCTGGTGACCAACGAAGTCGAGGACCGTAAGGACCGACTTGTTTGGAGAGCGGCGTAGGCCGCGGCCCAGCTGCTGCATAAAGATGGTGGCCGACTGGGTTGGGCGCATCATGAGGATGGTGTCGATCGCAGGCAGGTCGAAGCCTTCGTTGAATATATCGACAGCCATGAGGCAATTGAGTTCGCCACGAGCAAGTTTTTCGATGGCTTCAGTCCGAATGCTTGGATGTGTTTGTCCCGTGACAGCTTCGGATGGGATACCAGCTTCGTTAAAGACTCGCGTCATGTACTCGGCATGTTCAACAGACACACAGAAGCCGAGGGCTTTCATAGTGCTGGTGTTAGAGACGATGTCGGTGGTTGCCTCAATGATCTTCCGGGCACGGGCATCATTGCCTGTGTATAGCTTGTTCAGGCCGGAAACACTGTAACCACTCGCTGTGAACTGAACATCGGACACATCGACACCATCGGCAATCCCGAAGTAGTGAAACGGCACTAGGAGGTCGTTATCTAACGCTGTCCACAGTCTGAGCTCGCTGGCGATGCGGCCGCCGAAATAGTGCGCAACAATGTTCTGCCCGTCCGCCCTTTCGGGGGTCGCGGTAAGGCCAAGAAATTCGCGGTACTCAGTGAAGTGGCTGATGAGCCTGCTGTACGAATCAGCCATGCCATGATGAAATTCGTCAATGATGATGACGTCAAAGTGTCCCGGCGCAAAGCGGGAGAGTTGTTCTTCTTTCGAGAACGATTGAATCGACGCAAACACATGATCCCACGCTGTGGGTTGGTACCCGCTCGAGAAAAGTTCACCGAACGACCCATCGCCCAAGACATCGCGGAAGGTCCGTAGGGATTGTTCGAGAATTTCTTGCCGGTGAGCAATGAACAGCAAGCGTGGACGCGGTCCGTCGGTGTCCTGACACAAACGGCGGTAGTCCAACGCCGCAACCACGGTTTTACCCGTACCAGTTGCAGCCACCACGAGGTTCTTGTGAATGTCCAAAACCTGGCGCTCGTGTTGGAGGTCATCCAGAATGATGGCTTGGTGCGGGTAGGGGCGCACGTCGAGCGAACTAGCCAACAGCGAAGTAGGAGTTTTATTCGTTGAGCTTTCGTTGAGTGCCTTTTCGAGGCGTTCACCGTCAGCTTCTGGATCGTACGGTTCGAACGTCGGCGACTGCCAGTAGCTTTCAAAGGTTGCTTCGAACTTTTCGACCAGTTCCGGTGTTTGTACCCGCGAGGCGCGAACATTCCATTCGAGGCCATCAACCATTGCCGCATGGCTCAAGTTTGAGCTTCCGATGTACGCAGTGTCATAACCCGTGTTCCGGTGGAAAATCCATGCCTTGGCATGCAGCCGGGTTGTCTTGTTGTCGTAGCTGATGTGGACTTCGGCCCCGCAGTTCTTGACCAGGAAGTCGAGCGCTTTCTTTTCAGTGGCACCCATATAGGAGGTTGTGAGTACCCGCACCGGTACTCCCCTGCGCCGCAGATCGAGCAGCTGATCGTGAATAACACGAATGCCTGACCACTTGATGAACGACATGATGATGTCGACCCGATCTGCACTCTGCATTTCGCTTGTAATTACGGGGCCCAGACTGGGATCGCTCGAAGCGTTCGTCAGAAGTGCGACATCTGACAACGGAATGCTCGGAGGGGTAGGTGGCGGAAGAGGCGGCCTCGCCACACCCATTAGCTGCCTGGGCTTGTGCCCCGTAGACAGCTGACCCTCTTCTGGTAGCGTCCGGATGCCCGCCAGAATCGTGTTCACGAACTCAACGCGCTGCTCCGTTGTATTCAATGCCTTCAGTTGGTCTTCGACCTGCTGCGCAACATAGCGCGACAAAACGTGCGGAAGGTCAGCTTCATCAATTGTCCGTAGATCGCTTTCGAGACGATTTTCATGTTCTTGCAGAACACGCTCGAGCCCTGTGGTCACAAGGCTTTCGTACAGGCCTGGCTGCAGTTTCGGAACGTTCATGATTGGCCTTCCACCGGGAATCCGCTTTGTTCAATCGTTTGCAAAGCGGGAAGATCGGGCTTTGCCCACGTGACAGTGGCAAAGTCTTCGGGTGCCAGCCACTGAAAAGCATCGTGATCCGTGCTCGAAGAAATATCCGCTGAGGTTGTCACCCAATAGCAGGCAAGGTCGATGTTGTTTGTGCCGACCGGAGTAACTTCACGCGTGACAAGGTCGCCGACTACCGCGTCGGTCAATCCAAGCTCTTCCTTGAGCTCACGAGCCAGGGCCACCCGAGGGGCTTCCCCGGACTCGACTTTTCCACCAGGGAATTCCCACTGCCCACCGGCAGACTTTTCCGGTTTGCGCCGGCACGCCAAAACTTGCCCTTCGCGGTGAATGACCGCCCCAACGACACGGATTGATGTGCTCATGCTCACACAGTAGCGGCAGGCACTGACATAAGTTAGACCGCCGACAGGATCTGCTCGCCCAGCACGAACACCGCCATCGCCAGAACGAACACACCGAAGCCCCTCTTGAGCTTCCTTTCGGGCACTTTGCCGATGAACGACGCCCCGATCATCGAACCCACAATCGACAGTCCCGTGAACACCAGCGTGAACACCCACGGGATCTCCGTCTGCCCCAAGTGACCAAGCAGACCGGCCGCTGACTGCAGCGCAATGATGTACACACTCGTGGCCACCGCAAAGTTCATACCCAAACCGCCCACCAGGGCGAGCGCCGGCACAATGAGGAACCCTCCCCCAGCGCCAACCAGACCGGCAATCACACCGATCATCGTGCCCAGCACAACCACCAACCACACCTTGGGGCGGCGTTCGACAGTGTCACCTCGGCGACGGCGAATCATGCCGATACCAGCAGCAAACATCACCGTCCCGAAGATCAGCATGAGCACAGTCCCCGGCAGATACCCCGACAGCTTCCCACCGAAAAACGAACCCACCATCGAACCGAGCGCAAAAACCGTCCCGATCTTCCACTGCACCCGATCGCTGAACGCATGCCGCACCGCGCTGATCAGCGACGTTGTCCCCACAATGAACAACGACATCGCAATCGCCTGCTCCGTTGGGAACCCCGCCGCATAGGTCAGGATCGGCAGCGTGAGAATCCCACCCCCACCGCCGAACAGCCCAATCGTCACCCCGACAAGCAAAGCCAGGATCAAAGCGACAACGATCGGCGCAGTCACAGTCATATCCGCTGCATTCCACTTCCCAACGACACCGGCAGGTCACTCCCAGGCTACGCCCCTCACGAGGTGGAGGTTCAGGAACCGGGCAGCGGCACCTCGTTATTCATCTGGCCGGCACCGGCCGGCCACTCAGTGAGCTTCCCGGTGCGTGCGCGCCACCCAGATGCCGCACAGGCCCGAAATGAGGCAGCCGGCAACCAGGTAAATCGCAACACCCAGCCACGAACCGTTGCCGATTGCCACCAGCCACGTGGCAATAAACGGCGTGAACCCACCCGCAATAGCGGCCGCCACCTGATAGGCGGTTCCAGCACCCGAATACCGGAACTCAGCCGGGAACATCGAAGCGAAAAGCGGCTGCTGAACAGCCACAACAGCATCGTGGGCGATGTTCACCAAAATGATCGCGCAGATGACAATGCCGATGAACGCACCCTTGTCCAAGGCGAAGAAGAACGGGAACGCAAAAACCACACCGACAACCACACCGAACAGGTACACGCGCATACGGCCGAACCTGTCAGCGAGGTAGGCAAACAGCGGGATCGTCAAAATGCCCAAACCGCCCACAAACAGATTGACGTTGAGCATGGTCTGGCGCTCAAAGCCCAGGTTGTCGACAGCAAAGGCGAGCGCGAACGTTGTCACAACGTACATCGAGAACAGCTCGATGAACCGCAGACCGATGATCTGCACCAGCTGGGCCGGGTAGCGGCGGACCGCCTCAAACAACGGCAGACGCTTAGGTTCGTCCTCTTGCTGCAGGCGCTTTTCGACCTGTCTGAATTCTTGGGATTCTTCTACCCCGGCGCGGACCCACAGGCCCAACGCCACCAGCAGGGCGCTGAAGATGAACGGGATGCGCCAGCCCCAAGCCGTGAACGCCTCGTCAGACAGGACACTGTTGAGAAGTGACACCGCTGCGGTCGACAGGAGCAAGCCCACCGAATAGCCGATCTGCACACCGGACGAAAACAGTGCACGCAGGCCCCGCGGAGCGTTCTCAACGGCAAGCATTGCCGCACCACCCCACTCACCGCCGACGGCCAAGCCCTGCACACAGCGCAGAACAACCAGAAGCAGCGGAGCCACCCAGCCGATCTGCGCATATGTGGGCAGCAGACCGATGAGGGCGGTGGCAACACCCATGATGGTCATCGTCCACACGAGCATCCGCTTACGCCCAATGCGGTCACCGAAGTGGCCGAAGATAATGCCGCCCAAAGGCCTGAACAGGAAGCCCACACCCAGGGTTGCGAAAGCCGCCAGACGCGATGCGACGGGGCTCGACTCCGGGAAGAACACCTGCCCAAGCACAGTTGCTGCCACCAGGCCGTAGAGCAGAAAGTCGTACCATTCGACGACCGCGCCGACGAATGAACCCAGTGCGGCTCTGCGACTCTGCGCTGCAGACGGAGTGCTCATAGCTGTCCTTCCCTATTCTGTGAACCGGTTAATTGTGGCAGAAGTCACTAGGTCGGCTGCGGTGGTGTCCAACTGGTGGGCGTATGGCCGACGATGCACGCGGGAAGGTGGTCGCCGCGGCCCTTCTGGCGGCCAAACTCACGCAGCGGCGGGCTGTGCTGGGGTGGCTGGGGCCCTTCTGGCGGCCAGACTCACGCAGTAATGCAAACTCACGCAGTAATGCGCCGCAATAAAGCGTGAAACTGCATTAAACCGCAAATCCAGGCTGCGACGGTGTCCGATTGGTGGGCGTATGGCCGACGATGCACGCGGGAAGATGATGGCCGCGGCCCTTCTGGCGCCCAAACTCACGCAGTGGCGGGCTTTGCTGGGATGGCTACGGCCCTTCTGGCGGCCAAACTCACGCGGTAATGCAAACTCACGCGGTAATGCGCCGCTTTAAAGCGCAAATCTGCAATAAACCGCAAATCCAGGCTGCGACGGTGCCCGACTGGTAGGCGTATCGCCGACAGTGCACGCGGGAAGATGATGGCCGCGACCATTCTGGCGCCCAAACTCACGCAATGGCGGGCTTTGCTGGGGTGGCCGCGGCCCTTCTGGCGCCCAGACTCACGCAGTAATGCAAAGTCACGCGCTGATGCAGCGCTTTAACGCGCAAATCTGCATTAAACCGCAAATCCAGGCTGCGACGGTGCCCGACTGATAGGCGTATCGCCGACAGTGCAGACGTGAAGATGATGGCCACGGCCCTTCCGGACGCCCAAACTCACGCGGTAATGCAAACTCACGCGCTAAAGCACCGCTTTAAAGCGTGAAACTGCAATACACCGCAAATCCAGGCTGCGACGGTGCCCGACTGATAGGCGTATCGCCGACAGTGCAGACGTGAAGATGATGGCCACGGCCCCTCCGGACACCCAAACTCACGCGGTAATGCAAACTCACGCGCTAAAGCACCGCTTTAAAGCGTGAAACTGCATTAAACCGCAAATCCAAGCTGCGACGGGTTCCGATTGGTGGGCGTATGGCCGACGATGCACGCGGGAAGGTGGTGGTCGCGGCCCCTCCAGACACCCAAACTCACGCGGTAATGCAAACTCACGCAGTAATGCACCGCATTAACGCGCAAAACTGCATTAAACCGCAAATCCAAGCTGCGACGGTGCCCGCGTAGTGGGCGTATAGCCGACGGTGCACGCGGGAAGATGATGGCCGCGGCCCCTCCAGACGCCCAAACTCACGCAGTAATGCAAAGTCACGCGCTAATGCACCGCTTTAACGCGCAAATCTCCATTAAACCGCAAATCCAGCCCAGCAGCGCCACCCCAACCAGCCGGGCGCACCCACGCAACGCAAATCCAGCCAACCAACACCACCCAGCGCCCCAACCCACCAACCCAAACAACGCAAAAGCCGGGACCAACACCCAACGGTGTCGATCCCGGCTTGTGCTTTAAGCCAGCGGGCTAGGGCAAGCCGTTAAGGCCAAACGCCCCAACCCGCCTAAGCCAGTTACCTGAAAATCAGGCCTTGCCGATCACGTCGAACTTGGCGTTCGCGGTGATTTCGTCGTGCACGCGGACGGTCGCGGTGTAGGAACCGGCCTCCTTGATGTGCTTCGGAAGGGCGATCTGGCGGCGGTCGAATTCGTGACCGACGGCTTCCTTCAGTGCGTCAGCGACAGCGGTGGTCGTGACAGCACCGAACAGACGGCCGCCCTTGCCGGCCTTCATTTCGATGCGAGCGGTGGTCGCTTCAAGCTTTTCCTTGAGAGCGATTGCCTCTTCGCGGTCAGCGATCTGACGAGCCTGACGTGCCTTGCGCAGAGCTTCAACCTGCTTTTCAGCACCTGCGGTCCACAGCTGAGCCCAGCCGCGGGGCAGCAGAAGGTTGCGAGCGTAGCCAGCGCGAACGGTGACAACGTCACCAGCCGCACCGAGGCGGTCAACTTCCTGATTCAGAATGAGTTTGATGTTTGCCATTTCAGTACCCCTCCGATCAGCGAGCTGAGCTCGTGTAGGGCAGCAGCGCCATTTCGCGGGCGTTCTTAACAGCCTTGGCGATCTTGCGCTGTTCCTGCACAGTCACACCCGTCACGCGGCGAGCACGGATCTTGCCGCGGTCAGAGATGAACTTACGCAGAGTTGCAGTGTCTTTGTAGTCGATGTAGGAAGTTTCACCCGCACCCAGCGGGTTAGCCTTCTTCTTCACCGGCTTCCGGATTTCCGGCTTTGCCATTTTTACTCCTGTTGAAAATAAGCGTCGAAACAGTCGGCGCAAAAGCTATAGGCGATAGCTAAAAGCTAAGCGCGCAGGCTGGGCCGTAACGGCCCACAGCGGATCAGAACGGGGGTTCGCTTTCAGTGGGGCTTCCCCAGCCGCCACCGCCCTGATTCTGGTTGGGATCGGATGCAGCCCAGGGGTCGTTCTGCGGGCCGCCGAAGCCGCCCTGCTGACCGCCACCCTGGTTGCCACCGGGCTGTCCGCCCTGCTGGCCCCAACCGCCGCCGGTCTGCTGGCCGCCGTAGCCGCCCTGCTGACCGCCGCCGTAACCCTGACCGCCGCCCTGGAATCCACCAGAGCGTTCGACCTTCGAAACCTGTGCTTTTGCAAAGCGCAGGCTGGGGCCGATTTCGTCAACGTCGAGTTCCATGACGGTGCGACGTTCGCCTTCCTTCGTGTCGAAGGAACGCGACTTCAGGCGCCCCTGAACGATGACGCGGGTGCCGCGGCTGAGTGATTCAGCCACGTTTTCAGCGGCATCGCGCCACAGGGAGCAGCGCATGAAGAGGGTTTCGCCGTCGCGGAATTCGCCCGACTTGCGATCGAACATGCGGGGAGTCGAAGCGACCGTGAAGTTGGCAACCGCAGCACCGTTGGGCGTGAACCGAAGTTCAGGGTCCGAGGTGAGGTTGCCGACGAGTGTGATTACTGGATCTCCGGCCATTCTGACTCCTTAGCTGAGCGCTGACTGTTTTCGAAAGTGATTACTGAGCTTCGGGACGAAGGATCTTGGTGCGCAGAACAGCCTCGTTGAGGCCGAGCTGGCGGTCGAGTTCGTGTGAAGTTTCCGGCTTCGCGGTGAAGTCGACGACTACGTAGTAGCCTTCGGTCTTCTTGTTGATTTCGTAGGCGAAGCGACGGCGGCCCCACACGTCCACGTTGTCGACCGTTCCGCCGTCAGCGGCAACGACCTTGAGCAGGTTTTCAACAGTGGAGTCCACGGAACGCTCTTCGAGTTCCGGTTCCAGAATGAGCATGAGCTCGTACTTACGCACGTGTAACCCACCTCCTTTGGTCTGAAGCGGCCATGGTCTTTCCATGGCAGGAGGGTATGTGCAGTGCTTCCGTCATAGCTCAGTTCTACACCGAGGCCATGACACAAGCCATCCTATCTTAGTCGTTCAGTGCACTTCGGCGCCACTCGGCGTGGTGCCGGCAGGCTCGCCATCGGCGTTTTTCAGGGCTCCGGCGGCAAACACCCACACCAGCAGGCCGGCGAGCGCCATCCAACGCAGAGTCGTGAACACAAAAAGCCATCCCGGCACGAGCCCCTTGCCGGGGTCAATCGCATCGGCGTCTGCCAGGTTGACCGCGATGAACAGCGCGGCCTCGGACAGCATCCAAAGGAAGTGCAGCACGAGGCTGTGCACGGCTACCGCGGCAAACGGCACCAGCCACAGGGCCTCACCAACACCCGCCCGAGGTGCCGTCAACAACGCGGCCACCAACAGCACCGCTGTTATCGGCAGGGCGCCGGCGGCTGCGCCAGCACGCAGGAAAAGCAGAACCGCGACAACTGCGACGGCCGCAAAGAGCACAACGAGCGCGGCTACGTTGAGCGCCGAACCTTCAGCCTGGTAGGCGGCAAGCGAGAACAGTGAGCCGCGGTCAATTCCGTCGGTCAGCCACATGTGGACTCGTCCGGCAATCCTGCCGTCAACGACGACCAAAGCACCGAGGGTGACCATGAACAGCCCCGCCACGGTCAGGACTGACTGAGTGGATCCGCGCCCCACCGCAGCAATGCCCCAACCAAGCAGAACAATGACCGCCAGCGGGCTGATAAGAGCAGCCACCGCAAACATGACCGCAACCAGCACCAACGTCGACAGGGGCCTGCCCGCAGACCCGCCCGGCACCTCGGCAGCCGGGCCCTCCCCGGCCAGCACCAACGCCCACAGGGCCAGTGCAAGACCCACCGGATCGAGCGACTGCCCGATCGAGAAGAACACCACCGGCGACAGCGCGAACACCGCAAACCACGAACGGTCCCCCAGCAGCCGCAACAGGGCCATGCCCGCCAGCAGGAACGCGGCGAAGTTCAGCACCAGCAGAATCGCCATGCTTTCACCCGGCGAAAGAACAGCGCCAGCACCGGCAGCAAACCAATCGGCGGCGGGGCTGATCAGTGCAGAGCCCGTACGGCCGGGCGCTTCCGGCCAGCCGGCACCCAGCAGTCCATTGGCAATGGGCGAAGCGCACATTCGGTACGACGCGTGCGGCATTTCCCAGCCTGCCGCAATGCACGGCACCTGCCGCAGAATGCCCGCAAGCCCCACACATCCCAGCAGGACAAGTGACGCTGCCGCCTGAAAACGCAGGTAACCCCTGCCGGGTGCACCGAGGAACTTTCCTCGACCGCCCAGCAGGGGTGCTGCGATATCAGCCGGTGACCGCATGAATCAGTTGCCGCCCGATGAATCCGAATCAAGCTTCTTCGGCTTGTCCGGCTTCGGTTCCTTCGGCTTCTTAGGCTTTTCCGGTTCCTTCGGCTTGTCGTTCTCCTTCGGCGGCTCCTTCTTGTCGCCCTCGTCCGGCTTGGAGTCTTCGTTCGAATCCTCGACTTCCGGAGCCTTCGTTTCCTTCGGCTTTTCTTCCTTCTTCTGTTCCTTCTTTTCTTCCTTCGGCTTAGTGCGCGGACGGTCGTAGTTGCGCTGCACCGGTGCGCTGCGCGAACCGCCGGACTTGTTCTTCGGCTTTTCAACGTCCGGAAGCTTGCCGCGTTCGGGGAACTTCTCGACGTCCATGCCCTTCATGGCGCCCTGCATGTAGCTCGTCCACGCGATCGTGGGGTACGAACCACCCGTAATGGATCCACGGCCGCCGTAGGCGCCGATCTCGATGGGCTTGCCCTTGTCGTCATAGCGGAAGATCGACACCGCCGTCGCCAGCTGCGGGGTGTAGCCGACGAACCAAGCCGACTTCGACTCGTTCGACGTACCGGTCTTACCGGCAACCGGACGGCCGAGGTTCGACGCGTAGCTGCCCGAACCGCCCTGCACCACGCGGCTGAGCGCATAGGTGGTTTCGGCCATGACGTTCTTGTCGAACTTCCTTTCGCCCTTCGTGTCGGGCTTGTACAGCGATTCGCCTTCGGGGTTGACCACTTCGACAACGAAGTGCGGTGTGCGCTGCACACCCTCAGCGGCGAACGTTGCAAACGCTCCGGCCATCTGCAGGGTGGTGGGGCTTGCGGTGCCGAGCACGTTCGAGGCGTTGGAGTCCAGACCCTGCGTGTTCTCCGGCAGGCCGGCGCGCACTGCGACGTCCTTTGTCTTGTCCGGGCCCACGTCGATGTTGAGCTGCGCGTAGGCGGTGTTGATCGAACTCTGGGTTGCCTTCAGCAGCGTCACTTGGCCGTAGCTGGCGCCGCCGTAGTTTTTCGGGGTCCACGTGCCGCCGCCTGGCCGCTGGAACGTCTGCGCCGAACCGGTGAACGAGTCGCTCAGCGTAAAGCCGTTTTCCAGACCGGCCACCAGGGTGAACGGCTTGAAGGTCGAACCTGCCTGTGCGGTGTCCTGCGTGGATGCGTTGTGCATCCGCTTGAAGTAGTCCTTGCCGCCGTAGATCGCGCGGACTTCGCCGGTCTTGGGGTCAACCGAGGACAGTCCGACGTGCATGCCGGATTTGAGTTCCGGCAGGTTTTCCACGGACTTGACCGCGGACTTCATCATCTTCTTGTCGATGCCCGTCTGAATCTGCAGACCACCGCGGTCAATCTGTTCGTCGGTCAGCCCACCGGCGGTCTTCAGTTCATGGCGCACAGCATCCATGAGGTAGCCGGTCTGGCCCTTGCGTTCATTGTCAGACTTGGGCTTTTGGAACTCGGGAAGTTCGACCCTGTCGGCTTGTTCCTGCGTCAGGTAGCCCAGGTCGACCATGTTGTCGATGACGTAGTCGAAGCGCTCCTGCAGGCGCGAGGGGTCTTCCGCCGGATCTTTTGCGCCGGGCGTCTGAATCATCGCTGCGAATGCTGCGGCTTCTTCAACCGTGAGGTCTTTTGCGTCCTTGTGGAAATAGGACTGTGAGGCCACCTGCACGCCGTAGCTGCGACGGCCCAGGTAGATGGTGTTGAGGTAGTTCGCCATGATCTGGTCCTTGGACAGTTCCTGGTCCAGTTTGATGGCGATGAACATCTCCTTAACCTTGCGCTGCAGGGAGAATTCGTTCGTCAGGTAGTAGTTCTTGACGTACTGCTGGGTGATTGTGGAACCACCGCCGGCGTAGTCGTTCGTGATGATGCCGACTGCTGCACGAAAGATGCCCTTGATCGAAATGCCGCGGTTTTCGTAGAAGGTTTTGTCTTCTGCGGCCTGTGCGGCGTAGGCCATGTTCGGCGAGATATCTTCGGGTTTGAGGATCTCGCGGTTTTGGTCCTTGAAGGTGCCGATGACGTCCTTGCCGCCCTTGTAGTAGACGTGCGAGGTCTGGCCGGCAGCTTCGGCGTTGGGTTCGGGGATGGGCGTGAGGGCATAGCCGATGGTGAAGCCGGCAATTGCCAGCAGGAACGCACCGAGCAGGCCGAAGCCCCACAGGCGGGCAGACGGCAGCCATCGCGTCCAGCCCTTCTTGTTCTTCCTTGGGTAGTTGAGGAAGAGGCTGGCACTGGAATTCTTTGCCGCTGCCTTTCGCTTAGCAGTGGACACAGTTTTCCCCCAATACGAAAAGACAGATCATTTCAGTCAACCACAGTTGACTGGGAGTAGTCCTACAAATGTGCCGAATTTCATTCGGCTGGCTCGATTCCTGTGACGCACCTCAATCACGAGGCGCCGCCTGCCTGCCGCTCAGGCCGGGCGAGGTGCCGCTGAGCTGGGCACGGCGAAGAGCCGGTGCACGGTGCACCGGCCCTTCGCTTAAGCCCAGATCAGGTTGGCTGCAGTACAGACCGTTTTCTTGTCAGCCCTTGAGTCCGGGGAAGTCCGTGTCGGCCCATTCCTGGGCGGTGACGGTGGCTTCTCCGAATTCGGGGTGAAGTTCGAGCTCGCGGGTGCGCAACTCCACGCGGCGGATCTTGCCGGAAATAGTCTTAGGCAGTTCTGTGAATTCAATGCGGCGGATGCGCTTGTAGGGTGCGAGCGTTTCGCGGCAGAACTTCAGAATCGATTCGGCCGTGGCCGCGGTGGGCTCCCAACCCGGTGCCAAAACGACGTACGCCTTGGGCACTGCCAGGCGGACGGGATCCGGGGACGGGACAACGGCGGCTTCGGCGACCGCTTCGTGTTCGATGAGTGCGGATTCGAGTTCAAACGGCGACAGGCGGTAGTCGCTTGCCTTGAAGACGTCGTCGGCGCGGCCGACGAACGTGATGTAGCCGTTTTCGTCTTTCGCTGCGACGTCGCCGGTGTGGAAGACACCGTCGTAGAAGGCTTCGGCGGTTTTGACTTCATCCCCCCAGTAGCCCTGGGTGATGCCGACCGGGCGCGGGTCGAGAACAGCGCAGACTTCGCCTTCATCGCCGAGTTCGCCGGTGGCGGGGTCGCGCAGCACGATGTCGTAGCCGGGCAGCGGGCGGCCCATGGAGCCTGGAACCATTTCCTGGCCGGGCGAATTGCCCACCATGAGCGTGGTTTCGGTCTGGCCGAAGCCGTCGCGGATGTCAGTGCCCCATTCGGCGCGCACACGGGAAATGACTTCCGGGTTGAGCGGTTCGCCGGCGGACATGGTCTTCTGCGGCGGGGTGGGCAGCAGGCTGAGGTCGGCGTGGATGAGCATGCGCCACACGGTCGGAGGAGCGCAGAAGCTGGTAACGCCCACCCGCTCCATGGTCTTCATGAGCGCCGCCGCGTCGAAGCGAGCGTAGTTGTAGATGAAGATGCAGGATTCTGCGATCAGCGGGGTGAACAGGTTCGACCACGCGTGCTTAGCCCAGCCGGGGGACGAAATGTTGAGGTGGATGTCGCCGGGCTCCATGCCGATCCAGTACATGGTCGACAGGTGTCCCACGGGGTAGGACGTGTGGGTGTGGGCGACCATCTTCGCCTTCGACGTGGTGCCGGAGGTGAAGTACAGCAGCAGGAGGTCGTCGGCTTTTGTCACGCCGTCTGCTTGGAAGTCTTCCGAGGCGCCGGCTGAGTCTGCGTAGGAAAGGTCTTGTTCGCGCTGGGGTTCACCGCCGACGACGATCCGCTTGAGGTCGACTGAAACATCGTCGAACTTCGCGGCTGAGGGTGCTTCGACGACGACGTACTGGGCTTTGCCGCGATCGGCGCGGTCCTGCAGGTCGATGGGGCCCAGCTGGACGGTAGTGGGCATCAGCACAGCACCGAGTTTGATGCCGGCGAGCATGGTTTCCCACAGTTCGACCTGGTTGTTGAGCATGACCATCACGTGGTCGCCGCGTTTAACACCGGCTTCGCGGAGGAAGTTGGCCACCTGGTTGGAGCGGCGGCGCAGAGTGTCATAGGAGTAGATGTTCTCCTGACCGTCTTCTTCGACGATCCACAGTGCCGGGTTGTCGTTGCCTTCGGCTACCTGATCGAACCAGTCCAGTGCGAAGTTGAACTCTTCAAAGCGCGGCCAGGTGAATTCACGGCGTGCTGCTTCGAGGTCGGTCCGGTACCGCAGAAGCGTGTCGCGGGCTTCGCGGAAGGTGGTGGTGACATCGCTCATGTGCGATTCTCCTTCTGTGATCTGGGCCTCTTTGCCAGATCTAAGACTAGCCCGCCTCGGGTTGTTCTGCCCACCAGGTCAGCAGAGCGGCCTTGGCCGTTTCGAAATCAGACGGCCCGTTCTCCATCCGCAGCTCCAGCATGTGCTTGTACGCCCGGCCCACAACCGGCCCGGGTGTGATGCCGAGGATCTCCATGATCTGCTGTCCGTCGAGGTCAGGCCGGATGGCGTCGAGCTTTTCCTGCTTCTGCAGGTTCTCGATGCGCCGCTCGAGGTCGTCATAGGCCCGCGCCAGACGGTCTGCCTTGCGTTTGTTGCGGGTGGTGACATCGCTGCGGGTCAGGATGTGCAGCCGAGTCAGCTGATCGCAGGCATCCGTGACGTAGCGGCGCACAGCCGAATCGGTCCACCCGGCATCGCCGTATCCGTAGAAGCGCAGGTGCAGCTCGACCAGGCGGGCCACCCGTTTGGTCGTGGCGTTGTCGAAGGTGAGCGCACGCATCCGCCTGCGTACGAGCTTCGCGCCGACAACATCGTGGTGGTAGAAGGTGACCGCACCGTTGGGTTCAAAACGGCGGGTGTCGGGTTTGCCGATGTCGTGCATGAGCGCGGCAAAGCGGACCGTGAAGTCTGGGACTGAGATTCTCAGCTGCGAATCAGCCGGCAGCGGTTCATCGGCATCGTCGTCGTCTGCTGCCGCGGCATCCGCTTCGGCCTGTTTGCGGGCGTAGCGCTCTTCAAGTTCAACGGCCTGGCGCAGCACCGTCAGCGAATGCCAGTAGACGTCCTTGTGCCGGCCGTGTTCGTCCTTTTCTTCCCGCAGGCGTGCAACCTCTGGCAGGAAGACATCCGCAAGACCGGTGACCACCAGCAGGTCGATCCCCTTCCACGGTGCTTTTCCGCAGATGAGTTTGACCAGTTCGTCCTTAATCCGTTCAGCCGACACGATGTCCGTTCGCCCGGCCATGTCGGTCATGGCCTCGCGGACGTCATCGGCGACCTCGAAGTCCAGCTGGGATGTGAAGCGGGCCGCCCGCATCATGCGCAGCGGGTCATCGCTGAAGGAGTCCTCCGCTTTGCCGGGTGTGCGAATCCGGCCGGCTGTGAGATCTTCCAGACCGCCGAACGGGTCCACGAAGACTCGGCCGGGCAGGCGCACCGCCATCGCGCCGATCGTGAAATCACGGCGCACAAGATCGTCATCGAGATTGTCACCGAAGGCCACAACGGGTTTGCGGGACTCAGAGTCATAGCTTTCAGCCCGATACGTGGTGATCTCAATCTGGAAGCCCTTCTTGACCAACCCGATGGTCCCGAACTTCTTGCCGATATCCCACCACGTGTCCGCCCAGTCGCGGATCAGCCGCACAATGTCATCCGGCCTGGCGTCCGTCGTGAAGTCGAGGTCCGGCATGTCCCGACCCAGCAGAGCATCGCGCACAGAACCGCCCACCAAAGCCAGTTCAAAACCGGCATCGGCAAAGGTCCGGCCCAGAGGACCGAGCACATCGTCCAGTTTCTCGAGTGCCTCGCTCAGTCGAAAGTGCGCTGTCGCTGCGTCCACGCAGACCTCCTTTTTTGTCCCGTACAAGGGTACCCGCGCGCTCACAGAAGCCGCGGAGGCCCGAACGGTAGGGTAGATCCCATGATTCGACCGCTTCCCAAACCGGGCCCCTTCCCGGTTCGCTCGCAGGCTGTGGAGGAAACCTCCGCCGGCGGGCTCGTGGTCGATTTTTCCTCCCCCGGCCGCGAAGTCGCGGTCATCGCCCGCATCAACCGCGCCGGCAGACTCGAATGGTGCCTGCCGAAGGGCCACCTGGAAGCAGGCGAAACACCCGCCCAGGCCGCCCGCCGCGAAGTCGCGGAAGAAACCGGCATAGAAGGCAAAGTCATCGCGCCCTTAGGCAGCGTCGACTACTGGTTCTCCGCAGCCGGGTTCCGCATCCACAAGGTCGTCCATCACTTCCTGCTGCGCGCAGTAGGCGGGGAACTCACTGTCGAAAACGACCCCGATCACGAGGCGGTGGCAGCCGAGTGGGTCCCCTACGCTGATCTTGGCGAACGACTGTCATTCGCCAACGAACGCCGCATCGCGCTCGCCGCCAGCCGACTCCTGCGATACCCGTCATGAAGATCATCCGCCCGATCGCCGCAGCAGCTGCCGCGGCACTGACAGTCCTGCTGGGAACCACTCCCCTGCCCACCCCAGCGCACGCCCAGCCGGCACAGGAGCAGAGCTCCGCCTCGGCAGAAGAAAAAGACAGCGCCCCCGCCCAGAAGCCCGGTGTCGAGATCACCTCGATCACCCCGTGGCTCGATGACAAGGGCACCCTGTCCATCAGCGGGAACGTGCGCAGCGGTGATGCGGAACTGAAGACGCCCACGCTGCAGGTGGGTATGTCCACCCAGATTCTCAACTCCACCGACTCCGTCAACGCGTGGGCAGACAGAGCCAATCCCCACAGGACGCTGACGACAATCGCCCCGAGCTTCAAACCAGAAGACGGCGATGACGCCATCACAGCAGCCCCCCTGCCGGGGACCATCAAAGCCAACAGCACGGCCCGCTTCAGCGTGACCATTCCCGCCGCAAAGCTGGGCCTGTCAGCCAAAAAGCCACTGTCCACGTGGGGTGCGCGCGGCATCCGCGTTGCCGTCACAACAGAAGCCGGGCCCTTCGGGGAACCGACAACGGCCTACACGACGTGGTACCCCAACCCGAAAATCGACCACACCAAGCTCGGGGTGATCATCCCCGCGACCATCACCCGGTTCGGCCTCGACGGAAAGTACATCCCCCAAGACCTCGAAAAAGCCGCCGCGGGCGGAGAACTCCGCGACCTGCTCGACGCTATGAAAAAAGCCCCGGATGCCGCGATCGCCCTCGATCCGCGCCTGGTGGTCAGCATCAGCAGCACTCTGGAAACCCAACAGGCCCCAGAGGAAACAGAAGCGCCCGACTCAGATGAAGAGAGCGAGTCGAAACCGGGCAGCTACAAAGAACTCGAAGGGTTTTGGGACGAATTCCGGGAAGAGCTCACCAAACACGACATCATCCCGCTGCCCTACGCTGACGCCGACCTGCGCAGCATCCGCGCCGTGGGCGAAGACAAGCTGGCCGAAACGGCACAAGCCGCCTCTCGCCAGATCACAGAAGCGGTTCCCGAACTCGAAGGCAACGGCAGAATTCTGCGCTACTCCTGGCCGGCAGCGGCGGGAGCCGACAGCAAACACCTCGACACCTTCCACTCGACCGGGCACGACGCCCTGCTGCTGAGCGAAGACCAGCTGCCAGCAGAAACTTCGTACACATCGAACGCCCGGGCCCGCATCACCGCTGACGATGTCGGATCCAACATCCCGGTGCTCGTCACCAACCGCGACCTCAACGAAGCTCTCGGCATCACCCAGGCAACGCGGACAGGCGACGACACACCCGGCGAAGCTGACGGCGTCGACGATCCTGAGGCTCAGCCCAGCGAGCGCCCCCACTCCCCCAGAACAGCCGAAGACATCAGCCGCACCATCGCACTGACCGCAGCCATCACCTCGGAACGGCCCTTCGACCAGCGCTCCATCCTCATGAGCCTGCCCCGCCACACAGCAGAAGCAGACTGGGCAGACCTGGCAGCCATGCCGGAAGACCTCCCGTGGCTTGACCCCATCAGCCTGCCGCAGCTGGAGAAAAGCGAAGAATCCGACCGTGGGGCCTTCGTCACCGCGCAGAAGACAACCCTGCCGGCCCCTACGCTGGCGCCCCTGCCCGGCCTGTACACAGACATCGGCGTCTTCGATTCGCTTTTCGCCAACCCCACAGAAGCCCGCACCGCCGATTCGCGCATGCTCCTGACCTGCGCATCCGTCGGCTGGCAGAATCAACCCGCAGATCTTGACGAATGCGTCGAAAGCGCTACCAAAGCTGCCGAAGGCTTCGGCGGGCGAATCGGCATCGAGCAGGGTTCAACCGTCCTGCTGGTCACCGGGGAATCGACCACAATCCCGATCACGGTGCACAACAATTCGACCCGCGAAGCCGAACTCTCCGTCAACCTGCGCCCCCAAACAGCACAGCTGCAGGCCGAAACCTCACCCACCCAGACCATCGGCCCGGGCGAACACGCCCGCTTCACCGTCCCCGTCAAAGGCATCGCCAACGCCGACGTGCCCGGCCGCATCAACCTCATCGCAGCTGACGGCACCACAATCCCCACCGACGAAGAAATGCTCGTGAGCGTCCGCGCTGACTGGGAGAACATCGGCACCGCCATCGTCGGCACCGGACTGGCCATCGTGTTCGTCGTCGGCCTGTACTTCTCCGTCCGCCGCGGCCGACCCAAGATCCCCCAAAGCCAACTCGAAGCGGCCATGGCGCGCGCAGAAAGCCAAAACGACTAGTCCCCCTGAGGAGTTTTGTGAGCACATCAAAAGCAGCGTCATTCGCCAAATCCTCAGCGATCATGGGAGCCGGAACCCTCGTCTCCCGCATCCTCGGCCTGGCCAAAACCATGCTGCTGACCGTGGCCATCGGCGTCACAATCGGCGGTGCCGCTGACGCCTTCGACGTTGCCAACAAAATTCCCAACAACCTCTACATGCTGCTGGCCGGCGGAGTGCTCAACGCCGTCCTCGTCCCGCAGATCGTCCGCGCGGCAGAACAGCCCGACGGCGGCAAGGACTACACCGACAGACTGCTGACCCTGTCGATCCTGCTGCTGGGCGGACTCACCATCATCGCCACCGCGGCCGCCCCGGTGCTCATCTGGCTGTACTCGTCATCCACGTGGTCGGCAGAACAGACCTCACTGGCCGTCGCCTTCGCCTTCTGGTGCCTGCCTCAGCTGTTCTTCTACGGCCTGTACACAATGCTCGGCCAAGTGCTCAACGCCAATTCGTCCTTCGGGCCCTACATGTGGGCGCCGGTTCTGAACAACGTTGTGGCCATCGCCGGACTGATCGTGTTCATCTGGATGTTCGGCCCCGGCTCCGAAGGCCAACACCCCGTGGGCGAATGGACCGGGCCCATGATCGTCGTACTCGCCGGATCCGCAACACTCGGCGTGGTCTCCCAGGCCCTCGTTCTGATCTGGCCGCTGAAACGCATGGGCTTCCGCTACACACCCCGCTTCAATTTCCGAGGCGTCGGGCTCGGCACAGCCGCGCGTGTTGCCGGCTGGACCTTCGGTGCGCTGGTCGTGGGCCAGCTGGGCTTCCTCGTGATTTCCCGCGCGGCTGCGCTGGGCACATCCCAAGGCGGCGAAGTCAGCGCCTCAAACGCCGCATACACAATCTCCTACCTGATCTTCATGCTGCCGCACTCACTCGTCGCGGTATCACTCGCAACAGCACTCTTCACACCGCTGTCAAAATACGCTGCAGCCGACGACACCGCCGCCGTGAAAGACAGCTTCCGCACCGGGGTGAACCTCGTCGGCCTGGTCAACATGTTCTTCACCGCAGCCTTCATCGCACTGGCCGGGCCTGCCGCCATGGTCGTCGGCGGGGCGGGCTTCGAACAGGCCCGAGCGCTCAGCCTGGTCATCATCGCCATGATCATCGGACTGGTCCCCTTCAGCGCCAACTACCTGCTGCAGCGGGTGTTCTACGCCTACGAAGACGCCAAAACCCCGTTCTGGATCAACCTGCCCCAAGTGGTGCTGACCTCCATCGGCGTGATCCTTTCCGCCCTCTTCCTGCCCCGCCACCTGATCGTTGCCGGCATCGGCCTGTCAATGAGCACCGGCTACACCATCGCAATGCTGCTGTCGTTCATCCTGCTGCACAAGAAGATCGGCAACCTCGGCGGCAAGCGGATCGTGTTCGCCCACCTCAAATTCGCCGTGGCAGCTGCCCTATCCGGTGTCATCGGCGCATTCCTGCTGAGCCGACTGGGCGACTTCTGGGCAAGCCGCGCAACCGCGTTCATCACCGCGGCCGGCATCGGCATGATCATGCTGATCATCTACTTCGGCATCTGCTGGGCCCTGCGCGTTCCGGAACTCCGCTCACTCATAACCACGGTCCGGGCCAAACTCGGCCGCTGATCTTCTTTTCAGACAATGGCGGTTAGAATCAAAAACCACAGAACACACGGGAGGTGGGACAGCTGACAAGCGCAGACCGCGGCACAGTCATCGCCGACCGCTACGTCATATCTGAAGTGCTCCGACCCTGGCTTCCCGACCACCCAGAAGCAGGCCAGGTCAACCTCGGCCTCGACGCTGTCCTCGACACCCCCGTCATCGTCTACACCGCCCGTGAAGACACCGCGGCCGGCCTCTTCAGCACCGCCAACCGCGCCGCCCTGCTGGCTGATCCGCGCATCCCCGCCATCACAGATGTCGGCATGCAGGACGACCTCGTGTACATCGTGTGCGAACGCACCGGCGGCACCCCGCTGTCGAAAATGCTCGCGGGCGGACCCCTCACGGTCGACCAGGCAACAGCCGTCGTCGGCGAAGTCGCCACAGCACTCACCCATGCCGACAAACGCGGCCTGCACCACCTGATGCTCGGCCCCGAATCCGTTGCGGTCACCCCCGAAGGCGAAGTCATCATCCGCGGAGTCGGCATTGACGCGGCAGTCGCCGACGCCGTCGAAGGCCTCGAAATCGACATGCTCACGTCCAGCCGCGCTGCCCGCCGTGACGCCCTGGACATCATCAACATCTTCTACGCCGCAATCACCGGCCACTGGCCCGACGACCACGGCCGGGCCGGCCTTCCCGCAGCCGGACGCAAAAACCGCCGCATCACACCCGTCGGCGCTTTCACGAACGACCTTTCCGATGACCTCGAAGTATTCCTCTCCGGGGTTGTCGGCGGCACCGACCCCGGCCCCCGCTCCCCCAGCGAAATCGTTCGCTACCTGGGCGAATGGGACACAGGCCTTCTGACCGAACTGCCGCAGCTGTCCCGCACAGAAAGCGAACTGTTCGCCGAAAGCGCCGGCCCCACACACCCAGAACCCGACGAAGTCGCACCGGAAGCCAGCGCATCCGACGCCCAGATGGCCAACGCCTGGGCCCGCATCGGGCTTGTGCGCCCCGGAGTTTCCGGCGCCGCCGCCGGCGTCAGCGGAAGCGGCGTCACCCCCTATGACGACCGCATGAAAATGGCGAAAGCCACCCGCTTCCCGCTGTCGCCCGACCAGCTGAGCGGCAAACCCGAATGGACCGCCGAAGACTCGACGCCAAGCACCGTCAGCGCGCACGATCCCAACCTCACCGCGCCCATCATGCGCCGTGACGAATCAGACCCCACCACGCAGGCCATGCCCATCGTCCACGAACCCGAAGAACCCGCCGCGGACGACGGCGACGGTTCATGGTTCCTGGGTGGAATGTTCCAAACCCGCGAACAGGAATACGCGCGTCAGCGCGCCGAATACGATCACGAACGCCGCCTGCGCGAACACGCCCGCCAGCGCGCCGAAGAAGCACAGGCAGCAGAACGCGCCCAGGCGACAGACAACCAGCCGGCCCAGCAGCCGGCTGAAGCGCGACCGCAGGCACCCATCGTCAAAAGCGCCCCAGCGGCCACACCGGCACCCAACCAAACCAAACGCACAGCGGCAGGAGCCGGCGCCGCGGCAGCCGGCGGCACCTCGGCGGTAGCTGGTGCTGCGGCCAGCAGTGCCGCAGTCCGCAGCACTGCCAGCGGTTCCGCAGCCGGCACCTCGGCAGCTGAGAAAGCCCAGAACAGCCAAACCAAGCGTTCAAAGAAGGGGCGCGGACCGGTCTACACGGCACTCGCGCTCATCACCGCCGGCATCATCGTGCTGGTGATCGCAATCATCTGGATGTATCAGGCCGGCGGCGGCGACACCGACACTGCGACCCCACAGCCGGCACCCGAAACCAGCACACCGGCACCCGCCGAAACGCAGGAAGCAGCTGAACCGGTCAAGGTGAAGATCACCAAGGCCAAACCACTCGACCCGCAAGGCGATGGAACGGAAAACAACGCGGCAGCCAAGAACGTCCTCAAAAAGAAGGGCGAATGGACCTCCGACCGCTACAACACGCCCGAATTCGGCGGACTCAAAGACGGCCTCGGCCTCGAACTGACTCTGGAAGGCGAACAGAAGCTCACCAAGGTCGTACTCGACTCCAAAGCCAAGGGCGGTTCCTACGAAATCCGGGTGGGCGACGACCCCGAAGACGCCAAAACCATCGGCACCGGCGAATTCGGCAAGAAGACCGAAGTCGAATTCGACAAACCCGTCGAAGCCGACAGCTTCTACGTGTGGATCACCGAACTGCCCACCTACGAAGGCAATTCCAGGGCGGCCTTCAGCCGCATCACCGCCTACGCAGAAGAAAACTGAGACCGGCCTCGCAGGCGGTACTCCACAGCACAGGAATAACACCCCAAACACCATCGTTGACCCAAAAGAAGATAACCGCCGGCAGCTAAGCCGGAGCAGCGCTTCCAAGGAGAACACCCGTGACCAATAAGAAGCTCATCATCGTGGGCTCCGGACCAGCCGGATACACCGCCGGCGTCTATGCCGCCCGCGCCGGATTTGAACCGCTCATCATCGCCGGCTCAGTCACCGCCGGCGGTGAACTGATGAACACCACTGACGTCGAGAACTTCCCCGGCTTCCCCGAGGGTATCCTCGGCCCCGATCTCATGGAGAACATGCGTCAGCAGGCTGAGCGCTTTGGAGCGGAAGTCATGTACGACGATGTCAAGACCATCGACTTCTCCCCCGGCGCACACCGCCTGACCACCGAAATGGGCGAAGAGTTCACAACTGAGGCCGTCATCCTCGCGACTGGTTCGGCTTACCGCGAACTGGGCCTGGACAACGAAAAGGCACTCACCGGCAAGGGCGTCAGCTGGTGTGCAACCTGCGATGGCTTCTTCTTCAAGGACCAGCACATCGCGGTGGTTGGCGGCGGCGATTCCGCAATGGAGGAAGCAACCTTCCTGTCGCGCTTCGCTTCGAAGGTCACCCTCATCCACCGCCGTCAGGGCTTCAGCGCATCGCACGCAATGGTCAAGCGTGCCGAAAGCGACCCCAAGATCGAATTCCTGCTCGACGCCGAAGTCTCCGCAGTGCACGGCGACGACAAGCTCACGGGAGTCACCGTGCGCAGCACCGTTGACGGTTCGGAGTCCGCACTCGACGTCACCGGCCTGTTCATCGCAATCGGCTCCGACCCCCGCACAACCCTGTTCAAGGATCAGCTCGACCTGCACGACAACGGCTACATCAAGGTCGACGGACGGTCGTCGCGCACCAGCATCGAAGGTGTCTTCGCTGCCGGCGACGTCGTAGACTCGGTGTACCGTCAGGCCGTCACAGCAGCCGGATCGGGCTGTGCAGCAGCCCTCGACGCTGAAAAGTATCTGGCCGACCGCGCCGATAAGGAGTAATCATGTCTCAAGAAGTCACTGACGCCGATTTCGAGGCGGAAGTCCTCAAGCACGACAAACCCGTCCTCGTCGACTTCTGGGCCCCGTGGTGCGGCCCCTGCCGCCAGGTTGGCCCGATTGTCGACCAGATCGGCGAAGAGAACGCCGACAAACTCAAGGTCGTCAAACTCAACACGGACGACAACATGAAGACCGCCGCCGAGTATGGCATCACGGGCATTCCCGCCATGTATGTCTTCAAGGACGGCAAAGTCGTCAAGGAGATCGTCGGTGCCCGGCCTAAGCCGGCGCTTGAAGAAGAGCTCGCCGAATTCATCGGCTGATCTTCACAGATCACTGTTCAGGCGCCCAATGTAAACTCATTGGGCGCCTTGCACGTTATCGGAAGAGTTTATGGACACCTTTTTTTCGCACGGGAACAGCGATCCCATCATCGCGGTGACCAAAGGCCACCTGAGCCGTTTGGGCTACAAGGTGGGTGATGCAGACGACCCCGTATTCGATCATGAGTTCGAATCAGGTCTACGTCAGTTCCAGCAGGATCGCGGGATCGTTGTCGACGGAGTGCTGGGAAAGGAGTCTCTTGACGAAATCGAGCTGGCTCGCTTCCGCCTGGGCGACCGCATTCTGAAATATGATCCCAGCCGCCCGCAGGTAGGTGATGACGTTGCTGACCTGCAGAAACGTCTTGCAAACCTCGGTCTGCTCACCGCGCGGATCAACTTTCGGTTCGAAGACGCTACGGATTCTGCCGTGCGCAGTGCCCAGCGGCAACTGGGCCTGAACCCCGACGGCGTGGTCGGACCGAAGACCATCAAGGCTCTCAACGACGTTCACCGAGACCACGCAGTTGGCAACCTGTTCAATCTGACCGAGCGCGCACGGGTGAAGTCCCTCGGCCCGTCTCTGGCTGGTCAGGTCATTGTTCTGGAATCAGCTGCGTCATACCGCCACTTCCCCACTCAGGAATTCACCCCCGAACAGGCTGAGTTCGAGCGTCGCATCAGCGACGACATTGCCCGTCGCGTTGACGGTCGACTCACTGCCATGGGTGCCGCTGTCGTACACGCAGCGAATGACAACCCTCGGATTGCAGACGATCTTCGGGCATCAGCGCTGATTTCCATTGCACAGGACAACAGCCCCTCTCCCCTGCCCAACGGCGTTGCCACGTACTACTTCGGATCTACCAAGACACCGTCGATTTTCTCCCCTGTTGGCAGGGAACTGGCAAACCTTGTTTCACGTGAAATTGCATCGCGCACTCCCCTGCTGGACTGCCGATCGCACGCGAAGTCATGGGAATCTCTTCGTGTTTTGAACACACCGAAGATCTACGTGCTGGCAGGCTACGCCAGCAATGAGCACGATCATGCTCTTCTCCAGGACGCGGACGTCCGGGCAGACATTGCCGAAGCTATTGTCGCTGCAGTACAGCGGCTTTTCCTCACAGAACAGAACGACTACGACACGGGAACACTCGATTTGAGCAACGTCCCGTGGGCCTCGCGCTCCTAAGACTCCGCAAAAGCGCTAAGACTCCGCAAAAGCGCTTACAGGCGATAGAAAAGGCCGGCACCGTGTGGTGCCGGCCTTTTCTATCGCCTTTGTTCTAAGGAATTACATTCCAAGTGCGTCGATGATGCGCTTCAGGTCCTTTTCATCGGCGAATTCAACGCTGATGCGACCCTTGCGCTTCCCCATCGAAATCTTGACTCGAGTGTCCAGTTTGTCGCCAATCGTCCGAGCAATCGATTCGAGTTCAGGGTTTGGCTTCGATGTTTCACGTGAAACGGGCTTGTCGTCTCCCCTGTTCATGAGGACTACGGCTTCTTCCGTTGCACGAACAGACAGTCCTTCGGCCACAATGCGCTGTGCCAGAACTTCCATATGCGCGGCCTCGTTCAGCCCCAACAGAGCACGGGCGTGCCCCTGTGACAGAACACCAGCAGCAACACGGCGCTGCACCAAGCCGGGAAGCTTCAGGAGGCGCAGGGTGTTGGAGATCTGCGGGCGCGAACGGCCAATGCGCTCCGACAGCTCGTCCTGCGTGCACTTGAAGTCTTCAAGAAGCTGCTGATAGGCAGCGGCTTCTTCAAGCGGGTTGAGATCAACTCGGTGAAGGTTCTCAAGAAGTGCATCGCGAAGCAGATCATCGTCGCGAACATCGCGGATGATTGCTGGAATCTCCTTGAGACCTGCTTCCTGCGATGCGCGGAACCGGCGTTCACCCATGATCAGCTGGTACGACGGTTTGTTCGCATCCACCACCCGCACAACTACGGGCTGAAGAACGCCTACTTCTTTAATGGAAGTAACCAGTTCTGCCAGGGCGTCTTCATCAAAGACATCGCGAGGCTGACGGGGGTTCGGCGCGATCTGTTCGACTGGAATCAGGCCAAATGCTGCACCGGGAACGTTCTGCAGATCCGTTTCACGTGAAACATCCTGTTGTGTTTCACGTGAAACATTCTTCTTTCCAGCCGCCGTGCTCTTCTTCGTGTTTGTAGACTGGGACTTCGTGGCACGTGTTGCAGACTTTGCCCCAGTCTTTGATCGGGGATTGGTCTTCGCAGTCTTCGCCTTAGTACGCGACTGCCTCATTCCTACAGCGGGATCGACTTTTGTTTCACGTGAAACATTCTCTTTCTTTTCGCCTTCACCGGTGAAGAAGACGTCAATTGGTCGTTCGTCGCTGACGACATCCGGGATGAGCGCGCCGATTCCGCGCCCCAGGCCACGACGACGCGACTTCGGTGCTTCACTCATTGTGCTCTACTCCTCGGTTTGCAATTTCTTCGGCGGCTTCACGGTACGACAGCGCTCCAGAAGAATTCGGATCATAGCTGATGACTGTCTGTCCATAACTCGGCGCTTCGGATACGCGCACAGAGCGGGGGATAGGGGTGTTAATGACCTGCTTGGGGAAGTGGTTGCGCACGTCTTCAGCTACCTGAGCGCTGAGGTTAGTGCGGCCATCGAACATGGTCAGCAGGATTGTTGTCAGTTCCAGTGAGGGGTTGAGGTGCTTCTGAATCAACCGAATGTTGTTCAGCAGCTGACTCAGTCCTTCAAGAGCGTAGTACTCACACTGGATGGGAATGATGACTTCGTTGGCAGCAACGAAAGCGTTGACAGTCAAGAGTCCCAGGCTGGGCGGGCAGTCAATGAAAACGTAGTCAACGCGAGAACCTTCATCCTCACGCTTCTTGAGATACTCCTGCAGGGCACCAGACAATCGCTGTTCGCGGGCGACCTTTGACACCAATTCGATTTCAGCACCCGCAAGGTCGATGGTTGCAGGAACTACGGCAAGTGTTTCGAAATCGGGGCAGTAGGCCACGGTGTCCGCCATCGCCATGTCGTCGATGATGACGTCGTAGATGCTGGGAACGTCGGTGGAGTGCTCAATGTTGAGAGCAGTACTTGCATTGCCCTGAGGGTCCGAATCGATGACAAGCACCTGCAACCCCTGCTTGGCAAGGGCTGCTGCGAGATTGACCGCTGTCGTCGTCTTTCCCACGCCGCCTTTTTGATTGGCGACGGTGAAGATTCTTGTTGAGTCCGGTTTGGGGAAGGTCGTTTCTGAGAGACGGGCTGCACGGCGGTTATCGCGTGCAATTGCCGCACCCAGGGGAGTCGACTCATCCAAGATAGGCATTCGCCCTCCATTCGCGCGGTGGGTTTTGATTACTGCCTATTCTACGCGTTTCACGTGAAACATCACGGCGCAAGAATAGAACAGTAATCGAACACTCAGCGGCGAATGACTTCGACTACACGGGTGGGCTGTTCTAGGATTCCTTCGCCCACGTGCTTGATGACGGGGGACTGGCAACGGTGAGCTTTCACTGCCTTCTTGGACTTGTAGATCTCTTCCTGTGCGCGGTCGCCCTTGATGGCAAGAAGACGTCCTTCAGGACTCAGCAGGGGAGCGCACCATTCAATGAGCTGGGGGAGTGCCTTCACTGCACGGGCGGTCACGGCAGTGAAAATTTCGATGTCCACGAGTTCTTCGGCCCGGGCACGAACAATGCGCACGTTGTCGATGCCCAGGTCATCCACGACCATCGTGAGCCAATCAACCCGACGTTCCATTGCTTCAATGAGAGTGAACGAAACATCGGGGCACGCAATTGCCAGGGCCAGTCCGGGAAGCCCCGCACCGGAGCCTACGTCGCCGACCGTGTCTCCGGGCTCAAGCAGCTCTTTCACAACCGCGCAGTTGAGGATGTGCCGGGTCCACAGCCGATCGAGTTCACGCGGGCCGATGAGGCCCCATTCAACGCCCGTTGTGGCCAGGTGCTGAGCGTAGGTCTCGGCCAGCGGCAGACGGTCGCCGAAGACCTCTGCCGCGGCCTGGGGGAGTGGTTCGATCATGACAGGCTGATGACCACGTGCCGCTTGGGGCCTTCGTCTTCGGATTCCGAAACCAGTCCGGCACGAGCAACCTGGTCATGAATGACCTTGCGTTCAAAGGAGTTCATAGGCTTCAGGGCCACGGACTCGCCGGTTTCCTTGACCTGGTCGATCTTCTTGTTGGCCAGTTCCTTCAGCTGGTCGCGGCGGCGGTTGCGGAACCCATTGATGTCGAGCATGAGCCACGAGCGCTGCCCGGTGGCCGTCTGCACGGCGAGGCGGGTGAGTTCCTGCAGCGAGTTGAGAACGTCGCCGTCACGGCCCACGAGGATGTCGACTTCAGGGTCGTCTTCCGGTGGGACAATGGCAACCTGTGCGCGGCCTTCAACGACGTCGATGTCGATGTCACCGTCGAGGTCGACAATGTCGAGGAGCTCTTCGAGGTAGTCCGCGGCGATGTCGCCTTCTTCTTCGAGAAGTTCGGCGCGGGTGGGCTTCTTGTCTTCTGTGGAGTCAGTCATCGTCGCTCACTTCTTCTTTTTCTTCTTCTTCTGACGATTCTTGCTGATGGGCTGTTGGCGCTGGCCGCCCTTCTTGACCGGTGCTTCCTCTTCGGCCTTGGGCTGCATGTGCTTCGGCAGTGCGCGGCCCTTCTTGGCGTAGCGAGCCTGCATTTCCTTTTCAGCCTTGGAACCGGGTGCAGGCATGTTGCGGATGACGATGAACTGCTGAACCATCGTCCAGGTGTTGGTGGCCAGCCAGTAGATGAGCACACCAAGCGGGAAGTAGATGCCGCCGACGGCGAAGATGATGGGGAACAGGTACAGAAGCATCTTCTGCTGCTGCATGAACGGGTTGTCCATGGCCTGCGCAGACATGTTCTTGGACATCATCTGCTTCTGCGTAATGAACTGCGTAGCAGCCATGATGATGATCATGACGGCGGTGAGGACCTTGACACCGAGGCCGTCGCTCATGAAGGTGTCGCGCAGGTAGATGCCGAAGATGGTGGCATTGTCCATCTGCTGCGCGAGCTGCTGCGTCATGCCGCCGATGGCGCCCATCTTTCCGGCAGCGATGTCCGGGACGTTGTGGATGACGCGGAACAGCGAGAAGAAAACTGGAATCTGAACCAGCATCGGCAGGCAGGAGGCCAGCGGGTTGGTGCCGTGCTTCTTGAACAGGGCCTGCTGTTCTTCGGCCATCTGCTGGCGGGAGTACTGGTCGCGCTTGCCCTTGTACTTTTCACGCAGCCGCTGCATGTCCGGCTGGAGCAGCTGCATTTTGCGCTGCGCCTTGATCTGGTAGACGAACAGCGGAATGAGGATCGCGCGAATGAGCATTGTCATTGCGATGATCGCAACTGCCCACGTCCACCCGTTTTCAGCGGGCATGCCGATGGCAGTGAAGATCTCGTGGAACAGACGGAGGATCCACGCGATAACCCACTGAATGGGCTTCAGGATTGTGTCCATGAAGTTTTCGTTCTCCTTGGCGGTCAGTCGGCCGTGTCTATTGTGCCACCCTTCGCGGATCGGGCCTTCATAGTGCGAGATTGCTTCTCCATGAAGGACCCGGGCACATAGTCGAGGCCGCCGGGTGAAAAGGGGTTGCATCGCAGCAGGCGCCACGTGGTTGCGATGGCGCCGCGGACTGCACCCTGGACTTCAAAGGCGTCGAGCGCGTATTTCGAACACGACGGGTAGTACTTGCACCTGTCGCCGTAGAGCGGTGAGATGAGTTTTCTGTACAGCCTCATGAGCCATACGAATGGCATACGAGGTGCCAGCCGGATTCCGTGCAGGATTCGGCTGCCGTCGTGTGGCACCGAGGGCAGGGACGACGGGGTGTGCTCAGAGTCTTTGGTCAGCATGGATGCGCTGCAGTGCCGTCTGGACTCTGTCTTTGAGCTCTGCGTAGTCGGAGTGCGCTGCCTTGGGGTGGGCGCGTATGACGTAGTCGCCGGTCAGCTGGTCGATGAGTTCGGCGCTGATGGCGCGCAGTCGCCTTTTGACGAGGTTGCGGGTGACGGCGTTGCCTACGGCTTTGGAGACGATAAAGCCCACGCGCGGGGCGTGGGCAGTATCGAGGTCGGCATGGACGACCAGCGTCTGGCTGCCCGCTTTTCTTCCTGAGCGGAAGATCCGCTTGAAGTCTTCGGGGCGCCGGATGCGGTTCCGTGCCGGAAGCACGTCAGGCTGAAAGGTTTGCGCGGCCCTTGCGGCGACGAGCGGCGAGGACAGAACGGCCTGCACGCGTGCGCATACGGGCGCGGAAGCCGTGGGTCTTGGCGCGCTTGCGGTTGTTGGGCTGGAAAGTACGCTTGCTCACTTGTTTCTCCGTCTAGGTCAGTCTGTGCCCGAAGATCAGGCGTTTGGCGCAGATCTTCCTGTGAAAGCTTCAGGGGCTGTCTTGCTTCCTGCGCCTTCAGGCCAAGGGGAAGTTCACACAACTCAAACGGGCCCACAAACACAGGACGCTCAAGCTTAGCCCCTTCTGCCCACCTTGGTCAAAACGAGTTGGCACCGGTGTAGGGCTCACGATCCGCGCGTTGTCGCGGATCACAGGGAATGTGCACAGCCGTCCGTGGAGAACTTTGAACTTACATTTATGTAGTTCACGGAGTCGTTCACACGATGTTCACGGACGGATCCACAAATAACATCCATGTAGTTATCCACAAAGTTGTCCACGATTGTGCATATCTTGGCCCCCGACATCGATTTGCTCCACATTCTGTGGAAAACTATGGGGACTGATTCGGAGTTCATTTCACATGTGTGGATAAACCTTGGGAAGGTCGATGAGCGACAAGACACGACTGCAGGAGATCTGGCAAGCGGTTCTCAATGCCCTTATGGCCGATCCCGCAATTCAGGCCCGTCACAAGGGCTTCCTTGCACTCGCGGTTCCCACCGCGCTTGTCGGTGACGAACTGATCGTCCTGTCGGTGCGCAATGACCTGACGCGCAAAACCCTCGAAGTCGACCTTCGGGACCGCCTGCAAGAAGAATTCTCCCGGGCGCTGGGCAAGTCCGTAACCTTTGCGATTGCTCTGGATGAGAACCTCGAACTGCCCGGTGACAACGAACCTGTCGAAGACGACAGCACAGATTCCGCAGCACCGGCAGCACCCCCGGCACCGGCACCTCGGGCGCCGATCGGCTCCCAGCCCCCGGCAGCCGCCCCGATCCCTTCCGTTCCGCACCATGCGGCACCGGCAGAACCGGCACCCGCCGTGAGTTCCGCCTCGGAAGAAGAGGACAGCGGCTTCACCGCGGCGGCCAGCGGAGCCGCGGATCTCAACCCGAAGTACACGTTCGACTCGTTCGTCATCGGGGCATCGAACCGGTTCGCCCACGCGGCAGCGCTGGCCGTGGCGGAAGCACCGGCGAAGGCGTACAACCCGCTGTTCATCTACGGCGAATCCGGACTGGGCAAAACCCACCTGCTGCACGCCATCGGCCACTACTCCATGCAGCTATTCCCCAACCTGCGGGTGCGATACGTCAGCTCGGAGGAGTTCGTCAACGACTTCATCAACACGGTCGGTTCGTCGACCACGTCTAATTCGCTGCGACCGGCTTTCCAGAAGCGCTACCGCGAAGTCGACATCCTCATGATTGACGACATCCAGTTCCTGCAGGGCAAAGACGCGACCGTCGAAGAGTTCTTCCACACGTTCAACGCCCTGCACAACGAACAGAAGCAGGTCATCATCACCTCGGACCAGCCGCCGAAGCTGCTCAGCGGCTTCGAGGAGAGGCTGCGGTCGCGCTTCGAGTGGGGTCTGCTGACGGATGTGCAGCCACCGGACCTCGAAACTCGCTTTGCGATTCTGCGCAATAAGGCAACGGGGGAGAACCTCGATGTTCCGGATGACGTTCTGGAGTACATCGCCTCTCGCGTGTCGTCGAATATTCGCGAACTTGAGGGCGCGCTGATTCGCGTGACGGCGTTTTCGAACCTCAACGATCAGGTCATTGACGTCGATCTGGCTGAAACCGTTCTCAAGGACTTCATCACGCAGGATGACACTCCGGAGATCACAGCACTCGACATCATGGGCCAGACCGCCCAGTACTTCAGCCTGACCCTGGAAGATCTCAAGGGCACCAGCCGTTCGCGCACGCTGTCGACTGCCCGGCAGATCGCCATGTACCTGTGCCGTGAGCTCACAGATCTGTCGCTGCCGAAGATCGGCCAGGCCTTCGGCGGCCGCGACCACACGACGGTCATGCACGCGGTGAAGAAGATCAAAACGCAGATGGCCGAGCGCCGCGCCCTGTATACGCAGGTCACAGAGCTGACAAACCGCATCAAACAGCAGCACCGGCTGTAGGAAAGCGTGATTCCACACTTGTGGAAAAGTCGGTGGATAACAGGATTTTTCTGTTATCGAACCTCTGGAGGGATGACAGATCGTCCGTGGATGACTGTGTAATCACATCGATGTAAGCAACAGGCGTCCACGGAAGACCACCGATTCATGAACAGAGTTGTCAACGGGGTCTGTGTGGCGCTTGGCCGCATAGACTTTCGATGACATCGATGTAATTCCACAGGTTCCACAGGGCCTAATACTGCTTCTGTACTTACTCAAAGACTCAAGAGGGAACCCGCCGATTGCTTTGACGGGCTCCGAATGACATTTCTGTCGACAGGGTTCTCGACTGCTGCGAGGCGAAGTTCTGCGATAACGCCGCTGACATGTGGTCACAGTTCCTGGCCGCCGTTGTTCCCAGCTCGCTCGGCGTGTAATGTTGCTTTCTGCTTATGCTGCGACTAGTGCGCAGGCGATGAAGGCTGGAATCCTCGGCTTTGCCGGGAAGAACCGACCAGGAGAGATGTGAACGCTGAAGCTGCTCAGTCCGTGAAGTTCAAAGTGGACCGCGATGTCCTGGCCGACGCCGTAACGTGGACGACCAAGTCGATTCCGCAGCGCCCCGCTGTCCCGGTTCTCACCGGTCTGCTCATCACTGCAAACGCCGATGGCTCGGTTGATCTGGCTGTTTTTGACTACGAGGTTTCGGCTCGCGCTCGCATTGCCGCCGATGTCGAGGTGGAGGGCACCATCCTCGTGTCCGGTCGCCTTCTTGCTGACATTGCCCGCGCTCTTCCTCCGCAGCCGGTTGTGTTCGAACTCGACGGAACCAAGGTCAGCGTGACGTGCGGATCTTCGCGCTTTGCTCTTATGACCATGCCGGTCGAGGAATACCCCGCACTTCCAGAGGTTCCCGAAACCACGGGTGTCATTTCGGCTTCGGATTTCCAGTCCGCTGTCGGTCAGGTCAACATCGCCACGTCGAAGGACGAAACCCTGCCGATCCTCACCGCTATGCGGGTTGAGATCGAAGGCGACCGCGTCACCCTCCTGGCCACTGACCGTTACCGCCTGGCGGTTCGCGAATTCACCTGGAACCCGCGCAACCCGCAGGTCGAAGCGGTTGCCCTGGTCCGAGGCAAGACGATGGCCGAAGCCGCTAAGGCTATGAGCGGCGACATCGAGATCGCCCTTGCCGAATCCGGCGGCAAGGAAATGCTGGCGTTTTCGTCTGAAGGCCGCGTCACCACTTCTCTGCTGGTCGAAGGCGACTACCCGAAGGTCCGTTCGCTGTTCCCCAAGGATGTTGCGATCACCGCCGTCCTGGAGACGAGCGCTCTTCGCGAAGCCGTGCGCCGTGTATCGCTCGTGGCCGAACGCAACAGCCCCATCAAGTTTGAGTTCGCCGACGGTTCGCTGGTGCTGCGCGCCGGTGCAGGCGATGACGCCCAGGCGACCGAAGCTCTGCCGGCGACCATCGAGGGCGAAGACATCACGACCGGCTTCAACCCCGGCTACATTGCCGAGGGTCTCGCACAGATTGACACCCCGTTTGTGCGGTTCTCGCTGACCGAACCGAAGAAGCCGGTTGTCATCTCGGGCATGACCGAGGCTGACGGCGAAGAAGACACGTCGTACCGCTACCTCCTCATGCCGATTCTGCGATTCTGACGGCGGGCCCATGTGGGTCAGTCGGCTGATTCTGGACCAGTTCCGCTCCTATTCGCGGCTTGATCTTGAACTTGCCCCCGGGGTGACGGTCTTCCTTGCCCCCAACGGCTGGGGCAAAACGAACCTGGTTGAGGCTCTCGGCTACGTTTCGACTCTGCGCAGCCACCGTGTGACAAACGACTTCCCGCTTGTGCGCACCGGCAGTGAGCGGGCCGTTGTGTCTGCCCTGGCCCATCGCGGCAAACGGCAGGTGCGGGTTGAGGTCACGATCAAGGCCAAGGGTGCGAACACCGCGCGGATCAACAAGCAGGCCGTGCGGGTGCGGGAACTCTTAGGTCTGCTGCCGGCAGTTGTGTTTGCCCCGGAAGACCTCGGTTTGGTCAAGGGCGAACCCGCTGAACGGCGCGCGTATCTCGATGAGCTGCTGGTTGCACTCACTCCCCGCTATTCCGCTGTCATTGCGGACTTCGATCGGGCTTTGAAACAGCGCAACGCGCTGCTGAAATCTCTGCGCAAAGCCCGGTACGAAGAGCGTTCGGGCGCTGCAGATGACCCATTGAGGGCAAGTCTGGGCCTCGAAGCGACCTTGGAGATCTGGGATCACGCTTTTGCACGCGCCGCAGCAGCGCTGGTCACGGGTCGGCTCGATCTTCTGGACCGGCTGGCTGAACCGCTGGCCGATGATTTCGCCAGACTCGCCGAAGATGCGCGTCCGGAAAGGCGCACAGCGGCAGCGACCTACGCGTCGCGCGTCGACTATTCGGTGATTGATCGTTCCCTGCCGGGTGCTCAGCAGGCCATGGAGGACCTCATCCTCGATGAACTGGCCAAGCGCCGCCGGGTGGAAATTGAGCGGGGAGTGACCCTCGTCGGTCCGCAGCGTGATGACCTCGATCTGCACATCGGCGCCACCCCCGCTAAGGGCTATGCCAGCCACGGTGAGAGCTGGTCGCTCGCACTCGCTTTGCGTCTGGCCAGCTGGAGGGTGCTGCAGGCAAATCCGGATGAACCCGATGATTCACCCGTGCTGGTGCTTGACGACGTCTTCTCAGAGCTTGACGGAGGTCGCACTCGCCGACTTGCCGACATCATTCAGGAAGCCCAGCAGGTCCTCATAACAACAGCTGTCGCCGCCCACATCCCTAAGAACCTGACAGGTGAGATCATCGATCTGACAGCAGGCACCTCGGAAGGGGATCAGGCGGGAGGACAGGGCTGATGAACCAGAAGATGCCGGTCTCGAACGCTGCTCTCGAAGCACTCGATCGGGTCAGGCGCATGGGTTCAGTGCAGGCGCGCTACAGCGGTTCGCTGCGTCGGGTGCCGCAGGGGATTCGCGAACCCCAGTATTCGGGGGCGGGTGAAGATCCGCGCGATCCCAAGAAGCTGTCAGCTGACCTCTCGGCTCTGACGAAGGCGCGCGGGTGGACCACGTCAATGGACGTCGGGTCGCTGCTGGGCAGATGGCCCGAGCTTGTTGGTGAGAACGTTGCTCAGCACTGTGTTCCGGAACTGTGCGAACCGCCGAAGCTCACGGTGCGTGCGTCATCGACAACGTGGGCAACTCAGCTGCGGCTTATGCGCGACATGCTGCTGGATCGGCTGGAGCGCGAACTGGGCCGCCGGGTCATCGACGACATCGAGATCATCGGCCCCAAGCAGAAGTCCTGGAAGAAGGGCCGCCGGTCTGTTCAGGGCCGCGGTCCGCGCGATACCTACGGGTGATCTTCATATCCCCGTGCCCACGCACGAGGTGCCGCCCCGGTGCGGTCTTGACTGTTTCTGCCCGGTTTTCGGCAGGTTCTCGAATCTGTCCCGGCCCGTACAGGCGGCTGTGGGGTCTGCGGACGGACCGCCCCTCATCGGCAGATCCGAAAATGCGCAGAAACGGCCGTTGTGTGACTGTGAGGCCCTGTTTGCAGCCAGGACGCTGTAGACTTGGACGGTAATCTGCACTGATCCGAGGAGTTCCATGGCCGACGACCACCAACCGCATTACGATGCCGGTGATATCACCGTTCTCGAAGGGCTCGAAGCAGTCCGCAAACGGCCCGGCATGTACATCGGATCAACATCCGAACGCGGTCTTCACCACTTGGTCTATGAAATCGTCGACAACTCGGTTGACGAAGCCCTGGCCGGCTACAACGACAGCATTGAAGTGACCATCCTCGCCGACGGCGGCGTGCGCGTGGTCGACCACGGGCGAGGAATCCCCGTGGCCATGCACCCCTCAGAAGGCCGACCGACTCTGGAAGTAGTGCTTACGGTTCTGCACGCCGGCGGTAAGTTCGGCGGCGGCGGATACGCGGTCTCCGGTGGTCTGCACGGAGTCGGTTCGTCCGTCGTCAACGCTCTTTCGCTGCGCATGGACGCGGTTGTCCGCCGTGACGGCAAGGTCTGGCGACAGTCCTACGAACGCGGTGTCCCCACCTCGGACGTGGTGGAAGGCGAAGACACCGATGTCACCGGCACCGACATCACGTTCTGGCCGGACCCGGATATCTTCGATACCGTCGAATTCAGCTTTGAGACCCTGCGGGCGCGCTTCCAGCAGATGGCGTTCCTCAACAAGGGCCTCAAGATCTCTCTGACTGATGAACGTCAGCCCGAAATCGACGATTCGGACGTCCAGCTGGAAGACGAAGACACAGAAGAGTTCAAACCGCGCGAAGTCGTCTTCAAGTACGACAATGGTCTGCTTGACTACGTTGCCTACCTCAATTCGGCCAAGAAGAGCGAAACCGTCCACGACGACGTCATCGCCTTTGAACACGAAGACAAAGAACAGGCAATCGCTCTGGAAGTGGCCATGCAGTGGACCACCGGCTTCCAGGAGGGCGTGCACACATACGCCAACACCATCAACACGCACGAAGGCGGTACCCACGAAGAGGGCTTCCGCACAGCGCTGACCTCGGTGCTCAACTCCTATGCGCGCGAACAGAAGCTGCTGCGCGAAAAGGACGCCAACCTCACCGGTGAGGACATCCGCGAAGGCCTCACCGCGGTCGTGTCGATCAAACTCGGTGAACCTCAGTTTGAGGGTCAGACCAAAACCAAGCTGGGCAACTCGGAGGCCCGCAACTTCGTCAGCCGCGTCGTGCGCGACGAACTGACCCACTGGCTGGAATCCAATCCCGCGAATGCCCGTGAGGTTGTGCGCAAGGCCGTGCAGGCTTCGCAGGCCCGCCTGGCTGCGCGCAAGGCTCGTGAAGCCACGCGGCGGAAGGGTCTGCTGGAAACCTCCGGCATGCCCGGCAAGCTGCGTGACAACCAGTCGAAGGACCCGACGATCTCGGAAGTGTTCATCGTCGAGGGTGACTCGGCAGGCGGTTCGGCCGTGCAGGGCCGCAACCCGCTGACTCAGGCGATCCTCCCGCTGCGAGGCAAGATCCTCAATGTGGAAAAGGCCCGCCTGGACCGCGCGCTGGGCAACAACGAAGTCCAGTCGATGATCACGGCGTTCGGCACCGGAATCGGCGACGAATTCGACATCGAGAAGCTGCGCTACCACAAGATCATCCTCATGGCGGACGCCGATGTTGACGGTCAGCACATCACCACGCTGCTGCTGACTCTCATCTTCCGGTACATGAAGCCGCTCATTGAGAACGGCTACGTCTACCTGGCAACCCCGCCGCTGTACCGCATCAAGTGGTCGAACGCGGAGGACGACTTCGCCTATTCGGACGCTGAACGCGACAAGCTGCTCACCGAGGGCCGCGCCGCGGGCAAGCGCCTGCCGAAGGATCTTGCGATCCAGCGCTACAAGGGTCTGGGCGAAATGAACTACCAGGAACTGTGGGAAACCACGATGAACCCCGAAAACCGTCTGCTCAAGCAGGTTGAACTCGAAGACGCGCTCGTGGCTGACGAAATCTTCACCATCCTCATGGGTGACGATGTCGAATCGCGCAAGCGCTTCATCCAGGAAAACGCCAAGGACGTCCGCTTCTTGGACATCTGATGCCGGGACGCGCTGCCGGGCACGACGGCTCAGGCAGCGCAGTTCCGACACAGATCCGCTTAGGTTTCTATCAACGGAGGATCCGGTCAGGTGGCCGAAGAAGACAACAACAACGTAAACCCTGAAGAACAGCCCCCGGTTGACGGCGCTGGCACCCAGGTTGCCGCTCGTGTCGAGCAGGTCAACCTCAATGCCGAAATGCAGCGGTCCTACCTGGACTACGCGATGTCGGTCATTGTCGGCCGTGCTCTGCCGGATGTTCGCGACGGTCTCAAGCCGGTTCACCGGCGTGTGCTGTACGCCATGTACGACGGCGGCTACCGCCCCGATCGCAGCTTCTCGAAGTGCTCGCGCGTGGTCGGCGACGTCATGGGCCATTTCCACCCGCACGGTGACTCGGCCATCTATGACGCGCTCGTGCGTCTGGTGCAGCCGTGGAATATGCGTTACCCGCTCATTTCGGGTCAGGGCAACTTCGGTTCGGCCGGTGATGACGGTGCGGCTGCTCCGCGTTACACGGAATGCAAGATGGCGCCTCTGTCCCTGGAAATGGTCCGGGACATCGAAGAGGAGACCGTCGACTTCCAGGACAACTACGACGGCCGCAACCAGGAACCCGTCTACCTGCCGTCGCGTTTCCCGAACCTGCTGGTCAACGGTTCGGCCGGTATTGCCGTCGGTATGGCCACCAACATTCCGCCGCACAACCTGCGCGAAGTCGCAGCTGGTGCGCAGTGGCTGCTGAGCCACCCGGATGCTTCCAACGAGGAGGCTCTCGAGGCGCTGCTGGGCATCATCAAGGGTCCCGACTTCCCGGGTGGGGCCACGATTCTGGGCCGCCAGGGCATTGAAGACGCCTACCGCACCGGCCGCGGTTCGATTACGCAGCGCGCGGTTGTTGAAGTCGAGGAAATCCAGGGCCGCACCTGCCTGGTTGTCACCGAACTGCCCTACCAGGTCAACCCGGACTCGCTGGCCGCGAAGATCGCCGGCTACGTCAAGGACGGCAAGGTTGCGGGCATTGCCGACATGCGTGATGAATCGTCTGGCCGTACCGGTCAGCGCCTGGTGATTGTGCTCAAGCGCGATGCCGTGGCGAAGGTTGTTCTGAACAACCTGTACAAGCACACGCAGCTGCAGGAGAACTTCTCGGCGAACATGCTTGCGCTTGTCGACAATGTGCCGCGCACCCTGTCGATCGACGCTTTCCTCCGCCTGTGGGTCAAGCACCAGATCGATGTGATTGTCCGCCGCACCCGCTTCCGTCTGCGCAAGGCCGAGGAGCGCGCCCACATTCTGCGCGGTTACCTCAAGGCGCTTTCGGCGCTGGACGAAGTGATTGCACTGATCCGCCGTTCGCCGTCGTCTGACGAAGCACGCACCGGCCTGATGGAGCTGCTCGACGTCGATGAAGTCCAGGCGAACGCCATTCTTGACCTGCAGCTTCGCCGTCTTGCAGCGCTTGAGCGCCTCAAGATCGAAGAAGAAGCACAGAAGATCGAAGAGCTGATCAAGGAATACAACCACATCCTTGAAACCCCGGCTCGGCAGCGCGAAATCGTGTCGGAAGAACTCGACGCGATCGTCGAACGCTATGGCGATGACCGTCGCACCCAGATTCTGGCTGGCTTCGACGGCGACATGTCGATGGAAGACCTCATCCCCGAAGCGCAGGTGGTCGTCACCATCACCCGCGGCGGCTACGCCAAGCGCACCCAGACCAACCTGTACCGCGCACAGCGCCGCGGTGGCAAGGGTGTTGCCGGCGCTCGCCTGCGCGGTGAGGACGTGGTTGAGCACTTCTTCGTCACGTCGACCCACAACTGGCTGCTGTTCTTCACGAACAAGGGCCGGGTCTACCGTGCGAAGGCCTACGAACTTCCCGAAGCACACCGGGATGCGCGCGGCCAGCACGTGGCAAACCTCTTGGCTCTGCAGCCGGACGAAGAGATCGCTCAGGTCCTCTCCATTGCCGACTACGATGCGGCTGACTACCTGGTGCTCGCCACCAAGTCCGGTCTGGTGAAGAAGACCCGTCTGGGCGAATACGATTCGAACCGCACCGGCGGTGTCATCGCCATCAATCTGCGCGAAACCCCGGATGGGGGAGTGGACGAACTGGTTTCGGCCCGCCTGGTCAACGGCGAAGACCACCTGCTGCTCATTTCGAAGAACGGCATGTCGATCAGGTTCCCCGCGGACGACGAAACGATCCGCCCCACGGGGCGCGCCACCTCGGGTGTTACCGGTATGAAGTTCCGGGACGACGATGCTCTGCTCGCCATGGATGTTGTCACTCCGGGCACCGATGTGTTCGTTGTGACCGAGGGCGGTTTTGCCAAGCGCACCCCGGTCGAGGAGTACCGAGTCCAGGGACGAGGCGGAATCGGCATCCGCGCGATCCGCTTCTCTGATCAGAGGGGAGTACTGGTCGGTGGTCTCATCGTGGAAGAAGATGACGAGGTGTTCGTCATCATGGAGCGCGGCAAGATCGTGCGTTCCTCCGTTGCCGAGGTTTCACAGACCGGACGCAATACAATGGGCGTTGTTTTCGCCAAGCCCGGCAAGCGCGACCGTATTATGGCCGTGACCCGCGGTTCTGGCCACGAAGACGAGGAACTGGACGACAACGCAGACGAAATCGCAGTCGACGAAGCAGCAGAGGGCACCTCGGAAGGGGAAGCCGCAGCAGTGGAAGGCGACGTGCAGGACTCCGCCGCCAACGGGAGTGATGAGCAGTGAGCAATAGCGAAAAGCCAGGCAGGATCATTCGGACGTCGTCCGGGTCCACACGCCTGACGGCATCGAGTGATGCCGACCAGCCCAAGCCGGCAGAAGCTGAGCAGAACAAGCTCGCGGCCAATACCCCGGAAGCTGGTTCGCAGTCCAAGGGCTCGCAGGCCAACGGTGACTCGGATTCCGCACCGACCGGTTCGGCCGGTGATGCTGAACGCGCAGCTGACAAGCCGAAGGCAGGCTCGCAGCAGGCTGCGTCTGCGCCGGCTGGCGTGACCGCCTCTGGTCCCGTGCACTCGACGTCGAAGGGTGTGCGAATCGGCGGTAAGAAGGACAGCAGCGACTCCGGTGCTGCCAGCGGGAGTGCGCCCGCGGCTGCAAGTGGAGCAGGAAGCGCGAGTGGAGCAGGCGCCTCGGCGGCTTCTGCACCCGCTGGCACCGGTACTGGCAAGCCTCAGCAGGACGGCGCAAAGAAGGACGATTCCGAGACCACGGTCATGCAGACCAGCGGCACTCGGACCACAGCGCAGGGTTCGCAGAATGCCGCCCAGACTGAAACGGTGAGCCCGTCCGGTGGGGAAGCCGCAGCGTCGGCGGCCTCTGGCCCGGCTTCGGGTGCGGGTGCGGCTTCGGGTGCGTCGGCTGTGACGGCTCAGTCCTCGCAGGGTCTGCGGATGTCCGGTTCCGCGCAGCGGAAGGGTCCGCGCACCGTCAAGCTGGCGGTGTCGAAGGTGGATCCATGGTCGGTTATGAAGATGACCTTCATGCTGTCGCTTGCTCTGGGCATTGCCACAATCGTCGTGATGTTTGTTCTGTGGCTGGTGCTCGAAGTGACGGGTACTTTCGGAAGCCTGCAGGCGGCACTCGCCGAATTTGCCGGCGAAGAAGGTGCTGACCAGCTGCTGCAGGTGTTCGGCCTGGGCAGGATCCTCAGCTTCGCCGTCATCATCGCGGTGGTCAATGTGATTCTCATGACCGCGCTGTCGACTCTGACATCGATCATCTATAACATCGGTTCAAGCCTGGTGGGCGGTTTCCACCTGACGCTGACCGACGACTGATCTTCGAAACACAGTTTTCGCAGAAGAAACGTAGGCCCCGGGTTCGCTCGGGGCCTGCGTTTTTCGTGTGATTGGGGGACGGTTGAGGTCGATTTTGCATTGTGTGGGACGTGGGGCTATAGTAGTTTTTCGGTTCACCCCGAAGGGGCCTATAGCTCAGGCGGTTAGAGCGCTTCGCTGATAACGAAGAGGTCCGTGGTTCAAGTCCACGTAGGCCCACGAACCAACTCAGATCGGAGGTATTCGTGAAGAGGTGGTTTGGTGCCGCGGCAACGACCGCAGCAGGACTGCTGACAGTCTTGGTTCTTCGCAAGAAGAGGCAGGAAGGTCACAGCACTTGGTCTCAGTACACCGACAGGGTAGAATGAGACTCACCTCTTGGGGGTATGGCGCAATTGGTAGCGCATCTGCTTTGCAAGCAGAGGGTTAGGGGTTCGAGTCCCCTTACCTCCACAAGAGAAAGGCCCCTCACCAGGGAAACCTCTGGTGAGGGGCCTTCGTCATTTCGTTAGCGGGTCCAGTACCCACGTTTACCCTTCCCTTTCGCCGCTGTAGGTCCTGCATCCCCACACCCGTTAGCCGGGAAACACCCGTTAGCCACGAATCCTCGCTTTAGCGGCACGGAGACTCCCTTTAGCAACCGAAACTCCCTTTAGCAGTTGCTCCTAAGGCGCAGAATCCGGCTAAAAGGTGTCGAGCCGTCTGAATATGGGTGGGAACTATGTCGTGGGACATCCGCAGGCCGATTCTCAGGTGCAGGGGTGAACGATGTCCTGAAACCAGACAGCAGTGAGGAACGTTCATTCAGCCAGACTGGCAAAAATGAAACCTTAAACACGGGTAATGCGCGTAAACACGGGCAACGAACGCTATTTATGCCACACATTTTGTCCAGGTAACAAGTTTTGTGGGTAAAAGATGAAACCCGATTCTGCCGCGTAAACACAGGGGAAAACCGGGATTTTTGCCACACATTCTGACCTATAACCCCAACAGGAGCATGACGGCTAGATCGAGAAAAACAAAGACCGGCCCTGGGCTCCCACCAAAATGGGTAGCGGTACCGGTCATGTTGGTATTCAGGCTAGGCGATGACACCTAGCTGTGCAACGGTGAGGGCTCGACAAGCCACTCGATAATGTTTTTGTGTTGGATCCCGTCGCGGCTCATGTCGAACTGGTCCATGCTCAGCACGGTTTTCGGGAAGTTGTCGGTAACCCCGCGAAGGGCACCGAACTCGCGGTCGACGGTGTTTTGGCTGCCGAGCAGGTAACTCACCTGGAAGTACTCGGTGTCGGAACCTTTGCGGGCGATGAAGTCAATCTCGCGCGCGCCGGCTCTTCCGACACTTACCTCGTACCCGCGCGCAAGCAGCTCCACGCACACGATGTTTTCGAGGGTCAGCTCAATGTCGGCCTGGTTCGAAAGGCCGAGCGTTTCACGAAAACCGTGATCCACCGCATAGTACTTCTCAGTTGCCCGAAGCCTCGCCTTCCCCGCAATGTCAAAGCGCGGAACCCGATAAATCAAGAAAGCGTTCACGCAAAACTCAAGGTAGTTCAATACGGTATCAACCGAAACGGTGCGCCCCTCGCTTTTGAAAAAACGCACCAGTGACTGCGCCGAGAAGGTTTTTCCAATATTTGCGAAGCAGTAACCGACGATGCGGTGAAAAATGTCGACGTCGCGGATCTGGTGATACTCAATCACGTCTTTGAGCACAACCGAGTTGTACACCGAGTCAAGGTAGTCGAGCGAGGGTTCCCGGTCGAGGTTGAAGTATTTCAACGCCGGGAAACCGCCGAACTGCACAAAGTGCTGGAAGTGTTCGCTCAGTGTGCGGTCGCTTTGGCGGTGCAGCTCGACAAATTCCGCAAACGAAAACGGTTGGATCAAGAACTCAACGTAGCGACCGGCAAGATGTGTGGCGAGATCACCGGAAAGCATGCGCGAATTCGACCCGGTGACATAGATATCTGCGTCATAGTCGACGCGGATCGCGTTGATGGCTTTCTCCCAGTCGGCGACCTGCTGAATTTCGTCAAAGAAGAAATACGCGCGGGTGTTTTTGTTGAGGTTTTCGGCTTCGATGCGCCGTAGCAGCGCCGCTGCGTCTGTGATGTGAAGCCCGTCAGCGGACTCAAAATTCATCGCAAACACTTGTGGATCAGCGCTGCCCGCGCGAATCACTTCTTGCAGCTGCTGCAGAATCGTAGATTTGCCGGAGCGACGCACACCGGTGAGCACCTTCACGAGGGGTTTGTCGATAAAGGGCTGGATCCGCGAAAAGTATCTCGGGCGTTCAATGATTCTGTCCACCACAAACCTCCCTGTTTTGTCGAGTATAGTCGACAAGCTGCTACTTTGCGGAGGTTTTGTCGATCATAGTCGACAAGAATCGCGCTGGCTCGGGCACAAAACAGCGCACCGCGGGAAGGTTGCCGGCGTGTGCCAGCGTCCAACCCGCGGTGCGCTATTCGGACGGTGCGGCCCGAATCGAGCCGCTGAGCCCTCGAGCCGTTAAGCCCTTGAGCCTAGAAGTCCCAGTCGTCGTCGGTGGTGTCTTCGCCCTTACCGATGATGTAGCTCGATCCTGATCCACTGAAGAAGTCGTGGTTTTCGTTGCTGCCAGGTGACAGCGCCGCGAGAATCTCAGGGTTCACTTCGGTCTCTTCAGCGGTAAACCGCGACGGGTAACCGAGGTTCATCAGCGCCTTGTTCGCGTTGTAACGCACGAACACGGCAACGTCGTCCATCAGGCCGAGCGGCTCGTACAGCTCACCCGAGTACTGCAGCTCAAGCTCGTAGAGCTCTTCCAGCAGGTCGAAGGTGAACTTGCGCATCTCTTCCTGACGCTCTTTGCTCTGCGTCTCGAGTCCGCGCTGGTACTTGTAACCCGAGTAGTAACCATGCACTGCCTTGTCACGCAGAATCAGGCGGATCATGTCTGCGGTGTTCGTCAGCGTCGCGTGCACCGAGAAGTGCAGCGGCAGGTAGAACCCTGCGTACAGCAGCAGCGACGACAGCAGCGTCGAAGACACTTTACGCTTGAGCGGATCATCGCCGTAGTAGTGGTGCAGCACCTTCTTGCAGCGTTCCTGCAGCAGATCGTTGGCAACTGCCCAGCGGTAGGCGTCGTCGATTTCCGGGGTGCTCGTCAGCGTTGAGAACACCGAGGAGTACGAGCGGGCGTGCACCGACTGCATGAACGCAATGTTGGTGTAGACGGCCTCTTCGTGTTCGGTGCGGGAGTCTTGGATCTGCACGATCTCACCGACAGTTGCCTGCACGGTGTCGAGCATGGTCAGACCGGTGAAGACGCGCATCGTGAGGGTGCGCTCTTCCTGGGTCATTTTCTGCCACGCGGGGATGTCGTTTGACAGCGGCACCTTCTCTGGCAGCCAGAAGTTCGCGGTCAGACGGTTCCACACCTCGAGGTCTTTGTCGTCGGTGACGCGGTTCCAGTTAATGGGGCGCAACCGGGCTGTCGGGTCGTGGCGGTACGACGGCGGGGTGACCGAGATCTCTTGCAGCGGGCGGTCGGTGTTCAACGGATCAGTCATAGTTCAATAAAGCTCTTTCACTAGTGGTGTCTGGTGGTCAGTGCGCGGAGCGCGCAGGGCGGAGTACAGAAAGAGCAGGGCCCAGCACGGGCGCACACGCGGGCGCGAACGCGACTACAGCGCGCAGGAAACGCAGCCTTCGATCTCGGTTCCCTCGAGCGCGGGCTGGCGCAGGCGGATGTAGTACAGCGTCTTGATGCCCTTGCGCCACGCGTAGATCTGCGCGCGGTTGATGTCGCGAGTGGTCGCCTCGTCTTTAAAGAACAGCGTGAGCGACAGACCCTGATCCACGTGCTTGGTCGCAGCAGCGTAGGTGTCGATGATCTTCTCGGCGCCGATTTCGTAGGCGTCTTCGAAGAACTCGAGGTTGTCGTTTGTCATGTGCGGAGCCGGGTAGTACACGCGGCCGAGCTTGCCCTCTTTACGAATCTCAATCTTCGAGGCGATCGGGTGGATCGAAGCCGTCGAGTTGTTCACGTAGCTAATCGACCCGGTCGGTGGCACCGCCTGCAGGTACGCGTTGTAGATACCGTGTTCGCGGATCGACTCGCGCAGCTGTTCCCAGTCCGCAACCGTCGGCAGCGCAACTCCAGCCTCGGCGAAGAGCTCACGCACCCGCGCGGTTTCTGGCACCCACTCCTCGGCCGTGTAACGGTCGAAGTAGCTGCCGTCAGCGTAGTCGCTCTTCTCGAAGCCCGCGAAGGTCGCACCGCGGTCAATCGCCAGCTGGTTCGAAGCGCGCAGCGCGTGGTAGGTCACCGTGCGGAAGTACGCGTCGGTGAAGTCAATTCCCTCTTCGCTGCCGTAGTGGATGCGCTGCGAAGCGAGGTAGCCATGCAGGTTCATCTGGCCGAGGCCGATGGCGTGTGACGCACGGTTACCCTCGGCAATTGACGGCACCGCCTGAATGTCGGTCTGATCCGACACACTCGTCAGCGCCCGCACCGCAATCTCAACGGTTGCGCCGAAATCCGGGCTGGCCATTGCCTGCGCAATGTTCAGCGAGCCGAGGTTGCACGAAATGTCGTGACCGATCGTCTCGTACCCGATTGCGGCGTCGTACTCAGAGGCGGTGTTCACCTGCAGAATCTCCGAGCACAGGTTCGACATGTTGATGCGCCCCTCGAGCGGGTTCGCACGGTTCACAGTGTCTTCGAACAGCACGTACGGGTAGCCCGACTCGAACTGCAGCTCAGCGAGGGCCTTGAAGAACTCGCGCGCGCTGATCGTGGTCTTGCGGATCCGCGGGTTCGCGACGAACTCGTCGTAGCGCTCGGTGATTGACTGATCCGAAAGCGGAATACCGGTTTCGCGAAGCACATCGTAGGGGCTAAACAGGTGCATATCTTTGTTCTGCTTAGCCAGTTCGAAGGTCACATCCGGAATCACAACCCCAACCGACAGGGTCTTAATGCGGATCTTCTCGTCAGCGTTTTCACGCTTCGTGTCGAGGAACCGCATAATGTCGGGGTGGTGCGCGTGCAGGTACGCAGCGCCTGCGCCCTGGCGAGCGCCGAGCTGGTTCGCGTAGCTGAAGCTGTCTTCGAGGATCTTCATCACGGGAACAACACCGGAAGCCTGGTTCTCGACCTGCTTAATCGGGGCACCCGCCTCGCGGAGGTTTGACAGCAGCAGCGCCACACCGCCGCCGCGCTTGGACAGCTGCAGCGCAGAGTTAACGCTGCGGCCAATCGATTCGAGATTGTCTTCAACGCGCAGCAGGAAGCACGACACGAGCTCGCCGCGCTGTTTCTTACCCGCGTTCAAGAACGTCGGAGTTGCCGGCTGGAAACGGCCCGAGAGGATCTCGGTGACCGTCTTCGAAGCCAGTTCCTCGTCACCCTGACCGAGGAACAGCGCCGTGGCAACAACTCGCTGCTCGAAGTTTTCGAGGAAGAGGCTGCCGTCGAAGGTTTTCAGCGCGTAGGAGGTGAAGAACTTAAACGCACCGAGGAAGGTCTGGAACTTGTGCCCGAAAGCGTCGGCCTGTTCGTGGAGGCGCTCGACGAAGTCCTTGTCGTAGGCGCGCAGGTATTCGGCTTCGTAGTACTCGTTTTCGATCAGCCACTCCAGGCGTTCCCACACCGAAGCGAACTGCTTCGTGTTCGGGATGACCTGCTGGTTCAGGTAGGCCTCCGCCGCTTCGTGATCCTTGTCAAACTGGATCGACCCGTCCGCCGCAAACAGGTTCAGCTGGGCGTTGAGCGCGTGGTAGTCCTTCCGCTCGCCGACCCCGCCAACCCGTGCAGTGTTGGGGGTGGTTGTTTCTGATGGTGTGGCGATCGTCATGCGACGTCCTCCTCATTTGCTTCTGCTTCTAATGTGTTCTGTCGTGCCCAAAATTCGTCTAAACCAGCCTTGACTCGAGCAACGTCGCGGTTGGTGCCAAGAAGTTCAAAGCGGTACAGCTCAGGAACTTTGCACTTGGCTGAGATGATCGGTCCTGCGATGCAGTAGTGCTCACCGAAGTTGGTGTTCCCCGCGGTAATCACGCCGCGGATCAGCGCGCGGTTTGCAGGATCGTTCAGGAACGTAATCACCTGCCGCGGCACCGCCCCGGCCTGCGCTCCGCCGCCGTAGGTCGGAACCACGAGCACGTAGGGCCTGGTCACTCGGATCATTCCCTCTGTGCGCGGTCGGAGTGGGATCCGCACCGCCGGGCGCTCGAGCTTCTCGACGAAGCGGAGGGTGTTCTCCGAAACGCTCGAGAAAAACACCAGGTCAGGTGAATCTTGCCCCTCGAGCACTCGCACCTCCGCGACGCTTCGTGTTCGGCCTTCCCTGCGTTCACTCATCAGCATGTTCTCCTCTCAGCATTTGCGCCTCAGCAATCCCACCCCTACATCTAGTCCTGACCCACATTGCGGGGCACCACATATAGTGTTTAGCACGAATAATCTCACAAAACTACGACACGCCGAAGTACAGACGACGTCATACCGAACCCAAGACTCAAAGGGGATACTTATGGTGCTGTCAGACTCGACGTACTACGGTAGAGAGCACAAGTGAGACCCGGAAACTAAAGAATGAATGAGGGCGCCTGGTGACCGCATCCAAGCAATTTCAAGTTCCTCCAGAGATTCACGTGGAAAGCGTTCGCGCTTTTGTGAGCGAGTGGGCAGAGATCACCAATCCTGAAAAGATCGAGCTCGTCTCAGCAGCGGATGACGCCAGGCTGCTCGAAGAGGCCATCGCCGCCGGCGAAATGCTCCGCGCAGGCAAAGGTCGCTACTACTCACGGTCACACCCGAAAGACACCGCCCGCACCGAAGAGCGCACCTTTGTCGCCACGGCTGACGAGGCGGATCGCGGGCGCTACAACAACTGGCGCCACTCAAGCGAGGTCAAACCGCTGCTGACGAGCCGCATGCGCGGCGCTTCGGCGGGTAAAACCATGTACGTGGTGCCGTACCTGATGGCCCCTCCCGGCACCCCGCTTGCGAACTTCGCGCTCGGAGTTGAGCTCACCGACGACCGCAACGTGGTGCTGCAGATGATCCGCATGGCCCGCGTCGGAATTGAGCACTTCGACGGTGTCAGCGACCAGGACTTCTTCGTGCGCGGTGTGCACGTCACCGGTGACCTGACCGCGCTGCAGCAGGGCACCGACGCCGACGAGCGGATGTTTGTGACCGTCGCAGACGAGCGCACCATTTTGCACTTCGGCTCCGCGTACGGCGGCAACGCGCTGCTTGGTAAAATCGCCCACGGTCTGCGCCAGGCGTCCTACGACGGTTACGCCTCAGGGAAGTTCCTCGCGGAGCAGTTCCTGCTGCTTGGGATCCACGACCGTGAAACCGGCGTCACCACGCACGTGTGCGGCGGCTTCCCGAGCGCGTCAGGGAAAACCAACCTCGCGATGACGCTGCCGCCAAACGGACTCGGCGACCGCTACCGCGTTGATTTTTACGGCGACGACATCGCCTGGATGTGGGTTGACGACGAAGGGAAACTCCGTGCCATCAACCCCGAAAACGGTGCCTTCGGTGTCGCAAAAGACACCAACGAGGGTTCCAACCCCACCGCGATGGCGGCAATCGCTGAGGGATCGGGCACGATCTTCACCAACACCGCCTACAACGAAGTCACCGGCGAGGTGTGGTGGGAGGGTCTCACCCCCGAACCCCCGGCCGACCCGGCAGGGTGGCTCGACTGGACCGGCGCGAAAATCACCGACCGCACCGCCGAGCAGCAAAACGAACCGTGGGCGCACCCGAACAGCCGCTTCACTATTCCGCTGGAGCGCATCCCGAACCTCGCCGAAGACGTCTCCAAACCCGAGGGCGTGGTCGTTGACGCGATTATCTTCGGTGGCCGCACCCGCGATCGTGAACCGCTGATCCGCGCAATCGACAACCTTGTTGATGGCGTCTACGACGGGCTGACACTCGGCGCCGAGGCGACTTTCGCAGCGGACGGGCTTGACGGGCAGCTGCGTTACGACCCGATGTCGATGCGTCCGTTCTTCTCGTACTCCGAGGGTCGCTACGCCGAACACTGGCTTAAAGTGCTCGGGCAGCTGAAAGAGATGCCGATGTTTGCCCACGTCAACTGGTTCCAGCGCGAACCCGAAACCGGTCGTTACCTGTGGCCGGGCTTCCGCGAGAACCTGCGCGCGCTGAACTGGCTCACACAGTACCGCGACGGCAAAGTCAAGGGACGCAAAACCCCGATCGGCGTGCTCCCGCTTGTTGAAGAGCTCGACTTTACCGGTCTCGAAATCGACGCGGCGGATCTCGACAAACTGCTGCGGGTTGACGTTGAACGCTGGCTGCAGGAAACCGATCACCGCGCTGAGCACCTGCGCGAGCTGCCCGATATGCCGCGCGAAATCTGGGACGCACACGATGCGCTTGTCGAGGCGTTGCGGGCCGAGGCGGCAACTGACGCAGGGGGCGCAGACAGCTAGCGCCTGCGCCACCGCGCGGCCGCGGCGACACAAAACTGCCACACAACAAACGAGGGGGAAACCGAAACGTGTTCGGTTTCCCCCTCGCCTTTGGGTTACGCGCCCGCGAAAACTAATCGCGGCTGGTTTTTTCGATCAGCTCAGCGAAGCGGTCAATGTATTTCTGCAGGAACTCAACGGTTGACTCGCGGGTGATCTTATCCCCGTCACCGAAAAGCTCAGGCGACTGCGACAGGAACACCTCGGGCTGGCCAAGCGTTGGCATGTCGAAGTAGGAAAGCGCAAGGCGCAGGTTCTTCTGCGACGAGTACCCGCCCATGCGTCCAACAGAGTGGCTCACAATTCCCGCCGGGAGTCCCTTCCACGCAACGTCGGCGTTGGGTTTCGACCCAATATCCACCGCGTTTTTCAGGCACGCCGGGATGGTGCGGTTGTTCTCCGGGGTCACAAACAGCACCCCGTCAGAGGCCTTAATCGTCTCGCGGAACTCCGTGTACTCCGCCGGCACCGGCTTGTCGGTGACCTCTGGGTCGTCGTAGTCGAAATCGTACAGCGGCAGGTCGCGGATCTCCACGATCTTCGCCTCGTACCCCTCAGGGAACATCGGAATCAGGTTGTGCGCAATCTTACGGGCAAAGGAGCCACGACGCAGGCTCCCAACAATCACACTCACGCGCTTCGTCATACGTTTCACTCTCTTTTCTCTATTTCAACTGTGGATCATGCACCGCGATCCGCGCCCTCATACGCCACAGACTCGCGCGGCGCGAGCTGCCGGTCGCTGCCCCAAGCCGAGCAGAACCGGCACTCGCTCACGAGGTCAAGCCTATGTTAACAATTCCGCCATGCGAACCTCATGAGTAACCGAAGCTCCGAGTGGGGTTACCCGCAAATCGTGGACACGTAGTGGAGCTACCTAGTGGTTAGGCAGCTATTTCTTTTCTACTAGTGATTAGACCAATTTGGTTCTCAAAGTCGACGGGGCTGACCATACCGAGTGCGGAATGTCGGCGTCGACGGTTGTAGACGACTTCAATCCAGTAGGCAACGGCCTTGCGTGCAGCATCACGGGTCGTCCAGCGCTTACGGTCGTAGAACTCGGTTTTAAGCGTCGACCAGAACGACTCAGCCATCGCGTTATCAAAGCACACACCAGTACGCCCCACGGACTGAGCAATGCCCAGGCTGCGGCAAACCTCCCAGAGCTGCTCGCTAGTGAATTGAGCTCCGCGGTCAGCGTGAAACACCAGCCCATCAGGAACGTCACCACGCAACGTGTGCGCCATCCGCAGGGCCCGCTCGACCAGGGAAGTATCTTGAACGCTATCCATAGCCCAGCCCAGCACCCGGCGGGAATGGCCATCGCGGACCGCGCACAAGTACAACCAGCCTTCACCGGTGCGCAAGTAGGTAATATCTGACATCCACACCCGGTTGAGCTCACCAGTATCAAACATGCGCTTGACCAGGTCAGGAAGCGTGGACTTACGCTTAGCTTGAATCGTTGTCACCGGGACAAAGGCCCGCGGTGAAATCCCCTCAATCCCCATCATGCACATCCGTTTAGCCACAGTCTTACGGTTAAGCGCAATGTGGTAGCGCTCGGCAAGTTCTGCGGTGATCCGCGGCGCACCATAAACCTCATCGGAGTCTTTCCAAATCCGGTGAATCTTGCGGTCAACATCATCGTAAAATGCTGCACGATCATCTTCGCCCGATAGTCGCTTCTGCTGCGTATGGGCCCATTTGTAGTATCCAGACCGAGACACTTTTAAAAGCCGTGCCATGCGCTTGATGCTGTAGTTCGCCTTCTCCTGCTGCATCAATTCGAACTTTTCTGCTCGCGTTGCTTCGCAGCGAAGAAGGCTGTCGCTTTTGACAAAAACTCGTTATCCATCTTGGCTTCAGCCAGCTCCCGACGAAGACGAGCATTCTCAGCACGAAGATCAGCCTCGCTCATCCCATCTGATGCTCCTCGGCGCTCACGCTCGAGTTTGACCCACCGGCCTAAAAGCCCGGCGGACACACCAATCTCCTTAGCCACATGAGCAATCGGACGCCGCGACTCTATTACCAGGTTCGCGGCTTCACGCCGATACTCCGGCGTGTACTTCTTGCGCTGTTGACTCACAATGAACATCCTCTCCTACGGACACAAGATCCGCACTAATAGGGTGTCCACTAAACGAGGGTAACCTCAGCGTGGGAAGAACAGGCACAACGGCGCCAACCCAGCACACCACTCCAGCCGCCGACAAACCGCAGAAACCGTCCGAAGCCCAGCTCCACCTCGCCCGCCATACACGGCACCACCCAAACCACCCCAGACTCACGCGCTAATGCAGATTTACGCGTTAATGCGCTACAACAACGCGTGAAACTGCATTAAAGCGCAAATCTGCGCCAACAAACGGGCGACAGCGTGGGAAGAACAGGCACAACGCGCCAACCCAGCACACCACTCCAGCCGCCGACAGCCCACAGAAACCGTCCGAAGCCCAGCCCCACCTCGCCCGCTAACCCCAGCTCCACCCAACCAACCCCAGACTCACGCAGTAATGCAGACTCACGCGTAAATGCGCCGCAACAACGCGTGACTCTGCATTAAAGCGCAAATCTGCGCCAACAAACGGGCGACAGCGTGGGAAGAACAGGCACAACGCGCCAACCCAGCACACCACTCCAGCCAACGAGCAACCCACAGAAAACACGCGCAGCCCAGCTCCACCTCGCCCACCAAACCCAGCACCACCCAAGCCACATCAGACTCACGCAGTAATGCAGACTCACGCGTAAATGCGCCGCAACAACGCGTGAAACTGCACTAAAGCGCAAATCTGCGCCAACAAACGGGCAAAACCAGCCCAGCGACAAGCGCTGACAACGCGGTTTACAGAGTGGAGGGACAGCAGACGGCGACAGCATCAGCGCCCAGTGCCGTTTACAGCTGCGCGTTTACAGCTTCGGGGCGGGCGGCAGGGCCCACGAGGGGTCGGGCTGGAACAGCGTCCAATCCCTGTCAAAAGCCCAGTGACCGGAGCGCATCTGGTCAAGAGCCAGGCGCTTTTCGGCTTCGATCGCCGCGGCAATGCCGTCATCCCATTGACCGAAGCGGACGGCGGCCTCCAGTTCGTCGCGGTCTTTTTCTTCCACCGTCCCGTCCGGCCGCACCAGGATGTCGAGCACGTGATCCGCAGTGAAAAGGGAATCCCCTGCAAGGGTGTGCGGGTGCTCCAGATTGATGTACCAGCTGCGGAACTCGCCCGTTCCTGCCCAGAACAGCCACACCGAAAACGGCATGCCCGCAGGCACAATCCGCAGCACACCCGTGCCGTGCCAGTGCCGCCGATAGCTGACACGGTCAGTGGCCGAAGGTGAAAAACGCTCGGCGTAGCCCAGGTCGTGCAGATTGACGTCCTCGCGGCCGGCAAAACGGCTGTCGACCGTCGGAGTACCGCCGGCAAGCCACACAACCAGACCGCGCTCATCATGCTGCACAATGCGCACCGGCTGAATGACCTCGGTGCCGTGGGCTTCAAAATCGTGCCGCCTGAACCGCCAGTTCAGAAGCGAACCGCGGGACAAAAACGGTGCCTGGCCCACTCCCCTGCCTTCCGGATGGGGAACAGCAAATGACCCCAGCGGATCGAGCGGACCAGAATGCTGGCGAACCCGAACCGAATTGAGAATCTCAGCCACGCAGCTGCGCCCATTCCTCAACCACCCACGGGCTGAAGGCAAACGGCGCCTGGCGCAGAACATCTGTCAGCGCATCAGGATCAATCCATGCAAAATCCATGACTTCGTCAGTCACCGGCAGAAGCTCGCCGTCGATCTTCGCCGAAAACACGGGGCAGATTTCGTTTTCGACAACACCCGATGCGTCAATCGCCCGATACCTAAAGTCCGGCAGGATTTCGGTGATCTCAACGACCTTGGTGCCCAGTTCCTGCGCAGCGCGCCTTTCAATGGCTGCTGTGAACGATTCCCCCGGTGCGGGATGCCCGCAGAAGGAATTGGTCCACACACCGGGCCACGTGGCCTTGCCCAGTGCCCGTCGAGTCATAAGCACCTGGCCCAAGTCGTTGTACAGAAAACACGAAAACGCCAAGTGCAGCGGGGTGTCAGCAGTGTGCACAACAGCCTTGTCAGCCTCACCAATGGGCTTGCCGTCTTCATCGAGAAGAACAACGTACTCCGTCATGCGGACACTCCTTGGGCTGGCGGACCTTGCGGCTGATGTTTTCACCCTATCGGCTGGCACTGACACGACTATCTGGCCAGCAGTCCAACCGGAGCACCACTGACGAGGTGGAGGGCACCTCGGCAGCCACCGGCACCTCGGCAACCACCGGCACCTCGGCAGGTACCGGAACCTCCCGGGCTCCCGGCCAGCAGCCGTTACACCTTTTCAGCTGGCAGCCGGACTTCCATTTCGGCTGACGGCAAGTGCTTCTCGCGCGGACGGATGAACAGCCAGTACACGCCATAGCAGACCGGCACCACGCCCAAGCCGATGACAAGCGACAGCCTCTGGGTGGGATCGAGCGCCATGCCGACGAACACAGCCAGATTGAGCAGCACCACGAGGATCGGCACCGCTGGGAAAAGCGGCACCCGGTAAGGAAGCTGCTTGACGTCCCCACCGGACTTCACGAACTTGATGCGGAACGAGTACTGGGTGAGCGCAATCGTGATCCACGACAGCGCACCGCCGATGCCGGAGACCGACATGAGGAACACGAAAAGCGTGTCCTCTGCAACGAAGCTCGACAGCAGCGACAGCAGCCCGAACACCATCGTGAAGATCAGCCCACCATAGGGCGAACCGTTCTTGAGCGTGCGGGTGAAGAACTTCGGAGCGTGCCCGTCGTGGCCAAGTGACCACAGGATGCGTGAACACATGTACAGACCGGTGTTGCCCACCGACAGGATCGACACCAACACGACAAAGTTCATGATGTCCGCGGCAAAGGGAATGCCGATCGCTTCGAACACCGTGACGAACGGACTTTCAGAAAGTCCCGCCTGACGCCACGGGATGAGCGCAATGAGGATGACAACAGCGCCCAAGTACAGGAACACCAGACGGAACACGATCGTCCGCACCGCCTTGGGGACCGCTTTGGCGGGGTTTTCCGCCTCGCCAGCTGCAACACCCATGACTTCCGAACCCATGAACGTGTAGATGACCGTCATCATTGCGGCTAGAACCGCACCGATCCCCGTGGGGAAGAAACCGCCGTCAGCGTAGAAGTTGTCCCACCTGGGCCGCGTCTCACCGTCCATGCCGAGCACACCGACAAGCACCAGGCCGCCGATCACAATGAACGCGGCAACCGCCGCCACCTTGACGAACGCCAAACCGGATTCAACCTCAGCGAAACCGCGAACGCTGAACAGGTTGATTACGAACAGCACGACGATGAACACACCGGACCACACCGCCGTCGGAACATCGGGGAACCAGAACTTCATGACAATGCCGGCCGCCAAGAACTCCAGCCCGATGAAGCTTGCCCATGACAGCCAGTAGATCCAGCCGATCGTGAATCCCGTCCCGGGCCCTAAGAGCTTTGTCGCGTGCGCCTGAAAAGACCCGGAGGCCGGCATCACCGACGATGTTTCACCCAGACACGACATGGTCAGCCACAGGAGGAAACCGCCGACAACATACGCGGCGATCGTCCCACCGGGACCGGCACGGTTGATGACATCCCCCGTACCCAGAAACAGGCCCGTGCCGATGACCCCGGCGAGCGCAATCATGAACATGTGGCGGCTTTTGATGCTGCGCTTCAGCGCCTGCCGCTTGTGTCCGCGCACTCCCTTGGGGATCGGGTCTTCCTCACGAGCGATGCTGACACGGTTTTTGTCATGACCTGACATCGGTGAAGCCTCTCGTTGGTGGGCTTTTAACTATTCGCCCACCAACGGAGATAGTCAAGGCTGTCGACTGGAACCCTCCCGAACCGGAACCGTGCTTTATTCGTCGAGGTCGTCCTCGTCGGAGTAGTCTCCACCGGCATCCCAGTAGCCGATTTCAAGGTCACCCGCACCGGCGTTGATGCGCAGCGGTACGTCCTCACCGACTTCTGACATGTCAGCCACTCGCTTAGCTTCTATGCTGATCGTCGTGTCGCCCAGGTTGGCCATCCCGTCATCGACGATGACGTAGTCACGTGCGTTCTCCATACCCTTCGGGTCCGGCACCAGCAGGCTGGCCGAACCGGCTGCAACCCTGAGGTCGACGCCGTCGGCAGGCTGCGAATTCGGTCCCAGCTGCAGGTCAGCGCTTCCCGCGGTGACGTTGACGGACACCTTCTTCTTCGCGTCGAGATACTCCGCACCGACTTCACCGCCCTGAACTTTGAAGCTCGCGTCGTCGAAGACTCCGTCGACGTCGGCTTCGCCGCCCTTGATGTCAACCGCCAGCTTTTCGGCTTCACCTTCGACTTCTACGGCACCGCCGCGTATCGAGGCGGCAATGTCTTTGTACTTGCCGTCGACGTAGAGCGCACCACGGCTGAGATTCAGGTCGATTGCCAGCTTTTCGGCGAGGTCCTTCGGCAGGCCGATGGTCACCTCGGCTCCGCGTTTGTTCTGAGGTTTGATGTCCACGACCGCTGTCGATCCGCTCTTCTGCACCTTGACGGGGCTTGCGCTTTCGCTGTCGTCCTTGTGCTGTCGGTAGCGGGCGTCAAACCATCCGGTGACCTGCGATTCCGGCGGCATGTCCCGGTCACCGATCTCCGCGGAGTCCACGACGGTCACCTCGGCGAGGTTCGTGTTGATTTCGAGCCGGTCGATGTCTTCGGGAATCGCGCCGTTCTGTGTTCTGTGCTCGTAGCTGGCCGAGGCCACCATCGTCACCGCAAGCACGCCGAGCGGCACGATGAGGGCGAGCACCGCCGCGATGACGATCGCGATCTTCCACCCGATGCGCGATGACTTCCGCGCGGGTGCGGGCTGGCCGGGGTGCTGCCCCGGCTGTACTGGCTGAGCAGGCTGCTGGGCGGGTTGGTTGGGCTGGTTGAAATTACGAGGTGTCGGCATGGGCTGGTTGGTCATGTCATGCTCCTAGAAACTTCAGGACCGCGAGGATGCGGCGGTTGTCGTCGGCTCCGGCTGACAGGCCGAGCTTAGTGAACACCGACGAAATGTGCTTTTCGACTGCTCCGGCGCTTAAGAACAGAGCGGATGCGATGGCTGAGTTCGACTTGCCTTCGGCCATGAGTGCGAGAACTTCGCGTTCCCGGGCCGAAAGCTGGTCAATTCCCGTGTCCCGGCGGGACCGCACCATGATCTGGCTGACGACTTCCGGGTCCAGAACAGTGCCGCCGGAGGCGACCTTGTCGACTGCTTCCAGGAAGTCGCTGACGTCTGCCACGCGGTCTTTCAGCAGGTAGCCGAAACCGCCGGAATTGTCGGCAATGAGGTCTGATGCGTAGCGCTCTTCGACGTACTGGGACAGGACCAGTACCCCGACTTCTGGGTTCTGTGCTCGGATGAGCACAGCCGCCCGGATGCCCTCATCCGTGAACGTCGGCGGCATCCGCACATCGACGATCGCGAGGTCAGGTTCGTGAACGCTGATCGCGCTGAGCAGATCAGTCGCATCACCCGCTGTGTGGACGATGTTGTGGCCGGCATCCGTCAGCAGGCGCACCAGGCCTTCCCGCAGGAGGACGGAGTCTTCGGCAATCAGAATGCGCATGGCACCTCGACTTTCAGTTCGGTTGGTCCATCTTCAGGCGATGAGAATTCCCAGCTGCCGCGCACAGCCCGCACCCGGTCCCGCAGTCCCGCGAGACCCGAGTTTCCGTGCACCGGGAGGTGAGCTCCTCCTCGTCCGTTGTCAGAAACCTCGATCTGCAGTCGGGAAAGGTCGGCGGTCATGCCGACCCGCACAGGCGCGCGGGTGGCGTGCGCGTGCTTGTTGATGTTGGTGAGGGCTTCGGCCACAACGAAGTAGGCAACAGATTCGATGTCGCGGTCGACGCGCCCCGGCAGGTTCACGGTGAGGTCCACCGGGACGACCGACTGGGCTGCCAGGCCGGACAGGGCCGCATCAAGGCCGCGGTCGCCCAGCACGGCCGGCTGCAGGCCGCGCACCAGACGGCGCAGTTCCGCAACCGCCTGCTTCGAATCTTCGTGCGCTTCCGCAATGAGAGTGCGGGCACCTTCGGGATCGGTTTCGAGTTTCGCCTTCGCCATGCCGATCTTCATCGACTGGGCCACCAGCATGGGCTGCACACCGTCATGGAGATCGCGTTCGAGGCGGGCGCGCTCAGTTTCTGCGGCACCGACCGCTCCCTGCCGGGCATCATCGAGGGCTGTGACTTCTTCTGTCAGAGTGTCCGCTTTCGACGGTGCCAAGAGCAGCTTGTCGATCGCCCGGTCAAGCATTGCCGAGTACCACAGGATGACCACCGTGAAGACAGTCAGAACCACAGCGAGGACAAAGCGCAGCGGCCTGTCGACGTTGTCGAAAACAACCTCCTGGCTGATGGTGTCCGACACGGCGATGCCGAAGAAGACGATGGCAAAGGCGAGTGCCAGAAACGACAGCCCGCCCAGGACAGCACCCGTAAACGACTTGAGGAAATGATGGGCGGTGCCGCGCCAGAAAACAGCCGAGGTGACGGCTCGGCCCAACCACTTGACCCATTCCGTGAAACCGGGTTCACGCTGCGGCATCTGCGGTTTGGGGTAGCCCAGACTGTAAATCGATTCAGCACGGTTGCGCTCCACAGTGTTGATGCCCCACTGAAAGTAGAACCACGCCACCAGGAAGATGAGACCGGTGCCGGCTACCGGCAGTGCCGACAGCCCACTGAAGAACAGGAAGATGGACAGGCAGGAGATCGTCCACCAGACAAAACCGGAGGCCAGCAGGTTCACTGTGCCTATCAGCCCCGGATGTCCGGCTGGGTTGATCCAGCTGCCGTTGCGTGTCTGAGATTTCATGCTTCAATCCTCGCGGGCCCACACTCCTATGCCTATGGTGGAAGCCAGAAGGACACTGAGGGTTTTCCCTACTTTCCGCTCTACAGTAAACCGCATGAATCAGCATTCCCCGGTGCGCTCCAAAACTCGCACGCAGATTCTCTTCTTCTTAGCCGCGAGCGCCGGTGTGACCATGTTCGGCATGTACCACGTGCTCGAAGCGCTCGGCTTCATTGCGCCACCGCCGCCGTTCGGTGATTCGATCGGCACGGTGGCATTCGGGGTTGACATCGCTCTGGGCGTGCTCGCCCTGGCACTGCTGCCGTCGGCCATTCACCACGATCCCATGGAAGTCGAATACGGCTATGTCGGCCCACCGTCCGCGCTCGTGGCCAGCCTGGTGATCCTGTCAGTGTGGATGGTGTCAATCCTGGCAGCCCCCGCCGGTGCCATTGTTCTCATCTCACTGTCGGCAAGACTGTCGCTCTACTGGACAGTGCCGGCAGTCTGCGCGTCACTCATGTCAGCACTCGTCTACCAGCTGACCCACAGCCCCGCACACCCGAATATTTCGTGGACAACCGTGTTCGGCTCGGTTGCCCTCACCCTCACACTCATTGCCATGGGTTCCGTCCGCGGGCTCGTGCTGCGCCGCCAGGCCCAGCAGGCCAAACAGGCAAAGCAGACGCAGCAGTCGCAGCCGCCGCAGCAGGCGCAGCAGGCGCAGTCTGCTGGGTAGAGTAGCCAGCATGACTCACTCCACGTCCGAGCCCTCGGCTCCGCACGCTGCGGCGCGGGCGGGTCACGATCCAATGATCCGGGTGCGCGATGCGCACCTTCACAACCTGAAACACGTCGACGTCGACCTGCCCCGGGATACCCTCGTGGCGATCACCGGGGTGTCGGGCTCAGGCAAGTCCAACCTGGCCTTCGGCACCATCCACGGCGAGGCGCAGCGGCGCTACCTGGAGTCTGTCTCGCCCTTCGCACGCCGCCTCATCGGCGGCGCGGTCAACCCGCGCGTCGGCTCAGTCACGGGTCTGCCGCCGACGGTGGCACTTCAGCAGTCCACCACCCTGGGAGGGGCACGCTCTTCCGTGGGCACGATCTCGAATATCTCAAACAGCATTCGGCTGCTGTTTTCCCGCTCCGGCAACTACCCGGACGGCATGCGCGAACGGCTGGAATACGGCAGGCTCGACTCCGACGCCTTCTCCCCCAACACCACCGCCGGCATGTGCCCCGAATGCCAAGGAACCCGCACCGTGCACCGGCCGACGGAAGAGTCGATGGTGCCGGACCCCAGCCTGTCCATCTGGGACGGCGCGATCGCCGCGTGGCCAGGTGCGTGGTTGGGCAAGAACTTCCGGGACATCCTGGGCACCCTCGGCTACCCGCTCGACATCCCGTGGCGAGATATTCCGCAAGAGGACCGCGACTGGATTCTGTTCACGGACGAACAGCCGGTGGTCACCGTCCACCCGGTGCGGGACGAAAACGCCATGCAGGGGTCGTACAGAGGCAAATGGCGCTCGGTTGCCACCTACCTCACCGATTCCCTGGCGGAAACGGAGTCGGATAAGACCCGCCGCCGGGTGCTCTCCTTCATGCATTCATCGACGTGCCCAACCTGCCGGGGCCGCGGTTTCCAGCCGGATACCCTGCAGGTGACCTATGCCGGTTACGCCATCGACGAGTTCAACGACTTGGCGTTGAAGGACGTGTTGGCTGTGCTTGAGAACCGCGTCAAGCAGCTGGCGGGGATCGCGAAGCAGCAGTGGAACGAACACGACGAGGCCGAAGAGCTGCTGCTGGATCAGGTGCTGCCCACGGTGCGCGCGGCGATCGAACTGGGACTGGGACACCTGAGCCTCTCCCGCCCAGCACGGAGCTTGTCTGCGGGCGAACACCAGCGCCTGCGGCTGGCCTCCCAGTTGAACTCGAGCCTGTTCGGCACGGTCTATGTGCTGGATGAGCCTTCGGCCGGCCTGCACGCCGTGGAGCGCAACGCGGTCTCCGAGCTGCTGCAGCGTTTCATCGACGCGGGCAATTCGGTGCTGCTGGTGGAGCACGATATGTCCCTGGTGTCCGGATGCGATTGGGTCGTGGATATCGGCCCTCGCGCCGGTGAGCGCGGCGGCCAGCTGGTGTTCTCCGGCCCTACAAACCAGTTCCGCGCCAATGCCGAGCGGCTGGACTCACCCACTGCCGCCGCCCTGAACGAGGACTTCCCCAAGCTGACGGACACTCCGGCCGGCACCGGTGAATCCATCAGCCTGACCGGCGTGCACGCGCGCGCCTTCGACGGCGCCGACGTTGACTTCCCGCTGGGGGCGCTCACCGCGGTCACGGGAGTATCCGGTTCCGGAAAATCGACCCTGGTCATCGGGGTGCTGGCCGACGTGGCGTCCCGTTCGGCCAAGCAGGTAGTCGGCGCCGAAGAGGCCTCGGACGAGGACCCAGATGCTGAGAACTCCGCAGGTTCCGACGACTCCCGAGATTTCCGAGTGGACAGCGCAGCGGGGGTCGAAAAGATTCGCCGGCTGGTTCACATCACCCAGAAGCCGATTGGGCGCACGGTGCGTTCCACCGTCGCGACCTACACGGGCCTGTTCGATCACGTTCGCAGGCTCTTTGCTGGCACCCCGGAGGCCAAGCGGCGGGGCATGTCGGTGTCGGACTTTTCCTACAACACGAAGAAGGGCCGATGCCCGGAGTGTGATGGCGCCGGCAGCATCGAGGTTGAGCTGGTGTTCCTGCCCGGCACGTACACGACCTGCCCTGCCTGCCACGGCAAGCGCTATAAGCCGGAGATCCTTCAACTGCAGTGGAACGGCCGCAGCATCGCAGATGTCTTGACGCTGACCGTGGACGAGGCGCTGAAGGTCTTCGCCGAGGAGCCGAGGATTCTGCGCTCTGTCGAATTCCTGCACGCACTCGGCCTGGGCTACCTGCGCCTTGGACAGGGCTCCCCGGAGCTTTCGGGTGGCGAGGCGCAGCGCATCAAGCTGGCCTCCGAAATGCAGCGCGGCTCCAGCCGCAAGCACAGCCTGTACCTCCTGGACGAACCGACGACGGGCCTGCATCCGGCGGATGTGGACCTTCTGCTCACCCAGCTGCGTCGCCTGGTCGACGACGGCGCGACGGTGGTCGTCATCGAGCACGACCTCCGGGTGGTCGCGCAGGCCGACCACGTCATCGACATCGGCCCGGGAGCCGGAGACGAGGGCGGCCAGATTCTGGCCACCGGCACGCCGGCGGCGGTCGCTCAGCAGGGTCTGCGCCCGGATTCGCGTTCGGTGACGGCCCAGGTGCTGGCCGAACGAGCCGGCTTGCGCTGAGCCTCGGAATCCGGCTTACGGGAGCGCAGCCGCCCACAAGAACGCCCGCCCCAAAAACAGACGAGGTGCCGCTCCCCAAAACGGGGACGGCACCTCGACCGGTCACAGCTGAGGTGACCTCAGCTCAGGCGGATCATTTCGGCTGCATGCGGATGGCGCCGTCCAGACGGATGGTGTCGCCGTTGAGCATGGGGTTGCGCACGATCGATTCGACCAGCTGGGCGTATTCGGCGGGCTTGCCCAGGCGCGCCGGGTGCGGAACCATCTTGCCGAGCGAGTCCTGAGCTTCCTGCGGCAGGCCGGCCATCATCGGGGTTTCGAAGATGCCCGGTGCGATGGTGACCACGCGGATGAGCGATTCGGCGAGTTCACGGGCCATCGGCAGGGTCACGGCAGCCACACCGCCCTTGGAGGCCGAGTACGCAATCTGGCCGATCTGGCCGTCAAAAGCTGCGACCGAAGCGGTGTTGATGATGACGCCGCGCTCTTCGCCGTCCGGTTCGCCCTGCTGCATTGCCGCAGCTGCCAGACGTGCCACGTTGACGGTGCCGACCAGGTTGATGCCGACGACCTTGCTGAAGGTCTCGAGTTCCAGCGGGCCACGGCGCGAAACGAGCTTGCCGGGTGTCGCCACACCGGCGCAGTTGACGACGATGCGCAGGGGGCCGAGCTCAACTGCCTTGTCGACAGCGGCCTGAACCTGCTCTTCGTTCTGCACGTCGGCCTTGACGAAGTGGGCGCGTTCGCCGAGTTCTTCTGCGGCCTTCGCACCGGCTTCTTCGTTGAGATCGATCATGACGACGTTGGCACCGGCCGCGAGCAGACGCTCGGTTGTCGCGCGGCCAAGACCGGACACGCCGCCGGTGACGAGGGCGGATACTCCCTGAATTTCCATAGCTATCTCCTCACTGTGGTGTTGCACAGCTCACTTTAGCGGCAAGTGATGCACCTTACGAACGGGGCTTGGGACGGAAGCGCTCCAGCGGATCGGTGACCACTTCGATGACGGTCGGCGCGGTGATTTCGCCGAGTTCTCCCAGCACCGAATCGAGTTCATCCAGGGAGCTCACGGTGTGCCCGGCAGCGCCCATTCCTCGGGCCATGGCGGCAAAGGACGGCCATTCGACGAACGAGGTTTCGCCCTTGGAACCGAAGTTCTCCAGCTTGTAGAACTCGGCACCGTAGCAGGAGTCGTTGAGCACGACGACCACCAGCGGCAGGCCGTCGCGCACCGCGGTGGAGACTTCCATGAGCGAGTGCATTGCCGCGCCGTCGCCGACCCACACGACCGTCGGGCGCGACGAATCCGCGTAGGCCGCACCGACACCCAGGGGGATGGCCAGACCGATCGCACCGAAGTAGCCGGCGAAGTCCCACTTGCCAGGGTCGACAACCATGTGCTGGACGACCGACGGGAAGTACATGCCGATGTCGGACACCTGGTTGATCTGCTTCTGGCCGTCGTGGCTGATGGCCGTGCTGATCCGCATTGCCGCGTCACGCACGTCAATGTGGTCTTCGCGCGAGGTGGAGCGGTAGTCATCGAGTGCCTCCCGCTGGGGGCGGTCCTCAAGTGCCGCAACGTACTTGGGTGCCGGGCGACTGTCCGCGTCCGGGTCGGCTTCCAGCAGGGTTCCGGCAAGAGCGTCGACCGCTGCCGCAACATCCGCCTGGATGGCGACGTCGACGGGACCGTATTTGCCGAGCGCTTCGGCGCAGCTGTCCACCTGGATGATCTTCTTGCCTTCCATCAGGTGGTAGTGGTCGGTCTGCCAGTTGTTCAGTGACGCCCCGAAGGCGATGACGACGTCGGCGTCACCCATGTATTCAACGCCGACTTCGTTGGACAGGGTGCCGTGGATGCCGAGGTTTTCCGGTTCGCCGCGGAACAGGTCCTTTGCAATGAGAGAGGTCATGACGGGAGCGCCGATCATGCGGGCGAAGCGCAGAACAGAATCGCGCGCACCTGCCGAAATGACACCTCGTCCGGCCAGGACCAGTGGACGCCGAGCCGACATGAGGTAGCCCAGAGCGTCCTCGACCCGGTCGGAGTCCGCGCCGAGCACCGATGCGGGCTGGCTGAGGTCGGGCAGTTCGGGCAGGTCGACTTCGTCGTTCATCTGCGCGTAGGGGATGTTGACGATCACCGGCTGCTGGCGAGCGCGAGCCCGCATAACGGCCTTGTGGATCGTCTTCACGGCATCTGCGCCGGAATAGGAGCGCTCATAGGCGGCACCTGTCAAAGCTGCGACTGCCGCGATGTCGATGCGCTGGTAGTGCTCATTGACGTCCGGGGTGTCGCCGGTCAGCAGCACCAGCGGTGTGCGGGCGCGCGCAGCTTCGGTCAGTGCGGTGATGGCGTTGGTGATTGCGGGACCGAAGGTGACAGTCGCCATGCCGACTTCGCCCGAGAAGCGGGCGTAGCCGTCAGCTGCCAAAACGACAGCGTCTTCGATTGACATGCCGATGTAGCGACCGTCGGTCTGCTCAATGAAATGACCCAGATACGCGAGGTTGGCATCACCCATAAGGCCGAACAGCGGCTTGCCGGAACGTTCGTGGGCAAGGAAGCGGCTAATCGCTTCGTAGTTCTTCACTGCGGACTCCTTTGTAACAGCGGCTGCGCATAGTGCACGCTGCACTGTACCCCGGAAGCGACCCTTTTGTATGCAGAACGATCGTTTGAACCTACGATAGCCTGGCGTTTATGAAACGTTCAGGACAACAGCTCAAGGGCCGCGACGCTATTCTGCGCGCCGCGCGGGAAACATTTGCGGCAAAGGGATTCGACGGTGCATCCATCCGCGACATCGCCAACACGGCGGGGCTGAACCTGTCTGCCCTCTATTACTACTTCGATTCGAAGCAGGCCGCCCTTTTCGAACTCATCCGCACCAGCTACCAAGAGTTCAACACCGCAATCGACGAGGCCCTCAACGCCGCCGAACCGGACCCGGTTGCCCGCGTGGCCGTGTTTGTGCGCGTTCTTGTGCGCTACCGGGCCGCGAACCTCGCAAGCTCCCGGCTTCTGCTGCTCGAAACAGAGCGCCTGAGCGAGGACTACCGGCCTGAGATCGATGAGCTGCGCGTCTTCACCCGCGGTCAGCTGTACGAACAGGTCCGCCTCGGCAAAGAGCAGGGTGTTTTCGACATCGACAACCCCGACCTCGCGGCCCGCTCCATTCTGGCCATCAGCAATGTCCTCCCTCAGTGGTGGAATCCGGACGGCCCACTGCAGGTCGAAGACCTCGAACGCGAATACCTCGAGCAGAGCCTGCGGATTCTGGGCTGCACCGAACGCGGTCCCCGCCTGACCGCCACAACGCTGCCGCCGATCCCCTCCGACGCATAAGGCCCAACCGTGGAGTTCTACGCGGCACTTGAGGACCTGCGCAAGGCGATCGAGGCGGGCAAGGCGAGCGGCACCTCGGGAAATGACAATGAAGAACCAACCGGCGGCACGGCAGGCGCCGACCCGGCGGTGTGAGCTGTTGCGCAATTTGGAACAATGAGGCTATGGCTCGCATTGTGAATACTGTTCTCGCGGACAAGGTGATGTCTGCCGAGGAAGCTGCTCGTTTCATCAACCCCGGCGACAACGTCGGAATGTCCGGCTTCACCGGAAGCGGATACCCGAAAGCCGTACCCACGGCACTGGCAAACCGCATGGAAGCAGCACACGATGCGGGGGAAGACTTCTCGATCGGACTGTTCACCGGGGCATCGACTTCGGATGAACTCGACGGAGCACTCGCCAAAGCCAAAGGTGTGCACTTCCGCACCCCGTTCAACACCGACCCCGACATGCGGGCAGCCATCAACAACGGCGACGTCGACTACCTCGACGCCCACCTGAGCCACCTGGCCCAGCAGGTGTGGTTCGGCTTCTACGGCAACCTCAACGTCGCCGTCGTCGAAGTCGCGGCCATCCTGCCCAACGGCCTGCTGGTGCCCGGCGCGTCCGTCGGCAACAACAAGACCTGGCTCGACCTGGCCGACAAAGTCATCCTGGAAGTCAACGAGTGGCTGCCCAACGAAATCGAGGGCTTCCACGACATCTACTACGGCACCCACATTCCGCCGCACCGCAACCCCATTCAGATCCTCGACCCCGCACAGCGGATCGGCGACCCCTACCTGCGGGTTGATGAATCGAAGGTCGTTGCGGTCGTCAAAACCAACTCCCCGGACCGCGACAACAAGTTCAACCCGGTTGACGAAAAGTCCGAGGCGATGGCGAACTACCTCATCGACTTCCTCCGTTCGGAAGTCAAGAACGACCGCCTGCCGAAGAACCTGCTGCCCTTGCAGTCGGGCATCGGCAACGTCGCAAACGCGGTGCTCGCAGGCCTGCAGGAATCCGAATTCCGCAACCTCACGTCCTTCACCGAGGTGGTGCAGGACAACCTGCTGAGCCTCCTGGAAGAGGGCACGTTCACATCCGTGTCCGCCACGGCCCTGTCGCTCACCCGCGAAAAAGCCCAGTACTTCAACGACAACGTCGAAAAGTTCAAGGGCCGCCTGCTGCTGCGCCCACAGGAAATGTCGAACCACCCCGAAATCGTCCGCCGCCTGGGTGTCATCGGCATCAACGGAATGGTCGAAGCCGACATCTACGGCAACGTCAACTCCACCCACATCACGGGGACGAAGATCGTCAACGGAATCGGCGGTTCCGGCGACTTCGCACGCAACGCGTTCCTCAACTTCTTCGTTTCGCCGTCCACCGCGAAGGATGACGCGATTTCGTCGATCGTGCCGTTCGCCAGCCACGTCGACCACACGGAACACGACACCCAGGTGATCGTCACGGAACAGGGAATCGCAGACCTGCGCGGGCTTTCGCCAATCAAGCGCGCCCGCCGCATCATCGACAACTGTGCCCACCCGAACTTCCGCGACAGGCTCACCGACTACCTTGACCGAGCCGTTGCCGCCGACCCCGGCGGTCAACACACACCGCACATTCTCGAAGAAGCGCTCAGCTGGCATATCAACCTGCGCGAAAACGGAAAGATGTGATCATGTTCGAAGAACCCACCTGCTCAGTCACCGAAGTCCCCGACGACGCGATCGTCCTCGACGTGCGCGGGCGCGACGAATTCGCCGCCGGCCACATCAAAGACGCCATCAACGTTCCACTGGACGAACTGCAGGAACGGCAAGACGAGGTGCCATTCGACGTCGACGTGTACGTCATCTGCCGCACCGGTCGCCGCTCAGCACACGCCACTCAGTTCCTCAACATGGCCGGCCACGACTGCATCATGGTTGTCGGCGGCATGGACCAGTGGCACCACGAAGCTGAACTGCCGATCGTCGCCGAAGGCGACGCCGCGCCGTACGTGAAGTAAAACTGCGCGTGGAATAAAGCCGCGTGTAAAGCAAAGCCCTCAGAGACAGCGAGCGGGCCGGAAGGAAAACCTTCCGGCCCGCTCTGTTTGGTCAAGGCAAGCAGTCGTTGACAGCCGCCCTCACCAGGGCTGTCAGCGATGCTTCCGGCGTGCCGACAGCCAGTTTTTGGGGCTCACGGCCAGTCTGAAGATGGCCGCGGAGCATTGCCCATAATGCACGACACGGTGCCATTTTCGAAACTTTGCTGCCGACACCTCGGCCTCATTCCGGACACCCGGAATCCGCTATTCAAGATTTACCGGCCCCACGGTGGAACTGAGCCGATAACTTCGGCACACTCTGCTGTATGAATGACCGCGCTGGACTTCCCGCTTCTGAAAGCGACCTCACCGACATCCCGCAGCTGCTGGATGACTACCACGACATCGTCCCGGGCCCGGACGATCCGGCCCAGCGGGTGTCGTTCGGCACCTCGGGCCACAGGGGCACCAGCTCTGCGGGTTCGTTCAATGAGGCCCACATCGCGGCCATCACTCAGGCGATCGTGGAATACCGGCAGGATCAGGGCATCACCGGCCCGCTGTTCCTGGCCCGCGACACGCACGCGCTTTCCGAACCGGCTTTCCTCACGGTCAACGAAGTTCTGGCGGCGGCGAACGTTCCCACGTTCATCGACGAACGTGACGGCTACACGCCCACTCCCGTGCTGAGCTTCGCGGTGCTGCGCCACAACCGTGAAGCCGCCGGCACCCACGGGCAGGCCGACGGCATCATCTTGACCCCCAGCCACAACCCGCCGACTGACGGCGGCATCAAGTACAACCCGCCACACGGCGGTCCGGCCGGTGCGGAGGAAACCGCGTGGATTGAGAACCGTGCCAACGAACTCCTTCCCCAGTGGCAGGACATTCCGCGCACCGAGTTCCAGCGAGCGTTCCACCTAGAGAACACGCAGAACTTCGACTACATCGGCGCCTATGTCGGTGCGCTTGACGATGTTGTCGACATGCAGGCCATCCAGTCTGCTGGTCTGCGGATCGGCGCTGATCCTCTGGGCGGTGCGGCTGTCGACGTGTGGGCGGCGATTGCCGACACCTACGACCTCGATCTGACCGTCATCAACCCCACGATCGACCCCACGTGGTCGTTTATGCACCTGGACTGGGACGGCAAGATCCGCATGGACTGTTCGTCCGAGTACGCCATGGCCGGACTGATCGAAGCGCGTTCGAGCTTCGACATCGCCGTGGGCAACGACCCCGATGCCGACCGCCACGGAATCGTCACCCCGGATGGCGGACTGATGAACCCCAACCAGTACTTGGCCACCGCGATCGACTATCTGCTCACCCACCGACCCGGTTGGACTGCCGGCGCGCTCGGCAGTGCCGGGGTCGGCAAGACGCTGGTCAGTTCGCGCTTGATTGATGCGGTCATCACGTCTCACGGCAGGTCCGTGTACGAGGTTCCTGTCGGCTTCAAGTGGTTTGTTCCGGGTCTTCTGGACTCAAGCTTAGTCTTCGGCGGTGAAGAGTCCGCTGGTGCTTCGTTCCTCGACAAGCAGGGACGCCCGTGGAGTACTGATAAGGACGGCATCATCATGAGCCTCCTGGCCGCGGAAATGCTGGCGGTGACGGGGCAGACGCCTTCGCAGCGCTGCGCTGAGCTCATCCAGAAGCACGGCGAATTCACCTACCGCCGCGTGGAAGCTGCTGCCGACCGCGAACAGAAGGCGAAGCTCAAGTCGATTTCAGCTGACAGCGTCACGGCTGACTCTTTGGCCGGTGAGCCGATTACGGCTGTGCGCTCTCACGCTCCCGGCAACGAAGCGGCGATCGGCGGTCTGAAGGTCGAAACCGAATCCGCGTGGTTTGCTGCTCGCCCTTCGGGTACGGAAGACATCTACAAGATCTACGCTGAATCGGCACGCGGCAGCGAACACCTGCAGCAGGTCATCGACGAAGCGCAGGCACTCGTAGACTCCGTGCTGGCTGAGTGAGGACGGCCTGTTTAGGCGGGCGTTTGGGTGCGTCGTAAGGCGGCGTTTGGCGTTGCCGTGAGGCGGGCGTTTGGCCCGTTGTGTCGCGGTCTAGGATGAGACCATGTTCTCTGCCTACCGCGATATCTTCGGCATCCCCGGCGCTTTGAAGTTCTCTGCGGCAGGTCTTATCGCCCGATTGCCGATTGCCCTTCTGGGCTTGGGCGTGGTGCTGTTCATTCAGGCAGAAACGGGCTCGTACGCTCAGGCGGGAATTGTGGCCGCCACCTTCATGACCGCGCAGGCGATTTCGAACCCGCTTCTGGGCAAGCAGATTGACCGGCACGGCCAGGCGAAGGTCATGGTGCCCGCGACGATCATCCACGTCATCGGCCTGGCAGGCCTGCTGCTGGTGGTGTACCTGCGGCTGTGGCCGGGACTGCTGTTCGCTTCGGCCGCTGTTGCCGGCGCAACCGTCGGCTCCGTTGGGGCTCTTGTCCGTGCTCGGTGGGCCGCGGTGACAAGGAACCAGAAAGAGCTCGACACCGCGTTTTCGTGGGAAGCGGTTGCCGATGAGCTCATGTTCGTTTCCGGGCCGGCCGTTGTCACCGCTTTGGCTACCGCACTCTGGGCGCCGTCTGGTGTTGTCCTCTCGATGGCTGCGGTCACGATCGGTGCAATACTGCTCTACCCGCAGAAAGCCACGGAACCTCCCACCAGCAAGCGCGAACCACGGGCAATGCGCGGCAAGGTGCTACGCAATCGCGGCATCCTGTTTGCCGTCATCGGCCAGTTCTTCCTCGGCATCAACTTCGGCGCGGTCGATGTTTCGACGATCGCCAGCGCAGAAGAGCACGGGGTGAAGAGTGCTGCCGGCATCGCACTGGCCGCCTACGCCCTCGGCTCGCTCATTGCGGGCATCGTCTACGGTGCAGTGAATTTCCGGGCGCCGGTTCGCGTGCGCTACGCCGCTGCCGCGGGTGCCCTGGCGCTGCTGTCGTGGCCGCTGGTGTTCGCCCCGAACATGATGGTGCTGACCCTGCTTATGCTGCTTGTGGGCTTCGCGGTGTCGCCGACGCTCATCACCGGCAGCTCGGTTGTGCAGTCCTTGGCTCCGCCCAAGCGCATGACGGAAGCCCTTGCCTGGATTTCAACAGCCATCGGCTTCGGTGTTGCCGTCGGTTCTGCCGTGTCGGGAATCGTCATCGACCACTACGGCGCCCACGAGGGCTATCTGGTCACGGCGGTGTCCATGACGGCGGGGGCTCTGTTCATCCTGGCGGCCAACCGCACGTTCGAACCGCCGAAACCGCAGCGCGTCGTTCTCACCTGACGCACCTCGGGCAGGACTGTCATCGAACGAGCGTTCTCACTGATGGCTGTTTGAGCCTTGCACGTCACCGTCCGCCAAATGTGTTCACTTGACGGGCATCCGCCTCAGGAATCCAAGGGACAGCACCGCTCGACACGCCCAAATCTGCGTTTGGGAAAAATCTTGACCAAAATCACACATTGTGACTGTTCTTTACGCTCACTCTCAGAGTACAATTGGGTTACCGCGGTGGTCCGGCTGAAAAATGTCTGGCCATCGCGGATTAATTTTGCCCAGTTTCGGGCCGCAGCCAGCTTCAGACCCCACCCCAGATCCCGGTGAGTGCACATCCCGTGCGCGCCCGGCACCTCGTGCCCAAAAAAAACACCCGATAGCCGGAATCCACGCCTTAGCCACAACAAAACACCCCTTAGCCGGAATCTGCGCCTTAGCAGTCACTGCTAACGGGAGTTTCGATTGCTAAAGCGCAGGTGGGGGCTGAAGAACGAGGTGCCGAACGTGATTGCGCCCGGCACCTCGTGGTTTCCCGCTCCCCAGACCTCGGTGGGTGTGAATCCGGAGCGCGCCCGGCACCTCGTGCCCAAAAAAAACACCCGATAGCCGGAATCTGCGCCTTAGCCGCAACAAAACACCCCTTAGCCGGGATCTGCGCCTTAGCAGTCACTGCTAACGGGAGCTTCGATTGCTAAAGCGCAGGTGGGAGTGTGTAGCGAGCAGCGCCTCGTGAGCTTCCCCTCCCTGCCCGGCACCTTCGTGCTGCGCCGACGGTCGGCAGTCCGAAGCTAGCCCGGATAGGTATGTTCACGGTTTCTTACTGAACCATCCGAAGAAATGGGCCATCTTCACGGTGAAGACAACGAGGGCAGCAGCTAGCAGAACAAACGTCAGGTAGTACGCCGTGCTCGATATGAAGGTGCTCTGATGAACGGGTGGATATCCATCTTGAAAACAGACTATCCGCGGTGGAGCAAATGATGTTTCGACCCATGCTGACGTTGAGTGCCGAATCTCGCCCGAACCGTTCACCGGACATTTTCCCACTCCCTCTATGGTGTTATCGGCTTGCCACGTCTCAGCAAGAAACGCAACTATCGATGTTGCAAACGTGCAGACAGCACCGAGAATGAGCACCCTGGTGCGAACAAAGCGAGAAACCCATGTGGGTGTTGTCTTTTTCATAAAGTACGCTCTTCATATTTTAGGGCGTGATGGCACTGGGCCGTTTGTCTTCGAACTCGTCCCAGTTGAAATGAGCGGGCGTTTTCCACTTACGTTCAGAATTGAGCAGAAGCATGTCTCTATTCCCGTCTAATGGCCAAGGCGCTGACTCCGGGAACAGATTCATGCAGCTGCTTTCGGCGGGAAGTCCGGCGCAGTTGTCACTGACAAACTTGGAATTCGCAGAAATATGGCTCCACGGCTTATCGCCGGGATTCAGCCGCATATCTACGAAGATAGTTTGGTGTAGATTCAGTCCGCCCCCAAGTGGTAGGTCAAGATCGGACACGCCTTTGGCGTGTTGAATGCCGAAACCGATCGCCCCCATCTGACAGCTGTCGAACGCATGATCATTGTCGATATAGGTGTTGTTGTGATCTTCTCCGTCATTAATGACAGCGGTCATCGTTGCTCCAGCTAACGATGCGTTAGCCCAGAACTGTTTATTAGTCCCGATTGGGCAAGTTGGGCGTTTGTTCTTGCCGTCCAGAGAGTAATTCCATTGGTACAGCTGGAACTCTAACCCCCAGCGCAAAGGATCTGGTGCATTTTTCAGGTTTGATTTTCCGAGCCAGTCGGCATTGATTAAGACCTGTCTCTTCCCGTCAACGTTGTCTTTGGTTTGGAACCACACACTGTTGGCATGCGCACGGGTAGGAGGTTCAGAAGACCGAGCTTTGTCTTTCACAGCTGCCGCTCGGTTCTGTTGTTTCGTCTTAGGAACCTCTTGGTCCCGTTTGCGGGTCAGATCAGCGTCCCCTGCATCTTGAGGCGGTTTACCACGAGCATCGTCAAGGAGATCATTCGATGCAGAAGAGCTGCGTGCTGCCGTCGTACTCGCACTGTCCTTTGCAACCACAGTAAGTTTATTTACTGCCGCATTTCCGCCAGGAGCCTGGTTCTGTAGGTTTTCCTCTAGGTTCTGAATATTCGCATCTAATGAAATTGAAGAGTCATAAATGTAACTCCCGACTCCGTTACCAACTTTGAACCCTACGGATTGGACTTCGAAGTCATTATTTTTTGCGATTTCGAATGCATCGCGAGCTGAAATTGGATGGTCGAACTCTATTGCCGTGCTCTCTGCTTGCTGATCTGACGAATTTGTAGCCACAGGTTCTGGTGCTCCTATAACAGGGGTCACTAGCGCCAGGGGCGAAAATGTAAACGCTGTGATCGTCAGGAATAGCGCGCTTTTAGAGATCGTTAGCAGGGGTTTGGAATCCTTTTTTTGATAACCCATACCGCCCTCCCTTGGACTGCATCGCTTAAAGGGCTCCCTTCATATTGTACACATCAAACAATTACTTGTAAATTACATTAACAAATATTGACTATGAAAGGTTCATGAGAGGGGTCAACACCTCGAAATAAAACGCGTGTTTGGTTAGCGGTTGAATAAACATGCGAGAAAACCTCGCCTTTCAGGAGGACGAGGCGGCGCAGTCTGAGTCGCTATATGGGGGTGCTTCTATAGTTTTCGTCAAGCTGCTGAAGCTTGTTGCGTGGGGCGGGGTTTGTAGCGGGTGCCGTCGCGAAGCATGGCGTATAGGACGTCGGTTCTGCGTCTGGCCAGGGCGATGATGGCTTGGTTATGGCGTTTGCCCTCGGCACGTGTTTGTGTCGTAGTACGCACGTGAAAGTGGGTCGGCTTTGATAGATGCGAAGGCTGATAGGAATAGTGCGCGTTTGAGGGTTTTGTTTCCGCGTCTGGAGGGTGCTTCACCGCGAATGGAGGTTCCGGATCGGCGGGTTACTGGTGTGATGCCGGCGTATGAGGCTAGGTGTGCGGCGGATGTGAAGCTTTTTGCCGACGACTTCTGTGAGGATACGCGCGGCTGTCCTGACCCCGATGCCGGGCATAGAGGTCCGGACGCAGGTTCGAGGGTGAGCATCGACCACCGTTAAGATCTCGGCTTCAATATCGGCGCGCTGCTCGGTCAGCTGGGCGGTCAGATCGTCATCGAAGCCACACAGCATTGACAATTCGGCGATGTGTTCGTCCGCGATAGTGATCCCGCGCAGTGTGTGGGGCATGGTGCGGGCTGTGTCAGCGATGATGTACGCATCCCTGGCATCGGTCTTCGCCTGGCCTGGATGAAGATCAGCGACACGGCGCATGGTCAGCCCCGGCAGGTAGGCAACGGCAATCCCCAGTTGTTGGGCTACCGCGAAAACTCACGCGCCTATGGTTTTAGGCTGGTCCACCACGACCAGCAGTTGTTCATGCTTGACGGCAAGAGCTGTTAACAGTTCTTGGATCTTCGGTTCGGATTGCGGCAATGGCTTGTCATGCACTACCTGGCCATCATGGTCAACAGCGGTGGCATGATGTTCTGTCTTGCCGAGAATGATGCCAAGAAATACTTGTGGTTGCATCGGTTACCTTCTTCGGTTTCTTAAGCACAAACTAGGTCACCGATGGTTCGTTCGCTCACATCCACGTTACGCAGCCCCACAGTATTCAGAGCGTGCTTCTATTAGCGATCCGAACGAACCAGACTGATCCCAGTGACAACACCCCCCGGATCATGGACAACTGGGGGCAGACATCATGCCGGGGCCAGCCGGTTCCCTGCACTGCCTATCCTGACGGAAAACAGTGACACCTAAAAGGTAACGGGGTACTGTTGCAGCCGCTTCTGAGGGAGGGGTGTCACCAGGGACGAACGGCGCCTCGTGAGTTTCCCCACCCCAGACCCCAGCATGGCGCAAATCCTGAGCACACCCGGAACCTCGTGCCGTGCGCTCCCTGCCCGGCACCTCGAACTGCACTTGCCTCGGATTGTGGCCCAGCCTGTGATCTCACACCCCGGCGGGTACTGCCTCCTTGGTGAGTGGCGCCTCGGCGGGTTCTTCGTGGTCAAGCGCCTGCCCGCGAGTTTCCTGCAGCAGCCATGCGCAGACCAGCGAAATGACACCCGTTGCGCTCAGCAGCAGCCCGATTCCCGTTCCGCCGTATGTCGCACTGATGGCACTGGCGACAATCGGCACGATTCCACCACCCAGAATTCCGCCGATGTTGTAGCCCAGACCAGCACCGGTGTAGCGGTAGCGGGGCTTGAACAGCTCCGGCAGGTACGAACCCAGCGGTCCGTAAGCGCAGGCGTAGAACAGCAGCGTCAGGCACTGAGCCAGAGCAAAGGCCGCGCCCGTGCCAATGGAAATGACGGGGAAGATGAACAGCGCCCACACGGTGCCGGCGGCAAAGCCGAAGATCAGCAGGCGACGGCGACCAAAGCGATCGGACAGCCATCCGGCGAGCACAACCGTCACACCGAGAACCACGGCTGCGAGCATGTTGATTGCCAGCACAACGGTGCGCGGTAGGCCGATGCCCTCGGGGTCGGAAGCATAGGACGTGAGGAACGACGTCGAGGTGTGGAAGAAGGCAAACAGCATCACGAGGCAACCGCTGGCCAGCAGAACTTCACGCGCCTGGAAGCGGAACACGTCGATGAACGGCGAGCGCTCACGCGACTTACGGCCGCCGGCTTCGCCAGCGTCAGCGCCCTCAGCGCCAGCACCACCCGCGGCACCGGCCTCACCAGCCTCAGCTTCGCGCTTGAGCGCTTCTTCCGCGGCGGCCTGCGCCTGAATGAACGCGGGGGTTTCGGCAATGCTCAGACGAACCCACAGGCCGATGGCAATGAGCAGTGCCGAAGCCACAAACGGAATCCGCCAGCCGTAGCTCAGAAACGCCTCGGATGAGTCCCCGGCAACCAGCGCGGAAACGAGGAACGTGGCATTGGCCAGGAACATGCCGGCGGGCGTGCCCAGCTGTGGAAACGCTCCGTACAGGCCGCGCTTGTCCTTCGGCGCATATTCGGCGGTCAGCAGCGCGGCGCCGGCCCATTCGCCACCAACCGCAAAGCCCTGAAGGAACCGCAGAGTCACCAGGATGATGGGCGCGGCAACGCCGATCTGCGCCGCCGGCGGGATGAGGCCCATGAGCACGGTGGCCGCACCCATGATGAGCAGTGTCGAGATGAGCGACTGTTTGCGCCCGATCCTGTCGCCGAAGTGACCGAAGAAGATCGACCCCACCGGCCGGGCCACGAAGCCCACGCCGAAGGTCGCGAAGGACGCCACGAGCGCCGCTCCCGAGCCCAGAGCCGGGAAGAACACGGTGGGGAACACGAGTGCCGCCGCTGTGCCGTAGATGAAGAAGTCGTAGAACTCGATGGTGGTCCCGGCAAAGCTTGCCGCGCGTACGCGGCGCAGCTCCCGCGGTGTGGGCTTCCCACCGCTCCCCACCGCCGAGGTGCCAGCCGCCGAGGTGCCGGTTGCCGAGGTGCCGGGCGGGCTGGTGTCGCCGCCGGCGGGTGTCGCTGTTGTCGTCATGAGGTCTCCTCTGTGGTCTGAGCCGCTGCTGCGCGGCGATTCGAAGACGACGCTAAAGACACCTCGGGATCACGCCAGGCACCGTTTGCAACACGGCGACGCGGTTTGTCACACGTTTGTCGCCCGGCGTCACACAGGGCCACTTCGGCGTCATAGACCTGTCGCGGGACGTCATAGAGCCGCAGCACTCACGGAACGGCCGAGACTGCAGCCTGAGCAGCGCCCACACACGCCACCACCGAATGTGACCCGCGTCGCGTTTGACAGAAATTGAACACTGTTCAATAGTTGAACGGTGTTCAATTTCAGTGAAATCGCCGATCGCGCCGTCGCGGGCACTCCAGCGTCCGCTGACGAAGCGCTGAGCATTCTGCGCTCTGACGACTCCCAGCTGCTTGACCTCGTTGCCGCCGCCGGCCGCGTGCGCCGCCACCACTTCGGCATGAAGATCAAGGTCAACTACCTGGTCAACCTCAAATCAGGTCTGTGCCCCGAAGACTGCGGCTACTGTTCCCAGCGCCTGGGCTCGGACACTGAAATCCTCAAGTACTCGTGGCTCAAGGGCGATGAAGCCCGCCGCCAGGCAGAGTTCGGACTGGCCGGCGGAGCATCGCGTGTGTGCCTCGTGGCATCCGGCCGCGGACCGTCGAACCGCGATGTTGAGCGGGTCGCAGGAATGACGGAGGACATCAAGGCCAACAACCCCGATGTCGAGATCTGCGCCTGCCTCGGGATCCTCAAAAACGGCCAGGCTGAGCGTCTGCGCGATGCCGGAGTTGACGCCTACAACCACAACCTCAACACCGCGAAGTCGCACTACGAAGACATCTGCTCAACACACACGTGGGACGAACGCGCCGAAACCGTCAGCCGCGCGCACGAAGCCGGCATGTCGCCGTGCTCCGGCCTGATTGTCGGCATGAAGGAAACCGACGAGCAGATTGTCGAAGCCGTCGAATCGCTGCGCGAACTCGGTTCGGACTCCATCCCGGTCAACTTCCTCATCCCCTTCGAGGGGACACCGCTGGAAGGTGTCAACTACCTCACGCCCACCCAGTGCCTGCGGATTCTGTGCGCCGTGCGGCTCATGTGCCCCGACAAGGAGCTGCGCATGGCCGGCGGGCGCGAAATGCACCTCAAGACGCTGCAGCCCATGGCCCTGCACGTGGTCAACTCGCTGTTCCTGGGCGACTACCTCACCTCAGAAGGGCAGGCAGCCGAAGACGACCTCGACATGATCGTCGACGGCGGCTTCGAAATCGTCGGCCAGGACGACGCGCGAGCCCTGCGCGACAGGTTGCGTGCCCACCGCAAGGCACACGCTGAGGCCATGGGCGGTAATACAGACGACGCCCCCGCAGCCGAAGCCCCGGCAACCCTGCCGTGCGGCAAGAGCGCACCCCCGGCAGGCGCCTCGGCAGGTGACGGCAGCGTCACCGTGCCCACTATCCGCCGGCGCGGAGCGGGAACGGTGCTGGCGCCGAACGCCTAAGCGACACTCACCCCCAGCCCCTACCGTGTTGGCGCGACTCACCTCGCGCCAAGCTGCAGACAACAGAAGAACCCCGGCGCAAACCGGGGTTCTTCTGTGCTCTGAAGCTACGAGATCAGAGGCCGAGCGCCATGGCGTCCGACTGCAGGTCACCGAGGTTGGTCACGCTGCAGCCACCGAAGCCGATGCCCAGCACAAACAGGACAATGGTCACAATCCATGCCAGCTTCTTGTGCTGTTCGTAGCCCTCCAGCGGCTGGCCGCTCTTATCGCGGCCTGCACCGACCAGGTAGATGATGAGGTCGATGATCGCCCAGATGCCGAAGCCGCCCAGTGTGATGAGCTTGAGCACGCCGGTGCCGATCTTGCCAAGGTAGAAGCGGTCGATGCCCAGGGTTCCGAGGAACCAGGCCAGCAACCAGGTAACGAGAAAGCTTTTCTGAGATGTGTGCGTATTGGTAGTCACACGCCAACAGTAAGCGCATACGGCTCGCCGCACCAAAATTCCCCCCCCGTTACATTCATTCATAGGTCCTCACCAGAGGATCTGGTCGCTGGTCCTGGTATGGCTTTCTTGCCCTGTCACTGATGATCCGGGGGGTGTTGCCGCCAGGAGTCCAGGACGCGCGTTGACTGCTGATAGGGACGTGGCCTGACTCTTGTCGAGGTCTCTTCGTAACGTGGGTGCCAGCATCGGGTGTCGTGACATCAGCGACCCGGGTAACGCAGGACGAGGGGGACCTGTCATGACAACCGAATACGCAATCACACTGGGCCTTGATGTCGGGAAGTCCGCCCATCATGGATGCGCGCTCACACCCGAGGGGCAACGCGTGTATGACCACGAGCTGCCCCAGGACGAAACCGCCTTGCGGAAGGTCTTCACCGACCTGCAGCAGCACGGTCGGGTGCTTGTCGTGGTCGACCAGCCGAACACGATCGGGGCACTGCCAATCGCTGTCGCCCGTGATCTCGGCACAGACGTCGCTTATCTCCCGGGGTTAGCGATGCGCAAGGCCGCGGATCTGTATCCGGGACGGTCGAAAACCGACGCCAGGGACGCGTTCATCATCGCTGATACCGCCCGGACAATGCCACACACGCTACGAGCCGTGGACCGCAATTCCGAGGTCTTGTCAGCACTGAAGGTGCTCTCCGGATTCGACGAAGACCTCGCTCGTGAATCAACGCGCGCGATCAACCGACTACGGTCCCTATTAGTCCAGATCTACCCATCACTGGAACGTGTCTTCCCCGGTGCCGTTCTCACTCGGGCAATCGTGTTGGATCTGCTGATCCGCTACCACGGTCCCGCCGGACTCAAAGCTGCCGGCAAAGCCGGAGTGAAACGGTGGGCACGTCACCACAGCCGCAAAGACCCAGGCCCGCTCATCGACCAGATCTTCACAGCACTATCCGAACAAACCGTCACAGTGCCCGGCGCTGACGCTGTTGAACTCGTCATCCCCAGAGTCGCAGCCCAGATCAAAGAGCTTAAGCATCAACGAGACATCGTCGCCGAAGAAGTAGAGAAGCTGGTCGACGACTTCCCTCTTTCCACGGTCTTGACGTCGATGCCAGGAGTCGGGATCAAGACCGCAGCACAGATCCTCCTGGCCGCTGGCGACCTGTCCGCGTTTCCCACGCCAGGACACCTGGCCGCCTACGCCGGAATCGCTCCAATAACCCGAAGGTCCGGGACCTCAATCCGAGGCGAGTTTCCTGCCCGCGCCGGGAACAAGAAATTGAAGAACGCGTTATTCCGGTCCGCATGGGTCGCCTCCTGCCACGACCCAGTATCAAAGGCGTACTACGAGCGAAAAAGAGCCGAGGGCAAGCGCCATAACGCAGCAGTCATCTGCCTGGCCCGGCGCCGACTAAACGTCATGTACGCAATGATGAAAACAGGCACGCTCTACGAGCCCCGCACCCCAGCCACGGCTTGACAAACAACATAGGGACACCCCTCAACGTATTCATGCAGGCATCCTGAACCATGGACGGATTGGCACCGCCGAAAAATGCGGGCTAATGCCAAAATGAACCACCCTGGCCACCTTGCGCCGCGCCAATGACTACCGCCTGCGTGGGCGCGGACTGGGGCACCAAACGTAGGACGCAGCTTGTGGGCAAGTGCCTCATGCACTAACATATTCGAAGTAAACGCAAATAATTTTCGCTTATTGCAGATGAGGAGCCTGACATGTCCGCGAACGAGACGCTCGCTCCGTCGACCCATGTCGCCCGGGACGAGCAACAGCTCGGACACCTCTACGATGCGCTCACCGCCGAGGAGGCTCTGGCCCCTCGACCCCGGCACTACCTGGTCGGCGGCGCCGACCGCGACCCTGTCGAGCTCCCCGAAGAGGTCTACGAGGCGTTGCTGGACGTCGTCGACGCGATGCGTAAGGGCCTGTCGGTCACGGTCTCGCCAACCTCGCAGATGCTGACCACTCAGCAGGCCGCCGATCTCCTGGGCATCAGTCGGCCCACGCTCATCAAGGCCCTCGACGAGAAACAGCTCCCATACACGCGCACGGGCACGCACCGCCGGATCGCTTTGACGCACGTGCTCGACTACCGCGAGAGACGTCGACAGGCACAGTACGCAGCCATCGACGCGCTCTCGGTCGACGTCGACGAGACCAGCGACATCGACCAGACTCTGGCCGACCTGCGCCGTGCCCGCAAGGAGGTCGCTGCCAAGCGCCGGGCGTCGAAGGCTGACTGAAATAGACTGGCGTCATGTTTTCCGCCGTTCTCGACACCAGTGTGCTTTGGCCCAGCCGGCAGCGCGACTTCCTGCTGTCGCTGGCGGCTGAGAGAACTTACTCCCCCAAGTGGAACACCGCGATATTGGACGAGCTCGTCTTCCATGAGACCGAGAAACTCGCCGAGCGCGGCACTCCTGTCGAGGAGGCGGAACACTCTGCTGAGCGCCTGATCGGTCAGATGTCGACTGCCTTCGACGACGCTCTGGTCACCGACTGGGAGCCGCTCGAGGGCACCTATGGGTTGCCGGACCCCGATGACGAGCATGTGCTGGCCGCTGCCATCATGTGCGGTGCCGAGGTGATCGTCACCGAGAACCTCAAGGACTTCCCCGCCTCGAAGCTGCCAGCACCAGTTCGAGCGACGCCGGCGCGGGACTTCGTCTATGACACTGTCCGCGCGCATCTGACGCAATCGTGCCGGGCGGTGGTCGCGATGTGCGACCGTAGCGGACGACACGGCCCGAAGCTCACCGTGGCCGATCTTCTGGCGATCTTCAACGAGCGCTACAAGATGACCGAGGCTGTGGAGCTGCTGTCCGCAGCGCCTGGGCTGCGAGAAGCCCTCAGCTGACCTGGCGGGCTGTACGGGCATTCTCACGCAAACGGGCGCTGCGGGATCAGCAGACCCTGAACCTCCAAGCCAACCGCGCGGCCTCAGCCCTCCTGGACCCCTGCCACCACGGACGGACCCGTCACGATCCGGCGCAGCACCTCGGTGAGGTGGTCGATACCGGCGAGCAGATCCTCGTCCTTGGTGAACTCGTTGAGATTGTGCGAGATCCCCTCGACGCTCGGAACAAACAGCATCACTGTCGACACGAGGTCCTTCATATTCGTCGAGTCGCGCGCGGTGTCCTGACTCATATGTGGTCTCCGTTCTGCTGTGCGGCGTACACGTCGGTTCCCGAGGCGCGGTTCGCGTCCGGCATCTCGTCGGCGGAAATACATTCACCCGGCGGACTGAAAATCGAAAGGTCACCGGATCGACGCCGGTCGGAGCCACAACCACAAGAGGCCCTGCACCCCGCTTGGGGAGCAGGGCCTCCGCGCTTTCCCATGCCAGGTCCCCCATCAAGGTGAGATTCCGCAGCAAACAGGGGCGGCACCTCGTGCCCGCACCGAAGCCACCGGCTCGGTACGAGCACATCACATCGAGACCGTACCGAAATCCGAACTGAGTGCGAGTTTCACTGTGACACGTTAAACTTCCTGAGAGAACTCTGTGTTGCCAATCACTGCTCTGACTCCTGTTGCAGTTCGCAAAGACGCGGCAAACCTGAGCCGGAAGGAACCCAATGTCTGAATTCACTCCGTGGACTCTCCTCATAGATGCGGGAATGATCGGAGCCCTCCTCGCCGTCGGCGTGCTCTTGCGCGCAATCATGAAGTCACTCCAATCACTCCTCATTCCAGCGTCGTTCATTGCCGGCTTCCTCGGTTTGGCCCTGGGACCCAACGGGTTCGGCCTGCTGCCGTTCTCCGAAGAACTGGGCACCTACGCCTCTGTGCTGATCGTCGTCGTCTTTGCGTGTCTGGCCATGTCCGATGACTTCGACTTCCGCAAGATCAAAGGCCCCATCGTGAGCTTCTCGGCATACGGAGTGCTCATCTACACCGCCCAGGTTGCGGTCGGCGTTCTTGCCGTTGTTCTGCTTCTGGGCCCGCTTTTCGGCGCTGACCTGACAATCGGCACTCTGCTGTTCGCCGGCTGGGCCGGCGGTTTCGGCACTGCGGCCGCTCTCGGCGATGTGTACGCGAACGCCGGGCACGAAGAGCTGCGCTCCTTGGCCTTCACCTCGGCAACCGTCGGCCTGCTCGCGGGCATCATCGGCGGCATCATCCAGGCGAAGATCGGTGCGATGCGCGGTCACGTCAAGGAATTCGCAGGCATGGAGTCCATTCCGGAAGACATGCGCACCGGTGTGCTGACCGGCGAAGACCGCCGCGCGCCCATTGGCCAGCACCGCTTCTCCGGTTCGAGCATCGAGTCCCTGGGCTTCCAGGTGGGCATCATCCTCGCAATTGCAGGTGCTGCCTACGCCATAACGACCCTGCTGGGCAACTGGTTCCCCGCTGTCAGCTTCCCCACCTTCACGGTTGCCTTCCTGGTGGGCCTGCTCGTGCGCGGTCTGTTCAAGGCAACCCGCACCACCAAGTTCGTCGACCGTGACACACTCAGCTCGATTTCCGGTTCCGCCACCGACATTCTCGTCGTCTGCGGTATTGCCTCCATTCAGCTGCAGGCTGTCGCCGACAACCTCCTGGTGATGTCGATTCTGTTCGTCGTCGGCCTGTTGTTCTGCCTGGGTCTGGGTCTGCTCGTAGCTCCCCGCACCCTGCAGGACGGCTGGTTCGAAAAGCAGATCTTCACGTGGGGTTGGGGCACCGGTGCCGTCAACACGGCAATCGCTCTGCTGCGCATTGTCGACCCCAAGCTGAAATCTGGAACGCTGGAAGACTTCGCAATTGCCTACATTCCAGTGGTGCCGGCCGAAATCACGGCTGTGACGTTCGTTCCCGCACTTGCCATGGCGGGCCTGGCCTGGCCGATTCTCGGCATTTGGGGCGGTATTGCCGTTGCGGCCGCCGTCGTCTTGGTGATAGTCACCGTGCGCAACCGCTCAGCAACACCAGCCGCCGCATAGCTGAGCTCACTGCCGTATAACCGCTGGAACGCGCCCGTCACCGATAGTGACGGGCGCGTTCTATTAGAACGGCTGCCGAGGTGCGGCTTTCGCGTGCCTCTCCCCTATCCCATGACGAGGCGGAGGACAGCTGCTCGTGCTTCTTCGGCTGTTCCTGCAACTGCGGTGCGAAACTGCGCTCCGACGCTGATCAGCGCAGCTGTTGCGGCTTCTGGGTCGTCGCCCAGACCGAGCACGGCTTTAGCGTCCCCGCACTGTTCGGCCGCTTCAGCGGTTTCAACGAGAACTGCCTCAACCGCGGTCCCGTGCGGGGCACCCACGGCGAAGATGCGCGGGCGGGCAGCATCCACCTCGAGATTCGCAATGATCTCCCACACCCGACCGGCAAGCTGCCCGACAGCGTCACCGGGCTCGCCGGGTTCACCGAACCGTTCGTCGATCTGCACCCACACGGTTCCATCGGCGGCCAACAGCCGCAGAACTTCGGAGTAAGCGGACGCGAGCACATCCACCCACCCCTGCCCGGCAGCATCATCGGCAATCCCCGGAGCAAAAGCCCGGATAACAGAGGCCGGACCGGCGAGCACCGGGCGGACGTCGATGCCTTCTTCATCGTGCGCTTCAGCCCGCAGATCAAACAGCCGCCCCGGACGCACGGACCCGGCAACAGGCGCCGCGGCGCCACTCAGCCCCGCGGGTGCTTCGAGATCAAGTTCAGCCCGCAGGCTCACGTGGGAAGTCGAACCGCCGATGAGCCCCAGCACAATCGCGGTCGAGACCAGCACCGAACCGTGGGCAAAGTCAGCTGGAATCGCGTGCGGTTCATACAGGCCGTCATCGGAAAGCCGGCGATAGGCCGACAGCCGGGCTGCGCGCATATCGGATTCGTACTCGGCTTCGTCGATTTCACCTGCGAGAAGCTTCGCCAATCGCGCATCCCGGATGTCTGCAAGAAGCTCCCGCGGAACAGACAGTGTCGTCGCGGCGGGAAAAGCGCGAGCGAAATCCACTTACATCCAGCCCTTTTTCTTGAACACCACGTACAGAACCACGGCCAAGGCGACCATTGCCCCGATCGCCATGGGATAGCCCAGCGGCCAGCTGAGCTCCGGCATGTTCGTGAAGTTCATACCGTAGATCGCACCGATGAGCGTCGGGGCGAAGAGAATAGCCGCCCAGCCGGAGATCTTCTTCATGTCGTCGTTCTGCCGCTGTGAGACAAGTGTCGAATTGACCTGCAGAATCTGGTTGAGCGCATCCCGCAGTTCAGAGATGTCCGGAATGACCGTCGCCAGGTTGTCAGACACGTCTTCCAGATAGGTCTGGAGCTCTTCGTCTTTTCCATAGCCGTGGCGCGTGATGCCGACGAGCAGACGGCGGATCACACCCATCATCGACGACGAGGCCTGCTGCAGTTCAATGACCTCACGCGACAGGCGGTAGATGCGTTCGGCAACCGCCGGATCACCCGAAAACACCTGACGTTCAATCTGCTCTTTGTCCAGTTCGAGTCCTCGCAGGACCCGCGGGTAATCGTCGACGAGCGAATCCATCAGTGCGTGAATGACGGCCTCGGGGCCGTGCTCCAACAGGCTGTCCTGCTCGGACCAGCGCTCAATGAACTGAGCCGAACGGCTGTGCCACGCTTCCGCGGCAGCCTGATTCTGGCAAAGGATCGCCACCTGATTGCCCCGCATGAGCACGTGGATTTCACCGATGTCGATGTCTTCTTTTGAGTCCCGGTAGACAACCGAGTTGACCACGACGAACAGAACATCGCCGTAGCGTTCGACCTTGGCACGCTGTTCTTTCGCTTCGAGGTCTTCCACCAGCAGAGGGTGCAGGTCCCACACGTCCTCGAGTTCGCTCAGCTGCGCCGGGGTGGGACGGTCCACGGCGAAGGTGACCACGCGGTCTTGGTGTTTGTGCGCGAGCGTGTCGATTGCTGTGATCTCGTGCTCCATGTCGATCGAGCGCAGACCGAACTTGTCGAATGACACTCCCCGGATGTTGTGCCGCACGGGCGTGGGCGCAGCCGGCTTTTCACGGCCGCGCCCCGCAACGCGGGGAAACAGAAGCCGGCGGCCGGAACTGGAGTTGTGAGCAGGAACCATGCCCTTATCCTCCCATGTTCCGCCTGTCCCCGGGTTCAGCTCACGCGCTGCCGCCGCCTGGAGCTGGTCTGAAGCATTCGGCCGCCGAGGCGGAGCGTGCCTCTGCGCGCAGGCTTCAGATCACGTACCAGTCGTAGGTTCCTGGTCCCGTCCGCTTGGCCTTCACCGGCACCGGCGGTTCAGCACGTCTGCTGACTGTCTGCCCCGCGGGGACATCGAGTCCTGGGATGAACGCCCCACCTGCTCCGAACGCCTTTTGGATCTTGATGTGGAAGCCGGCCATCCAGTCCTCCGGCGGTGTGAACACCACTGTCCTGCCTCCGTCGCGGACAGCAATTTCAAGACCCGCCTTCATTCGCGACCCTGGTTCGTCGGTGAACGGCGAGTGCTCCATCCGCAGATGAGCACCGATGACTTCACCGTCCAGGTCGAATCCGCGCGCCGAGCCTGCGGGTTTGGTTCCCTTGCGCAGCCCGATGACGCTGCGCATCATCAGCGCAATGACCACAATGAAGATGAGAGCACCGATCCACAGGATCGGAAACTCACCCAGCAGCCACAGAAACCCTGGAGCTTCGGCAGCTGACAGCTGTACCGAGTTGTCCATCTCTCATCCTTCCTTCACACCGCTACAACGATAGAAACAGCTGCGGTGCCAATCAAGAGTGCTGGGCCGAACGGAAGCGACGTCTTCAGTCCCTGGCGCTTGACTGCCATATAGCCCACCGCCACGACATCCGGCAGGGGCGGTTCAGTATCGCGCCTCAGCTTGAGCGCGAGAACAGACCCAGCTTCTCCCAGGCCTCCGTGTACAGGTTGAAGGCCGCGACCGCACTGTCGTAGTCATCCGAATCAAGCGCATCAACCCACGAATCGACGTAGTCCTGCGCCTGCTCCGGATCAAGCACACCCGTCATGCCGCCCAGGTCGAGTTCAAGAACCGCGTTCGGATCAAAGGTCTCCAGCCACGTGCCGAACTGTGCCGCAGATTCGACAACGGCACGCAGCCGGGACTTCTCGCGGATGACAGCCAGAGCCCAGTCCACGCGAGCAGAGGCAGCCACAATGTCCGTCCTGATGAAGGTGCGCTGGGAGCCGTCTTCCGCCTCGTCAGTTCTGATCCGGTCAGCATCAAGATCGAAGGCGAGCCACCACACCGGAGAAACCTCCCACGCGGCGGTGCGGGTGAACACCCGCTCATCAGGGTCGTCCTGCATCCATTCAACCCGTTTGGCGGCGGCCCGTCTGCGCGCCGACTTCGGCACGAGCATGTCGAGCTCATCGCGCGACACGTTCTCCGCCAAAGCCTCCACCGCGTGCCACGAGCGAATATCGTCCTGCACGGGACAGACTCGGGTGATCCCATCACCCCACTCTTCTGCCGTGAGGAAAATCGGGGTGCCGCGGTAGGAGTCTGCAACCGGGTCGGGAGGAAAGCTGATCAGCCGCGCATCAGCATCGGCGGCAACGAGCTCCTCGATCATGGAGCGGTTGTCCGACACCGGGTAGTCGCCGAGTTCCGGATGCGCGTCAAGCGGTTCGAAAACCCGCAGACAAACCTGATACCTGCGCTCATAAGCCATACCGTCTACCCTAGCCGCACACGGGTCCCACGATCGTCTTATGGGCCGTCTCAAATGGCAAAGTGCATAGGGGTCCGATAGAATGACGCCGAACTGAAGCACGCAAACTCAAACCGGGGCCTATCTTGGGTGCCCTGGATCGACGAAGAGGGGGTCGACGCCTGTGGGTCGCGGCCGCGCTAAGGCAAAGCAGATCAAGGTAGCCCGGAAACTCAAGTACTACAGCCCCGAAACAGACCTTTCCGCTCTTCAGCGGGAGCTTTCCGGCAAATCAGGATCGGACGACTACGACCAGTACGACGACGATCCTGACTACTCCGAATACGCAGAGAAGTACGCAGACTACGATTCCGACGACGACTGACGGACTCTGAGTCTGCACAGACAGAGGGGGCAACCAGCTTGGCCTGGCTGCCCCCTCTGTCTGTTCTTGCTGGCCTGTTTCGGCTGCTGCCGAGGTGCCGCCCGGATCAGGCGGCACCGGTCCGGGCCGTATCAGTCCAGGAGGATGGCCGCACCACCGTCAACGCCCTTGGCGCCGGTGACGTAATAGCTGTCAGATGAGTGCTCACCGTTGTCTTCGGCGACTTCACCCAGAACCCACGAACCGCTGAAGGAGCCCAGGACGTCGTCCACGCGGTCGGCATCGACGACGAGCACCATTCCCACGCCCATGTTCCAGGTGCGCTCACGGTCAGCCTGCGGCACACCGCCCAGGTCGCCCAGCACATTGAACACCGGGGGAACTTCCCACGTGCCGCGGCGCATGATGCCGATCGAACCGGTCGGCAGGACGCGGGCCATGTTCGCGGACAGGCCGCCGCCGGTCACGTGCGACATGGCGTGCACGGCACCGGGCTGGTTGTCCAGCAGTTCGAGCAGCTGACCGGTGTAGACGCGGGTGGGCACCAGGAGTTCTTCGCCGAGGGTGCGGCCGAATTCGTCAACGCGCGAATGCAGGTCCCAGCCGGCGTCTTCGATGACGCGGCGCACGAGCGAGTACCCGTTGGAGTGCAGGCCGGAAGCGGGAAGGCCGATGAGGACGTCACCCGTCTGCACTTTCTGCGCGCCAAGCATGTCGGTGGCGTCAACGACTCCGGTTGCAGCACCGGCCACATCGTATTCGTCTTCACCCAGCAGACCCGGGTGTTCGGCGGTTTCGCCGCCGACTAGGGCAACATCGGCTTCGCGGCACGCTTCGGCAATGCCGCGGACGATGTCGGCGATCCGTTCGGGAACGAGTTTGCCGCAGGCAATGTAGTCGGTCATGAAAAGCGGCTTGGCACCGCCGACGATGATGTCGTCGACCACCATGCCCACGAGGTCCCAGCCGATCGTGTCGTGGATGTTCATCTGCTGGGCAATCGCAACCTTGGTGCCCACACCGTCAGTTGAGGATGCCAGCAGCGGACGTTCGTAGTCCTTGAGGAAAGAAGCGTCGAACATGCCGGCAAAGCCGCCGACGCCTCCGACGACGTTCGCGTTGTGGGTTGCCGACACGGCCGACTTCATGAGTTCCACCGCGCGGTCACCGGCCTCGACGTCAACACCGGCAGAAGCGTAGGTGGTTTCGGGCCGTTCGGTCAGGCGGTGGCCGTCTTCGTCCGCCCGGCCTGCGGAGGCAGCCGGTCCGTGCAGAGGGCCAGTCGCGGAATTGGGCGGAGTCATGTCAGCTGTCCTTTGTTCCAGATGTTCCAGAGAGTTCTTTGTCAGAAAGATCGGCTTCCGGCGGCACCGGAATCTTGTAGTCGCCGGAGAAGCAGGCAGTGCACAGCTGACTGCTGTTCTGCTCGGTTGCCTCGATCATGCCGTCCAAGCTGATGTAGCCGAGGGAGTCCGCGCCGAGGGACCGGCAGATCTCGTCCGTGTCGAGCCCGTTGGCAATGAGTTCGGCACGCGTGGCGAAGTCGATGCCGAAGAAGCACGGCCATTTGACCGGCGGTGCGGAGATGCGCACGTGGATTTCCTTGGCACCCGCTTCGCGGAGCATGCGGATGAGTGCACGCTGCGTGTTGCCGCGGACAATCGAGTCGTCTACGACCACCAGGCGCTTGCCCTCGATGTTCTCCTTCACCGGGTTGAGTTTGAGGCGAATGCCCAGCTGGCGGATGGTCTGCGAGGGCTGAATGAACGTGCGGCCGACGTAGGCGTTCTTCATGAGCCCCTGGCCGAACGGAATGCCGGATTCTTCTGCGTAGCCGACCGCGGCGGGCGTACCGGAATCCGGGGTCGCGATTACGAGGTCGGCGTCAACTGCGTGCTCACGGGCCAGGCGGCGGCCCATTTCGACGCGCGAACTGTGCACTGTCTTGCCGTTGATGACGCTGTCGGGGCGAGCCAGGTAGACATACTCGAAGACGCAGCGAGCGGCTTTTTCTTCGGCAAAGCGGTGGCTGCGCAGGCCGTCTTCGTCGATTGCGATGAGTTCGCCCGGCTGGATTTCGCGGACGAAGGAAGCACCCACAATGTCGAGTGCGGCGGTTTCTGAAGCCACAACCCAGCCGCGGTCGATTTTGCCCAGAGCCAGCGGACGCACACCGTGACGGTCGCGCGCGGCATACAGGGTGTTTTCGTCCATGAAGACGAGGCTGAAAGCACCCTTGATCTGCGGCAGGAGGCCCAGCGCCGCATCCGTCAGGTTGTCGGCGTCAGAGGATGCGAGCAGTTCGGTGATGAGCGATGTGTCCGACGACGAATCACGGTGCGCGCGCGTGCGGCGGCGCTTCTGCTTGTGGGCCGCGACGACTTCGCGGTGTTTGTCCAGCCGTTCGTCGGCGAGCGCCTGGAGTTCGTCGAAGTTCGTCAGGTTGCCGTTGTGGCACAGTGCGACGGAACCGTAGCCCGTGGGTCCCAGGGTGGGCTGGGCGTTTTCCCAGGCGTGCGCGCCGGTTGTTGAGTAGCGGGTGTGGCCGATGGCCATGTGCCCCGGAAGGGTTTCGAGGTCGTTTTCGTCAAACACCTGGGAGACGAGTCCCATGTCGCGAAAAACGAGGATCTGCTCGCCGTTCGAGGCGGCGATGCCAGCTGATTGTGTCCCTCGGTGCTGCAGGGCGTAGAGGCCGAAGTAGCTGAGCTTTGCAACTTCTTCGCCGGGCGCCCACACGCCGAAGACACCGCATTCGTCTTGGCCTTTGTCGGCGGGGTCAACAACAGCTGTCAGGAGTCCATCTGCACGTGCCACGTTCGCTATTGTTCCACACGCCGAGCCGGGCTCAGGCTTCGCCGTCTTCGCGGGCCTGTTCGGCTTCCGTTTTGGTCTTCTGCTCTTCCGGGCTGAGTTCGAGCGAGGAGCCGCCGGCTTTGTCTGCTGCTTCGGCTTCTGCCGGGCTGGCTTCTGCCGAGTCGGCCTCTTCCCCGCCCTGCTCTTCGTAGTGGCCGGTGACCTCAACGGTGCGAGCCTTGCGGCGCAGAACCGCGTCCATGACGAGTGCGACACCAGCACCGAGAACGGCTCCGGTGATGGCCAGCAGGACAACGCCCATGCCGACGACGGCACCGCGGCTGTATTCCTGGCTCAGATCTCCCATGTTGAGGGGAAGGAAGGCCAGCACTCCGGCGATGATGACTCCGACGAGCGCGCCGACGGCGGCAAAGGCACCGTACTTCGGGGCGCGGCGGACCGAAACGAGGGCGGATTTCTTCATCGGGTTCTCTCCAGACGGCTGAGCTTCAGCGGTTTGCTGATCGGCAGACGATTCTAGAGCACGCCGCGAAGCGGCAGGTGCTCGCTCAGGTCAGAGCGGGTGCCGGAGGCGTCCACCCGGCCGGCCTCCACCTCGTCAGCAAAGTCGACCTGACCGGTGACCAACAGGAGCCAGGTCTCGGGCTGGACCTCGACGACGTTCGGGGGTGTTCCGCGGGAGTGCTTGGGGCCTTCGATGGCCTGGGCTGCGGCAAACGGCGGGATGCGGATTTCGACCGCACCACCGGGGTGGCGTTCTGCGAATTCCTCGACGGTGTAGCGCACGGCGGTGGCCAGGGTGCCCCTGTCGACATCACCGCTTTGGTGTTTGCGCCACTCCTGCCAGACTTCGAGTGCTTGGCGGCCCTCAGCGGGGTCGATGCGACGGCGGATGCTCATGATGCTCCTCAATGCTGTTCGGCTGTGTCTGCGTGGGACGTTGTCTGGTTGTCTGACGAGGTGCCGGCCCGGTTGTCGGGGCGGGCTGCGGTCAGTGCCGACTCGGCTGCGAGCAGACCGGCACCGGGCAGGACCTCGCCCGCGTCGAGTGCCCGGCCGTGTTCGTCAGCCCCACCGGTGACGCGCGGGGCGATGTCGGACAGGACGCCCAGCGCTGCTTCCATGTTGACGGCACCGGCGGCTGCGAGCAGGCGCAGGGCGACGAGTGAGGCTGGGCGGGATGATCCGTCGAGCACTTTCACCGCGGCAGCCCAGCCGTCCGGTGTGGCCATGACGGACACTCCTTCAGCGCCCTTTTTGGCAAGGATTCCCAGCCGTTCTATGACGACCGAGTTTTCACGCCCGTGACCTTCAATAGCCCACGGGCTGGCCAGGACAGCCGACATGAGCTGCTGGGCGCTTTCGGTTTTCCCGGAGGCCGCTGCGGCGATTCCGCGGGCCAGGCCGGGAAGGCTCAGCGCGTACACGGGAGCCCCGCAGCCGTCGATTCCAGCGGCCGCGGGGGCTTCGCCGCAGAACTCTTCGACTGTCTTCCGGACCTGTTTCTGCACGAGCGAATCGGGGCGCAGGTAGTCTTCCGGCCGTCCGCCGGCGATCTTCTGCGCCATGAGAAAAGCAGCGTGCTTGCCGGAGCAGTTGAAGAACAGGCGCGATTCGGCCATGCCGCTCATGCGCATGGCCGCACGGTTATCAGCGTCAGCCGGGGCGCAGGAAGGGCACTGGAGATCATCTTCGCTGAGATTGACCGAGGACAGCATGTTCTTCACGACCGACACGTGGTCGGCTTCTGCCCGGTGGCTGGCGCTTGCCACAACGGCGGCGTCGCCGGACAAAGGCACACCCAGCTCCATGCACGCGATCGCCTGCAGCGGTTTGAGGCATGACCGGACGAACACGGGCTCTTCCGGTGCGCCAATCGAGGCGACGACGGCACCACTGGGGTCCACAATGACCGCCGAGCCGATGTGCCGCGATTCGACGAAGTCGGAACGGGATACGACGGCGAGCTCTTCGGCACTGTCTGCGGTGAAGGTCTGCATGCGCTCCACCCTAAGCGCAGGCCAGCGCGAGGTCACGTCTGAGCACGTGTGGCGCAGGCCGTTAAACTGCCGGTGTGAAGGTCTTGGTTTTGGGTTCGGGCGCCCGCGAACACGCCCTTGTCACTGGTTTGGCCGCCGATCCGGGAGTGGACGCGCTCTACGCGGCACCCGGCAACCCGGGGATGGCACAGGAATGCGAAGTCCGCAGTGTCGCGATGACCGATCCCGAGGCGGTCGTGGCCCTCGCACGGGAACTTGCTGTTGATCTTGTGGTCATCGGCCCGGAAGCGCCCCTTGTCGCCGGTGTTGGCAATGCTCTGCGGGAAGCTGGGGTCGCTGTTTTCGGCCCCGACGCTGCCGCCGCGGAGCTCGAAGGCTCGAAGGCCTTTGCCAAGGAGATCATGGAGGCCGCCGGGGTTCCCACATCGCAGTCGGTCACCGCGACGTCCCTGGCCGAATGCGAAGAGGCCTTTGACCGCTTCGGCGCCCCGCACGTCGTCAAGGCCGACGGTCTGGCTGCCGGCAAGGGCGTTGTCGTCACGTCTGATCGAGACGAGGCTCTGGCTCACGCCCGCGCCTGCCTGGCTGAGGCCGACCGGGTTGTCATTGAGGACTTCCTCGACGGTCCCGAGGTGTCGCTGTTCGTTCTGTGCGACGGCACCACGACGGTCCCGCTGGCTCCCGCTCAGGACTTCAAGCGCGCACTCAACGGCGACGAGGGCCCCAACACGGGCGGCATGGGCGCCTACACTCCCCTGCCGTGGGCTCCCGAAGGCCTGGTCGAGGATGTCATTGCGCAGGTCGCACAGCCGGTCGTCGATGAAATGGCTCGCCGCGGAACCCCGTTTGTGGGGCTGCTGTACTGCGGTCTGGCGCTGACGAAGAACGGCATTGAGGTCATCGAGTTCAACGCCCGCTTCGGCGATCCCGAAACCCAGGCTGTTCTGCAGCGTCTGACCAGCCCTCTCGGCACTGTCCTGCACGCTGCTGCAACCGGTGAACTGGCGCAGCTGCCGCCGCTTGAGTGGGCAGACAAATCGGCCGTCACGGTCGTCATGGCCGCGGAGAACTACCCGGCCGACCCCGCCACGGGCGATGTCATCACCGGCATTGAGCAGGCGAACGCTCTGGAAGACGTGCACGTGTTCCACGCCGGCACCTCGACCGCAGAGGACGGAGAGCTGACCACCAGCGGTGGTCGCGTGCTGTCCGTCACCGCACTTGGCGCGGACCTCGCTGATGCCCGCGCCCGCGCCTATGAGGCCGTGGGCCTCATCCGGTGGCGCGGTGAGCACCACCGCACCGACATTGCCCAGCTGGCAGAAGAAAACCGCATCACGATCCCGCAGGGAGGAAGCCGATGACAGGCCACCAGGTTGAGGCCACCGTCGTTCCCGGATGGAAGCACGTCTACTCCGGCAAGGTACGCGACCTCTACGTGCCCGAAAGCGCTGAATCGCTTGCGGACGCCCCGTCGCTGCTGATGGTCGCCTCCGACCGAATCTCCGCGTACGACTTCGTGCTGGAATCCGAGATCCCCCACAAGGGCGCAGTCCTCACCGGATTGTCCACGTGGTGGTTCGACCAGCTGAAGGACATCGTCGGCAACCACGTGGTGACCGCCGATGTGCCCGCTGAGGTTGCTGGCCGCGGACTCATCTGCGAACCGCTCACCATGTTCCCCATCGAGTGCGTGGCCCGCGGCTACCTGACCGGTTCGGGGCTGGCCGACTACAAGGAGACCGGTGCGGTCTGCGGTGTCGAGCTGCCTGACGGGCTCGGCGAATCCGATCGCCTGGACGCACCGATCTACACGCCCGCCGCAAAGGCCGAAGTCGGTGAACACGACGAAAACATCACGTTTGAAAAGTCCGCCGACATGATCGGCAGAGACGACGCTGAGGCTCTGCGGGAGCTCACGCTCAAGGTGTACGCGCGGGCAGAGGAAATCGCCCGCGAGCGCGGCATCATCCTGGCCGACACGAAGTTCGAGTTCGGCCGCAATGCCGCGGGAGACATCGTGCTGGGCGACGAGGTGCTCACCCCGGACTCTTCGCGGTTTTGGGACGCACACGCCTACCAGCCCGGAAAGTCGCAGGCGAGCTTTGACAAGCAGTTCGTGCGCGACTGGCTCACAAGCCCCGCCTCGGGCTGGGACAAGAACAGCGGTCAGCAGCCCCCGCAGCTGCCCCAGGACATCATCGAGAAGACCTCGGCACGCTACATCGAGGCCTTCGAAAGGATCACGGGAGACACCTTCCCCGCACAGTCAGCCGGCGCCTGATTGGGAGACCCTGTTCGTTGCTAAGATGATGGCGCCGTCATCACCGGAGAACACCAAGGAGCGCAGGTGGCACGTTACATCGTCGAGGTCATGCCGAAACCCGAAATCCTCGATCCCCAGGGCAAGGCCATCGGAGCCGGACTCGACCGTCTGGGATTCTCCGGTTTCGCTGTCCGTCAGGGCAAGCGCTTTGAGCTTGAACACGACGGCGAACCCACGCCCGAAGTCCTCGAACAGGTGAAGAAGGCCGCCGAAACGCTGCTGGCCAACACCATTATCGAAGACGTCGTCGGCGTCTACCCCGCTGAGGACGGCGCCAAGTGACCGCCACCCGCACCGCCTACACCGACGGCGGCCCGCTCATCGGAGCGCAGCGCTCAACCACCACGCTCGAAGGCGCCGAAAACGTGCGCATCGGCATTGTCACGTTCCCCGGAACGCTCGACGACCGTGACGCCGCTCGTGCCGTCACGCTGTCCGGTGCGCAGGCCGTGAGCCTGTGGCACGCGGATGCAGACCTCAAGAACGTCGACGCCGTCATCCTGCCCGGTGGATTCAGCTACGGCGACTACCTGCGCTGCGGCGCCATTGCCCGCTTCGCGCCCGTCATGGACTCCGTCATCGCCGCGGCAGAAGACGGCATGCCGGTGCTGGGCATCTGCAACGGCTTCCAGGTTCTGTGTGAAGCAGGCCTGCTGCCCGGTGCGCTCGTGCGCAACTCCGCCCAGCAGTTCATCTGCAAGGACCAGGAACTCGAAATCGTCAACGCGGACACAGCATGGACCCGTGACTACGAAACCGGCGAAAAGATCACCATCCCGCTGAAGAACGGCGAAGGATCCTTCCAGGCTCCCGCTGACACCATTCGGGAACTCGAAGACAACGGCCAGGTGCTCGCCCGCTACGTGGGCGCGAACCCCAATGGCTCAATCGACCTGATCGCCGGTGTGACGAACAAGCGCGGCAACGTCGCAGGACTCATGCCGCACCCCGAGCACGCCGTCGAAGCAGGGTTCGGCCCGGATTCTGCAGTCGGCATGCGCCAGGGTGTCGACGGTCAGGGATTCTTCACATCGGCGCTGCGGACCGTCCTGGAGAAATGAGCTTATGAGCGAACTGACCACCCTGCTGCAGCAGGCCGCTTTCGGATCGATCGAGGCCCAGAGGACCTTTGAAGCGCTGCTGGCGCAGACCAACGGCGAATGGGAAGTCGACCTGCAGCGCGGACACATTGTGTTCGGCGACCAGCTGCACGCCGACGTTCACCTTCTGGGCTCCACCGACACCGTTTCCGGAACCTGGCGGTGGGCGTGGTCAGAGCTCAGCGATTTTTCCGGCCCCGTTGTTGAGCTCGCGAAAGCCGTACGTGACTACGGTCAGCGCGAGGGCATCAATAACCTCACGCTCGATGAGTTCAAAGCCGGTGACGACGACGCTCTCAGCCTGGTGATTGCCGCCAAGCGGATCACCGGCCACTGGGTGCACTACCCGCTGAAGACCGGCACGATGACCGTCTGGACCCTGCTGGACGTGCAGGGCTTCAGCGAAATCGAGCCGACCATCCGCTCCGTCGTCAAAGCACTGGCCGCCGGGGTGAAGTCCGGAGGCATCACGGACCACAGGCAGGCGCTTCTGGACTACGCGGCGCTGCGCGGCTTCGCAACCGCTCCCCTAGAAGGGTCCAGCCTGCGGATTCTGCTGGCCGACGGTTCGGCTGACACCGACTTCGACGAACAGTCCCGCCTGACCAACTGCCAGGTGCACGCACCTCTGGAAGGCGAAGCGCAGGAACAGTTCGCTGCCGCACAGCCGGTCACGCCGCAGTCCGTGCCGATCGAAGTCGACTTCAGCGTCGCCGCACAGACTGCCGAAGACAAGCCCGAGCCCGCCCTCGGCGAGCACTACACGGGCGCCGGCGAAGTCGACGAGCCGACGCCTGAACGCCCTGCAGCAGAAAAGCCTGCCGCAGCAGCCGAAGAAACCGAAAAGGCTCCTGCCGACGAAAAGGCGGAGGCACCTCGGGAACCGGCAGAAGACAAGCCGGCTGCCCAGCAGCAGGCACCGGAGCAGACCCCTGTCGAGGAACAGCCCAAGAAGAAGAAAAAGGGATTCTTCGGAAGACTCTTCGGCCGATGACGCGGGTGGCGGCCTGTGCGGTCGCTGCCGCTATTGCTGCTCTGCTGAGCTGAGGTTTTCTATACGCGGACCCCTATGTGTTCCGCGTCACTCCGGGGAGTACGATTTCGGCATGACCGAAGAAGCTCACTCCCCCGCATACGTCTCCACCCTCACGTCACTTCTCGATGCGCCGCGCACCGGAGAGCTGACCTGCCGCCGCGACGGCGGCCCGCTGTTGGCCTCGGTGCAGTCGCTGGACGGAAACGGCCAGTCCTACGCCACACACCTGGTTGAACTCGCCGCTGACGCGAACACCGACTACCCGTCGCCGCGACGTTTGACCCGCGGAGCAGCCTCGATCGGCGCGACCGCGATCGCCGAAGACGGCTCCGTCTTCTTCACCGCCAAACGTGCCGGCGACGACGGCGACGAAGCTGAGGACGCCGCCCTGTTCCTGCTGCCGGCACGCGGTGAAGCACGCCGCATTGCCACACGCCCCGGCGGTTTCGGCGGCCTCACTCTTCGACCCGGTGTGCTCGTGGCACAGCTGGCGGTGCATTCTCAGGCGAACAGCGAAGAAGAACACGCTGAGCTTGTCAAGAAGCGCTCAGACGCGAAAGTATCCGGCATTCTGCACACCGAGTTCCCCACCCGCCGGTGGGATGCCGACCTCGGGCCGCACGTCAATCGCCTGGCGGTGGCACAGCTGCCGCAGGATCTGAGCCAGCTGAGCTCCACCTCGGACGACTTTGCCCACAAGCGCGACGGCGACGACCTCCCGCCGCTGCTGGAGTTCACCTACCCGCAGATGCCGGAAGGCTCGCTGGTCGGCTGGGAAGCATCCGCTGACGGCACGTGGGCGCTCGTGTCGGTGCGACGCACACTCATGGACCACATCGACCAGGTGAGCATCCACCGGGTCGATCTCACGGGCAAGCAGGCGCCCCAGCAGCTGCTGACATCGCAGCCAACGGATTCACGCTGGCTGGGCGCTCTCAGCCCGGATGACGCGCGCGTGGTCATTGAACACGTCGATGAGTGGATGCCGGACCAGGACCTCCACCCGCGTCCCCACGTGCACACGATCGACGGTGACGGCGGTTTGAGCGGCGAGCAGCCCCTGTGGCCGGAGTTCGACCAGTGGTTCGACGCTGTGTGGCTTGATGACAGCACACTTGTGGCGGCCTCCGATGACCACGGCCGCGGTTCCGTGTGGATTGGCGGGCTCAACGATGCCGCTCCGCGCAGGCTGGCCGGTGGGCCCGAACAGAAGTACGTGTTTTCCGCAGTCGCCGTGCACGACGGCCGCGTGGTTGCCCTGCGCTCCTCCATTGACACTCCACCGCAGCCGGTTGCAATCGACCCCGCCAGCGGCGAGGTGACTGAGCTTGCCAATCCGACCGGGGCTGTCGAGGTGCCAGGTCGGCTTGATGAGGTCACGGCGACTGCTGAGGACGGCACCGAGATTCGCGCCTGGCTGTCACTGCCGGACGTCGATGGCCCGCACCCGCTCGTTGTGTTTGCACACGGTGGCCCGTGGGGTTCGTGGAATGCGTGGACCTACAGGTGGAACCCCGCACCGTTTGTGGCTGCCGGCTTTGCGGTGCTCCTGCCGGACCCCGCGATTTCCACCGGTTACGGACAGTACATGATTGCCCGCGGTCAACAGCAGCTGGGCGGCACACCATTCACCGACATCATGGCTTTGACCGACGCAGCGGAAGAGCGTACCGACATCGACTCTGAGCGCACAGCCTTTGCCGGTGGATCCTACGGCGGCTACATGACCAACTGGGTGGCCGGGCACACGGGTGCGCGCTTTAAGTGCGCTGTCACTCACGCTTCCCTGTGGAACACCGAATCCATGGGCCGGACAACCGACAATTCTTCGTGGAACGATGCGATGGCCGGTCAGTCGAAGGAGTACTCACCGCATCTGTACGCTGCCGACATCGAGATCCCGATGCTTGTCATCCACGGCGATAAGGACTACCGGGTGCCGATCGGCCAGGGGCAGGAGCTGTGGTTTGACCTGTTGCGCAAATCGAAGACCCCGGCTGGGCCGGACGGGCTGACGCAGCACCGCTTCCTCTACTTCCCCGATGAGGGCCACTGGATTCTGGGCCGCGGAAATGCGGAGGTCTGGTACCGCACGTTCATCGACTTCCTTCGCCACCACGTGCTGGACGAAGAAACCCAGACGGCAGAGGAACTCGGCTGAGGCGGACTCGCAGCGCTTGTTACTGTGAAAACGATGACAACCGCTATCGAAGGAGCATCGTGAAAACTGCACGCCTACTCACCGCACTCAGCGTTTCCGCTGTCATGCTGTTCACCGGCTGCAGCACAGAAAGTGCGGGAACCACCGACGCGAACAAGGACCGCGATTGGGGTGAATGCACACCAGCAGGCGATTCACAGCCACTCGACGAAGTTGAAACCGCAGAAGACGAAGACAAGTCCGTGACTGTCGCCGCGTTCAACGGCTGGGATGAAACCATCGCCACAGCGCACCTCGCCAAGTACCTCTTGGAGAACAACTACGACTACTCGGTCGAAGTCAAAATGTTTGACCTGGCTCCGGGTTTCGTCGCCACCGCAAACGGCGATGTCGACTGGATGTCATCGTCAATGCTGCCGGTAACCCACGCAAAGTACATCGAAAAGTACCAGAACAAGCTCGAAGAGCAGGGCTGCTGGTACGACGAGGCGCAGAACGTCATTGCTGTCAATGAAGACGCTCCCATCACCAAACTGAGTGAACTGAAGGACCACAAGGACGATTTCGGCGGCGAAATTGTCGGCATCGAAAAGGGTTCAGGCCTCATGGATGCGACGGAAAACGACGTCATCCCGGAATACGGTCTGGATGACTTCAACCTCATTTCATCTTCGACCCCGGCCATGCTGGCAGCTCTGAGCAAGGCCGAAAGCAGCGGTGACAACATCGCCGTCACCCTGTGGCACCCGCACTGGGCGTATGACGAATTCAAGATCCGCGACCTCGAAGATGACCTCGGCGCTTTCGGTGAGCCCGACTTCCTCTACTCATTCTCACGTGTTGGCTTTACGGACGAGCATCCGCAGGCCGCACAGGCTCTGAAGAACCTGGCGCTGACTCCGGAGCGCCTTCAGAGCCTGGAGAAGGTCATGGCCAAGGACTACGACGGCAAGGAACCTCAGAAGGCAGTCGACGAGTGGGCTCAGGACAACCAGGACTTCTTCGACGAATGGCAGAGCGGCGACCTCAGCACTGACAGCTGATCCCCGACTCACAACGTCATTTTCACTTCACGGCCCGTCATACTTACGTCATGTATGACGGGCCGTGAAGCAGTGTGACCTCTAAAGCCGTCGAGGAAGCTCAGCTCTGGAAGCGTCGCAGCTATGACTGGACTGCACACACCTCTTTCGCCGCTGAGCTTCCTTGAGCGCAGCGCCCGCGTCTACCCCAACCGCACAGCCGTCATCGACGGCGAAACTACGCGCACTTTCGCCGAGCTCGCCGCAGATGCGCAGCACCGAGCCCAGCTGCTCGCCGACCTCGGCATCCGTCCGGGCGACCGGGTGGCCTACATGGCGCCGAACACCCTCGAAATGGCGCTCGCGCAGTTCTCGGTGCCGCTGGCAGGTGCCGTCCTCGTACCGCTGAATATCCGCCTGACCAGCGCAGAAATCCGGTTCATCCTCGAACACTCCGGTGCGCGGGTCTTCGTCATCGACGCCGAATACATCCCGGTTGTCCAACCGCTCATCAGCGGACTCACCACCGTGGCGACCATCGCCGTCGACCGCACTGCAGACCCCTCCGCACATCTGCCCGAAGGCTTCACCGACCTCGCAGACCTCCTGACCCAGACCCAGCAGCCGTGGGCAGACCCGACCGGGCAGGCACCTCGTGAGTTCCGGTGGGCTCCCCACAGCGAACTCGACCCGCTGGGGATCAACTACAGCTCCGGCACAACGGGCAATCCCAAGGGTGTCGTCGTCACCCACCGTCAGGCGTACACAAACGCGATCAACCAGGTGCTGCACTCCCACTTCGACACCGACAGCGTCTACCTGTGGACCCTGCCGATCTTCCACTGCAACGGCTGGTGCGGAGTATGGGCGCTCACGGCCGCCGGCAGCACCCAGGTGTGCCTGCGCGCAGTGCGCGGGCCCAAGATCTGGGAACTCATCGACCGCCACCGAGTCACACACTTCAACGGCGCACCGACCGTCGTGCGGACCATCCGCGATGCCGAGCAGGCACACCCGCTGAACTACACGCTGCGGGTCACATGCGGCGGTGCACCGCTGGATCCTCGCACTCTGGCCGATGTCGAAGCACTCGGATTCTCCGTCACCCACTCCTTCGGCATGACCGAAACCGCAGGCCCCTACACGATCGCCTACGAACAGGAGGAATGGAAGAACCTCCCGGCCGATACCCGTGCCGCGCTGCTGGCACGGCAGGGTGTGGGACAGATCGGCTCGAGCGAACTGCGCGTTGTCGAGCGCGAACCAGACAGCGACGGGCTTCTGGTCGATGTGCCCGCCGACGGTGTCTCAATCGGCGAAGTCGTGGTGCGAGGCAACACCGTCATGGCCGGCTACTACCGCAACCCCGAAGCCACCGCAAAGGCCTTTGCCGGCGGCTGGCTGCACACCGGGGACCTCGGTGTTATGCACCCTGACGGCTACGTCGAACTGAAGGACCGCGCAAAGGACATCATCATCTCCGGAGGCGAGAACATCTCGACCATCGAAGTTGAGCACGCCATCGGCTCGCACCCGCTGGTAGCCGAAGCCGCAGTCATCGGAGTGCCCGACCCCAAGTGGGGCGAGCGCCCGCGGGCCTACGTCGTCACCCGCGACGGGGCTGAACTTGAAGACGAGGTGCTCACGGCACACGTGCGAGCTCGCCTTGCCGGGTTCAAGGTTCCGCGCGAGTACCGCTACGTGGCCGAACTGCCCAAAACTTCAACGGGCAAGATCAGCAAAGTTCAGCTGCGGGAGGGGTGAAGCGAGGCGCCGCCTGCCCGGTAGGCTCAGCGGCTGCACGGCAGGCCCAGCCGCCGCACGGCAGGCTCAGCGGCCGCCCGGCAGGCCCCCTGCAGCCGCACCCTCACATGCCGACTGACACGCAGCTGCCGCACGTGGGGTGCAGGCCGGCGCGGGTGCAGTCTTCACAGCGCAGGAACTGCTGGCGGCAGCTTTCATTGGCGCAGTTGACGAACTTCGGCGTGCGCTTGCCGCACTCCAGGCACGAGCCCAGCGACTCAGCACCAGAGCCGAACTCCATGTGCATACGCTTGTCGAACACGTACAGCGAACCGTCCCACAGGCCTGAATTGCCGTAGGTTTCGCCGTAGCGGACGATCCCGCCGTCCAGCTGGTAGACCTCGTTGAAGCCTCGGTTCTTCATGAGCACCGACAGCACTTCGCAGCGGATGCCGCCGGTGCAGTAGGTCACGACCGGGCGGTCTTTGTATTCGTCGTATTTGCCGGATTCGATTTCGTCGATGAAATCCCGCGTGGTTTCGACGTCCGGCACGATTGCACCGCGGAAGCGCCCGATTTCAGCTTCCATTGCGTTGCGTCCGTCGAAGAACACAACGTCGTCGCCGCGTTCTTCGATGAGCTTGTGCAGGGCGCCCGGCTTGAGGTGCTCTCCCCCGCCGATCACGCCGTCAGCGTCGACCTTGATTTCATCCGGTGTGGTGAAGGTGACAAGCTCCGGCCGGACTTTGACGGACAGGCGCGGGAAGTCGTCGCCCTGACCGGTGGACCATTTGATGTCGGCCTTTTTGAACGGTTCGTAGCTCTTGGTGATGCGCACGTACTTTTTGACGTCGTCGATGTCTCCGCCGAGTGTTGCGTTGATGCCGTCTTTGGAGATGATGACGCGCCCCTTGAGCCCGCATCCTTCGGCGAGCGCGTGCTGCCACAGCCGCACGGCTTCTGGGTCAGCTAGAGGGGTGAATACGTAGAAGAGGACGATTTTCTGCACCGACATAGCCTCAATTGTATTGAGCGCCCCAACTGCCGAGGCGCCGGTCACCACCCGCCGGGCTCACTCCCGAGGGCCGGGCCTCACCAGATCCCGTCAGCTGCTCCACCGTATGAGACGCGTGCCACAATGCGCGTATGGACGTTTTCTTCAAGCGCAACGGCGCGCACAGCTTCACGGCCACGCAGCACACCTCGGGAGCGTGGAACCCGCAAGAGCAGCACATTTCGCCCACGCTGGGCCTCATCACCCACATCATCGAATCTGACGCGCAGGCTCGCGGTCACGACCACCTGCAGGTTTCGCGGATCAGCTTTGACATCTACGGTGTGGTGCCGATTGCGACGTATGACTACAGCGTTGAGGTGCTGCGGCCGGGACGGACCATCGAACTGGTCGAAGTGCTGCTCACCTATGGCGGGCGGGTCATTGTGCGGGCTCGCGCCTGGCTGACTCTCGAGGTGGAGACCGCTTCTCTTGCCGCCTCGCCTTTCCCCGCACTCACCCCGCTGGAGGACATGGAAGAGTTCGCCGGTTCGAGCGTGTGGCCAGGTGACTACATCACCACTCTGCGGGCGTACCGGCACCAGTTCGAACCGGGGCGTGCGCACTTCTGGCTGGCGTCCACGGTTGATCTCGCCGATGAGCCGACCTCGCAGTTCGCGAAGTCTGCGGCCCTGCTCGATACCGCCAACGGCATGTCAGTCCGCGAAGATCCGCGGAAGGTCGCGTATCCCAATGTCGAACTGACCGTCACGTACATCCGCAAGCCCCACGCACCCGTACCGGGAGTGCAGCCGCAGCCGGTCCCCCAGGACCCTGTCGGCCTGCCCTGGCAGGCCGGGGATGTCAGTGTCAGCTTCGGCCCCACCGGCCTGGGCACAACCCACACCGTCTGGCACGACGCCTACGGCCCCTTTGCCGTTGTCACACAGTCCCTGACAGTCCGCCCGCTCAGGTGAGCGGCACCTCGTGAGCTTTGCGGAGCACCCCGGTGCGACGCCCATCGACCGCGTGCCGCAGGCGGGTACGCGCGCGGTAGGATGACCACGGAATCCCCCGTCATCCCCGCGCACCCGGATACGCGCGAGGAGCGCACCAACGAGAGGACCTCGACAGGCATGTCATCCACGAACCCCTCTGCCGACAAAAAGGTCAAGGAGACCGTCGAATACGCGGCCGCCAACCCGGATGTCGAGCAGGACTGGGCGTCACTCGGCCTGAAGGAAAACGAGTACGACGCAATCCGCGAAGTGCTCGGGCGTCGTCCCACCTCGGCAGAGCTGGCCATGTACTCCGTCATGTGGTCGGAGCACTGCTCCTACAAGTCCTCCAAGGTGCACCTGCGCAAGTTCGGGGAATACCTGACCGAAGACATGAAGAAGCACATGCTCGTGCCGATCGGCGAAAACGCCGGTGTTGTCGACATCGGGCAGAACTGGGCCGTCACGTTCAAGGTTGAGTCCCACAACTCGCCGACCATGGTCGAGCCCTACCAGGGTGCGGCCACGGGTGTCGGCGGCATTGTCCGCGACATCATCTCGATGGGTGCACGCCCGGTCGCGGTTATGGACCAGCTGCGCTTCGGTGCAATCGACCACCCTGACACCGCTCGGGTGTGCCACGGCGCTGTTGCCGGCATCGGCGGCTACGCCAACTCGCTCGGCCTGCCGAACATCGGCGGCGAAACCATCTTCGACCCCGCCTACCAGGGCAACCCGCTGGTCAACGCGCTGGCCGTCGGCATCATGAAACACGACGACATCCACCTGGCGAACGCCTCCGGTGCCGGCAACAAGGTTGTTCTGTTCGGTGCGCGCACCGGCGGTGACGGCATCGGCGGTGCCTCCATCCTGTCCTCCGAAAGCTTCGAAGAGGGCTCCGAATCCAAGCGCCCCGCAGTGCAGGTCGGTGACCCGTTCAGCGAAAAGGTGCTCATCGAGTGCTGCCTCGAACTGTTCGCTGCAGACACCGTTGAGGGCATTCAGGACCTCGGCGCGGCCGGCATTTCCTGTGCCACCTCGGAACTGGCCTCCAACGGTGACGGCGGCATGCACATCGCCCTGGACGACGTCCTGCTGCGCGACCCCACGCTGACGCCCGAAGAGATCCTCATGTCGGAATCTCAGGAGCGCATGATGGCAGTTGTGCGGCCCGAGAAGCTCGACGAATTCATGGAGATCGTGGGCAAGTGGGAAGTCGAAACCTCGGTTCTCGGCGAAGTCACCGACACCGGCCGCCTGGTCATCGAATGGCACGGCGACGTCATCGTCGACGTGCCGCCGCGCTCCGTCGCCCACGACGGCCCGGTCTACGAACGCCCCTACAGCGAACCGTCCTGGCAGGCTGAAACACAGGCCAACACGGTCGACGCCGCAGGACTGGCCCGCCCCGAAAGCGGCGACGAACTGCGCCAGACCCTGCTGGACCTCGTGGCCTCACCCAACCTGTGCTCGAAGGAATGGGTCACCAACCAGTACGACCGCTACGTCCAGGGCAACACCGCTCTGGCCTTCCCCGACGACGCCGGTGTCATCCGCGTCGACGAAGAAACGGGCTTGGGCATTGCACTGGCCACCGACGCCAACGGCCGCTACACCTACCTGGATCCGGCAACCGGCGCTCAGCTGGCACTGGCCGAGGCCTACCGCAACGTCGCCACCACCGGTGCTCGTCCGATGGCCGTGACCGACTGCCTCAACTTCGGTTCGCCGGAAGACCCCGCCATCATGTGGCAGCTGGCCACCGCGATTGAGGGCCTCGCGAAGGGATGCCAGGCTCTTGGCGTTCCCGTCACCGGCGGCAACGTGTCGCTGTACAACCAGACGGGCGACACCGCGATCCTGCCCACCCCGGTTGTCGGCGTCATGGGCGTTTTCGACGACGTCACCCGCGCAACCCCGTCGGGCTTCACGGGTGCCGGCCACGCCATCTACCTGCTGGGCGAAACAGAAGAGGACTTCGGCGGTTCGGCCTGGGCGGATGTCGCACACGGCCACCTGGGCGGTCTGCCGCCTAAGTTCAAGCCGGAAGCTGAACGCGAACTCGGCGAGATCCTCATCAACGCCAGCCGCGACGGCATGATCGACACCGCGCACGACCTTTCGGAGGGCGGTCTGGCCATCGCCGTGGCCGAATCGGTTATGCGCTTCGGCATGGGTGCGCGCATCTGGCTGGACGAAGTCATCAACCGCGACGGTGTGGACCTGTTCACCGCACTGTTCTCCGAAACCGCAGCCCGTGCAATCGTCGCCGTGCCGCGTTCGGAAGAAGTGCGCTTCACCGACATGTGCACCGCCCGGAACTTCCCACACGTGCGCATCGGCATGACTGATGCCGGCGAAGACAACCAGGCGAGCCTCGAGGTGGTCGACCAGTTCACCATCGGTCTGCAGGAGCTCCTGGAAACCTCGAAGGGCACCATGCTCAAGCACTTCGGCTGATCTGAAGCCAACACACCAGGTGCCGCTCACCGTTCAAGGTGAGCGGCACCTCGTTCGTTTTCTGCGCTTTCATCCCACGCTGCTGCGTTTCAGTGGATCTAGCGGTCACGAACCCCGGACTCTGCTCACAAGTGCAAAAACTCGGTTGATCCGGCAGAAAACTCTCGAGTTTTTGACCACCAGAGCAGAATCCGGAGTTTTTGCACGCCACAGCAGACACACATGATCACACCTACAGGACCGCTGGCGGTTTTCCCTGCGTATGCGACCGCATTCCGCACACGCTGCTGCGCTTCAGTGGATCTAGCGGTCACGAACCCCGGACTCTGCTCACAAGTGCAAAAACTCGGTCAATTCGGCAGAAAACTCCCGAGTTTTTGCACGCCGCAGCAGAGTCCGGAGTTTTTGCACGCCGCAGCAGAGTAACGAACGGTAACTTGGTGGGATGTTGTTTCCACACCGGCGGCCCAGCAGAAAACAGTTGGCGGCGGTGGCGCTTGAGAACGTCACCCGCGAGTTTCCGTATGCCGCGCACCACGTGCAGCGCGACCATGCGGACCTGAAGCAGCCGGTGGACATGCACCCGGCGTTCGGCAATTCCTTTGACTGGCATTCCAGTGTGCACATGCACTGGCTGCTGACTCAGCTGTTGGAAGCCGAATATGAATCCGAGGGCCTGGACGCACCGTGGGCGCAGCAGGCACTCACGATCCTCACGGAGCACCTGAGCCCGGCGAACCTCGAGGTCGAGGCCACGTACATGCGGGCCAATCCGTCATGGGAACGTCCCTACGGCTGGGCGTGGGCGGCACAACTGGCCTCCGCCCTGCATACTTCTCACCTGCCTCAGCTGCATTCCCTTGCCGCAAATGCAGCTGTGCTCGCTGAGGCAGTTTTTGACCTCACACTGAACTGGCTGGATACAGCGCCTGCGCCGGTCCGCCACGGCCTGCACACCAACACCGCCTTTGGTCTGCGCCGAATCCGGCGGGCGGCAATCACGCTTGAGCGCAACGACGTCGTCAGCGCCGTTGATGCTGCGGCCCGCAGGTTCTTCGCCGGTGACCGCGCGTGGCCGTTCCACTTTGAGCGCAGCGGTCACGACTTCCTGTCCGCGGGACTCTGCGAGGCCGACCTCATGCTCGAGGTGCTCAGCAGCGAAGAACTCGAGACCTGGTTGCCTGCGTTCCTGTCCGAGCTCTCGCCCGATTCCGAGGTCCTGACACCGCTGACAGTGCTCGACCCCACGGACGGGCACCAGTCGCACCTCTACGGTCTGGGTCTGACCGTCGCCGCTTCTCTTATCCGCATAGCGGCAGTTTTCGCAGACTGGGGCGACACGGTCCGCGCCGAACAGCTGCGCCCTGCCGTGCCCGCACTTATGGCGCCGGGCCTCGAGGCCGCCGTATCGGACGAATACATGTCATCCCACTGGATTGCGACATTCGCCTGGGAAGCACAGCAATAGGCTAAGCGGAATGTTCCCCGGTGCCGATAGTGTTAGGGCTAACAGAGACCTCGAACGACTAAGGAGGGTCGATGAGCTCGAACTACGCGGTGACGAACCCGGCAGACGGCCAGGTGAAAGCCGAGTACGAAACCATCTCCGACGCCCAGCTGAACCAGGCACTCGACACAGCTGTCGAAGCCCAGAAGCAGTGGGCCGCTCGTCCCATCGAAGAGCGCGCCGCCGTTGTGAAGAAGGCTGCTCAGCTGTTCGACGAACGCGCTGACGAACTCGGCCACATCATCGGAAAGGAAATGGGCAAGCGCCACTCGGAAGGCGCTGAAGAAGCCCAGTTCTCCGCTGAAATCCTCAACTACTACGCCGACAACGGCGCTGAATTCGCAGCCGACAAGAAACTCGACACCCCGGACGGCGCTGCCATCCTGCAGAGCCGCCCCATCGGCGTTCTGCTGGGCATCATGCCGTGGAACTTCCCCTACTACCAGGTGGCTCGCTTTGCTGCGCCCAACCTCATGCTGGGCAACGGCATTGTGCTCAAGCACGCTGAAATCTGCCCCGAATCCGCGCAGATCATCGAAGACATCTTCCGCGAAGCCGGTCTGCCCGAAGGCGTCTACGTCAATGTGCGCGCTTCCCACGACCAGATTGCCGAAGCCATTGCGGATAACCGCATTGCTGGTGTTTCGCTCACCGGTTCAGAGCGCGCCGGCGCAATCGTGTCGGAACAGGCCGGCAAGGCGCTGAAGAAGGCCGTTCTTGAGCTTGGCGGTTCCGACCCGTACATCATCCTCGACACCGAGGACGCGAAGAAGGCAGCGCAGGACGCGTTTGCCACCCGCATGTACAACACGGGCCAGGCGTGTGACTCCAATAAGCGCCTGATCGTCATGGACGACGCCTACGACGAATTCGTCGACGAACTGGTCCGCCTGGCCTCAGACATGAAACCCGGCGACTACACGAGCGACGACCCGACCGTCTACCAGCCGCTGTCTTCACGCGGGGCGGCAGAGAACCTCGCCAAGCAGATGGAACAGCTCAAGGATGCCGGCGCGACCATCCGCACCGGCGGCGAACTCGCTGACGGCCCCGGCGCCTACTTCAGCCCCGCCGTCGTCACCGACGTCCCCGTGGGCTCGGATGTCTACTACGAAGAGCTGTTCGGCCCCGTTCTTGTGGTGTACCGCGTCAGCTCGGACGAAGAGGCCCTTGAACTTGCCAACGATTCGCGCTTCGGTCTGGGCGGCACCGTGTTCAGCACCGACACCGCACGTGCAGAAGCCGTCGGCAGCCGCCTGCACGTGGGCATGGCCAAGATCAACTCCTACGACACCGATTCAGCCGCACTGCCGTTCGGCGGTGTGAAGAACTCCGGCTACGGCCGCGAGCTCGGCCCCGTCGGCATGGACGAATTCGTCAACAAACGCCTGTTCTACACCAAGGAGGACTGAATGAGCATGGACTACAAGGTCATCAACCCGGCAACGGGAGAGACCGTTGAAACGTTCCCGGCCATCAGCGACGACGAACTCGAAGCAGTTCTCGCAAAGGCAGAAAAGGCCCAGCGCGAATGGGCTGAGCTCGACATGAGCGAACGGGCGAAGATCGTCCACCGCGTTGCCGACCTCTACGACGAGCGCGCCGAAGAGCTCGCCGAAATCATCGGCGTCGAAATGGGCAAGCGCCGCTCGGAGGCCATCGGCGAAGCCAAATACTGCGCAAAGATCTACCGGTACTACGCCGACAACGCCGCAGAGTTCACCAAGGATGTTCCGCTGGATGCCCCCGGAGGCAAGGCTGTCATGCAGCACAAGCCGGTCGGCACCATCCTCGGCATCATGCCGTGGAACTTCCCCTACTACCAGGTGGCTCGCTTCGCATCCCCCAACCTCATGCTGGGCAACGCGATCGTTCTCAAGCACGCAGAAATCTGCGCAAAGTCCGCTGGCGTGATGGAAGAGATCATGCTGGAGGCCGGCGTGCCGGAAGGTGTTTTCCAGAACATCTACGCCAAGCACGACCAGATTTCGAAGGTCATTGCCGATGACCGCATCGCCGGTGTTTCGCTCACCGGTTCCGAACGCGCCGGTGCCGCAATTTCGGCTCAGGCCGGCAAGGCGCTGAAGAAGGCCGTTCTTGAACTCGGCGGTTCCGACCCGTACATCGTGCTGGACTCCTCCGATGTCAAGGCTTCGGCTCAGCTCGCCTACAAGACCCGCCTGTTCAACACCGGCCAGGCGTGCAACTCGAACAAGCGGATCATCGTCATGGACGACATGTACGAAGAGTTCGTTGACGAACTGGTCCGTCTGGCATCTGAGGCCACCCCCGGCGACTACACGAGCGAAGACCCGAACGTCTACATGCCGCTGTCGTCGCGCGCAGCAGCTGAGAACCTCTACGACCAGATTCTGCGCGCCAAGGACGCCGGCGCCACCATCCGCACCGGCGGGCAGATCTCCGACGAGGGCGCTTACGTGTCCCCGACCGTCATCACCGACATTCCGGTGGGCTCGGACATCTACTACGAAGAGTTCTTCGGTCCGGTGCTCGTGGCCTACCCGGTGTCCTCTGACGAAGAAGCGCTGGAACTGGCCAACAACACTCAGTTCGGTCTGGGCGGCACGGTCTTCAGCGAAGACGTCGAACGCGCCCAGAAGGTCTCCGACCGGCTGGAGGTGGGCATGGCTTCGGTCAACATCCCGAAGGCCGGTGCCGAATACCTTCCGTTCGGCGGTGTGAAGCGCTCCGGCTACGGCCGTGAACTCGGCCCCGTCGGCATGGACGAATTCGTCAACAAGCGCCTGTACTACGTGGCCGACTGACGCAAACCGTGCTCACCTGAGCACAGCGCCTCAGCCAAGCGGCGCCTCGTCAATTTATGACGAGGCGCCGCTTTTATTTCACAAATATTCCGAAATGCGTCAACGTCGGAACACGCATGTTTGCCCGTTCATATGATGAAAAAAATTCATCCAGAAAGGAGCATCATGACCATTCGCGTTTCTCACGCCGGATCACTGCCGCGCACCGACAAGCTGATTACCGCCAACGCCGCGCGCTTTGATGACAACATCGACACAGACGAGTTCGGACAGCTGCTGACCGATTCCGTTGTCGACATCGTCAAGCGCCAGAAGGACGTCGGCATCACGGAAGTCAATGACGGCGAATACGGTCACGCCATGGCCGCCGAAAGGGACTACGGCGCCTGGTGGCACTACTCCTTTGAGCGCACCTCGGGCCTTGAACTGCAGGATGTGCACTTCCACAATGCTCCCCCGGTCCGCTCCGAACCGGGCAAGGTTGTGCTGACCAGCTTTCCCGACCGCCGCGACCGCCACCTGTTCCCCGGCGTGTACGGCGACGTGGAAGCTTCTGGCGCTGACACCGGACAGCAGCAGCAGTTCCCCGTGGCCGTTGAGCCGGTGCGCTACGTCGGCCAGGAGCTCATCCAGCGTGACATCCAGAACCTGAAGAAGGCCTGCGAGGCAGCCGGCGTCGACCCATCGACCGCCTACATCAACTCGCTCGGCCCAAGCTCTGCCGCACGCATCGAGAACGGCTACTACGACACCGCGGAAGAGTTCATCTGGGCCATGGCCGATGTCTTCCGTGAAGAGTACCTGGCAATTGCCGAAGCCGGCTTCATCATCCAGATCGACGACCCCTCAATTGCTGAGAACTGGGACCAGATCAATCCCGCCCCCACGTTCGAGGAGTACCGCAAGTTCACGCGTCCGCGCATTGAGGCGCTCAACTACGCGCTGCGCGGCATCGACCCGCAGCAGGTGCGCTTCCACACCTGTTGGGGCTCCTGGCACGGCCCGCACGTTACGGACCTGCCCTTCGAAGAGATCGTCGACGATGTACTGAGCATCAACGCCGCCGGCATCACCTTCGAAGCTGCGAATGTCCGCCACGAACACGAATGGCGCATCTGGGAGGACACCAAGCTGCCCGACGGCAAGTACATCATCCCCGGCATCGTGTCCCACTCGACGAATATCGTTGAGCACCCGCAGCTGGTGGCAGACCGCATTGAGCGCTTTGCCCGCCTGGTGGGCCCCGAAAACGTCGTCGCCTCGACCGACTGCGGTCTGGGCGGACGCGTCCACCCTGAAATCGCCTGGGCGAAGCTCGAAAGCCTCGCACAGGGCGCTGAGATCGCATCCAAGCGCCTGGGCAGCTGACCCAGCTGCGCTGATCACCTAACACCGGCACAGAGACAAGCGGCGCCTCGTCATTCTTCTGACGTTGCGCCGCTTGCTGTCCCCGGTTCCGGTGCGGCTGCCGCTGGGCACCGGTTCCGGAACAGGCGGTCTACCGTTTGCCGCGGGCGGCGATGATGGCGAACACGGTGCCGAAGATGCCGATGAAGATCTGCCCGCACAGGCCCAGCAGCGCCATCATGAGCGCCCCGCCTTCGCTGACCCACACGGCCAGGGCGATTGTGGCCAGCAGTGAGATCACGGCGATCCAGGGGGCTGCGGCAATGTAGATGAACGCGGCCCGGTGGGCGTGCTTCCACACTTCCGGTGAGCGGCGGGTGGCACCCATGCGGATGCCCCACCGGTCGTTGGGGCCAAGCCGGCCGGCGGCAGCGGCGCGGGTCGGAAACCACAGAAGTGCTGCCACGCCGAAACCGAGCAGGGTGAATACGGCTGCCGCGATGAGCGTCGGGCTCACTGTTCGCTGCCTTCGGCCAGGCCCAGACGGTCAAGCATCCAGGCCATCCAGAATGCTGCTTCGCGCCACGAGTCATAGCGGCCGGATGCTCCACCGTGACCGGAGGTCATGTCGGTTTTGAGGATGACGTCGGCGCCGACTTCGCGCAGGCGGGCCGTCCACTTGGCGGGTTCGACGTACAGCACGCGGGTGTCGTTGAGCGATGTGATCGCCAAAATCGGCGGGTACTGCTGCTGCGTGACGTTTTCGTACGGCGCGTAGCTGCGCATGTACTCGTAGAACTCCTTCGAGTGCAGCGGGTCGCCCCACTCTTCCCATTCGATGACGGTCAGCGGAAGCTCCGGCATGAGCATCGAGGTGAGCGAATCGACGAAGGGAACGTCCGCGATGATCCCGGCGAAGCGGTCCGGAGCCATGTTGGCGACCGCGCCCATAAGCAGACCGCCGGCGGAACCACCGCGGGCAACCATCCGATCGGCTGTCGTCCAGCCGGTGCTGATCAGGTGGTCGGCAACGTCGATGAAGTCGGTGAAGGTGTTCTTCTTGAACTCCATGCGGCCCTGTTCGTACCAGTGGCGGCCCATTTCGCCGCCACCGCGAATGTGGGCGATCGCGAACACGACGCCGCGGTCCAGCAGGCTCAGGCGGGCGGCCGAGAACGCCGGGTCCATGGACGCTTCGTAGCTGCCGTAGCCGTACAGGTTGAGCGGTGCTGGGCCGCTGCGGTCAACAGCGTCGGTGCGCCACACGAGGCTCACCGGGATCTGCGTGCCGTCGGCCGCCGTTGCCCATTCCAGGGTCTGCGAGTATGCGCCGAGGTCCACACCGGGCACTTCTGTCACCTTGCGGATCTGCGTGCTGGTCGGAGTGCAGTCAGCGACCGTGTGCGGACGGACGAGCGAACCCATCGTCACTCGCACGTGCGGCTGGTCGAAGGAGTGGTTGTCCGCTGCAATGAAGCGGTAGCCGGCGTCTTCACCGGAGTCGACCTCAGTCATCGGGCGCACGCCGTCTTCGGCGGCAGCACTCAGGTCGATGATGCCGACCCGGGCAAAGCCCGCGCGCCTGTAGCCGACGGCGATGAGGCCGCTGAACGCCTGGACTTCTTCAATGCGCATGCCGCTGACATCGCTCACCACCGGCCGGGCCTGGGCTGCCGAGGTGCCGGGGGCTGCCGCTGGAACATCGACGATGTCGAAGTCGGCTCGTTCGCGGTTGTGGACTATGAGGAAGCGGTCTTCCCCGTCGATCACGGCGTGTTCGACGGAATAGTCGACGTCCTGCTCACGCGGCCACACCGGCTGCGGTTCGGCTGTTGGGTCCGAGGTGGGGATGAACCAGGTGCCGGACGTGGTCTTCGCTTCGGTCGCGATGAACAGGTAGTCGCCAGTGCGGGAAAGCTCAGCGCCCACGAAGAACCTTTCGTCGTCTTCTCGGAACACCACGACGTCGCTGTCAGTTGAGTCTCCCAGGGTGTGCCGCCACACGGTGTCGGGGCGCCAGGAATCATCGACTGTTGTGTAGTAGATGTGCTTGCCGGTGCCGTCGAAGCATGCTCCGTAGAAGATGCCGGAGATTTCGTCTGGCAGATCTTCACCGGTTTCCAGATTGCGGATGCGCAGTGTGAAACGCTCATCGCCAACCCGGTCGACGGCGTAGATGAGCAGCTTGCCATCGGGGGAAACATCGAGAGAGCCGACTGCGAAGAAGCTGCTGTCACCGGCTTCAGCGTTGAAGTCGATGAGCTGTTCTTCGCCGTCCAGAGCAACACCCGGTTCGATGCCGGGTGGGGTCCAGCTGTCAGCGTCGCGCACTGGGACGCGGCAGTAGGCCGGGTAGTTCTTCCCCTCCGAGGTGCGGGTGAAGTACCAATGGTCGCCGCGGCGGGCGGGAACTGAGAGGTCGGTTTCCTTTGTGCGCGAACGGATCTCGTCGAAAATCCGCTCACGCAGGCCGTTCAGGTGCTCCGTGCGAGCATCCGTGTACGCGTTTTCGCGGTCCAGGTAGTCACGGACCTGCGGGCTGTCTTTGTCGCGCATCCATTCGTAGTTGTCGACGAACGTGTCGCCGTGGAAGGTCCGCTCGTGGGGAACCTTCTGCGCGGGTTCGGGTATCTGCGGGGTTGAGTGCATGCCACAAGGGTAACCGGCACGCACCCGTTCGGCAGATCAGTCCAGCAGGTCGTGGCGAACGATCGACTGTTCGCGGTCGGGGCCCACGCCGATGACCGAGATTCGGCAGCCGGACATGCGCTCGAGCGCCAGCACGTAGTCCTGTGCGTTCTTCGGCAGGTCATCGAAAGTGCGGCAGCCGGAGATGTCTTCCTTCCAGCCGGGGAAGGTTTCGTAGATCGGCTTGGCGTGGTGGAAGTCCGACTGAGACATCGGCATTTCATCGAAGCGCTGACCGTCGACGTCGTAGGCCACGCACACCGGGATTTCGTCCAGGTCGTCGAGCACGTCGAGTTTGGTCAGCACATAGTCGGTGAAGCCGTTGACGCGGCTTGCGTAGCGGGCGATGACTGAATCGAACCAGCCGCAACGGCGCGGACGGCCGGTGTTGACGCCGAATTCGCCGCCCTGCTTCTGCAGGTATTCGCCCATGTCGTCGAACAGCTCCGTGGGGAACGGCCCAGCACCCACGCGGGTGGTGTAGGCCTTCACGATGCCGACGACGCGGTTGATGCGGGTGGGGCCAACGCCGGAGCCGACGCAGGCACCGCCGGCGGTGGGGTTGGACGACGTGACAAACGGGTAGGTGCCGTGGTCGACATCGAGCATGGTGGCCTGGCCGCCTTCCATGACGACGACCTTGCCTTCATCGAGTGCCTTGTTGAGCAGCAGTTCGGTTTCCGCCACCATCGGCGCAATGCGGTCGCGGTACTGCGCGAAGTACTCCATGATTTCGTCGACCGTGACATCGCGGCGGTTGTACACCTTGACCAGAAGTTCGTTCTTCTGGCGCAGGGAGCCTTCGATCTTCTGACGCAGGATCGATTCGTCGAACAGGTCCTGCACGCGGATGCCCAGGCGTGCGGTCTTGTCCATGTAGGTGGGGCCGATTCCGCGGCCGGTGGTGCCGATTGCGCGCTTGCCCAGGAAGCGCTCCGTAACCTTGTCCAGCGTCTGGTGGAAAGGTGCCACCAGGTGCGCGTTGGCGGAGATCTTGAGCTTCGAGGTGTCAGCACCGCGTGCTTCCAGACCGTCGATTTCATTGAACAGCGCTTCGAGGTTGACGACGACGCCGTTGCCGATCACAGGTGTGACATTCGGCGACAGAATACCTGCGGGCAGCAGCTTGAGTTCGTACTTTTCACCGCCGACGACCACCGTGTGCCCGGCGTTGTTGCCGCCGTTGGGCTTCACGACGTAGTCGACCTGGGTACCCAGGATGTCTGTGGTCTTGCCCTTGCCTTCGTCGCCCCACTGGGCACCGACGACCACGATTGCAGGCATTCGTCACCTCACGTTGACTTCTTCGCACATTCAGCGCATACAAAAAGGCGGATGACCGCCGTTGCCACCCCATTCTATCGGATGGGCAGAAATGTGATGCGGGGCACTGCGCACTGACGGGCCCACGAACTCCCCGCCGGCAGACGAAACCGGGGCTGCCCCACACGTCAGGAACAGCCCCGGTCAGTCACAGGCTAAGGCGAGCGGCGCCTCGTCAGCTTCCAGAGCCGATGCGGTCAATGGCCTCCGGATCGGAGTCGCGGAGGAACTTCTCAATCCGCTGGGCCTCTTCTGCTTCGCCGATGCCGGCGGCGGCCCGGCCCAGGTTGTACAGGGCGTGGAGGAAGCCGCGGTTGACCTCGTGGGAGTACGGAATCGGACCGACACCGCGCCAACCAGCCTGACGCAGAGCGTCGAGGCCACGGTGGTAGCCCACGCGGGCGTAGGCGTAAGAGTCCACCAGGCGGCCCTCGGAGAAGGCTTCGTCTGACAGTTCGGCCCATGCCAGGCAGGACGCCGGGAGGTCGTGGGCCACGTCGATGGGCTCTTCGCCGGCGTCCAGGCGGCGGCGCGCCTCGACATCCGGGTGGTCATCCGGCAGGTAGGTGGGCTGGGGGCCCAGTTGCGAAGCGTCGAGGTTGCCGATGTGTGCGGGTTTGCCGAGCGGCTGGCTCATGTTTCTCCTTCAGCTGTGAAAGCGCGGGGCGCGCTTCACTTGTTGCTTTTGACAGCGGGCGGCTGGACGGTAAAGGGGTCAGTGGTCAGCGCACCGAAGATGCCGTCCTGCTCAAGCGCCTTGAGCTGCTTTTCTGAGGCAACACCGGAAGCCCACACGCGAATTCCCGCGCTGTCGTAGGCGTCCGTGTCGAGGTCCTCTTCGCCGGCCTCCAGCGCGACCATCGAAACACCGGCTTCTTTCAGTTCCCCGGGTGTGGTCGATGTGACTTCGCCAATGTACATGCCGGTGGCGCCGGCTTCTTCGGCGGCACTGAGCACTTCGAGCGATGTCGAGCGCACAATGAGCGCATCCGGGTCTGAGCGCTTTTCGGTGATGTCCAGGACGTCGCTGAGCACTTCCTGTGATTCCACGCGGGGTGCGAACACCAGGTACTTGCCGTAGCGCTTCATGGCGTCGTCAAAGGTAATCGGGGTGCCCGGGCGGGTATGCTCCCCGCTGCCGTCTTTGCTCTTGGCAGGCGGGATCTTGGACGACAGGAACTTGTCGGTTGGCGTTTCGTTCAAAGGCTGGGCCAGGTTGAGGTCCGCCTGCACGGATTCGGCGTTGGCCAGCACGAGGTCGTCATCGGCGGTTTTCGCCAGGTCAACCGCCGGGAGGTAGCCGAACTTGGCGTTCTCTTCGACCGCTTCAAGCGAATTTGCCGGCAGGGAGTCCGAACCTCCGCCGAGTGCCGCCACGGCAGGTGTGTTGAGGCCGTCAACCGTCAGGCGGTCCTTGGGCGTGAGAACGAAGACCGCCACAGCAATCAGGATGCCCACCAGCACGAGCCCACCCGCAATGAGCGGGGCGTTGAACCCTTTCGCCGGCTGTTTGCCGAACTCAAACTTCTTGCTCATGGGCGGTCCTGTTCTTCTGTCCTGTCTTCTGCCGAGGTGCCGCGCGCCTCTGTTCTTGATCGGTCGGCATCGCTGTGGTCGGCTCCCGTGACGATGCCCTTGAGGAAGCCGGTTCCCCACGCAATGTGCATGGTCGGCACGGCCGCGGCGAAGGCTGCGCGCTCCTGTTTGTCAGCATCCTTCGCCGTCAGCGCGAGCGCTGACACGACGGCGGCGTAGGAGGCGGCACCGACTTGCGCTGCGCCGATTCCCCAGCACACGGGCTTTGGCAGGCGACGAGCCGCGCCGGTGGCCTGCAGCGCTGTTCCCACTGCGGCGGTCGCCAGGCCGGCAACCAGCACGGGCGGAGCAAAATAGCGCAGGCTGTTGCGGGTGCTGTGGCGGCGCACGATTTCGGCACGCCATTTGCCGGTTGCGTAGAACTGTTGGGCCACGCTGCGGATATCGGCGCGTGGCCAGTAGGTGACGACGAGTTCCGGGTTGAACCACACGAGTCCGCCTGCCGCACGGATACGCAGGTTGAGCTCCCAGTCCTGCCCGCGGCGCAGGGTGGGATCAAAGCCGCCCAGGAGGTCGAAGACTTCGCGGCGGAAGATTCCGAGGTAAGCCGATTCGCTCGGGCCCGCCTGCGCACCCGAATGATAGGCGGGTCCGCCCAGGCCAATCGGCGACATGTAGGCACGAGCAACGGCTTTTTGGAACGGGGTCTCCCCCACTGCGCGCATGAGTCCGCCGACGTTCGCGGCACCCGTTTCGCGCAGAGTGTCAACACCGATCGCCGCGTAGTTCGACGGCAGTTCCGAGTGCGCGTCAACCCGGATGATGACCGGGTAGCGGGTTTCGGCAATCGCCAGGTTGAGGCTCGTGGGGGTATCGCCCGCGGGGTTGTGCACCACGTGGACGCGCGCATCATCGCGGGCCATGCGCTCGGCGATTTCAGCTGTCCGGTCAGTTGAAGGACCCAAGCCTATGACGATTTCCTTCGGCCCCAGGTACTCCTGGTTCAGCACCGTCTGCACGGCGCGTTCGATCCGGCTCTCTTCGTTGAGCACCGGCATGATGAAGGACACGCCGGGACGCTCATCGAGTTCCCACAGCTGGGAAAGGTCAATGCTCACGCAGCTCACCTGTGTGCTTCGTATTCTTTGACGACGTCTTCGGTGTCGCCGTCGGCCATGAGGACGCCCTTTTCAATCCAGATTGTCCTGTTGCACGTGTCGCGAATGGACCGCATGGAGTGCGAAACGAGGAAGACGGTACCGGCAGATTCGCGGATCTTGCGAATGCGGGCTTCGGACTTCTTCTGGAACTGGCGGTCGCCGACTGCCAGAGCTTCGTCGACGATGAGGATTTCATAGTCCTTCGCCGTGGCAATGGCGAACTTCAGCCGGGCGGTCATACCGGACGAGTAGGTGCGCATCGGCATGTCGATGAATTCCTGCAGACCGGTGAATTCAACGATCTCGTCGTATTTCGCTTCGATCTCTTCGCGCTTCATGCCCATGGCCAGACCACCCAGGATGATGTTCTGGCCGCCGGAAAGATCGCGGATGAGTGCGGCACCCACGCCCAAGAGGTTGGGCCGGGACCGTGCGTAGACGGCTCCCTGCGTGGGAGGGATGAGGCCGGTGATCGCTTTCATGAGGGTCGATTTGCCGGATCCGTTTGTTCCGATGACGCCAATCGATTCGTTGGCGTTGGCGGTGAAGGACACGCCCTTGAGGGCTTCGACTTCCTTGTAGCTGCGTTTGCGCTGGAACAGCCCGCCGGCCTGACTGGGTGTCATGCGTTTGCCCGTGGCCAGTGTCTTGAACGTCACGTGGAGGTCGTCGACGACGACAACGGGTTCGCCTTCGCGGGGTGAGGAATCCATATCAGCTTTCTCGACCATAGCGCTCCTCTGCTCGCCAGAAGAAGACCATGCCGATGATCAGCAGGCCGAACGCCCACACCGCCAGGTGCCACCAGTAGTTCCAGTGGATTTCGTAAGCGCCCATGAGGATGCCGCGACCCAGTGACAGCACCTCGAACAGGGGGTGCCAGTCGAAGATGGCCTTGAGGATCGGCCGGCCTTCGACGAGCGTCAGGGGGTTGAAGAACACACCCGAGGTGTAGAAGATCATGCGTGAAATGTAGGGCGTGATCTGGCTCAGGTCGCGGAAGTGCACTGTCAGGCGGGCGAAGATCAGCGCCACCCCGGTGTTGAGGATTGCAAACAGGGCCACCAGCGGGATCATGAGCAGCCACTGGAGGTTCGGGAGGTCACCGCCGATGATGACGAGAATCGCCATGAGAATCAGGGTGGGAATGAAGTTGAAGAACTCTTCGAGCACCTTGGCCAGCGGCAGAACCATGCGCGGGAACGGCAGGGACTGCACGAGGGAAGTGTTCGAGATGATCGACTTGGCTCCGCCGTTCATGGACGAGTTGTAGAACTCGAGCATGAACACGCCGATGATGACGTATGGCACGAAGTTCGGCGGTCGGCTGCCGGCCAGGATGAAGCCGAAAACCAGACCGTAGATGAGAGCGGAGAACGACGGGCGCAGGAGCACCCACAGCTGACCCAGGCGGTTGCGCTCGTTTTCACTGCGCATGCGATAGCGGGCCAGAGTCGCCGTGAAGTCGCGCCGCCGCCACACTTCGCGCATATAGGTGAAGAACGGCGCCCTGGCGCCCACCCGCTCGAGTGAGTGCTCAGCGGCGAAATCACTCATTGACATGAATGCGCGACTCTTCCTTAGACGTTGATGAACACCAAGATTCTACCGAGTGGTCGGATAAACCGTGCTCATGTGGCTTTCAGGCGATTCGCCCCGCCGGCTGGCGCGAGCGGGCACGCATATCAAAATCCGGTGCCGCGGCTTCAGCACGCGTCACAGCACCCGGCAGGTCACGGCCGTCCGCAATCGCGTCAAGCCCTTCGGCCAGGACGGATCCGAGCAGCCGCTTGGCGGCATTGTGCGCCGGTGGCAGGCCGATGGTTTCTACCCGAAGAAGCACGCTGTCATCGTGAGGCCCGCTGAAGAACAGCAGCTGCCCCCTGCCTGCGGCAGGATCGCCCAAAACAACGGGAGTGGGATCGCACACCCGGTAAGCAGCACCGGCGGTGAACACGCGGGTGGTGCCCTGGAAGCTCCAGCGGGAGGGCACCTCGCGCCATTCGGCATCGACGTCTTCACCGGCCAGGACGCGGCCCAGCCACAGCCCCTGGGACAGTGCGGTCGGCTCCGCACCTCCATCACCCAGGCCAGCGTTCGGCCCCTCCACGGGTTCAGCACAGTCGCCGATGGCCCACACGCCCGGCACCACTTGCAGATCAGCACCCACTGCCAGACGACCCGAGAACGTCAGTGGCCACGGGCAATCCGGGACCACGGGGCGCGAACCGACCGCGGCGGCCCACACATCGGCGGACGCCGCATCCGGATTCGGGTCACGGGGAACAAAGCGCACGCCAGCAGCCTCGTTGAGTTCGAGCACGGCCTGACCCAGCTCCGGACTGGTCCCAGGCAGGGGAAGGTCACCGCGCAAGTGGAGTGCCACCTCGGCACCCAGGTCGGCAGCGGAGCGCGCGATCTCAAGAGCCAAGAAACCAGACCCCAGCACACCCAGCCGCGGCAGGGGGTCTCCCCTACCGACAACAGCATCGCGCAGTGCCTGCGCCCCAGGCAGCGAGCCGACCGTGAAGCCGCCCGGAATGGGTGAGGGGCGCGGGCTGAGCCCCGTGGCAATGACAATCGATTCGGCCTCCAACACGCGCCCGTCAGCCAGGTGCACAGCACCCTGTTCAACGCGCACGGCCTCTGCCGTGATGCGCTGGATGCCCTCCGGCACCGGCAGCGGCGTGACGGTCAGCGCCTCCCCGAACAGGCCGTCGGTCAGGGGCGGAAGCTCAACGGGTTCGTCCCGCGGGTCAACAAGCACGGCCGTCTTGCCAGCACGCGACAGCACCTGGGCGACCTGCGTGCCGGCAGCACCGGCACCGACAATGACAATGTCCGACTTCTTCACGCACCCCACTGTACTCACGGAGCTCGGCAGTCATGGCAGACTGACCGTATGAGTGACGAACAGCCGAAGGCCAGCGATTTCCCGCTGGTTGCAATTGAAAAGATCCGGTACGGCGACACTGACAGGCAGGGCCATGTCAACAACGCCGTCTATGCGACCTACTTTGAGTGCGGTCGTGTGGAGATCATCCAGTCGATGCAGGATATCTTCGCGGAGGACGACGCTTTTGTTCTTGCGACGATCACCATCGACTACCTGGCTGAAGTGCTGTGGCCCGGCGAAGTTGAAATCCGCACGCGCCTGACGAAGGTCGGAAATTCCTCAATCGGCCTGGAGCAGCTGCTCATCAACGAAGGCGAAGTCCGTGCGAAGGCAACCTCGGTCATGGTGCTGACGAACATTAACACCCGCCGCTCCGCTCCCCTGTCGGACGAAGCAAAAGACCGCCTGCGCACCTTTATGTGACACTGAGCCCCCTCTCAACCCAAATGACGAGGCGCCGCTCACCTGGGAAGGTGAGCGGCGCCTCGTCGTTTGCTCGGGTGAGGTTCGCGGCCTCAGCTGCGCAGTGCGCGTGCCAGCTTGCGTCGGCTTTCCTGTTCCACGGGGTCGGGAACGGGCAGCGATGCGATGAGGCGCTGCGTGTAGGTGTGCTGCGGTGCGCCGAGCACCTGTTCCCCGGTGCCCTCTTCCAGCAGGTCGCCGTGGAAGAGCACGCCCAGACGGTCTGACAGCATGTCGACAACGGCGAGGTCGTGGCTGATGAACAGTGCGGCGAAGCCGAACTCGTCCTGCAGCTGGGTGAACAGCTCGAGCACGCGCGCCTGGACGGACACGTCGAGGGCGGACGTGGGTTCGTCTGCCACGACCAGTTCGGGCTGCAGCGCCAGGCCGCGGGCCAGCGAGCAGCGCTGACGCTGACCGCCGGACAGTTCGTGCGGATAACGGTCGGCGTATTCGCCCGGCAGCTGCACGGCATCGAGCAGACGCACGACTTCGCTGCGGCGGTCGCGTTCGCTCATGCGCGGCCTGTGTACCCGGAAGGGCTCGGCAATACAGTCGCCAATCGACAGGTGCGGGTTGAACGAGGCTGCGGGGTCTTGGAAGACGAAGCCGATCTTTTCGCGCAGCGGCTTGAATTCCTTTTCTTTGAATCCGACCATTTCCTGATCGAAGACCCGCAGGGAGCCTCCGCTGGCGCGAGTCAGGCCGGCGATTGCACGGCCGATCGTGGTTTTTCCTGAGCCGGATTCGCCCACCAGGCCGTAGACCTCGCCTTCGCGGATGTCGAAGTCAACGCCCTTGATGGCCTGGAAGTCTGGTTTGCCGAAGCCGCCGCGGTAGGTGATTTCGAGGCCGCGCGCCTTGACGATGGTCTTCGCGTCGGCAAAGGGGTCTGCCTGCTGTGCGGCCTTTCCCACGTCCTCTGCCGCACGGTCCGCTGCCAAGGCGCTTGTCGGCTCAGTACCGGTGGCCGGGCCGCTCTTAAGCGTGCGGATCTTCGGCACTGCCGCCAGGAGGGACTTCGTGTACTCGTGCTGCGGGTTGGCAAACAGCGAGCGCACGTCGGCGACTTCGACCAGCTCACCGCGGTACATGACGGCAACTCGGTCTGCGAGGTCGGCGACAACACCCATGTTGTGGGTGATGAGCACAATTCCGGTGGAGAATTCATCTTTCAGCGACCGCATAAGGTCGAGGATCTCCGACTGGACCGTCACGTCGAGTGCTGTTGTCGGTTCGTCCGCAATCACGAGGTCGGCCCCCAGCGCCAGTGCCATAGCGATGACGATGCGCTGTTTCTGCCCACCCGAGAACTGGTGCGGGTAGTAGTCGAAGCGCTCATCAGCCTGCGGGATGCCGACCTTCTCCATGGCCTCGACAGCGCGCGCCCGAAGGTCCTTTTTGCTTGCCTTGGGGTCGTGCGCGCGCAGGCCTTCCGTGATCTGCCAGCCCACGGGGAACACGGGGTTGAGCGCGGTGGACGGCTCCTGGAACACCATGGCCGCTTTGCGGCCGCGCATGGCGGTCAGCTGAGCAGGCGTCATCTTCAGGACGTTGTCACCTGAAACGAGGACAGCGCCGTCGGCCACCGCTGTTTCCGGCAGCAGCCTCAGGATCGTCTTTGCAGTGACGGTTTTGCCGGAGCCGGATTCGCCGACGACCGCAAGCACTTCACCCGGGTCGACGGAGAGGCTTACGCCCTTGACGGCGTCGACATCACCAGCGTCGGTGGTGAAGGTGACGTTGAGGTCCTCAATAGACAGCAGATGTTCAGACATTCTTGCTCTCCTTTGCCTTCCGGCTGCGGCGGGATTTCTTGCGCAGGCGCAGGCGCGGGTCGTTGAGGTCGTTCATGGATTCGCCGACCAGCGTGATCCCGATGACGGTAAACACGATCGCAAGGCCCGGGAACAGGGCCGTCCACCAGATGCCCGAGGTGACATCTGAGAGCGACTTGTTGAGGTCATAGCCCCATTCGGCTGCCGAGGTCGGCTCAATGCCGAAGCCCAAGAAGCCCAGGGCGGCGAGCGTGAGGATCGCCTCGGAGCTGTTGAGGGTGAAGATCAGCGGGATGTTGCGGGTGGCATTCGGGTAGATGTGGCGGGCGATGATCCGCAGGTTGGAATCACCCAGAACCTGCGCGGATTCGACGAACGGCTCAGCCTTCAGGCGCACCGTTTCAGACCGCACCACGCGGAAGTACTGCGGGACGAACACCACCGTGATCGAAATTCCGGCGGCGACGACACCGCCGACGACGGTCGACTGACCGCCGGAGATGACGATCGTCATGACGATTGCCAGCAGCAACGACGGGAACGCGTAGATCGCGTCGGCCACGACCACGAGCACGCGGTCGAGCCACCCGCCGATGTAGCCGGACAGCAGACCGAGGATCACACCGAGGAACACGGACGCGATGACTGCCACCACGATGACGAACACCGCTGTGCGCGCACCCCAGATAACGCGGGAGAAAACATCGAAGCCGGTGACGGTCGTGCCCCAGATGTGCTGGGCCGAAGGCCCCTGCTGCGGGGCGAAGCGACCGTTTTCATCGCCCAGGTCGGCGTAGCCGTACGGGGCAATGAGCGGGGCGAACACAGCGCAGATGAGCACAACGCCGCAGATGATGAGACCGGTGATCAGCATTCCGCGCTGCAGGCCGGAGGACTGCAGCACGTGGCTGATGACGGGCAGCTTCTTCCACCAGGGTTTCTGTGCGTAGCTGCCGGAGTCCTTGCCGGCAGCGGGTGCCGCTGACGGGGTTTCGGGAGTGTTGAGGGTGCTCATCAGTACCTCACTCGGGGGTCGATGAAGGCGACGATGATGTCGACAATGAAGTTGGTGACCGCGACGATGACCGCCAACATAACCACAATGCCCTGCACTGCAACGAAGTCACGCGCCTGCAAGTACTGGAACAGCTGGAAGCCCAAGCCCTTCCATTCGAAGGTCGTTTCGGTCAGAACCGCACCGGCCAGCATGAGGGCAATCTGCATGCCCATGACGGTGACGATCGGAATGAGAGCCGGGCGGAACGCGTGGCGAGTGGTCAGACGGAACTCGCTGACACCTCGGGAACGGCCCGACTCAATGTACTGGGCACCCAGGGTGCCGATCAGGTTGGTGCGCACCAGGCGCAGGAACGTACCGCCGGTGATCAGCCCCAGGGCGATAGCCGGCAGAACGGCATGGGACAGAACGTCGTTGACAGCGGCGAAGTCGCCGATCCGCAGCGCATCGATCAGGTACAGGCGGGTGGGCGCAACAACGCCGTCAAGCAGAATCTCCGTGCTTCCGGAAGCTCGGCCCGCCACCGGCAGAACCGGCCACAGAACACCGAAGACCAGCTTGAGAAGCAGACCGATGAAGAACACCGGGGTCGCGTAGGCGAGGATGCCGAAGATACGCAGAACCGCATCGGGAGCGCGGTCGCGGCACTTCGCAGCGATCATGCCCAGCGGAATGCCCACGATGAACGCGACAACCAGCGAAAACAGCACAAGCTCCAGAGTTGCTGTGCCGTACTGCGCGAGAACCTCCGTGACGGGGCGGTTGTCCGACACTGTGGTGCCGAAGTCACCCCGCAGCAGGTTGCCCATGTACTCGAAGTACTGGACGATCAGCGGCCGGTCATAGCCGGCTTCAGCTACGCGCTGGGCCAGCTGTTCTTTTGTCAGACGACCGCCGAGGCTGGCGGTGATGGGGTCACCGGTGACCCGCATGAGGAAGAAGACGAGCGTGGTGAGGATCCACACCGTCGGGATGATGAGGAGGAACCGGACCAGCAGGTAGCGGCCCAAACCCGAGCCGCTGCTCTTGGTCGCTTTCTTCTTCTGCTGGCCGGCCGGGCCGGATGCGATATCCGGAATTTCGACACTGGCTGTCATATGAGTTTCCGTAGGTAGAGGGAGTGCAGGCCCTTGACACGGGCCTGAGGATCGAGCGAGGCCGCCGCGTCCATCAAGTGTCAGCGGCGGCCTCACTCTTCAGCGATTACTTGCTCAGCATCGACAGGCGGAACTGGAACGACGGGTCGAGCGTTTCGTCAACGCCCTTCACGTTCTTGTCCGCAACGGCGATCTGGTTGCCCTGCAGCAGCGGCAGCGTGGGCAGCTGCTTGGCCAGGTCGTCCTGGATGTCGCTGATCAGCTGTTCGCGCTTGCCGGCGTCGGGCTGGGAAACCTGTTCGAGCAGCTTCTTGTTGATGCTGTCGTCCTGGAAGTGGTTGGCCAGGAACGCCGGTTCTTCTTCTGTGTTGTAGAAGAACGGAACCAGGTAGTTGTCACCGTCGGAGTAGTCCGGGAACCAGCCCAGCTGGTACATCGGGTAGACGTCGTTGCTGCGGTCCTTGGCGTACTGCACCCATTCCGTCGACTGCAGGTCGACCTTGAACAGATCGGTGTCTTCCAGCTGCTTCTTCACAGCGGCGTATTCGTCGCCGGACGACGGACCGTAGTGGTCCGGATTGTACTGCAGCTTGATGTTGACCGGGGTTTCCACACCGGCGTCTTCGAGGAACTTCTTGGCTGCATCTGCGTCAGCGCCGCCCTGCTTGTCACCGTAGAGGCCCTTGAGCGATTCGTTTGCACCCTGCATGCCTTCGGGCACGTAGGAGTACAGCGGCTGGTAGGTGTCCTTGTAGACGTCCTTGGCGATGGCCGCGCGGTCAATCGAGGATGCCATGGCCTGGCGGATAGCCAGGGCCTTCTTTTCGTCCGGGTTTTCCGACTTGGCACCGTGGGGCATCGTGTCGAAGTTGAACACGATGTAGCGGATTTCGCCGCCGGGGCCCTTGTGGACGGTCAGGTTGTCCTTGCCCTCGAGGTCTGCGATGTCCGTGGGCGACAGCGAACGGTAGGCAACGTCGATGCTGCCCTTTTCGACGTCGAGCTTCATGTTGTTCGCGTCGGAGTAGTACTTCATCTGCACTTCGGCGCTCTTGGCCTCGTCACCGCCGCCGTTGTAGCCGTCGTACTTCTTGTAGGTGACCAGTTCGTTGAACTTGTAGGTCGAGATTTCGTAGGGACCGGCGAATGCCTTGCCCTTGACGATTTCGTCGTCCTTCGTGATGGCGTCAGCAGCGAAGACGTCTTCGTCGACGACCGGACCGGCGGGGCCGGCGAGAACCAGCGGGAACGTCTGGTCGTTTTCGCGGTTCAGCTTGAAGACGACGGTGTGGTCGTCCGGGGTGTCAATCGATTCGATTGCGGTCAGCAGCGAAGCCGGGCCGTTGGGGTCCTGGATCTTGGTCTGGCGCTCAAAGCTGAACTTGACGTCCGAGGCAGTCAGGTCGTTGCCGTTGGCGAACTTGAGGTCCTTCTTGAGCTTGACTTCGTATTCGTTCGGCTTGACGAAGTCAGCAGATTCCGCGATTCCCTCGCGGATTTCCGACGTTCCGGGCTTGTATTCCATGAGGAACGGGAACACCTGCTGCATGACGAAGAACGAACCGTTGTCGTACGAACCTGCCGGGTCGAGCACGGTGACCTTGTCGGTGGTGCCGACGCTCAGTGCGCCGCCTTCACCGGAGTCCGAACCGCCGGTGGTCGACGACGAGCATGCGCTCAGCCCCAGTGCGAGGGCGGCAGCTGCGGCAACAAGTCCCGCCGCGCGCTTCTTTACGGCCATGAAGCCATCCTTTCGTTGCGAACCGCCCGGTGGGGCGGTCAGACCAATGCAGCGACCACATTCAGTGTTTATTTACAGGCCGCTCAGGTTCCGTTAAGGATAGCAAGACTTTGCGCCGACTTGTGATCCACCTAACCCCAAACACGAGGCGCCGCTCACCTTTTCGGTGAGCGGCGCCTCGTATTTGCGGTGGTTTCTCAGTCCCTCAGCCGTGCACGAACTCGATCGTCGTCGCGGTGCTCGGGGCGATGTCGATGACCAGCCGCCCGTCTTCGGCGGTCTTCACACCGCTGCCGGAGTCTGCGAATTCGGCTAGTTCGCGGTACCGGGTTTTGCTCTGAGCAGCGTTTGAAGGTGCGTGGATCTGTGCAGCGCGCTTGGCGGTGAACCCCTCGGGGACGGTGACGGTCACCTCGCGGCTGCCGTACTTGGCGGCGTCGGCGTTGTTGACGATGGTGACAATGAATGAGCCCTCAGTGCGCACGGCGTAGGCGTAAGCCTCCTTGCCGGAGACCGCGACATCGTGGAACGTTCCGCCCACACCGATTTCGGCCAACCGCAGGCCCTGGAAGTTCGGCTGGGTCAGCACTTCCCCGTCACCGTCTTCTCCGGTGCCTTCTGCTGAGCAGACCACGGACATCGGCGCTCCGCCCTTGCAGGCGCCGAGCATAGAGTGCATGTTCATTCGCTCGACACCCATTTCGGCGGCGTGGAGCACGTAGTCGACAGTCCACAGCGCCGAGGCGTGGGTGCGGGACGTGTCGTTGGTTCCCGGGCAGCTGGTGGGCCCGGTCTCCTCGACCCACAGGGGAATTTCGGCGGCCTCGGCTTTGTCCAGGCCGATCGACAGGAGGCGTTCGGCGCTGTCGTGGACCAGCGGGCTGACAAGGTTCTCCCATTCGGGCCCGCGCCCGGGGACCTTGTCCGATGTGCATTCGTAGGTGGCGTACCAGTGCTGGCTCAAGGCTGCGGTTTCGTCGAATCCGGCGTCCAGGAACGCCGTCATCCATGAGCCTTCGGCCACGCCGGGGCCCACGAGCCGGACATCGTCGCCGACGCGCTGTTGGATGGCTGAGCGGTATGCCTTGACTTGTTTGAGGTAGGCACCTTCGTCCCACTCTGCGGCGTCGCGGATCTTAAGTCCCTCGCGGTGGTCGGCGGTGAATCCGTTGGGTTCGTTCCCAATCGACACTGCCAGCAGGTGGGCACCGAAGGCTTTCTTCGCGTGGGCGACCATGTCGGCGCCGCGCTCTGGGTCATAGTCTCCCAGGGGGATGCCGAGTGTCACACTCGCGCCGACCTTTTCGACCGTGCGCGCAACGCGGTTGAGGTCCTCTGGAGTCACGGCGATTTTGCCATCTGGCGGCCGCTCCCCCGACGAGGTCCAGAACATGCCGCGGTCCAGCTGGTTGCCTCCGAATCGCAGGCCGGGGCTGCCGAGTGCAGCCAGCACCTCATCGAGGTTCCCCGCGTCCGGGTCCCATCGTGGATCGGTCAGGTCCGTAGCTTCGAAGGAAATGCCGATGTTGTCAGCTGACAGCGTCGTGTTCGCGGGATTCTCACTGACGTCCACGCCCACTGGTGCGGGGCTGGGCGCATCAGAGTCGAGATCCTGCACAAAGGGCGCGGCCGTCTTGGCCGTGTTTTCCTGACTCGTTGTTTCTGAGCCGCTGCGCGTCTTCCCGTTGGTACAGCCCGAAACGAGGAGGGTGACGGCAAGCGCTGAGGCGATTCCAGCTCTGAAGATTCGGGTCTTAGGTGAGGTTGTCACGGGTGCTGTTGGTCGGCGTTCGCCGCGTAGTCCTCTACGGTGTCGTCTTTGAAGGCCTTGCGGACGTTTTCGAGTTCTTCTTCGTCGACGTTGATGATTGATTGGCCGTCTGATGATCGGCCGACACCCGCGGTCGGTGCGGTGAAGAAGTCGATGTCGTCGCTGCGGATATCGCGCATCGACAGCGCGTACCGAGAGATCGAAGACGAGCGCAGGCCTGAATCCAGGTACATGTACGGCGAGAAGTCACGGATCATGCCGGTGACTTTGTTCGGGTTGGACAGCGTATCGGCGGTGAGGAGCTTGCCGAACAGGGAGGACATGAATTCCTGCTGGTTGCGGGCGCGTTGGAAGTCGCCGTCAGCGAATGGTTTGCGTGCGCGCACGAAAGCCAGCGCTTGTTCACCGTTGAGGTGGTTCGTTCCCTCGGTGAAGCTGTGACCACCGCTTGAAAATGCCTTTGGTGATTGGACGTCGACGCCGCCCACTGAGTCTGTGAGCAGTTTGAAGCCTTCGAAGTCGATCATCGCAACGTGGTGGATCGGCGCACCGATGAACTCTTCGATGGTGCTGACTGCCAGCGGCAGGCCTCCGTAGGACAGGGCAGCGTTGATTTTCGCTTTGCCGTGGCCCTCGATATCGACCCAGGAGTCACGCGGGATTGACATGAACTGCATGCTGGAGCGGTCTGCTGGAACGTGACCGACCATGATGCTGTCTGAGCGCAGACCACGCGAGTTCTCGAAGTCCGCCTGGTTCATGGGTTCGTCGGCGCCGAGGATCAGGATGTTCATGGCGCCACCGTCGACCGGCGGGGGCGTCTTCTTGCCGAAGACCTGCTCGTCAGTCAAGCTGTTGGCGTTCTTGTCGAAGGTCCGACCGACGTACCAGGCGTAGCCGCCGATGCCGGCGACAACAACGAGAACGAGGACGAGGAGCCCGAAGAGAATCTTCCTGCCGGTTCGGCGAGGCTTGCGTCGAGGCCGCTGGCGGCGCTCCGGAGCATCCTCAAAAATATCGTTCGACATTTCTTGCGTCATTGATTGTCCTACTCGTTCCAAAGGTATTGGGAGCTGTTGACCTCTGAATCGTCGATGGCGGCTGCCTGACTTCTGACGGCATACAGTCTTCAGAGTCTTTCCGAATAATGATAGAGCTAGTTCCTCATAGTAGGCGCGAGCCCATTCGTCAACAGTCGTTTACCAGCCCAGACAACTCGCGTTGCTGAAACCAAGTCGTTCCAACGACTACCCCGCTAGAGGACCGAAGCAGCCCCATCGGTTAACCTTGACGGTGATCGTTGTCACATCTTCAGGGTCGATGACCATGGGCTAACTTCAAATGATATTCGCCGCACCCGAGACCACAACGCGACTATGTGAGCCCCTGCCGCCCCTGCGGCAAACCACTCTTTCCCTGCACGCTCGACCGTTATCGCCCGAACGCCAGTTGCGCCACCACTCACATGCAGTGTCGAATATCGATGCTACCTGTGCTCCTACTTGATCAATGAACCCGTTGAGCAGACTGATGGTGGCTGCCCACCTCCTACCCAGGCACTTTCACGAACAGATCTCTAGGCGGAAGCTGTCAAGCTCTTCGGGCCGGTTAGCGGGCATGAAAGAAAGGTGCTCTCATTTGTAGGACTGTGTCCGCCGCTCCGACCCGTCTGCGGTAACGTCGACACGTCGTAGTTGCGGTCGCCGTTCGGTTCAGGCGGGATTCGTCGCCGAAAATTAATACAACCCTCTTGTTTTGGCAACCTCGACGGGCTCTGATGTGCTGACTCCACCCTTGGCACGGTCAATCGAACGATCGGTGCCGAACAGCCGACCTAACCGTCAATGGTGAGAGCATGCGCCGACGCCTTCGTCGGCGACGGATCGGTGCGCATGCGCGTTGCAGCGAGCAGGACTCCAACCGGACCATTGCAACGATCTAACAGACCGCCCTCCTCGAACTCGACATAGCGCTTTCTGGGCTCCGTTCTTAATTGAGGCAGGAGCGGACCCGGGACTCTACAGGTCCTGGTGCAGTACCAGCGCCTGAGTTCCGCCGGGTTTCGCTCGAGGTCGGCCACGTGGCACGACTCAGGCACCGGATAATGGTCCAGTGTGGTAAACCTGACACCGATAGACGAGCCGTCAGCCTGCTTCCTACCCCGCTGAGGTGAGCATCTTTTTGATCGCCACGACGCTCTGCTTCGCAGCTGTGCCGTCGCCGAAGGGATTAATCGCCTCCGACATCTCCCGGTAGGCATCGGCGTCTTCGAGCAGACGGTTAACCTCGGATTCAATCCGATCGGGTTCGGTGCCGATGAGCCGCGCCGTGCCCGCCTCGACGGCTTCGGGACGCTCCGTATTCTCACGCATCACGAGAACCGGTTTGCCCAGGGTCGGCGCTTCTTCCTGAAGACCACCCGAATCGGTCAAGACCACATGCGAACGGGCGATCAAGTGCGAGAACTCGCCGTAACCCACGGGCTCGATCATGAGAACGTTGTCGAGACCGCGGATATGGGGTTCGATGGCCCCGCGGACTGCCGGATTCCGATGCGCTGGCCACACAATGGACACGTCTGGGTGTTTGCGGGCTATTGCGCTGACAGCGGCCCCGATGTTGTTAACTCCCTCTCCGAGGTTCTCTCTGCGGTGAGCGGTCAGGAGCACAACACGGCGGGACGAGTCGTAGAGCTCAGTCACCGCTGCCTCAGAGAACTCAGCGGGCTGCTTGACTGCCCACTGCAGCGCATCGATCACGGTGTTGCCGGTCATGACGATGCTGTCGGACGCGATTCCCTCAGCCAGCAGGTTGTTCTTCGACTTTTCTGTCGGCGCAAGGTGCAGTCGAGCGATCTGCGATACAAGCTTCCTATTCGCCTCCTCCGGGAACGGAGACATAATGTTACCGCTGCGCAGGCCCGCCTCCAGGTGGACCACGGGTATCTCGCGGTTGAATGCTGCAACGGCCGCGCCCATCACCGTTGTGGTATCACCCTGCACCAGGACAGCGGCAGGTCGATGCTCAGCATAGACGGCATCCATCTTCGCGATAACACCAGCAGCGATCTCATTCAGCGTCTGGCCGGCACGCATGAGGTTTAGATCAACATCAGGGGTGATGCCGAAGACGCGGTTCACCTGGTCGAGCATCTCACGATGCTGTGCTGTGACGACCGAGATCGGACGCAGCTGCTCAGAGGCTTCCAACACCCGGATGACCGGAGCAACTTTGATGGCTTCCGGTCGAGTTCCATATACGACCATGACCGGGATTCTCTGATCAATCACAGAAATCCACCCTTCTTCCTTTCGATTGAGTTCACGATCTCGTCTGCAATAGATTGATAGTCAGCGGCTCTGTAGTGATAGGGAGCGGTTCCCCACTGATTCGCAGTCGACATCCGCAGATCATCTGCCTGTCGCCTGATATGCACTCCGTCAATGCGAGACTGTGCGAATTGTCGATACCGTCGGAACTGCCGGTTCGCCCGCCGAGCCTCGCGCCGCAGCTTTTCCCGTTCCGTCGCGGGTGGAACACACAGGTCGCGGAGCATCGCCCTGTAGTCTCCCTCGCGCACATCACGCAGCGCCGTGCGCAGCCCGCGCCGGAGTCGGCGAACGGCTCGCCCGCCAAAGGCGACTAAGCCGTGTGACGGGTTAACGTCGTCGATGAGTTCAGCCCAATCGAGATCAATGAAGAACGTCAAAGCCGAGCTTTCGGCCTGGAGTCGTCGCATCACCGACGCGAAGCCCGCTGACCAGAGGCGGAAATGCTCATCAGAGCCGAATGGGATGAGGCGGCCGCCTTCTCTGGGCGCCCAATCATCCACCCCCGTGCGGAAGGCCTCAACCGAATTGGTCAGGTAGGTGCCGTCGGGAAAAACCCACACTCCGCGCCGTTCGTCGACCAAATCGATGAGCAGTACATCAGGTTCGGCTTCCAGCAGCCGCTCTACAGCGTCAGCTTCCATGTCACCGTTGAACATTTTGGCTTGGAACGCAGAGTTGAGTGCTTCATCGGACCAGCGACGGGCACCGGCCGGATTCAAGTGCACTATTGCAGACTGCCGTGCCACGTACGGTGCGACATCGGCAGAGGGCAGATACTCGCACGTGTCTCTGCTGACACACGATCCGAATACCGCAACCTGCAGCTGTTCCGTGTCCTCCATGTTCCGCTTTCAGCTCCGCGTGGCACGCTCTGGTACGGAGACTGACCTATGGCCTTCTTCATCCCGCACATGCCGACTAGGGCGGAACCTTTTCACACCTGAGAAATGACGTGGTTGCAGCATTTCCATCGGTGCATCCTGGAGCACCTCAACGACCTCCGGGTCACCTTCTGCGATGGCCTTTTCCAGAAGTCGTTCGGCGGTTTCGTCTTCACCTTTGGCAATATTCCACGCCCACCAGCGGTACTTCTCCGCCACCTCGTCAGCCGGACCGTCCATAATGATCTGCCCCTCGTGCAGCCAGATGGCACGCGAGCACATTTCTTGAATCACCTTCGCTGCGTGATTGACGAGGAAGACTGTCCCGGCGTTCTCGAGCATCTGATCCATCGCCTCGGAGCTGCGCTGCGCGAAAGTTGCGTCACCGGTTGACAGCGCTTCGTCGATGAGCAAGATCGACGGTCGGTTTGCAACCGCGATGGCGAATCGCAGACGGGCCGCCATACCCGAAGAGTAGGAGCCCATTGGTCGATAGATCGAGTCTTCCAGAGCGGAGAGCTCAACGACTTCGTCGAAGACGGCCTCTGCCTGTTGCGGTGTCATGCCCATCGCAAGGCAACCGAGGCGCACGTTGTCTGCGCCTGAGAGCGCCGGTTGCAGAGCTGCGTTGACCCCGAGCAGCGTAGGTTGGCTTCGGGCAAGGATCTGGCCTTCGTCCGGTCTTTCTACACCGGCAATCAGCCGCAGCAGGGTCGACTTCCCGGAGCCGTTGGCACCGATCAGACCAATGAATTCGCCTTTGCGGGCAACCAAACTGACACCGCGGAGGGCATGAACCTTCTGTTTTCGACCGCTTCCGAGAATCTTCTGTTGCACTCGTGCAAGGCGCCCGCACTGGTTGCTCACCGGCACGGAATAGCTGATGTGCACATCATCCACCACAACTGCCGCATGACGCCCACGGGACTCAAGGCTGCCCATACTTCTCCTCTCCGAAGTAGAAGTACAAGAAGCCCAAAATGAGGGCCGCGATACCCCAGCCGAAAACGAGCATCCACATCCACGCGGGGGAATCGAGCCCGTAGAGGAGGGAATTCCGCACGATCTGAAGATAGGAGTACATCGGGTTGATCTTCATGATCGCAGCCAGCACGGGCGTGTCCACGAACCTGTCGACTGAGAAGAACACACCGGAAGCGTAGAGCCAGAAGCGGGCAGCCACCTGGATGACGTTGATGAAGTCCGGTACCTGGTGACACAGGCGTGCTGCAATGAAGGCGCATCCCTGGGCGAAGCAGATCTGCATGATAAAGCAGGGAACAACGAGCACTACTCGCCACGTGATGGTCTCGGCTGGTGGGAAAGCGAGGATGATCACCAGCATGACGACGAAGGTCGGAACAAAGTTCATTGTCTCACGCACGATGACGGCGATCGGCAGGGAAGCACGCGGAAAGCTGAACGCACGGATCATCGACTGCCCACTTTGGATCGCCTTTGCCCCCTGAGTGACGGAGCGCATGGTGAACTGGAAGAAGAACACGCCGATAATCAGGAAGCCTATGAAGTTCTCGATACCGCGTGAAGTGTTGAGCACGTATCCGAAGATGAGGAAGAAGCCCAGTCCATTGAGCAGCGGGCTGAGCAGCAACCAGACACTGCCGAGGACGTTGCGTCGGGCACCGCCGGCAACCTTGGCGCGCGATTCCGCAAGAATGAAATGCCGGCGCTGCCACAGCTGGCCGAAATAGGTCCCCAGCGGAGCGCGCTTGCCCACTTCGCTCAGCGTCCATGACGGAACGGTGATGGGACTGCGCCAAGGCGGAGCAGCAGCTTCTGCGGAGAGCGACTTCGTCACGTCAAGCCTCCTACCCCGAGTTCACGGTACATGTCAGTATAGGCACGCCCTACAGCATCCCATGTGCGATGTTGCTCTACGAATCGGCGGCCGATGCGACCCATGTCCCTGCGTGTCTGTTCATCCTCTGCCAAGCGCGACAGCACCTCAGCCCAGCGGGTCACATCCCCGGGAGCGACCGCCGTGTGTGCTTCTGCGGGCAGCGCTTCGGTCAGTGCGGGAAGGTCGCTGAGCACCACGGGGCGGGCGAGGCCAGCAGCCTCAACCGGCTTCAGCGGCGTAACGAGGGAGCAAACCGGATCGTCACGCCGCGGCACCGCAAAGATGTCGAGCGCGGTGACGAGCTCGTGAGCTTGCTGCTGGGCTACGCGCCCTGTCAAGACGGCTGCGTCTCCCAGCGATGCGGCACGCTGCCGCAGAGCCGGCAGCTCGACTCCATCACCGACGATCATCACCCGCAAATCGGTTCCGGCACGCCTGGCCTCGGCGACCGCGTCGATGAGAGTGTCGAGCCCTTCGTATCCGACGATCGATGCCGCTGTGCCCACCCACACTCCGCCGGCGGGCAGTCCGTTCTCCGCGCGGACAGCGCTAGGCGGCCGGTCAGCGTCCCGGCGCAGCACTTCACTGCTCACCGCGTTCGGCGCAACCAGAATGCGTTCCCGCGGGATTCCGCGGCTGACCAGTTCGGCGGCCATTGTGCTCCCGAGGGTGACGACCCGGTTTGCCTGAAGGGCAATCTCCGTTTCGCGTGCTCGGAAGAGCCGATAGCGTTCGCTCTGCCGAGCGTCTTTACGCTCCTCTGGTAAACCAGCCGAGGCGGCCCACGTCTCCTCGAGCAGCCCTCTGACCTCATATACCCACGGCAGTTTCAGCTTCCGGGCGGCGGCTGCCGCAGCAACTCCGTTTACGAAGTGCGAGGTCGTGTGGATGACCTGCGTACCGCTGGCAGCGGCAAGTGCGGCAGTGAATTCCGCTTGCTTGCTCAGTCGTTGAGCCATCGTGCGCCCCTGATTCCAAGGGATGTCGCGCAGGTAGGCGATATCGTCGATCCAGTCGCGGTCGGACCATGAAAAGCGACCGACCGACACCGGGTACCCGGTCCGAGTGGCTCCAATCACCCTCAGACCACGGCGCTGAAGCGAAGTGAGCACTGCGTGCGATCGCAGTGTGTACCCCGACTGGGTGTGCGGCAGCGAGTTCGTCAGCGCGAAGAGCACGTCGGCCTTCGGACTGCGGATCTCCGGCAGCTTCTGCGGCAGGGTAGGGCGCCATCCCGGCTGGAAGACCTGCGCTTCTCCTTTAAGGCGAGACTGCAGACGCTCTTCTTCGGCAAGACCGATCGCTTCGGTCATGCGTCCGGCCTGCCATTCAATGCGGGCGCGCAGGTTTCTGGCCCTGCGGCCTCTGCGTATCCGATCGGCGAATTGTCCGGCCTCGCGGCGCATGCGCAGACTGAGCGCGAACTCCCCGAACACGCGTGCTCGGATGTCGCTGAGATGGTCTGCCGAGAGCTGCCGACGCAGCGACTGCTCTGCTCCGGCAGCGTCCCCCATCAGCCACTGACCCGCTGTCTGGGACACGGTCGAGGGAAGCCGACGGAGGCCTCTGCCGACGGCGTTGGAGACTGTGCGCGGCAACCGCCGCGACACCTGCACACCGAAGAAGACCGGGTCGCTTCCCATATGCTCGGCGAGCACGCGAAGAAGAGTTACACCCTGCCGGCACATAAACGAAATGCTCATCTGGCTCCTTCGAGGATGCTGAGGTACCGGGAGAGCGCAACATCGGGTGCCGCGTGCTGAGCGAGCCACTCCTGTGCCCGCTCGGAGGGAGTCAGGTCTACCCGTCCGTCGCGCATAGCTGTCAACAGCTCTCGCAGACCCGACTCATCGCCTGGCGCGACGACATGACCGGCCTGTGCGTCGGTGACGATTCCTGCTGCCTCTCCCGCAAGGATTCCGGTGATGTGGATACCCCGCGCCATCAGCGTGTACAGCTTCGATGGAACCGTGTATTCAAAGGAAGGGAGTCCTCTTAGGCTGACGACGCCGCTGTCGGCCCACGTCCACAGATGCCCCAGTTCAGCACCTGTGGTCTGCGGAAGAACACGAATAGCGGGGCCATCGGACCGCCCGCAGGACGTGCTCCATGAGCTTTCCGCCCACTGCTGCAGGGATCTGTGCGCGGCACCTGCGCCGGCAATCGTCAGTTCGATCCCGCCAAGTTCTGTCACAGCTCGCGCCAGTGATTCGAGGCCCTGGGACCGGCCCACTGTTCCGACGTAGAGCAACCGCAGCGGAGAAGAAGCGTCTCGTTTCCGGTGCTGTGCAGTCGGACGAAAGGGGACTGCGGTGTTCCGCACCACCGTCACCTCTGTGTGACCGGCCGCTTTAAGCCGCGAAGCGAAGACATCTGAGGTCACCACAATGTGAGCTGCGCGTCTCATCACCGAGTGAAAGGCTGCCGGGATAGCGGTCGCCTCCGCATAGTCGGTCAGAGTCGCGGGCAGCAGACCGCGGGTGGCTGTTCGCACCAGAGAAGAGTCAGCAATGAGATCAGGCCAGGCATCACGGATCTCGGCAATATGCGGGACACCGAGCATCCTGGCCACGATGTCTCCGGTGAAGAGCATCGGCAGACCGGGAGTTGTTGAGATCACCACATCCGGCTTCGCTGTCCGCATCGCGGCCGCCACGCGCACCGCGAACAGCGATGACCACGACTGATCAATGAGCTGACCCGCCATAGAGCCAGAAGTCGGCAAGTAGGGCAGTCGCAGCAGCCGCTCACCGTGTGGCCCGTCGGCCCACACCATCGTCTTCTCATCTGTACCGCCTACATCGGATGCAGAGCGATACGGATAATGCGGCACGGGAGCACAGACTGCCACCTGGTGTCCCGCAGCGATCATTCCTGTCACCAGCTCTCGCCAACGGCGCTGCGGAGCGCCGATCTCCGGCGCGTAGTAGTGGGTGAGCAGAAAGATTCTCATTGCGCCACCGCTTCCGCTCTGCGCGCTACCGACCATCGTGCCAGCACGGGCAGTCGCGAGTAGACAACAATGAGGCAAACCAGGATGAACGCGCTGACCCACACAGCGAGCTCATTGGCGACGAGGAGCGTTGGGATCGTTGCGAGACACGCGCAGGCGTTCAGTAGTGCGTATGCAGCAGACGTCTGCTCATGGCTCAGTCCCTGCTGCTGCGTCTGCTGGTAGATGTGACGCCGGTGAGCTTGAAAGATGTTCTCACCGGCGAGCAGACGCTTGAGCAGCGTCCAGCTGACGTCGAAGACCAACAGCACAATCGGTGCGGCCACCACCAGCGGACTGACACCGCTGACAAAGAGAAAGACCGCGAAAGCTGCCACGGCCGCCCCAACTCCGTAACTCCCGACGTCCCCGAGGAACGCGCGTGCGCGACCGATGTTGTAGGGCAGGAATCCCAGTGCGGCGGCGGCGAACACAGCCGACAGGGCTGCGGCCGCCGGCTGAGCAACGGTGACGAAGAGCACGCAGTACCAGACCCCAACAAGCACGGCCCACGAACTGGTGAGCGCGTTGAGGCCGTCCATGAAGTTGACACCGTTGACAATGAACACGACACCGAGTGCGACCGCTGCGAGCCCGAATACTCCGCTGTTGTCAAACAGGGACAGCAGCGTGGCGAAAGCACCGGCGATCAGCACCTGGAGCACCAGGCGAAGACCCGAGGACATTGAGCCCATATCGTCCATGAATCCCAGGATGCTGAAACACCACGTGAAGACCACGAATATGCCGATGACGAGCGCCGCTGACAGCGTCGTGAACACCCCGGTCGAGGTGCCGATCCATGCTGCAGCAACACTGCCAGCAGCTATTCCGCACCCGACTGCGAATCCACCACCGCGGGCGACCGGAGTCAGATGGCTGGAACGCGCGGTTGGGATGTCGACAAGACCGGCGCATCTGAGGATGGGAATGACGATCGCCGCTGCCAGCAGCGTCACTGCCAGAGAGGTGACTACACCGGCTGCCAGAACGGCGATCATGGTGTCCCTCGTTCGGATGCGAGCGCCGGCCACCCATCGGTCGACGTCCCGACCAATTCGCCGAGCATCCGACGAATCGAGTGGGCGTCAAGGTCAGCACTCCCCCGCACCATCTCGATGAGCGTGTTGACCCGGTCGAGATCGACAGGGTCGATCGGCACCTGCGTGATGAGCGGGTGATTCGGCCGTTCGTCCTTCTCCGTTCGTGCCAGCCGGGCTTCTGCCAGCTTCTCCCCCGGCCGCAGGCCGGTATAGACGATCTCGACATCAGACTTTCCGCTGAGCGCGATCACCCGCCGTGCGAGGTCCTCGATGGAGACGCGATCGCCCATGTCGAGCACGAGTGTCTCACCGGGCCGTCCGATGGCTCCGGCCTGCAGAACGAGTTCGCAGGCCTCAGCAGCCGTCATGAAGTACCGAGTTGCACCGGGGGCTGTCACAGTCACGGGGCCGCCGGCCGAAACCTGCGTCACAAAGGTACCCAGCACTGAACCGCGGGATCCGAGCACATTGCCGAAGCGCACCGACATGTATCGGTGGCCGGTTTCGCGGGCCACTGCCGCGACCGCCCTTTCAGTGAGGTACTTCGATGCCCCCAGGGTCGAGAGCGGATCAGCGGCTTTGTCAGTGGAGATGTGGACGAAGTTCTCAACACCGAAGTCGCGGCACGCTTCCAGCAGCTCGAGGCTTGCCGCGACATTCGTCTTGACCGCTTCGGCTGGAAAGCGCTCGAGGAACGTCAGGTGTTTGAGAGCCGCCGCATGGAACACGATGTCGGGTTTGACATCGGAGATCAGCGATCTGATGAAGCGGCGCTCTCGCAGATCCCCCAAGATGAGGTCCTCACTCATCAGCGATGCGCTGCCAGTGAGGACGAGCTCTGTGGCATGCAGCCCGGATTCATCGCGATCAGTCATCACCAGCCGTCCGGGTTCGAAACGCGAAAGCTGCGAGCACAGATAGGATCCGATTGATCCGCCGGCTCCCGTGACGAGGACAGTGCGACCGTCGATGTAGTCGCTGATCGCCTCGACGTCAGTCGTGATGGCCTGACGGCCCAGGAGGTCGTCAAGCTCGACTCCACGGAAGCTGCCCGGCATCAGCGCCACAGCAGAGGAGCTCTTCACCTTTCTGCGTCGAATGTCGACGCCGTCAAGCTCCGGCAGCACCCGCACGTCGATGTTGTGCTCACCGGCGAAGGCAAGAATCGTGTCCAGCCGCTGTGGGGCCAAGGACGGAATCGCCAGCACGAGCGACTGGGCACCTGTGCGGTCGACGACGTCCCTGAGGTCGTCGAGAGTGCCGAGCACCCGCACCCCGCCGATCCGCAGGTGACGTTTGTTCGGATCGTCGTCCACCAAGCCGACGGCGACATATTCCTCACGCGGGTCTTCGCGAATGATCCGCAGTGCGAGCTGGCCGTGAGCACCGGCTCCGATGATGAGCGCAAGCCGTGCAGAATCAGACCGCGAGCGCCGCCGGTATCGCAGTCCTGAGCGCAGCCAGTTGACGAAAGCGATCGTCAGCAAGGTCATGGCGGCAGCTGACACCGGCGAACTGAGCGGCACGAGCGGCCTATAGGGCTGGAATGCGCTGACCAAGTAGATCAAACCACAGGCAACGGTAATAACCCCTGCCGTGGCGATGAGCTCATCGGCCGATGCCCGAGCGTATCGGCCGCGAAGACGCAGCCAGAATTCGCCAGCGAAGATCGTTGCGAATCCCAAGACAGAGCTGACGAAAATGCCGAAGTAGTGCGGAGTGGCCACAGCCAGGTCGTAGCGCGCAAGCGACATGAACCACAGAAAGAAGGCGAAGATGCCGGCGTCTATGCCAGCTCGCCGCACTGCCTTCCAGATTCGACGCCCAAGGGGAAGCTCCTGCCTCGCTGACGATTCGCTTCCGTGGTGCATGATAGTGCGTCCGCCGGTGCAGCACGATGACGCGCGCTGCCGTGGCGAAGCCGTCTCCTCTCTCACTCCACAAGAGCGCACCGCCTCATCTTCAGCAGCAACTCTGCGAGGGGTTGGCGCACAGTAGTTTCTGTATAATCGCTGAGAACAGTGTACGACAGACAAAGCTCATTCGCTTCCAAATTCGTTTTACCTGTACGGTGCAGTACTAGACGCGAGATTCAGACCGCGGCGACAGCTTGACTGTTCGAACGCCCCTCTCTCGACTCAGTCCGACACACTCAGCTTTGGAGACCGGTGACCACTTCCTCACAGCGACCGCGCGGAGCACTTGCACTCGCCCGCACAGCACTGTGGCACCTCCGCAAGGGTGGCCCAACGCAAGTTCGAACGTGGTGGCGGCGACGCCGCGTGCCGACTCAGCCGTCTGCTCGGACACCGTACGACTCCGGGGGCCCGCTCACCGATCAGTTCCCAGCCGCGGCACCGCGCCCTCGCACACCTGTCTTCGACGCTGTGCGCGTCGGCACCATCCTCGATGAGTTCTCAGAATTCGCTTTCGCAGCCGAATGGGATCTGGTGCCCCTCAAACGTCGGGGCTGGATTGAGCAGCTCGACACCCTTGACTTCGTCTTCGTCGAATCCGCATGGAACGGCAATGGCGGTCAATGGCAGTACCAGCTGACCGGCACCTCCGGAGTCAAGGAAGACGTCAAACAGCTGCTCACGGAGTGCAGGCATCGCGGAATTCCCACCGTGTTCTGGAACAAGGAGGACCCTCCCCACTACGCCGACTTCCTCGAGGCAGCCAGCCTCTTCGATGTCGTCTTCACGTCGGACATTCGACTGCTCGAGCAGTACCGGGCTGATCTCGGACATGATCGAGTTGCCCCGCTGAGCTTCGCGGCACAGCCGGCGGTCCACAACCCTGAGCGTCTGCCTGCGGGGCAGCACAGCTGGGACGTGGCTTTCGCGGGGATGTACTTCGCTCACCGCTACCCGGAGCGACGCGAGCAGATGGAATGGCTGCTCGGCGCGGCTGCGGACGTGAGCCCGAAAATGGACCGCGGCTTAGAGATCTTCTCCCGACAGCACGGCGGGGACGAACGCTACCAGTTCCCTCCCCCGCTGGATCAGCACGTCCTGGGATCCCTGCCTTATGAGAACATGCTGACCGCCTATAAGGCGTTCAAGACCTTCCTCAACGTCAACTCCGTCACCGATTCGCCGAGCATGTGCGCGCGCCGCATCTTCGAAATCTCCGCCAGCGGCACACCGGTTGTCTCAGCACCCAGCGCCGGAACCGCCGCGTTCTTCCCCGCTGACGAAGTCCTCCAGCCGAGCACCCGCGAAGAGGCGGGACTCACCCTGCGAGCACTCGTGCGCAGCCCGGAGCTGCGCGACCGCACTGTGCACTTGGCGCAGCGCAGGATCTGGAAAGAGCACACGTACTCTCACCGAGCCATGACAATCATGGACAGTGTCGGAATCGAATACTCAGACCCGATTGCCCGGTCTGCATCACTGCTCGTCTCAACCAACCGGCCCGCACAACTCGATCACGTACTGGAAACGGCTGCTCGACAGGACCATGCTCAGCTCGAGCTCGTGCTGCTCGCGCACGGTTTCGATCTCCAGGAGTCTGAAGTCCGCGCAAAAGCAGCGCACCTCGGAATCGAGAATCTGGTCCTGCTGAGCGCAAAACCTGCAGAAACTCTGGGTGAATGCCTCAATCATACGATCGGCGCATCCAGCGGGGACGTTCTTCTTAAGATGGACGACGACGACATCTATGGCGAACACTACGTATCGGACCAGCTCGCAGCGCTCCGATACTCTGCGGCGGACATGGTGGGAAAGCAGGCGCACTACCTGTACCTCACCAGTTCGAATATTGTTATGTGCCGATTCCCGGAACGCGAGCACAGATTCACCGACCTCGTCATGGGCCCGACGATGACCGCTCCTCGGCAGGTTTTTGAGGGGCTGCAGTTCGCAAAACTGCTGCGGGGAGAAGACACCGACCTGCAAAAACGCCTCGTGGCGAACGGAGGCACCATCTACTCTGCAGACCGCTTCAACTTCCTCCAGGTTCGCACCGACCATGCGCACACCTGGCAGGTTGATGACGCACTGCTGCTGGCCAACAGCGATGTACACGCCTTCGGCTACACGGCCGCCCACTACCTGTTCTGACTAGAAAGCCAAGAGGAGAATCATGACCAAAGAAGCACCGCCCGCGGCCCCGCACGTGGCCGTCATCGGGCTTGGATACATCGGTCTGCCGACTGCAGCCGTACTCGCCGCCGGTGGCGCAGACGTCACCGGAATGGACGTCAACCCGCGCACGATTGACTTTGTGAATCGCGGTGAAGTGCCGTTCGTCGAACCGGATCTTGGCACCGTCCTTGCCGGAGCGGTGAGCCAGGGGCGGCTGCGCGCCAGCTCCGAAGTTCCTGCAGCTGACGCCTACATCGTCGCCGTGCCAACCCCGTTCGCCGAGAACCACAACCCGGACCTGTCGTACATCAGCGCGGCAGCCGAATCGATTGCACCGCAGCTGACCGGCGGCGAGCTCGTCATTCTTGAAAGCACCTCACCCCCGGGCGCAACCGAACACATGGCTGACGTCATCCTCGAAGCGCGCAGCGACCTGACACTGGATCCCAACAAGCCGAACACGGTGTACTTCGCCCACTGCCCCGAGCGCGTGCTGCCCGGCCGCATCATCGTCGAACTCAGGACCAACGACCGGATCATCGGATCCCTCAACGGCGATGCCGGTGAGCGCGCCCGCGATCTCTACCGCCTGTTCTGTGACGGCGAGTTCCACATCACCGACGCCCGCACCGCCGAAATGGCCAAGCTTGTCGAAAACGCCTACTGAGACGTCAACATCGCCTTCGCCAACGAACTCTCAGTCGTCGCTTCGAAGCTCAACGTCGACGTGTGGGAGCTCATCGACCTGGCGAACCACCATCCGCGCGTCAACATCCTGCAGCCCGGCCCGGGCGTCGGCGGGCACTGTATTGCCGTCGACCCGTGGTTCCTCGTGTCAGCGGCCCCTGAGGAAGCCCAGCTCATCCGCACTGCCCGCGAGGTCAACGACTCCAAGCCCGAGTACGTCCTGAACCAGGTGGTGCCCAAGGCCCAGCGCTTCAAAGAACCCCGCGTGGCTGTCCTCGGATTGGCGTTCAAGCCCGACATCGACGATCTGCGCGAAAGCCCGGCCATGTACATTGCCCAGACGCTCGCTGACCGCCTGCCCGACGGAACCATCCTCGCCGTCGAACCGAACATCGAGGAGCTCCCCGCATCACTGGCCGAGAAGGGCAACGTCGAGCTCACCGATCTCGAATCGGCCGTCGAGACAGCCGACATCGTGCTGCTGCTGGTCGACCACGCGGAGTTCAAGAGCTTCGACCAGCGCCGACTGCAGAGCACCATCGTCTACGACACCCGCGGTACCTGGCGCACACTGATCTGATCAACACCGCGCTGTAACCCAGGCAGCCCCAAACACGAGGCGCCGCTCACCTTTTCGGTGAGCGGCGCCTCGTGTTTCTGGCGGGCGGGAGCCCGTCAGCTCATCTTCGTGCCGGCGGAGCCGAGTCGCTGGCAGGCCTCGACAATGCGGGAAGCCATACCGGCCTCAGCCGCACGACCCCATGCGCGGGGGTCATACATCTTCTTGTTTCCGACCTCGCCGTCGACCTTGAGCACACCTTCGTAGTTGGTGAAGATGTGGTCGGCCACGGGGCGCGTGAACGCGTACTGGGTGTCGGTGTCGATGTTCATCTTGATGACACCGTAGGAAACAGCGTCAGCGATTTCCTGTGCCGTCGAACCGGAACCGCCGTGGAACACCAGGTCGAACGGCTTATCCTTGCCGTGCTTCGCACCGACCTCGTCCTGGATTTCCTTCAGCAGCTCAGGACGCAGGCGGACGTGTTCGGGCTTGTACACACCGTGCACGTTGCCGAAGACCAGAGCGGTCATGTAGCGACCGCGCTCTCCAAGGCCGAGCTTGTCGACAATTGCCAGGCCGTCTTCGACCGATGAGTACAGCTTGTCGTTTTCGCCGCCCTTGACACCGTCTTCTTCACCGCCGACAGCACCGACCTCGATTTCGAGGATCTGCTTGGCGCGGCTGGTCAGTTCGAGCAGCTCTTCGGCGATTTCAAGGTTTTCGCCAACCTCAATGGCCGAACCGTCCCACATGTGCGACTGGATGAGCGGGTCTTCACCGCGATCAACGCGCTCCTGGGACACCTGGATGAGCGGCTTCACCCAGTCTTCAACCTTGTCCTTCTGCGCGTGGTCAGTGTGCAGAGCGACCGTCACGCCGTAGTTCTTCGCAACCGTGTGCGCGTATTCGGCGAGCGCAATCGAACCGGTGATCCGGTCCTTGACGGTTGCACCCGAGGCGAATTCAGCACCGCCGAAAGAGAACTGGATGATGCCGTCGGATTCAGCTTCCGCAAAGCCGCGCAGTGCGGCGTTGATCGTCTGGGAGCTCGTGACGTTGATGGCCGGGTAGGCGAAACCGCCCTCCTTGGCCCGGTCGAGCATTTCGGCGTACTGATCAGGGGTTGCAATTGCCATGAACACTCCTGCGCTTAGGGGATTGCTTCAGTCGGAATCATTCTACGCACCCGAATTTGACCGTAGTCTTAACAACATGAGCCCAAGCACTGACTCAGCCGGCCCGCTCGACGGCCAGCCAGCCGGCGCCTCGTCCGAAGTCCCGGCTGGAACTCCGACCGGCACCTCGTCCGAACCCGGACACCCTGCCCCGCCCGCCCGCACGAACCTCGTGCAGGCTGCGGCCTGGGCTCTGTGGGACTGGGGAAGCTCGGCCTACTCTGCTGTGATCGTCACCTTCGTGTTCGCCCCGTACCTCGTGAAGGCGGTTTCCGAGGACCCGGTTTCGGGCGCTGCCGCGCTGGGGTGGGCCTCCGGTCTGGCGGGCCTGGTCGGTGCTGTTGTCGCTCCCGCCGCGGGCGCCCGCGCCGATGCGAAGTCCCGCCACCGGCGCCTGCTGACCATCTACACCGGCGTCGTCGTCGCCTGCGTTTTCGCGCTGGCGTTCATCAAGAGCGAACCGGTGTTCTTCCTGCCCGGCCTGATCTTCCTGGCCGCCGCTTCCGTTTTCTTCGAACTGGCCCAGGTCAGCTACAACGCGATGCTCGGGCGGATTGCCGCACCGAACAGCGTGGGCAAAGTGTCGAACATCGGCTGGGGTTTCGGCTACCTGGGCGGGCTCGCGATGCTGCTCATTGCGCTGTTCGCCTTCATCCTTCCCGAGGTGGGACTGTTCGGGGCGGTCAGCGAAGGCGGCTGGCGGTTCCGGCTGGTGGCAGGTGCTACCGCCGTGTGGTTTGCCGTGTGGGCTGTTCCGCTGATCTTCCTGGCCCCGCGCGATGCGTCGGGGGCTCAGGTGCAGACCGCCCGGGCGCGTTCCGGGAACCGGGCTGCTGAATGGTTCACCAGCTGGAAGCAGGACTACAAGGACCTGTTCAGCAGGCTGAAGGACCTCTTCCAGAACGACCGGCAAACCTTTGTCTTCTTCATCGCCTCGGCTGTTTTCCGCGATGGCCTGACCACGATCTTCGCGGTGGCCGGTGTGCTCGCTGCTTCTGCCTACGGGTTCACGGAAACTGAGGTCATCTACCTAGGGATCGCCGCGAACGTCGTTGCCGCCATCGGCTGCCTGGTGTCCGGCCCGCTTGACGATGCTGTTGGCCCCAGAGCGGTCATCATCACGGGCCTGACCTGCCTGTGCATTGGCGCCGTGCCGATCCTGCTCTCCGACAGTCCCACCGTGTTCTGGGCGTGCGCACTGTTCCTGTGCCTGTTCGTCGGGCCGGTCAACGCATCGAGCCGTTCGTTCCTCACCCGCATCACTCCCCCGGAGCGCGCCGGCGAGAACTTCGGCCTCTACGCCACCACCGGGCGGGCCATCAGCTTCCTGGGCCCGTGGCTGTTCAGCCTGTCGATCACCATCTTCGGCTTCGAACGCGCGGGTGCCGCCGGCATCATCGTCGTCCTGCTGCTGGGACTCGTACTCATGCTCGCCGTGCCGCGCACTGGTCCCGGCCAGAAGCGAGCCGAACAAGCCGCCCAGAGCTGACCCACCCGGCCCCAGCCGGCACCTCGGCAGCCCAAGCGCCAGCCAGCCCGGCACCTCGTTACCCGGTACTGGCAGACACAGATTTTCCCAAAATGCGGCGCGGGTCATAGTATGGGCTCAAACCAACCAAACGAACGATCAAATTCGATCGGGGAAGAGGACCGATGGACAGCCTTTTCAGCAAAGAAGAGTTGGAATTCGCAGAAGAGATGCGGAACTTCTACCGCACTGAGATTCCCGAAGAAATCCGCTACCGCGTGGCAATCGGCCAGGAAGTCTCCAAGGACGACATGGTCACCAGCCAGCGCATCCTCAACAAGCACGGCCTGGCCGTCCCCAACTGGTCACTGGAATACGGCGGCCGCGACTGGACCCCCGTCCAGCGCCACATCTACCTGGACGAAATGCAGACCGCGTGCGTTCCGCACCCGCTGCCGTTCAACGCGTCCATGGTCGGCCCCGTGATCGACACCTTCGGTTCGAAGGAAATCAAGGACCGCTTCCTGCCGGCCACCGCCAACCTCGACATCTGGTGGTCGCAGGGCTTTTCCGAACCCAACGCCGGTTCCGACCTCGCATCGCTGAAGACCTCGGCCGTGCGCGACGGCGACAAGTACATCGTCAACGGCCAGAAGACCTGGACCACACTCGGCCAGTACGGCGACTGGATCTTCTGCCTGGTCCGCACCGACCCCAACGTGAAGAAGCAGGCCGGTATTTCATTCCTGCTGATCGACATGACCTCCCCCGGTCTGACGGTTCGCCCCATCCAGACGATCGACGGCGGCGTTGAAGTCAACGAAGTGTTCTTCGAAAACGTCGAAGTTCCCGTCGAGAACCTCGTCGGCGAAGAGAACAAGGGCTGGACCTACGCCAAGTTCCTCCTGGGCAACGAGCGCACCGGCATCGCCCGCGTCGGCGAATCCAAGGTCAACCTGGCACGCGCCAAGGCCTACGCCGCAGCAACCAAGACCCAGCGCGGCTCGCTGTTGGACGACCCGCAGTACTCCACCCGGATCGCCAAGATCGAAGCCGAACTCAAGGCACTCGAAATGATGCAGCTGCGCGTTCTGTCCACCCAGGTTGCAGGCTCCGACGCACCCGACCCGCGGTCGTCAATCCTCAAGCTGCGCGGTTCGGAACTCCAGCAGGACATCACCGAACTGCTCATGGACATCGTCGCCCCGCAGGGCATGGACTTCGTCGACTCCGCACAGACCCGCGACGGCTTCACCAACCTGCCCCAGGCTGCTGTCTCTGCCACGGCACGCTACTTCAACATGCGCAAGGTGACGATCTACGGAGGATCCTCCGAAGTCCAGCGCTCCATCATCTCCAAGGCCATCCTGGGTCTGTGACCTGCTGAAGAACGAGAGGTATAGAAAATGGATCTTGAACTCAATGACATCCAGCAGGAACTCAAATCGACCGTCGGCCGCCTGCTGAAAGACAAGTACAGCGCTGAAGCGCGCGAAGAGATTCTGCGCTCGGAAGCCGGTTGGAGCCAGCAGATGTGGGACCAGTTCGCACAGCTGGGCCTCATGTCGCTGCCGATTGAAGAAGAATACGGCGGCGCCGGCATGGGCTTTGGCGAAGTCGCAGTCGTCATGGAGGCGTTCGGCCGCGCACTCGTGCTCGAACCCTACCTGCCGACCGTCGTGCTGGGTGCCGGCCTCATCCAGGCCGCAGGCAGCGAAGACCAGAAGGCAGAACTGCTGCCCGCGGTTGCAGCCGGCGAACTCAAGCTGGCCCTCGCCGCGCAGGAACCGGCCGGCCGCTACGACTTCCTCAACCCGACCACCACGGCTCAGGCCTCCGGTGACGGCTACACCGTTTCGGGCGAAAAGGCGCAGGTCATCGGCGGCGACGCAGCCGACACCTTCGTCGTCACGGCAACGGTCGACGGTGAGCTCGGCCTGTTCCTCGTCAAGGCCGACGCCGACGGTGTGACCGTCGACCCGCGCACCCAGGCTGACGGCCTGCGCAGCGCATCCGTCCTCTTCGACGGTGCGACAGCCCAGCGTCTGGAAGCCGGCGATGCGGCGGCAGCGATTGAGCGCGTCCTCGACACCGCTCAGGCAGCCCTCGCCGCTGAAGCAGTCGGCGCTATGGAAGCCGCACTGTTCATGACGGCCGACTACCTCAAGACCCGCGAACAGTTCGGTGTGCCGATCGGCGTCTTCCAGACCCTGCAGCACCGCGCGGCAGACGCCTACGCGAAGCTCGAAGAGGCCAAGTCGATGGCGCTGTACTCGAAGCTCGCCATCGAGGCTGACACCGACGGAACCTCCAAGACCCGCCACGCGGACGTGCTCGCCGCCAAGGTCATCATCGACCAGTCAGCAAAGCACATTTTCTCGGAGTCCATCCAGATGCACGGCGGTATCGGCATGACGATGGAATACCCCATCGGCCACTACGCCAAGCGGCTGACCGTCATCCCCCGCACCTTCGCCGCTCCCGACCAGGCTCTGGCCGAACTCGGCGAAGTCGGCGGTCTGCTCGAACCCTACGCAGCTGACCTCTGATCTGTGCGGCTGAGCCGAGTTCCGGCTCAGGCAAGACAAAGTACGAGGTGCCGCTCACCTTTTCTGGTGAGCGGCACCTCGTGCTTTGTGCTGGGTTTTTCTGCCGTCGGCTGCGCGCACCGTCAGCTGACGGGCTCTTAGCTGACGGTCTGCCCGAACTCCCACCTGCGGATCCAGGCGTGCATCGCGATTGCCGCTGCGGCAGCCGCGTTCATGGAGCGGGTCGAACCGTACTGCTCAATTGACAGGACGGCTTCGCAGGCTTCGTGCGCACTGTCTGTCAGCCCGATGGACTCCTGACCGAACAGAAACACACAGTCCCGCGGAAGGTCATAGGTTTCGAGCGGCGTTGAGTCGGGGAAGTTGTCGATGCCGATCAGCGGCAGGTTCCTTTCGGCACACCAAGCCGCGAGGTCGTCGGCACTCGGGTGGTGTAGAACGTGCTGGTAGCGGTCGGTGACCATGGCGCCTCGGCGGTTCCAGCGCTTCTTGCCGACAATGTGCACGGCAGCCGCGTTGAAGGCGTTGGCTGTGCGCACAACCGAACCGATGTTGAGGTCATGCTGCCAGTTCTCAATCGCCACGTGAAAGCCGTGGCGACGCTGGTCGAGGTCGGCGATGATCGCCTCCATCGTCCAGTAGCGGTACCCGTCGACCACATTGCGGCGGTCGCCGTCGCGCAGCAGCTCGGGATCATAGCGCTCGTCGTCGGGCCATTCGCCCTCCCACGGGCCAACCCCGTGGGAGGGTGCTGCGGATTCAGCCGGCTCTGCGGCTGTCGGCTCCGCGGTGGGAGATGACGGCTCAGTCATCCTCGTTCACGGACTTGCCGGCCTTCTTCTTGGGCTTCTTGGCCTTGGCGGAGCCAGCTTTAGCGGAGTCGGCCTTGGAGGACTTGCCGTCAGCCTCCTTGACCTTCGCCTTGTCAGCTTCCTCAGCGTCCTCAGCCTCGGCAGCGTCGTCGGCTTCCTCAGCCTCGGCAGCGTCGTCGGCTTCCTCCGCCTCGTCAGCCGTGTCGACCTTGTCAGCCTTGCCCTTCGGTTCGTTCTTGAGCTTTGCCTTCGCAACAGCCGGACGGCCTGCGATGCCGGCACCCGACAGCACGGTCTTCGTGTAGCGCGAGATCGCCAGCATGACGAGAACAACCGCGACGACAGCGGCCGAAGCGGCGGCCACCAGACCGTGCCACCACGGGGCGGCGGTCAGCAGGTACAGCGCGCCGACACCGGTCGGTTCGGCAAACGGCAACCACGCGGCAACCTGCGGCAGACTGTCAGCCATGAACGGCAGCATCGGCAGGAACGCCATCACGACGATGACAACTCCCACAACAGCCGCGCCGATCCGGCGTCCCCGCTGCTTGGCACCCATTGCAATGAGCGCGAAGAGTGCGATGACCGCAGCCGCATAGAAGGCATAGCTCAGAACAAACCAGCCGAGCGCAGGCAGAGCCGCATACACCTCGCCGGCCAGACCGATGACAGACATGCCCAGCAGGCCGACCACCGCCGTGATGACCAGCAGGAGCAGAGCCAGCTGCGTCAGCCCCCAAATGCGGCCCCACAGCGCCGAGCGCGGCGGGATGGTGGCCACAATGATTTCGCTGGTGCGGGTGCGGCGCTCTTCGCGCACACCCCGGTAGGCCAAAGCACCCAGGCTCAGTCCTGCAGCCAGGGTCAACGCGGCCATCGTCCAGGCCACGACCTCGCCGGTTGCGGGATCAATGGGCCCACCGTCGACGTAGGTGACGTCAGGCGTGTTGACGAGCTTGTCGATGATTGCCTGCGGCATGCGGTTCTTGGCGATCAGCTGGTCGTTGCCCTGACCCGTGGGGTCCTGCAGGAGGAACGCATCAACCTTGCCGCTCTTAACGGCGTCCTGGCCCTCTTCGACGCTCGTGACGATCGTGACGGACATGCCCAGCTGCTGCTCGACCTGCGGAAGCTGCTGTGCAACCTGGTCCTTCTGCTCTTCCGGCACCATCATGGCAACGCTTTCGCCGCTGCCGGCGGACACACCGGTGCGCGAAAAGCCGATGATGAGCGCAGCAAGCACGCCGATGATGAGTGCGAGCGCGGTCGCTGCGAACAGCGGACTGCGCAGCGCCTGCGAGGTTTCGCGGTTGGCTACCAGGTAGGACGCCTGCCCACCCGTGAGGTCGCGGAACTCGGAGACGAGCCCCGTCTTGGTTTCATCGCCGGTGTCCTCACGCAGCTCATCGGGAACCTCTGCGAGTTCTCCCACCGGTTCGTCACCGAGGTTGTGCGGGTCGAGGGCCTTCCCTCCCCCGCCGAGGTCCGTGTACGAGGTGGTGCTGATGTTGTCGTGATCCTCGCCGTGATCTTTGTTTGCCATCAGACGTCCTCCTTGAAGATCTCCCGCAGGCTGGCGGGCTGAGCGTCGGCCTTGGCGCCGGTCTTGGCCTTGGCCTTGGCCGCGTGTTCCTTCCGCAGCTCCTTGGCTGTTCCGTGGGCGATGACGCTGCCGTGGCCCAGCACCAGAATGTCGTCGGCGTACTGTTCGATGAGCTCCCAGTCGTCAGACGTGACGATGATGGGCACGCCGGCGTCCGCGTGGTCCTTCAGCAGGCCGAACACGAGCTTGGCGGAGGCCATGTCGAGGCCCTCGCCGATTTCGTCGATGACGACGACATCCGGGTCAGCGGCCAGAACCGCGGCGATGTGCACGCGAGCCTGTTCGGTTCCCGACAGCTGGGAAAGCGGAACGTAGGCGCGGTCCGACAGTTCGAGACGGGCAAGCAGGGTGACCGCGTTGCGCTCTGCCGCACCGAGCGTCATGCCGTGCAGGCGCGCCATGTAGACGATCTGCTCCATGACCTTCATGGAGGGGAAGCCGCCGCGTTCGGCGGGCAAGTAGCCGAAGTTTTGGCGGTCACCGCCGACGAGCTCGTTGTCTTCGAGCTTCACGGTGCCGCTTTCGGGTTCGATGATGCCCATGATGGCGCGGGCGAGTTCGGTTTTGCCGGCGCCCTTGGGGCCCACAACACCGAGGATGCGCCCCGGGGTCGCTTTGACGGAAACGTCGTCAAGCCACAGTCTGCGCTGCGACTTCACAGTGATGGACGACAGTTCGAGCACAGGGTGTCCTTTCCTTTGCGGACTTTCGCCGCGTGACTTCAGTCCAGGCCGAGGTCAGCGGTGGTCAATGCTGTCAGATAGCGCAGACCTTCTGCTTCAACGCGTTCGCGCGCACCGGTGTTGCGGTCCATGACCACGACGACGGCGACGACTTCCGCACCGGCTTCACGCAGGGCTTCCACGGCGGTGAGAACCGATCCGCCGGTTGTCGACGTGTCTTCTACAGCGACGACGCGACGGCCCCGGACGTCCGGTCCTTCGACGCGCTTGCCCATGCCGTGTTCTTTTGCCTGCTTGCGCACAACGAAGGTGTCCAGCGGGGTGCCGCGACGCACGGAGGCGTGCATGGTGGCGGTTCCCACGGGGTCAGCGCCCATGGTGAGCCCGCCGACGGCATCAACCGAGTCCAGCAGGCCTTCGGCTTCGAGGACGTCGAGGACGATGTCGCCCACGAGAGGCGCCGACCGGTGGTCGAGCGTCACCAGGCGCAGGTCCAGGTAGTAGTCGGCCTGCTTCCCCGAAGACAGGGTGAAGCTGCCGCGCTTAACGGCCAGGGAGTCGATGAGTTTCAGCAGCTCTTCGCGTGTCTGCGCAGGATCGTACGAACGTGTGTCGGTCATGGCCGCCATTGTATTCGCGGGCATGAGCGCCACTTCACATGGAGTAGGGAGGAACCCTCTCACCTGGCACCTCGGGAGCACCCGGACCTGCACCTCGGGAGCCCGGGGTGCCGCTCGGCTGGGAGGTGACCTCCACCTCGACAGTCCGCGAGGTGCCGCACCCCTGGCACCGAACCTCACCTCGGGAGCCTCCCCCAGACCCCCGCCCACGCTTTAGCAACAAAAACTCCCCTTAGCAGTGGCGGCTAAAGCGCAGATTCCGGCTAAAGGGAGTCTCCCTACGGCTAAGGCGCAGAAACCGGCTAACGGGAGTTTTTGCTTCACCAACCGCAGCCAGCCCGACTGAAAACCACGAGGTGCCGCTCGGCTGGGAGGTGACCTCCACCTCGGCAGTCTCCCCCAGACCCCCGCCCACGCTTTAGCAACAAAAACTCCCCTTAGCAGTGGCGGCTAAAGCGCAGATTCCGGCTAAAGGGAGTCTCCCAACGGCTAAGCCGCAGATTCCGGCTAACGGGTGTTTTTGCTTCGCCAACCGCTGCCAGCCCGATTGAAAACACGAGGTGCCGCTCACCTGGCACCGGAACTCCACCTCGGCAGCCCGGGGTGCCGCACACCCGCCAACCAAACCCCCACCCCTGCACCTCGGGAGCCTTCCCCAGACCCTCACCCACGCTTTAGCAACAAAAACTCCCCTTAGCAGTCACTGCTAAAGCGCAGATTCCGGCTAAAGGGAGTCTCCCAACGGCTAAGCCGCAGATTCCGGCTAACGGGAGTTTTTGCTTCACCAACCGCAGCCAGCCCGACTGAAAACCACGAGGTGCCGCTCACCTGGGACCTCGGGAGCCTTCCCCAGACCCTCACCCACGCTTTAGCAACAAAAACTCCCCTCAGCAGTGGCGGCTAAAGCGCAGAAACCGGCTAAAGGGAGTCTCCCTACGGCTAAGGCGCGGATTCCGGCTAAAGGGTGTTTTTGGGGGCTCGGCTCAACCCGTCAGGACGCCCTCCCCAAACGATCGAAGGCCCGGCCGTCAGTGGCCGGGCCTTCGGAGCACTCCCCTCGAGTACCTGGACGCATCCCCATACGTCCGTGATGTCTGCTCGATCCCCACCGAGCCGACGTGATCAAGCTTACATAAATAATAATTCCTTCGCATGTATATTTTCACGATGCGGACATTATTTTTGGAAATTCGCCTTTATCGCAGGCCAGACGGCTGTTCTTCAGGCCCTCTCATGCTTTCCACAGACCCGCGCACGTTTCCTGACAACAAGACCCGTGACCGTGTCAGTGCAAGCCGTTAGGGTGGACTCGTGCGAATTGTGAATTGGAATGTCAACTCGATCCGAGCCCGAGCCGAGCGCATCGGGGCTTTTCTTGACCGCTCAGACGTTGACGTCTTGGCGATTCAAGAACTCAAGTGCCGTGACGACCAGTTCCCGGAAGACATCTTCTCCTCCCGCGGCTACGAAGTCGCCTACCACGGCCTCAACCAGTGGAACGGCGTTGCCATCGCCAGCCGCGTTGGTCTCGACAATGTCGAAATCGGCTTTGCGGGCATGCCCGAATTCAACGACGCTCTCGAAGCCCGCGCACTGTCGGCCGACACCGGCGGGGTGCGCGTCTATTCGCTCTACGTGCCCAACGGGCGGGAACTCGACCACCCGCACTATCACTACAAGCTCGATTGGCTGAGCCGCCTGCGCGACGTCGCAGCGAACCGGCTTGCCGCAGACCCCGACGACCGCTTCGTCATGGTCGGCGACTTCAACGTTGCCCCGCTCGACGAAGACGTCTGGGACATGGAGGCATTTGACGGTCTGACGCACGTGTCCGAACCCGAACGCGAAGCGTTCCGCAGCCTCACCGACGCGAGCCTGCAGGAAACCACCCGGCAGTTCACCCCCGGCCCCGGCGTCTACACCTACTGGGACTACCAGCGCCTGCGCTTCCCTAAGAGGGAGGGCATGCGCATCGATTTCCAACTGGCCTCACCGGCCCTTGCCGCCACCGCTGTCGACGCCCACATCGACCGCGAAGAACGCAAGGGCAAAGGAGCATCTGACCACGCGCCCGTTTGGGTGGACTACCGCATCTGACAGGGAGTTCTCATGCCAGCACAGCCGCCAACCAACCCGCCCCCAGGACCCTACGGACATAGGCCGCAGCCTCCACAACACGGTGGTGGCGGGCAGCCCCCGCAGTACGGCGGCAACCAGCAGTCCCCATACCAGAGCGGCAGTGGGCAGCCGCAGCACCAAAGCGGCGCCCCGCAGGCGTCACCCTACGGTGGCAGCGGGCAGCCCCCGCAGTACGGCGGCGGCCAGCAGCCTCCCTACTCCGGCGGACCACAGCCTTCGCCCTTCGGGGCACCTCCACCTCCGCCTAAAAAGAAGAACACGGGGCTGATCATCGGGCTCGTCGGTGGCGGACTGGTCCTGGTGCTCATCATCATCGGCGCGCTGGGGCTCGGCCTCTTCGGCTTCTTCGCCTTCAAGAAGGACCCGGTAGCAGAACCCGCACCCGGCACCTCGTCACCTGACAGCAAACCGGCACCTCTGCCGGAGAACACAGGAGACCCCAACGACCCGGGATCGCAGGACGATGGTGACGCGCCTCCCCCGGGCAGCGATATCGCAACCAGCCTGGGAAAGCTCAAAGCCGGTGACTGCGTAATCAACCTTTCCACTGCCGGCCCACCAGCCACCGTGCCCTGCAGTGAACCCCACGTTCACCAGATCTTCTCGGTCGGCCGAACCTCCGACCAGTCGGATACCTATCCCGGCTACAGCACACTGAGCAAGGACGGCGAAAGCTACTGCAAGTCCGCGCGCTTCGAACTCGACACCGATCGCGCTGTCGCTGACGACCTCAAAATGGTCTTCTTCACCCCCAATGCAACGGGGTGGAAGGACCCCGACAACAGGCACATCGTCTGCGCGGTCCAGCGCAAGGACGGCTCAAAGATGTCCGAGGACTACAGCAAGACCGCCTGACCGACTTCTACGGCACAGAGCACGAGGGGCGCGGAGAGTTTCTCCGCGCCCCTCGCGTGTGAACAGCCCGCGTCAGTCAGCGTGCTCGACCGGAACGATCGACAGGCCACCGGATTCGGCGGTATCGACGCGCACGGTGTCGCCATCGCGCACTTCGCCGGCCAGGATCTCCTTGGCCAGGCCATCGCCGATCGTGCGCTGCACCAGACGGCGCAGCGGGCGAGCGCCGAACGCCGGATCGTAGCCTTCCTGCGCCAGGTAATCCGAGGCAGCCGGCGTGATGTCCAGAACAATGCGGCGATCGCTCAGACGCTGCTGCATCGCGTCGATCTGCAGGTCGACGATCCGAGCGAGGTCCTCGCGGCTGAGAGCGTCGAACATGACGACGTCATCCAGACGGTTGAGGAACTCCGGTTTGAACGCGGTGCGCACCACGTCCATGACCGACTCTTCCTTCGTCTTGGCATCGAGAGTCTGGTCCACCATGAACTGGCTTCCCAGGTTCGACGTCAGGATGAGCACCGTATTGCGGAAGTCAACAGTTCGGCCCTGACCGTCGGTCAGCCGACCGTCGTCCAGCACCTGCAGCAGGATGTCGAAGACGTCCGGGTGAGCCTTCTCGACCTCGTCAAGCAGGACCACCGAGTACGGCCGGCGGCGGACAGCCTCGGTCAGCTGACCACCCGTTTCGTAGCCGACGTAGCCCGGAGGGGCCCCGACCAGACGGGCGACCGAGTGCTTTTCGCCGTATTCGGACATGTCGATCCTGATCATGGCGCGCTCGTCATCGAACAGGAAGTCAGCCAAGGACTTGGCCAGCTCCGTCTTGCCGACACCCGTCGGACCCAGGAACAGGAACGAACCCGTGGGGCGGTTGGGGTCGGAAACCCCGGCGCGTGCACGGCGGATAGCGTCCGACACCGTCTCAACGGCCTTCTTCTGGCCGATGAGCCGCTTACCGATGTGCTCTTCGGCGTGTAGCAGCTTTTCCCGTTCGCCTTCCAGCAGACGGCCGGCGGGAATGCCCGTCCACGACGACACGACTTCGGCGATGTCGTCGGCCGTAACCTGTTCGCCCACCATCTGCTTGGTCTGGCCGGCTGCCGATTCGGCTTCTTCTGCCGCGGCGATCTCCTTTTCAACCTGCGGGATTTCGCCGTACAGCAGACGCGAAGCGGTTTCGAGGTCCGTGTCGCGGCGCGCGATCTCAGCCTGACTGCGCAGATCGTCGAGCTTCTGCCGCAGTTCGCCCAGGCGGTTCAGACCTGCACGCTGCGATTCCCACGCAGCGGTCAGACCGAACAGGGTTTCCTGCTTGTCTGCAAGGTCTTCACGCAGAGCGGCCAGGCGCTCCTTCGAGGCTTCGTCGGTTTCGGCCGACAGGGCCATTTCCTCCATTTTGAGGCGGTCAACGTCGCGCTGCAGCTGGTCGATTTCGACGGGTGCCGAATCGATTTCCATGCGCAGGCGGCTGGCGGCCTCGTCAACGAGGTCGATGGCCTTGTCCGGCAGCTGCCGGTCCGTAATGTAGCGGTTCGACAGCGAAGCGGCGGCCACGAGAGCCGAATCTGCGATCGTCACCTTGTGGTGAGCTTCGTAGCGCTCCTTCAGACCGCGCAGAATCGCAATCGAGTCCTCAACGCTGGGCTCACCGACGAACACCTGCTGGAACCTGCGCTCCAAGGCAGGGTCCTTTTCGATGTTCTCGCGGTACTCATCGAGCGTCGTCGCACCTACCAGCCGCAGTTCGCCGCGGGCCAGCATGGGCTTGAGCATATTGCCCGCATCCATTGCGGAGTCCCCCGTGGCACCTGCGCCGACGAGCGTGTGGATTTCGTCGATGAAGGTCACAATCTGGCCTTCGGAGTTCTTGATCTCCTCAAGAACGGCCTTCATGCGCTCTTCGAACTCGCCGCGGTACTTGGCACCGGCAACCATGGCCGACAGGTCGAGGCTGACCAGCTGCTTGCCGCGCAGACTTTCAGGGACGTCGCCTGCGACCATGCGCTGCGCAAGGCCTTCGACAACGGCCGTCTTGCCGACACCGGCCTCACCGATGAGCACCGGGTTGTTCTTGGTGCGGCGCGACAGCACCTGGATGACCCGGCGGATCTCAGAGTCACGGCCGATGACGGGGTCGAGTTTGCCGTCGCGGGCCTGCTGGGTCAGGTCGAGGCCATACTTTTCGAGAGCCTGGAAGGTGTCTTCCGGGTTTTCGCTGGTGACCTTGCGACCACCGCGAACCTCCGGAAGAGCGGCCAGCAGTGCATCGCGGGAAATGCCTTCGGCACTGAGCAGCCGACCGGCTTCACCGGAATCAGCTGCAATACCCAGAAGGAGGTGTTCGGTCGACACGTACTGGTCACCGAGTGCCTGCATTTCCTTTTCAGCACTGCTGATGACCGACAGTCCGGCGCGTGAAAGCTGCGGCTGGCTGACGGAGGATCCGCTGGCGGACGGCAGTCCGGCAACGATGGCCTGGGCACGGCTGCGAATCTCCTGGGGGCGTCCACCCAGGTGAGTGATGAGGGCGCCGGCAATGCTGTCTTCGCCCTCGAGCAGAGCAGCGAGGAGGTGCGCAGGCTCAACCTGCGAGTTTCCGCGCTCCGCGGCGTCCTTGATCGCGGTGGAAAGAGCCACCTGCGACCGTGACGTGAATTTGGTGTCCATGGGGACACCTCCCTTCGTGCAAAACTACGTTCATACAGGTAACTTCAATAAGGTTGAGTCTATTCCACTCAACCCATGATTTCTGACATATTCTTTCCGCACCGGCACGGACTTTGGCAGACTGAACACATGTCTGAAGAACTGGTCACGCTCGAATACGACGGCCCTATTGCCTTCGTAACCCTCAACAGCCCCGGAAACCGCAACTCCATGTCGCGGAAGATGATGCACGAACTGATCGACGCCTTCCGCACGGTCGGCAAGGACACCGACGTACGCGCCGTTGTGCTGGCGTCCACTGGCAAGGTGTTCTCCGCCGGCCACGATCTGCGCGAAGTCCAGGGCAGCGACCACGCAACACAGCAGAACATCTTCGACACCTGCACCCTGCTCATGCGCATCATCCAGTCGATTCCGCAGCCTGTCATCGCCGAAGTGCAGGGCCTGGCCACCGCTGCGGGCTGTCAGCTGGTGGCCACGTGCGACCTCGCGGTCGCGTCCGAAAGCGCCTCCTTCGCCACACCCGGTGTGACCATCGGCCTGTTCTGTTCGACCCCGATGGTGGCGCTGTCACGCGCGGTCAACCGCAAGACGGCCATGCGAATGCTCCTGACCGGCGAGCCGATGAAAGCCGAAGAGGCATTCCAGCGCGGCCTTGTTTCGCACACCGCACCGGCCTACGCCCTGCGCGAGCGCACACTCGAGGTGGCCCGCACGGTCGCCCAGTCCTCATCAACCACGGTCTCGATCGGCAAGCGCGCCTTCTACGAGCAGATCTCACTGAGCGCAACCGAGGCCTATTCGCGCATGGGCCGGGTCATGGCCGACAACGCCGTGCTCAATGACGCCCAGGAGGGCATCACCGCTTTTCTCGAAAAGCGGTCCCCCGAATGGAGCCACGACCATTCCGAGGCCGAGGGGCTCGTCAGCAAGAACATCGACCGCAACTAGGCGACACTCGCGGCTTCCCGGCCAAAGCGGTCTAAGCGCGTTAACCTACGCGTATGACCGTTCTTGTCACCGGCGCTTCCGGATGCATTGGGCGCGCCGTCATCTCCGCACTGCGCGAAGCCGGCCACACTCCGGTCAGCGCTGGGACGTCCGCGCCTCTCGATGATTCCGTCGAGCACGTCGAATGGGACATCCGCGCGCCCGCTGATAACCGTTTCGCCGGGCGTGACTTCACCGCTGTCATTCACGCTGCCGGAGTGAGCGGCGCTCACCTGTCGCGGGATGATGCCCACGGCGCCAATGTCACGGGGACCCGCAATGTGCTCGATGCCTTCCCCAAGGCGCGTTTCATCTACCTGTCGTGCGCCGATGTCTACGATCCCCGCCGCGGCTACAAGGACCTGTACGAAGAGCGTGGCCCCGCGGAACTCGAATGCTTCACCACCGAGTACGAACGCTCCAAGGTCGAAGCCGAAAACGTCGTCACCCGCCTGCGCCCGGACGCCCTCATTCTGCGCCCCGCCCCCGTCTACGGACCCGGCGACAGGCGCAATTTCCCCTTCATTCAGTCGCTTGCCAGCAAGAAGGGACTCGTCGAACTTCCGGGAGGCGGCCGCCAGAAAACAGCGCTGGCCAGTTCAGACAATGTGGCCGCCGCCGTGCTCGCAGGTCTCAAGCACCCCGAGGCCTACGGCCCGATCAATGTGGCCGACCCCGAACCCTATGTTCTGCGTGACGCCATCAACACGTTCATGGCACGCGCGGGGCTCGTGCCGTTCCGCTTTGACGAGCGCGCCGCCGACCTCGCCCTGACGACAGCGTGGATGCGCGAAAAGACCGGCCGCAAGCCAAAAGACGGCCTCGACCGCTACGCCGTGCGCAAGCTCTCCCAGTCCCGCAGCCTCAACCTGGGGCGCCTGCGCAGACTCCTGGGAGTTGAGCCGGTTCAGGGGCTTGCCCGCAGGGACAGCTGAACCGAACCCCGCTCTCAGCCCACCCACCGCACCAGCCCAGCCCCGCGATCTGAAGCTGATGGCGACAGGACAGAATTCAGAGTCGCCCAACGTTGATAGACAGGTTCCACCGTTTTAGCAATCTCACGACAAGGCGAGCGTCGACTCCAACATCCAACTACAAGCCGGCTGCAAAACGCTCATACGACCTACGCGAACAAGGGTACTCACAAGAACACCGAAAAAGGCGATCGAGGCTACAAACCCGGCACGAATGGTGAGTTGAACGCGCCACGAAAACGAATTCGCAGAATGAATAGCGACAACAAAGCAACCTTCTGCGTTGGGAAAGCAACTAAGAAAACGACTATATGCCACACCGAATACAAGCACACACTTGCGAGAAGCAACAACGGAAGACTAAAACTTAGATTTGACCGCGCTATTGACCGAACAGAAACTAACAATAGGCAAAATCAACGACGCACGAACATTGACACGAAAACTGCCCTGATGTAAAATCCCGTGCGAATGGCTAAGGGTCTCCAAAATGACTAGATAAATAACGAGCAAGGCCAGTAGCCGATAGAAAACCGACTGCAAATAACTCAATAAACACCACTCTGGAGGACCTTTGCGACTCGCCAACAGTCTTCGCACGCGAACCTCGAGGAGAACCCTACCGCCAGTCCTGGCCGTTCAGACCCTCGTAGCCCTGGCGCTTATACTTCTTCAACAATGGACAGAGCTCGCACTGCTGATTGCTGTCAGCATTCCTATCACTATCGCCCTTATTTTACTTGTAGACAACCGAGTCGCGACCAGCGAAAACGAAACCTCTCTATCTGAACTCCAGCACACTACAGATAAGCAGCTAGCTGAAACCAAGAATGCGCAACAGATTATTCAAAGAATCGACAACCGTGCTCGGAAAATAAATCCAACAATAAATAATATCGCCGGATCTGTGGGCAGAAGTGCACCGATCATCAGAGACATAAAAGCCCAAGTCACGGCATTCAGCACAACCCAATTCGAAAAAGGCGCCAAACATATTTCAGCGGCCAAGGGAAGACCCCCTCTTGAGGGTCACGAGGGACACATCAAACTCGCCGCCTCGAAGCCAACGATCGACAGAGCTCCAGAACATTCGCCCAACGTAGCGATGATCGCTGATCCATTTACAGCTGAAGCCTTTTCATTGGAATGGAACACGTTCTTTCCTACGCCGACGAACTGGCGAGAGCTAACGCATTCCCGTCGCCCAGACTTCTTATTTGTTGAAAGCGCATGGGAGGGCAACGACGGAGCGTGGAAGTATCACCTTACCGGCCCAACTGCACCAAGGCCAGCATTAATAGAGCTTGTAGAATACTACAAAGACAGTGGCATACCCACAGTATTTTGGAATAAAGAAGACCCCCCGCACTTTGAAGATTTCATCGATGCCGCGAAACTTTTTGACTACGTATTTACCACAGAGGGAGAGCTTATACCGGAATATAAATCTCGTCTAGGCCACGAACGCGTTGCTCTTTTGCCCTTCGCGGCGCAACCCAAGCTACACAATCCGATACGGAGCTCAATTTCTCCCCGCCAGGGCGACATCGTGTTTGGCGGTATGTACTTCCGCGATAAATACCCTGAGCGCCGACACCAAATGGATCGCTTGCTGACAGCCGCCAAGAAGCTATCGCTTGATATTTTTTCTCGCCAAAGCAACGGGGACCCGAAATATCAATTTCCAAAGACCTTCGATGATCATGTGCATAGCGCGATCGAGTATCACCGCATGGTCACCGCTTACAAAGAATATAAAGTCGTAATTAATGTCAATTCGGTTGTTAACTCGGATACAATGTGCGCCCGACGAATATTTGAGGCAACCGCGTGTGGCGCAGCTGTAGTCACCGAGCCCACTCCGGCAACAAAACGATTTTTTCCAAATTCACTTCTAACTGAAACGTATGACGAGCAAGACGCATACCTGAATATGCGCACGCTACTACGCTCAGACGAGTACCGTGATCGTCTTGTACACAAGGCTCAAAGGCACGTGTGGGAAAATCATACTTACGCGCACAGAGCCAGGGAAGTGCAAGCTATGCTGGAATACCCTTTTTCATCTAGGGACCAAAGCGCAAGTTTTATTGTCACTAGTAATCGCCCTACCGAGCTCCGCAATGTTCTTGCAAATTACGCCCGACAAGACGTTTCGAACAAAGAACTTTTGTATCTAGCGCATGGGTTTACTGTTGACGAGAAGCTGTTGATGTCCTTATGTGACGAGTTAGGAATCGATCCACCGACTGTAATTCATGCCCCTAACACAGACCCATTAGGCAAAAACCTAAACACACTATGTGAGGCCGCTTCTGGTGATTGCATTGTAAGAATGGACGATGACGATTACTACGGGGAGAAGTATGCCGCAGACCTGCTTCATGCCATGAACTTTAGTTCATCTCCGCTCGTAGGTAAGGCCGATTCTTACATATATCTTGAGGAGCTCGACGTGACCGTACGCACGCTTGTTGGGCACTCGAACAAGTTTACTGACCTGATACGCGGCGCAACCTTTTGCGGCACTCGCGACTTGTTTAACGAGTACCGCTTCCCCGAAATGGGCAAGTCTGAAGATTCTTCCTTCCTGCAGCGTCTGATAAAAGACGGCATTCGCCCATACGCGGCCGACCGTTTCAACTTTATTGTGAAACGAAAAGCGAACAAATCAAGCCACACCTGGCAAGTCAACGACAGAACACTGTTTCACACTGGAGTTCAGGCTTTTTACGGTTGGGACCCAAAGCAGGTTTCCGTTTAATTGCAGTTCGCGAAGAATCGAATCGCTAAGTATCTCTGCTGCGTCGAGGTTAAAATGAAAGAGCAAAACGAAGCACCGGATCGGCTTACCCATAAGTCTATTCGAGCCATTCAACAAGAATTGAATGACTATAAGGCTACACTCGGGAACACCAAAGCCAGGCTGCGAGGACCTAGCTTCCACCGTGAACTGCAAAGCTATATCAACTACATCAGTATACTTTCGAATGATCCGCGCTATAAATCCCACCCTCTAATGAAGCTTGGCAGCAAACTTGCTGTTTATGAGATAGCTAAGAACGCCGGTGTTGAAACACCCACTGTCTATGGCGAATGGAATAACATCTCGGACGTCGATTTTTCCGTGATACCGGACGAGTTTGTACTAAAATCTGACGGCGGCTCTACTAGTCAAGGGGTGCTGCCTCTCCGCCGGGTGTCTCCTGACGTTTACATAAGGGCGGACGGCTTGAAGGAATTCACTCAAGATGAAATTGTAGATCATATGCTCGAAGCGGAAAGAAAAGGAGTCGCCTACGGTCGCATTTTCGTCGAAGAATTCCTTCATCCCGCGCAGGGTTGTAATACGATACCTGATGACGTCAAAATTTACATGGCCTACGATCAGGTTTTACACGTATTGTTGAGGTCCGTTGATTCTCATGGAAATGTCTATGGGAACCGGTCGAAGTATGTCGATGAGCACGGAGAATGTCTTGGCGTCGTTAATCGGGGTCGCACCCCTGACCTTAGTATCCCCGTACCGAGCTCATTACCCGAAATGGTCTCTATCGCCAAGAGAGTATCTAAATCGCTTCGCTTGCCATTTGTTAGAGTAGATCTCTATGACACTACACGTGGTGTTGTTCTTGGGGAGTTGACGCGCGCCCCTGGCGGTGAACAGAAGTATATTCTGGAACATGACCAAAGAATGGGCAGAGGGTGGCTCGTCGGTTCGGCTAACCTGTGGCTCGACCAAAACTCATGACGGTGGAATCATCATTTCCCGCTATGTGCATAGGATCTACCACATCAAAATTTAGTTATTTAAGTTTAACTTTCTTGCCGTCTTTAATTTAGCATGATACGCGGCTTGCCAGGATTATCTCCGGGCAAGCCGCTTAAGATATGAGAAACATCTAAGGAGGAGTCCCGGACAGTTATTCGCTTCGACGAAATAGTCACCACGCATTGTCGGGTATGCCAGTCGTTCGAACCGTTATATTTGGCCCCAGTTGCGACTGGGTTGAACCTATTGCATTGCCTTTAAATCGATCTATATAGGTCGCTTGCGCTTGGTCTGTTTATACTTTGGTCCCACTGTGGTCTCTCGGGTTAAGGTATGGCTCCTTATCATTTTCGGGCACGCCAACCCGAGAAGGTTGCTAGCGGTTTTTTGCCGTGCGATGCCATCAACACGTTCATGGCACGCGCGGGGCTCGTGCCGTTCCGCTTTGACGAGCGCGCCGCCGACCTCGCCCTGACGACAGCGTGGATGCGCGAAAAGACCGGCCGCAAGCCAAAAGACGGCCTCGACCGCTACGCCGTGCGCAAGCTCTCCCAGTCCCGCAGCCTCAACCTGGGGCGCCTGCGCAGACTCCTGGGAGTTGAGCCGGTTCAGGGGCTTGCCCGCAGGGACAGCTGAACCGAACCCCGCTCTCAGCCCACCCACCGCACCAGCCCAGCCCTCAGAACAAACCCGGGCAGGCACCTCGTGCCCTGCCACCTCGTACCCGGTGCTTCAAACCCCCACCCGGGGCACATTGATGCAGGTCACACCGCACGTCGTATCATGAGGCGAACCAATCGTCTGGCGCTGCGGCACTGAGAGCCCGGCGCTCTTCCCCGGAGGGACATCGTGGCTGAACTCAAAAAGTCGCTCGGTCTTTTCCAGCTTCTGGCGTTCGGCGTGGCCGGCGTCATCGGAACAAGCTGGATTTACACCAACTCGAAGCTCATGGACGCCTACGGCGCCGGCGGTATGGTCTTCGGCCTGCTGCTCGGCGTTCTGCTGGCCTCCTTTGTTGCTCTGGCATATTCAGAGCTGACATCCGCATTCCCCCGCGCCGGCGGTGAGGTCGTCTTCTCCTACACCACGATGGGTCGCGGCCCCGCCTTCTTCACCGGCTGGATGCTGTTGGGGGCCTACGTGTCGTCCCTGGCGTTCTACGTCACCGCCTTCGGTTTCCTGCTGAGCAACTTCGTGCCGGCAATGAAGACGATGCCGCTTTACACCATCAACGGCGAAACCGTGTACCTGCCGGTTCTGGCGGTCGGCGTCATCCTGACCCTGCTCATGTTCGCACTCAACTGGTTCGGCGTTGAGATCGGCGGGCGCGTGCAGATGTTCATGTTCGCAGCGATTGTGCTGATCGGCGCAGCACTGATCGTTGTGGGCTTCGCCAGCGGCTCGCCGTCGAACTTCTTCCCAGCCTACGCCGAAGGCACTGCCCCGGTGTCTGACACTCTGCGCTTCATCATTCCGGGCATGACCTTCCTGGCGGGCTTCGGCCTTGTTGCCGTCCTTGCCGAAGACGCAAAGATATCGCCCAAGCGGGTGGGCCGTGCGGTGGTCCTCACGGTCATCACCGCGGGCCTGTTCTACACCGCTGTTCTTGCCGCAACCGCGTGGGTTATGCCGTGGCAGGACGTCGCGAAGATGGACCTGGGCACCGTGTCGGCGTTCACCGAGGCCGGCTTCCCCATTCTGGGCACCGGCGCCTACGCAATCGCGTTCCTGGGCCTGCTCACCAGCTTCCTCGGCCTGTTCGTAGCCAGTTCGCGCATCATCGTGGCCATGGCCCGCGGCCAGCTGCTCCCGCCGAGCCTCGCCGTCATCAACCCCAAGCGGCAGACTCCCGGCCGTGCTCTCATCGTGACGACCGTTGTCACTCTGGCTCTGGGTTGGCTTGGTCCGGGTGCCGTCGTGTGGTTCCTCGACACTGGCGGCGTGTACCTGGGTGTTGTGTGGTTCATGGTGGTGATCGCCAAGTACCTGCTGCCGCGCAAGTACCCGAATGCGGTTCGCCGTTCCAAGCTGTCATTCCTGCCCGCGCTCGGTGGTCTGGGCGCTATCGGCGTCATCGTGTGGGCGCTGGTTCCCGGAACATCGTCGTCGCTGGTGTGGCCGGCCGAATACATCATCTTGGGCGCGTGGCTGCTTCTGGGCGTTGTCATGTACGTCTTCGCGGCCAGCCGCCGCACGATCGGCTACGACGAAGGTCTGCATGAAATCCTCGGTGATTCCTATGCCAACCTCCACATTGACGACGCCTCGACTGAAACCGCGAAGAAGGAGCTGTGAGAGTGCTGTCGCAGACCGCACGTGAAGCCATTGTCGACACCATCCGCCAAGAGACCACCCGGGTGCCGGAAACGGCGTTCGGGATCATTTCAGAAGGCCAACTTCACGAGGTGGAGGGCCGGGACCGGATCTTCCGGGTCGCCTCGATCACGAAGTCGTTCACGGCAGCTGCCCTGACCGGTTTGGTCAGGGGTCTCATTCCGGGTAAGCCGGTGAGGATGGACGATCCTGTTCTCGACTGGGTGCCCGAACTCGCCGAGGCGGGGTGGGCTGAGGACGTCGTCATCGACGACCTGCTGCGCATGTCATCGGGTCTGCCGACGGACGATCCCTGGGCAGACCGCCAGGAGTCGATGTCTCAAGAGGATTTCCTGCAGCTGCTCGGGGAACCAGTCATTCGCGACTTCCCCGCGGGAACGGCTTACCGCTATGCCAACCTCGGCTATGCGGTCGCCGGTCTCGTCATCGAGCGCGCCGCGCAGAAGCCCTTCGCACAGCTCATCGACGAGGTCTTCCTCACTCCCCTGGGCATGACGTCCTCAGGTTTCGATGTTCGCAAACTCGATGCGGATCGGCTGGTCACGGGATACCGGCGCACTCGCGACGGTGAACTCGAGCCGCAGGACATTTCTCTGCCCGGCGCGTTTTCGGCCATCGGCGGACTCGCATCGACCGTGGGCGACCTCGCCTTGTGGGTGCAGGCGCAGATCGACGCCGTCAGCCCTGGTGGCGACGATTCGGCTTTCCGTGCGATAGCGGCAGCCACGGGCGAAGACACTCCCCGGCGGGTGCGCCTGTGGCGGCGAGTGCTGGCCGACCAGCAGCAGCCGGTGCGAGCCATGGAAATCACGCACGGGACATCTGACGCCGCTCATGGCGGCCCTGAGCTGTTCGCGGTCAGCGGCGGCTACGGGCTGGGCCTGCGCTGCTATTTCGACACCCGCTTCGGCAGCTTCGCTGGACATTCCGGCGGCTACCCCGGTTTCGGTCTGCACATGCGCTGGCACGCTGCCAGCCGCACCGGGGTCATTCTCTTCACCGCTCTGACCGGCTACCCTACGGAAGCCGTCACCGCCAAAGCTCTCGAAGCTGGGCTCGCAGTTCAGCGCCACGAGGACCCCTCCAGCCCCGTGTGGCCGCGCACAGAGGCACCAACCGCGACCCCCACGGGGCCGGGAGCAGGGCTGGTTGTCCCCGTTCGCTCCGTCAGCGCATTCGGCCCAAGCGACCGCGCTCTGGAACTGGTCCGCATTGCTGAGGACATGATCCGCACCGGCGACGACAGTGCGGCTGACGACGTGTTCTCCATGAACGTGGATCTCGACCAGCCGCGCCAGGAGCGCCTGGCGGCGTGGGCGGCAGCCCGCGAGCACACGGGAGAAGTCGAAAAGGAGCCCATCGAGCCTCACTTCACAGGCGCCTCGTCGGCGACGTGGACCGTGACCGGAACGCTCGGCAGCCGCACCGTGACGATGACGCTCAACCCCTACGAGCAGATCCAGGGGCTGAGCATCAAGCTGCACTGACAGACCGGCGTGAGCCCAGAGCCGGGTGTTGAGTCCTGAAGATGATCCGGCTATTCCTGGGCTTTCACCTCAGCGTCTGCACGTTGAATCAGCACTTCAAGTCGATCAGAATTGGAGTGCAGTTTCTCGACGACGGCTTTCAGTGGTTCGCAGGTTTCAGCTTCGATGGCTTTAACAAACTTCAATCCGAAACTGGCGTCAGGATTTCGTCCCAGATCTCGATTAGAAAGAAGTTCGGATCTGAGGGCCTCAATTGCGCCAGCACCATTATGTAATGTGCGCAATAAGATAATGTCCTCAGCGTGTGGCACATCCACGAGATCCAACAAATAAAGGTGGGATATCTCAATAGATGCCGCTAGTTTTTGTATAGGCTCCAAGCGATCAAGCCACTGCTCAATGAAACGATGGCAGAGAGCTGAGTCGTTGGGCGCGATTTTCTCCTCAAGAGCCTCTCGCACGTGAGCAATTGACATACCCTCCGAAAGTTTGAGCGCATCAGAAAAATTATCGTACGGCGCTGCCGAGATCTCACGAGCCAGCTGACTCTTACTATCTAACCCATCCATTACTGATCTCCCCTCCTTTCAATGCGTAGGCGACCACAACAGTATGCCTCTTCCCTTTATATTTATACTTGTAGACGGCTTGCTTTGCACCACCTCCCTTATAGGGCGAATACTTGCTGTTTTGACTTTGCTCCTACTTTCTTCCTTAAGCCCGTAGGGAGCACACGGAAAGGGGCCGCGGGAAAACTCCCGCGGCCCCTTTCCGTCGCTTCTGACAGCGAGTGTCTTACTGAACGTTCGGCAGGATGAGGCCGTCCCACTTCTCGTTGATGAAGTCAGCCATGTCCTGCGAGGTCAGGATCTTGTGGAGCTTCTGAATGCGCTCGTCATCCTTGAGCTCGGGGCGAGTGGCAAGCACGTTGTAGTACTTCGAACCCTCTTCCTCGGTCGCGATGATGGTGTCCTTCGTCAGCTTGGCCGGGATGGCGTAGGACGAGGTGACGAAGGCGGCATCGTCATCTTCAAGCGTGCGCGGAAGGCTCGCGTTGTCGACTTCCTGGAACTTGAAGTTCTTCTTGCTCTCGGTGATGCCGTCGGGCTTGGTTGCGCCGTCCTCAATCTTGATCGCGCCGGCTTCCTGCAGCAGTTCAAGGGCGCGGCCTTCGTTCGTCGGGTCGTTCGGGATCGACACGACAGCACCATCAGGGAGTTCGTCGAGCGACTTGTACTTCTTCGAGTGGAAGGCAGCCGCCGGCAGGTAGATTTCGCCAACCGATTCGAGGTCACCGCCGGCTTCCTCGTTGTAGGTGTCGAGGAAGTCCTGGTGCTGGAACAGGTTCGCATCAATCGAACCGTCCGACAGCGCCGGGTTGGGGGTGTTGTAGTCGTTGAACTCAACGAACTCGACGTTGATGCCTTCCTTTTCGGCGAGTTCGTCAGCCACGTGGGTGAGCATTTCACCGGCCGGGACGGCCAGAGCGCCGACCTTCAGCGGGGTGTCCAGCGATGCGTCTTCTGACTTCTGTGCACCGCCGCCGCAGGCGGACAGTGTGAGGCTGAGAGCAGCGACTGCGGCGATGATGCCGCGGCGAGCCGATACCTTCATGTTTCTCCTTAGGTGGGTTTTTCTGTGTGTTTGTCTGCGCTCCGTCAGATCTGACGGCTGAAGAAGCCGCGGTGGCGGGGCTTGGCGCGTCCGTACCGCTTGGCAATGAAGCTCAGGGCTGTCTGGATGATCTGCACGAGGACGAACAGGATGATGATGACGGCGACCATGTGAATCGGCGAGTACATCTGGTGTCCGTACGTGATCGCAACCTGGCCCAGACCACCGCCGCCGACCGTGCCGACCATCGCCGAGAAGTTGATGATCGAGGTCAGGGTCGTCGCTGTGCCCAGAATGATCGACGGTGTCGCTTCCGGCATGATGACGCGGCGAATGGTCAGCCACCGGGACGCGCCGAGGGATTCAGCGGCCTCCAGCAGACCGGGGTCGACTTCGCGCACCGCGATTTCGACCATGCGGGCAAAGAACGGGATGGCCACCAGCGTCAGCGGAACCGTTGCGGCTTCCGTGCCAATGAACGTCGCTCGGCCGGTAAACATCTGCATGACGAAGCGCGTTGTGGGAATGAGCGCGATCATGAGCACGATGAACGGCACGGAGCGGCCGACGTTGACGACGAACCCGAGCACCCAGTTGATGATTGCGCCCAGCCAGCGCTGGCCGAACGGTGCAGCGAGGAAACCGTCCTTTTCGGTTGCGACGAGCACAATGCCCAACGGCAGCCCCACCAGGAGGGTGAAGAACATTGCCACCGAACCCATGAACAGGGTTTCCTGGGTGCCCTTCCACAGGACGCTGAACAGCTGAGGCCAGAAGTCGGGGTTGTTGATGTCGGTCATGCCGCACCCCCCTGTTCCTGCGCACGCCAGGCCACGAGGCCGCGCGAACGGAAGTTATCGACGACCGCCTCGGCCTGCCGACCATCACCGGGCACCGCCAGGCGGGTGCGGCCAACCTGCTTGCCGTCAACGGTTTCCAGAGCCGCCCCGAGGATCGATACGTCGATGTCGAGTTCGCGGGCGAGTTTGACGACCGCACCGTCGGTGGCTTCGCTTCCGAAGTAGGTCACGTCGACGATTTCGTGTCCCGGAACCGGCGCGTAGGCGCCGACGGGGAACAGTTCGTCTGCAATCCGGCTGCCGGGTGAGCTGATGAGCTCCGGCAGGGTTCCGGTTTCCTGCACGGCGCCGTCTTCCATGAGTGCCGCGGAATCGCAGATGCGCTTGACGACGTCCATTTGGTGGGTGATGAGGAGGACGGTCAGGTCGAGTTCGACGCTGAGCTTTTTGATGAGGTCGAGAATTGACCGGGTGGTTTCCGGGTCGAGCGCGCTGGTGGCCTCGTCGCTGAGCAGAACTTTGGGCTGAGCTGCCAGCGCCCGGGCGATGCCGACGCGCTGGCGCTGTCCGCCGGACAGCTGGCGTGGGTGGTGGTCTGCGCGGTGAGACAGGCCCACGAGCTCAAGGACCTCACCAACGCGCTGGCGACGCTTGGTGCGCGGCTGACCGACAGCTTCGAGCGCGAAGTCGACGTTGTCGGCCACGGTGCGGTTGCCCACGAGGTTGAAGTGCTGAAACACCATTCCGATGTCGTGGCGTGCTTCCGAAAGCCTGCGCCCGCGCAGGGAGCTGATGGGGTGATCCCCGACTGTCACGGTCCCGCTGTCAGGACGTTCAAGCGCATTGACGCAGCGCAGAAGAGTGGACTTACCAGCGCCGGACTGGCCGACAACACCGAAAATGCTGCCCTGCTCAACGTGCAGAGAAACATCGCGCAGCGCGTGGACCGCGGATTCCCCGCTGCCATAAGTGCGGCTGACACCGTCGATTGTGATCATGAAACCTCCGGCGACGATTGTCGGCCACCGGATGAGGCCTTATGAAATCATGTGACGGTTTAAGACAGCGCTGTGGCGGAGATTACACGCGCATGTTTGGCCTGCTCAGCTGAGGTAGGAGCGGATTCCTTCAACCCACGCGTCGGCCGCCTCGAAGCAGTCTGCGGTCATTCGCGGATCCACCGGTTCGACCGAGGACTCCGCCGCTGGATAGGACCCGAGGAACTGCACGCGCCTGGCCAGCCTATGCACACCGGCGAGCGCCTCGGAGATCCGCGGTTCAGCCACGTGGCCGACAAGGTCGAGGGAGAACTGGTAGAGGCCCAGCCCGTCGCCGGTCGGCCGCGATTCAATGCGGGCGAGGTTGACTCCGCGGGTCGAGAACTGTTCGAGCAGTTCGAGCAGAGACCCCGCACGGTCGGAGGCCAGTGCCGCGACGATCGTGGTCTTGTCCGCTCCCGTGGCAGGAGGCATTGCGGCAGGCTTGCGCACCAGAACGAAACGAGTGACGGTGTCATGGCGATCGCCGATGTCATCGGCGAGGACTTCGAGCCCGTACCGCTGGGCGGCAAGAGCCGGGCACACGGCCGCCTGATAGTCACTGCCGTCTTCGGCGGCGGTCTGTGCGGCGGCAGCGGTGCTCGAAGCCGGCACGTAGGTTGCACCGGGCAGGTGCCCAGCCACCCAGCCGCGTGTCTGTGCTTCCGCGTGGGGGTGCGTGCCGAAGGCAGTGATGTCGCTCAGCTGCGTTCCGGGGCGCGCCGCGAGCACAAAGCGGACGTCGATGAGGGTTTCCGCAACAATCTGCAGCTCTCCGTGCCGGGTGAGCGCATCAAGCGTTGCAGGCACCCCGCCTTCGACCGAGTTCTCCATGGGCACAACCGCCCCCGAAAGGTCGCCGGCGGCCACCGCCGCGAGCGCTTCGTCCACACTGTGTGCGGGGATGCGCTGCGCGTCGGCAAAACCGCGATCTGCAATCAGGCGCAGGAGCGCGGCTTCCGTGAAGGTTGCCGCTGGGCCCAGGAACCCGAAGCGCAGGGTGTCTGTCATCGGATGGTCAGCTGACGCGACACGACTCCGGCACGCGCACGGCGCTCATCAGCGCTGAGCGGTTCCGTGTTCTTCAGCGCCTGGGCCAGGATTTCGGCGAATTCGCCGAGGACAGCGTCGACGTCGTCGGCTGTGACATCGCTGCCGACTTCCCACACCGGGATGACGATGCCCTGTGTGCGGAAAGTGCCCAGGTAGCGGCCGATGCCGCCGAGGGTGTTCTTGCCGTCCGCGTGCAGGCGAGCCAGGGCGTCCATGACGGTGTCTTCGTTTTCGCCGATCGCCCAGCGGACGTAGCGGCCGTCACCCATTTCGGTCCAGTAGGCACCCTCAGCTTCGACGAGCTTGTCAGTGGGGCTGATGAGGTTGTTGGCCTGTTCGATGGCCGCCTGGGTGTCTTCGTCACCGTCAAGCGAACCGTCCTGCGGAAGCCAGTAGTCGAAGGTTTCGTGGACGCGAACCTTGAACGGAGCGTCAAGGTCGAGAATGTCCTGCAGGCGCGGACCCTGGCCGGGGCTGCTGGTCGCAGCAACGAAGCTGCCGGGTTCCATGTCTTTGACTTCCAGCAGTGCCGCGGCAAGGTCACGCGAGGGGTCGGGGCTGGACACTGCCACCTGGAGGCCGCCGAAGATGACACCGTCGTGGCGCTTGTGTGCCTGCCAGGCGGAAGGAAGGAGTGAGGCGATGACGACTTCGTCGCCGCCGAATTCGTCTTTCAGCTTGGCCGTGGCGGTTGCCGCAGGCACGAGCTCCTTAAGGCTGACGATGTCGACCTCAAACGGCAGACCCTCGTAGGGGCGGGGCACAAAGGCTGCGGCCTGGGCTTTTGCGAGGCGCTTGGCAATAACGTCTTTTGATGACTTCCTGGACTTCTTTCCCATGCCGCACAGTCTACGTGTGCACTGGCGCTGCTTATACCACTGGGCGCTCAGAACCTGAGGGGCAGGCCCCGCCTCAGTGCACGCGGCTCACGCCGTAATCTCGAAGCATGCTGTACCCCGGATTGCAGGCAGATAAGGTCGCCGCGCGACACCGCCGCTACGCGGAGGCGCTCATGGCGGCCAGCTTCACCTTCGAGCTGCTCACACCCGAACTCAGCGACGACGTCGAAGCACTCATCACGGGTCTTGCGCCAACGCCCGACCCAGATTCGAAGACGCTCGTGCCGTTCCACGTGGGAGAGCAGGACGCAGGTCTCGTAGCGCTCAACGACGCCGGTGAGATCGTCGCCGCTCTCGTTGTCACAGCCGTTGACTTCAGCTCCGGCAACCAGCAGGAGCAGACCCCCACAGCACTGTTTATCCGCGGCCTGGCAACCGATCCGGACTTCCGGGGCAAAGGCCTGGGCACCGTTCTTCTGGGCATGGCCCCGCAGATCCTCAAACAGGCGGGCCTGCCCACCCGCTGCCGTCTGATCACGCAGATCCCGCAGGAACGCGCCACGTTCTTCCACCGCGCCGGTTTCCAGGTGTGGGAGCACGGTACGGAAACCCCGCAGTCCGTGACCGACATGATGGAAACCCTCCTGCCGAAAGTCGCCGACGAACCCTGCCTGACCTTCCGTGAAGTAGCCTGAGCAGACCCGGGGATCTGGCACCTCGTGATTTCCAGCAGACCCACCCGACCTGCACCCAGGAGGACGCATGACCGCGATCACCCCGTACCGCACCGAGATCAAGCAGGAGTGGATCGACTACAACGGGCACCTGTCAGAGGCCTACTACGTGCTCATCTGCGGTTTTGCCACGGATCAGCTCATGATCGACATCGGGTTGGATGAGGAGTACCGCAAGAGCACGGGATGTTCGCTCTACACGGTTGAGACCCACCTGCGGTATCTGCGGGAAATCGGCTTGGGCGCTGAAGTCGAGGTACGTCCGCGCGTGGTCGGCGCCGCCGGCAAGAAGCTGCACATCGCCTACGAAATGTTCCACGGCGATGACCTCCTGTTCACAGAGGAAGTCATGTGCCTGCACGTCGACCAGAAGGCCGGACGCGCTGCCGACTTCCCCGACGAGGTGCTGAAGCGCCTGCAGCCGCTGATCGAAGAATCGCCCGCCTGGCTGGGCCGTTCAATCTCGATGTGAGGCTCCAGCGCTGATCTTTGATACGCACATCGCGCCTGAAAGCAGCGCCCGTCGGACGGAAACGGCCGGCGGGCGCTTTTCGTGCAGTGACTTCCGAATGGCCGGAAGCCTCACCCGCGAAGCCGCCTATCGTGTTACCGTGATTTTCGCCAAGGTAACTCAGATAATGTGAAAGCAGGCGAATGATGGCGACCAAAAACGGCACCGAATTGCTCAGCCGTCGCATCAGCCGTCGCCGCCTACTCGGAACAGCAACAGCCGTCGGTGCGGCCGGCATGCTCAGTGCCTGCGGCGTGAATACGACTCCTGAGTTCGACCTGACCAAACCCGTCAAGGGCGGAAAGCTGCGAGTGGGCCTGACCGGCGGAACATCAGCCGACACCGTCGATGCGCACATCTCTGTCAACACCACCGACATCTGCCGCCAGCAGAATATGTACGAGGGCCTCATCGCCCGCGGCCACGACTACGAAGTCGAATACCGCCTGGCCACATCGGTAGAGCCCAACGAAGACGCAACCGTGTGGACGGCCAAGCTGCGCGAGGGCGTGAAGTTCTCCGACGGTCGCGAAATGACTGCCGAAGACGTCATCGCCTCCTATGACCGCATTCGCGACCCCGACGACCCGAAGACGAACGCGGCCGTGCTCTCAACGCTCGACACAATGCACGCCAAGGGCAAATACGAAGTCGAGTTCCGCTTCAGCGCACCCAACAGCGTCTTCGACGACCCCATGTCGCACTACGCCACATCGATCGTCCCGGCCGACTACGACCCGAAGAAGCCCGTCGGCACGGGTCCGTTCATGCTCAAGTCCTTCGAACCGGCACTGTCGACCGTGCTGGAGCGGAATCCGCACTACTGGGACGGAACACCCCACCTGGACGAAATCGAACTGCTGAACTTCAACGACACTGACGCCGTCATCAACGCCCTGCTGTCCAACCAGGTGGACTGTGTGGCACAGATTCCCGTGTCGCTGGTCGAGGTCATCGAAGCTGACGAGCGCATGAAGATCCTCAACTCCGAGACCGGCATGTGGCTTCCCTTCACCATGCGAGTGGACAAGGCGCCGTTTGACGACAAGCGCGTTCGCCAAGCCTTCCGCTTGGCTATTGACCGCGAGCAGATGGTCAACCAGGTGCTCTCCGGCTACGGCCAGGTGGGCAACGACATGTTCGGCGTCTACGACCCCGACTACCCCAAGCAGTTCCCTCAGCGGCGCCGCGACGTCGAGAAGGCCAAGAAGCTGCTAGCTGAGGCCGGGCATCCCGACGGCCTCACGGTTGAGCTGGTCACCGCGCCCATCCAGTCCGGCACTGTCGAAGCCGCCCAGGTCTTCGCCCAACAGGCCCGCGACGCCGGCATCGACATCAAAATCCGCCGGGTGGACACCACCACGTTCTTCGGCGACAACTACCTGAAGTGGGATTTCGCGCAGTCGTTCTGGTACACCCGCAACTTCGCCCCGCAGGCGGATCAGTGCCTCATGGACAATTCCCCGTTCAACGAAACCAACTGGGCCAGCGAAAAGACAAACGACATCGTCAAGCGAATCCAAGCCGAAACCAATCCCGAAAAGCGCAAGAAGATCATCCAGGAGGGCCAGAAGCAGCAGTACGACGAAGGCGGATACATCATCTGGGGCTTCGCCAACCAGGTCGACGCCTACCAGAAATACGTCGGCGGCCTGAAGGAAGACGCCACCGGCATCCCGCTTTCCGGTTTCCGGTTCCGCGACGTGTGGATTGCGCAGGCATAGGCGACACCATGGCACAGCTCATCTTCAAACGACTGCTCATCAGCATTTTCGTGCTGCTGGCGATCTCCGTCATCATCTTCGCGGCCACCCTGCTCCTGCCGGGTGACCCCGCCCGGGCCATCCTCGGCCAGCAGGCCACACCGGAAAGGCTCGCCGCGCTGCGCGAGCAGATGGACCTCGACAAGCCGGCCGTCGTCCGGTACTTCCTGTGGCTGGGAGGCCTCTTCACCGGAGACTTCGGCACGTCAGCGGCCACCGGCGGTCCGGTTTCACAGCTGCTGGCTCCGCGCATCGGCAATTCGATCATCCTCATGCTGCTGGCAGCCGTCGTGTCCGTCCCGGTCGGCCTGTTCTTCGGCATTGTGTCGGCCATTCACCGCGGCAAGCGCCGCGATTCGGCCATCACGTGGGTCACGCTGATCCTCGCGGCTATGCCGGAGTTCGTTGTCGGTGTCGGCCTCATCACCATTTTTGCAACGACAGTCTTCCCCATTCTGCCGGCAGTGACGATGTCTCCGCCGGGAACACCGGTCTGGAAGCTGCCGCTGCAGCTGATCCTGCCCACACTCACCCTGGCCCTGGTCGTCGCACCGTATATCGCCCGCATGATGCGAACGACAATGGCGGAGGTGCTTGACTCCGGCTACGTCGAAATGGCCAGGCTCAAGGGCGTTCCCGAACGCACCGTCATCCTGCGCCACGCGGTGCCCCACGCCATCGGCCCGGTCGCGCAGGTCATCGCCATCCAGCTGGCCTGGCTGGCCGGCGGCGTTGTGGTCGTGGAGTTCCTCTTCCGCTACCCCGGCATCGGACAGGCGCTCATCGACGCGGTCACCTACCGCGACGTCCAAGTGGTTCAGGCCATCACCCTGCTCGTGGCAATCGTGTACATCGTGGTCAACCTGTTGGCTGACATCGTCGGCATCGTCACCAACCCGAAGCTGAGGAAGTGATCATGTCAGATCAGCAGAGCCTCACGCCGGCAGACGAAGGCGTCAAAGAATCCCTCAGCCGTCCCCCGCACGTCCTCAAGCGCATCTGGGCGCAGCGCGAGGGCAAGATCGGCGTGATCATCACCGTCACCGTCGTGGCGCTGGCACTCCTCGGACCGCTGCTGGCAGCGCCCATCACGGGCGTGACCCCGTACGAGTTCGTCGGCAAGCCCTTCTCGAACCACGGCCTGTTCGGCACTGACAACCTCGGCCGCTCGGTCGGATCGCGCTTCCTTGCGGGCGGCCTGCTTCTGCTCGTCTACTCCGTTCTGGCAACGGCGCTCGGCATGGTCGTCGGCGCCGTGTTCGGCATGCTCGCCGCCTACGCCGGCGGGGCCGTCGATTCGCTCATCATGCGCATCAACGACGTGTTCCTCGCCGTACCGCAGCTGGTCTTCGCCCTGCTGGCCGTGACGATCGCCGGGCCGAAGGGCTGGGTGCTCGTGCTCGTCATCGGCCTGACCCACGCTCCCCGCATTGCCCGTGTTGCCCGTTCGGCCACTCTGAGCGTCATCAGCGAGGACTACATTCGGGCGGCGGAAATGTACGCGGTGCCGCGCTGGAAGATCATCGGGCGCGAAATCCTGCCGAACATCACCGGGCCCATGTCCGTCGAAGCCGGCCTGCGCCTGACCTACTCGATCGGCGCGATCGCATCGCTGTCCTTCCTGGGGCTGGGCATGCAGCCGCCGCAGGCCGACTGGGGCCTGATGATCAACGAAAACCGGATCGCCCTGACCGTCCAGCCGTGGGGAGTTCTGCTCTCCGTCATTGCCATCGCGGTTCTGACGATCGGCACCAACCTGCTGGCGGACGCGATTGCCCGCGCCACGGCCTCGACGAATGTGGAGCAGTGATGACGAAACATCCCAATGTTCTCGAAATGCGCGGCCTGCGCGTCGAAGCCGTCGGCGGCAAGGAGATCCTCCACGGCATCGACCTGACGGTTCGCCGAGGTGAAATGCTCGGACTCGTCGGCGAGTCCGGCTCGGGCAAAACCACCGCGGGCCTTGCTGCTATGGGGCATTTCCGGGCAGGTCTGCTGCAGACCGGCGGAACGTCCACGATCTACCCGAACACGCCCAGCGAAGGCCGCGAGAAGATCGTGGTCGAAGAGCTGAACGATGACGAAACCCGGTTCCTGCGCGGCGAGCGCATCGCCTACATTCCCCAGGACCCCGCGCTTTCGCTCAACCCCGCGATCCGCGTGGGTGACCAGATCCGAGAAGTGCTCGACATCCACGGCTACGGAGACTCCGAACGGGAGCGCGCTGCCCGTGTTGCCGAAGTGCTCGAAGACGTCGGCCTGCCTTCGGACCGGGAATACCAGAAACGATGGCCGCACCAGCTGTCCGGCGGTCAGCAGCAGCGCATCGGCATTGCGATGGCGTTCGCCATGTTCCCCGACGTCCTCATCCTCGATGAGCCGACCACCGGCTTGGACGTGTCCACGCAGGCTCACGTGCTCGACACGATTCAGCAGATGACCAAGCGACACGGGGTTGCCGGCATCTACATCACCCACGACCTCGCCGTCGTCGCCGATGTCACCGACCGCGTGGCCGTCATGCTGCGCGGCGACATCGTCGAGGAGGGCCCGGTCGAGCAGGTTCTGCACGACCCCCAGCACCCCTACACGCAGCGTCTGCTGACATCGGTTCCAGACCTTGCCGGCCGCAAGACAATCGGCGGGACAGATGCGAGCACCGCAAGCGGCGGCATCCCCACCGCGGCGGAAGCCGACGCTGCCGAGGTTCCAGCCCTCGAGGTCCGCGATCTCAAGCTCTCCTACGGTTCGAACATGGTGCTGCGCGGCATCAACATGGAGCTTAAGCCGGGTCGATGCACCATGCTCTTGGGCGAATCGGGCTCTGGCAAGACCACGCTGTCGCGCTCAATTGCGGGCCTTATCGACCACTACACGGGTTCGGTGAGTCTGGATGGTGACGTCCTGCCGAACAGCACCCGCAAACGCTCCGTCAAACAGCTCCAGGGCCTGCAGTACGTGTTCCAGTCGCCGTATTCGTCGCTCAACCCGCGCCGCACAATCGGCGAATCGCTGACGGTTCCGCTCGAGATGAACCGCGACCTGACACCGGCGCAGCGCCGCGGCTTTGTCGAGGAGGCACTTGACGCGGTGCGGCTGGGCCGGACGTTCTACGACCGCCGGCCCGGCGACCTTTCCGGCGGTGAGCGTCAACGCGCGGCGATTGCCCGGGCGCTCGTCAACGCGCCGAATGTGCTGGTGTGCGACGAGGTCACGAGCGCCCTCGACGTGTCGGTTCAGGCTTCGATCATCGGCCTGCTGCGCCGGCTCAAGGTGGAACGCGGTCTTGCAATGCTGTTCGTCACCCACAACATCACACTCGCCCGGCACATTGCCGACGACATTGCAGTGCTCAACAAGGGCGAAATCGTCGACTTCGGTCCTGTCGACGAGGTGCTCCGCTCACCCTCGCACGCCTACACAAAGGCGCTCCTGGAAGACGTCCCCACTCTCTAAACCAAGCGGCCCGCAGCAGAATTGCCCAACGCGACGATAAGGGGCGGTGTGCACTCGGCACGCCGCCCCTTACAGTCCTCGCTCTATGACTTCGCGCCTTCTTTTCCGCTGATGCCGCCGGGTCGGTGCGGCAGGATGACCTCTTCGTACACGGCTTGGCCGAAGGGCACATAGTCCGTGTTCCGGTCGTACCACTCATCCATCGTGCCGAAGTCTCCCCCGTCGGAGTAGCCGAGCTCTTCGGCTTTCTTCTGCCACTTTTCGAGCACGTCGGCAAACCGCTTTTCGGTGCCCTCCTCGAGCAGACCCTGTTCTTCGACGCTGCCAGCAAGCTCCCGGTTGAACGCTTTGAGTTTCGCCTGCAGCGGCTTTTCCAGCGGTTCGATCTTTCCACCCTGGGCGTGAATCGTCTTGACGGCCAGGTGGTTGCCGCCGATTGAGCGGTCCATCTGTCCCTGGAAGGACCCGCTGTAGCTGTCGAAGATGATCTGCCTGTACGCCAGCGGCAGGGTGCTGAACCGCTGTCCGGCGATGACCGCACCAACCGCACGGGGTGCCGAGGTGTCTGTCAGGTATCCCGTGTACTGCGCCACTTCGAACAGCCCGGCTTCTGCCGACGGCACCATCTGTCCCAGGGTGCAGTCGATTGTCTTGCGCTGCAGGGCTTCGTAGGTTTCCGTGTAGTCCAGGGACAGCGGTGTGCCGCCAAGAGCTTTCACGTAGCCGACCTGCGAGCGCGAGCCCACGCGGATTTGGCGGCCGCCGTAGTCGTCTGTCCCGAAGCCGTCGGTGTTGCACTGGCTGGAGTAGCTGCCCGAGGCGGAAACCGGGTTGAGCGGGTACACGCCTTTCTTTGCGTACTGCTCCAGCACTTTCTGGGAGCCCCAGCCAATCTCAGTCGAGGCGGCATTGGCGACCATCTCGCCGACGAATGGCGACGGGTCGGCTTCTGACAGCAGGTCGCCGACCGCCCCTGCTGCGGGGAATTCCTGCGGCAGATAGGCCGGCAGCGTGTAGGCCAAATCGAGGCGGCCGTCCGCCAGTGCGTCGAACACTTCGCCGTAGCCGGCAATCGCCTGTCCGTAGACGATTTTGACCGTGATCTTGCCACCGGAGCGTTCGCTGATTTCCTGCGCCCACTGAGGGGCTGACTCAATCTCTTTGAGCTTCGGCGAGGCTTCCGACGGCTGGTAGGTCAGCGTGACCGGCGGGAGGTCTGCAATCGCCTCGAGCACCTCGTCCTGGGAAGCCCCGTAGGCGTAGCCGGTGCCCGACCCCTCCCCTGACAGCGCGCCTCCGGCAACCGAACCGGCGCACCCGGTCAGGACCACGGCCCCAGCGGTGCAGACCGCGGCGAGCATCCTCATCGTGCGGGAGTGTGTCATCATCGTCCTCCTGCGGACTCAAGCAGGCCGGGCAGCCATTCAGCGACCTGCGGAAACGCGATCATGAAAACCAAGAACAGCAACGGGATCGGCAGGAACCACACGAGCGACCGGAAAACATCGCCCAGACTGATCTCAGTGCCGAGGTTGACGTCCGGTTTCTTCGCAATCGTGTGCACGATGTAGGACAGGATGCCCACCGGAGGGGTGATCATGCCGATTTCACCGAGCAGCACCACGAACACCCCGAACCACAGCGCGTTCACGCCCATCGCCTCAACAGCCGGAAGCAGGATCGGCACGGTCAGCAGCATCATCGCCAGGGTGTCGAAGAACATGCCCATCACCAGGTAGACCCCGATGAGAACCACGAGGAAGCCCACGCGCGACAGTCCCAGACCGGTGACGAAGCCGGTGAGGATCTCCGCCAGGCCCGTAATCGCCAGCAGGCGGGTGAGCATTTCCGCCCCGATCATGATGAAGAAGATCGCGGCGGAGGCGCTGACCGTGGCAAGTGCCGCGCGGGCCACACAGGCAAAAGGCTTGTTTCCGCGCTGTTCGATGAGGGTGAGGATGAGAGCCGTGAGTGCCGCTGCTGCACCGGCTTCCGTCGGGGTGAAAGCACCTGAGAACATTCCGCCGAACAGGACCACGAGGATGACGGGGAAGCCCCACACTTCACCGAGTGAACTGAGCCTCTGCGCCCATGTGGCGGAGGGACCACGATTGCCACCCCTGCCCACGAGCTTTGGCGACACGATGCCGAGCAGAAGGATGAACAGCGCGACGAACACCGCGACCAGCAGACCGGGCACCGCACCGGCCACCAGCTGTGGACCCACCGGCACCGAGGCGATGCCGGCGTAGACCACCAGAAGAATGGACGGCGGAATGAGGTTGCCGGGCAGACCCGCAACGATGACCGAACCGAGCGCTACCCGCTTGTCGTAGCCTGCACGAAGCATTTCCGGAATCGCGGCCCGCCCCAGGGCATAGGTCATGCCGATTGTCGAGCCCGACACTGACGACAGTCCGGCACCGGCCGCGGTTGTGCCGATTGCCAGACCACCGGGCAGCCACGAGAACCAGCGGTCGGTGGCCCGGTAGATCTTCTGCGTCAGCCCCGACTGCGATAGGAGCATGCCCATGAAGATGAACAGCGGCAACACCGAATAGGTCCACTTCGCGGTGGCCGTATACGGCGTCGTGGCGAGGATGTTGACGGTCGCGGGAATCCCGGAAAGACCGTAGACGCCGATGATCGATGGGATGGCGAGCGCTGCTGCCACGGGAACCCCGAGGAACATGAGCACCAGCATCATTCCGATGCACCACGCGCCGGCAATCGGCGCGGTCGGCGACAGGAAGAAGCCGACGATCGTGCCTATCAGCAGCGCCGTGCCGACGAGCATGACTCCCATGCTGCGCGGCCTGAAGCGCGTGTTGCGCGGAAGGAACGAGGTGCCGGGACCGGCGCTGATGCGCGGTCGGCCGGCTTTTTCGGGCAGGGGTGTTGTCATGGTCATGACCGAACCTCCGTGCTGCGCGGCTCGGTTTCGCCGCCGCCGGGCGCGGTGTTCTCTTCGACTTCCGCGATTTCCTTTTCGACTTCCGACACGTAGATCTGTTCAGGTTCGTCTGACAGCACGGCGCGGAAATAGGTAATGGCCTCAAGGACGCAGATGAGCGTCATCAGTCCGAACACAACGGGCAGGAGGAAGAACACCGGCCACGTAATGATCGTGGTCACCCCGGCTGTCGCCCCGAGCTCCATCTGCTCGACCGCGCGGTGCAGGCCGAACCACGCAAAGCCCGCACACACTGCCGCTGTGGCCAGACTCGCCAAGAGCATGCACCAGCCGGCGGCACGAGCACTCATGCGGTCCAGCAGAAGTGCCACGACAATGTGCTCGCGCTGCAGTTGAGCGACCGGTATGCCCAGAAGGGCAATGATCGGCAGATACCAGAATCCCGCGATCTCGTTTGTGCCGTAGATGGGTGTGGAGAAGAAAAAGCGCGAAAGCGCGTTGATGACGACGTGCAGCATCATGACGATGATGACGAGCGCAGTGATGACACTCAGCACTCTGCCGAGCAGCTTTGACAGCTGTTGCATGCGCAGACCCCTTCATTGCGGTCAACGGAAACTTGAGTCATCCTCTCAGACAATCTGGCCGAGCGGAACAGCTCTGCGAAAGATTCTTGGCATTCGATACACAACGGAGACAACAGCAAACCCGCAGATCAGGCGGGGTGCGCTTATAACGTTGCCGCAGAATTTCAAACGATCGTTCTACCCGGTGTCGCGCAGAGTGCCCCAGCCCTCTATTGTGGGGAGCGACACAGAACAGAACCCAAGGGGATTCATTGACCGACATCGTGATCTGCTCACCCGTCCGCTCCGCGGTCGGTGCTTTCGGCGGGCAGTTCAGGGACGTGCCCGTCGAAGACCTCGCCTCTGAGGTCATCGCGGGACTCATGAAGACTTCCGGTCTGCCCGGTGACGCCGTCGACGACGTCATCCTCGGCAATTGCTATCCCACGACGGAAGCCCCCGCGCTCGGCCGCGTGGCAGCACTCAACGCGGGACTGCCGCTGAACGCCGGCGGTTCGCAGGTTGACCGCCGCTGCGGTTCCGGGCTCTACTCGGTTCTCCTGGCGGCCGGCGAAATCGCCACGGGAGCAGCCACGGTCGTCATCGCCGGCGGCGCTGAATCCATGAGCCGCGCACCGTTCTACACGGAAGAGATCCGCTTCGGCGTGAAGGCCCCCGGCATCAACCTCAAGGACGGACTCACGCGCGGCCGCACCACCGCCGGCGGCAAAAACCACCCCGTTCCCGGCGGCATGATCGAAACCGCCGAAAACCTCCGCGCCGACTACGGCATCGGCAGGGAAGAACAGGACGTCCTGGCCGTCGAATCCCACCGCCGGGCAGCAGCCGCCGTTGAGGGCGGGCGCTTTGCCGACGAAATCGTGCCGATCACAATCCCGGCTGACCGCAAGACCCCCGAATATCAGGTGACGGCCGACGAACACATCCGGCCCGGCACCTCGGCAGAAAAACTCGGAAAACTGCGTCCCATCATGGGCAGGCAGGACCCGAACGCGACCGTGACCGCCGGCAACGCGTCCGGCCAGAACGACGGTGCGGCAGCTTGCATCGTCACCACCCTGGACAGGGCACACGAACTCGGCCTGACCCCCATGGTGCGCCTGGTGTCGTGGGCGCAGGCCGGGGTTGACCCCACCCGGATGGGCATCGGCCCCGTCTCCGCAACAGCCTCGGCCCTCGAGCGGGCCGACCTCAGACTTGCCGATATCGACCTCATAGAACTCAACGAGGCCTTCGCCGCCCAGGCACTCGCGGTCACCCGCGAGTGGGGCTTTGGAGAGTTCCCCGCAGACGGCGAAATACCCGAATCCAGCGACTTCTCACGCATGAACGTCAACGGATCCGGAATTTCGCTCGGCCACCCGGTCGGTGCGACAGGAGGGCGGATTCTAGCAACCCTGGCGCACGAAATGCACCGTCGCGACGCCCAGTACGGGCTCGAAACCATGTGCATCGGCGGCGGACAGGGACTGGCCGCTGTGTTTGAGCGGATCTGAGGCGGCAGCCGGGGACCATGTGGAACACGCCACAGGATCTCGGCGCAGCCAAACCAGAGAAAACGGTAAGAAAAACCTTGTTTTTTGATTGATACGATCGAAGAACAGCACCTTCGAACAACCGAAGATCGCGGGAAACCGCGAATCCTCAGGAAGGATGACAACCCCATGCGGATTGTTACTTTTGTGAAGTACGTTCCGGACGCCGCCGGCGATCCCGAATTCCTCGATGACAACACCGTCGACCGCGAAAGCGACGGCCTGCTGTCGGAGCTCGACGAATACCCCGTCGAACTCGCACTGACCCTCGCCGAAGAAGCAGACGATGCCGAAGTCATCGCCCTGACCGTCGGTCCGGACGACGCTGTCGACGCTGTCCGCAAGGCCCTCCAGATGGGTGCAGACTCCGGTGTTCACATTGTCGACGACGCCATCGCAGGCTCGGACGCTCTGGCCACCGCGAAGGTTCTCGCCGCCGCAGTCAAGAAGGTCGAAGAAGAAGAGGGTCCGGTCGACCTGATCCTCACCGGCTTCGCATCGACCGACGGCAACACCTCGGTTGTTCCGACCCAGGTTGCCGAACTGCTCGGCTTGCCCGCCGCCACGGTCGTTTCGGCCGCTGAGCTCGACGGCCAGACCATCAAGGCCCGCCGTGACGGCGACTCCTCATCGCGCACCATCGAAGTGCAGCTGCCGGCTCTGGTTTCGGTCACCGACCAGACCAACGACCCGCGCTACCCGTCCTTCAAGGGCATCATGGCCGCCAAGAAGAAGCCGCTGGAAGAGTACGATCTCTCCGAACTCGGCCTCGACGAAGGCGAAGTCGGCGCTGCCGGCTCCTACACCGAAGTTGTTGAGATCGCTGCCGCTCCGCCGCGCCAGGCCGGCGAAATCGTCACCGACGAAGGCGAAGGCGGAAACCAGCTCGTCGAGTGGCTCGCCTCGAAGAAGCTCGTCTGATCCCTGCCCATACCGAATCTCTAAGGAAGATTTATGTCTGAAGTACTCGTACTCGTTGACCACGTGGGCGGAACCGTTCAGAAGTCCACGTTCGAACTCCTCACCGCAGCAGCTCAGCTGGGCGAGCCCGTCGCCGTTTTCGTCGGCTCGGACGCTGACGCCCAGACCGCTGCCGCTGACCTCGGCAAGTACGGCGCAGCGAAGGTCCTCGTCGCATCTGACGCTTCGCTGACCGAATACCTCATCGCCCCGCAGGGTGAGCTCGTCGCTTCGCTCGTCGAGTCGCGTCAGCCGGCTGCCGTTCTCGCTTCGGCTTCGACCGACAACACGGAAGTCCTGGCCCGTTCGGCTGCGAAGACCGGCTCCGGTGTCATGGCCTACGCTTCGGACCTCGATGGTGAAGGCCAGGCCACCCAGTCGGTGTTCGCCGGTGCCTACACCGTCAAGTCGAAGGTCATCAAGGGTGTTCCGCACATCCTGCTCAAGCCCAACTCGGTCGAAGCTGTTGAAGCTGCCGGCGCGGGTGCGGTTGAAGCTGTTGACTTCGCCGCCTCGGACGCTGCCAAGACCGCCAAGATCACCGCTGTCGAAGAAAAGGCAGCCTCCGGCCGTCCCAGCCTGACCGAAGCAGCAGCTGTTGTTTCGGGTGGCCGCGGCACCGGTGGTGACTTCGGTCCGGTCGAACAGTTCGCTGACGCCATCGGCGCGGCCGTCGGTGCTTCGCGCGCCGCTGTTGACGCCGGCTGGTACCCGCACTCCTCGCAGGTGGGTCAGACCGGTAAGGTCGTCTCCCCGCAGCTGTACGTGGCAGCCGGCATTTCCGGTGCTATTCAGCACCGCGCAGGTATGCAGACCTCGAAGAACATCGTCGCCATCAACAAGGACGACGAAGCTCCCATCTTCGAACTGTCGGACTACGGCGTTGTCGGTGACCTCTTCACCGTTCTGCCGCAGGCTACGGAAGCAGTGAACGCACGCAAGTGATGTGACTGATCCTCGCCGACGGGCGCCTCGTCTTCTCTGACGAGGCGCCCGTCGCCGTTTCTGCCCCCGCGCCGGGGGCGCGGGTAGAGTGGGGCGTGTGTCTGACCGCAGTGATCTGTTTCCCCACCGACAAAAGGCGAAGCTGACCCGCACCTCGTGGGCCTACGCCTGGGCGCGGACAATCCAGCGCTTCAGCGACGATCGGCGGATGGATTCGGCGGCTACCCTCTCCTACTACTTCCTTCTGTCTGTCATCCCGGCCCTCGGTGCCGGGATTTCCATGCTGACGGTGTTCGGTCAGGGCCCGACGACTGTCGAGGCGATCCTCAATGTGTTCGAGCAGGTGACCGGCTGGTCGCGTCTGCAGAGTCTGTACGATCCGCTCATGTCGATGGCGCGGTCGTCGGCGAACCTTCCGGTGTTCATCGGCGGCATCATTCTGTCCCTGTGGTCGGCTGGCCGCTATGTGCGCACTTTCGGGCTCATGGTCAACGAGGTGTTCGAGGTGGCCGAGGGCCGCACCTGGTGGGTGCTGCGGTTCCAGTCGTTCCTGGTGACCCTGTTGCTGATTCCGCTCATCATCGCGATTTTCGGTCTGCTGACGGGCCGGACGGACTGGCTTGAGTTCTTCAACCCGCCCGATTCTGCGCTTCTTGCGTGGAAGATCGCCCGGTTTCCGCTGATCGTCCTGTTCATGTTCTTCACGATCGCGGTGCTCGGCGCGTGGACGTCCAATGTGAAGCGGCCGCAGCGCAATCCCCTCACGGTCGGCGCCGGTGTGGCTCTTGTCGCCTGGCTTCTGCTGACCGCGGGTGTGTACTTCTTCGTCATCACTGTCGGCTTCGCATCGGCCTACGGCGCGCTTTCGATTCCGTTTGTGCTGCTCACGTGGCTGTGGCTGACGAACCTGGCGCTTGTCTTCGGAATCCAATTCGACTGCGAGATGCTGCGGGCTCGTCGCCTGCAGTCGGGAATTCCCGCCGAATCTGACATCCTCCTGCCGCCGAAGGCTACCGGCAGGATCATCGGAGTGGAGCGGCGTGAATTCATGCTGTCCTACCTGGGCGCACAGCTGCGCCGCTCTGAAGGCAGGACCGTGGGCAAAGTCGAATACGCGTCGTTCCTGGCTGATCCAACTCTGCGCAGGCTCAAGAAGCTGCGCTTGCGCTTCGGCTCTGGGCGAAGCCGAGATTAGCCCTGGCGGCGGCCGGTTTCTGCCGTAGACTGGAAGTGATCACCCACCACTAAGGAGTGAAAATGAAGAAGCGCTACGTACTTCTGGCCGGCCTGGCTGTCGGATTCGTTCTCGGTTCCCGCAGCGGACGCCAGACCTACGACAAGCTCAAGTCCGAAGCCGAAAAGGTGTGGAACAGCCCCGACGTTCAGGCAGGCGTTCAGCAGGTCACGGAAACGGTCCGCGAACAGGGCCCGGAAGTTGCCGAAAAGATTCAGGAATCCGTACGCGAAGGCGTTGAGAAAGTCCGCAACAGCTGACCCTCTCCCCCAGCGGGTGCGGAGTGCGACCATCGGCCGCCTCCGGCCCGCTTTTCTGTGCCCGAACGCAGCCGAGCAGTCCAGCCCAGGCGAGCGGCGCCTCGTCAGTCTTCGAGGTGCTCGGCAGCCTGAACCACCGTGTTCACCGAGCCGAGAGTCGAAATGAGGGCGGGATCGAGGTTTTCGCCGGTGCCCGGATCAGCAGCATCGACCATGGCGATCACCAGCTGCGCCCCCACCCCGGACTTCGCCAGGGCGAGCGCGTCAGTGGTCATGCCGCCGCGGATTTTGAACTGGCCCAGTCCCACCGCGGTGCGGGTCTGTGCCTCAGCCAGGAAAGCATCGCGGTCGACCTCGCCTGATTCGATCTGCTGCTTCAGCAGGACAGGTTCGCGCAACCATACATCGGGATCGAGCACTCCCGCAGCGGGAAGCTCGTTGAAAAGGTCAAGGATCTGAGTGTCAGAACCTCCGGCGTCGTACCACTCTTCGAGCTTGCGCAGAGCGTCCAGCCCGGGACCGTTTTCAAAAGGCCCGCCGTGCACCGACGGGTCGAAGAAGTCATCGGGAGCTGCCTCGGCAAAGCGCGGGTGGCTGCCGGAACGGGTGGGAACGGGATTGCTGCCGGTGAAGAGCTCCATACTCGGACGATAGCGGTTTACAGCAGCGAAGAGGTCAACCGGCACACGTTTTCCATGTACTTAACACCCAGGGGACGCTGACGCCACACCTCGAGTTCAAGTTCTTCCGACGTCGATGCGTATTCAGCCTGTTCGAGTTCGTACATCCGCGACGCGAAGTCTTCCGACACGATGAGCACTGAGAGCTCCATGTTCATGGTGAAGGAGCGCTCGTCCATGTTCGATGATCCGATGACGGTGATGTCGTCATCGACGATGATGAACTTCGAGTGCAGAACCGTCGGCGCCGGATAGCGGAAAATCCGCACACCGGCCTCAATGAGTTCGTCGTAATAGGATTCCTGCGCTTTCTGCGCAATGTAGTGATTGGACTGTTCAGACACGTAGATCCGCACGTCCACCCCGGAATGCCCAATCGAGACGAGCGCCTGTTTGAGGGACTCGTCCGGCACAAAGTACGGCGAGCAGATGACCAGCTGTTCGGCTGCGTTGTAGATGAGGTGGTTGAACAGCTTGAGGTTGTTCTCCAGTTCAAAGCCCGGGCCGCTGGGCACAACCTGGGCGGCAAGCCCACCGGATTCCGGCGCGTGCAGTTCGAGTGTGAGCTCTTCGGACAGGATGACACCGGTTTCGGCGTACCAGTCGGTTCCGAACACTGCGTCGAGTTCTCGCACCACGGGGCCGCGGCAGGCAATGAACTGGTCTTTCCACTGATAGCCCCGCCGCAGATTCGAGCGCTTGTTGTAGGAAGGGTCGATGATGTTGAGCGATCCCGTGAACCCGAGCGTGCCGTCGACAACCAGCAGTTTGCGGTGGTTGCGCAGGTCGGGCCGCTGGTATTCACCTCGCCACGGGCGGATGGGCAGGCTGCGGTGCCAGTCGATTCCGGATTCATCGAGCATCTTCACGAGCTTCGAATAGCCGGGAAAGCCGAGCGAGCCGATGTGGTCGATGAGCACCCGCACCGTCACACCGCGTTCGTGGGCGCGAAGAAGAGCGTCGAACAGCGGTGCGGAGGTTTGGTCGTAGGCGACGATGTAGAACTCGAAGTGGACGTAGTCTTCGGCTTCATCAACCGCCTGGGCCATCTGCTTGATCGCCTCACCGGTTTCCGGCATGAGGTCGATTTCGTTGCCGTACACCAGCGGCAGTGCGCCCAGCGAAGAGTTGAGCCGGGCGGCTGTCAGGTGCGCTCGGCGCAGGCCCTCTTCCGTGCCGATGATCGCCTGATTGTCGGTGGTTTCCCGGATGAGGTCGGACACTGTCTGCTGTCGGCGGCGTCTGCGCTTGGGAAATTTGGCGCGCCCCAGCATCAGGTAGACGGCAACGCCGATGTACGGGATGAGGTAGATGGCCAGCAACCACCCGAGCGCTGAGGACGGTTTGCGCCTGTACGGCACCCAGCCGAGCACCGCCAGGCGGATGATGAGGTCGGGGATGAGGACCAGCAGAATGCGCCACAGGGGCCACGACGAATCGATCGAGAACAGCCAGTCCATAGGGCCCGAGTATCACTTCCTGTGTGCGGTGCGTCGGGTCGACACAGCTGGTGCCGGCGTGGCCGCCGGCAGCGGCTGCACCAAGCCGAAGCGGGTCAGTCCGAAGCGGGTCAGTCCTCCGGGATCATGATGGTGACGGCCTCCGCGATGCAGGCGGGGCGCTCTTCACCTTCGATTTCGATCGTGTGTGTCATGACCACCTGAATGCCGGAGCTTTTGACGTTCACTTCGGTCAGCTCCACGGTATCGCGCAGGCGTGCCCCGACGCGGACCGGGCTGGGGAACCGCACTTTGTTGCAGCCGTAGTTGATCTTCGCCTTCATGCCGGTGACGCTGACAGCTTCGGATGACAGCAGCGGAATGAGCGACAGCGTCAGGAAGCCGTGGGCGATCGGTGCACCGAAGGGGCCTGCCGCGGCGCGGTCGACGTCAACGTGGATCCACTGGTGGTCGCCGGTTGCATCGGCGAAGGCGTTGATGCGCTGTTGGTCGACCGTGATCCAGCCGCTTGATCCGAGAACCTTGCCGACGTTGTCCTGAAGGCCTTCCAGGCCGTGGATTTCGAGCACCGCTCCTCCTTTGTGTCCGTGCGTCACCCCTGTGTGGCGCACGTTCCCATCCTAGGACCGCGGGCGGCTGTGCGCACTGGCGAATTATGATCGAGTTTCAGCGACAGGGAGGTCTCATGGCTGGCACACCCGTGACTGGGGCTAGTGGCCCAGTGCCGATTCGACCCGCAGTGAGCGTGCTCGCCCTGCGCGGCCGCCCGGCCGGTGGGCTCGAGGTGTTTGTTCAGCACCGCCGCACGAGCATGGACTTCGCTGCAGGTGTTGTCGCCTATCCGGGCGGCAGGGTTGATCTGATTGACTTCTCACGAGGCGCCGCCGACTTCCGCTGCCCTGTTGCCGGGGAGCACGCGCGCCTGTGGGGTGACGCGGTGGATTTGAGTTTCGGTCCCGGTTCGGCGGGGCACCGACCCGGACAGGATGCGGCTGTGCCGGCGGCAGTTCTGTTGGCGGCCGCACTGCGGGAACTCGAAGAGGAAACCGGCGCGGTGGCCGCGCCGGAAGCGTGCGTGCCGTGGGATGTGTGGACCACTCCCCCGGGTTATCCGCGTCGTTTCGACACATTCTTCTATGCACTCAACGCGTCTGATCTGCACTTGGAGAACACGACGACGGAAGCCTCTGTTGGCCGATGGGCTTACACCGGGGATCTTCTGGAGCAGTTCTACGCCGGTGACATTCGCCTGTGGCGGCCCACGTATTCGCTGCTGCGCTCGGTTCACGAACTCGGTGATCCGTCTGAGATCAGCGCGGGGCGGGACATTGTGCCGGACCGGCCGGACAGCAGCACAGCAGATGATAAGCACCACCGGAAGTACGGACTGTAGGAGTTTGCGGTCTGCGTGCGCTGATGGCTGTGCGGCCGTCTGTGCGGCGAGGCCGTCGGCTACAGCAGGACGATGCCGCGGACCACGGTGGCGAGCGCACCGAGGGTCACGAGCACGACGGCCACGCGGCGCATGCCGGCGGCCGACACTCGTCGGGCTGCCGCACTGCCTACGGCAACACCCGCAATGACGGCGGCAACGAGTGCGGTGAAGAACCACCATGGCGGCAGGCTGCCGACAATCCCGACTCCCGCAATGAGCTTCGTGGTGACCGACAGGATGGCCAGCGCCATGAAGGTTGGCTGCATGGTCGCTGCGAAGCTGCGCTGGGGCCAGCGGGACACCCGGGCGTAGATCACCATTGCGGGGGCGGAAACACCCGCCGTCGTGTTGAGGAAGCTGGCTGTGATTCCGGTGGCCGCGGTCAGCGCACTCGATGACACTTGGGGCAGGCGCGGCGCGCTGAAGGTTGTCATGAGCGCAATGAGCACGATGCCGCCGATGAAGATCGTGAGAATCGCCGGGTTGGCATCCCGGACCAGCAGCGCGGCCGGCCACGCTCCCAACACGGCGAAGCCGGCCAGGAATCCGAAGCGCTTCCAGTCGACTTCGCTGAGAACCGCCAGGCCGATCAGCAGTCCGGAGACGATCGTCGCCGTATTCGTGACGAAGACTCCCAGCTGCGGGCCGGCCAGCAGGGTGAAGGCGGGGGCAGCGACCAGGCCGACGCCGATTCCGGAGATCCGCTGAAGAACGGCTCCGCAGAAAACGGCGATGAGGCCGATGACGATCGCTGCCGTTGTCATCAGCCGCGGGTGATCCTGCTGACCATGTCGGGGTTGAGGTCGCGCAGTGACTGTGCGCCCATGAGCTGCATCGACACGATGATCTCCTGGCGCAGCAGGTCGAGGACCTTGTTGACACCCGCCTCGCCGGCGGCCATGAGGCCGTACAGGTAGGCCCTGCCGATGAGCGTGAAGTCAGCGCCGAGCGCCAGGGCGGTCACGATGTCCGAACCGCGCATGACACCTGAGTCGAGGATGATGTCGACATCGTCACCGGCGGCTTCGCGCACCCGCGGGAGCGCATCCAGGCTGATGGGCGCCTTGTCCAGCTGCCTGCCGCCGTGGTTGGACACGACGAGGCCGTCAGCGCCGGCGTCGAGCGAACGACGCGCGTCGTCTTCTGTCAGGACACCCTTGACGAACAGCTTGCCCGGCCACTGTTCGCGGATCCAGCGCAGGTCGTCCATCGACAGTGTGGGGTCGAACATCGAGTTGATGAGGCTGGGCAGATCGCTGGTCTTGCCCGACAGGGTGGCAAAGGACAGCGGGTCGGACGTGAGGAAGTTGAACCACCATTCGGGACGGTAGGACGCGTCGAGAACCGTGCCGGCGGTCAGCTTCGGCGGGACGGTCATGCCGTTGCGGACATCGCGCAGACGCTGTCCGGCCACAGTTGTGTCGACGGTGACGAGCAGAGTGTCGAAGCCGTTGGCGGCCGCGCGCTTCAGCAGGTCCTGGGATACCGCGCGGTCGGCGAACAGGTACAGCTGGAACCACTTGGCGGCAGCCGGCGCTGCCGCGGCAACGTCTTCGATTGAGCGCGTGCCCATGGTCGACAGGGTGAACGGAACGCCGAAGCGCTCCGCGGCGCGGACACCGGCGACTTCGCCCTCGGTCTGCATCATGCGCGTGAAGCCTGTCGGCGCAATTCCGACGGGCAGTTCGAAAGTACGTCCGGCAACCTCCGCGCTGAGGTCGACATCAGCTGAGCCAGCGAGGATTGCCGGTGTCAGTTCGATGTCGTCGAAAGCTTTGCGGTTGCCGTCGTAGGTCAGTTCGGCCTGCGCGGCTCCGTCAACGTAGTCGAAAGCGGCCGTGGGTGTGCGCCGCTTGGCGATCTTCCGCAGATCGTAGATGTCGCCCACGCGGGACAGGCGGGCCCGACGTCGATTGAATTCAACGTCGAACTGCAGGAGCGGAGCAAGGTCAGACCACCGGGGAATACGTCGCGTAACAGCCATAGTCGAATAGTACCCACGGCCCAACCGGCGCTTCGGGTGTGCTCCGGCGAACTCAGACCAGGGTCGAGTTTTCGTTGTCGCCCATCCGCCCGGACAGCAGGATTGCGACAGCCGAGATCAGTCCGCACAGCATGAGGTAGCCGACTGCCAGCCACAGGCCGCCGCCGGCTGCGCTGATGAGCATGGCCACGATCATCGGCGAAAAGCCCGCAATCAACGCCCCGTTGAGTTCGCGCACAAAGGACATGCCGGACAGGCGCACGTGCGCGGGGAACAGGTTGGCAAGCAGGGCTCCCTGCCCGCCCGAGGTCCCGGTGATGATGAGTCCGTAGCCCAGGGCGATCGCCAGAGCGGACGGACCGAATTCGCCGGTCTTGAGCAGCAGGAAGATGGGCCAGCTGAGGACGACCATCATGAGGCTTGCCGCCGCCATGACCTTCGATGCGCCGATCCTGTCGGCAAGCATCCCGCCGAACGGGGTGGTCACCACTGCGACCGCTGAGCCGATGACAACCGCCAGCAGCGCCTGGGGCCGGTCGAGTCCGCCTTCAATGCTGAGCATGAAGCCGATCGAGAACGTGGCGAGCGTGTACTGCATGGCGTTGTGGCCGACGATCGACAGGAAGCCCACCACAATCTGCTTGGGAAAGTTCTTCAGAACGTACTTCAGCGGCATCGTGGTGTCGCGCTTCTTCTGTTCTGCCAGTTCCTGCGCGGCCACATACTCCGGGGTTTCCTCCAGGCGGCGGCGAATGTAGAACGCCACGAGGAACAGGACGGCGGAAACAAGGAAGGGCACGCGCCAGCCCCAGCCGAACAGCTGCTCTTCGCTCAGTCCGCTGACGATGAAGAACGCGGCAGTCGCCAGGGAAATGCCGGCCGGCGGGGCGGCAAGCACAATGCCCGTGAACAGTCCACGCCGGCGCACCGGCACGTATTCGGCCACGAGCGTTACGGCACCGGACAGTTCGGCACCGGCGCCGAAGCCCTGCACAAAGCGCAGGAGGATCAGCAGGATCGGAGCGAGCATCCCAACCTGCGCGGCGGTGGGCAGCAGGCCCATGCCGACAGTCGCGCCGGCCATGAGCACGATCGTGAGGATCATGGCGGCTTTGCGGCCGCGCGTATCGCCCAAATGTCCGATGACGATTCCGCCCAGGGGGCGGGCGAGGAAGCCGACGCCAAAGGTTGCCAGGGCTGCGAAGGTTTCTGCGCTGCTGGCATCGGACGGGAAGAACAGCGGACCGATGATCATGCCGGCGACCGCGCCGTAGAGCGCGTAGTCGTACCACTCGATGATGGTGCCGAGTACGGATGCTGTCACTGCCCTGCGGGCTCCGGGAGTCATCTTCTCCGGGGCCGAGGTGGAAATCGTCTGGGTCATGATCCTCTGTTCTTCTGTGTGTGGGCTGGGCGGCCGGCGCCCTGCCGGCGTGATTATGTCACAGCTCACGTTTAGACTCGGCACCATGGCACAGATCGTTCTCTTCCACTCAGCACTCGGCCTGAACAACGGCATGCACCGCATTGCCGGCGTGTTCTCCGAAGCCGGCCACACGGTGCACATGCCGGACTTCTACGACGGCAATGTCTTCGACAACGTTCCCGACGGCATCGCCTACCGCGACGAGATCGGTTTTCCGGCACTCGCCCAGCGGGCCTCCGGCGCGATTGACGGACTGGGGCTTGAAGGTCCCATCTACTTCGGCGGATTCTCCCTTGGGGCTGCCATGGCGCAGTCCTTCGGCAAACGCCACCCGCAGGCCGCCGGCGCATTTCTGTGCCACGCCGGCGGCGTACCGAAGCCCACGTCGTGGAACGGCGACTGCTGGCTGCAGATGCACTACACGGAAGGCGACGAATGGGTTGATGCTCAGCAGGCTGAGACGCTCATCGAATCCGCCCGGGCCGCCGGCGCGGAGGCTTCCGCACACGTCTACCCCGGCAGCGCGCACCTTTTCGGCGACCCAACCGCGCCGGAATACAGCCCGGAACTGGCACAGAAGATGTGGGACACCATCCTGGCGGCCATTCGCTGACGCCTGCAGTCAGATAGCTGACCCCGGACACGCGGTCAGCGGCCACCCATTAGGATTGATTGGGCACTATTCATTCATCCAACGGAGCCGCGCGCACTTATCGTCCGGCTCTGGGAACCAGGGACTGGACGCTGTTGAACGGAAACACGACGCTTCGGCACGAGAACACATCGCTTCTGAGTGTCTCGGAAGTGACTGCACCCATCGAAGTGACGTCTGCTTTCTACGACGAACAGCTGAAGTCCACGCTTGACCGCTTAGGGCTGCCCGAAGGTCTCCTGCAGCGGGTCGCTGGTGTCGAATCGCGCCGCAACTGGGCAGAGGACTCCGGCGGGTTCGTCGAAGGCGGCATTGCGGCCGGCAAGAAGGCACTCGCTGAAGCCGGCATCGAAGCCCAGCAGATCGGGCTGATGATCAACGCGTCGGTCACGCGTGCCAACCTCGAACCGTCTGTGGCAGTGTCCATTCACGACGGCATCGGACTTCCGTCGTCGGCCATGAACTTCGACATCGCCAATGCGTGCCTGGGCTTCGTCAACGCCATGGCAGTCGCCGCAACCATGATCGAATCCGGCGCCATCGAATACGCGCTCGTCGTGGCCTCCGAAGATGCCTCGAAAGTGCAGCGGGCCACCCTCAACCGCCTGCAGCGCGAAGGAATCACCCGCGCCGAATACCTCGAGGAATTCGCCTCCCTGACCCTGGGCTCAGGTGCGGCGGCCGCCGTTCTCGGACGTTCAGACAAGCACCCTGAGGGCCACCGGATCCTCGGCAGTGTGACGCGTGCGGCCACGTGGAATCACAAACTGTGCGTAGGCGACCACGACGGCATGTTCACCGACACCGCGGGCCTGCTGTCCAACGGCATGCAGCTGGTCACCTCGGCGTGGGAAGAAGCCCACGAAAACGGGTGGGACTGGACCGACATGGACCGCTACATCATGCACCAGGTGTCCGATGTCCACGTCAACGCGATCACGAAGGCCGCGAAGATCCCCATGGACCGGGTTCCGAAGACCTACCCCGAGCTGGGCAATGTGGGCCCCGCGTCTCTGCCGATCACACTTGCCCGCGAAGTCGAGTCGCTCAAGTCCGGTGACCGTGTTCTGGCAATGGGTGTGGGCTCAGGCCTCAACACGTCCATGACGGAGATCATCTGGTAAACACCACCGGCACACTAAGAGGAGAGAAGCTCATTGCCGACTGAAAACAGCCCTCTTCCAGCCGCTGCCGCGCAGCTGCCGCCGAATCTTCCCGAATGGGACCCCCGATGGTCCCGCCTGGTCACGGTCGGCGAGCACACCTTCCACGTTCTCGACACCGCCGATGCACTCAAGGACATCGGTGCAGAACCCGCCGGCACGATCGTCGCCGTACACGGCAATCCCACGTGGTCCTACATGTGGCGCAGACTCGCACAGGCCTCAATCGACCAGGCGCAGGCAGGCGGCACCGCGTGGCGGATCATTGCTCCCGACCACCTGGACATGGGCTATTCGGAGCGTGTTACCCACCCGGTCCCCACACCGCACGGCACCGGCTATTTCCGCCTAGCTGATCGCTTAGGCCAGCTCGACGCACTCATCTCTGAACTCGTCGACGACAGCCTCCCGCTGGTCACACTCGGCCACGACTGGGGCGGGGTCATTTCGCTGGGTTGGGCAGCCCGCAACACCGACCGCATCAGCGCGGCCATGAGCCTCAACACCGCCGTGCACCAGCCGGAAGACGCATCCATCCCGGCACCTCTGCGGGCGGCACTGGCAGGCCCCCTGCTGGCCGGTTCGACCGTGTACACCGACGCCTTCATCCGCACCACCCTGCGCTTGTCGAAGGAGATCTCGGACCCTGTGCGCCGCGCGTACCGCAGGCCCTACGCATCCGCGCAGCGCCGCGGGGGTGTGGGCGGCTTCGTCGCAGACATTCCGGTGGATGAAAACCACCCGTCCTACGCTGAACTGCAGCGCGTCGGCGCTGACATCGCCCGCATGACCAATCCCGCGCTTCTCATGTGGGGTCCGAAAGACCCCGTCTTCTTGGAGCGCTATCTGCGCGACCTTCGCGAGCGCCTGCCGCAGGCGGACATCCACCGTTTTGAGAAGACCTCCCACCTGTTCGTCGAAGACGTCCCGTACTGGGAGACCATCTTCCAGTGGCTTGACGCCAACGTGAGCGGACAGACTGAAGCCCCCTCCACCTCGGCAGAAGAAAGCGGTCCGACCCAAGAAGAGGGCCCCGAACCAGACTTCGTGTTCTCAGCCCTCGATGCCAAGCGGCACGAACGCTCAATCGCCAGCGTCGACATGTCCGCCAAACCGGCCCAGGCCGTGTCCTGGGCGCAGCTGGCAGGTGTTGTCGACAACATTGCTGCAGGGCTGAAGGCCATGGGCCTGCGCAAGGGCGACCGCGTCAGCCTGCTGATCGAACCGGGCAACAACCTCACGGCGGCCGCCTACGCGGTCCTCAAGGTGGGCGGGGTTGTCGTCGTCGCCGACGCGGGCCTGGGGCCTGCCGGCATGACCCGGGCAGTCAAGGCTGCCGACCCGCAGTGGATCATCGGCGAAACTCCGGGGCTGACCCTGGCACGGGCCGGAGGGTGGCCCGGCCGCCGCATCTCCGTTCTGCCGCTGCCGAAGCTGCGCGCGCGAGCGCTGAAGGTCGAAACCTCAATAACGGCGCTGTCGCGGACCGTTGTGCGCGACCGCGACGCAATTGCCGTGCCGGCTCTCGATGACGACGCGGCGATTCTGTTCACCTCCGGCTCCACCGGACCGGCGAAGGGCGTGCGCTACACGCACCGCGGTCTTGGCGAGCTCATGCGCATCCTCGGCGCCGAATTCGATGTGCGTCCCGGCACGGGGCTGGTTGCCGGCTTCGCGCCGTTTGCTCTTTTGGGTCCGGGGCTGGGCGCGGTGAGCGTCACGCCGAACATGTCGGTGACAAAACCCGCCACTCTCACGGCTTCTGCTCTGGCCGATGCCATCATCGAGGCCGGCTGCACCATGGTGTTCGCCTCCCCTGCCGCCTACACGAACGTCGTCAAAACTGCCGGCGCTCTGAGTGATGAGCAGCGCGAGGCCTGCGCGGGCATTGAACTGGCGCTGTCTGCCGGAGCTCCCGTGCCGACCGTGCTCATGGAGCAGATCGCGGAAGTCTTCCCGAACGCGCAGATCAATTCGCCCTACGGCATGACGGAGAGTCTGCTGCTGACCAACATCGACTTCCCCGGCGCCGTCGAGGCCGAGGCGGATGCGGCTGACCCCGAATCCTCAGTTGTCGGCGGGGTCTGTGTGGGAAGGCCGATCGGCCCGGTCGACTTCAAGCTCGCCCCGCTCGATGCCGAGGGCAAACCCAGCGAACACACGATTGCCCTGGAGGACGGCATCGGCGTGCTCAGTGAGTTCGTCGTGTCCGCCGCTCACCTCAAGGACGGCTACGACCGTCTGTGGAAGACCGACGCCGATGCTCGCCGCGATGAGCACGGCGGTGCGAAGGCATGGCACCGCACGGGCGATATCGGCCGTTTTGACGCCAAGGGCCGCCTGTGGCTGGAAGGACGCGTCCAGCACGTAATCGCCGGTCCCGCCGGCCCCATCGGCCCGGGTGCCGTGGAGTCCATTGCCGAACGCACCGACGGGGTGACCCGCTGCGCGGCAGTCGGCGTGGGCCCGGTGGGCACACAGGCTCTCGTCGTGGTGCTTGAACCGGGTGGTCCGCAGGACCTGCAGCCGGGTCTTGCCCCGCAGCCGATCATCGATGACATCCGCGCGGCAGTTCTTGACCGCATGGGCCTCGATGTTGCGGCGGTTCTCGTCGCGCCCGAATTCCCCACTGATATTCGCCACAATTCCAAAGTCGGCCGCTCTGCGTTGGGCGCGTGGGCATCCCGCGTGCTTTCCGGTGCGCCGGTGGGAAGGAGCGTCTGATGAAGGTTCTCATCACCGGTGCATCCGGTCTTCTGGGCAGTTCTACGGCGCGTGCGCTCATTGCTCAGGGCCACGAGGTCACCACTCTGCAGCGCCGTCCCTCCGGAGTTGAGGGCGCGCGTGACATTCAGGGCTCCGTCACGGACATTGAGACTGTTGACCGTGCAGTTGCGGGACAGGATGCTCTCATCCACATGGCCGCGAAAGTGTCGATGGTTGGGGCTCCCGAAGAATTCGAAAAGGTCAACATCGAAGGCACCGCGAACATTGTGGCCCGCGCCCAGCAGGCCGGCATCGGCCGCATGGTGCACATTTCATCGCCGTCGGTTGCCCACTCGGGTGATTCCCTCGTCGGCGACGGTGCGGGGCCTGCCGATCCCGAGGCCGCCCGCGGCGAGTACGCCCGCACAAAGGCCGCCGGCGAACGCCTGGCCCTTGCCGCATCGCACGATGAGTTCCGGGTGCTCGCCCTGCGCCCCCACCTCATGTGGGGCCCAGGTGAACCGCAGCTGACCGAACGGATCATCGACCGCGCTGCCCAGGGCAGGCTGCCGCTGCTGGGCTCGGGTTTGGCGATGGTCGACACCCTCTACATTGACAACGCGGTCGATGCGATCGTCGCCGCGCTGTCTGCAGTCGAGCACACGCACGGGATGGCTCTCGTGGTGACGAACGGCCAGCCGCGCCCGATTGGCGAACTCATGCGCCGGATTGCCGTTGCCGGAGGTTCGGCCGAACCGACCCTGAGGGTCCCCGTGGGTGCTGCGAAGGTCGCCGGCAAGGTCATTGAGAAGGTGTGGACGGCCGGTGATTTCGACGACGAACCGCCGATCACCGAGTTCCTCGCCGAACAGCTGTCCACTGCGCACTGGTTTGATCAGCGGACCACGCACAGTGTTCTGAACTGGACGCCCGCGGTATCGATTGAAGAGGGCCTGAGCAGGGTCGCCGCCCACTACGGCGGAACCGCGTAGATCCTGTCTGCGCGGAGGGGCTCGGCACTTATGCCGGGCCCCTTTTCCATGCCCGGGTACGAGGTGGAGAACGGGACTGCGCGGCACTCGGCACCGCCCTGTCTCACCGACCTCGACACATCCGGGATTTCGGAACTTTGCGCAGGGCAATTTTGGACGCTGAACTACATGAGTGTGTTTTCGCAGGTCACAGATTTACTTACATAGATGTAACGCTTCTGATTTTCCGGCGTGTGAAACTTGACAGATTTTGCGCTACAGTTTCGGGAGCTCGAATCTTCCACTTCCCGAAACGAGGATCATGCGAATCATCTACACCACCGCCACCGCACTCGGCTGTGCAGCGGCAAGCTCCCTCCTCTTTGCAGGACCGGCCAGTGCTCTCAGCGGCAATGTCATTGACCACAACACCCCGCAAGCCGGCAGCAGCGCCCAGAGCGGCGGCTCGGAAGACAGCGGCGAGTACACCTCGGTCGGCGGCCCGGCCACCCAGCACGTGACCCCGGAAGAAGCCGACAAGGCGCGCAAGGCCCAGCAGAAGAAGGCCCCGAAGCCCGCGCCCAAGCCGGCCGAAAAGAAGGCTCCCGCCAAGAAGGCGGCGAAGCCCGGCCCGCAGCCCAAGGGAATCGACCGCGACCAGGCCGAGAACGCACGCATCATCATCGGCGTCGGCAAAGGCGCAGGCATGAGTGACGACGCGATCATCATCGCGCTCATGACCGCCAAGCAGGAATCAGACCTGTACAACATCAACTACGGCGACAGGGACTCCATCGGCCTGTTCCAGCAGCGCCCCAAGTACGCGTGGGGATCGAAGTCGCAGATCATGGACCGCGTGTACTCCGCAAAAGCCTTCTACGGCGTCAACCCGAAGGTGAAGAACCCCGGGCTCAAGCAGATTTCCGGCTGGCAGAAGATGAGCAAGAACGACGCCGCCCAGGCTGTCCAGCGCTCTGGCTACCCGCACCGCTACGCGCAGTGGGAAGGCCTGGCCACCGCACTGCTGAAGGCCAACAAGGACGCACCGGCAATCAGCTGACACGTGCGCTGGGCACTGGCCGCCGCTTGGGGAAGCAGTTCGGCAACTGGTGCCCAAACGCCTAAAGTGAGGACGTGACACGCAGAAAGACACGACGCAGACGGCCAACTGGCCGCAAGGTTCGGCGCCGCACAGGGGAAGGGCGCCGACACCTCCGCAGCACTGTCATGGGCGTGGCCGCCGGACTGTGCGTCCTCGGGCTCTTCGCCGCGGGCACCGCCATCACGGGGACGCTCACCGACCCCGACCAGCGGCAGGCAGCCAAAGAGAAGGTGTCAGAGAAACTGGCCCCCACCTCGGCCTCGGCCCTGGATTCCGGCCAGATGGAAATCGCGCAGACCATCATCGACATCGGGCGCGAACATTCGATACCCGACGCGGGGATCGAGATCGCACTCATGACCGCAATGCAGGAATCGTCATTGCGCAACCTGCCCTACGGTGACCGAGACTCGCTCGGGGTTTTCCAGCAGCGCCCATCCCAGGGCTGGGGAACCGACAGTCAGGTGCTCAGCGTCCACCACGCCACGACCGCGTTCTACGGCGTCAACCCGAAGGTGAAGAACGCCGGACTCACGCAGATCTCCGGCTGGCAGAAGCTGAGCAAAAACGATGCCGCCCAGGCGGTGCAGCGCTCTGCCCACCCTGAGGCCTACGCGAAGTGGGAGCCGCTGGCCGCCGACATCCTCGCGGCCGCGCCGAACAGTCGCTGAAGGCAGGCCTGGAATACACTGGTGCGCATGGCACGTGACGCATACCCGCACCTGAAGTTCGATGACAACGGCGAACCCTGCATTCCAGACGACCTGACGGATGCTCAGGCCATTGAGCTCACGGCCGATATCTTCAAGGTTCTCGCCACCCCGTCGCGCCTGCGGATCCTGCTGGCGCTGTCCCACTCTCCGCTTACGGTGTCGGAACTCGTGCTGCTGACCAACCTGTCGCAACCGCTGGTGTCACAGCACCTGCGCACGCTGCGCAATCAGCGCCTGGTCAGCGTCAAGCGCTCCGGCCGCGAAGCCCACTACGAAGTGACCGACCACCACGTCACCCACATCATTCAGGACGCCCTGGCCCACTCGGCCGAACTCTGCGACTGACTGCCCCTCTCCACTGGTCTGCCCAGCCGGAGGCACGGTCCGAAAACCTCAGGAGTATGGTGGTCTACATCACCGCACTCAACGTGAGGCGCACCACACACAGGGGGCATCATGACCACCGCACACACAGAAAACGCCTACGAAACCGCCGCGCGCCGCGCAGTGGAGGACCGCGAAGCCTTTTGGCTCGAAGCGGCAGAGGGAATCGACTGGGACACCAAGCCCACCCGCGCACTCGACGATTCGCGCGCACCGCTGTACCGCTGGTTCCCCGACGGCGAACTCAACGTCTGCTACAACGCGCTTGACCGCCACGTCGAAGCCGGCCGGGGTGAGGACACCGCACTCATCTACGACTCCCCCGTCACCGACTCCAAGCAGAAGATCAGCTACCGCGAACTGACGGACACCACGGCACGGTTCGCCAAAGTGCTGCAGGACAAGGGCGTCGAAAAGGGCGACCGCGTCATCATCTACATGCCGATGATCCCGCAGGCGGTTGTCGCAATGCTCGCCTGTGCGCGCATTGGTGCGGTCCACTCGGTTGTCTTCGGCGGGTTCTCCGCCCGCGAACTCGCAGTGCGCATCAACGACCTCAAGCCGAAGGCCATCGTGTCGGCTTCCGGCGGCATCGAACCGTCGCGGAAGGTCGAATACAAGCCCATGGTCGATGCCGCTCTTGACGAAGTCGAGCACGTTCCGGCACTCAGCATCGTCTACCAGCGCGACCTGATCCCAGCCGAGGTCAAGGGCGAAAACGCGACCACCGCCTCGGGAGCCCAGTACAGCGAATACTCCTTTGATGAGCTCATGGAGCAGACCCCCACCGGTGCGGCACCCGTGGCCATCAAAGCGACGGACGAACTGTACGTGCTCTACACGTCTGGCACCACGGGCAAGCCGAAGGGCATTGTGCGCGACGCCGGCGGCTACGCAGTGGCGCTGACATGGTCGATGAAGAACCTCTACGACCTCCACCCCGGCCACACGATCTTCTGTGCATCCGATGTCGGCTGGGTGGTCGGGCACTCCTACATCGTGTACGCGCCGCTGCTGTCAGGTGTCACCACCATCGTGTTCGAAGGCAAACCCGTCGGAGTGCCGGATGCCGGCACGTTCTTCCGGGTGGTCGACGAATACGACGTGCGCCTGTTCTACGGCGCCCCGACCGCCATGCGCGTCATCCGCAAGGAAGACCCCGAAGGCGAACTCATGGCCAAGCACCCCATGCACCACCTACGCGCGTGGATCCAAGCCGGAGAGCGCCTCGACCCCGAAACCTACAAGTGGACGACCGAAAAGCTCGCCGAGGCCACTGGCCGGGACATTCCGGTGTTCGACAACTGGTGGCAGACCGAAACCGGGTGGCCGATTGCGGCCAACCCCATCGGCCTGCACGAATACCCCATCAAACCGGGCTCGCCCGCCATGGCGGTTCCCGGCTACGACGTGCGGGTTGTCGACGCTGCCGGCAACGAAATGGAACCGGGTGAAGAAGGCCTCATCATCGTCAGCCTGCCGCTTCCGCCCGGAACGCTCGCAACCGTGTGGGGTGACGACGAACGCTACGTCGATTCGTACCTGTCGTCGATTGAGGGCGCCTACCTCACCGGTGACGGCGGTTGCGTCGACGAAGACGGCTACGTCTACGTCATGGGCCGCACCGACGACGTCATCAACGTTGCCGGCCATCGTTTGTCCGCGGGCGCTCTGGAAGCAGCTGTGGCATCCCACCCGGCGGTTGCCGAATGTGCTGTCATCGGCCTGTCCGACCCGGTGAAGGGCCAGATTCCACGAGCCCTGGTGGTGCTCAAGGCAGGGCACGAAGACGTTGATCACGCAGCACTGGAAAAGGAGCTTGTCGCTCAGGTGCGCGTTGAAGTCGGGCCGGTGGCGGCATTGAAGTCGGCGACTGTCGTCGAGGCTCTGCCGAAGACCCGCTCCGGTAAGATCCTGCGCAAGACAATGCGCGAAATCGCCGAGGGCAAAGCAGACGCGGCTGTCCCTTCGACGATTGAGGACATGGCGGTTCTCGACGCAATCCGCCCCTCGCTGCGCCAGGACTGAACGCTGAGCCGGTTCTGGTGACCCCAGAACCGGCACGAAAAAGGACGAGGTGGAGTTCCACCTCGTCCTTTTTCTCACCTGGTCTGGGCTGCGGTCAGGCCCCGTGGCGGGCCTGGAAGCGCTTGATGCGCTCGAGGGCTTCGACGACGGCCTCGTGACCCGCGGCGAGTGAGATGCGCACGGCCTGGTCGCCGTGGACGCTGTCGAAGTCGCTGCCGGGAGACACGGCCACGCCCTCTTCTTCCAGAAGTGCTGCGCACCAGTCGATCGCATTGGCGAATTCACCGAGCACCGGGGTGATCGTCGCGTACATGTAGAACGCCCCGTCAGCCGGAGCCAGCCCCGTCCATCCGAGTTCGTCAACGGCATCGAGCACGGCCTGGCGGGCGGCAGCGAAGCCCTCAACGGCCTTCGCACCCTCTTCGTAGGCTGACTCTGAAAACGCTTCGACAGCAGCGAACTGGGAGGGCACGGGTGCGCACAGCGTGAGGTTGCCGGCAAGTGCCTTGATAGGTTCGACAAGATCTTCCGGGACGATCATCCAGCCCAGACGCCAGCCCGTCATGCCCCAGTACTTCGAGAACGAGCTGATGACAATCGCCTGGTCAGAGCATTCGACCGCTGTTGTGCCGACGGAATCGCCGAATGTGATGCCGTGGTAGATCTCATCCGAGATCAGGCGCACCCCTTCACGGTCGCACCAGTCGGCGAGTTCCGACATGTGCTCGGCGTCGATCATGGTGCCGGTCGGGTTGGCCGGTGAAGCCACCATGACGCCGGACAGGGGCGCTTTTTCGTGTTCTTCTTCCAGCATTTCGACGGTTGGCTGGAAGCGGACTTCTTCACCGCAGTCGAGCTCGACCACGTCGATGCCAAGTGCCTTGAGGATGTTCTTGTAGGCGGCGTAGCCGGGGCGGGCAAGCGCGACCCTGTCGCCCACGTCAAAGCAGGTGAGGAACGACAGCTGGAAGGCACCGGAAGAGCCCGCCGTGACAATGAACCGGCTGGGGTCAATGTCGATGTCGTACCAGCGCTTGTAATGGCCGGCAAGGGCTTCGCGCAGGGGTGCGATGCCTTCGACTGGCGAATAACCCAGGTCGGTGCCGTCGAGGACAGCGTCAGCGGCGCGTTTGCGGACGGCACTCGGAGCGCCCTGACCGGGTTCGCCCACGCACAGCGAAATGACATCGCGGCCTTCAGCTCGCAGCTGGGCCACACGGCCGAGAATGTCCAGAACCCTGAATCGCTGCACTTTGGAGACGCGGGCCGAAACAGCTTCGCGTGGTTCTGCGCCTGGCGTGTCCTCCCCCAGAGGATCGGCGGTGGCCGCCACGTGAGACAGAGCGGATTTAGATGACGTCGTTGGCTTCATGCCTCTATAGTGCCAGGTCAGCCGAGAAGTTCATCCAAGACCCGCGGCACCGTCTCCTGCAGGTCACCGCGGACCACCTCTTCTGCGTATGGGTCGAATGGTGTTGGCTCGGCGTTGAGGATCATCCCGCGGGCCCCTGCCTCGATTGCCATGGGGAACATGTGCGCCACGGGAGTGACTGACAGTGAGGTCCCGATGGCGATAATCCAATCGCAGTTCTTTGCGGCTTCGAATGCTGCTTCTATGACATCGGTCTTCAGCATTTCTTCGAACAGGATCGTCGTCGCACGGGTGATACCGCCGCACTGAGGGCACGAAGGGTCAGGTTCGCCGTCTTTGACTCGGCGAATCTGATCTTCCATGGGGCCGGTGGCGTCGCAGCCTTCGCATTGCCAGGTGCGCGCGCTTCCGTGGACTTCGAGCACTGTGTCCGGACTGGAGCCAGCCAGGACGTGCAGACCGTCGGTGTTCTGGGTGACGACTGCTTTGACGTCGGCCTGTTCTTCAGCTTGCGCAATGCGGTGGTGAGCTTCTGTTGGCGATGCTGCCCAGATGCCCGATTCAAGGCGCATCTGCCAAGCGCGTTCACGCACTTCGGGACTTTTCAGGTACCAGGACAGGGTCGACATGCGCTCTGCAAGAGGATCACGCGTCCACACACCCTGTGGGCCGCGAAAGTCGGGTATGCCGGCAGCTGTGCTCAGACCGGCTCCGGTTAGAAAGGTGATGCGCACTGTTTCTCTCCTCACGTCGCACCTTCCAGCCTACTGCGGCGAATAAGACACGGGTGAGGGTCATGTGAGCGTGCAGACAAAAACACCCCAAGCACGCTGGGATACTCGGGGCGCAAAAGGAAGAGGCGCCAGCGGCGCTCATGAAAAAGTCTCTGTAAATGGGTGAAGGCCCTGCAGGTGCCCCGGGGAGCAAATCAATGCTCAACCCTCGGGGGCGACCTGTCAGGGCCTTCGTTATGGGTGATTGCGGCAGTGTCTTACTCTCCCACACATGTGTGCAGTACCATCAGCGCTGTCAGGCTTAGCTTCCGGGTTCGGAATGGGGACCGGGCGTTTCCCTGACGCTTTTACCACCGCAAAATCTTTGGGTGTTGTTATTCAGTTAGTTAAGTCATTTTGTGGACGCGAACAAACAGTGATTGTTTGTTGGTGTTTGTTGTGTTACTCGCCTTGGCACCCCACACAATGGTGTGGGTTGTTGGGTGAGTGATTGGTGTATTAGTACCAGTCAGCTGCGCACATTGCTGTGCTTCCACATCTGGCCTATCAACCCAGTCGTCTACTGGACACCTCAGGGGAAATCTCATCTTGAAGCAGGCTTCCCGCTTAGATGCTTTCAGCGGTTATCCTTCCCGAACGTAGCCAACCAGCCATGCACCTGGCGGTACAACTGGCACACCAGAGGTTCGTCCGTCCCGGTCCTCTCGTACTAAGGACAGCCCTTCTCAGATTTCCTACGCACGCAGCGGATAGGGACCGAACTGTCTCACGACGTTCTAAACCCAGCTCGCGTACCGCTTTAATGGGCGAACAGCCCAACCCTTGGGACCGACTCCAGCCCCAGGATGCGACGAGCCGACATCGAGGTGCCAAACCATGCCGTCGATATGGACTCTTGGGCAAGATCAGCCTGTTATCCCCGAGGTACCTTTTATCCGTTGAGCGACCACGCTTCCACAAGCCATGGCCGGGTCACTAGTCCCAGCTTTCGCTCCTGCTCGACACGTCCGTCTCACAGTCAAGCTCCCTTGTGCACTTACACTCACCACCTGATTGCCAACCAGGCTGAGGGAACCTTTGGGCGCCTCCGTTACTCTTTGGGAGGCAACCGCCCCAGTTAAACTACCCATCAGGCACTGTCCCTGGACCCGATCAGGGTCCGAAGTTCAGGAATCCACTATGGCCAGAGTGGTATTTCACCAATGACTCCACACACACTGGCGTGCATGCTTCACCGTCTCCCACCTATCCTACACAAGCCACACCGAACACCAATACCAAACTATAGTGAAGGTCTCGGGGTCTTTCCGTCCTGCTGCGCGTAACGAGCATCTTTACTCGTAATGCAATTTCGCCGAGTTCGCGGTTGAGACAGCAGAGAAGTCGTTACGCCATTCGTGCAGGTCGGAACTTACCCGACAAGGAATTTCGCTACCTTAGGATGGTTATAGTTACCACCGCCGTTTACTGGGGCTTAAATTCTCCGCTTCGAACCAAGGTTCTAACAGATCCTCTTAACCTTCCAGCACCGGGCAGGCGTCAGTCCGTATACATCGACTTACGTCTTCGCACGGACCTGTGTTTTTAGTAAACAGTCGCTTCTCTCTGGCCTCTGCGACCACCACCAGCACATCCAACCGCAAGGGTTGTTCACCGGGGTGGTCCCCCTTCTTCCAAAGTTACGGGGGCATTTTGCCGAGTTCCTTAACCACGATTATCTCGATCGCCTTGGTATTCTCTACCTGACCACCTGAGTCGGTTTAGGGTACGGGCAGTTTGAACCTCACGTCGATGCTTTTCTTGGCAGCAGAGGATCACCGGATCACCCCACCACGTGTGGGGCGCCCATCAGCTCTCAGCCCTAGTGTGTGGCGGATTTGCCAACCACACGGCCTACAACCTTAGACCGCGACAACCATCGCACGGCCCGGCTACCTTCCTGCGTCACACCTGTTAACACGCTTACCTACAAAACCCTCAGGTCCCACCACCACACACCACACACACTCCAAAGGAGTCTGTTGCGGGTGTGGCACTGGTTAGTATCAGATTCTTCGGTATGGACGGTTCTTCACTGGTACGGGAATATCAACCCGTTGTCCATCGACTACGCCTGTCGGCCTCGCCTTAGGTCCCGACTAACCCAGGGCGGATTAACCTAGCCCTGGAACCCTTGGTCATTCGGCGGACGGGTTTCTCACCCGTCTTTCGCTACTCATGCCTGCATTCTCACTCGTATAGCCTCCACCACTGAATCACTTCGCAGCTTCACCGGCCACACGACGCTCCCCTACCCAAAAACACCCGAGTTATCGGTTGAACATGTTTTTGCCACAACTTCGGTGGTGTGCTTAAGCCCCGCTACATTATCGGCGCGGAATCACTTGACCAGTGAGCTATTACGCACTCTTTCAAGGGTGGCTGCTTCTAAGCCAACCTCCTGGTTGTCACTGCAACTCCACATCCTTTTCCACTGAGCACACGCTTAGGGACCTTAGTTGATGGTCTGGGCTGTTTCCCTCTCGACTACGAAGCTTATCCCCCGCAGTCTCACTGCCACGCTGACTTCACGGCATTCGGAGTTTAGCTGACGTCAGTAACCCTCGCGGGCCCATCAGTCATCCAGTCGCTCTACCTCCGCAAAGCACCACGTAACGCTGCACCTAAATGCATTTCGGGGAGAACCAGCTATCACAGAGTTTGATTGGCCTTTCACCCCTAACCACAGATCATCCCCCCAGTTTTCAACCTAGGTGGGTTCGGGCCTCCACGCCGTCTTACCGGCGCTTCACCCTGCCCATGGCTAGATCACTCCGCTTCGGGTCTAGGACACACGACTGACCGCCCTGTTCGGACTCGCTTTCGCTGCGGCTTCCCCACACGGGTTAACCTCGCCACATGCCTCTAACTCGCAGGCTCATTCTTCAAAAGGCACGCCATCACCCCACAAGAGGACTCTGACGGATTGTAGGCACACGGTTTCAGGTACTCTTTCACTCCCCTCCCGGGGTACTTTTCACCATTCCCTCACGGTACTATCCGCTATCGGTCACCAAGAGTATTCAGCCTTACCAGGTGGTCCTGGCAGATTCACACGACATTCCACGAGTACCGTGCTACTCGGGCACCAACACACACAAACCAGCACAGTTTCAGCTACGGGACTCTCACCCACTCCGGTCAGGCTTCCCAACCTGTTCACCTACCACACTGCATCCATGCCCCAGCCATGCTGAACTAGGACGATTGGCCCCACAACACCGCGCATGCAACACCAGCACGCTTGACACACACACGGTTTAGGCTCTTCCGCGTTCGCTCGCCACTACTAACAGAATCATTATTATTTTCTCTTCCTATGGGTACTGAGATGTTTCACTTCCCCACGTCACCCCCAACAAGGCTATACATTCACCCTGTGGTCACTACGCACAACACGCAGCGAGGTTTCCCCATTCGGACACCCTCGGATCACAGCTCGTTTACCAACTCCCCGAGGCTTATCGCAGATTACCGCGTCCTTCATCGGCTCTTGATGCCAAGGCATCCACCATGCGCCCTTGAACACTCACCACCCCACACAGGCACACACAACCCCAAAAGGCTCACATGCACGTCAGGGTGACAAGACGAATAACACAAGAAACACAAAAACAAACAAAATCACAACAACCACACACAAACGCGCGTGGCTGCCAGATGCTCGCGTCCACTATTCACAAAACAAACAACCACCACACACCCGAACCACCACCCCCAACACAGGGAACAGCAATCCATGGCAGTGGAAAGAGACAACAACCACACACCCCACAAGAGCGTGCAGGCCTGTTCTCCCACAACCCAACAGCGTGCCTGCCCACACCCACACACCACACACAAGCACTCCATCCACGAGCACCCTGAGCAGTACGTCAGTGCAGAAGTTTCGCAGTGTTCCACCCATGAGCACCCCACACACCCACCATGGATGTCAGGGCTTACCACAACACACCCCACAACCAACCACCAAGTGACAGTGGTTTTTAGGAGTGTGTTTGTATGTGTTGCTCCTTAGAAAGGAGGTGATCCAGCCGCACCTTCCGGTACGGCTACCTTGTTACGACTTAGTCCCAATCACCGGTCCCACCTTCGACGGCTCCCCCCCCACAAGGGTTAGGCCACCGGCTTCGGGTGTTACCGACTTTCGTGACTTGACGGGCGGTGTGTACAAGGCCCGGGAACGTATTCACCGCAGCGTTGCTGATCTGCGATTACTAGCGACTCCGACTTCACGTAGTCGAGTTGCAGACTACGATCCGAACTGAGACCGGCTTTAAGGGATTCGCTCCACCTCACGGCATCGCCACCCTCTGTACCGACCATTGTAGCATGCGTGAAGCCCAAGACATAAAGGGCATGATGATTTGACGTCATCCCCACCTTCCTCCGAGTTGACCCCGGCAGTCTCCTATGAGTTCCCACCATCACGTGCTGGCAACATAGAACGAGGGTTGCGCTCGTTGCGGGACTTAACCCAACATCTCACGACACGAGCTGACGACAACCATGCACCACCTGTACACCAGCCCCGAAGGGCGCACCTATCTCTAGGCGATTCCAGTGCATGTCAAGCCTTGGTAAGGTTCTTCGCGTTGCATCGAATTAATCCGCATGCTCCGCCGCTTGTGCGGGCCCCCGTCAATTCCTTTGAGTTTTAGCCTTGCGGCCGTACTCCCCAGGCGGGGAACTTAATGCGTTAGCTACGGCGCGGAATCCGTGGAATGGACCCCACACCTAGTTCCCAACGTTTACGGCATGGACTACCAGGGTATCTAATCCTGTTCGCTCCCCATGCTTTCGCTCCTCAGCGTCAGTAACAGCCCAGAGTCCCGCCTTCGCCACCGGTGTTCCTCCTGATATCTGCGCATTTCACCGCTACACCAGGAATTCCAGACTCCCCTACTGCACTCCAGTCTGCCCGTACCCACTGCACGCGCACCGTTAAGCGGCACGATTCCACAGCAGACGCGACAAACCACCTACGAGCTCTTTACGCCCAATAATTCCGGACAACGCTTGTACCCTACGTATTACCGCGGCTGCTGGCACGTAGTTAGCCGGTACTTCTTCTGCAGGTACCGTCACCCAAAGGCTTCTTCCCTACTGAAAGAGGTTTACAACCCGAAGGCCGTCATCCCCCACGCGGCGTCGCTGCATCAGGGTTTCCCCCATTGTGCAATATTCCCCACTGCTGCCTCCCGTAGGAGTCTGGGCCGTGTCTCAGTCCCAGTGTGGCCGGTCGCCCTCTCAGGCCGGCTACCCGTCGTCGTCTTGGTAGGCCATTACCCCACCAACAAACTGATAGGCCGCGAGCCCATCCCCAACCGAAAAACTTTCCACCACCCAACATGCGAAAGATGGTCATATCCGGTATTAGACCCAGTTTCCCAGGCTTATCCCGAAGTCAGGGGCAGGTTACTCACGTGATACTCACCCGTTCGCCACTCATCCACCCAGTGCAAGCACCAAGCTTCAGCGTTCGACTTGCATGTGTTAAGCACGCCGCCAGCGTTCGTCCTGAGCCAGGATCAAACTCTCCACTAAAAACAAAAAGAAAGATAAGATCCCAACCAAAAGAAAACTGACAAGAACAAAAACAACACCAACAACACCAAACAGTGCAGCCAGCATCATCCTGCTACAAATCAAAAAATTCCATGGCCAGAAACAAAAAAATCTGGCACCACGAAACAAACAAACACGCTATTGAGTTGACAAAGAACAGACACCAAAACCTTTCAGCCCGCTGTTGCGAACCTTCCGGAGTTGTGATGTTCAGGCCGAGGTTTCAAACCGTTAATCTCAGGTTTCCCTGCGACCGGGTCTCTACTCTACCTTGCGGATTTTCAATCTGCAACTCGCTTCTGTGTGAAGCTTGCCACTCTGATCTTTCCGCTTGAGTGCGCTGCCTTCCTTGGACTGCCCAGCCAGCTGCCTGATTTGGCTTCTGAACTGCAGTTGGGCTTGCGCCCTCCCGTTTTGGCAACGAGGGATAACTTAATACACAAGAGGGAGCGGATGCAAATCCGCTCCCTCTTCCAGTCTGTGTGGACTCTGGCAGGTCAGTTATCGCGCACGATCACGGCACCGAGAGTGCGCTTGCCCCGGCGCAGCAGAGCAGCCGATCCCCCGTCAATCGGAAGGAGCTGCTGACCGGTGAGAGGCACCTCGGCATCCGAGACCCGCTCGTTGTTGATGTAGGCGCCGCCATCTTTCACGGCACGGCGTGCATCGCCCTTCGACTTGACGATTCCCGATCCTGCAAAAGCGTCGGCGACGGAAAGGCCCGCCGTGATCGCGGAGCTGTCGACCTCGAGGTTTGGCAGCGAAGCAAGAGCCGAGCCCAGCGTCGAGGGGTTGAGCTCGCTCAAGTCACCGGTGCCGAAAAGCGCCGCCGCTGCAGCGAAGGCCTGATCGGATTCTTCCTTGCCGTGCACGAGCGTTGTGACGTCTTCAGCAAGCGTGCGCTGCACAAGACGCTTGTGAGGTTCAGCCTGGAACTGCTCGATGATGTCTTCGATTTCATCCAGCGGACGCAGAGAGAACACCCGGAGGTACCCCGGCGCATCGGCGTCTGCCGAATTGAGCCAGAACTGGCTGAAGGCGTACGGCGAGGTGAGCGAAGGGTCCAGCCAGACGGTGCCGGATTCGGTCTTGCCGAACTTGGTGCCGTCAGCCTTGGTGATCAAACGCGTAGACATAGCGTGCACCGACTTGCGCTCAACACGGCGAATGAGGTCTACACCGCTGGTGAGGTTGCCCCACTGGTCCGAACCGCCGGTCTGCAGCGTCACACCGTAGCGGCGGTGGAGTTCGAGGTAGTCGTTGCCCTGCAGCAACTGGTAGGCGAACTCGGTGAACGAAATTCCGTCTTCCGACTTCAAGCGAGCGGCAACGGCTTCCTTGGCCAGCATGCGGTTGACGGAGAAGTGCTTGCCGACATCGCGCAGGAAGTCCAGCGCCGAAATGTCTTTGGTCCAGTCAAGGTTGTTGACCATGCGGGCCGCGTGCGGACCGTCGAAGTCGAGGAAGCGCTCAATCTGCGAGCGAATCTTCTCGACCCAGCCTTCGACGACTTCGCGGTCGTTCAGAGTCCGTTCCCCCGACATGCGCGGGTCGCCGATCAGACCGGTTGCACCGCCGACCAGCATGAGCGGGTTGTGCCCGGCCATCTGCAGACGGCGCGCAACGAGCACCTGCACCAGGTTGCCCATGTGAATACTGGGCGCGGTCGGGTCAAAGCCAACATAGAACGTCAGCGACCCGCCGTTGAGAGCTGCTCGAAGAGCATCTTCGTCGGTTGTCTGCGCGGCAATTGCGCGAGCCTGGAGGTCGCTGAGGACGTCAGTCACTTTTGGCCTTTCTGTTTCTGCTTTGTGGGAGCTTGGGCTCCACAGGGCATTCTACGTGTACAGAAACGGCCGCGTGCTGAAGGTGCACGCGGCCGCTGTGTCGAGGTTGGTCAGCTCTGGGCGAACTCGCTCAGGCGACGCAGCTCGACTCGCGCGTTTTCCAGCTGGGTCTGCACTGCACTGCGAGCGGTTCCGCCCTTCGCACTGCGCGAATCGACAGAGCCCAGGGTGCTGAGCACTTCGCGCATCTGCGGGGTGAAGTGCTCGGAGATTTCGGCGTAGTCGTCATCGCTGAGATCCCACAGCTCAACACCGCGGTCTTCGGCTTTCTTCACGGCGGCGCCGGAAAGTTCGTGTGCCACGCGGAACGGCACACCTTCGCGGACCAGCCATTCGGCAATATCGGTTGCCAGCGCAAAACCACGCGGAGCCAGCTGCGCCATACGCTCAGTGTTGAACTCTGCCGTTGCGACCATGCCGGCAAAGGCGGGCAGCAGGAGCGTAAGGGTGTCGACCGCATCGAAGATCGGCTCCTTGTCTTCCTGCAGGTCGCGGTTGTACGCCAGCGGCTGAGCTTTGAGTGTGACCAGCAGGCTGGTCAGGTCGCCGATGAGCCGACCCGCCTTGCCGCGGGTCAGTTCGGCTACATCGGGGTTCTTCTTCTGCGGCATGATCGACGAGCCGGTCGAATAGTTGTCCGACAGCTTGATGAACGAGAACTCGTTGGTGTTCCAGACGATGATCTCTTCGGACAGACGTGAAAGGTCAACTCCGATCATGGCGGTCACCCACGCGAACTCGGCAAAGATGTCACGGCTGGCAGTGCCGTCGATCGAGTTCTCGGTCGAGGTGGGGAAACCGAGCTCTTCAGCCACGGCCTGCGGGTCAAGTCCGAGCGACGAACCGGCAAGAGCGCCCGAACCGTAGGCGGACACCGCGGCACGCTTGTCAAGGTCCTTAAGTCGTTCAACATCGCGCATAAGCGGCCACGCGTGGGCCAGCAGGTGGTGGGCCAGAAGAACAGGCTGGGCGTGCTGCAGGTGCGTACGGCCGGGCATGGGAGCATCCGGGTGGGCTGCCGCCTGGGCAATGAGCGCCTCGACAACAGCGAGCACCTGCTGCGCGATGACGCGCGAAGAATCGCGAACGTACATCCGTCCCATCGTGGCGATCTGGTCATTGCGGCTGCGACCGGCGCGCAGCTTGCCGCCGAGCTCGGTTCCGGCGATCTCGAGCAGACCGCGTTCAAGGGCAGAGTGAACATCCTCGTCAGATTCAACGGGAGTGAACTCCCCCGACTCGACCCTGCGGCCGAGTTCGTCGAGAGCCTTGAGCATCCCCTCGAGCTCGGCTTCGTCAAGCAGACCGGCCCGGCGCAGAACGCGAGCGTGAGCACGCGAACCGGCCAGGTCGTACTGGGCCAGACGCCAGTCGAAGTGGGTCGACTTTGAGAGCTTTGCCAAGTCGTCGGCGGGGCCGGAGCCGAATCGTCCGCCCCACAGGCTTACACGTTCTGTCACGTCACAATCCTTTCTGCACACCGTGCGATTTCGCCGCGGCCCGGCCCGTCGAGTCCCTTCAAACCGACCGGGCCGCGGAGAAAGCTGATCATGCCTGCTTCTGCACCCGCTGGTTGCGGTCGCTGGCCACGCGAGCCGACAGACCGTAGATGTCGATGAAGCCGCGCGCAGCCGACTGGTCGAAGGTCTGGCCTTCGTCGTAGGTGGCCAGGCCGAAGTCGTACAGCGAGTTCGGGGATTTGCGTCCGGTCACAACCGCGCGACCGCCGTGCAGGGTCATGCGGATGTCGCCGTTGACGTGCTTCTGCGTGTCAAGGATGAACGCGTCGAGCGAGCCCTTGAGCTCCGAGAACCACTGGCCGTCGTAGACGAGTTCGGTCCAGCGCTGCTCAACCGAGCGCTTGAAGCGCAGCTGTTCGCGCTCAAGCGTGATGCGCTCGAGTTCACGGTGAGCTTCGATGAGCGTGATCGCACCGGGAGCCTCGTAGATTTCACGGCTCTTGATGCCGACCAGGCGGTCTTCCACGATGTCGATCCGGCCGATGCCGTGCTGACCGGCGCGGTGGTTGAGCTTTTCGATCGCCTGCAGCGGGGTCACTGCTTCGCCGTCAATGGCAACCGGAATGCCGTTTTCGAAGGTGATGACAACTTCGTCGGGAGCCGGCGGGAAAGCAGGGTCGTCGGTGTAGTCGTAGACGTCCTTGGTGGGACCGTTCCAGATGTCTTCGAGGAAGCCGGTCTCGACTGCACGTCCCCACACGTTCTGGTCGATGGAGAACGGGTTCGACTTCGTCGTGATGATCGGAAGGTCGTTCTTCTCTGCGTATTCGATTGCTGCTTCGCGCGTCAGGGCGAGGTCACGAACCGGGGCGATGCAGTCGAGATCCGGAGCCAGCGTCGTGATAGCGACTTCGAAGCGCACCTGGTCGTTGCCCTTGCCGGTGCAGCCGTGGGCAACTGTGCCCGCACCGAACTCACGAGCGGCGGCCACGAGGTGCTTAGAGATGAGGGGGCGCGACAGAGCCGAAACATTCGGGTAGGCGTCCATGTACATGGTGTTCGCCTGCAGACCCGGCATGCAGTATTCCTCGGCGAATTCGTCGCGAGCGTCTGCAACATAGGCTTCGACCGCACCGCAGTCGAGGGCGCGCTGGCGAATGGTTTCGAGGTCTTCTCCGCCCTGGCCGACATCGACGGCCATTGCGACGACTTCCTTGCCGGTGGCTTCCTGAATCCATCCGATGGCGACCGAGGTGTCGAGGCCGCCGGAGTATGCGAGAACAATGCGATCAGTCATTGTGTCTCCTTTCCTTCTGGTGTCTGAGTTCTGAGTGTCTGTGGTTAAACGCTGTCTGCGGCGAGGTCGAGCAGGAAGCGGGCGACTTCGTCTCCCCCGTCGGGTTTGCGGGCGATGACCATGACGGTGTCGTCACCGGCGATCGTGCCCAGCACTGTCGGCAGGGACGAACGGTCAAGCGCGCTGGCCAGGTACTGGGCCGCACCGGCCGGCGTGCGCAGCAGGACGAGGTTGCCGGAGGCTTCCGCTGATACAAGCAGCTCTTCGAGGAGCCTCTGGAGCTTCGCGTCGATGAGTTCGCCTCCCACGCCCTGCTCCAGTGAGCGGTCTCCGCCTTCGCCCGGAACTGCGTAGACCGAACCGGCGCTCGTGCGGACCTTGACTGCTCCGAGCTCCACCAGGTCGCGCGACAGCGTGGCCTGAGTGACGAGGATGCCCGCATCGGCGAGCCTGCCAGCCAGCTCCGACTGCGAGCGCACCCGGTGTCTGCGGATGATGTCTGCGATGTGTGAGTGGCGGGCGGTCTTTGTGCTGGGAACGGACGCGTTCTGCTGAGGTGCTGTCATGAGCGTCCCACCAGCCAAGCCAGAAGTGCCTTCTGGGCGTGCAGCCTGTTCTCCGCCTCGTCAAAGACGACAGAGGCGGGACCGTCGATGACCTCAGCATCCACCTCGTGCCCGCGGTATGCAGGCAGGCAGTGCATGAAGATGGGGTTCCGACCGAGGTCCATGAGCTCCTGGGTGACCCGGTAGGGCACGAACGGCGAATCTTCGCCAGAACGGCCGTCGTCTTCCTGTCCCATGGAAATCCAGGTGTCAGTCACAAGGACATCGGCGCTGCGTGCGGCTTCAGCAGGGTCTTCCGTGACAAGCACCGAGCTGCCGGTCGTTTCTCCCAGAGCGCGCGCTTCGTCCACAACGTGGGCGGCGGGCTGAGCAGAGGCGGGAGCGGCAATCGCAACGTCCATACCGGCGTTCGCGCTGGCCAGCAGATAAGAGTGCGCCATGTTGTTCGCACCGTCGCCGAAGTAGGCGAGCTTCAGCCCGGCAAGACCATTGCCTTCGCCCGTACCGCGGTGTTCGCGGATGGTCAGCAGGTCAGCCAGCAGCTGGCACGGATGGTAGTCGTCCGACAGGGAGTTGATGACCGGCACACTCGAGTGAGCGGCCATCTCCTCCAGACCGGCGTGGTCGAAGGTGCGCCACACAATAGCCGACACCATGCGAGAGAAGACGCGCGCCGAATCGGCAATCGACTCTTTGTGTCCCATTTGGGACTCACCGGGGTTGATGATGAGCGGATTGCCGCCGAGCGCGGCGATGCCGGTCGCGAAGGACACGCGGGTGCGGGTCGACGTTTTGTCGAACACAACGGCAACCGTCTGCGGCCCCTCCAGTGGGCGGAAAGCGTAGGGCTCGGCTTTCATCCGCTGGGCAAGGTCGAGGACTTCACCCAGCTCGCTGGGCGTGAGGTCCGTGTCTTTGAGGAAATGTCGGGTCATGCGCTCTGTCCTCCTTCCTTGAGGATATCGGGCACAGCAGAAAGAAAAGCGCGGATCTCATCGGAGGTGATGATGAGCGGCGGTGCCAGGCGGATGCGGCTGGGAGCTACTGCGTTGACGAGGAAACCGGCCTTGAGTGCGGCCGAGGTGAAGTCCTTGGCTGAGACCGGTGCGATGTCAAAGGACAGCAGCAGTCCGGCACCGCGAACATCGTTGACGCCGGGAATCGCTTCGAGGCCGTCGTGCAGAAGCTGGCCGGCCTCACGCACGTGCTCAAGCACGGCGTCGGACTCGATGACGTCAAGGACAGCATTGGCCGCCGCACACGCGATGGGGTTGCCGCCGAAGGTTGTGCCGTGCTGGCCGGCCGTAAGGAGCTTCGAAGTTTCTTCGCCAAAGGTCACGAGTGCGCCGATCGGAAGTCCCCCGCCCAGGCCCTTGGCCAGGGTCATGGCATCGGGCCGCACACCCTCGCCGATTTCCGGGTGCTGGAAGGCGTACCAGCTGCCGGTCCGGCCGACACCGGTCTGCACTTCGTCGAAGATGAGCAGCGCACCGACTTCGTCTGCGATTTCACGGGCCGCAGCCAGGTAGCCGGCAGGGTGCGGGCGCACACCGGCCTCACCCTGGATGGGCTCGATGATGATGGCCGAGGTGTTCTCGTCTGCCGCATCTTTGAGCGCCTGGGCGTCGCCGAAGGGCACGTGCTGGGCGCCGGGAACCAGCGGGGCGAAGGGTTCGCGGTAGTCCTTCTTCGCCGTCAGCGACAGCGCACCCATGGTGCGGCCGTGAAAAGCGCCGTCAACCGCGATGATCCCGGTGCGGCCGGGCTTAGCACGGCGGGCGAGTTTGACTGCAGCTTCGTTCGCTTCGCTGCCGGAGTTGCACAGAAAAACCTTCGAACCTGCCGGAGCCTGTGCCGTGCTGAGTACGCGCTGAGCCAAGCGGATCTGCTGATCCGAGGTGTAGAAGTTTGAGATCTGCCCCAGTTCGGCCGTCTGCTTGCTGACGGCTTCGACGATTGCCGGGTGGGCGTGCCCCAGGCTGTTGACGGCGATTCCGCCGAGAAAGTCGACATAGCGCTTGCCGTCGGAGTCCTCGACAACCGCTCCTTTGCCCTTGGCGAGTTTCTTCTGCGGGTCGCCGTACACCGGCAGCAGGCTGCCGCGGTATTCATCAAGCCATTCAGTCATTTGTCCCTCCCTTGGCGGGTTTGACGTCTGCAATGAGCGTGCCGATTCCCAGGTCGGTGAAGACCTCTAGAAGAACCGAGTGCGCGGTGCGGCCGTCGACAACGTGCACCTGTTTGACCCCGGCATCCACCGCATCGAGTGCGGCGGTCATCTTCGGGATCATGCCGGAATCCAGCTTCGGCAGCATTTCGCGCAGTTCAGCCGGTGTGATTTCGCTGATGAGGCTGTCCGTGTCGGGCCAGTCGGCGTACAGGCCGGGAACGTCGGTGAGCATGATGAACTTGTCCGCCTGCATTTCGCGGGCAATCGCCGCTGCCGCGAGGTCCGCGTTGATGTTGAGCGGATTGTCACCGCTCGTGCCGAGTTCCGCGGCGATTGAGCACACCACGGGCACGCGCCCGGAGTCCAGAAGATCGTGCAGCAGCTGCGTATTGACAGAGGTGATGTTGCCGACCCGACCGAGGCTTGTGAGCTCACCATCCACCTCGACAGAGGCCGGCGTGGCCAGCAGGAGGTCGCCGTCCTCACCCGACAGGCCCACGGCAGCCGAACCGTGTTCGTTGATCCGGGACACAATGCTGCGGTTCACCTGGCCGGAAAGCACCATGCGGATGACGTCGATGGCCTCGTCAGAGGTCACGCGCTGGCCGGCGACGAATTCGCTTTCAATGCCCAAACGGTCGAGCATAGTGCTGATCTGGGGCCCGCCGCCGTGCACGACAATCGGACGGATGCCGGCAAAGCGCAGGAACGAAATATCGTCCGCGAAGGTCTGCTGCAGCTCCGGCGAGATCATCGCGTTGCCGCCGTATTTGATGACGATCGTCGCCCCGGAGAACGTCTTGATCCACGGCAGGGCCTCTGTGAGGATTTCGGCTTTGGCCTGCGCTTTGATCAGCCGCTGGGCGGGTGAGAGTTTGTCGGTCATGATGCTGCTGAGCTGTTCTCGGTCACGTATTCGTGGGTCAGGTCGTTGGTGAAGATCGTTGCTTCGGCCTGGCCGCTGTTGAGGTTGATCTCAATGGTGATCGTGCGGCCGAACTTCACCTTTGCGGCATCTTCGTGCGGTGCGGTCGCCCGGCACACCTGAACGCCGTTGAAGCTGACGTCAAGGTTTTCGGGGTCGAACTTCGCATCCGCTGTGCCGACCTGTGCGAGAACGCGACCCCAGTTGGGGTCTTCTCCTGCAAGCGCGGTCTTCACGAGGTTGGAGCGTGAAACGGCGCGGCCGACTTCAACGGCATCGTCTTCGCTCACTGCGCCCGTGACGGTGATTTCGACATCGTGGGCAGCGCCTTCGGCATCCGCCATGAGCTGGCGGGCAAGGTCGGTGCACACCTCGGTCAGAAGGGCGGTGAATTCGGCTTCGTCCGCTTCTGCGCCAGCACCGGACGACAGCAGTGCGACGGTGTCGTTTGTCGACTGGCAGCCGTCGGAGTCAAGACGGTCGAAGCTTTTCGCCGTTGCGCTGCGCAGCGCCCGGTCGAGCTGTTCGGGGCTGAGTTTGGCGTCGGTTGTGATGACGACGATCATCGTGGCCAGTGAGGGTGCGAGCATGCCGGCGCCCTTGGCCATGGCACCGATCGTGTAGCCGGTGCCTTCTGCGAGCGCTTCCTTGGAAACAGAGTCGGTGGTGAGGATGGCCTCTGCGGCGTCGGATCCTCCCTCGGCGGAGGCTGATTCGACCAGTCCGGGGACTCCTTCAACCAGACGCGAACGGAAGTCCTCTCCCCCGGTTCCGATCAGCCCGGTGGAGCACACGAGAACATCGTCAGCGTTGCAGCCGACGGCGTCAGCGACAGCGTGGGCGGTCAGCTTCGTGGTTTCGAAGCCGAAGTCGCCGGTGAAGCAGTTGGCGCAGCCGGAGTTGATGATAGCCGCACGGACCTGTCCGTCGCTCGTGCGCGGCTGGGACCACTTCACGGGGTTCGCTTTGCACTTGTTGGAGGTGTAGACGGCGGCGGCGTTCATGCTGGGGCCGTCGTTGATGACGACGGCGAAGTCCTTTTTGCCGGTGGGCTTGATGCCGACGGATGTTCCGGCGGCGCGGAAGCCCGGTACTGCTGTCACGCTCACGGTGCGACTCCTTCGTGTGGCAGGTGTGATGTCTCTTCAAGTCCAAGTGCGATGTGTGCCGACTGCACGGCTTGGCCTGCGGTTCCGCGCACGAGGTTGTCGATTGCCGCGCAGACGGTGACGGTCTGGGTGCGGGCATCCAGCGCCCACTGCAGGTGGGCTTGGTTCGATCCCACGGTCGCCGATGTGTTCGGCCACTGCCCCGGTGGCAGCACGGTGACGAAGGGTTCAGAATCATAGGCCGAGGCGAAGGCCGCGCTGATCTTCTCCTGCGCCTGGGCGATGTCGATTCCGGGCGCAAGAGGTGCCGAGACGGTTGCGAGGATCCCGCGGGACATCGGCACGAGGGTCGGGGTGAAGGTGATGCGGGCGGTGCCGGCCAGCGGGTCTTCACCCGATGCCAGAGCCAAGTTCTGTTCGATCTCGGGGATGTGGCGGTGCGTGCCGCCGACCGCGTAGGGGCTGGCGCCTCCGAGGATTTCGGAGGCCAGCAGGTGCGGTTTGAGGGCTTTTCCGGCGCCGGATACGCCGTTGGCCAAAACGGCGGTCAGCCGCGTGTGGTCGATGAGGCCTGCGTTCACGAGCGGCTGCACGCCGAGGGTGACTGCTGTGACATTGCAGCCGGGGACGGCAATGCGCGCAGCTCCTGCCAGCTGTGTCCGCTGCGTTGTGTGCTGTGCTGTTTCCAGGTCTGCCAGCATGAGCTCGGGCAGACCGTACGTCCACGTGCCGGGGTGTTCTGAGCCGTAGTAGCTCTTCCAGGCTTCAGGGTCGATGAGCCGGTGGTCGGCGGCGAGGTCGATGATGAGGGTCTCGGGGCTGAGCTCTTCGAGTTCGGCCGCAATAGCACCTGACTGACCGTGCGGCAGCGCCAGGAACACGACATCGTGACCGGCGAGGGTTCCCGCCGATGAATCCGCGACCGTCATGTCGGAATAGGCGCGCAGGTGCGGCTGTTCTTCCCCCAGGAGACGACCGACTGTGGAATGCCCGCAGACTGTCGTCACTGTGAAATTCGGGTTGCCGGCCAGCAGGCGGAGGACTTCCCCGCCCGCGTATCCCGTGGCTCCCGATACCGCAACTGTATAAACCATATGCATAAGCATACATGGACCAGATAAATTATTCATACACGGTCCTGCTGTTGCCGCATTTCAAGGAGGAACATGTACGCAGTCCAGGCAGTCCGACAGGGCGGACCCGAAGTTCTCGAGTACACCGAAGTCGAAACACCCACCCCCGGCCCCGGTGAAGTCCTCGTCGACGTCAAAGCGGCCGGTGTGAACTTCATCGACACCTACCGACGCGGCGGCATGTACCCTATGCCGTTCCCCCACATTGTCGGCGTTGAGGGCTCCGGAGTCGTTGCCGAACTCGGCGAGGGCGTCGAAGGAGTGGAAATCGGCCAGCGCGTGGCCTGGACGGACGTCCACGGCTCCTACGCTCAGAAGATCGTCGTCAAAGCCGAAGAACTGCTGCCCCTGCCCGACGGCGTGGACTTCGAAACCGCTGCCGCTGTGCCCCTGCAGGGGCTGACGGCGCAGTACCTGGTGACGGACTCCCACGCAATCAAGCCCGGCCAGACGGCTCTCGTCCACGCTGCCGCCGGCGGTGTCGGCCTGCTGCTGACCCAGTTCATCAAGCACCTGGGCGGTAAGGTCATCGGCACGGTGTCCACGGAGGAAAAGGCTGAGCTTGCCCGTGCGGCCGGGGCTGATCACGTCTTCCTCTACGGCGACGGCGTCGACATCCGCGAAGAGGTCATGGCCTTCACCGACGGCACGGGCGTTGACGTTGCCTACGACGGAGTTGGCAAAGACACCTTCGATGCCTCGCTGGCCTCCATCCGTCCGCGCGGCTCCATGGTGCTCTTCGGCGCGGCTTCCGGCGCTGTTCCGCCGTTCGACATTCAGCGACTGAACTCCAGCGGCGGAATCTTCCTGTCCCGTCCTTCCACACAGTGGTTCATCGACTCCCCCGAAGAACTCCAGAAGCGCGCAAAGCAGCTCTTCGCCGGACTCGACGAAGGATGGCTGAAGTTCCGCGTCGGACAGACCTTCCCACTCGAGCAGGCGCGCCAGGCCCACGAAGCTCTCGAGGGCCGCGCCACCACCGGCAAGGTCGTGCTGACGGTCTGATTCCAGCCGAAAAGCACGAGGCGGAGCTCACCAATTCTGGTGAGCTCCGCCTCGTACTTTGTGAGGGGTGGGTCAGTCCATGCGGACGGCCAGCCGACGGAAATCCTCAGCGAGACCAGCGGCAGCGGTCTTCGCGAGTGACTCAGGTGTGTCGAGACCAGCGCGCACGAAACGGCCGGAGTAGGCGTCGAGATCGCCAGAGGCGAGCGCGAGCGCCAGAGCCACAACGTCTTCCGGATCAGTCCAGTCGGAGCTGCCCCGCCAGTCGTGCATCGCCATGGAGCCGGTCATGTCGGATTCGATGACGCCGGGGGCCATTTCGAAGATCCGCAGACCCTTGTCATAGCCGTAGACGTGCACGGAATCAGCCAGCCGGAACAGGGCCGCTTTCGATGCCGAGTAGGCCGCATAGGCGGGTGTGCCCTGGGCACCGGAACCCGAATTGAGATCGATGATCCGGCACGGCTCACCTGAGGCTTCTGCTGTTTCCAGCAGACGCTTGGCAAAGGCTTGGACCATGAGGAACGGCCCGCGGATGTTCGTATCGAGCGTGCGCATGAGCTGCTCTGCGGGAACATCCCACACGGGGCCTTCCGGGCTTTCGACCACGCCGGCGTTGTTGATGACCGTCGTGACTGGCTCTCCCAGCTGCTGTTCGATATCCGCGGTGCGCTCAGCGAGTGCCTCAACCGATTCGGGTTCTGCTGCTTGGAGTTCCGCGCCGATGACGCGGGTGCCGCGAGCCTGCGCAATCTGCTGGGCTGCGGCAGCCGCGCGGGCTTCGTCGGTTGCCGTGAGGATGACGTTCCATCCGGCGGCTGCGAAGCCATCAGCCAAGTGTCGGCCGATGCCCCGCGAACCACCGGTGATGAGGACGGTGCTCATGATTACCCGCTCACGCCCCGTCGCCAGTGCGGGCCACAGCGCCGTACGCCTTTTCGACGGCGGCGGTTGCGGCTTCGCGCAAGGCTGAGGCTTCATCGCTTGTCATGGTGCGGTCGGAGGCGCGGAACGTCATGCGGAACGCAAGCGACTTCTTGCCTTCGCCCACCTGTTCGCCGCGGTACTCGTCGAACAGTTCGAGCTCTTCGAGGTCGCCGCCGATGGCTTCGCGCATCGTGCTCACGAGATCGCCGATAGCAATGCTGTCATCCACGATGAGCGCCACGTCCTGCCTGGACACCGGGTAGGTCGACAGAGCGCCCGCCCAGCGGCGTTCCGCCGGAGCGTCAAGCACTGAGTCGAGGACGACTTCGAATGCGACCGTGCGGGCCGGCAGACCCAGGGTTTCGACGACCTTGGGGTGCAGTTCACCGGCGTGGCCGAACAGCGTGCCGTCTGCTAGGCGGAACTCGGCGCAGCGGCCCGGGTGGAACGGTGCGCGGTCAGAGGCCGCAGGTGTGACGCTCTGGCCCAGCGCCACGGCGATCCGCTTGACGATTTCAATGGCGTCCATGGCTTCGGCCTTGCGGCCCTTGCCCCATACGCCTTCGAGCTCCCAGTCTCCGGATACGATGCCCGCCGCGTGCAGAGGCTGGTGCGGAACGGCATCGAAGATCGCTGCGCGTTCTTCTTCCGTGGGGTGGTAGCCGGGTGCGAAGGTTTCGCTGGCCGGCAGCTGTGCGGTTTCAGGCTGGGTGACCAGACCGATTTCGAACAGTGCCGTGTCCTTGAAGCCGCGTCCCTGGTTGCGCAGCTGCGCGTCGACGAGTGTCGGCAGCAGCTCGGTGCGCAGCAGCGGCTGGTCGTCGCTGAGCGGGTTGGCCAGGCGCAGGTTGTTCCGTCGCGGATCGTCTTCCGGGATCCGGAAGGCGTCGTGACGGGCTTCCGATGTGAAGGGGTAGGTCAGCACTTCCGTCAGACCGAGATCGGCCAGCAGGTTCGACACTGTGCGGCGCGATGCCTGGCGGCGTGTGAGCCCCTCACCGCCGGGTGCCTGCGGGACGATCGACGGGATCTGGTCGTAGCCGTTGACACGCGCGATTTCCTCGATGAGGTCTTCCGCGTCGGTTAGATCCGGGCGCCAGGACGGCACCGTCACGCGGTAGTCATCACCGCTGTCTTCGACTTCACAGCCGATGGCACGCAGGGCGCCGGTCATCTGGTCGTCGGTGTAGTCGACGCCCACGACTTCTGCCGGGCGGGTCTTCGGCAGGATCACCTCACGAGGTGCCGGAAGGCTGCCCGCGATTGTTGCGGTTGCGTCTGCCTGGCCTCCTGCCAGCTGGGTGAGCAGCTGGGCGGTGCGGGCAACTGCGGCAGGGCCCAGGGCCGGGTCGACACCGCGTTCGAAGCGCTTGGCGGCTTCGCTCGGCAGACGGTGTCTGCGAGCTGTGCGGGCAATCGACACGGGGTCCCAGTGGGCTCCTTCGATGAGGACGTCGACGGTGGTGTCGCTGACTTCGGAGTCAGCTCCACCCATGACGCCGGCCAAGCCGAGCAGCTGCTCAGTGCCGTCTGCGCTCACACCGGTGACGAGCACGTCTTCGGGGTGAATGCTCCGTTCGGCGTCGTCGAGCGTCGTGAGCTTGTCACCCTTTCGGCCGCGTCGCACAACGATCTTGTCACCCACGAGAGCGAGGTCGTAGGCGTGCAGCGGCTGCCCGAGTTCGAGCATGACGTAGTTGGTGATGTCCACGACGAGCGAAATGGGGCGCATGCCGGCTTCCAGCAGTCGCTTCGACATCCAGAACGGCGTCTGTGCGGTCGGGTCGATGCCGCGAACGCGCAGCGCGGTGAAGCGGGTGCAGCCGTCGTTGCCGTGGATGGGAGCGTCGTCGGTCAGTTCGACCGGGTGCCCCTCACCGGCAACCACAGGGGCGACTGCGTCGGCGGGGTCTGCGTAGTTCTGCTCTTTCAGGAGAGCGTATTCACGGCCGATGCCGCGCATCGACATCTGGTATCCGCGGTCGGGCGTGATGTTGACGTCGAGGACTTCGTGGTTCAGACCCAGCAGCTCCGTGGCGTCCTGACCGGGGGTGAGATCGGCAAAGCCCCATTCGGCCAGCACGATGATGCCGTCGTGGTCGTCGCCCAAGCCCAGTTCGCGAGCCGAGCAGATCATGCCGTCGGAGATGTGGCCGTAGGTTTTGCGTGCCGCAATAGCAAAGTCACCGGGCAGAACAGCACCGGGAAGCGCTGCGACGACGTAGTCGCCAACACCGAAGTTGTGCGCTCCGCACACAATGCCCTGCGGTTCATCGGCGCCGACGTCAACGGTGCACCAGTTGATGGTCTTGCCGTTGGAGTGCTTTTCCGGTTCGCAGGTCAGGACTTTGCCTACGACAAGCGGACCTGTGACGGCCGGGCCGATGTAGTCTTCTTCTTCCAGGCCGATGCCGGCGAGTTCGGCAGCGAGTTCGTGAGCGTCGAGGTTCTGCGGCAGGTCGACGTACTCGGCCAGCCATTCCAAGGGTACGAGCATCAGTTCATCACTCCGAAAGCCTTCGAGAAGCGGATATCGCCTTCCACCATGTCGTGCATGTCATTGATTCCCTCGCCCAGCATGAGCGTGCGTTCGATGCCCATGCCGAAGGCGAAGCCCTGATAGACGTCCGGGTCGATGCCGGATGCGCGCAGGACGTTGGGGTGGACCATGCCGCAGCCGCCCCATTCGATCCAACCGGGGCCGCCCTTCTTCTGTGGGAACCAGAAGTCGATTTCGGCACTCGGCTCAGTGAACGGGAAGAAGCTGGGACGCAGGCGCGTGTACGCTTCCGGACCGAACATGGCGCGGGCGAAAGCATCGAGCGTGCCCTTGAGGTGAGCCATTGTGAGGCCCTTGTCGATTGCGATGCCCTCGACCTGGTGGAACACCGGAGTGTGGGTCGCATCGAGCTCATCAGTGCGGAAGGTCTTGCCGGGGCAGACCACGTAAAGAGGCACACCGCGGTTCAGCAGCGAACGCGACTGGACCGGCGAGGTGTGGGTGCGCATGACCAGGTGGGCCGATGCGGGTTCGACGAAGAACGTGTCCTGCATCTGGCGAGCCGGGTGGTCGGGACCGAAGTTGAGCGAATCGAAGTTGAGCCATTCGTGTTCAATTTCGGGGCCTTCTGCAACTTCCCAGCCGTGGCCGACGAAGTGATCGGCGATCTTCTCCTGCAGCAGCTGCAGGGGGTGGCGGGCACCGGCCGGACGGCGGGTGGAAGGGCCGGTGACGTCAATGGCCTCGGCTACCAGCACGCGTGCGTCACGCTCGGCTTCAAGTTCTTCCTGGCGGGCCTTAAAAGCCTGGGCAATCCGTCCGCGCGATGAGCCGACGAGCTTTCCGGCTTGGGCCTTCTGGGACTTGTCGAGTTTTCCGATTTCGCGGTTGGCGAGGGCCAGCGGGGCTTTATCACCCATGTGCGCAATGCGAACTGTCTTGAGTTCGTCGAGGTCGCCGGCGGCGGCAAAGGCCGCGAGCGCGTCCTCCATTGCAGCGGTGACGGCAGCCTCATCAAGCGGGTCGATGACGGACATCTGCCTTCTTTCTCAGATGGTTGGACAACGTTCTGCAGTCTAGCGAACCGTCAGATCATCCGGACGTGCTTGGCGGATTCGTAGACGGCAATCGCGGCGGCGGTGGCCAGATTGAGGCTTTCAGCTTTTCCGTAGATGGGGATGGCCACGGCCGCGTCAGCCTGTGCGCGGTCGGCTTCGGGCAGTCCCCACGCTTCGTTGCCGAACACCCACGCGGTCGGGCGGGCCAGGTCGAGGCCAGTGTCCCACGGAACGTGGAGGTCGTGGGCCGGCGGGTGACCGTCTGCGGCGAGGATCTGCAGTCCGCGGGCGCGTGCCAGTTCGGTGACTTCCGGCAGTCCTACGCCGGTGACGACGGGCACGTGAAAGATCGATCCGGCTGTTGAGCGGACGGCCTTCGGGTTGTACACGTCAACACTCGAGGAGGTGATGATAACGCCATCAGCACCGGCGGCATCCGCTGCGCGCAGGACGGTTCCCGCGTTGCCCGGATCGCGCACCTGGCTGAGCACGACGATGAGCTTGGCCTCTTTCGTCACAACCGATGTCAGGTCGACGTCGAGCTGTTCGACGACGGCGATCATGCCCTGGCTGTTGACGGTGTCGGTGACCGATGCGAGGGCTTCAGGAGCGGTCTGCTTGATCTTGATGCCGGCATCCCGAGCGGCCTCGAGAATGTCGGGATTGCGCTCGGCCGCTTCGACGGTCGACCATACGTCGAGCACCGCACCGGTCCCCCGAGGTGCCACTTCCCCGGGTTCAACGTGCAAAGTCACAGCTTTGGGTCGGTTCTCGGCCTGGTGGCGCAGAGCTTCGCGGATGCCCTGGGGGCCTTCCACGAGGAACCTGCCGGACTTATTGCGGCCCTGTTTGCGGTCGAGCTTCGCGGCTTCGCGCAGTCGGCGGGATTTCGGGGACGTCACTTCCGGGCCGTACAGGCCGGGGTGGATGTCGCGTTCCATAACCTCACTCAGTTCTTGTTTTGGGGGTGCGCAGCCGGAGCTGTCGGAAAACGAAAACGCGGGGGCCAACAGCCCCCGCGTTTTCACAGCTGCACTCAGGCAGCCGGCGTCTTCGGCGCGTTCACGTCAGCCGGAAGTGCGTTCTTGGCGACTTCCACGAGCTTGGTGAACACAGCTGCGTCGTTGACGGCCAGTTCGGCCAGCATACGACGGTCAACCTCAACACCAGCGGCCTTGAGGCCCTGGATGAAGCGGTTGTAGGTCATGCCGTTGGCGCGGGCACCAGCGTTGATGCGCTGGATCCAGAGGCGACGGAAGTCGCCCTTGCGCTTGCGGCGGTCGCGGTAGTTGTATACCAGCGAGTGGATGACCTGTTCTTTGGCCTTGCGGTACAGGCGCGAACGCTGTCCGCGGTAGCCGCTCGCCCGGTCGAGGATGACCCGGCGCTTCTTGTGGGCGTTGACAGCCCTCTTGACACGTGCCACGTGTACTCCTTCAGATGAATGTCACAGCGGTAAGGCTGTGGTGCGCTTTGGTCAGGCCTTGCCCAGCAGCTTGCGGGCCTTGGCGGCGTCGCCGCCGGTCATGACTTTGTCGGTTCCGCTGATGCGGCGCTTGCGGCGCGAGCTCTTGACTTCGGCGAGGTGGCGGTTGCCGACACCTTCGCGCATGAGCTTGCCGCTGCCGGTGACGCGGATGCGCTTCTTGGTACCGCTGTGGGTCTTCTGCTTCGGCATTGTGCCGTTCTCCTTCAGTCGGCCCTCGGGAACCTGTCCCGAGGGTGGTGGCTTCGGGGCGCTGGACGCTCCTGAGCCGATGTCAGTTCTGCTTGCGCTGCTCGGCCTTGGCCTGAGCTGCGCGGTCGCGACGCGACTTCACTTCGGTGTACGTGCCCTTAGCACCCGCGGTCTCCCGGCGCGATTCCGCGCGGGCGTCTGACTTCGAACGCGTCGGTGCGAGCACCATGACCATGTTTCGTCCGTCAAGCCGGGGCGAGGATTCGACGGTGCCGTATTCGACAACCTCCTCGGCCAGCTTCTCGAGCAGTCGCATACCCAGTTCGGGTCGAGACTGTTCGCGTCCGCGGAACATGATCATGACCTTGACCTTGTCGCCGCCGTTGAGGAAGCGGACGACGTGGCCCTTCTTGGTTTCGTAGTCGTGGTCGTCGATCTTGAGTCGGAACCGGATTTCCTTCAGGGCAGTATTGGCCTGATTCTTCCGTGCTTCGCGTGCCTTCTGGGCAGTTTCGTACTTGAACTTGCCGTAGTCCATGAGTTTGACCACCGGAGGCTTCGCCTTGGGCGCAACCTCGACGAGGTCAAGATCGGCTTCGCGTGCCAGGTCGAGTGCCTTGCGAATGGCGACGATCCCAACCTGTTCTCCGTTGGGTCCGACCAGACGGACCTCAGGTACTCGAATCCGATCGTTGATGCGCGGCTCGCTGATGTGCATGCTCCTTAACTCAGATGGTGATCACGGTGTTCGCGGGGAACAGAAAAAGCTCCCTTTGAACACGCAAAGGGAGCTTGAAACGCTGCCGGTGAAACAATGTTCACCTCAGTGCCCAACAGCGGAACACCGAGCTTTGCAGCCCGTCATTTCCAGCTGTTATCGCTGACCCGATTGCCTGTGGCAATCCAGGTGGGAGTCAATCTCCACTTTGCACGCCCTCCAGCTTACACGATGCACAGGGATTTTTCACACTCAAGTGTGGGAAGCTTGGAGTCATGACTGAAAACCGCCACTCTTTTTCCGATGACCACACTGCTGAAGACCACGCGCACGCAGAGCAGCAGGCGCTGCGCGACATCGCCGAAGTTCCGGCAGTCGAAGTCATTTCATCCGCGGCCATTCACCTCATGAGCGCCGCCGCCGTGAAGTGCGGTCTGGCCGAAGACACCGAAGAGTCCCTGGGCAAAGACCTGCAGGACCTCGATGAGGCGCGCAAACTCATCAACGCACTGGCAGGCCTGGTCACCTCGTCCGCAGTAGACCTGGGAGACCAGCACGCCCGCCCCCTGCGCGACGGCCTGCGCAGCCTGCAGCTGGCCTTCCGCGAAGCCTCCCCCTTCCCAGACGCACCCGGATCGGGCCCCGGCGAAAAGTACACCGGCCCCGTCTCCTGACCCTCTCTCCCGGCGAGGTAAGGCAGGGCGCCGGCGGCGCCTCGGGAGCTTCGGAACAGCACTTCAGTAACTTAGGTCTACCTTTCTTGAATGATTCCAGAAAAGACCTACGGTTGAATCATGACCACGAGTGCTGCTGACACGATCAAGGCCGCCGGACTGCGCGTCACCGCGCCCCGCCTGGCGGTCTACGACGTGTTGGAGCACGATCACACCCACCTCGACGCCGACCAGGTTTTCCGCGCCGTGCGCGAAAAGCTCGGCACGGTGTCAGTGCAGACGGTGTACGACGTGCTCGGCGCGTTCGCGCGCACACAGCTTGTCAGGGTCATCGATCCGGCCGGCTTCGCGTCGGCCCGGTACGAAATCAACCGCAACGACAATCACCACCACATCGTGTGCCGAACCTGCGGTGACATCCGCGATGTCGCCTGCGGAACCGGCAGCGCTCCGTGCCTGGACCCGGCTGAAGACTTCGGCTTCACAATCGACGAAGCAGAAGTCGTCTACTGGGGGCAGTGCCCCCAGTGCGGGCTCAGGACCACTCTGTAACTCCAAAACCCAGGAGGACTCATGGCCACCAATCGCACAACCGACAACTTCGGCATCCCGGTCGGCAGCGACGTTCACTCGCTGACGCTCGGCGCCGACGGCCCGACGCTTCTGCAGGACTACTACCTGGTCGAGAAGCTCGCACAGTTCGACCGCGAACGCGTTCCCGAGCGTGTCGTCCACGCAAAGGGCGGCGGCGCATTCGGCACGTTCACCGTCACCGGCGACGTTTCCAAGTACACCAAGGCCAAGGTCTTCCAGCCCGGCGCCGAAACCGAAATGCTCGCCCGCTTCTCGACCGTTGCCGGCGAACAGGGCTCGCCCGACACCTGGCGTGACCCCCGCGGCTTCGCACTGAAGTTCTACACCGAAGAGGGCAACCTCGACATCGTGGGCAACAACACCCCGATCTTCTTCATCCGCGACGCCATCCAGTTCCCCGACTTCATCCACTCGCAGAAGCGCAACTCGCAGTCCGGCCTGCGCGACCACAACATGCAGTGGGACTTCTGGGTCAACGAGCCCGCATCGGCCCACCAGGTCACCTACCTCATGGGTGACCGCGGCATCCCGCGCTCGTGGCGCGAAATGAACGGCTACGCATCCCACACCTTCCAGTGGATCAACGAAGCCGGCGAACGCTTCTGGGTCAAGTACCACTTCCACTCGGACCAGAAGCAGGAATTCATCGACAAGTACGGTCACGAAGGCTTCGCGGCTGACGACGCCGACGAAATGGCCGGCATCGACGCCGACTTCCACCGCCGCGACCTGTTCGACGCCATCAAGGAAGGCAACTTCCCGTCCTGGACCCTGTCCGTTCAGGTCATCCCCTACGAAGAGGGCTTCACCTACGGCACCAACATCTTCGACGTCACCAAGACGGTGTCCCACAAGGACTACCCGCTGATCGAGGTCGGCAAGATGGAGCTCAACCGCAACCCCGAAGACTTCTTCGCACAGATCGAGCAGGCTGCATTCAACCCGGCTTCGCTCGTTCCGGGCACCGGCCTGTCGCCTGACAAGATGCTCATGGGGCGTCTGTTCTCCTACCCGGACACCCACCGCCACCGCATCGGGCCGAACTACGCCCAGCTGCCGGTGAACCGTCCGAAGTCGCCCAAGCACAACTACAGCCGCGACGGCCAGATGCGCTACGAGCTGTACCCGGCAGACCAGCCCGAGTACGCTCCGAACTCGTACGACGGCCCGCGCGCTGACGAATCGGTTGCAACCGACGTCAACCTCGTTGACGTTCCGCAGTCGGACGTTGTTCGCGCCGCCCAGACGCTGCGCGAAAACGACGGCGACTTCAACCAGGCCGGCGACCTCGTGCGCAACGTTCTCGACGACGCTGCTCGCGACCGCCTGGTCCACAACATCTCCGGTCACGTCATGGGCGTGTGGGACAAGGAACTGCTGCCCAAGGTCTTCCAGTACTGGAAGAACGTCGACGCAGAACTCGGTGCCCGCATCGAAACCGTTGTCACCGAAGCCAAGAAGAAGCAGGAACAGGCCTGATCTTCTTCAGCTGTGTGAGCTGAGCGCGGTGTGAGCTGAACAGGCTCGGCGCGGCGTGAGCTGCTCGTAACGGCAGTTGCGGGAGCTGCGTGTAGCGTCAGCTGCTTTAGCTGAATACGAGCGCCCCGGCAGGTTTTCTGCCGGGGCGCTCGTGTTTTTGCTTTGGGCTGCTGTGCTGTTTGGCGGAATGAGCTCCTCGGGTGGGAACTGGGTTGCGCAGTGCTTGCTGTTTCTCGCGCGTCTTCTTCGGGCGCGTGCAGACGGTGCGAAAACACCCGGCAGCCGGAATCTGCGCTTTAGCCGCACACAAACACCGCTTAGCCGGAATCCGCGCCTTAGCCGCAACTGCTAACGGGAGTTTCTGTTGCTAAAGCGTGGGCGCAGGTGCTGGGTCCCTGACATAGGGGCTCGGCATCACATGACGAGGTGCCAGAAGGCAGGGCACCGAAATAGGGCAGAGCGCCCGGGACAGTTCAATGACGAGGCGGAGGTTCAGAGGCAACGTGGGCGGCACCTCGTGCCTTCTCGGCGGGCGGAATGAGCGCCTCGGGTGGGAACTCGGTGGCGCGAAAACACCGCTTAGCCGGAATCTGCGGCTTAGCAACCACTGCTAACGGGAGTTTTTGTTGCTAAAGCGTGGGCGCAGGTATGGGGGCGCCGGAAAGGGGTAGGTGTGGCACCAGATGCCGAAGTGCCTGAGGGCAGGGCACCGAAATAGGGCAGAGCGCCCGGAACAGTTCAATGACGAGGTGGAGGCTCGGTCACGATGCGGGCGGCACCTCGTGCGTTCTCGGCGGGCGGAATGAGCGCCTCGGGTGGGAACTGGGTTGCGCAGTGCTTGCTGTTTCTCGCGCGTCTTCTTCGGGCGCGTGCAGACGGTGCGAAAACACCCGGCAGCCGGAATCTGCGCTTTAGCCGCACACAGACACCGCTTAGCCGGAATCCGCGCCTTAGCCGCAACTGCTAACGGGAGTTTCTGTTGCTAAAGCGTGGGCGCAGGTGCTGGGTCCCTGACATAGGGGCTCGGCATCACATGACGAGGTGCCAGAAGGCAGGGCACCGAAATAGGGCAGAGCGCCCGGGACAGTTCAATGACGAGGCGGAGGTTCAGAGGCAACGTGGGCGGCACCTCGTGCCTTCTCGGCGGACGGAATGAGCACCTCGGGAGGGAACTCGGTGGCGCGAAAACACCACTTAGCCGGAATCCGCGCCTTAGCCGCACACAAACACCCCTAAGCCGGAATCTGCGGCTTAGCTGTACTAACCGGGGACGTTGGTTGAGTTTGTGTGTTGCGGTGGCATAGGGAAGACCTCTGGTGTGGAATGAAGGTGCTCTAATCCGCTCACTCGACACAAGAGGTCTTCTTGATGGTCCACT
>NZ_LQQC01000011.1 GCF_001584615.1 Brevibacterium ravenspurgense | reverse complement strand
CTCCACCCACACACCCCACCAACCACAGGCATACGCCGCGTCAGCTAAACCCCACACCCACTACGCGGGGAAAAACACATGAGGCACGGACCCCCACTACGCGGGGACTTGACAATGAGGCACCACGGCTTTCTGAGCGAGTACGTAAAAGTAACTTCGAAAGCCGAAGAAGTGCCTGGTGAGAGCGGCGCGTTTACGTAGAATTCATCTTCAGAATGTCCGGAATCCCGGAAAAACTGAGTAATTGTTATCTAAATGAGGCAAAAGGTGGCCTGAGCTGCGCTGCTCGCTCACACCCAGGGCGGGGGAGTGGGCAGGTCCTCTGGGGTAGCTGTTCCCGCGGCGCCCTTTGCGTTGTCCTGCCTGCCTGATGCCGGCCATCCGCGGCCGATCGCGTACTGCAGCAGCTCATTGAACTCACCTGTCACCTCAACCGGCCGGCTGAAGTCGGTGTCGTTCTTCTCGGTTCCGGGAGTGTTGATGTGCCACTCGGCAAGGTCTTCCCGGTCGGTCACGTGGAAGAGGAAGTTCGCGCGGGTCTCTGTCTTCTTCCAGTAGCCAAGAAGCTCCGCAAAAATACGGTCGGCGGCGGCTGTCGGGAAGTCGAGTGCCGTGTAGCCGATGTTGAGGTCAAGTGCGTGGACAAAACATTCCCGGGCGCGCGCCCATGGGATAAACGATGCGGCAGCTTCTTCACCCTGCCCCGTGCGTACGAGCACCGACCAGGCATCGTTATTCATGGTGTTGAGTGCTTGTGTGAGTTCCTCGGAAGCTTCGTGGGCCATCGTGCTGACATCCCCATCGGGGGTCGATGCCACAAGCTGCTCAATTTCGGCATCCCGTGCTGCCCGCGACGGGTACATGGGGTTTTCATTCCCAGTGCGTGCCCATTCGATCAAGCGCATAAAGGCATCGGCATTGGCGATGACGTGCATCGCGACATGCTTGCGGGTCCATCCGGGCAGTCGTGACGGGCCGCCCATTCCTGCGTGCGTCACCTGGTCCAGTGCCTGCAGGTAGAAGCCTTCGGCGAGCATCCTCAGCTGGAGATCGTCGTTCGTGCTTGGGGTGTTGTCAGCCATGTCACGACCATACCGCTGTGCTCTTGCTCGGGGCAGGTGCAGACATCGTGAGTATGGGATACTTCAAATGATTATTGCCTGTCTCGATGGCAAGGGAACAAGAAGTTGAATTTACCTTGACTTAAGGTTGCAGTGTAGAATTCGGGCTTGTTCGACCAGCGAAATTCGGCAGGTCGATGAAATATCGCGTAGACGCGGAGGGGATGGTCGTGCAGGAGGACCATACGGCGGACACGGAAGCCGGCCAGGGCGGCCCCACGCCCTATGACATCGCATCGCGTATCGGGGATATCCGCGCTGTTGACAAGTGGCGCAACATGTTCTCCGGCAGCAAACCCATGCAGGCATGGAGGCTGTGGCACCTGTTCCAGTCGAGGGTGATTGAGGGCTGCGACGCCAGCCTCAAGCAGAACACGCGAGTAGATCTGGTTGACCTCTATATTCTGGTTGCGCTCCACGACGCCCCGGATCAGCAGATGCGCATGTCCGATCTTGCCGGTGCTGTCGGCTTTTCGCCGCCCCGCATGACCTACCGGGTCAACAAACTCGTGCAGCGCGGCTTCGTCACGCGGGAAACGCAGACTGGTGACGCTCGGTCACAGTACGTGCGGATCACCGCTGAGGGGACCGAAGAGATGACTGCGGCAAACGAGCTGCACGAATTCCAGATCCAAGAAATCTTCGGCAAGGTCTTTTCGGACGAAGAGCTCGACAACCTCAGCATGGTCGCAGCTTCGCTTCTGACTCTTCGTATGCCCTGATCCGTGAACTTCCTGAACCGGTCAGCGCGGCCAGCCTCCGTCTACCCCGGCAGGTTCCACTGGGCTGAGCGCATTTGGCGACGCTGATTCGGTGTGGGCGTGCGCAGCGTCAAAGCTGCGTGAACTACCCTCATCTCGAAGTAGTCGCTCATGCCCGCAAAGTCACCGTCGAGCTGCAAAGCGAGCTCTTCTTCAGCTTCGATGGTCACAGATGAACAAGTGACGATCTCGGTGGCAAGCCCCCGCTTTCGACGGCCAACCACTGCCAGCAGAACACTCGCCCACTGTGCAATGTTCTTAGGCGTGGTCACCAGGACATTGATGAGCCCGTCGTCCGGTCGCGATCCGGGCAGCAGCTCAAGGCCCGCCTGCACTCGACCGGCATTGGCGCCCAGCACCGAGCGGATGGAGTACGACTGCACCGGTTTGTCGTCGAACTTCATTTTGACTTTGGTGCGGTTTCCAGTCAGCTGGCGGCTGCCGGCCTCAACATAGGCCAACCAGCCGATCCGCTCTTTGAGTTCCGGCGACACGGTCTCCATGACCGCTGCGTCATAGCCCATGCCGGTCATGACAACGGATGTATCAGGTTCGGCCTGCGGGCTGGTGCGCGTGCGGATGACGTCAATGTGCCTGTCGTGTCCGTACATGGCGATCTTGATGGACCATTCCGGATTTTCAAAGAACAGGCCGGTGTTCCTGGCCAGCAGGTTCCCGGTGCCGATCGGCACCAAGCCCAGAGCCACATCGGTATCGGCAATCACGTGTGCCACAGCGCGCACAGTGCCGTCCCCTCCGGCGGCGATGATGAGGTCAACCCCCTCATCGACAGCCCTCCGGGCAGCCGCGACCCCTCCGTCCTCTTCGTCCGAGGGAATGATGAGCGGCTGAGCCCACCGCGAATTGCGTGCCTCGGTCTGGGCCGCGGCGATGATCTCCTGGGCCTCTGGCTTTGTGGGGTTGTAGACCACGGCAAACCTGGGCTGTTTGTCTGACGAGGTGCCGCTGGACTCACGCTCGCTCGTCACCTTGGCGAGTTCCGAGGAACTTTGACTGTCAATGCTTCGGCGTGTGCGCAGTGCTCCGACGCTGTGACCGATCGCGTAGGCAACAAGAGCTACGACGAGTATCAGCAGGATGGTCAGAACGGTCTGCGTGCTGAAGTACATGATGCGAGTCTAGCCGCCCCGGCTGTGAGGTTCGTGCGGATCGGGACGTTCTCACTCCCGTCACCTGCACGTTCGACAGGGCCGGCTAAGCTTAGGGGCGTGATTGATCTTGTGCAGCTGAGGAACAACCCGGACGTATTCAAGGCCTCGCAGCGGGCCCGCGGCGGAAGCGTCGAACTGATTGACGACGTCCTGTCCGCCGATTCTGCCCGTCGGCAGAGCCTGACCGCTTTCGAAGAGGCTCGCGCCCAGCAGAAGGCCTTCGGGAAGAAGGTTTCGCAGGAAAAGGACCCCGAAGCCAAGCAGGCGCTCGTAGCCGAAGCCAAACAGCTGGCCGAGCGCGTCAAGTCGCTCGAAGCCGACGCTTCGGAAGCCGAACAGGCCTTCACCGCCGCGGTGCAGAAGGTTCCGAACCTCATCATCGACGGTGTGCCCTCCGGCGGGGAAGAAGACTCCGTCGAGATCCGCCGTGAAGGAACGCCCCGCGACTTCGCAGCAGAGGGCTTTGAGCCGAAAGACCACCTGGAAATCGGCGAAGGCCTGTCCGCAATCGACACCGGCCGCGGCGCCAAGGTGTCCGGATCGCGCTTCCACTACCTGACCGGCTTCGGTGCACGCCTTGAAATGGCGCTGCTCAACCTGGCAATGGACACCGCCATCGAGGCCGGCTTCACCCCCGTCGTCACGCCGACGCTCGTCAAACCCGAAATCATGTCCGGCACCGGATTCATGGGTGAGCACGCTGACGAAATCTACTTCCTGGAACGTGACGACCTCTACCTGGTCGGCACCTCGGAAGTGGCGCTGGCCGGCTACTACAAAGACGAAATCATCGACCTGTCCGACGGTCCCATCCGCCTGGGCGGCATTTCCAGCTGCTACCGCCGCGAAGCCGGATCCTACGGTAAGGACACCCGCGGAATCATCCGCGTCCACCAGTTCCAGAAGGTCGAAATGTTCGCCTTCACCCACGTGGAAGACGCCGAAGCCGAACACCAGCGCATGCTCGACCTGCAGGAAAAGATGCTCGGGTACTGCGAACTGCCCTACCGCGTGATCGACATTGCCGCCGGTGACCTCGGCGACTCCGCCGCGCGCAAATACGACACGGAAGCCTGGGTGCCCACCCAGAACACCTACCGCGAACTGACCTCCACCTCGAACTGCACCACATTCCAGTCCCGCCGGCTGAACATCCGCACCCGCGGTGAAGACGGCAAGACCGAAGCGGTCGCCACCCTCAACGGAACCGTGGCGAACACCCGCTGGATCGTGGCGATTCTGGAAAACCACCAGCAGGCAGACGGGTCGGTCAACGTTCCCGCCGCACTGCAGCCCTACCTGGGCGGCATCAAGGCGTGGGGGCCGGAAGGGCCGCGGCACTGACACACCGACCACAGCCGGATGACTCACAGGAGAGATCGTGACCGAGTACATCGTCGCCCTTGACCTCGATGGAACAGTAGTCGACTACGAGAACCGACTGTCGGATTACACCCGAGCAGTCATCCGTGCGGTGGCCAGGCGCGGTCACCACGTGGTCATCGCCACCGGCCGCACCGTCGACGGGGCACTCGATGTCGCCAACCGGCTGGGCCTCACCCACGGCTACGTGGTCGCCTCAAACGGGGCGGTCATTGTGGAACTCGATGCTGAATCCGACCGAGGATGGGACGTCTACCACGTCGAATGCTTCGACCCCGGCCCGGCGCTTGAGCGGATGTCCTCGGTGCTTCCCGAAGCCCTCTACATGGTCGAAGACACCGACCTGGTGCGCTGGTCCTCCGGGCAGTTCCCCGACGGCGACCTTGCAGTAGGCAGCGACCTGCGTGTGACAAGCTTCGAGGACCTCAAAACAAAAACGGCTACGCGAATCGTCATGCGCGAAATGACGATCGACAATGCCGCATTCGAAAAGTCTGTCCAGAACATCGGCCTGCACGGGGTCACCTATTCGGTCGGCTGGTCGAACTGGTTGGACATTCAGCCCGACGGGGTTTCCAAGGCCAGCGCCATTCAGCGCGTGGGCGTGAACCTCGGCGTTGAACAGAAGCACACGATCGGTGCCGGCGACGGTTCAAACGACGTCGAAATGCTTCAGTGGGTCGACACCGCGATTGTCATGGGTCAGTCGAAAGAGAAGCTGGGCGCCTACGCCGACATCATCGCCGCCCCGGTTGAAGAAGACGGTCTGGCCGAACAGCTGGTGAACTTCTTCGACCTGACGAAGGACGAAATCTCAGCCGAGTTCCGCTGAGCGGGCGCGGGCAATCGCCTCGAGAACAGGGGCGATGCCGCCGTCAGCCAGCGACGGGGCGCGGAATGCTGCGGCCTGCAGTGCCTGCTGGTGGCCGTCGGCTATTGCAAAGCCCGCACCGGCCCACGTGAGCATTTCGATGTCATTGGGCATGTCTCCGAACGCCGCGACTTCGGGGGAGCCGATTCCACGATCAGCGGCAAAGACTTCGAGAGTGTGCGCTTTTGTGATGCCGGGGGCCGCCAGTTCAATCAGACCCGATGACGGGTTGGAATGCGTGGGGTGGAAAATCCCGCTGGTCAGCGGGCTGACAGCGTTCAGAAGAGCCTCGGAATCATAGGAACCGGGAATCCGCACAAGAACTTTGAGCACCGTGCCGAGCGTGCTTTCTTCGCCATAGGCGATTTCGGGAGCCTCTAGGCGAGCCCGCACAGCAGCTGATTCGGACAGTTCGGTTGCTGAATCATGGACGAAGCCCGGCGACGTGAACGACCCGTCCGGAGTTTCATAGGCCAGCACTGCCTGCGGAAGAACAGAGTGCAGGCGTTCGCGGAAATCAACCAACTGGCCGGGATCAATGCCGTAGGCAGCCGCCAGCTGTCCACTCTGCATGTCGAGTACAGCAGATCCGTTGGCGCAGATGGCCCACTGAAGCTGCGGCAGCTGCGCCGCTACCGGGTCCATCCAGCGCAGGGGTCTGCCGGTGACGGGAACAACGTGTGCGCCTGTTTCGCGAACCGCATCGATGGCCTCAAGGACGCGGGTGGTGATGGGCGTACCGGTTTCCAACAGAGTGCCGTCGACATCCGTGGCGATCAGACGGATACCGGCCAAAGCGCGTTCGTCTGGCAGGTGCATGCTCATGGTGTTTCCCTTCCCGCGGTGCCCCGTACCCCTGTGCGTGTCTGGGCTTCGGCGATCAGAGCTTCGGCGTCATCGACGAACCGAGCAGCCGATGCGGCAGCGGCATCCGCTGGTCCGGCTGCGGGCTCTGGTGCTTGTGGCCCACTCTGGCCAGCGTTATCTGCTTGCCGTACAGCGACGCGTACATGAGCCGCCGCCTGCGCTGCTTCGGATACTTTTCCCGCTGCGCGGCTGAGCAGTTCGGGAAGGTCACCCACCTGCTGGCGAACATCGGCGGGGAGAACAAGCCCTTCCAGCGGCCACCTGCTGTGGGCGTATTCGGCAATGTGGGCGGCACGCTGGTCGAGTTCAGACAGTCGGTGGGTCAGTTCGACCACCGCCGTGACCGCCGGGACGCTGACGGATTCCTTCTGGGCCTGCACGGCGGTTGCGTACAGCCTGTCGACCGCGCGGCCGAAACGGTCGCGGTGCTGACGCCACAGGCCTGTTCCCAGGCGGGCATCCAGTGAATCGGCCCGCTGGTCGCCACCGTCTGACGGGCGTGACCGCAGCCAAGAAAACAGTCCCACTGCTGTCCTATTACAGGTAGTTGCCCGGCCCCGCCGGTGTGTGTCCGGGCTTCCTGACAGCCTGAGCCGCGGGGGCGGGCTGCTGACCCTCGCCGCTCATGGCCTGGCGGGCCATGATGGCGGTTTGGATGCTCTGCACCAGACCGTCAATCCACCCCGAAGCGTGCGAAATGGCGATGAGCAGTTCGCCGCGCGACGGTGTGACCGGCAGAGCGGCAGCCCCGCGATCGTATTCTTCGAGCAGTTCGTCGCTGAGAACCTCTGCGAGGTCTTCGCGTACGCCCTTGTGGATGCGGCTGAGTCTCTTGCGTCCGGCGGCATCGAGATCGTCAGTGCCGCGCAGGTCTTCCAACAGCCGGTTCAGCGTGTTGCCGATGCGCAGAACCCGGGACGGGTCGGTGACATCCGGGCTTTCCTCATCACCTTCCGCGCTGTTTTCTTCGCCGCTTTCAGTGATGGAATCCGTATCTGCATCAGCAGTCGGCTGCTGTTCTTCTTCGGATTCGATGAGGGTTTCAGCTGTGTTGTTCGCGTCAGTCATGTGCACCTACCTTGAGGATTACCTTGCCGATGGCTTCGCCGTCTTCCAAAAGACGGTGGGCTTCGGCGACGTCGTCAATGGGAAGTTCCCGGTACACCACCGGGGCGATGCGGCCGCTTGCCACGTGCGGCCAGAAGTCCTGCAGAAGGCCCGCAACGACGGCTGCTTTCTGTTCTTCCGAACGGGCGCGCAGGGTCGTGGCGATGACCGTCTGCCTGCGCACCATGAGCCGGCCCAAGTTGAGTTCGGCCTTCGCACCGCCCTGCAGGCTGATGACCACCAGCCGGCCGTCGCGCGTGAGTGCTTCCGTGTTCTTTTCGAGGTAGGCCGCACCCATGATGTCGAGGATGACGTCAGCGCCAGGCCTGCGGCTGTCGTCGCGTGGAAGCCCGAAGAAATTGGGGGAGTCGGGCTGCTGGGCATCCCCCGTAATCTGCTTGATGCGGTCAACGAAGTCTTCTTCGCGGTAGTTGATGACGGCATCTGCACCCAGTTTGCGGCAGAACTCGGCTTTGCGCTGGCTGCCGACCGTGACGGCTGTTTTTGCTCCGTGGGCTTTGGCCATTTGGATGGCCGCGGTGCCAATACCGGAACCACCGCCGTGGATGAGCACCCATTCGCCAGGCTGCAGGCGCGCTGTGGTGAACAGGTTGGAGTACACGGTGGCCATGACTTCCGGCAGCGCTGCTGCTTCAGCGAACGTCATGGGGCGATCGGCACCGCTGTTTGGGTCGGTGACAGTGGGGATGGGCATCAGCTGGCCGACGGGAACGGGCACGTATTCGGCGTAGCCTCCGCCGGTGAGCAGAGCCGCCACGCGATCGCCTGCCTGCACTCCCGCCGCGCTGTGTGCCGCGCCATCTGCCGCGGCGCTGGTTCCCGCAGGCTCAGCACTTTCTGCCTGGTTGACGGAGACAACGGTGCCGGCGACTTCCAGGCCGGGGATCTGCGTGGCACCCGCGGGAGGACGGTAGTTTCCTTCGCGCTGCACGATGTCGGCCCGATTGACCCCGGCCGCGGCCACTCGCACAAGAGCGTGCCCGGGCGGACATTCCGGAACGTCGACGGCCTTTACCCACAGGGCATCGCGCCCACCGGGCTCTGGGATTGTCACCGCGCGCATCGTCGTCACTTCAGCCATGTGGCAAGCCTATCTGTCGGCACTGACACAAGCTTGAGTCCGGCACCCCGGAGGTGACGAGTCCGGCACCTCGGCGGAACAGTGTCCGGCACCTCGTCCGCGTGGGGCGGCCAGCAAACCGGAAACACAGCAAGCCCCGGTCCGGCAGCAGACCAGACCGGGGCGTTGCCGCAATCAGACGAGTGCGAACTCAGACGAACATGTGGAACAGAGGCGAGTCCTCGCCGACCTTTTCGATTTCGAGAGGCGATTCGTCCATCCGCTGCAGCAGACCGGGCAGATCAGCCGCATTGCCCAGCGTGATGCCGACAAAAGCGGGACCGGTTTCGCGCCCGGAGCGCTTCATGTACTCAAACAGGGCGACATCGTCATCCGGGCCCAGCACCTCGTCGAGGAACCGGCGAAGAGCCCCCGGCTCCTGCGGGAAGTTCACAATGAAGTAGTGCTTGAGCCCCTCCCACACGAGCGAGCGCTCAAGGATTTCCGAGTAGCGGGAAATATCGTTGTTGCCGCCGGTGAGAACACACACGACAGACGAACCCGCGGGAACTTCGAGCGGGGCGAAAGACCCTTCCGGACCGACAGAGGCCGAGGCGATGGCACCGGCGGGCTCGGCGATGATGCCGTCCACCTGGTACAAATCGAGCATTTCCTTCGCGATCCGGCCCTCCGGAACCGGGTGCAGCTCAAGGTCCATGCCGGAGATCATCTGGTACGTGACATCACCGGCGCGGCGCACCGCGGCACCGTCAGCAAAGGAGTCGATTTCGGGAAGTTCGACCGGCTTTCCGGCGGAACATGCGGCGATCATGGAAGCAGCGCCCGCCGGCTCCATGCCGATGACCTTGGTGTTGGGCATGGCTTCGCGTGCGTATTCGGCAATGCCTGCCAGAACTCCGCCGCCGCCGATCGGCACGACGATGTAATCGGGGTCGTAGCCCAGCTGATCGCGGATCTCAACACCGATCGTGCCCTGCCCGGCAATTGTGCGCGGGTGGTCAAACGCCGACACCATGAGAGCGCCGGTCCGTTCGGCGTAGCGCTTGGCCAGTGCCGAAGAGTCGTCGTAGGTGGAACCTTCAATTTGGACGGTCACGCGCTCGCCGCCGAAATGGCGGATGCGCTGGATCTTCTGCTGCGGGGTGGTGCGCGGAACGATGATCCGCCCGTCAATGCCCAGATCGTTGCACGCCTGGGCGAAGCCCTGCGCGTGGTTGCCAGCCGATGCGGCGACAACACCGCGGGCCCGTTCTTCTGGGGTCAGCTGAAGCATGAAGTTGAACGCGCCGCGCACCTTGTAGGAGCGGACAGCCTGCAGGTCTTCGCGCTTGAGGTAGACGGTGGCTCCCGTCGCGGCCGACAGCCGCTCGGAAATGTGCAGGGGCGTCGAAACCACTTTCGGCTGAATTCGCGAGGCGGCCTCACGGATTTCAGCAGCTGTTGGGGGCACCTGGGGTTTCTTGCCGTCTATTAACACGTTTTCATTCTCGACCTTTAGCTGACGGGACGGCAACTTCCCGCGTCATATCACTGAAATATGGGGGTTGGCCGATACAGTGGGAGGGTCAGTCCATCCTGGTGAGGAGAACATACAGTGGCGATCAGCAGCGAGCTTGAGCACCTGCTTTCGGAATGGCTGCCCCGGCAGTCGTGGTTTCCGAGGCAGCAGGGGGTTCTCGGCCGCGTGCTCGCATCCTCCCCGGATGTCACCCCGATGTCTTCGGTCGAGGTGTTCCACCTGGACCTGCCCAGCGGCGGTCAGGTGTACGGCTATGAATCGGTCATCGCCGTCGGCAGCACCACACCGGGTGGTGCGGAGCAGGTGTTCCGCCTCAACATCCCTCTGACGTACAGGACCGAAGAAGAGCTCAGCCTGCGCTCGCACCTCATCGGCCGCATTGACGATCTGACGCTGGGCCGGGTCTGGGTGTACGACGCCGCGGCGGACCCCGCCTATGTCCTCACGATGGTCGGGGCGATTGCCGCCGGCCGCAGCTTCCCCGGCAACCAGGTCAACGCACACCGCGTGAGCCCCCAGGCTGTTGATGTCGACGATCTGAGCTCATCGGTCGCTGTGGCCGATGCTCTCAGTTCGGCCCAGGTTACGGTTTCGGACCGCGCTAACGTCACGAACGTCGTCATTGACCGCGGCCTGAGCCGTTCAGTGCTCACGGTCTTCCGCGTGCTCAACGCGGCCACTGCCGCCGCGCTGCACATGCCGGTGGCGCTCACAAAGGCCGATTCTGCCGCTGTTCCGCACGTTGCCGGCTGGATGTCCGGTCGCTGGTTTGACGGCTACGGCCTGGAGACGTGCGAACTTCCCACCCTCATGCTGACCGGCGGTGAAGCTGAAGCTGACACCGCGTGGGCGCAGGCCGTCTGGTCGGCACTCGAAGTCGATTCCGGTTCGACCGCCAGCTTCGTCGACACCGCAGGGGCGATCGGTTCGCGCATCGGCGAACTGCACGGCGACCTCGCCGGCATCTTCGGCATTGTGGAATCCGCTGATGCCACAAGCGCGTGGATCAAGAAGTGGCAGGAGCGCATTGACTGGGCGTTTGAACGTTCACCGCTGACGCTCGAACCGCTGCGCGGCGACCTCAAACGGCACCGCGAATGGCTTGCCGGCCTCGAATCCGTGGGCGGTCTGCAGCGTATTCACGGCGACCTTACCCTGGGCAATGTCATCATGGCTCCCACCGCTGGCCCCCGGGTGCGCAACTTCGCAGAGGGCAGCGACGGACAGACCGCCGAACCGAAGCCCCCGGCCTTCGATCTGGTCGCGCTGCTGCGCTCCCTGGACTACGCCGCTGGCTACGCGCGGCTCAAGCGCACGGGAGCTCTCGAAGCTGACGAGGCGCCGCTCATCTCCGGTCTGTCACCTGACCAGCTGCGTGAAGTCACGGACTCGCCTGAGTTCGAATGGTCGAACCGGGCGCAGAACTCGCTTCTGACCGGATACTCCCGCGGTGTGGAAGGCGCTGTCACCCTGGACGACCCGATTCTGCGCGCAGTGCTCATCGACCGACTGCTGGTCGAAGTGGTCACGGAGCTGCGCAACCGACCGGCATGGCTCACCGTGCCGCTTGCCGCACTGACACTGGCGCTGCGCGGACGTCCGCCGAAGGCCACTCCGCGCGGTACGGCAGCACACCGCAGCGGTCCGATCGAACCGACGAAGGTCACAAAGACCCCGCGCGCTGAGGCTCCGGAAGAAAAACAGGCTTCGGAAGAAGCACAGGCCCCGGTTGGCAAGAAGGCTGCCAAGAAGCACGAAGGCGGAAGGGCTTTCGGTCTAGACGGCACTGCCGCTCCCGTGAAGAAGACGCAGCCTGCCGCAGATGTCGCTGGCCGCGCGGATGTTGCGGACGCCGGATCTGAGGGTGACGCTGCACAGGCATCGGCCTGGGCAGTTCCCGGTGACAAGGTCAGCGCTGAAGACTTTGCACAGCGGGCCGAACTGCAGATCCCACAGCCGGACGAACCGAAGAAGAAGCCCAAGAAGGCCAAGAAGGCCACAAAAGCCCAGGAGAAGGCTGAGGAAAAAGCTGCCGACAAGGCTGAGCCGCAGGCTCAGCCCGAGCCCAGCGAGCCTGACAGCAAGTCGGACGCGCAGGCCGATGTACTGGCCGACAGCCCCTCGGAACAGAAGGCGGATAAGCCGAGCGGCACCTCGTCAGATTCTGCAGAAGCCGAACCCCAGCCCGCACCCGCGGGCGGAGGCCTGGGCGGGCTGGTCATCGGCGACTACACCCTCCACGAAGAAGACGGCGACTACGGCGACGAAACCGAAGAAGAAGAACAGCCGCCCGCACAGCCGAAATCAGCGCGCAACAACTGACAGTGCCGCGCGGTCCTCACGCAGGTGTGGCCCAAAAGCAGTGCGGTGAACGGAAGCGCTCAAAGGCGCTTCGATAGACTTGGGTGTTGGCGGGGTTTGCTCCCGCTTGACTCAGCGCACGCAGCCAAGGAAGCAGACACCGGTGCCGGAAACCCACGACACAAGCGATAGTCCCCGCATGGAAAGTGCTGAACCGACCCACAGGGGATCGCGCAAGCCGATCCTTACGATCATCGCAGTCGCCGCGGCACTGCTCATAGCCGCCGTCGGTATTCGCGCGTGTGAAGACGACGCCGCACCATCCCAGGAACAGCAGACCGAAGCTGATTTCCTCAAACCCGAACAGACAGCACGGGTCGTCAAAGCCCTGCAGGATGAAGGCGCGGACGTCTACCAGCTGATCATCACCAAAAAACATGCCACCGCGCAGGTCTTCGAAGAAGACGGCAAACTCACCAGTCTGATGTTCAGCGAAACCGGCGAACCCGAAAAGAAGCCGGGAGGCAGCGCCCCGGCCGACGCCGCACGTGTTCCCGCTGCTGATATCAGCGCTGACGCCTTTACGGCCGCCGCCGACAAGACCCTGAACGTCATCGACCAGGCAGATCGAATCCGAGCGCTGTCGATCGAACAGGACTACGGACACTTCAACGGCCGCGACGCCGGACCGTCAGCCACGCTGCGAGTGGCAACCTCCGGCAAAGGATTCGGTGAAGGCTCGGGAACCGTCGTGTGGAGCCTCGATGCTGAGCGCATCCTCGGTGTGCCCAGTGCTGACGGGGCCGAGCCGAAAATCGCCCAGACAGACGAAGCCGAAAAGCTGCTGAACACCATGCCGGCCGTCCAAGCAATGGCCGAAGAATCCGGAACTCAGCTGGTCACAGCGCTCGAATACTACGAAGTGAAAGAAGTCTTCAGCGTTGAGTTCGCCGGGAACGAAACGAGCGCTGTTGTGCTCACTCAGGACGACCAGATGGTCCAACTGGACTTCGCCACGGGCGCACCCACGGCAAGCAGCTACACCCACTCGGGGCTCAAACCGCTCGGCGACTGGAAGAAGTTGGCAGATATCGAGCCCAGCAGTCGGCTGATGGAAGCCGTGGAAGACCTCGAAATTCCAACCGCCTCCGCTGGGGCTCCGAAGGGTGCGGGAGCTGCGCTGTTCAATGCCGACAAGCGAACACCAGCACCGGAAGCTGAACCGAGCAGCGAAGCCGAGGGGACCGAGGAGGCGAGTAGTACCTCGGAAGCGGCAGAGGAAGCGGCTGACGAGGGAGCCAGCGAGGCAGCCGGGCAGCCGGATGGTGACGAATCGGAAGGTGCGGGAGCCGAACAGACTCCCGGCGCCTCGGAATCCGCAGACCCCAGTGAGGAGCCGACAGAGCAGCAGACCGCAGATCCCGTCGACATGACCGAACTGCCCCTGCTCCTGGTGCGCCACGTTGAGGAACACGGCGATGTTGTGTTCGTCGATTCGAAAGCCGGCAATGCTGAGCGGCCCAGCAAATGGGCGCTGACCGACGGCAAGCCTCTGGACGAGGACCTGCAGAAGGCATACTGGACTCGCGTCAGCCAGTAGGGTTGTCAGCGGCGCGTGACTGTTGGTTGTTGGAGCTGAAGCTTGGCAAGCGGCGGCTGGCGGTTAACAGTTGGCGAGGGGCGGCACCTCGCGAGCGTTTCACCTTCGTGTGGCACAATGGTGTGGCGCTGTGCGCATCAGGTGAGTTGACAGAGCGGCCGAATGTGACGGTCTTGAAAACCGTTGAGTCCTCACGGGCTCCGTGGGTTCAAATCCCACACTCACCGCCGGACACCCCGGCAGTTCCTAGAACTGCCGGGGTTTTCTGTTGGGGTAGGCGGTGCCGGGTGTGGCGCACGGAAACACCCGTTAGCCGGATTCTGCGGCTTAGCCGCAAGGAAACACCCGTTAGCCGGGATCTGCGCTTTAGCCGCCACTGCTAAGGGGAGTTTTTGTTGCTAAAGCGTGGCTGGACCTAGGGGAGAGGCGCCGAGGTGCCGGGCGGGGTCCGGCTGGTGACGAGAGACTCGGAAGCTCACCCTTTGTCGGATGCCTCGGTGTTGCTCAATACAACGGTGCGAATCTGCTGAGAGATATACGCATCAAGATCGACTCCGATTCGCTGGAAGTACCAATGCTTGAGCGCCCACATGTGTGCGATCACCATGAGGTCGTGACCAAGCGTCTGGGCATCCACATTGCGAAGTTTCCCGGCGTCGATGGCAGCAGCGGCGACATCCACGAGAGGCTGCAGAGTTTCGAGCTCCTGAGCCTGAATCGACTGCAGCCCCTCCTTCGACAGCGATTTAGATACTTGATAGGTGAGAACGACCGCATGTCGCTGTTCGTCAACGATGCGACAGAACTCGGAAAACGCGGCAATCACCTTGTCCACATGGTCCGTCGCCTCGGCGATGGCAGCAGGAATTCGCAGACGGAACTCCTCGAGGACGCGGGTGATCGCGGCAAGCACGATCTGCTCCTTGTCTGAAAAATATTTGTACAACAGCCCAACACTGACTCCGGCAGACTTCGCGATCGCCTGCATGGACACCGAGTGGGTGCCCTTCTTCTGCATCAGGCGAACGGCAGCTTCGACGATCTGCCGCTCACGGAATTCTGCGCGAGCGCCTTTGACGATCGCATTGATGTCCTCGGAATCAGCTGTCATTCTTGGTGGCGACTTCCTCTCTGAGCTTGAACTTCTGAATCTTACCGCTGGGTGTGCGGGGCAGCTCGTCGAGAATCTCCAATGCCTCCGGCCAGTAGTTCTTTGCGACTCCCTTATCTGCAAAGTGCTGGCGAAGATCATCCATTGAGAGAGTGTGACCGTCCACCAAATTGACAACGGCGCAGGCAATCTCCTGCAGCCGCGGATGCGGCATCGCGACTACGGCGGCCTGCGCCACTGCCGGATGTTCGTATAGGACATTTTCAATGTAGGCAACCGGGATATTCTCGCCACCTCGGATGATGATGTCTTTCGACCGTCCGGCGATCCGAATGAAGCCCTCGTCGTCCATTTCAGCGAGGTCGCCAGTGTCGAGCCATTCGCCGTCGAAGCTCTCCGCGGTCTTCTTGGGCTCATCGAGATATCCGACAAACAGGAAAGGTCCGGTGACTTGGACTCGTCCTTCCTCTCCGGGGCCGACTGGCTCTCCAAGGGGATCGACAATGCGGACTTTCATAGCGCCTAGAGCGCGTCCGTCTGTGCCTGTGATTTTTTCTTCGGAATCTCCGGGAGCGGTCATCGTCACCAGGCCGCACTCTGTTTGCCCCCAGCCGCCGAAAACGCTGAGGCTCGGCAGCAGAGTGCGCGCTTCTTCCACCATTACGCGTGGAATCGGAGCGCCCATACAGCAGAAATGCTTGAGGGAGGAAAGGTCGTATTCTGTCGACTTCGCAGCTTCGAGCAGATCGTGGAGGAACGGTGTCGCGCTTGAGGTGTGCTGAATTCCATGCTCAGCGACTAGCCGGACGAATTCTTCGCCGTTCCACGTGTCCTGGAAAATACCCGAACCGCCGACAAGCAGGGGGAGGCACACGCCGTACATGTATCCGGTGAGGTGACCGAAAGTCGAGGCCATGTGGACGACCGAACCCTGCTTCAAACCCAAATGGTCGGGCCACGGGAGAGCCGCGGCAAGGACATTGTTGTGCGTGTGCATGACGCCTTTGGGATTGCCCGTCGTCCCTGACGTGAAGAGGATAAGACCAACATCACTGGGGTCGGGTCGACGTTCATTCCAATCGAAGACTTCGTCCGTTGAGCCGGTTGGCGGTCGCGTATTCGATGGCACCTCTTGGACTCCGCGATCGAGGAAGTCTGTCCATTTCTCAAATCCGTTCCTGGTGTCGAACTGCGTTTCCCCAGGTGTGTCCAGCACGATTGTGTGCTTCAGGTCCGGCAGGTTTGGCCGCAGGCGATCGACCATGTTCGCGTAGTCAAATTTCCGAAACAGGTTTGGGATGAATAGGACGGACACTTTGGCTTTTTTGGCCATGTATCCAATCTCCCGATCCCGGTAGATCGGTATAAGTCCATTGGTGATAGCGCCGACTTTGATAGCGGCGAGGTGGATGACCAGCCATTCGTACCAGTTCGGCAGTTGGATGCCTATGACGTCGCCAGTCTCCACTCCGAGATCTACGAGCGCCCGTGCGCACTTTTCGACGTCCTCGCTGAGCTCGGCGTACGTATGTGCGCCATAGGGATCTTGGGCGGCAATCGCCTGTGGCTGCTTTTCCTTCCAGCGCTCGAGATGGTCGAGCAGGGTCTGATTTTTCCAGACGCCCGTGGCAAGGTACTTCTCGATGATGCTGTCGGTGAGGGTGGTATCAAACAGGGTGGACATTGCAGAGCTCCTTTGCTCTTGTGCCGTACCTATGGGGTTTTGATGCTTAGGCCATGGTCAGTCCGCCGGAGACGGACAGTGTCTGGCCGGTGATGTAGGCAGAATCGGGTCGGGCGAAGAAAGCGACTGCATTTGCCAGGTCCTCAGGTTGGGCAAGTCGGCGCATGGGGATTGACTTCTCCAACGCGGCGCGCAGCTTCGGGTTGTCTTCAGAGATCGCGGCGAACAAAGGAGTGTCAGCAGGGCCGGGGCAGACGCAGTTTGCAGTAATTCCGTATCGTGCCGTTTCGCGAGCAAAAGTTTTGGTGAATGAGATGACGCCGCCCTTCGCAGCTGAGTACACGGCTTCTCCGCTTGATCCGACGCGACCAGCATCTGAGCCTATGTTTATCACTGCGCCTGACTCGGATTCGATCATGTGGGCCGCGGCCGACTGGGTGCAGTTGAGAGTCCCGAGCAGATTGATCGCGATTACCCGCTGCCAGGTATCAGCCGCGGAGTTCATAAAAGGTTCAACCTTGTCCCAGCCGGCATTGTTGACGAGGACGTCGATTTTGCCGAAGCGTGTGATCACTTGGTCGACCATGGCGTCCACCGCACCGCGATCGGTGACATCGACTGCCACCCCGATCGAGTTGTTTCCAAGTGAACTGGCTGTCTCAGCGGCTTTCTCAGCGTCAAGATCGGCCACGATGACAGTGGCGCCATCGGCGGCCAGGCGATTCGCGATGCCCTTGCCAATCCCGGAGGCAGCTCCGGTGACGATGGTGATGCGGTTGTTCAGTGGTGGGGCAGCCGGGGTAGACATGCTGTCGTCCTTTCTGTCGCAGAATGTACTAAGTCGTTTGTGGTTTATTGCGGAACCAAGAGGGATTAGGGGGCAAACTCGCGGCCGGCAGAGCTGCGGGCGATGATGAGCTTCATAATCTGAGCTGTGCCATCGCCGATCTGCATGCCGAGCAGGTCCCGCAGTCGCTTCTCGATGTCGAGTTCCTTTTTGTAGCCGTTCTGGCCATGGAGGAGCAGGCATTGGTGGACGGCGTGGTACGTCTCGAGAGGTGCCCACCATTTGCACATGGCAGCTTGCGAAGTATGAGGCAGCCCCTCGTCGCCGAGTCGAAGGGTTTCAAGGCAGAGCAGTCGTGCCGCTGTGATCTTTGTTTCCGCCTCTGCGAGGGGGAATGACACTCCCTGGAATTTTGAAAGGGGCTGGTCGAAAGCCTGGCGATTCTTTACATATGCCCATGTATCGTCAACGGCGCGCGAAGCAGTCCCGATGCACTGCAGGCCGATCAGGGCACGAGAGAAATCGAACCCCTGCATGACCTGTGTGAATGCTTGGTCTTGCTCACCGAGCAGATGGTCGGCTGGGACGCGGACATTGGAGAACTCAACGATTCCGCGAGCCACAGCGTCTTGGCCCATATCGCTGATGTGGTGTTTCGTCACTCCATGCGCATTGAGGTCGACCAGGAAAGCGGAAATCCCTCTGCCCCTCCCGGCAGCAGGGTCTGTACGAGCGAAGATCACCGTCGCAGTTGAAGTCAGCGCAAGTGACATCGATTTCGTGCCGTTGATGATCCAGTCGTCGCCATCCCGCCGCGCTGTAGATGAGGGGTTGCCGGCGTCAGAGCCGGCCGAAGGCTCGGAGAGTCCGATCGCAACGGTTGCTTCTCCGGAGGTAATCAGGCCACAGTAGTGGGAAGCCACGTCAGAATTCGCATTGCGCGCAATGACTTGGCCGACGAGGGAGCCGACAACCTGGATGTAGGCGACGGTTAGGTCGCCCCGCGCGATAGCCTCGGTTACGAGTCCAGTGGTCACTTTTGTAAGGTCGGCTCCGCCAAGACGGAGAGGAAGCTCGGGCGCGATGAGACCAGCGCGGCCCATCTCGCGGGTAATATCAGCGCCGATTCGCCCGGCCGCTTCGCGTTCGCGGGACTCACTGACGAGTCGCTCTTCGAAGGCGGACGCTTTTTCCACTAGACAATCGGCGTCAAAGGCCTGAACCATGTCCATTTCCCTCCCTCTGCAAATCCGTCAGTAGGCGCCGTCGAAGCGACTGAAGTCTGGGGTGCGCTTTTCCGCGAATGCAGCGGCGCCCTCGTGAGACTCCGGTGAGTGGGCGTAGAGGTCGAGCGCGCTCATTGCAAGGTTTGTAAAGCCTGTCTGCATCTCGGTATCAGCGTTGAACGACTGCTTGAGGAAGCGCAGTGCAGTCGGTGCTTTCAAACCAAGATCGCGTGCGCGTTCCTTGGCTCGGGGTAGGAGCTCGCCTGCTTCAACGACTTCGTTGACCAGTCCCCAGGACTCAGCTTTCTTCGCATCGACGAGTTCGCAGAAGTACCACATTTCGCGGGCGCGCTTCTCGCCGATAACTCGAGCGAGGAAAGCTGAGCCATATCCGGCGTCGAAGGAACCGACTTTGGGGCCGGCCTGTCCAAAGCGAGCGTGGGGCGCGGCGATTGTGATGTCGCAGAGCGTAGAGAGGACGTTGCCTCCGCCGACCGCAACCCCATTGACCGCCGAGATGACGGGTTTAGGGACGGAGCGCATGACTTTGTGGAGCTCGGAAATGCGAAACATGCCGTAGCGGCTTGGGCCGTAGTCTCCGGTCTGTGCTTTCTGCTTGACATCGCCTCCGGCGCAAAACGCCTTCTCTCCCGCCCCGGTCAAGATGATCGACCGAACTCGGTTGTCACCCCACGCAAGGGTGAAGGCTTCGATCAGTTCGTCAACGGTAATTGAGCGGAACGAGTTGAAGGACTCGGGCCGGTTGATTGTGATGACCGCGTACGTTTCCTCAACTTCGTACAGGATGTCTTCGAATTCAGAGGGAGCGGACTGTGGCGTTGAGTTGACGGCAGACATCTTGCCTCCTTCGTGAGTGAATATCGATTCATTAATAGTGAACATTAGTTCACGCTGCGGGTCAAGGGGTCGATCGAGGACAGGGCATCACAGGCCTGTCGCCCACACCCGTCAGCCGGATTCTGCGGCTTAGCAGCCAGGAAACACCCGTTAGCCGGATTTTGCGCCTTAGCAACCACTGCTAAGGGGAGTTTTTGTTGCTAAAGCGTGGCTGGGTGTAGGAAGAGGCACCGAGGTGCCTGGGTGGGAGCTCACGAGGTGGAGTGCGCTGCCGAGGTGCCAGGCAGGGTCCGGCTGGTGGGGGCCTAGTCGGGCTGTTTTTAGGACCTCTATAGGACAGGGACGACAAGCACGAGGTGCCTGCCCGGTTTTTCCTGTTTCGGACGGTCGGGAAACGGCCAAGGAACAGTGAGATTCCTTTGACTCGCAGTCTGTTGAACGACGGCGGCTGCTGTGGAAACGTGAATGACAGCCCCGAAGATTCGCTTCTTCGACTTCCCCGGCACCGGCCTGCAGACCGCTGCAGACGACGCGAGCAGGGGCTGAAAAATGAAGCAATCCACAACAGGAGCGAAAGTCCGTGAAGACGCTTACCCGTATTTCTACGACCACCGCAATCGCCGCCGGAATCGCCGCCGTCGGAGTCCTGGCTTCAGGCCCTGCCATGGCAACTGAAGGCACTAAGCCGGCAGTCTCCGCCCAGGCGCAGGAAGCTGCACAGCAGCAGCTGAACCCCGCACAGATCGAAAACGTCAAGACGATCATCCAGGTCGGCAAGGACAACAACATTCCCCGCCAGGGAATCAAGATCGCGCTCATGACCGCTCAGCAGGAATCGACCCTGCTCAACCTCGACCACGGCGACCGTGACTCGCTGGGCCTGTTCCAGCAGCGTCCCTCTGCCGGATGGGGAAGCCCTGAACAGATCCAGGACCCCGTTTTCGCCGCCAAGTCGTTCTACGGAGTGAACCCAGAAGTGTCGCCCAACGGCCTGCTTCAGATTCAGGGCTGGGAAAACATGGCACCCGGTGACGCCGCACAGGCAGTTCAGGTTTCCGCGTTCCCCGACGCCTACGCGAAATGGGACGGCATGGCAGAAGACCTCCTCAACCAGTACTACTGATAAACCCAGCACAGCCGACTGATTCGGGCCGGTGGGCACACGCGCCGCAAGTGCGCTGGCCCACCGGCCCGATCTCGTCCTTGGCACAATGAGAGCCATGAGCGAGGCAGCTGAAATCATCGAAGGCACGTGGGCGATTCCGGTGCCCACCCCCTTCGGCGGGCACACCAATGCCTATCTGCTGGCAGAAGACACCGGCTTCAGCCTCATCGACACAGGGTGGGGGAGTCGCGAAGGCCTCGACGCTCTCATGGCGGGCATCGAGCAGGCCGGCTTCACCCCCGACGACCTCAACGGGGCGGCTGTCACGCACCACCACTACGGCCACGCGGGCCTTCTGCAGGCGCTCAACCAGCCGAACATCTGGTGCGGCATCCACGGCCACGAACTCAAAACACTCAAAGACATCCGCGACGGCAAAGCCCCCACCGCCGGCTTCGAAGTCGCCGTACCCCGTGTTCCCGCCGGCACGGTGCTCCTGGCTGATGGCGCTCGCCTCCCGCTGTCCGGCCGCACCGTGCGGGCCGTGTGGACTCCAGGCCACACCTTCGGACACACGGTGTTCGTCGAAGACCACCCCGCCGGCACCCTCCTGTACTCCGGTGACCACGTGCCGCCGGAAGAAATCTCGCCCGCAGGCCGCCTGGGCTTGGACGTCAGCTATCTGTCCCGCGCTGTCAATGCCTACACCGAATCCCTCACAAAACTGGAAAATCTGCCGGCCGACACCCTCGTTCTGCCGGGCGAAGGTCAACCATTCCGTGGTCTGCACCAGCGGATCCAGCAGATCAATCGGGCTCGCGCCGAACGCACGGCAGCGGTCGCACTTGAAGCAGAAGGTGCTCAACAAAACCAACCACCTGGATCCTTTGCGCGCTTCGCCGCACTCATGGACACTGCGGCCCACATGCACGCGGCGGGAATCCCGGTGAGCGGACTGCCGAGCTGGCACAGCCGATAGGCTTCGCATACAGCAGATTCTCCAGCAGCGAGGAGTCCACATGCCGGTTCCGCACGAAGTCCGCTCCGAATCGATCGTGGTCAGCGGCCCAACACCGCAGATGCGCGGAATGGCCCGCGCCACGCAGACCGCGCAGCGCATTCGCTCAGCGCACAGAAGCTACACACACCTATTCGAATCCCTCGGCATTGAGGACCGCGCGGTCAAGGCCGCAGCAAAAGACTCCCTTGCGGCTCTGCGCGACTGGGATCCCGAACAGCACCAGGAAATCACCGGCGTTGCCATGGGTGCGGGCCTTACTCCCGCTGATCTCATGGTCATCATCGCCCGCACGGAGATCCTGGCGCTTGCCGACCGTTCGGTCCTCCCCACCCAGCAGGAGGGACCGCGGGAGGCGGGCTCCACCTCGCCGGCTTCGGAATGCTCGACCATCACCTTCGCCGCGGACCCAGCGGATGCCGGTGCGCCGTGTGTGGGGGTGCAGACGTGGGACTGGTACCCGGAATTCGCGGACCTGTGGCACCTGCACTCGGTGTCCGCACTGCCGGGCGGCTACGGATACGCGGGCGTGGCCGAGTACGGCATGACCGGCAAGATTGGGGTCAATTCGGCTGGTCTGGGATGTTTCCTCAACATCCTGTTCGCTTCTGACGATGCGCCTGGTGGGGTTCCTGTTCACTCTGTTCTCGCGCGGGTCTTGGGGACTGCAGGAAATGTCGACGAGGCGGTGCAGCTGATTGAAGAGGCGCCGCTGACGTCGAGCTCAGTCATCACGCTGGTCGACCCTGAGAGAACAGCCATGGTCGAAATCAGCGCGGGCAAGACACGTGTGCTGGACGGACAGGGCTACGCGGTGCACACCAACCACTTCCTGGACGGCGACTTTGCACAGACAGGTCTTCTCAGCCCGCCGAATTCCAACACCTTTGAGCGGCTGGAGTTCCTGCAAGACGCCGTGGCTTCGGCCGGGGTACCGCAGCGTGCGGAAGACCTTGTGCCGATGCTGTGCTCCGACCCGGCGGTCGGCGGTGTTGCCAAACTGCCCAAGTCCGGCGGTGTTCTCGATTCGGCCACACTGGCCAGCATTCGCATTGACCCCGCACAGCGGCGGATCGCGGTCAGCCCAGGCATCCCGCAGTACGTGAAAATGCGCACAGTCGTCATGCGCGCCTCCTGACTCGGCTGCGCTTCACAGCGGCTGTTGGCTGGAATTCTTTCCGCCGGTGCGGTGTTATCTTAAGGCCTTGTCAGCGTGTTCTCGGGCGTCAGCCGACTTCACTGAGCCGTTTCGGCAGCTGCTCATTTGACGGGTGCAGACGAAGCGTTCGGGCCCACGCGCCATACTTGACTTAACGTTTTCTGGGCGTCGGTGGAACGCTCAGTTGTTAACATCGCTGAATACGTTTATTACTGGCCAGTAACTTCACGATTGTTCGGAGCTCCTGAATGTCGTCATTCCTATATGAACTCGGTGCGGCAGCCTACCGTCGGCGGAAGACAACCGTTGCCGTGTGGTTCGCAATACTCGCCCTGCTGGGCGGGTTCGTCGCGCTGTTCGCAGACGACTTCTCCGACGAATTTGAGCTTCCCGGCGCGCAGTCCCAGGAAGCTCTTGACAATTTGGAGCTCACATTCCCGCAGGTCAGCGGCGGCCGGGGCCAGCTGACGATCGTCGCTCCCGATGGTGCTGACCTCAATGACGAGGAATACAAGAAGCCCATCGAGGAAGCGGCTGACAAGCTCGAAGACTACGACCACGTTGACGGGGCGATGAGTCCCTACGACGACATGATCGACGGTTCCATCAGCGATAAGGGCAATGCCGCGCTTCTCAACGTGCAGTACGACGACGCAGAGGCCAATCTGCCCGACTCGGTCAAAACAGACCTTGAAAAAGCAGCTGAAGAGCTGCAAGCCGAACTGCCCGAAGACACCGAAGTCGTTGCCGGCGGTGAGATCTTCAAGGTCACCGGCATTGAGATCTCGTGGGTTGAGGGCATCGGCGTTGTCATCGCCTTCGTCGTGCTGTTTGTGACCTTCGGGTCTTTCATCGCAGCCGGAATCCCGCTGGTCACCGCAATTGTCGGTGTGGCCATCGGTCTGCTGCTTGTGGTGCTGACAACCGCTTTCGCCACTGTGAACTCCACCGCACCAATGCTTGCGCTCATGCTGGGCTTGGCCGTCGGCATTGACTACGCGCTGTTCATCATTTCGCGTGCCCGCCAGATCAGCCGCGACGACGGCCTCGACGCTCACGAATCCGCGGCGCGGGCCACCGCGACCGCTGGTTCCGCTGTTGTGTTCGCCGGTATGACGGTCATCATCGCGCTTGTCGGCCTGTCGATTGCAGGCATCCCCTTCCTGTCGGTCATGGGCTTCGGCGCAGCTGCAACCGTCGCGGTCGCCGTGCTTGTGGCTTTGACGCTCGTTCCGGCGATCATGGGATTCTTCGGCGAAAAGATGATGCCGAAGAAGAAAAAGAAGGCCGCATCGGCAGAAGCAGCCAAACCCGAAAAGCCCAAGAAAGAACGCCCCGCAACGCGCATCTTCCGCACGTGGGAGCACATTGTCACGAAGGTGCCCGCCCTTACCGTCATCATCGTGGTCGTGGGCCTGGGCCTGTTCGCCATCCCCGCGTCCAAACTCCAGCTGGCACTGCCGAACAACGGCGGCGAACCGGAAGGCACCCCGCCGCGGATTGCCTACGACCTCACCGAGGAGCACTTCGGCCCCGGTGCGAACGGCCCGCTGATCGTCACCGCGGACATCATCACCAGCGATGACCCGCTGCAGGACGTCGACGACATCAAGGCGGACCTCGAAAAGGTCGACGGCGTTAAGCAGATCGCCATGGCAACCCCGAACGAAAACGCCGACACCGCGATGATCCAGGTGATCCCGGAGTACGGTCCGGACGACCCGCGCACAGAAGAGGTCGTCGAAAAGATCCGCGACATGCACGACTACTTCAAGGACACGTACGGCTTTGACACCGCGGTCACCGGTTCGACCGCTGTCGCCATTGACGTGTCGAGCCAGCTGGGCAAGGCTCTGGTGCCGTTCGGCATCTTCGTTGTGGGCCTGTCGATCGTTCTGCTCATGATGGTCTTCCGCTCCGTGGCGGTTCCGATCAAGGCGGCCCTGGGCTTCCTTCTTTCGGTCGTCACCGCCTTCGGCGTGGTGTCGCTCGTCTTCGTCCAGGGCCACGGTGCTGAAGCGATCGGCATCGAACAGGTCGGCCCGGTCATTTCGTTCCTGCCGATCATCCTCATGGGCATCCTGTTCGGCCTTGCTATGGACTACGAGGTGTTCCTCGTGTCCGGTATGCGCGAGGCCTACGCCCACGGGGCGCCTGCTCGCGACGCAATCGAGAAGGGCTTCCTGGCCTCAGCCGGAGTCGTCACGGCCGCGGCCCTCATCATGTTCGCCGTGTTCGCAGCCTTCGTGCCCGCCGGCGAACCGATCATCAAATCGATCGCTTTGGGCCTGGCGGTGGGCATCACCGTCGACGCCTTCCTCATCCGCATGACCCTCGGCCCGGCCGTCATGGCCATGTTGGGTGAAAAATCGTGGTGGCTGCCGAAGAAGCTCGATGCGATCCTGCCGCACTTCGACGTTGAGGGCGAAGGCCTCGCCCACCTGGTTGAGCAGCGCGACTGGCCGCAGAAGGACTCGCCGTACCTGCTTTACGGTGAGGGCATCGGCATCAACGGTCCACGCGATACGGGTCGCTCAGCTCGCGGTGATGTCGGCGATGCGGAAGGCAAGCTGGTCTCCGGAGTCGACGTTGCGCTCAAGCCCGGCGAGGTGTTTGCCGTCACCGGGCCAGGATCATCGGCACTTGTCACAGCTCTGTCGGGCCGCATGGCGGTCTCCGAGGGTGAACTCAAGATTCTCGACTGGGTCATGCCAGAACAGGGCGTGCACGCTCGGCGGGCGCTTCCGCTGATTGTCATGAGCCCGCGCGACGATTCGACAGCACCGTCGCACCGCTCGCTCTACCGCATGATCCAGAACCCGCCCAAGCTGGTCGTCGTCGACCACGCGGACCAGCCGCAGGACGCGCAGAGCGCGGCTTTGCTCAAGCGGCTCATCGACTCGGCACTCCAGCGCGGCTCTGCGGTTGTCCTCGGTCTTGTCACTGCGGACTCCGACTGGATGCTGCCGAAGAACTCCGAATACACACTTCTTGACCTCCATCGCAGCTCCGACCATTCGCCTTTGGCGGAAGCACATGCTGATGCGCACCAAGAGTCTGTCCACCTGACAGGGGAAACACACCATGTTTAAGTTTGAACGGGCCGCTGCCGGTCAGCGGGTGACATGGTGGACCATCATCGGTCTGCTTCTCATCCCACTGCTCGTAGCCGGCGGCTATGTGGTGACTGCCCACGGGGCAGAAGAGAAAGTCCACAGCATCCCGGGAGCCATCGTCAACAACGACGACGGCACCGAGATCGACGGCAAGACCGTGCCGTTGGGCCGTCAGCTGGCCGCAGCGCTCATCTCGCCGGATGACGAAGACCAGGACAACCTCGACTGGCAGCTGTCTGACGATGAGGACGCAGCCGAGGGGCTGCGCAACGGCAAGTACGCCACGGTTGTGACGATCCCGAAGAACTTCTCCGAGCGCGTCATGTCGATCTCCGAAGACGACGGCAAGAACGCCGAACACGCCACAATCGACATTCAGCAGTCCAAAGTGAAGCCCGTGCCGGACGTGATCATCGCCAAGGCGATCACGCAGGCAGCCACCCAGAGCTTCAACAAGGACTTCGCCAAGCAGTACCTTGACAACATCTACCTGGGCTTCAACGAAATCTCCGGGCAGATGAAGGAAGCCGCTGACGGCGCCGGGAAACTCGACGACGGCGCCGGCGAACTGGTAGACGGAACCACGCAGCTCGACAGCGGTGTGCAGGAGCTCAACAAGGGTGCGCGCACCCTGTCGACCAAGGGCAAAGAGCTGCGCAGAGGAGCTGACCAGCTGGCCAGCGGTGCAAGCGAACTTTCCTCCGGCCTCAACACCATGAAGGACCAGACGAAGTCACTTCCCTCGCAGACGAAGAAACTGTACGAGGGCGCTGACCAGCTGCATGGCGGCATCGTCGAGTACACCGGTGAGATCGACAAGGTCGTCACTGCACTCGACGACTTCGACGCTGACAAACTCAAAAAGGCAGTTGACGCTGCCGACGAGCTCGACACCTCCATGAACACCATCGCCACCGGTGTGGAAGACATGCAGAAGGACGTCGACAAGCAGCTCGCTGCAGCCAAGAAGCTTATGAACTCCGACGGCACCTCGAAGGCCACGAGCCTCGATGATCTCCAGGCCGTGGGTCTGATGTCGGCGAAGGAAGTCGCGCGAGTCCGTGCAGCACTGTGCCCTGAACCGGGCTCGAAGATCAGCCAGCAGAGCGCCCAAAAGTTCCAGAAGGACCTGCAGAAGGCACTTGCCGATGCGGGAGTCGACCCTGAAATCCAGAAGACGCTCACTGATCCAGAGTTCCAGAAGGCACTCGGCAGTGCGGTGTCGCAGACAGCCTGCAGTGCGGCCGAAAGGGCGTTCGCAGTGGGACTGTCCACCGCCTCGGTGGGTGTGCTCCAGAAGGTCAGCGACGGCCTGCACGCGAAGGGCGATTCCGGTCTCACCCTGCCGCAGGGGCTGCGGAAGCTGGCAGATGGAACGAGTGAACTCAACTCCGGCATCCATGACAACCTCGGTGACATCGAGAAGAACGTCAACGGCCTCAAGGAGGGGCAGCAGAAGGTTCTCAAGGCCGGCAAGCAGCTGCGTGACGGATCGAGCCAACTGGCCGGCGGAACCAAGAAGCTCCACAAGGGCACCGGCAAGCTGACCGCGGGAATCGGTCAGGCGGCTGACGGTTCGAACGAACTGGCCGCCGGCGTTTCGAAGTACCGCGCAGGCGTCGGCAAGTACACCGACGGGGTTGATCAGCTGGCCGCCGGCACCAAGAAGCTGTCGGACAACACCCCGCAGCTGGTCGACGGCACGAAGAAGCTCAAGGACGGAACAGGCGAGTTCTACGACAAGCTCGAAGAGGGCAAGGACGAAGTCCCGACCTACGACGAATCGCACCGTTCACAGCTGTCGGACGTCGTGGCAGCATCTGTTCCGGGTGAATCGGCGAAGTTGAGTTCCCTGGCCCAGAACAGCGTCATCGGCGTGCTGTTCGCGCTGCTGCTGTGGATTGGTTCGCTGCTGACCTACACGGTGCTGCGCGCAGTACCGGCCTCAGCCGTAACGTCGGGCAACCCATCGTGGAAGGTGGGGCTGAAATCGCTGGCACCGGGCTTGGCGATCGCGGTCATCCACGCCTTCGTCATGACGGTCCTGTTCCAGTTCATCTGGGGCCTGGGCGCCGGAGCTTTCGCAGGAATGTTCCTCCTGGCGCTGCTGGCAGGCATCACGTTCACGGTGATCAACTTTGCCCTCGTGGCACTGATGGGAGGGTTCGGCCGGATCTTGGCGGCGGCGATGATGGTCGGCGTTCTGTCGGTCAACCTCATCAGCACCGCGCCGACGGGACTTGTGTCGCTCATGAGCATGCTGCCGCTGGCCCCAGCGGTGAACGGCTTCACCGCTTTGGCTTCCGGCACGCCGGGTGCCGGTGCGGCGGTCGGCCAGCTGATTGTGTGGCTCGTTGTGGGCGCAGCTGCGGCCTTGGCGGCAATCGCCAGCAAACGCACCGTCAAGGTGCCGCGCAGGCCCGCATACCGGTACGTGTGATCAGCTGAAGGCAAAGGACGAGGCGGAAGCTCAGGTGAGCTTCCGCCTCGTCCTTGTGTTGCCTTCCGTGTAGACCAGAGCAGCTCTTGACGTTAACTGTTTTGCGTGTACGATCATGTGAAATTCAGCACTTCTGTCAAATCAGCCTACGCAGATCTCCAATGGAGGAGGCCGCGCGATAGAAGCGCACTGAGTAGAAAGGCTGGGCATGAAGGCATTGCGCCAGGTAGTTGTCTGTGTAGTTACAGTGGGAATTCTTCTGTTTGGTGTTACTCCAGAGGTTCTTGCCGCGAGTAAAACAACTTCAGCTGTGAAAGTTATTAAATTTAAAAACCTCGCGTATAGTCACAGTGGCCAAAAAGCTACTGCCAAAGGAAACTTCAGCGTTAGTCAGAGATCCGGCACAAGGTACAAATTCACCGGGACTGTGAAAAAAAGTGTCAAGGGCGGGAATCCAGCGTACTGGAGAGTTCAAACTCAAACTAGTTCGGGGACGTGCCTCAACGCGTCCGGGGAATATATGAGCACCTCGTGTCATAACGAATGGCACAATTACAAGCGGATTCGGGGTAAAGATTCGACAGCTTCGAGGGAAGTCAGCAGTACGGGCGACGTGCCGGCGCAGGCAAACTCGAGAAGTGTTACTGCTGGGTTGACTGTTTGTCTTAATAAACGCTTTCGAGTTGACCCCTGTCAGGTGGTTCGCTACGCGAAGAACAGGATTCAATATAGGGGTTGAAAACGACTGATTGCGTTTCGCCCTATTGAATTGTTAGGCATAATAAAATATGTGTAAAACACTTGACGTGCGTGGTCTCTTATTTCGCTATTCCACGCGTGGTGAAGAGATTGGTCCCTTCACGTTTTCAGCGGACTGCGGACAGATCTGGGCCGTGCTCGGAAACAACGGTGCGGGGAAGTCTACGCTTTTTTCCCTGCTTGCAGATTCGCGCAGGCCCGGTGGCGGTACCGTTCGCGTGTCCGGTTCCGTTGAGTACGTTGAACAGTCCATGGCCATACCGGGGCATGTCACCGTTCAGCAGACGATGGACTACCTCGCGTTGCTGAGGAAACTGCCTAAAGATGACCAAAGTGCGGCTATTAGTCGCGCGCTAGAAGCCGTGGACCTGGATGATCTTCGCAACCAGCAGGTGCGATCCCTTTCCGGTGGGCAGCAACGGCGACTCGTCGTTGGCCAAGCACTCATGACCCGGCCCGACCTGCTGCTTCTAGACGAACCGACGTCAGGCTTGGACATCGATCAGAGAGCAAAGGTGCGGGCTGCCGTAGCGCGTGTTTCTGCAGACAGAACTGTCATGATTTCTTCACACATCATCGAGGACATCGCCGGCCTCGCGACTCACGTTCTTCACGTCCGAAACGGGCAACAGCTTTTCGCTGGCTACACAGACGAGTATTTCCGGGCCGTAGAAGACACGTTTCCCATAGGAGCCACCCACAGCGATCCAACTGTGTGGACTACCGCTTTTCGAGCCTGGAACGGGGGAGGTGAGCCGTGAAAGTTGTTTTGCTGGCCTGGACTCCGGTTGTCGGGTTCTCCGCAATGCTCGTTGCGCAGTTGGCGAACATGACCATCGGTGCACAGAACTGGGTGGGGGAACCGCTGCTGAGTGCAGAGTGGGTTGCCACCGCGCTGTACCTGGTGGGTCCTTTGCTTGCGGCGGTCGCCGCTTTTGATGGGGCTCGGCTGTTCCCCATTGGCAGCGCAACCGTGTGGAATCAAACCGGAATCCGGCAGCGGTTAACTGTCCGACTGTGGGTTGCCGGAACGGCCTGTGCGTTCCTTCCGACCGCTGCTGTTGCTTGTTACACGGCTCTGCGTGCGCGCCCAACTTTTGTCGAGGCTCAAGTGTCTGCTGCGCTTGTGCTTTTCGGTAGTCTTGCTTCCGTTGCCATTCTGATTGGGATCGGACTGATTCTCGGGCGCACGCTGGGAAGACTATACGGTGTGCTCCTTGCTGCGGCCGTGGCATTTGCTCTACAGATGATTTCGGCTAATGAATCAGCATCCGTCATGCAATTCGGTGGAACAGTGGGCTCGATGCTCGGCTTGCGTCTGACCTGGTTGGCGGCAACGTCAGTTGCGGTAGGGTCGTTCACTGCGGTTCTGGTGCTTTACGCCGGCCTGTGCACGGGCGCCAATTCGCGCTATACCAGTTGGAGTCCGCTCAACGGGATTATCGTGACCGCAGTTGTCTTCCTCCTTTTGGGGGCAGTGCCGATGGCCGGAATTGGGCGGTACACGGCTGTGAAGAACCTGGACGACGAGTATGGATGCTCACCGCCGATGGCGTCCGCTGACTTTGCAGAAGGCACTCTCTGCATATACAACGAACACGACCGGCTGACGGACCGCATTGATGAAGTGTGGACCTCACTCGCCATCACTGCGATCGAATCGGGGTCGACTCTGTTCCCAGAGAATCTGCGCGAGCTTCCTCCGGCCTCCGATGTGGACAACTTCAACTTCGATACCAGCGGGAAAACGGCGTATTTCACGCTTGTTTCATCTGAAATGTCCAGAAACGGTGAAGCCTTGGATGAAGATTGGCTGATCAATGAAGTTGTGCAGGTGCCATGGTGCTCGGCTCTGTGGACTCATGCGGGGGCAGAGCCGAGATTTCACGACACAGCCGAAACAGCACGCTATGCTTTGACCAACCTTCTGCAGGCGAAGTCTGAATCGGACAAGAAGGAAGCAGCTCGCGCATACGATGTGGCGTGGAAGAAGCTCAGTGCTTGCGAAGGCGCTCGGTGATGAACGGGCTTTTGCTCTGGCTCAGAATTCATGTCCGGGGCGGACTGCTCGTTTTGCTGGTCCTGGCGGTTGTGGCCGAGCTGACTGTCGGCAGATATGCAGTGCAAATCGCGTGGGCTCCCCTCCAGACAGTGCACGTAGGGTTGTTCTTGCCCGTTCTCACGTGTGGGATTGCCGTACTGTTTCTGCACAGTGGGTTTTCCGATTTCGAATCCACGTACCGTCATGCATGGTGGCGGATGCGGTCGGCGTGGGCGGGCGTGGTTTTTGCGGTGGCGGCCCTTCCGGGGTTCTGGGCAGTTGATGCGCTCCCAACAGAGACCAGCATTCGAAACCGGTTGATCTGCTTGACGATTGCGACTGCGGGTTCGTTGGTCATAGTCCCCGCAATTGCAGCAATGCTGCCGTTCGTGGGAATTGCATTGTCTATGCTGGCCGCCGGGGCTGAAGAGGTCCGCTTGTGGAATCTGCTTGACCCATCTACCAGCTGGCTTCAGTGGACTCTGACGGTGGTCTTCGCCGCATGCGGGATCCTGGTTTACGGCTTCGCCTATCCAAAGCTCAAGCTGCGTCGATGATGGCCTGGGCGATCGTGTTGGCATCGATGAGGCTCTGGGCCTTTGCATTGGGGTTGGCGGCGATTGCCAAGCCCAGCTGCACGGCGGAGAGCTGAATGGAGAACGCGAAGCGGCGCGGATGAACCGTGCCGTCTGCGGTGACAGTGCGGTACGCGGGACCGTCAACGTCCAGCCCCGTCAGGGGCATGTCAACGCCCGCCGGGGTGGTGATGACGGCCGGCCGCACCTGGCCGCGGTCCAGCATTGAGTTCATGAGCTCGTCATCGGCAAAGCGGACGTTGTTGCCGGGGGTTGAGGCATCCACCAGGGCGGTTGCTCGGATCGGCCTGTCCACGGTGGGACTGGTGGCCACAAAATGGCCGCGCCCGGGACCACTGACGGTTTTGATCTGCACGTCGGGGCCGATGAAGTCGACAAGACCAGCCTCAGTCAGCGCAATGAGCTCGGCAAAGCGCTGCGGCGGCGGGCCGTCGCAGATGCCGGACACAAAGCCCTCAAACCACCCGCGAACTTCCGATGTGAAGCTCACCGGATCCAGCAGACCGTCGACTACGACAGTCTTCAGCAGGTTCCGCGCAGCCCACAGGGCGGCGAAAACAGCCTTGCCGGGAGATCCCTCAGGGCCGGCCTGTGCCGCAGTGAGGTCACGGCGAAGGAACTGCAGCATCCATTCGCGCAGATCAGTATCAGGGTCGGCGAATTCGACGTCTTCCATGGGGCGCAGCAGCCGGTGCAGATCAAGTGCAAAGCGGGGATCGGCAAGCACCCGCCGTTCGACAGAAATCCAGTTGGGGGAGGCCTGTGTCAGATGACCGGCAGGGGAAGCGCCAGCAGGCCGCTGACGGCTGTCAGGCGTGTGCTGGCTGCGATGCGGGCCGACGATTGGTGTAGCCGACGGTGCTGCTGCAGCGGACGCCGCTGCGGATGCGGCCTTGCCGCCTTTTTCACTGCGGCCCGCGCGCACGCCGATGTGTTCGGTGACGGCGTGGGTCAGCGCGTCGTGCATGTGAAGCGGATCGGCGCTGAAAGCCTCGGGGTGAACACGGTAGAGCGTGCGATACCAGGCTGAGCGGATGTCTGCGAGGATCAGCGGCCACAGGTGGTCGTTGAAGCTCAGCTTCTGGCCCTCAGCCGCTTGCGCTTGAACCAGAGCCTGAATGTTCTCCGGAGTGAAATAGCGCAGCTCCCATTCAGAAAGCGGGTGCGCCTCGGTAATCGGTTTGCACCGGTAGGGGAAGCCTCGGCGCGAAGACGGCACGAGGATCGGCTCGAGCCCGCTGGGATGGTACTTGAGGGTGCCGTCCTCGTTCTGTGTGAACGTGCCGCCGCGGCCGGTGGTAAGCAGATCCTGCAGGTCGAAATAGTTCAGGCCGAACCCCCGGAAGATCACCGGCTCGCCAGGCTTGAGGTGGTTGAGGGGCGTTTCGGCCGGCAGGCACGGCGGCAGGTACTCAACACCCGGTTCTCGGCTGAGCTCAGCGTAGGAGCGGCGCTCACCCGTCAGACGCGCCTCAATGTGGCCCAAGCACAGCACGGTGAAGTCAACCGCCAGACGGGTGCCGTCGGACAGGCGCAGAACCTGCTGGCCGTCCGTGCCGTCCGGTTCGGCGATGTCCGTGACGCGCGCCTGATGCTCTATGACGTCCGCGGTCTGTGACTCTTCCGCCCGCGCGACGATCCGCTGGTAGGAATCGCGCAGATACCGGCCGTACTCAACACGGCTGGGGAAATACGAGCCCGGATTGCGCGGATCAGACGACCACTCGGCCATCGACGGCCCCTGGTCTGGATTCGGCACACCGCACGATTCATCCGCAAACACCGTCTGCTCGGCAGCCGTTGTGTTCATCAACAGCGACGGACTCTGATCCGTCCGCCACACCCGACCCGCACCCGGCGGGAACGGATCGATCACATGAATGCGCAGCCCGGGCGGCACCTCGTCAGTCCCAGCAGACGACAGCGCAACCAGGCGCTCCAGAACAGTCAGGCCCCGCGGGCCCATGCCGATGATCGCAATATCAGCCATCGGCACCGGTCCCAGCGTTTGCACCTCCGCGCAGCTTGTCATTGTGCGGGTAGCCCGGCCAGGGATCGCCCGGCTTGTAACCGTGCGGGTAGCACTTGCCGTCATCGTCCTCCATGCCGATGCCGGGTTCTGTGGTCTCGGCTTCCTCCTGCGGTTCCTCTGATGGCGAGGCGGAGTCTTCGGGCGTGGATGCGTTGGACTTGCCGGGCTTCTTCTTGCCGTCGTCCGAGGTGGTGTTCTTCTTCACCCATTTGCGCAGGTCGTCATAGTCCGGGTGGAGGGTGTTGACGACATCGTTGGTGATCTGGGCAGATTTCACTTCGGTGCCGCGCATGACCATGGCGAGATCGGCGAATGCGCTGAGGTCCGACAGCGGAATGTCGGTGCGGATGTTGTCAGATGCACTCGCAGCCAGCTGGGGGTACTTGATCGCCATTTCCTGCGGGCTGAGCTGGTCAAGAGCGGCCTTGAGGAAACGCTGCTGACGGCACATGCGGTCGTAGTTGTCCGCCCCGTCACGGCTGCGGGTGTACCAGAGCGCTTTCTTGCCTTCGAGGCGCTGCGGGCCCGGGTCGATCCAGTCGAAGATCTGGTTTTTCCCACCGGTGTTCTGGTTGGTGCCGCCGCCCATCGGGATGGGGCGCTCAACATCGAGTTCAACTCCGCCCATCGTGGTGATGAGGTCGGTGAAGCCCTGCATGTTGACGGCAGTCCAGTAGTCGAGCTTCAGTCCCAGGGAGGCCTCGACCGCCTGGATGGTGGCGAACATGCCCGGTTCGAGGCCGTGGGGGTCGCCGACGGATTCCGGCGAGTTTTCAGCCCAGTCCCACACCGCGTTGATGAGGTCCTCCGTGGGATCGCCGGTGGGGCGGAAACCGTTGGGGAAGGTTTCGGCGAGCTTCGAGTCTTCGGGGAATTCAGGGAAGGCCAGGTTGCGCGGGACTGAAATCAGGGTTGTCTGCCCATTGCGCGTGTCGATGCTGGCGACAAGCATGGTGTCAGGGCGGACACCCTCACGGGTGTCGGAACTGTCCTGGCCGATGAGGAAGACGTTGATGCGCTCCTGGTCAGCCCAGAGGTCTTCGCGTTTGAGCACCTTGGCGCCGTTTTCGCCGAATACCTTCGACAGGGTGGTGGCGGTGACATTGGCGTATGCGGCTCCGACGCTCAGTGGAATGCCGACGATCGCAATGAGGCTGGCCACAAGCACCCAGCTGAGCACCTTCTGTGCCTTCGGCAGGCGGAAGCCGCGCTTGGACACCGCGAAGGACCGCAGAATCACAAGGACCCAGATGACGAGTCCTATAAGGAGGACAACCGATGCGAAGCGCAGGATCTTCGGGCTGGACACCACGCGGCTGGCAAAGGCCGTCGGACCGTAGATGAGTGCGGTGATGATGATGGCCGCAATGCCCAGCACGAAGCCGCACAGCAGAATCCATCCGGCGATCGATCTGCGGTTGCGGCGGAGGATTGCCAGACCCGGCAGCATTGTTCCCAGCGTCGTCCACGTGACGATCGACGGGAAGCCTTCACCGCTGCGTTCACCATGACGCGGCTGGGCGTCGTCGTTTTCGTCAAAGTCGCGGTGCGCGGTTCGAGGTGGGGCCGCGGTCGAGGAGGCTGCTGCTGGGGTTCCCGAGGCGGTGGGCGCGTCAGCCGGTGCGGTTTCTTCTGCTTGTGCTGCGCGCTGCTGCTCTTCGCGTTCACGCTGTTCGCGAAGTTCACGGCGTGACGGAAGGGGGTCGCTCAGATTGCGCGTGTTGTGGTGTTCAGAGGCCGGTGTGGGGCGGACAGTTTCCGGAGTAGCCGGTTCTTCGCTCTGGGATCCGGTGGGTTTGTCGCCGCGGAAGTTGGGGCGAGAGGATGCGCGAAGAACCCTGCGCGAAGGGAGATTGTCCCAGCGTCCATGCTGGGTGGTGCCCGCACCGTCCGGCTTGTCTGTGCCGCCAGCGGAGCCAGAGTCGCCTGGGGTGTCGTGAGAATCGGTCACCGTGTCGTCTCCTCTATTCATCAGCCGTGCCGCTCACAGAAGCGGCGCGGTGAGTATATGTTCCTCGGCTGAACAGCAAGTGTACCGAGCCGACCGCCCACACAGGTCACATGCGACGCTCAGGCGAGCTCCGCCTCGGCAGCGGTGCTTAAAGGAGGGGTGTTTTTGCTCCCGCGGCGCTTGGACTGTAACCTGTATCTGCCTGGAGTTGTGGCTGAGCGGTCGAAAGCGTCACCCTGCTAAGGTGAAGTCCTCGCGTTTGGGGACCGAGGGTTCAAATCCCTCCAACTCCGCCAAGCAGTGAAAGACCCCCGAGAACCTCGAGTTCTCGGGGGTCTTTTCCATTGTGGGCGGGGTCTTCGGACTCTGCTGTGTGCCGTTCCTCTTCGTTCTGTACGACCTCTATAGGACAGGTGAGACGATTGCCCCATGGCTGACGAACAGACCTTTGAGTCCATCCCCGCGCACATTCGCCGCGCCATGACGCCCGAACAGGCCGCCGTGGTCCGACACCAGCTTGCACGCACACCCCTTGGCTCTGACGGTGCCGGCGCTGACCCGGTCGAAGCAATGCGCGCCGACTACAACGACGAACGCGCATTCTGGAACGAAGGCGGCCCGCAGATGGTCCGCACCGACAACATGACGCTGCCCCTGGCCGGGGCCTCGGTCCCCGTGCGCATTCACCGTCCCGTGGATGCCGAAACCCTGCCGGCGATCATCTTCGTTCACGGCGGCGGGTTCAGCGTGGGCAACCTTGACACCCACGACCGGATTCAGCGCGTACTGGCGGCCGAATCCGGGGCGGCGGTCATTGCAGTGGACTACTCGCTGACCCCAGAAGCAGTGTTCCCGCAGGCGCTGCACGAAGTTGCAGGTGCCGCCGCCTATTTCGCAGCCCGCGGCGCCGAACACGGCATCGATCCCAAACGCCTTGCCTTCGCCGGGGACTCCGCCGGTGCGATCCTGTCGCTGACAGCCACTTTGCTTCTGCGCGATGAACCTGGCGTTGCGGTCGAAGCGGCAGGCCTCAGCGACGACCCGAGTGTCGGGGACCCCGCAGGGGACAGTGCTTTCGAATCGATTCGCTCACTCCTGCTGTACTACGGCACCTACGGGCTGAGGGACTCCGCCACCATGCGCCTGTACGGCGGCTGGTGGGACGGCCTGAGCCGAAACGATCTCGACGACATGCTCGAAGCCCACTACCGCGGCGCCCAGCACGAAGCCAGCCCCTACGTTGACCCGCTGACGGCCGACTACTCGAAACCCGTGCCGCCCATGTTCATCGTCGGGGCCGAACTCGACCCCCTGGCCGATGACTCGCGAGCCCTGGACAAGGTGCTGGGAACATTCGGCCGCGAAAGGGAGCTCCACTTAGAGGAAGGTGCACTGCACTCCTTCCTCCACTACGGCAGGATGATGGAAGCTACGCGCGATGTGCTGACGTGGGGAGCCGAATATGCGGCCGCCCGCTTCGACGATGTCTGATCGGCCCCTCCCCAAAACACGAGGTGGAGCTGCAGAAATCTGCAGCTCCACCTCGTGCGTTAGGGCCAGGTGAGCAGGTCAGTAGCGGAAAGTGGCAACAGCTTCCGACGATTCCGGGAACTCGGCAACCGTGCGGACCGTGCCCTTGTTGGCAACAGTTGCGAGGATCGCCTGGCTTGCCGGCCCGTAGGCGTTCGTCGCGGCCAAACGCTGAATGTCGCGCGGGGTGAACAGCGTGTCGACCCGACCTTCGGCGGCGGCCTGCACAATCTCACCCAGGTCGTACGAGCCCTTGCCCGACGCAATGAGCGAACGAGCGTGCTCGACAACCGTGGCCTCGTCAGCCTGCATCTTGTCGTTGAGCACCTCCCAGGCCTTCGAACGAAGTTGCTCCGGCTTCGTCTGCTCTGGGTTGCCCGCGATGACCACGTCCTGGATGTTCGGATAGGGGCACAGACTCTTGAACGGGCTCAAGTACTCCTGCACTGAAGCCAGAACCAGCGGCTGTGAACGGGCAGTGCCCAGTTCAGCCGCAACACCTTCGCCCACACGGCGAAGGAAGTTCTCCCGCAGGTGATCCTCAGTGTCACCGCCGCCGCCAGTACCGTAGAAGCCCGTGCGCTCGCCGCCGGCGGACCGGTACTGGAGGTTATGCTCCGGAAGCTCTGTGACGGTGGCATCGAAGTTCTCTGGGATTGCGCCCAGAGGCAGCTGTTCGATGTGATTGCGGCTGGCATCGAACAGGCGGACCGAGTTCTTGGCCAACGCCAGAACGTAGACGCGGCCGTCCTGTTCGAGCATCGGCGCGAGCGGAACCACATTGAAGTGGTCATCAACCGTGCGCAGAGCCGGAACCTCAAGCGGAATGCGGAACACGCGGTAGAAGCCGTCGGCAGCGAAAACCGCCAGGCCGCGGCTCATGTGCAACCAGAAATCAGGATCATCGAGGGCCTTCTGGACGGGTTCAACAATCGCTGCAGCTTCGCTCGCGCTGAGACCCGCACTTTCAAGGTCCGCCTTCGCGCCGCTGAGCTGATCGCGCATGAGGCCGGCCGCAACCTTGTCCTGGCCGCCGGAGACCTTCGTGGGAATGTAGATGGAGACTTTGCTGCCCGCAGCCTGATCGCCGTTGATCAGAGCGTTGAAGTCGAGCTGGTCGATGGTGCCTTGAGGGTTGTCAGTCATTGAAGATTCCTCTCCGCAGTTGGGTGACACCGAAGTGTCATCTCTTCCCACCACGGTAGCGGCCGGTGCGCAGAGTGAAAAGGGGAATTTCACTACGAGGAAAGGGGCGGTCCACCAGAAGAAACAGAACGAGCGCCCGACCTCGGTTCTGGCTCGTGAACCTGAGGCCGGACGCTCGCCGGTCTGTTAAGTCAGCCGATGCTTCCTATGCGGCTGGCATTAGGTGCGGGTGGCGCTGGGCGCGGCTTGGGTCAGGCGAGACCCAGGCGCTGGCGCAGCTTGTCGACTTCGCCGCGCAGCTCAGCCGGGACGTGGTCGCCCAGCTCGGTGTACCACTCTTCGATCGACTTGAGCTCTTCAGCCCACTCTTCGGGCTTAATGGCCAGGGCCTTCTGCAGCTGTTCCGGAGTGACATCGAGTCCGTCAACGTCAAGGGCGCCTTCGGCGGGAGCCTTGCCCAGCGGGGTGTCAACAGCTTCGGCGGTGCCGGCAACACGTTCGAACACCCACTTGAGAACACGCGAGTTCTCAGAGAAACCGGGCCACAGGAACGAATTGTCGTCGTCACGGCGGAACCAGTTGACGTAGAAGATCTTCGGCAGCTTGGCGCCTTCGGTCTTGCCGATGTTCAGCCAGTGCTGGAAGTAGTCACCGACGTTGTAGCCGATGAACGGACGCATGGCCATGGGGTCGCGGCGGACAACGCCGACCTTGCCTTCAGCGGCGGCGGTCTGTTCGGAGGACAGGACCGAGCCCATGAACACACCGTGCTGCCAGTCGTGCGTTTCGGTCACCAGCGGCATCGTGGTCTTGCGACGACCGCCGAACAGGATTGCCGAAATCGGGACGCCGTTGGGGTCCTGCCATTCCGGAGCTGCGGTGGGCACGTTGGCAATCGGGGTGCAGAAGCGCGAGTTCGGGTGGGCTGCCGGGGTCGAGGACTCCGGAGTCCAGTCGTTGCCCTTCCAGTCGGTCAGGTGGGCCGGGGCTTCGTCGGTCTTGCCTTCCCACCACACGGTGTTGTCATCGGTGAGGGCAACGTTGGTGAAGATGTTGCCGCCAGCGTCGATTGCTTCCATTGCGGTCGGGTTGGTCGAGTAGCCGGTGCCGGGAGCAACGCCGAACAGGCCGTATTCGGGGTTGACCGCGTAGAGCTGACCGTCGTCGCCGAAGCGCATCCAGGCGATGTCATCGCCGAGGGTCTCAGCCTTCCAACCGGGGACGGTCGGCGTGATCATTGCGAGGTTCGTCTTACCGCAGGCCGACGGGAATGCGGCCGCGATGTACTTGGATTCGCCTTCGGGGTTGGTCAGCTTGATGATGAGCATGTGCTCGGCCAGCCAGCCTTCGTCGCGGGCAATGGCCGAAGCAATGCGCAGCGAGTAGCACTTCTTGCCCAGCAGAGCGTTGCCGCCGTAGCCGGATCCGTAGGACCAGATGGAGCGGTCTTCTGGGAAGTGGGTGATGTACTTGGTCTCGCTGCACGGCCAAGCGACGTCTTCTTCGCCCGGTTCGAGCGGGGCACCCACCGAGTGCATGCATTCGACGAACTTGCCGTCGTTCTTGTCGATGGCCTCAAGGACTTCGTTTGAGACGCGGGCCATGATCTGCATGGACAGAACAACGTAGGGCGAGTCGGTGATCTCGATGCCGAACTGCGGGTGCTTGGCGTCAATGTGTCCCATTGCGAAGGGGATGACGTACATGGTGCGACCGCGCATAGCGCCGGTGAACAGCTCGTTGAGCGTGGCGCGCATTTCCTGCGGGTCCATCCAGTTGTTCAGCGGGCCGGCGTCTTCTTCTTTTTCAGAGTTGATGAAGGTGCGCGATTCAACGCGTGCGACGTCGGCGGGGTCGGACTTCGCGTAGTACGAGTTGGCCGGTTCAGACAGTTTGACGAGAGTGCCGGCTTCGACCAGCTGGTCGGTGATTGCCTGACGCTGTTCTTCGTCTCCGGTGATCCACTCAATGCGGTCCGGGGTGGTGAGCTCGGCAGCGCGCTTGACGAATTCGAGGATCTTCTCGTTCTTCGTGGGTGCGCCTGCGAGCAGGTCTTCGACTGAGCCACGGTCGATGACGGTCATGCTTAACTCCAAGCTTTCGGTGTTCTTGAGACAAGCCCACCGTAGGAACGCAGAATGTACGCTGGAGAGGAAAACGGGCCACTGAACATGTGTGTTGGCTCACAAGATGGTTCCGTGTGGCGTGATTCTGAAATTCTTGTGGCTGTTGCTTGCATAGACATGACGTGTTTTTGCAAGGGCGGTTTTTATGGTTGTGGGCAGCCTCACGCTGCGTGCTTTTGGGTTTCCCGCAAACACTGTGTATAGTTGTTCAGGTCCGCACGGATGTGCGCCACTAGCTCAACGGATAGAGCATCTGACTACGGATCAGAAGGTTGGGGGTTCGAATCCCTCGTGGCGCGCAAATGAAAATCTCGGGACATCGTTAACTCGATGTCCCGAGATTTTTTTGTGTGTGGGGCGGCTGGTGTGTCGGGTCATCGTTCCCTATGTGGGCTGGCAGGCTGTGGCGGCTTGGCAGGGAAAATACCCCTTAGCCGGAATCCACGCTTTAGCCGTAAGGAGACTCCCTTTAGCAACAGAAACTCCCGTTAGCAGTTGTTGCTAAGGCGCAGAATCCGGCTAAAGGGTGTGCGTCTGTCCAAATCTGGGTGTGGCCATGCCGAGCTGCAGCTCCCTTTTCGGATTGGGCTGTACTTCGTCGTGGAACAGGAGACTCCGGAGACGACGCAGGGGTGGTTCTCCGTTCCTTGGAGAACCACCCCTGCGTTGTTTGCTGAGCCGCAGTTGTCAGCTCAGCTCTTCAATTCAGCGGCGAGCGTGTGCACGCTTGCGGCTTGCAAACACTGCTGCAGCTCCAGCCGCCAGCAGTGCTAGGCCCGCGCCGAGCGCAGTGAGTTCTGCACCTGTGCGCGGCAGGCCCTTTCCGCTGCCCGAGGCCGAAGTGCCGCCGGAGCCACTCGCTGTGGATCCGTGGGAGTCCGAACCGCCGGAGCCCGGCTGGCGTTCGCTGTCATCCGAACCCTCGTTGCCAGCGGCTGCGTCGTCCGATGCGTCTTCGCCAGATTCCTTACCCGACTCCCGGCCTTCGCTGTCGCCAGGCTGTTCTTCTGGTTCCTGGCCTTCGTCATCGCCGGGTGCCGGGTCTTCGTTGTCACCGGGCTGTTCGCCCGGCTGCTGGCCGTCGCCTTCGCCTGGCTGCTGGCCGTCGTTGTCACCGGGCTGGTCGCCGGGTTCCTGACCTTCGTTGTCGCCGGGTGCCGGGTCTTCGTTGTCACCGGGTTCTTCTGGTTCCTGGCCATCGCCATCGCCCGGCTGCTGGTCGTCGCCATCGCCCGGTTCCTGGCCTTCGTTGTCACCGGGTTCTTCTGCCGGCGCACCTGTGCTGATGCCCACGATGCTCGGATTGTGGTCAGACGAACGGAACTCGTCGGGCTGGTAGAAGTTGGTCACGTTGTAGTTGTGGCGGCTGTACTCGAGCGCAACCGATTCAACCGAGTTGATCTCCCATGTGGCAGCGCCGGTCACAGCACCCGCCGCAGCGGTCGGAGCAGCCGAGCGTGCCTGTGCCTTCGGACCCATCGCTTCTTCCGAGGCGAGCACGTGGTCGAGGCTTCCGGTCAGCCCACCGAACAGGTAGGTGGGTGCCGCATCGAAGTGCTCACCGACGTTGGTGTACCCGGCTTCGTAGAAGACCTGCATGGGGTCTTCCTTCGTGTACGAGTTCAGGTCGCCCAGAATGAACACGCGCTTGGTGCCCATGGCTTCCTTCTGCTTTTCAGCAAAAGCCTTGACCGCCTTGGCCTGCTTAACGCGGTCAGCGTTCGAGTTGCCCTGGCCATCACCTGAGTCTTCATTGCCCGGGCCCTTGCCGGAGCCCTTGGACTTGAAGTGGTTCATAACGGCAATGAACTCGGAAGCCTCGGGGTTGTCCACGCCAACGGCCTGGAACTTCTGCGCCAGGGGCGCGCGAGCGTTGTGGAACGCCGGGTCATCGAGGATGACTGAATCGCCCACAGGCTTCGCTTCAGCCTTCTGGTAGATGTAAGCGGTGCGGATGACGTCGTCACCGGTCTCCGGGATCGCCTTCGGGGAGGGGACAAAAGCCCAACGCTCCTCGCCTGCCGCCTTGTTCAGTGCCTCAACCAGATTTTCCAGAGCCCAGTCGCGGTCCTTGCCGAACTTGTCGGAGCTTTCAATCTCTTCCAATGCGACAACTGAAGCGTCGAGCTTGTTGATGGCCGCGACGATCTTTGCCTGCTGACGCTTGAAGTTCTCTTCGTTGTACGCGCCACGCGGCGTGCAGTAGTTCGATCCGACTGGGTTGCCCTCACGGTCGGTGTAGGCCTTGCACCCTTTTTCTGTGTCGCCGGTGGTGGGGAAGTAGTTGAGCACGTTGAAGCTGGCCAGCGTCATGTCACCGCCGACACCCGGTACGTCTGCGCGGGTGTTTTCAAACTCAGCGGGGGTCAGCTCATTGTTGTCCGGTAGGAACCCCGTGGGCTGCAGGCGGTACTTGTCGTGGCCATAGCCGACAACGGTGGGCTTGGTGAACGTGACCTTGGCACCCACGCGCACCGGCTTGTCGTTGCTCAGGTACGGCAGCGGGGTGTCCTTCGCAGTCTTGAAGAAGTCCGCGGTGCCGCCGTCATCGAGGACATAGGCCTTTTTCTTGTTTTCGGCGTCGACCTTCTTGGCTTCTTCTGATCCAGGGCGCGCCACATCCGTGGGCTGGCGCAGGGTTTCAGTTCCGTTGGCCAGGCCGACTTCACCGTAGGTGTTGGTCGAGTAGTTGTCGGTGACCGTGATGTCGCCGGTGGGCTGAACAAGCATGCCTTCGAGGGCCTCACGCTTGGCAGGGTCTTCCGGGAATGCGCCTTCGTACGGCTTCGGGGCCACCGCTGCTTCGTCGAGCTTCTTCAGTCCCCCACCGTCAACGCTGATCTGGGTCTGTCCGTAGTACTCGCTGACACTGCCGGTCACTTCGACGTTGTCACCGGTCTTGACCTGCTTCACGGTGTCCTTCGAGTAGACGAAGATGCCGTGCGAGCCCTCTGCGAAGTCGTGGTTGTCTCCGCCGGTGCTTTCGGTCTGAATGTAGTAGCCGTTCAGCCCGCCGGTCGGGTAAGCGGCCGTCACAACACCGGTGGTGGTGACGGTCTTGCCCTTATACGGGCTTTCGTCACCGGTGCCCTGGATGGTGTTGATCGGCAGGAGGTTGGCCGGGTTTTCCGGGTCCGAAGGGTCTGTTGGGCCAGGTGTGCCGGGCTCATCTGGGTTGGGGTTGTCAGGTGCGTCGCACGTGCTGGGGTCGGGCGCCGTTCCGGGGGTGGGCTTACCGGACTCCCACTCTGAGCAGTTGAGCTGGATCGACTGGTCCTTGCCGGAAGCCTTTGCTCCAGTGGGCTCTGCCTGCTGGCCGCGCACCGAGGCAGGCAGCTTGTCGCTGTTGGACGCCGTGACGCCCTTTCCGCCGACAACACCGCCGATCTGCTTGAAGTCGACGAGGTTTCCATCGGCGCTGACCACGAAAACGGAAGCTCCGTAGGAACCATCAGCGGCGGCGCCGCTTTTGACAGAGTTCGTCAGCGGAAGTTCGACAACGTGAACACCGGATTCACCGACAACCGTGCCCTGGGGCAGGGTGACGACCGATTCGTCGCTGTTGAGAGCGCCACCTCGAGTGACAGAACCGACGATCCAGCCGGACAGATCCGTACCAGCGGGGGCGACGATCTCAACGAAGTCGGCATCGTTCGACGGATAGGAGATTTCAGAGATATGAGCATCGGCGGGAGCGGCCCAAACGGGAACTGCGGAGCCGAATGCGAGACCGACGGCGGCAGTGCCGGCGAGCAGAGCATGGCGCTTCATATGAGTCCTAATGAGAGGTGTGAGCACACGAAAGTGCAGACTGACCCAACAAGGCTAAAAGACTCAGCATTCTCTTAGGCAACGAGAAAGTGAACTCTGCCAAGGAACGCAGAAGAGACCTGAACCACATTCCGTAGACTGTGGTCATGACAACTGCACTCATCATCGTTGATGTTCAGAATGACTTCTGTGAAGGCGGTTCTCTCGGTGTTGACGGGGGACTGGCAGCAGCCGAAGCGATTGCCGACTACGTGGAAGAGGGGCCTGACGACTTCGTTGTGACCACGCAGGATTGGCACATCGATCCCGGCACGCACTTTTCTTCCGAACCGAACTTCACAACCACCTGGCCCGTGCACTGTGCGGCAGACACCGAGGGTGCGCAGTTCACACCGGCCCTCAAACCGGTGCTGGAGGCAGTTGATGCCCAGTTCCTCAAGGGGCAGTACTCAGATGGCTACTCCGGTTTTGACGGTGTAGAGGCAGACGGCGAATCAGAACTTGCCGAATGGCTGCGGGAACGCGGTGTGACACACGTGAGCGTCTGCGGCATCGCCACCGACTACTGCGTGCGCGCAACAGCACTGAGCGCATTGGACGAAGGCTTCGAAGTTCGAGTGCTCGAAGACCTGTGCGCGGGTGTTGCTGCAGATACCAGCCGCAAAGCGCTCGCAGAACTCGCCGACAACGGCGTCACGGTTCAGCGCACCGACGGAAAGGCCGCCGCCTACGACATCGGGGACACCGAGGACTGAGACTCACCAGATCTGGGCGCTTCGTTCTGGGCTGGTCAGCCCGACCGGCCCAAAACGAGGCGCACAGAAACATTTCGCACACCGCAGCACACAGCGCAATGAAGCGCGGCAGAAAGGACATCTATGGCACTTGCGGAGAACTTTGAACAGGCGGAACCCGGTGACGTTCTGTGGACGCCCTCACCGGAGCGGATTGCCGCATCGAAAATACGGGAGTTCCAGGAGTGGCTGGCTGAAACACGGAGTGTGCCGGTGGGTGACTTCGCTTCGCTGCACGCCTGGTCGGTCGAGAACCTGGGCGACTTCTGGGACGCGGTGTGGGAGTTCTTCGACATCATCGGCGATCGCGCAGACGGTCCGGCGGTCACCGGCACCATGCCAGATGCCCGTTGGTACGCGGGCTCCCAGATCAACTACGCCGAAAACATGCTGCGCCGGGCTGACAGCGCACCGGATGACGAGGCGCTCATCGGCTTGGACGAAGATCTGAACCGGCGAGCTCTGACCTGGGCGGAGCTCGCGGGGCAGGTCGGTGCGCTCGCCGAGTGGCTGCGGTCATCAGGGGTGGGTGAAGGCGATGTTGTCTGTGCCGTGCTGCCGAACATCCCCCAGACGGTTGTCGGCCTGCTGGCCAGTGCATCCGTGGGAGCTATTTGGTCGGTTGTCGGGGCGGAGTTCGGTTCTGCGGGCGTGCTGGACCGCTTCCAGCAGCTTGAACCGAAGGTGCTGCTGACCGTTGACGGCTACAAGTTCAACGGCAAGCAGATTGATCTGCGTGCATCTGCGGCGTCGCTAGTGGAGCAGATGCCCAGCATCAAGGCGCACGTACTGGTCGACAATCTGGGTGACCGCCTGCCCGAAGCTGACGCTGCCGAGGTGGGTGTGCCGAGCGCTGTCTTCTCTGACATTGCTGCTCAGCCGCAGAAACCGGAATTCACTCGCGTGGAGTTCTCGCACCCCCTGTGGGTTGTTTTTTCGTCCGGCACGACGGGCAAGCCGAAGGGCATTGTGCACGGTCACGGCGGCATTGTTCTAGAAGCGGCGAAGAGTGTTCTGCACAGCGAACTTGAGCCGGGGTACGTGACCTACACGGCTGTCTCGCCCACGTGGATCATGTGGAACATCCTGGTCAACGGCCTTGGTGCCGGCGCGGCGATCGTCGTCTACGACGGTTCCCCGGTGGCCGGTTCGGCTTCGCGCCACTTTGAGATCGTCAGCCGGGAAAAGGCGAACCATTTCGCGACCGGTGCCGCGGTTCTGCAGATGATGGAGAAGGCCGGCGCGAAGCCGCGCGCCGAATACGATCTGTCATCCCTGCGGACAATCCTGTCGACCGGTTCACCGCTGCCGGGTTCAACGTGGAAGTGGGCGTACGAGTTCGTGGCCCCCAACATCCGTGTGGGCTCGGATTCCGGTGGAACCGATATCTGCACCGCGTTCATCGGTTCGAACCCGCTGGACCCAGTTGTGTTGGGTCAGCTGCAGGGACCGTACCTGGGCGTTGCCGCCGATGCTTTTGACGCCCACGGAAATTCTGTTGTGGATGAGCTCGCCGAGTTCGTGGTGACCGAGTCGATGCCGTCAATGCCGGTGAAGTTCTGGAACGACCCTGACGGCAGCCGGTACAGGGACGCCTATTTCGATGTGTACCCCGGCGTGTGGCGCCACGGCGACTGGGTGACGCGCTCCGCCGATGATCGCTGGGTCATCCACGGTCGTTCGGATTCGACCATCAACCGCGGCGGCATCCGCATGGGCTCTTCGGACATCACGAATGCAGTCAACCGGGTTGAGGGTGTGCAGGCGTCCATGGTGATCGGCGCCGAGCTCGGCGATGGTGACTACTACCTCCCGCTGTTCGTTGTGACCTCACCGGGAACGGAACTTGATGAGCAGCTGCGCTCCCAGATTGTGCAGACGATCCGCTCCGAGGTGTCTCCGCGGCACGTACCGGACGAGATCATCGCCGCCCCCGGTGTTCCCATGACCCGCACGGGCAAACTTCTCGAGGTGCCGCTCAAGAAGGTTTTCCAGGGCCAGTCGCCAGATGTTGTCAACCGGTCTGCTGCCGCTGACAACGAGATCCTCGACTGGTATTTGGACTTTGCCAGCCGCTTTGCGCAGAGCGAGGCTGACCAAGAGACAGACAGCAAGGACTGATATTGGGCATTTGAGGTTCGGCACCGGATCTTCGGTACTGGTCTTAGGCCCCCGGGGGTGGACAGCTGGTGCTGTCCACCCCCTCGTGCTGCCAGTGCAGATTCAGTGTGCGTTCTGCTTTAACGCGCTGTGCAATCAGCTTCGCTTCCGGGTGAAGCCCACCGCTGCCGCGCCGATTCCCAGCAGGACCAGCCCCATTCCGGCGCCAACCCGCCAGTCCGCACCCGTGCGGGGCAGCGTTTCGGCTTGCTTCGGCTCCTGTGGTGTGGGGGTTTCTTCGCCTCCGGCTTCCGGCGTGGACTCGGGCTTCGGTTCCGGCTGTTCCGTTGGGGCCGAGGAAGTTTCTTTCGGCGTTGGGGATTCTTCCGGTGTGGGTGTGTCAGACGGTGTCGGCTCTTCAGACGGCGTGGGCTCTTTCGGCGGGGGAGTCGGTTCCGGCGGTTCTTCCCAGTAGACGGTTTCTTCCGGGATGCCCCAGTCGGACACCCAGCCGTCTGACCTTTCGCTTTCAAGGATTTCGACGGTCCACGTGGTCCAGCCGGGTTTGCCCTCCACGGCTTCGGTTGTCAGCTGAGCCTTTCCGTCGCCGTCAATGCGTGCCGTGAGTTCTTGTTCGTCGACCAGTGTTCCCTGTGGTTCCGCACTCTGCACGGGCTCGGAGTCCGAATGGTAGGCCCGCGCGATCACGGACAGTGTTGAGTTCGGCGGGGCGCCGGTGATGTTGACGGTGTCTGTGATGCTCCCGTCAGAGGAAACCTCGGCAGTTGTTTCGGCAGTCGGTGCAAAGGGCAGCTGCGTGTTCGCGGTTGCCTTAGCGGTGACTTTCGCGGGAATACCCGTGGTGACGTTCTGAACTCGCTTGCCGTCAGTGGGCTTGTACACCAGAACATCTGTGCTCGGCAGCCCCGCGGCTGTGGCTTCGACAGACACCAGCGCGCCGGGTGGTGCAGAGACAGATACTTCCGTGCCGGCCGGCACCTGCGTGCGGAGATCTTCGCTGCCGCCGGTCATGACAACATCCACCGGCCAGTCCAGTTCCTTCCCCGCAGCCGAGGTCAGTGTCGGAGTGGCGAATACCTTCCCGTCGCGGTGTTTAAGCGCAAGGGTCAGAGTGTACGGGCCTGCGAAGTCTTTGGCGTCCTTGCGCATCTGGGTGAACATGTCCGCGGCTTTTGCGAATTTCTTGCCGAGCTCTTTCGGCGTGCGCACCTTCATGGTGTGTCGGTGGGGCAGTGCCTTGTCGAGTTTGACGAACGCCGACAGAGCCGCCTGCCGGCTGCTGTCCTTCGAGTCCGCGTATTCCGCCAGCAGCCAGGCTGTCTGCGGTGTGCGCACCGATGTTGGCTCAGCCCCCTTGAAGTGCTGTGGCCTGGGTGAGGGAAGCCCCGCATCGAGACAGTAGGACGGTTTGCCGTCGATCGTGAGATAGGCGCCGTAGAAGGTCTTGTGCACCCCTTCTTTGTGCCACAGGCCGGGGCCGTAGAAGTCGTCGTCGGCGGCCGCTGGTCCTGAAACCGCGAACGCCATGATGGCGGTCAGAATGATGAGTGCGCTTGTCTTCAGCGCTGTCAATAGATTTTTCATAGCCACATCAGACACGCGCCGCCGTCGGCTTCTCTACGCCTGAGACAGGCTGTGGACATCGTCGATTTCATCCACAGGCTCAAGCACACAAGTCGGCGGGGTGTTTTCAAGGGCTCGGCCTGCGGTGACCCTGGGAGGCACCGCCGTGTGCACAGGAGTAGAGTTTGAGTGGAGTATCTACTACACAGCCGAACGGGGATGCTGACTTTGAGTATCAAAGAAAACGCTGACGTCGTCCTGATCGGCGGGGGCATCATGAGCGCAACGCTCGGCACCCTGCTGCACGAACTTCAGCCCGACTGGACAATCCGCGTCTACGAGCGCACCGACTATGTCGCACGCGAAAGCTCTGACGCCTGGAACAACGCGGGCACCGGCCACGCGGCCCTGTGCGAGCTCAACTACTCGCCGGCCGACAAGAACGGCAACATCGACATCGCCAAGGCCGTCAACATCAACGAACAGTTCCAGGTCTCCCGCCAGTTCTGGAGCTACCTCGTTGACGAAGGCATCGTCGGCGAACCCGGCACCTTCATCAACCAGGTTCCGCACGTGTCCTACGGCCGCGGAGAATCCGGCCGCGACTACATTCGCGCTCGCCGCGAAGCCATGGTTAAGAACCCCCTGTTCAAGGACATGGAGTTCACCGACGACCCCGCCACGCAGGCTGAGTGGCTGCCCCTCATGTTCGAAAACCGCGGCCCGGGACAGGTCAACGGCCTGTCGCGCGTGACCAGCGGAACCGACGTCGACTTCGGTTCGCTCACCCGCCAGATGCTGGCCAACCTCGCCGACAACGGCGTTGAGGTCCGCACCGGCCACGAAGTCACGGACCTCAACCGCAGCGGAAACGGCTGGCGCGTGTCGGTGAAGAACACCGCGGCCGCCGAATCCTTCGACGTTGATGCCAAGTTCGTGTTCATCGGCGCCGGCGGCCACGCGCTCCCGCTGCTGCAGAAGACCGGCATTCCGGAAGCCAACGGCTACGGCGGATTCCCCATTTCGGGTCTGTTCCTGCGCAGCTCGAACCCCGAACTGGTGGCACGCCACCACGCCAAGGTGTACGGCCAGGCCGCAACCGGTGCTCCGCCGATGTCGGTCCCGCACCTGGACACCCGCGTCATTTCCGGCAAGGAATACCTGATGTTCGGTCCCTACGCCGGATTCTCGCCGAAGTTCCTCAAGACCGGTTCGTTCCTTGACCTTCCGCGCTCGGTTCGCCCGGGCAACCTCCCGGTCATGCTCAACGTGGCCAAGGACAACTTCGACCTCGTGACCTACCTCATGAGCCAGCTGGCTTCCACGAAGAAGGACCGCTTCGAGGCTCTGGGCGAATTCACTCCAGAAGTCGACCCCAGCCAGTGGGAGCTCATCCACGCCGGTCAGCGCGTCCAGGTCATGAAGAAGGACGCCAACGGCAAGGGCATGCTGGGCTTCGGCACCGAAACCGTTGCGTCGGCTGACGGTTCCGTTGCAGCTCTGCTGGGTGCTTCGCCCGGTGCATCGACCGCCCCATCGATCATGCTCAAGCTGTTCGAACGCTGCTTCCCGCGTCAGTTCGAAGGCTGGAAGCCCAAGCTCGAAAAGATGGTCCCGTCCTTCGGCCGCACGCTGCACGAAGACGAAACGCTGCTCGACGAACTCACCGAGTACACCAACCGGACCCTGCAGATCAACGTCGACTGACATCGACAGAGCTCAAGTCCGCACTGACTGAAGCCCTGCACGCTGAAGCCCCCCCCCGCAGCCACTGCGGGGGGCTTCAGCGTTTTCCAGCATCAGTCTGCGGGGCTTCACAGCTGAGATAAGCCATAGTGTCACCGGGGTGTGGAATCATGTATGCGATACGCAACGGAAGCTCACACGAACGGCGACTATGACGCAGCACCCACACAGCAGCTACAGTCAGCAATACCCGCACGGCGGTCCTTCGCGCCCAGCCTGGTACGCGCCATCAACCGGGCCAATCCAACAGGCCCCATCCGGGCAGCTCACCGGCGCCTCGAGAATTGCCTACCCAACCGTGTCGCGCCCAGACGGCTCGACCGGAGAGCTCGTCCGAATCATCCTCGCGTCCATTGCCATCGGGCTGTTGGGCTTCGGGCTCCTGCTCATCATCCTGTTTCAGTCGCTGACGTTCAATGGCTTGGGCATTCTCATCGTCCTGCTGTCGCTGGTGCCCATGGCGTTCATCTTCCTGGTAGTCCTGTGGTTCAACCGGTGGAAGAAGCGCAACCCCGTGTGGCTGGTTCTGCCGCTGCTGTGGGGTGCAGTCATGGCGATCGTCTTCACCATTGTGGTGCAGACCTTGGGATTCTTGGGTTCGACCCTGGTCATCGGCTTCGACAGCTCACAGAGTCTTTTTGACCTCCTGTACCCAGTGCTCGGAGCCCCGCCCATCGAAGAAGGCGCCAAGGGCATTTTCCTCGCGGTGTTCGCCCTGGCCGCACGCCGACACTTCACGGGTCCTCTCGACGGCTTCATCTACGGTTCGCTGGTCGGTGCGGGCTTCGCGTTCACCGAAAATCTGCAGTACCTGTCGGGGTCCTTTGACGAAGGACAGTTTGTGGGTCTGGCCATCACCTTCGTGCTGCGCGGCATCGTGTCGCCGCTGAGCCACTCGCTGTTCACAGCCGTGGCCGGTGTTGTCATCGGCTTTGCCGCAGCTCGCTGGCAGTGGTGGGCTGCGATTCTGGCGTGGCCGCTGGGATGGTCCGTGGGAACCTTCCTGCACGCCCTCTGGAACTTCATGGCCGGAGCTGTGGGTGGATTGGGCATCCTCGGCCTGCTCATCATCGTCGGACTGGCCTTGGTATACGCCGTCATCTGGTACAGCCTCGCTTTTGTCCTGCGGTGGCTCGAAGTGCGCAAGGACCGCGCCATGCTCGATGAATACAGGCAGGCGGGCTGGCTGACACCGGCCGAGGTCGACACGTTCGGCACGTGGCGAGGCCGCAGTCAGGGCAAGCGGTGGGCGGCCGGCTATCACGGGGGTGCCGACACCTTCAAGAAGATGGTCCGCACGACTATCAATCTGGCCAACGCCCGCCAGCGCATCAACGTCCACGCTGGCGGTGAGGTTGAACGCGAACGTGAAAAGAAGCTGCTCACGGACTTCGCCACACAGCGCACACAGCTGATGAACAGCGTCAACAGTGCGCACAGCTACCAGGCGCACTATCCCGGCGCATACTGATGATCGACCTGGTGCTGGGGATCATCGCCCTGTCGTCTCTGGCGATGGGGTGGATCCGCGGTCTCAGCCCCACTGTTGGGGCGCTCATCGGGTTTGCGCTCGGACTGCTTATCGGCAGGGGAGTGCTCGCCGGCATGAAACTGGCCGGGGCGAACGAGCTTCTCGATGTGATCGGACCGACCGGCGCTTTTGCCGTTCCCTTTGTGCTGGGTCTTATCGGGGCAGCGATCGGAGCTTCGTGGGGGCGGGTGCTGCGCGATCGCATCCGTTCGGCCGCTGGCAGGCTCGTTGACGCCATCGGCGGCGCCATCAGTGGTGTTGTGGTCTTCTGCCTGCTGGTGTGGGTCAGTGCCGGGTGGGTGCGCACAACATCGCTCATCGAACCTAACCAGTGGGCCGCCGATTCGGTGATTGTGCGCGCCCTCGACGGGGCTGCACCCGTACCGTCCTCACAGGCACTCGGTGCCTTGGGCGAAGCGCTGCGCTTCAACGGCTTCCCGGATGTTTTCAGCGGACAGAAAGAGCAGATCCGCGAAGTCGACGCACCGAACCCGGAAATGGTGGCCGTCGGCAAAGAAGCGGCCCAGTCGGTTGTGAAGATCACCGCCCAGGCACCCGCGTGCAACTCCGCATCGGAGGGCACTGGTTGGGTGTACTCCGACCGCTATGTGGCTACGAACGCCCACGTTATTGCGGGAGCTCAGCAGATTTCCGTGCAGGTTGCCGGCAAGGGGCAGGCCCTGCCGGCGCAGGTGGTGGGCTTCAACCCCACGATCGACGTTGCCGTCCTCTATGTCCCCAGCTTGAAAGCCCCGGCTATGCAGCGCGGCGAGGACTTGGCTGTGGGAGCTGACTCCGTTGTCGTGGGCTTCCCGGAACACGGGCCATACACGATTTCACCGTCGAGGGTCCGCGAAAGGGTCGTGGCCGAAGGCAAAGACATCTACGGCGAAAAGAAAGCCATCCGCAAGGTGTATTCGCTGCGCGCTGATGTGCGACCAGGAAACTCGGGAGGCCCTCTGATCGCGGCAAACGGCCGAGTATCGGGCATGGTCTTTGCGAAGTCGCAGAACGACGATGCGACTGGCTATGCGCTCACGCTCAAGGAGATCATGCCGACGCTGAAAGCAGCAGAGGGTACGCGGGGGCTGGTGCCCACCGGCAAGTGCACCGCGAAGAACTGAAACTCCCGCGGCAACACCGAAGCTACTGCGTCAGGTTCAGCCCAGCAATGATCGCGCGGTGGTCTGAGGTTCCGCGGTCCATGACGGTGTCGTAGACGGGATCGAGTCCGCGGACCATGATGTGGTCCAGCCGCACCGCGGGGAACTGTGCCGGCCACGTGAAGCCGAAGCCGCCGCCGACGGCCTTGCGGCTGTCGACCAGTTGTTCATCGAGGTCTTTGAAGTAGCGGTCAGTCTGCACCGCGTTGAAGTCGCCGGCCACAATCAGGTGTTCGGCGTCTTCCTGTTTCACGGCCGAGGAAAGCTTCTGCAGCGCTGAATTGCGCAGAGTCTCAACACCGGGGCGAACGGACGGCACGTGCACCGCGTACAGCTTCACATCGCCGTGATCGCTTTTCACAGTGGTTTCAAATGCCCGCGGCCACTGCAGACCCAGGTCGATGTTCTGCTTCTGCGTCAGCGGCCAGCGTGACCACACGCCGACCGTGTCGGCAACCTGCGTGTGTGCAAACGACTTGTCGAGTTCTTTTTTGATGATCTTGCCCGACAGGGATTCGATCTCCTGGATGACGACAACATCCGGTTTCTGATCGATGATGGCCCGTGCCGTCGCAGTCGGCTGCGGCAGGCGCGCACCCACATTGTGTGTGGCCACGATGAGGTCGGCGTCACGGTCATCAGATGCCGGCTTGAGGTAGGGCCCAAACATCACACCCCACACCAGGGCGGGAATGAGCACGCCGATGATCGACAGCGGCGACAGTCGGATGAGCGCCAAGAGCAGCAGCAGGACGAGCAGCACCCACGTCCAGGGCAGGGCCGATTCGACGATGAGGGCAAGCCCGTTGGTCGTCGGGATGAGTTCGTGGATGATCAGAAGCGCGGCCAAAAGCGCGCCGAGGAGGGCTACGACAACGCCCTTGGCTGGGTTCTTCGTACGAGACATGAGGGTTTCAGTCTACGAACCGAACCTGACTGCTTTCTGGGCCAGTCCTCAGTGTGGGCTCATATATATCAGCTCAGCACAGCCCGAAACTCATCATCCGGGCGAGGCGCGCACGCCCACGTGATCAGCGCAGAGCTGATGCGCTCCACACCTCGACATCCGGGTGCGAATCGAAGCGGTAGCCCTGTCCGCGGATGGTGCGCACAACAGAGGAATAGGAGCCCAGACGCTTGCGCAGGCGTCGCACGTGAACATCGACGGTGCGTTCGTCAGGGCGGTCAGCGTCATCGCCCCACACCTTGTCAACGAGTTCAGCGCGTGACAGCGTGCAACCTTCGCTGCTGACGAGTGTGGCCAGCAAGTCGAATTCCTTGACCGTCACTGTCTCTAGACGGCCGTCGATGTGCACTTCGCGGCGCGGGAGGTCGACCTTGAGGCCAGCCTTGGGCTTCTGAGCTTCTGCCGGCTGGGGCGGCTGGATGCGGCTGGGAATACGCGAGCGGACGGGACCGTGGGAACGGGCGGCGGCACCGCGGGCAGCCGGCGATCCGGTGGCGACAGCGCGCACGGCGTCGAGGTCGCGTTCCGGACCGGACGGTGCCAGCGCGATGATCGCCTGGGTTTCCGACGACGGGGCGAGTTCCTGCGTGTAGTCGCGCAGCGATTCGGCGATTTCGGTGAGGTTGGTGCCGGAAGCTGCGGCTTCTTCTTCGCTCAGGCCGATGTAGAGGATGATTCCGCGGGCCGAACCGGGCTGTGCCTGGACTCCTGCGGGGCCGTAGGTGCGAGGGGCGGACTGCGGGTCTACCGGGGTCAAGCGGGCTCCTCGCCTGCGGGTTGCTGCTGCGCTGCGGGGGTGGACGTTCTGGGGTGCAGATGCGTACTGCGTCATGGGATTCTCTTCTCTTGCGATGGGAACATGCGGATGCTGCTGAAGAACTCGTTCGCGACCGTGTCAGCAGGTGAGGTCGCGAACGCAGAGCATCGGCATTCGCTGTTGGAAGAACATGACGTCATTATTTGTCACGCCGCGAACGAAAACCAAGCGGATTTCCACTTTTGAGACGTTTATGACGACATATGACGTAATAAAGAGTCGTTCGGTGACGCTGAAAGCGCTTTGACGGGCTTCCCGGTGGGCCAAGATGACAAAAGAAGAACAGCACGAGGTGCCAGGCGCCTCGTGCTGTTCTGTTCCGGCCCCGCTGGGGACCGGGGGGTCAGGCGGTGCCGTACATCCGGTCACCGGCGTCCCCGAGCCCGGGGACGATGTAGTTGTTTTCATTGAGGCCTTCATCGAGTGCTGCTGTGAACACGTCGATGTCGGCGCGGTCGCCGAAGCGCTCGGTGATGTAGTTGACACCTTCCGGAGCGGCCACCAGGCAGACGGTGGAGATGTGCGAAACGCCGCGCTCCAACAGGAAGTCAATGGCCATTTCCAGGGTGTGTCCGGTGGCCAGCATGGGGTCGATGACGAAAACCTGGCGGTCTTCGAGGTCGTTCGGCAGCCGCTGAGCGTAGGTCTCGACTTCGAGGGTGTCGTCGTCGCGGACCATGCCGAGGAAGCCGACTTCGGCGGTCGGCAGCATGCGGGTCATGCCTTCGAGCATGCCCAGGCCGGCGCGCAGAATCGGCACAACCAGTGGTCGCGGCTGGGCGATCTGGGTGCCGGTGGTTGCGCACACGGGGGTGTTGATCTGCTTGGGCTGAACGCGGACGTTGCGCGTGGCTTCGTAGGCAAGCAGTGTGACGAGTTCGTCGGTCAGCTGGCGGAAGCGAGCTGAGTCAGTGCGCTCGTCACGCAGAACGGTGAGCTTGTGGGCAATGAGCGGGTGGTCCGCCACGTGGAGCTTCATGGTTTAAGCCTATCGTTCGCGGCGGCTGTCGTCCTGCTTTGTTCGTGCGGTGCTTTGTGTGTGATGTGCGGGCAGAGACAATAGGCGCATGGCTTGTATCTGTGAGCTGAACATTCGCCGGGCTGCACGCTGCCGGGGGAGGCTCACCGCGGTTGATGTCTGCAGTGCGGATGATGTTTGCAGGGGAGCGGTGAGCTGACGTGGCGCTTGCAGTCCGCGAACAGCACGCGCAGTGGATGGGCAAAGCGCTGGATCAGGCGCACCGCTGCCCGGAATCCGATGTGCCGATCGGTGCTGTTGTCATCCTCGACGGGCAGGTGGTCGGGGCTGCCTGCAACCGGCGCGAAGCCGATGCTGACCCCACGGCGCACGCCGAAGTCCTCGCCCTGCGCCAGGCTGGGCAGGCCCTTGGCACATGGCGGCTGGACGGGGCGGTCCTCGTCGTCACAGTTGAACCGTGCGCCATGTGCGCCGGCGCAGCGATGAACGCCCGCGTGGGCACAATCGTCTTTGGCGCGCACGAACCCAAGACCGGCGCCGTGGGATCCGTGTGGGACCTTCCGCGGGACCGTGCTGCCCATCCGATTCCGCAGGTGTACCCCGGTGTGCGAGCTGACGAGTGCCGGGCTGTGCTGGATGATTTTTTCGCCGATCTGCGGCTGCCGGGCAGCGAAGAGTGAGCAGAATGACAGTCCCCAGTTTGTGCCGCGGCCGCTGAGGCCTTAGAGTTGTCCGCGGTAGCGTGTCCGAGCGGCCGAAGGTGCAACACTCGAAATGTTGTGTAGGGCAACCCCCTACCGTGGGTTCAAATCCCACCGCTACCGCCAGATGAAGCTCCGAGGTTTTCGCCTCGGAGCTTTTTCATGTTCTGAGGACGCAGGCATGTTCCCGGGGGCACAGGGGCTAAGGGCCGAGGTGCCGGGAGCAGTCGAGGTGCCGCGCGGGTTCTACGGTTCGGCTCGGGTGGTCTGGGGCCGGACTGCGGCCCGAGGTGCCGCCCGAGTGAGCCTGGGGCGGCGGTACGATGAGCCCATGACTTTTCAGTACCGCCTGCGCCCTGCCGTGCGTGATGCCGCGGCATATGTTCCCGGCAAACCCGCTGCTCCGATCGAAGGCATGACCGCCTACAAGCTGTCGGCCAATGAGCACCACATGGAACCGCTTCCGCAGGTGCGCGAAGCCATTGCGAAGGCATCTGAAAATCCCAATATCTACCCCGACCCGGGTGTTTTCGAACTGACTGAGGCGATGGCCGACTTCCTGGGTGTGGCACCTGAGAACGTCGTGTTCGGTGCCGGCGGTTCAGAAATCCTGTCGGCCGCCTTCGCCATTACGGCAGGCCCCGGCGCGAACATCGTCTACCCGTGGCCGTCCTTTGAGATGTACCGCCAGGTGGGTGTCATGAGCGGAGCGGAGAACCGCCAGATCCCGCTGACCGCCCACGGTCGCCACGACTTTGACGCGCTGCTGGACGCAATTGACGACGACACGACGCTGGTCGTGCTGTGCAGCCCGAACAACCCCACGGGCCCCGCAATTCGCGAGGCCGAGTTCCGCTCCTTCATGGACCGTGTGCCTTCGGATCTTCTGGTGGTCCTCGATCAGGCCTACCTGGAGTTCATCACCTCGGAAGACGCGGTTGACGCCGTTGCGGCACTGGCTGACTACCCGAACCTCATCATCATGCGCACGTTCTCCAAGGCCCATGGCCTTGCCGGCCTGCGCGTGGGCTACGGAATTGCCCACCCGGATGTCATCCTCGAAATGCGCAAGTCGATCGCGCCGTTCTCGGTGCAGAGCATCGGCCAGGCAGCCGCGCTCGCCTCGCTGAGGGCATCTGCCGAAGTCGATGTGCGGGCAAAGGAAGTTGCCGCAGCTCGCGACAAACTGACAGAAGAGCTGCGCGCACTTGGCATCGACGTGCCGACGTCCGACGCCAACTACGTGTGGCTGCCGCTGGGCGACCGTTCCGCAGAGTTTGAAAAGGTGTGCATGGCCAACGGCCTGGCAGTGCGCAACCTGCACACCGGCATTCGTGTGAGCATCGGCCCGGACGAAGCCATGGAACGCTTCATCGCCGTCACCCGCGAGTTCCTGGGCAAGTGACCGGTCGATCATGAGCATTGCCGATATTGCCGGCCTGAAAGAAGCACTGGGGCGCGCGTTTACGGACGACCCCGATGTTCTGCAGACCTACAGCTTCGACCACGCGCAGTTCAGCACCGCGGGCAAACCCCTGGCGCTCGTGCGCGCGCAGACAGTTGAGGACGTGCAGACCACCGTCCGCTTCGCCCACGAACACGGCGTGCCGATCGTTCCACAGGGCGCACGGACCGGACTGGCCGGAGCGGCCAACGCGATTGACGGCGGCATCCTGCTCAGCCTCGAGCGGATGAACCGTGTGCTGGATGTCAACACCGTCGAACAGACCTGCACCGTCGAACCCGGCATCATCAACGGCGACCTCAAGAGGCACCTCGACAGCTTTGACATGTCCTATCCGCCCGACCCCGGGTCGGTGGCGATCTCGTCGATCGGTGGGAATGTGTCGACCAACGCCGGCGGTATGTGCTGCGTGAAATACGGCGTGACCGCCGACTACGTGCGCAGCCTCAAAGTGGTGCTGCCCGACGGCACGCTCACCACCGTTGGCCGACCCACCAAGAAGGGTGTGGCCGGATACAACCTGCACTCGCTCATCATCGGCGCCGAAGGCACCCTCGGGGTGGTTGTCGAGGTGACGCTCGAGTTGGTGCCGAAACTTCCGCCGCCGCTGACCGCGGTGGCGATCTTCCCGGATTCCGTCAGCGCGGCAGGCGCCGTCACGGACTACATGGGCACTGGCGGGCGGCCGTCGTTCATGGAGTACATGGACCGGCAGGTGATCGAGTTCGTCAACGCCTACGGCGACTTCGGTCTGCCGGATGGTGCCGGGGCGATTCTGCTGGTGCAGGCTGACGGTGACGGTTCGACGGAATCGGCCGCCGCGGAACTCGAACGGTTCACGGCTGTTGCAAAGGCCGTCGGCGCTGACGACGTCTTCTTTTCAGACGACCCGGCAGACTCCGAGCTGCTGGTTGCTGCGCGCCGCGCTGTTTCTCCCGCAACCCAGAAGTTCACCCACGCACTGGGCGGTGGCGAACTCGTCGACGACATCTGCGTGCCGCGAGCCCGGCTGCGCGATATCTTCGCTCGCTTGGACGAGATCGCGGAACAATACCCGCAGCTCACCTTTTCCTGCTGTGCTCACGCCGGTGACGGCAACCTTCACCCGACCGTCACGTTCAACGCGCTCGACGACGAACAGGTGCGCCTGGCTGAAGAGGCCTTCGGCGAAATCATGCGGGCCGGCATGGAATGCGGCGGCACTATCACGGGCGAACACGGAGTGGGTTCACTCAAAGCCCCCTGGCTGCGCCACGAACTCGACGAGGGCAGCCGCGCAATGCACATGGCCATCAAGAAGGCCATTGACCCGAAGAACATCATGAACCCCGGCAAGATGCTTCAGTTCCTCGGCGAAGCCTGAGCCATGCACACGGACAGCGCCCCAGGTGGGGACAGCACTGCGCGCGACGGCACCTCCGCCAGCCCGGACCGTGCGGAGGTGAGCTTCGGCTTCACAATCGAGTCCCGCCTCGACCCCGGATCACGAACCCGCAGCCCCTACTCCCTGGGGCAGGGGAGCGTGCACGGCCGTACCGGAGTAATCCGCACACCGCACGGGGATATTCAGACTCCCGCGTTCATTCCGGTGGGCACAAAGGCCACCGTGAAGGCCGTACGCCCCGAAGAGATGCGCGAACTCGGAGCGCAGGCCCTGTTGGCCAACGCCTACCACCTGTACCTGCAGCCAGGTGCTGACCTGGTCGACGAAGCCGGTGGGCTGGCCGCGTTCATGAACTGGCACGGGCCAACCTTCACCGATTCCGGCGGTTTTCAGGTGATGAGCCTGGGTTCGGGGTTCAAAAAGGTCATTTCGATGGAGGCGGCCGCTGACAAGGCCGGGTTCGATGACGATGCGACGGCGGCGGGAAAAGAGCGGCTGAGCTTTGTCGACGATGACGGGGTGAACTTCAAATCCCACCTGGACGGTTCTCTGCACCGCTTCACTCCCGAAATCTCGATGCGGGTCCAGCATCAGCTGGGGGCGGACATCATGTTTGCCTTTGACGAACTGACGACTCTCATGAACTCCCGCGCCTACCAGGAAGAGTCCCTAGAGCGGACACGCCTGTGGGCCATCCGCTGCATCGAAGAGCACAAGAAGCTCACTGCTGAGCGCAGTGCGCCAGGTTTTGCCGGTCTGCCGGGCGGCAAGCCCTATCAGGCGCTTTTCGGCGTCATCCAGGGAGCACAGTACGAAGACCTGCGGCGCAAAGCCTGCCGCGACCTGGGCGCCATGGACTTCGACGGCTACGGAATCGGCGGGGCGCTGGAAAAGGAAAGCCTCGGCACGATCGTCGGCTGGTGCAATGACGAACTGCCCGAAGACCGTCCCCGGCACCTGCTGGGGATCTCCGAACCGAACGACATGTTCACCGCGGTGCGGGCAGGTGCTGACACGTTCGACTGCGTGCAGCCGTCGCGCGTAGCCCGCAACGGAGCCGTGTACACCGCCTACGGCCGCTACAACGTCAACAACGCTGCCTCAGAGCGCAACTGGGATCCGATCGAGCCCGGCTGTGAGTGCTACACCTGCCAGAACTATTCACGCGCCTACCTGCGTCACCTGTTCAAGGCCAAGGAGATGCTGTTCTCCACCCTGTGCACCATCCACAACGAGCACTACACGGTGCGGCTGGTAGAGAAAATGCGCGAAGCAATCGCCGATGGCACCTTCGACGAATACGAAGAGGAAACGCTCGGCCGCTTCTACGGCTCCGGCCCCGCTGGGCAGCGCGGCTAGGGCGTGTCTGATAAATGTCGGGTCCATGCGATCACGGTGTGCAGGACGACGGCAGCCCGGTAGACCACTGCGTGCTTGTCATAGCGGGTAGCCAGCCCGCGCCATTGCTTGATGTGGTTGTAGCGACGCTCGATCACGTTGCGGTTCTTGTAGTCGAGGACATCGAGACCAACAGGACGGCCACCGCGCGAGCCCCGACGTTTCCAATGCTTTTTCTGATCGTCGGGCTCCGGAATGACCGCTTTGATCGCGCGAGACCGCAGATGGCCTCGGATCGCGCGTGAAGAGTACGCTTTGTCCGCCCGCACGGCGTCCGGGCAAGTGCGTGGTCGCCCGACGTCACGACCGACCCGAAGGTGCTGCAGAAGAGGCAGGAACATCGAGGAGTCGCCGGCTTGCCCCGGGCTCAGCAGGGTGACCAGAGGCAGTCCGTGACCGTCGACGAGTTGGTGGATCTTCGTGGACAGGCCCCCTCGTGAGCGGCCGATGCTGTGATCAGGCGGCTCGATGGTCAGATTCTTGTAATTCGATGTAGCCCCCTGTGAGGCGTGTGGCGTTCGTCGCGTGCTGATGGGCACGCGCGATGGTCGAGTCTACGGAGACGGACCAGTCGATGAGTCCTTCCTTGTCTGCAGCGGCGGTGAGGGTGTTGAGGATGGTGTCCCAGGTTCCCTCGGAGGCCATCCTGCGGTGCCAGGTCCAGACCGTCTGCCAGGGTCCATACACCTCGGGTAGATCGCGCCAGGCGATGCCGCACCGGTAGCGGTAGATGATCGCTTCGACCATCCGGCGGGCGTCGGAGAAGGGTCTGCCTCTGCGCCCGGTGGGACGGGGGAGCATGTCCTGAATCAAGGACCACTGAGCGTCGGAGAGCATCTGGAAGCGTGACATGGGTCAAGACTCCCAGCGAAGATGCCGAATCTTTGTCAGACACGCCCTA
>NZ_LQQC01000010.1 GCF_001584615.1 Brevibacterium ravenspurgense | reverse complement strand
CACGACAGGGCCTTGGGTGAGAGACGAGTTGAGGAACTTCTATCTTCACCCAAGGCCCGCCCCTCATTCATCACCAACACCCGGCAGTCAGAGACCGCGTCACGCACTCTGAAACCGGAAGAGCCGCCATAACACCTAAAGCAGGGATCCAGAAAGGGTCGGCGACTACAGGATAAATTGTTGCGGCATCGGTGTGGACACGTTGAATTAAGCGGTTACCGTCAATTATATAATCCGTGTTGACCAAGGGACTGGCGACCGCGAAGGCTAAACGCGAAGGCGACGGCAAGACACCCATGGGGCAATACCGCATCCCTTTCACCTTCGGCACCAAAGCAAAACCCAAAGGCACCAAGATCAAGTACCGTCGCGCCGACCGCAACGACCAATGGTGTTCACGGTCTGGTTCACGCCACTACAACACGTGGATGAGTGCGCCCAACAGCAATTGCCGCGCTAAGGACGCCGAGGTGTTCTCCAAGATCCCGCAGTACAGTCACGTGGCCGTGGTGGACTACAACTCTGCTAGGAAAAAGGGCCGCGGTTCCGCGATTTTCGTTCACAAGCACGGTAAAGGTTCGACCGCCGGGTGCGTATCCGTGACAGAGAAGCAGATGGTCACGCTCGTCACCTGGTTGCAGCCGCAGCACAGCCCGCGGATTGTGATCGCTCCCCGAGGTGAACTGAAGAACCAGTAGGGGTGCGGGTGCGACCTCAACCGGGCGAGAAGAGCACGCGGCGAATTTGGCTTTTGCGGTTACTCAGCTTGGTCGGCCGGGTTCAGTTTTTCGATCGCCGACATCGGGGTGTCATAGGCAAGCACGTTATAGCCGTTGTCTTCCCCAGGCCATAGGAACGTGTGGTCGAAGCTGTCGCTGGCGAGGTCGTATCGGGCAATCCAGGTCTGCCAATCACCACGCTCGGGATCTGCAGTGAGCTCACGCAACCGCACGATCAGCGCCTTGTTGAACGCCGGATTCAGCGAGGACACTGTGGTGATCTGGGTCTCCTCACCAACAAACCGCCACGCCTGGTGAGCTGAGTGCCCCGGCTCGTAACCGGACACAACCACAAAACCGTCCCACGGCTTGCGCTGATTGAGTTTCCTGTCCACCCGCAGGCACCGGCCGATGACTTCCAGGATCGATTCGGCAGAGTCGTAATCCACCTCGATATCGGGGACAGTCACTGCGCTTCCTCCAGCATCGCCAGGTGCTTACGGAAAACCCTATCGGTTTCTGCGCTTTTCGTGTGGCCGAAATGGACTGAATCCCGCAGACCGTCACGTGGCCGTGGTGGATTACAACTCGCCGAAAAGGCAGGAGTCGGCGATCTTCGTTCACACGCACGGGAAAGGTTCGACCGCCGGGTGCGTATCCGAGAGGCAGCCTTCGTTTTATGTGGTGGCATGGTTCACGTGGTGTTCATCCATGCGCACTAGTTTTGACGGGTGGCGTCTAGGGTTGGGGGCGTCGCCGCGGTTTATTTCATGTTGGCCCGAGGTGAGAGGACCCCGGTAATGCGCGTTGAGGATTCCCCGACTGATGTGACGGCGTCACGGTGTGGGACGGCCCGGGGCCGAACCGTAGGCCGGCAGATCTGGGGCGCTCTTCTTGCCGCCGTCACAATGGCCGGGAGCATTGTCATCCCACTCGCTCCGTCGGTTGCTGCCGGCGATGCCTCGCCGTGGTTTGACGATGAACTGGGCTACGTGAAGTTGCGCGATAAGGGCCTCGATGGGTCTGGGGTGACGATCGCTATCGCGGAAACGGGCGTCGACCTCAATTCCCCCGACCTCCAGGGCGCTGATATCGAATTCGTGCCGATGTCCGATGAATGCCTGCCGATGCGGGAAGCCTCGAAGAGCGCCGTAGATCTTGACGGGGCCACTTACCAGGAGTCCGTTGCGCACGGGACTCAGGTGGCGACGATGATCGTCGGACAGGGTGGCGACGGGCGTATTCAAGGGGTGGCGCCGAAGGCAAAGCTACTCGTCATGGAACAGCCCTTTGCCTTGACCCCGTCCTCATCGGGCTGGCCGTCCGACTGCGATGAGATGGTGGTGCTCGGTGGCGGGCGCATGATGGAGGCCGAAAAGCGTGGGGCCGACATTATGTCGATGTCGAGACTCGGGCCGACCCAGCCGTCCAGCTACCAGAATGCCTACTGGCAGATGCGCGGCAAGGCGCTCATAACCGGCGCGGGAAACGACGGGAATGTCTCCGCCGAATCGGCGGGCCTGCCGGGTGTGGTGTCGGTGACCGCCTCGAAGCCGGGCGCAGCAGCCACGAACTGGGCAGCAGCAGGTGAGGGGCTCACGGTTGCGGCGCCCGGGGAGAAGCTCACCTTGCGCGAGGCGGATGGAAAACTGGTGTCCAATGGTGCAGGCACGAGCTTTTCGTCGCCGATCGTTGCGGGAACGCTGGCGCTCGGACACCAAAGATGGCCCGATGCGACCTATCACCAACTCATTCACTCGCTGACGGAAACGGCGAGCAACGGCGGGCGCCAGAGCAGTGAGCTCGGGTTTGGTGTCATCGATCCGGTTGCGTTTATCGACAATGACCCGATGCAGTATCCCGATGAGCCCATCACCTATCCCGGTACGGCCAACGATGATCCGCAGTGGGATGTCGTGCGTGAACTGTGCGACGGCTTCGCGGACGAGTCGACAATGGCCTATCCCGAGCACTACAAGGTTGATGCGGGCGTCGACCCGGAGGCCGTCAGGTGGCTGCCCCAGGTGGCAAAGGATGAAGGCTGGCTGGGGATGGCCCCGAACGCCGGGGTTTGGGGTAACGGGAGCGATACCTCGTCTGATAAGGAAACGGCCGCCACGCCGGCCCAGCCCGCAGGTTTCCCGACCCTCGCTGTGGTCGGGATTGCGGCGGGAGTCATCGTCGTCCTTGCACTCATCGCCGTCCTTGTGCTCATCGTCGTCCTGGCTCGACGCAAGAACCGGACCGCCCCTGCCGGGCCGCCTCAGCAGTATCCGCCTCATCAGTTTGCTCCGAACCAGCAGCGGCAGGAGTCGGGCGGCCAGCCGAAGCAGGGTTAGCGGCGCTGGAATCCCTGGATGACGGCCGATGGCTTCCAGGATCGAATCGGCAGAGTCTTAATCCACCTGGATATCGGGCGCAGTCACTGCGCTTCCTCCAATGTCGTCAGACGGGCGGCTTGCCCCTGGCCGCAGTCAGCCATTGCGGCTCTTCAGCAGGATGGGCGGGATTCAGTGCTTCAATCGTCGACATCGGGGTGTCGTAGCCGATCACGTTGTACCCAGCATCTTCTCCCGGCCACAGGAAGATGTGATCGAAGGAGTCGCTGGCGAGGTCATAGAGAATGACCCAGGTCTGCCATTCACCGCGTTCGGGGTCGGCAGTGAGCTCACGCAGCCGTTCCATCACGTCAAGGTTGAACGCCGGATTGGCAATGTTCACCCCCGTGGGCAGGGTCTCTTCACCGACAAACCGCCATGCCTGCATCGCCGCGTGCGCTTCCTCAAAACCAGTCAGGACCACAAAGCCGTCCCACGGTTTTTCCTCGTTGAGCCGCTCGTCTGCACGCAGGCACCAGCCCGTAATCTCCAGGATCGATTCGGCGGAGTCGAGATCTACCTCGAAATCGGATGCAGTCACTGTGCTTCCTCCAGCGTCGCCAGGTGCTTACGGAAAATCCTATCGATTTCTGCGCTTTTCGTGTCGCCGAATTGGACGGCGACCAGCTGCCACCAGCACAGCACCCCCACCAACGAGAACACCAGCTGCCATTCCAAGAGGCAGAAGCGTCGCACCCGTGCGCGGCAGAGTGCCACCGCCACCCGAAGCAGTTTCACCCGAAGCGGCACCATCAGCAGCACCTGCCGAACCGTTTGATGCACTGCTAACGTCACCACCCGAGGCGCCCGTTGCGCCCGCGCTGGAATCTTCACCCCGGTCTGCACCCGGCTGTTCCGTGCCAGAGTCCTCGCCAGATTCCTCGCCAGGCTCCGCACCAGACCCACCCGGATTGCCGCCCGGAGCCTCCGGGGCATCTGCACCCGGGTTCGTGCCGCCCTGATCACCCGACTCACCGCCGGGAGCTTCTGGCACGCTTGGTTCCTGACCAGACCCGTCACCTGGCACCTCGCCAGGCCCGTCACCCGGCACCTCGCCAGGCCCGTCACCTGGCACCTCGCCTTCGTCCCCGGTTGACTTCTGCACCACCTCGAAGGTCAGGCGCTGAGTCTTCGTCTGCACTTCGCCACCGGCGCTGCGTTCACCACCGCTGGCCTGCTTAGCTCGCGCGGTCAGGTCGATCGTGTACGTTCCGGGCTTCGTGAATGCCCACGCGGTGTGCATGTGTGTGCCAGGCGGCAGAGGAATGTCGGCGGCCTTGTCGCTCGATGCGTACATCTTCTGGATCGCGCCCAGATTCTCCGTGTAGGCAAACCACTTGCCGCCCTCAGGAGCACTGACCGGCGTGAGCGTCATCGTCGCACCCTCGGGGTACTTCGCGCGGTCAAGTGTTTCGCTCGAAAAGCCCGGCCACACCCGGCCCGGCTGCTGAGCCTGCGGCAGAACATACAGCTCAGAGCCCTTGGGCCCAAGCACGTCGTAGCTCGGATCGGCAAGCACATTGCCTTCACGCTTGACCTTCGCGAGCTTCGTGACGGCCAGCGTCGTCGAATCAATCGTGCGAGTCACCGACTCCGTGGCATGCTGACGCGAATCATCACCGAGGGCCACAGAGAATTCGCCCTTGTGATCCATTGCGCGCAGGTCTACATGCCCACGGCTGATTGTGACAGGCGTGCTCAGGAGGTCCCCGTCAGAACCGTCATTGCCGTCACCCGGATCCGGTTGTTCAGGCCCCTCCCCCGGCTTCGGCTTCATGCCGCCTTCTCCAGGGCCGGGTTCTTCACCGCCGTTACCCGGTGGCGGAGTTGCGCCCGCACCGATTTCAGAGAAACGAGTCTCCACGGTTTTACCGGCACTGCTGACCTTGCCCAGATCAACTGTGTCCGTATTGCCGATCGCTGCACGAGGCTGCGGTTCCAGCGTCAGCTTCAGCGTGTATTCGTCGCCCTTGCAGTACTCACGGTCCACCTCGAGGTTTCTCCGCCCCGGACCGCTGACACCATCAACAGAGCAGGTGGGTTCGTCATAGCCCTTTTCATAGAAACCACCCGTGATGTTGTAGATGAGCGAATCATCGGCGGGTTTCGTTTCAATCGTGACCCTGTTGTCGTCGCTTTGCCCACGGGCACTGACAGAGACATCACGGGAGCCGACCTTCACCTCGCCATTTGAGAAGCCGCCGGCAGATGCTGCGGGGGTTTCCTGCGGAAACTCCCCCGGCTGATTCGTGGACACGGGCTTCTGCCCGGTACTCGAGGTAAGCGGCGCACTGACCCAGCGTGCCGCACCCTTGGTCGGCACGAACACTGCCTGGAAGGTTGATGAGGTGGAGCCGATCATTTCACTCCACGTCGCCTTGCCATTCTTCACCGGGACCTCAGCAAGGTGATAGCCGTCGATGTAGAACACGACCGTGCCCTCGGCGGCTTCAGTGCCAGCATCGAAAGTCAGATCGGTCAGGTTCTTGTCACCGTCTTTATCACTGCCGGTGTGCGGGGCGATTGTGAAGTTCGGGGACGAGGTGCCGCTAACGTTCCCGGCATTGTTGTAGGCGGTCTTAACATCACCGAGCTTTTCATCAGCCGGGTTCGTGCCGCCCACACGCCACACCAGGGTTGTGGGCTTCGAAGCAGTAAAAGCGCCATCAGTCGTGCGAGCGCTCGCATCGAAAGTGACCTCATAGCGGCCGGGTTTTGTAAACGTTGTGATGTTGTGCGTGTGCGTGCCCGGATCCAGCCACACGGTTCGCGAAACCTTGTCATGTGACGAGAACAGGCGCGTCACGGGCAGGTTGCCGAACGTCGAATAGTTGAACATGTTCATTTCGCCCGGACCGTTGAAGCCGACGAGCTCCAAAGCGAAGTTCCCGTCAAGGAAGTTTTCAATGGGCACTGCGGTGTCAGCGCCGAAGCCCGACCAGATGGGGCTGTTGCCCGGTCCCGGGACCTGCGGTGCCATGTAGAGCAGCTGACCATCCTGGCCCAGGAAGTTCAGGCGGGGATCGTCCGTAATCGGAAAAACATAATTCTGGCTGCCGTCATCGTTATAGCCACGGCCGACCCAATTGGCCGTTTTATCCAGCGAAACGGTTTTCCCACCTGCCTGCGAATTGATGACGAATGAGTTCGCCTCTATATTCCAAAAGACCTTCGGCGCATCGATGTGCGCCTGTGTTTCGACACTGCGATCGTCATCCGGCCCTGCAAGGGCAGGAGCCGCAGCGAACGCGGCAGCCGTAGCCGCAACCGCCGCAAACGAGGTACAGACCGCGAACAGACCGCGCATGAACCCCTCCTTCAATGGTCAGCATTCTCAATACAGAAACTCAGCGAGAATTAAATTACCCAGAAAAGGGGCGTTTTGTCATTTGCATAAAGAGCCGTTAATAGAATGCAAAAGCGTTTATATGTTTATTCGTGCAGATATTCGGAATCGTTAGTCTGTGGAATCGTTTCTGAAACAGTTACGGAGTCTTCGGGTGGATGCCGGCGTAGAGCACCCGTCCGGTGAAGGCACAAAAACACGGTGCGAGCGAGGTGTTCCTCGCCCGCACCGTGCTCTATTCAGCTGCGATCACACGTTCAGCACTCAGCCTTTGCGACGGCGTGCAACCAGCAGAGAACCAACCGCGATGAGTCCCAGCCCAGCCGCCAGGCTCATGCCGACACTGACACCAGTGCGCGGCATTGAACCCTTCTGCGATGAGCTGCTGTCAGACGCGCTGCCCGTGGTCGAGCCGCTGCCGCTCTCCGTGGAACCGCCGGTGCTGCCATTGCCATCGGACTCACCGGGTGCAGGAGCTGCGGAGCCGCCTTCGGTCGAACCGTCGGTTGCACCCTCCGTCGGATCCTGGGATGGTTCGTCGGTCGGTTCATCCGTCGGGTCATCCGTCGGCTCGTCAGTCGGTTCGTCCGTCGGGTCCTGAGTCGGCTCATCCGTCGGCTCGTCGGTTGGATCGTCCGTCGGCTCGTCGGTTGGATCGTCCGTCGGCTCGTCGGTGGGGTCTTCCTTCGGTCCCGTGGTCACCACGAACTCGAAGCGGCCGAAGTCATCGCCCATTTCCGAACGCTTGATCGAGAACTCTGTTGGGTCCTGTTCGGCCGATGCTTCAGCGGCAGAGGCCGCAGCGAAGGCAACCGGTGCGGCGGCAGGCGTTGCCTCCGGGTCAGCAGAAGGTGCTGCAGCTTCGGCATCGTACAGAACACGAGTCTCGCCACCACGAGTAGCCGACGGCTCCACCTCGACCTTGACAACCCGGCGGCCGTCCTTCAGGTTGACGCCCAGGGTCACCGTGTCTTCTGTGAAGAAGTGACGGATCTTCTTTTCTGCGTCTGCAGTGGCGAGGAAGCCAGCATCCGAAGCGAACGCGCCAAGCTTCGTGTCGCCGTCCTTGAAGTAGACGCTTTCCACACCGTCATCGTTGATCTTCGCGGAAGCATCGATACGGCTCGACGCATAGTGAGCGGTGACAGTTTCCCCGGCCTTCACCTCGATCGTGGTGGTGACAAACTGGCCGGCGTCAGTGACGGTTCCTGTCTGCTTGCCGTTGTCTTCATCGATGTACACAGCTTCGTTCTTGCCCTCGAGAGTCTTGAACGGCAGGCGCTTACCGTCGGCATCGACAATCGCGCCGAAGCCCTGCGCGGTCCCCTGCGTGCGCATGTACACCGTGTACTTGCCTGCGGGCAGACCCTGCTTCTGCAGCGAACCGGGAAGAACCTTGAACCATTCCTTGGTGTCCTCATTGAAAAGGTTCACATAGTCATCCAGATCCTCGTCAGTGCCGCTGTCGTACGTGTTGTTGAGGTTTTCGTCACGGAACAGGCGGAAGTCGACCTTGCCGAACTCAGCGCTCTTCTCAAGTTCGACCTTGAACTCAAAACGCCCAAAGTCGTCGCCCATTTCTGAGCGCTTCACGCGGTACTCAAACGGTGAGATCTTTTCGGCCGTGATGTCCTTACCGGCACCCAGACCGCCGACGGTCACATTCTTCACACGCTGACCGGCCACCGGGTTCACACCGACCGTGATCCATTCCTCGGAGAAGAAATGGCGTGCCTTCTTCGAAGCGTCATCCGAAGCCAGGTAACCGGAGTCCGATTCAAAGGACTTCAGCTTCCGGTTGCCGTCCTTGAAATACACATCGGTTGGGACGTTCTCACCATCCAGGGTGACCTTCGCTGCAGCGTCGATACGCGTCGACGCATAGTGAGCGGCGGCAGTTTCCCCGGCCTTCACCTCGATCGTGGTGGTGACAAAACGACCGGTATCAGTAACAGTCTCCGCCGTCTCCCCACTGTCTTCGTCAATGTACGTCGCGTCGTTCTGCTCCTTCAGTTCAACGAAAGGCAGACGCTTGCCCTTAGCATCGACAACCACACCAAAACCATCCGCGATCGAAGCATCACGCATGTACACCGTGTACGTGCCAGCCGGCAGACCCTGCTTCTGCAAGGAACCGGGCAGAACCTTAAACCACTCACCCGTGTCCTTGTTCAGAAGGTTCACGTAACCATCGTGAGCATCTTCATCGTCATACGTATTGTTGAGGTTCTCATCACGGAACAGACGGAAATCAACCTTGCCGGTCTTCGCTTCTTCCTCTTCTTCCGCTGCTTCCGAAGGCTCCGAGACAGGAGTTGCCGGGGCGTCAGCTTCCGGGGTCTTCGGGTCTTCAGAAGGTTCCGAGGAGGGGCGTACCGGTGCTTCGGCAGCTTCCGAAGGCTTGGGCTCTTCTGAAGGTTCCGAGGCGGAGGTGTCCTTCGCGGGTTCTTCAGAAGAAGCTTCCTGGGCTGCCGGCAGAGCGGCAAAAACAGCTGTCGACGGGGTCAGCGTTCCGATGACAGCGGCAGCAAGAACAAACGCGCCGAAGCGCTGAGAGCGGGGCATGGGCGATCTCCATTGACGATCAGAGCAGGGTCCCGCTTACCCTCACAGACCAATCTGAATCAGCAGTCCCACCTGGTTGAATACAGAATGAACGCAGGTCAGCGACCCAAAAAAGCGAGCGCGGACCCGAGCAGCACCTCGCCAATGCACCCCGCAGGATCATATCCCGCAGCGCAGAACTCATCCCGCGGGACGATGAAAGCCCAGCCTGGGGCTTCCTAGACTTACTGTCATGGCAGAACCGTGGCACGTGAGGGCATCGCAGTTTTTCTCGACCCATAAATGGATCGTTGACTCGCTGCTCTTCGCCGTTCCCCTGATGCTCATCGCGTTCAGCTTTCGGTTCTATGAAGACGATGTGCGCGGCATCATCCACATGGTGCTCCTGGGCGCAATGGGCGCCGCACTCACCTTCCGCCGCACATTCCCGCTGGTCACCGGCTGGGCAGTGGCAGCGACAGGTCTCGGTTACGCCCTGACAGGCGGATACCCACATCCCACACTGCTGGCAGTTCCCATCACGGTTCACGCAGTCACCGCATATGCTCCCCGCCGTTGGGGCAAGATCTTCCTTGCCCTGGGCGCGGCAGCATCTCTGATCTTCCTTGTGAGCGTCTCGGCCATGATGTACCTGGAGGGTGCGCGAATCAAGGACGTTACGCCAGGCGAGCTGCTGATGTACGTTTCCGCGTTCTTTGTGTTCCCCCTGGCTGCAGTCGCATTCGCCTGGGCCACAGGCGACTACCGCCGCCGCAGAATCGACGAACTCCAGCGGATAGCCGAACGCAGCGCACTGCTTGAACGGGAACGCGAAAACGAAATCCGATTGGCCTCGGATGCCGAACGCATGCGCATTGCCCGGGAAATGCACGACATCATCGCCCACTCCATGTCGGTCATCATCACCCAAGCCGACGGCGGCCGCTATGCAGCGGCACGCTCACCCGAAGCAGCCGTGACAGCCCTGGAAACCATTGCCGACACCGGGCGCGAAGCCCTGGGGAACCTGCGCGGCATCCTTGGAGTCCTGCGCGACAGAGAACCCGGACAGAAAACCGCACCCATGCCAGCCATCAGCGACCTCGGCACCCTCATCGACAACGTCCGTTCAGCCGGCCTTGATGTCACGCTGGAAGTCTCCCCCGGCCTCCCCACCCTGTCGCCGGCAGCCGAACTTGCCGTATACCGTGTCGTGCAAGAAGCACTCACCAACACAATGAAACACGGCGGACCACACGCCCGCGCATCCGTCACCGTACGGCCGGGCGACAAAGAGCTCATCGCCGACATCACCTCTACCGGGCACGCTGACCGTTCAGCCGTTCCGGGTTCCGGTGCCGGCATTCAGGGCATGAAAGAGCGAGCGCGCGTTCACAACGGCACGCTCACCGCCGAACCGACAGACACCGGATTCTCAGTTCTGCTGACACTGCCCGAGGACAACTCATGACCATTCGCGTACTTCTTGTTGACGACCAGGCTCTTGTACGGGCTGGCTTCGCGATGGTGATCGACTCACAAGACGACATGAAGGTCATCGCTCAGGCAGAAAACGGCCGTGAGGCCGTCAACACCGTTGCGGCACAGGCAGTCGACGTTGTTCTCATGGACATCCGAATGCCCGTCCTTGACGGACTGTCCGCCACAGCTGAAATCATGGCGCTCGGCGATGCCCGGAAGCCCCCCGCGTGCCCACCGTCATCGTGCTCACCACATTCGACACAGACGAATACGCGCTATCGGCTCTGCGATCAGGGGCCAGCGGTTTTCTGCTGAAAGACGCCCGCCCCGAGGTGCTGCTCGACTCCATACGACAAGCCCACACGGGTGGCGCCGTCATCGCACCATCGACCACCCGCAGGCTGCTGCAGACCGTCATCGCAGAACCCGCCCCACCCACCGAACACGCCCAGAAACTGGAGCGGCTCACAGCGCGCGAACGCGAAGTCTTCCAGCTGATCGCGCAGGGGAAGTCGAACGCGGAAATCGGGGACGAACTGTTCATGGCCGAACCCACAGTCAAAACCCACGTCCGGAACATCCTGGCAAAACTCGAAGTGCGCGACCGCATCCACGCCGTCATCCTGGCGTACGAAACCGGAATCGTATGAACCTCATCCTCAGGGATGAGGAACACCTTTCAGGAGCATCCCACGGGCCGATGATCTGAGCTGACGAGCTCGCGAAAGTGGAAACATGACGATTTCCACAGCGCACACAACCGCGATCAGCGCCCGCGGCATCAGCAAGTCCTACGGCACCGGCGAAGCCCGCCTGACCGTATTCGACAACTTCAGCATCGACATTCAGGCCGGTAAGTTCACCGCGATCATGGGGCCCTCCGGGTCTGGCAAGTCGACCCTCATGCACATACTGGCCGGATTGGACAGCCCCGACAGCGGCTCCGTGACCCTGGCCGGACGTGCAATCACCGGCATCAGCGACTCCGCCCTGACGAAAATCAGGCGCAACCACATGGGGTTCGTCTTTCAGGCGTTCAACCTGATCCCCGCAATGACCGCCGATGAGAACATCATGCTCCCGGCCAAACTGGCTCGCAGCAAAGTTGACCAGGAATTCAAACGAGCAATCGTCGAAAACCTCGGACTGACCGACCGACTGAGCCACCGCCCCCACGAACTTTCCGGCGGCCAACAACAGCGCGTCGCCGTTGCCCGCGCACTCGTCAACCAGCCTGAAGTCCTGTTTGCCGACGAACCCACCGGCGCACTCGACACACGCACCGGCACCGAAGTCCTGCAGACCCTGCGCAGCTGCGTAAGCGAATTGGGCCAGACCGTCGTCATGGTCACCCACGACCCATCAGCCGCCGCCTACGCCGACCGCGTCGTGATGCTCGCTGACGGATACGTGGTGGGCGAGCTCTACTCCCCGACTGTCGAGGCGATCTCCGACGCACTTCTGGAGGTCACCAAATGATCGTCAAAGCAAACCTGCGCTCCGGCGGTGCACGCCTGATAGCCGCGGCACTGACCATCATCGTGTCGGTCGCATTCGTCGTTGCCGTCACCGGTGTGCTGGCATCCTTCAACAAAACCATCCGCGGTGAATTCTCCGCTCAGTATTCAGGTGCGGACCTTGTGGTGACAAACGACTACGACCCCCTTGAAGAGTCGACAGAAAAGAAGATCAACAGCATCAAGGGAGTCAAAGAAACACAGCGAATCGAATCGACCTTCGCACGCCTGCCCAGCGGCGGATTCACCGAAGTGTCCGTGTGGCCCAAAAACAGCCACATCGAAGTGACAACAGGCAAAGCGCCTACCAAAGCCGACCAGATCCTGTTCGACACCTCAGTCGCCCAACAGGAAAACAAGGAAGTCGGAGACCAAGTTGAGCTGAGCGTTCCCTCCTTCGAGGGCGGGCAGGACACCAAACGCACCTACACCATCACCGGCATCGGCCCCATGCCCTCAGCCGCACTCCAGGTGACCAACCACGGCATTGCCGACCTGGACCCGGGTTTCAACTACCTGCGCGTGTTCACAGACAAGTCAGCCGACACCTCGAAAGTCCAGTCCGCGATAGCAGACGCCCTGGCCGGCTCTGAAGAGGTGAGCAGCAACACGTACGGTGCGAAACTTGCCGGTGACTACAAAGTCGCCACAGAAGACCAGTTGATCGAAGAGCGCATGAACGACGTCACGGGAGACTCCGCAACCGTCGTGACATTCATCGGCGCCTTCATTGCGGTGGCGCTGTTCGTAGCGGTGCTCGTCATTTCGAACACCTTCCAGGTGCTCGTCGCCTCCCGCACCCGTTCCCTGGCGCTCCTGCGGGCAGTTGGCGCCACACGCTCACAGCTGCGCAACGCAACCCTGGCCGAAGGTGCCGTGCTGGGTCTTGTCAGCTCCGTCATCGGAGTGTTTGTGGGCTGGGGAGCCGCCATGCTGCTGCCCATTGCCCTGCGCACATACGTCCAGGCGAACTTCCAGACCGCACCCCTGCCAGTCCTCGCCGTGGTGCTCGGCCTGGCAGTGGGCGTCACCGTCACCGTTGCAGCATCCTTCGTCCCCGCGCTTAAAGCCACACGCGTGTCCCCCATCGACGCACTGGCACCGGCAGACATCCCAGCACCCGATTCGCGCTTCCCGTGGATTCGTCTGGTGCTTGGCACAGTGCTCACCGCACTCGGCGCCGCTGCCACCGTAGTCGGGGCAAACGACGGCGACATGACGCTCGCACTGCCCGGCGCTTTCATGGCCTTCTGCGGTGTGCTGGTGCTCAGCCGTGTGTTCGTGCCGCCCTTGGTCGAATTGACCGGGCGGGTCGGCGAAAAGATCTTCCACTCACCGACGCTCGGTCTTGTTGCGCGCAACGTGAAGCTGGCCCCGCGCAGGACCGCTTCGACAACCGCGGCGCTGCTGATCGGCGTAACCCTGGTGGCGACCATCTTCATGGGCGCGCAGACCACTCGCACAACCATCGACACGACGCTGTCCGAAGACGCACCGATCGACCTCGCAGCGCAGTCAGGCTCCGACAAAACGGTCAACACCCTGAAGAACTCCGAGATCGTCAAGGACCTCGTCACCCTGCCCGGCACGCAGGCAGAGGCCTCTGAGCCATTGGGCCAGGACGATGATCCGGAAAGCACGCACACGCAGCTGGTCGGCGTTGAGAAGCAGAAATACAGCGTGCCGCGCAGCACGAAGCTCCTGCCGCCACCTGGCGTGGTCTACATCAAGTCGGGCCCCAACACCGAAGACATTGCCGGTAAGAAGGTCACGTTCACCGCTGGGCAGGCTGGCGGGGCTGGCAAGGCTGGCGAGGCCGGGAAGAAATCCGTGGAACTCACAGTGAAGATCCACAATGCAGTACCCGCTGACACGGCACTTGCCAACGCAGACGACATCGCCGCCCTCGGCCTGACAAAGGCAGACGGCCAAACATGGGTTCGTCTGGCTGACGATGCAAGCATTTCGCAGATCACAAAGCTCAAGGCTGATCTCGAGAAAACCGGTGTTTTCAGCGATGCAGACGGCGCACTCCAACGAGCATCGTATGCGCAGATCATCAGCATCATGATGGGAATTGTGCTGGGCCTGCTGGGCGCTTCGATCATCATTTCGATCGTCGGCGTGGGCAACACCCTGTCCCTGGCAACAATTGAACGCAAACGCGAAACCGCGCTGCTGCGCACCCTGGGACTGTCCCGCTGGGCAGCGGCCCGCATGGTGGCCGGCGAGGCGATGCTCATGGCCATCGTCTCACTCATCGTGGGCACGGGCTTGGGTGTTCTGTTCGGCTGGGCTGGAGTTCGTTCGCTGCTGACCGCCGAAGGCATCACCGTCGCACCAGACGTCCCGTGGACGATGTTTGCCGCACTGGCAGCTGTGACCGCGTTTGCGGCTTTGGCTGCATCACTCTTTCCGGCGATCGCGGCATCCCGCACACAGCCCGCACAGGGAGTCGCTCAGCGCTGAGTGCGCTAGCCGGCTATGAAAGGCCGAGGTGGAGCCCGGCTCTCAGCTGTTCGTCAGCTGGGAGCCGGGCTTCTCTGCAGGGCAAGGCTGACGAGGTGGATCAAGTGGTCAGCTTTTCACCGCCGACAGGACGGTAAACCGACGATCCCTCGCCCACTGTTCAACGTTGTCCTGTCCGAAAAGCGCCTCGAGTTCACGCCTGTACCGCAGCGCGGAATTGAACACCGCGACCACACGACCTCCCGGCCGCAGCACCGCGTGGGCACTGCGCATCATCCTCTTGGCAGTATCGCTTTCAATTTCATGCCCCGCGTGAAAAGGCGGATTGAGAAGCACAACATCGAAAGCCTGCTGTGGCAGCCCCTCCCCCGCATTCGAATACTCAACACGCCAATCAACACCGGCCGGCATACCCGCCTCGGCCGTCAGCTCAGCAGAAGCCAGCGCCGCCGCCGACGCATCGACCCCCACCGCCTGCTGCGCTCCCAGAACATGAGTCGCAGCCGTCAACAGCCAACCATTGCCACACCCCAAGTCGAGGATCCGCGGGCGGCCAGCAGGCACATCGTCAGTTGATGTGGAGGCAGAACTAGCCGATCCTGCGTGGCGCTCAGCGAGCGCGCGCAGCAGCAGAGCGGAACCCGCGTCAATCTCCGGCCCGCCGAAACACGCTCCGTACGCGGATACCTCGAGCTCGGGAACACCCGGAATATCCGCCCGCGCAGTGCGCTGGTGCGGCTCAATCCGCGCTGTACTGAACCCCGTGCCGGATTCGGGCGTCGAGCCGATGATCATTCGCGACTTATAGCGGCCCGGCGAAACATCGACCCGCTCGAAACCGCGCGCCAGCTCCGCATTAATGCCGCGGAACAAGTGCTTATCGCGACCCACGACCATGAACTCATCCACCACCGGCCGCAGCGCAGCAACATAATCGGCCACCGCAGCCTGCGCCTTCGGCGAAATGAGCAGAGCCTTCGCCGGGCGAGCGCCGCGCACATCAAGGCCAGCAGAAATATGAGGCGGAAAACCCGGCAGCGGACGAACACTCACCCGCGAATCACCGAACATCTCACGCAAACGCTGCGCGTGCGGCAGAAAATCCGCGTACACCGTGACGGTCCCCGTGGTCGCTGCGAGGACCGCAGCCGTCACTGAACCATCCGCATCGTCAAGCACGACAAAAGAAGCGTCGTCTTCCAGCGGCACCGGATGCCGAGGTGGAACCTCGGGACGTCCGGAAATGTTCAGCTGGCCGGCGACTCGCCCCAGCAGGTAACGCGACACAAAGACGGACAGCGGAAAACCATCCGGCCACGCAGGGAAAAGCTCACGCATACGCTGCGTGTGGGCCGTCCAGGCGGGGCTTTCAACATCAGGTTCCACGGCCTCCACTGTAGTCGCGGATGCACGCGGAGTGCGGGTGCCGCGTGGGTTGGCATAAACATTGCGCGTGCGGTGCAGACTGAGCGATCGGTGCCGTTTGCACGAGGTGCGGCCCGAGTCTTACGCGGGCCTGCCCGAAACTTCCGCGGCACGGATAGAGTTAAGGGTATGACGATTCTTGTTGGCTACACCCCCAGCACCAAAGGCCAAGCAGCCCTGACGGCAGCCGTTGACCTCGCAAAGAAAACCGGCGACAAGCTCTACGTTGTCAACGCCGGGGTCGGCGAAGCGGTGGACGAACGCGAAGTCGCAACCGAAGACCAGCTGAACAAGGCCCGCGAATACATGAAGTCCGAAGGGGTCGAAGGCAAAGTCAAGCAGTACCTGCGCGGCAACGACGCTGCCGAAGAGCTGCTTGCACTCACCGAAGCCCGCAGCGATGTGACGATGCTCGTCATCGGACTTCGCCGCCGCTCCCCCGTGGGCAAGCTCTTCATGGGCTCGATTTCGCAGAAGATCATCCTCAACGCGAAAGTCCCAGTGCTTTCGGTCCGCGAAGCCGAAGAATACGAAGTCTGAGCAGCAGGCCCAAACCGGCCCGGCGCCTCGTCCTTTGACTAGGGCAGCTGCCGGCGGCGCGACAGACCCACCCAGCCTGCCCAGGCACCTCGCCCCACAAAACACGCCTTAGCCGGAATCTTCGGCTTAGCCGCACACAAACACCGCTTAGCCGGAATCTTCGCTTTAGCAACCACTGCTAACGGGAGTTTCTCTTGCTAACCGGTGTGCCCCGGTAGAGAACGCGCCCAGCCTGCCCAGGCATCTCGCCCCGCCGCATTCTTTGTCCTGCCGGCGCATTTTCGGCCAACAAAAACACGCCTTAGCCGGAATCTTCGCTTTAGCCGCACACAAACACCGCTTAGCCGGCATCTTCGCTTTAGCAACCACTGCTAACGGGAGTTTCTCTTGCTAACCGGTGTGCGGCATGTATAGGGCACACTCAAACCAGCAGACAAGCCTCCACCGTCCCAACCGCAGAACGAGGTGGAGGCCCGGTGCCGACCGAAACGGCACCTCGTCCTTTGACTAGGGCAGCTGCCGGCGGCGCGACAGACCCACCCAGCCGTCCAGGCACCTCGCCCCGCCGCCGCATTCTTTGTCCTGCCGGCACATTTTCGGCCCACAAAAACACGCCTCAGCCGGAATCTGCGCCTTAGCCGCACACAAACACCGCTTAGCCGGCATCTTCGCTTTAGCAACCGCTGCTAACGGGAGTTTCTCTTGCTAACCGGTGTGCCCCAGCTAAAGAACGCACCCAGCCCATCCAGGCACCTCATCCCGCCAGCCCTAATCTGCAGAACAGAGAAGAAAACCCAACAAAACGGCTGTGGCCGAGTGGTTTCCCACTCGGCCACAGCCGTTTCTGCAGTCAATAGCGCCCAACGCTTCTAGCTTGAGCGCCCGGACGGTTCACTCAACCGCCCGCAGTCGCCGCATCACAGCGACTTCATGATCTCCTGCATGTATTCAGCGGTCTGGGTCGGGGTCTTACCGACCTTCACACCAGCAGCTTCGAGAGCTTCTGCCTTGGCGGCAGCCGTACCGGAGGAACCGGAGACGATGGCACCAGCGTGGCCCATGGTCTTGCCTTCCGGTGCGGTGAAGCCAGCAATGTAGCCGACAACCGGCTTGGTGACGTGCTCCTTGATGTACTCAGCAGCACGTTCTTCAGCGTCACCGCCGATTTCGCCGATCATGACGATCGCCTTGGTGTCGGGGTCATTCTCGAATGCTTCGAGAGCATCGATGTGGGTGGTGCCGATGATCGGGTCACCGCCGATGCCGATGCAGGTGGTGAAGCCGAAGTCACGCAGTTCGTACATCATCTGGTAGGTCAGCGTGCCCGACTTCGACACCAGGCCGATGGGGCCGGCCTCCGTGATGTTTGCCGGGATGATGCCGGCCAGCGACTGTCCGGGCGAGATGATGCCGGGGCAGTTGGGGCCGATGATGCGGGTCTTGTTGCCCTTTTCAGTGGCGTAGGCCCAGATTTCGGCGGCGTCCTGTGCGGGGATGCCTTCAGTGATGATGACCAGCAGGCCGATGCCTGCGTCGATGGCCTCAATTGCGGCGTCCTTGGAGAACGCCGGCGGAACGAATGCAACCGAAACGTTCGCGCCGGATGCTTCCATGGCTTCGCCGACGGAGCCCCACACGGGCAGTTCGACGTCGTTGCCGTCAGCGTCCTTGTGGCTGACGGTCTGCCCGGCCTTGCGAGCGTTGACACCGCCGACCACGTTCGAACCTGCAGCGAGCATACGGGCGGTGTGCTTGGTGCCTTCGCCGCCGGTGATGCCCTGGACGATGATCTTGGAGTCCTGGTTCAGGAAAATCGACATGAAGAAAGTCCTTTCGGGCGATCAGGCGTTGTTGGCGAGTTCAGCGGCCTTGTCAGCGCCGCCGTCCATCGTGTCGACGACGGTGACCAGCGGGTTGTTGGCCTCTTCGAGGATCCGGCGACCCTCTTCGACGTTGTTGCCGTCCAGGCGGACGACCAGCGGCTTCGTCGCGGAATCGCCGAGGATCTCCAGCGCCTTCACAATGCCGCTTGCCACAGCGTCGCACGCCGTGATGCCGCCGAATACGTTGACGAAGACCGACTTGACCTGTTCGTCACCGAGGATGACGTCCAGACCGTTGGCCATGACCTCTGCCGAGGCGCCGCCGCCGATGTCGAGGAAGTTCGCCGGCTTCACGTTGCCGTGGTTTTCACCGGCGTAGGCCACAACGTCAAGGGTCGACATGACGAGGCCAGCACCGTTGCCGATGATGCCCACTTCACCGTCGAGCTTGACGTAGTTCAGCCCCATGCCCTTTGCCTTGCGCTCCAGGGGGTCCTCAGCGTCTTCGTCTTCGAGCTTCGCGAGGTTTTCGTTGCGGAACTCAGCGTTGTCGTCAAGCGTCATCTTGCCGTCGAGGGCAACGATCTTGCCGTCGCCGGTCTTGACCAGCGGGTTGACCTCAACGAGGCTTGCGTCTTCGTCCTTGTAGACCTTCCACAGGCTCTTGAGGACGGGGACAATCTTCGCGCCGGTTTCAGCGTCGAACCCTGCTTCATCGACGATCTTCTGCGCGGTGGCGTCGTCAATGCCCGTCAGCGGGCTGACTTCGACCTTGGCGAGCGCTTCGGGGCGCTCTGCAGCCAGCGTTTCAATGTCCATGCCGCCTTCCTTGCTGCACATAGCAAGGTAGGTGCGGTTAGCGCGGTCGAGCAGAACCGAGAAGTAGTACTCTTCTGCGATGTCTGCGCCTTCGGCAACCATGACGCGCTTGGTGATGTGGCCCTTGATGTCGAGTCCGAGGATTTCCTCTGCGCGGGCTGCGGCTTCGTCAGGGTTTTTGGCGAGCTTCACACCGCCGGCCTTACCGCGGCCGCCGACCTTGACCTGTGATTTGACGACAACCGTTCCGCCGCCGAGTTTTTCGGCTGCGGCCCGAGCTTCTTCTGGAGTCTGCGCAACTTCGGCGCGCAGCACGGGAACGCCGTACTCCTCGAAGAGGTCACGGGCCTGATACTCGAAAAGATCCACGTGTAGTCCTTCTGTTGATTCTGCCGAGCCTCATGACCCGGCACGGGGTTCAGACAATCTTGCAGCTTGTCAACGCTTCCCACCTTAAAACACTGATGCGCTTAAGGACATCCAGGACGTAAACAACGTCCGAAACTTTGGGTTTTCCCAGGAAAACAGGGCCGGGAAGGTGTTTCAGCTCATTTAGCTCGTTGTTGAGTATCTCGAGATCGAACTATTATGGGGATATGGACGAAGTCGACCGGATTGTCAGCGAATGGCAGCGTGAACGGCCCGACCTCGATGTTGCCCCCATGGAGGTTGTGTCCCGCGTCAGCCGACTGGCAAAGCTGCTTGATCGGGCACGCAAAGACATCTTTGCCTCGCACGGTCTTGACGTGTGGTCCTTCGACGTCCTGTCTGCCCTGCGCCGTGCCGGCGCTCCCTATCAGCTGTCCCCGTCAAAGCTGACGGAGCAGATGATGGTCACCTCCGGCACCATGACCAACCGGATTGACCGGCTGGTGTCAGCCGGTCTCGTCACCCGCAGTCCCGATCCTGGAGACCGCCGAGGTGTCAGAGTGCAGCTGACCGAGGACGGGCTCGCCAAGGTCGATGGAGCGATGCTGGACTTCTTGGAACGCGAACACGAACTCATGAGCAGCATGACCGGCGCGCAGACTCGCCGTCTGGCTGACCTGCTGCGCACTATGTCCGCGTCCTTTGACCTGCAGATCATGCGCGACTCCGAAGACTGACTCACAGGACTGAGCCGCAAGACCGAACCGCACGCTGCGCGCCTGAGACGCACGCCACGTAGAATCAACCGAGAACTGCCGTCTTCCTGGGAGGCCATCGTGAAGCGCCTACTCGCATTTGGTGCCGTTGCCGCATTCAGCCTGGTCGGATGCACTGTCGTCGACAGTGAACGCCCCGTAGAGGGAGCATCGACTGCCCCAAGCGCCACTGAGCAAACCGAAGAAGGCACTGATGACAACGCGGACGGCAGCCAGTTTGTCGACGTCAGCCCCGGCGGGCCTAAGAACGAAGACCCCCTGTGGCAGAGCCTCGCAGAGGCAGCTGATTCGGGAGACCCCATCTACCTGTGGGCGTGGATGCAGACCGCTGACGAGCCCGGCGGCGATGATTCCGTCACCCTGAGCCCCAGTGCACAGGACAGCGTGAAAGTCACAGCACCGAAATCCACCGTCGATGCCAACGGCACATTCGCACTGATCACCGGCACTTTCACGGTTGAAGAGAAAGGCGACGGCGACTACGCGCTCACGCTGGAATCCCCGGACGCGAAAGACGAACTCGTGCCCGACGGCCCCACTTCCGAAGAGCGCTGCACAGCAGAGAACGCCCAGGACACGATCGGCGGCGCCGCCGACAAACTGGCTCAAGACCCCGATGCGCGGGATGACCTGCGCAAAGAATGGCTGTCTTCACCAGAAGTCTGGTGGGCAATCCAGGACGCGGGACGCAATCTGCGCGACACCGGAGGCGATTTTGAAGGAGACGGGCTCGCCACCGCCTGCGGCGACTACGTGCAGGGCGGCTGACTCTTAAACGTTCTTGGCAGCTGGGGCTTCAGCACTCTTCGCCCAAACCCTCATTCAGCGCTAGGCCATTCAGCGCCAGGTTATTAAGCGCCGCGCTGCGCGGCTTCGTCCTGCCTGCGCAGACCTTCGTCATAGGCTCGCAGGGTCGCCGGCAGGAACATCAGCACCAGCATTTCAATTCCGAGGATCAGCGGCCCCCAGAACATGTAGTCTCCGCTTTCGCTGAAGACACCGGGCCGAACAGACCAGGCGAAGAACAGCAGCAGAATGTTCCACGCAACTGCTGCCGGACGAGCCCACCGGCGGTATTTCCACAGGCCATTGGCTATGCCGAACATGGATGCAGACATCAGCAGGAACATAAGCGCAAGGCCGACAAGCGATCCCAGGCTGCTGCCCGCTCCCGTCAGACCGGTGTACACGTAGATGCCGGCGGCAACGAGCAGCGCGACCCCTTGGATGACCATAGTGACAACCGCACCCACCAGGCTGAGCGGACGACGCGGAAGGTCGACTTCCGGCCGCTGTGCCGGTTGGATTGCCGATGGTTCGCCGCGCTTGCGCCGCTCCCGTTCTTCACGGCGCCAGTCACCTGGGCGGCTGGCGCCACCACCGGGCCGGTCAGAATTTCCGGGACGGTTCACAGATCGATCCGTTCGAAGCCTGGCATCACGATTTCCTCCAGCAGGCGATCGCGAACATCCAGCGGGATGAACGCGGCACGCAGAGCTGCGGCGGTCGCGATCTCAAGGTCGATGATGTCCCAGCCCGCGTGATCAACCAGCAGCCGCATTTCGCGCGTCACCGAGGTCTGCGACATGAGCCTGTTGTCCGGGTTGACCGTGACGTTGAAGCCCAGGTCCTTCAGACCCGTAATGGGATGGGATTCGATCGACCGGGCAGCTCCGGTCTGAATGTTCGAGGACGGGCACACTTCCAGCGGAATCTGGCGGTCGAGAACCCACGCGGCAAGACGGCCGATTTCGCCGGCGCCGTCAGTGATCTGCATGTCCTGCACGATGTCGACACCGTGGCCGATGCGAACAGCACCGCAGGCAGCAATCGCATCCATCATGCTGCTCAGACCGCCGTCTTCACCGGCGTGCAGAGTGGTGGGGAACAGTTCACCGCGCAGCAGATCAAGTGCTGCCTTGTGTGCCGAAGCCGGGTAGCCGTCTTCCGGACCAGCCAGATCAAAGCCGACAACCCCGTTGTCACGGTGACGCAGCGCAAGTTCAGCAACCGCGAGCGAATTGTCGTTCTGGCGCATGGCGGTCAGAATCTGCGCGGTCATGATGGTGCGGCCCTCCTGGGCTGCAATGGCCACGCCTTCTTCCATGCCCTTTTCCACCGCGGCCACGGCGTCGTCCATGGTGAGTTCGCCGGTCACGTGCTGTTCCGGAGCCCAACGGCATTCCGCGTAGAACACACCGTCTGCCACCTGGTCGAGCGTCCATTCGCGCGCTGCACGCGTGAGAGCTTCCGCGCTCTGCAGAACACCCACCGTCACACCGAAGGTTTTGAGGTATTCCGGCAGGCTTCCCGAATCAGCCTGAGTGCGGAACCACTCCCCCAGCTTTTCGGGGTCGTCCGCTGGCAGTTCAATGTCAGACTGGGCAGCCAGTTCGATGATCGTGGCTGGCCTCAGACCGCCGTCCAGGTGGTCGTGCAGGCTGACTTTGGGCAGCTGCAGAATCGGGTCATCCGGGTGCACTCCGGCCGGTACCGGGAACAGGTTTTCATCCACGCGGCCAGTCTAACGACTGCCCCTGACACAAGCAGGAACCCAACCCGGGCACCCAGGTAAGCTCCGCCTCGTCAGCTGTGCGATTCCCGCAGAAGCAGGCGGAAAACCGCCGATCAGGGTTCGCCGTGGAAGCCCAGGCGCTCCAGGGCGAGCGCCGTGAAGACGCGCACGGCAACCGGCAGTGCGTCCTCGTCAATGAGAAGGTCACCCTGGTGAATGTCGTAGGTACGGCCGCCCGGGGTGCGTGTTCCCAGACGGATGAGCGCACCGGGAACGTGGGTGAGGTACCACGCAAAGTCCTCCCCGCCCATTGACTGCGGGGTCAACTGGACCGAGGTCGGGCCGAGTTCACGGCGGATGGCGGCTTCTGCTGACGAAACTTCGTCTTCCGTGTTGACCACCGGCGGGACTCCGCGGCGGTGTTCGAGTTCAACTTCGACGCCGTAGGGGCCGGCGATGCGGTCCACGAGTTCCGGCAGAACTTCAGCCACCTGGTTCCAGCCGTCAACGTCAAGACAGCGCAGCGTTCCCATCAGCTGGCCTTCGCCGGGAACGACGTTCGGTGCGTGGCCGGCTTCGATCGCGCCCCACACAAGAGAAATCGCGTGGCGGGGGTCGATCAGTCGGTGCAGGGTGGCCGGCAGGTCAACGGCGAGCTTGCCCAGCGCGTACACGAGGTCTTCCGTCAGGTGCGGACGCGAGGTGTGACCGCCGTGCCCGCACAGGCGGATGATGACGGTGTCACCGGCCGCCGTGATGGCGCCGATGCGTGAACCCACCTTGCCGACGTCGACAGCCGGGTCGCAGTGCAGGGCGTAGCAGACGGGGACGTCTTCCAGGACACCCTGATTGATGACTTTGAGAGCACCGCCGGGGGTAACTTCTTCAGCGGGCTGGAAAATACAGCGGATCGTTCCGCCCAGGCCCTGACGGCGGTCGATTTCATTGAGGACGAGGGCCGCACCCATGAGCGAGGTCAGATGCACGTCGTGCCCACAGGCGTGGGCAACACCGGGAACGGTCGAGGCGAAAGGAGTGTCGGTCAGATCGTCCAGCGGCAGGGCGTCAATGTCTGCTCGCAGACCGCACTTGACCGGGCCGGACCCAACATCGACCGTGAGTCCCGTGCCCTCCAGCAAGCGAGGCTTGAGGCCCGCGGCAGTCAGCCTCTCAGCGATCTTTTCGGTGGTGCGGAACTCCTGATACGACAGTTCTGGGTGAGCGTGAATATCACGCCGAAAGTCCCGCAGCTCGTCGGCAAACGCCGCTACTTCCGCCTGGATCACTGTGCCTCCGTTCAAATGTGTATCCGGGCGATTCTACGCTCGGGCCCAAATGGGCCGGCGCCGCGGTGACTTCTGGCGTCACACTTCTTGCTGTTTCCGGATGTCTTTGGCAGCTTCCGACTGCCTCTGGCGTCACACTTCTGGTTTCACAGAACCTCGTCGTAGCCGAGCTCGCGCGCCCGCTTCACCGCTTCCTTCACCCTCTGCGCCACGGCACGGCGGGTGACCAGCAGCGCGTCGTCGGTGTCAACGACCACGATGTTCTCCACTCCGACCAGCGCAATTGCCCGCTCCGTCGTCGAATACACAAGGCCGGAAGAATCAACATCAACGAGCCGCACGTCATCGCCAGCAGCAAAAACGCTCGACGGTTCGCCCGGAATGGGCTGACGCAGCTGAGCTACAGACGCGAAATCACCGACGTCATCCCAGCCGAAGTCGCCGGGAACCACAACAACCCGGCCCTGCTCGGCAGCAGGTTCAGCCACCGCGTAGTCAATCGCAATGGCTTCCAGTCCCGGCCAGACATCGGCGAGCACCGCCTCGTGGTCCTCGGTGCCCCACGCGTCGGCAACTGCGGACAGTCCCGCGTACAGGTCAGGCGAGAACTCCTTGAACTGAGCCAGAAGAGCATCCGCGCGAGCAATGAACATGCCCGCATTCCAGCGGTAGCGGCCCGAATAGGTGTACCGGCGCGCGGTGTCGGCCGCAGGCTTTTCCACGAACTTTTCCGCCCGCATGGCCGTCGGCGCTTCCGCCAGTCCCAGACGCTTGCCCGCTTTGATGTAGCCGTAGGCGGTCGACGGGAAAGTCGGAGTGATGCCGATCGTCACAATGTCCCCACAGTCGGCAGCCGCATAGGCTTCCGCGACAACACGGCGGAACTCGCACGGATTGGTGATCGAATGGTCAGCCGAAAACGACCCGATGACAGCTTCTGGGTCGCGCCGATGAATGAGCATTGCAGCCAAACCGATAGCCGCCGCGGAGTCCTTCGGCGACGGTTCGGCAATCACATTCGGCTCACCAAGCGACGGCAGCTGTTCCCGCACGGCCTGCGCGTGCGCCCGGCCCGTGACAACCCAACGGTTCTCAACAGCGGCGAGATCCTCAATCCGCGCCCACGTTTCCTGCAGCATTGAACGGCCCGAGCCCAAAACATCAAGCAAGAACTTCGGCCGATTCTGCCGCGACAGCGGCCACAGCCGAGTGCCGGAACCGCCGGCCGGAATAACAGCGTGGAAACGAGAAAGCATCGCTCGATTGTCTCGCACGCACCCGGCACCCACCGGACCGACACGCTCAGCTCTCTCACGGCCCGCCCACCCCTACCTCACTCACGAGGTGGAGGCAGGTGCGGGACCGGAGCTCCACCTCGTACGCAAGACAGGTCAGGAAGGCCCGATAGGGCATGGGAACATGCCCTAAATAGCCGGGAGTCGGCGAGTGTCGGCGAAACCGGACATGAGACAATAGAGGCATCCTCAGCCGACCGACCGAACGGCCAGCTGACAAGAACCTGCGCGCGACGCACAGAGAACCCATCAACCGCACATCCGGAAGATTGGAAAATACTGTGAAACGGGCGTAGATTCAAAACGCTATACACGCAATCGCAAAATGGAGGATGACCCGTGGCCAAAGCGTCAACGGGCACTCTGTACCGCGGACACGAAGGAATGTGGTCCTGGGTCGCTCACCGCGTCACCGGCGTCGGCATTTTCTTCTTCCTGCTGGTACACGTGCTCGACACTGCTCTCGTTCGCGTCTCGCCCGAGGCCTACAACGCAGTTATCGGAACGTACAAAACGCCTCTCATGGCGTTCGCCGAAATCGGACTGGTAGCAGGAATCGCCTACCACGCTTTCAACGGCCTGCGAGTAGTCCTCGTTGACTTCTGGAAGGGCGGCCCCAAGAACCAGCGCAAACTGTTCTGGGCAGTCATGGTCCTCTGGCTGATCGTGATGATTGCGTTCATCCCCCGCCAGCTGATGCACACGTTCGGAGGCTGAGCACAATGACAACACCCGTTATCCCCAAGCCCCGCGCCGAATACCAGCGCCACAAGACCACCAAGTCGAACTTCGAGCTGTTCGCATGGCTGTTCATGCGCATCTCCGGCGTATTCCTCGTCATCCTGATCTTCGGTCACCTGATCGTGAACCTGTGGATGGGCGAAGGCGTCCAGGGCCTCGACTTCGGCTTCGTCGGCGGCAAGTGGGCCAACCCGTTCTGGCAGATCTGGGACCTCGCCATGCTGTGGCTGGCCATGATCCACGGCACCAACGGCATGCGCACCATCATCAACGACTACGCCGAAAAGCCGCGCACCAACGTCACGCTGCAGATCATCCTCTACGTGGCGTCCGCAATCATCGTTGTGCTCGGCACCCTGGTGATCTTCACCTTCAGCCCCTGCCCGACCGGCGCAGACCCGTCGCTGCTGCCGAGCTTCTGCCAGGCCTGACCGCCGCTTAGGAGAATAGAGACCTTATGCAGGTACATGACTATGACGTTGTGATCGTCGGAGCTGGCGGCGCCGGCATGCGCGCAGCCATCGAATCCGGCCAGCGAGCACGCACCGCAGTGCTCACAAAGATCTACCCCACCCGCTCCCACACCGGCGCGGCACAGGGCGGCATGTGCGCCGCACTGGCCAACGTCGAAGAGGACAACTGGGAATGGCACACCTTCGACACCATTAAGGGCGGCGACTACCTCGTCGACCAGGACGCAGCCGAAGTCATGGCAAAAGAAGCCATCGACGCCGTGCTCGACCTCGAAAAGATGGGCCTTCCCTTCAACCGCACGCCAGAAGGCAAAATCGACCAGCGCCGCTTCGGCGGCCACACCCGCGATCACGGCAAGGCACCGGTCCGCCGCGCATGCTACGCAGCAGACCGCACCGGCCACATGATCCTCCAGACCCTCTACCAGAACTGCGTCAAGCACGGCGTTGAGTTCTACAACGAGTTCTACGTCCTCGACGTCATCATCAACGAAGTCGACGGCAAGAAGGTCGTTGCGGGTGTCGTGTCCTACGAACTCGCCACCGGCGAAATCCACGTCTTCCGCTCCAAGGCCGTTGTGTTCGCAACCGGTGGTTTCGGCAAGATGTTCAAGACCACCTCGAACGCGCACACGCTCACCGGTGACGGCCTGGCTGTCACCTACAAGCGCGGCATCCCGCTGGAAGACATGGAGTTCTTCCAGTTCCACCCCACGGGCCTTGCTGGACTCGGCATCCTCCTGTCCGAAGCAGCCCGCGGTGAAGGCGGTATTCTCCGCAACGCCGACGGTGAGCGCTTCATGGAACGCTACGCACCCACGATTAAGGACCTCGCTCCGCGTGACATCGTGGCCCGCTCCATGGCCAACGAAGTGCGCGAAGGCCGCGGTGCAGGCCCCAACAAGGACTACGTCCTGCTGGACCTCACCCACCTCGAGCCCGCACACATCGACGCCAAGCTGCCGGACATCACCGAGTTCGCCCGCACCTACCTGGGTGTCGAGCCCTACACCGAACCGGTCCCCGTCTTCCCGACGGCCCACTACGGCATGGGCGGCATCCCAACCACCGTCGCCGGTGAAGTTCTCGCTGACAACGACACGATCGTTCCCGGCCTGTACGCAGCCGGTGAATGTGCGTGTGTTTCGGTGCACGGCTCCAACCGTCTGGGCACCAACTCGCTGCTCGACATCAACGTCTTCGGCAAGCGCGCCGGCATCAACGCCGCCGAATTCGCCAAGACCGCCGAGCAGCAGGAAGTCGCAGACGACGCAGCCGACATGGTGATCGACATGGTTGAAACCATGCGCAACTCCAAGGGCACCGAGCTCGTCGGTGACATCCGCGCTGAGCTGCAGGAGATCATGGACGCCAACGTTCAGGTGTTCCGCACCGATGAAACCCTGCGCGAAGCCATCGACGTGATCGGCAAGCTGCGTGAGCGTTACAACAACATCGGCATTCACGACCGCGGCATGCGCTACAACCTCGACCTGCTCGAAGCCATTGAGCTCGGCTTCCTCCTGCAGCTGGCCGAAGCTGTTGCCGTTGCCGCACTGCACCGCAAGGAATCGCGCGGCGGACACTTCCGCGAGGACTTCCCCGATCGCGACGACGAAAACTTCATGCACCACACGATGACCTACCTGGACCCCAACAGCACCGCCGAAGGAATCTCCGGCATGCGCCTGGAGACCAAGCCGGTCATCGTCACCCGCTACGAGCCCATGGAGCGTAAGTACTGATGGCAGAGAACAACGAAACCCCGGAACCGGCATCGAAGATCGACCTTCCGTCGAGCGTGTCCGGAGAAGGCGGCGAAGTCCCCACTTTCGAGTGCACGTTCCGCATCGCCCGCTTCATCCCGGAAACGGACTCCGAGCCGCACTGGGAGGACTACCAGGTCACGATGCACGGCACCGACCGTGTGCTTGACGCACTGCACAAGATCAAGTGGGAACAGGACGGTTCGCTGTCCTTCCGCCGCTCCTGTGCACACGGTGTCTGCGGTTCCGACGCTATGCGCATCAACGGCCGCAACCGTCTTGCCTGCAAGACGCTGCTGAAGGACCTCGACACCAGCAAGCCGATCACGGTTGAGGCCATCAAGGGCCTGCCCCTTGAAAAGGACCTCATTGTCGACATGGAGCCGTTCTTCCAGTCGTACCGCGAGATCATGCCGTTCCTTGTGACTTCGGGCCACGAACCGACGCACGAACGCCTGCAGTCGCAGGAAGACCGTGCGCGCTTCGACGACACCACCAAGTGCATCCTGTGTGCATCCTGCACCACGTCGTGCCCGGTGTTCTGGACCGACGGCCAGTACTTCGGCCCGGCAGCAATCGTCAACGCGCACCGCTTCATCTTCGACTCGCGTGACGAAGGCTCCGAAATGCGCCTCGAAGTGCTCAACGACAAGGAAGGCGTGTGGCGCTGCCGCACCACCTTCAACTGCACCGAAGCATGCCCCCGCGGCATCGAGGTGACCAAGGCAATCGCCGAAGTCAAGCAGGCACTTCTCACCCGCGCATTCTGATTGCGTGAGCCAGCCGCAACCCTTAGGGGCTGAAGCTCAGGCTTAAGAAAGGGGCGAGTCCGAATGGGCTCGCCCCTTTCTTTGCGCCCTTGCCTCCAGAGCCTCCAGAGCCACAGCGAAAACACCCCTTAGCCGGAATCTTCGCCTTAGCAACAAGCAAACACCCCTTAGCCGGAATCCGCGCTTTAGCAACCACTGCTATCGGGAGTTTTTGTTGCTAACCGGTGTGCCAAGGTATGGGGTGGCGCCTCGTGGTTGTCTTACCCAGCAGTCCCCCCCCCTGCCGCGGGAGTATGCTGGGCCAGCCGCCGAGGCTCTGCCGCCAGACAAGACACCCTTTAGCCGGGATCTGCGCTTTAGCAACAAGAAAACTCCCTCTAGCCGGGTTCTGCGCTTTAGCAACCACTGCTATCGGGAGTTTTTGTTGCTAACCGGTGTGCCAAGGTATGGGGTGGCGCCTCGTGGTTGTCTTACCCAGCAGTCCCCTCTGCCGCGGGAGTATGCTGGGCCAGCCGCCGAGGCTCTGCCGCCAGACAAGACACTCTTTAGCCGGAATCCGCGCCTTAGCAACAAGAAAACTCCCTCTAGCCGGGTTCTGCGCTTTAGCAACCACTGCTATCGGGAGTTTTTGTTGCTAACGCGTGGGCGGAGGTTTTGGTTGGCACCTAAGCCAACAGAACGAGGCGGAGGTCGGGTGTCGAGGTGGAGGTCAGGATGATGGTCGGGTGTCGAGGGGGAGGTCGGGGGTCGAGGTGGAAGACCGGCGCCTGCCAAAGTCGCCGAGGTGGAAGACCGGCGCCAGCCACAGCTGTTGAGGTGGAGGTCAGGATGATGGTCGGGTGTCGAGGCTGAAGTCAGGGTGCCGAGGTGCAGGGCCGGGGCGACCTCAGCTCACCTAGCCAGACAGCGCCTAGGCAGGGCGCGGTCTGCTAGTTCGGCAGGGCAGAAAAGCCGTTGGCTTCGAGCTGTTCAGCCAGCTCAGCACCGTTGGCCCCGTAGAACCAGGGGATGTTCTTACCGCGCCCCGTACCCCGGGAGCGCCCGCCGGCCCACACGGCCTCACCCGCCGTCAGCTGGCGAATCGCAACAGCGGCCACATTCTCTGGGTGGTTTTCGACGAATTCGCCGTAGATCTCTTCGTCGTGCTGCCCGTCGTCACCGACCAACAGCCACTTGATGTGCGGAAACTCGCGTGCCAAACGCTCTAGGGACGTCCGCTTATGATCCTGCCCAGACCGGAATACTCGCGTGGGTGTTGGTCCCCAGTCCGTCAGCAGCAGAGGCCCTGACGGATACATATTCCGGTGCAAAAACCTGGTCAGCGCAGGCTGAGTGTTCCACGCTCCGGTCGACAGGTACAGGATCGGCGAGTTCGGCCGCAGATACGACAGCCTGTCATACAGAACAGCCATACCCGATACCGGCGAGCGCGCGTGCTCATTGAGCACGAATGAATTCCACGCAGCCAAAAAGGGCCGCGGCAGGGCAGTCACCACCACGGTGTCGTCAATGTCCGAGATGATGCCGAAGCGCTGTTCATCGTCAATGATGTGCGCAGTAGCAGTGTCCAGGCCCGAACCGCTGGTCCACATCTCCAACTTCGCCTTGCCGCGGCTGTAGTTGCCGGGAATGACAGCATCGATGATCCCACCGCGATCAGCGGTGACCATGTGCTCCTGTCCCCCGACGCGCACCCACGCAATCTCATTGGACAAGGGCACAGCGGCAAAGTTGCGCCAGCCGCGCACGTTCCTGTCCTTCTTCGGCGATTCTGCACCCTCCGGGCTGAGCACAATGCGCCCCAGCACCCGAATGAAAGTCTCGGACCCATAGGAGTCATAGGCAACAACCGCAGGCTTCCAACCGCGCTTCTCCGCACGCCCACGCCGCCACTCGTGGTAGCGGTCTTCCATCCGGGCTGCGGTGTGCAGCGCTTCGGGGGTCAGGTTGACCGGCCGGTGGCCCGTGCCGGCGCGGGCCTGACCCCAACCTCCGCCGCGGCCACCGCGACCGACTCGAGCGGCACCTCGGCCGTTGCGGGATTCAGGCCCCGTCTGAGACATCAGAGGAAACCGATCCGGTCGTAGACAGTCCGCAGGGTCTTCTCTGCTTCAGCAGCAGCCTTCTGACGTCCCTGCTCAAGAATCGCCATGAGCTGCGAACGGTCATCGAGCAGTTCGTTGGTGCGGTTCCGCACGGGCGTGAAGACTTCGACGGCGAGTTCGGCGAGATCCACCTTGAGGTGGCCGTACATTTTGCCCTCGTAGTCGGCAACGATCTGCTCAACCGGCTTATCCGCCAGCACCGAGTAAATGGTCAGCAGGTTCGACACACCGGGCTTGTTTTCGGGGTCGTAGGCGATTTCCGTTCCCGCGTCGGTGACAGCGGACTTGAACTTCTTGGCAAGCGCCTTCGGTTCGTCCAACAGATTCACCAAGCCGGCAGGCGACTTCGCCGACTTCGACATCTTTGCGCTGGGGTCCTGAAGGTCGTAGATCTTCGCCGACTGCTTCATAATCGCCGCTTCCGGCACCGTGAACGTCTGCCCGTAGCGCGTGTTGAACCGCTGCGCGAGGTTGCGGGTCAGCTCGAGGTGCTGACGCTGATCTTCACCCACCGGCACGACGTCCGCCTGGTACAGCAGAATGTCTGCAGCCATGAGCGACGGATAGGTTAGAAGCCCCACCGACACGTGCTCGTTCTTCTGCGACTTGTCCTTGAACTGGGTCATGCGCTGCGCTTCGCCCAGCCCGGTCTGGCATTCCAGCACCCAGCCCAGCTGCGAGTTCGCGGGAATCTGCGACTGCACGTACAGGGTCGTACGGTCCGGGTCGACACCGGCGGCAATGAACTGTGCCGCGGTGCGCAGGGTGCGCTCCCGCAGTTCGTCCGGGTTCTGCTCCACCGTGATGGCGTGCTGGTTGGCGATGAACAGGAAGGAATCGTATTCCTCCTGGAGCGCCACGACCGGGGCGAGCGCCCCGATGTAGTTTCCGAGGTGAAGCGAATCTGAGGTCGCCTGAATTCCGGTGAGGGACCGCTGGGGCCCAGAGGGAGCAGAAGAAGTCATAACAGCATTCTGCCACCCGGGGGTTCCACCTCGGGAACGGCCTGGGGAGCCCGCCTAGCGGAAGCCACGGTGGACCACCCGACAGCCTGCTCAGCACTGCCACCCGGACCCGCGCCGAGCCACCCCCGCTGAAATCAGCGGGGCAAACGCGTTCATCAACTACCAGAAGTCCTACCTGCGCCGCCACGGCACGCTGGAAGGATCAAAGGGCAAACGTGAATTCTGGCGGGACCTGACTGACGAACAGGACCGCAACCCCACAACCCGCTGCTGCTGACAGACGCCAACCGACTGGCTGCCTGAACCCCAGGCAGCCAGTCACACAAAAAGCGCCGGCGATGCGAACAATCGCATCACCGGCGCTTTTTGTGTGCGCAGAAGCCTCAGCCCTTCAACGCGGGGAGGTCGTAGTCGATGACGAGCGGAGCGTGATCTGACCAGCGCAGATCGTAGGCCGCAGCCTTGTCGACCTGAGCCTGTACGGCCTTTTCTGCAAGTTCCGGTGTGGCCATCTGGTAGTCGATCCGCCAGCCGGTGTCGTTGTCGAAAGCCTTGCCGCGCATCGACCACCACGTGTACGGGCCGTCCATTTCGCCAGACAGCTTCCGGTGGACATCCACCCAGCCGAGGCTGCCGAAGAACTCATCGAAGTACGCCCGCTCCTCCGGCAGGAAGCCGGCCTTCTTCACATTGCCCTTCCAGTTCTTGATGTCCAGCTCCGTGTGGCCGACGTTGAGGTCCCCGGTGATGACGGCGTAGTCGGCGTGCTGCTTCAGCTGGTCCATGCGGATCTTCATCTGATCCATGAAACGGTACTTGTCGTCCTGCTTGGGTGTGCCCACCTCACCGGAGTGCACATAGGCTGAAACCACGGTCAGCAGGCTTCCATCCTCAAGCTGGTAGTCAGCTTCCAGCCAACGGCCTGCCAGGTCGAAGTAGCTGTCGCCGTTGCCGATTCTGGTTGCCACAGCCGGGACGTCGCTGACAACCGCAACACCGGCACGGCCCTTAGCCTCGGCATCGGCAGAATAGGCGTGCTCCCCCAGCGGTGCCATGACTTCGTAGGCAATGTCGTTCTGCGCGCGCACCTCCTGCAGAGTGAGGATGTCGCAACCGCGACCGTCCGCCCACTCCTGCATGTTCTTGCGCATAGCCGCGCGGATTCCGTTGACGTTCACATTGACGATTCTCAGCATTGCCCCATCGTCCCACATCGCCGCAGATCCCGACCTCGCGCACCACGCGCTGAGCCCCGCGCACCTCCTCCACCTCGCCCGCAAAGAGCATCTGTGACAAACACTCAAGCCAGTAGAATGCGAGGTGAGTACACTGTTGGCATTAGGCGAATGAGTCCGAGGAGGAACCATGTCAGAACAATTCGATGTTGAACGGCTTGAGATCAGTCCCCTTGACGAAGTCGATGCTCTTGAGCTTCGCGAATTCCTCGTAGATTCGCTTGAAGACTTCTGGGGTGACACCAACCTCACCCGCGATCACGCTCCGCACTGGTTCCGCCAGTTCGCAGCTTCTGGCCTGGTCGCCCGCTACAAGAACGAATTCGTGGGGTACCTGCTGGGCGCGATCCCGGTGGAAGGACCCTCCCTCATCCACCTGGTAGCCGTCCATGACAACTACCGCCACAAGGGCATCGGCCGCCTTCTCTACGAAGCGTTCATCAAGCACGCACGCGACCGTGGCGCCGACATCGTGCAGGCAACCGCCCTGCCGGAAAACGCCGGTGCGATTTCGTTCCACTCCTCGCTCGGTTTTGAAAGCGAACTCGTCGACAACTACGCAGGCCCCGACAACGCCCGCGTTCTGTTCACCTACCGCATGGCAGCACACTGATCTGCCCGGGAGCGCTCACTGAGCGCTCCCCAACACAAAAGCACGAGGCGCCAGTACAGAATTCTGTACTGGCGCCTCGTGCTTTGTGGTTTGAGGGAGGCCGCGGTCAGCCGCGGTCAGCGGCCCGCTCTGCCATGTCGATGACATTGGCCAGGAGCATGGCGCGGGTCATGGGGCCCACTCCCCCGGGGTTCGGTGAGTACCAGGAGGCCTTCGCCTGGGCTTCCTGCGAAACATCGCCGACGACCTTCGACTTGCCTGTCTCCGGGTCTTCTTCGCGGGACACACCGACGTCCACGAGAACGGCTCCGTCTTTCACTGCGTCACCGGCGACGATGTCTTTCACCCCGGCTGCCGCAACAATGACGTCAGCCTGCTGCAGCAGTTCGGGAAGGTTCTTCGTGCCGGTGTGAGTGAGCGTGACGGTGGCGTTGACATCGCGGCGAGTCAGCAGCAGACCAATGGGACGGCCCACTGTTACACCGCGGCCCAGAACAACCACGTGCTTGCCGTTCAAGTCCACGCCGTGACGCTCCAGAAGCTCAACGATGCCGCGCGGGGTGCACGGCAGCGGCGAAGTCACGTCTTCACGCACCCGCAAGACCAGGCGCCCCAGGTTCGTGGGGTGCAGGCCATCAGCGTCCTTGTCCGGGTCGACCAGTTCGAGCACACGGTTGGTGTCGATGCCGTCCGGCAGGGGCAGCTGCACGATGAAGCCCGTACATTCTGGGTTGTTGTTGAGCCTGGTGACCGCATCTTCGATTTCCTGCTGAGTGGCGGTCGCCGGGAGGTCTTCGCGGATCGACGCGATTCCAACCTCAGCGCAGTCGCGGTGCTTGCCGGCGACATACCACTGCGACCCTGGGTCCTCACCCACGAGCAGCGTACCCAGGCCCGGGGTGACGCCCCGGTCCTTCAGGGCCTGCGCCCGTACAGCGAGTTCCTGTTTGATTGCAGTGGCTGTCGCTTTGCCGTCAAGCTTCTGTGGCATCAGTACTGTTCCAGTCCTTCGTAGAGCGGGAAGTCCTTCGCGACCTTAGCAACACGCTCACGCAGCGCTGCAAGGTCCGCACCGGGCTTGAGCGTTTCAGCAATGATGTCGGCAACCTCAGTGAAGGCTGCAGCGTCAAGACCGCGGGTGGCAAGGGCGGGGGTGCCGATGCGCAGACCAGAGGTCACCATGGGCGGACGCGGGTCAAACGGAACGGCATTGCGGTTGACGGTGATGCCCACCTGGTGCAGAAGGTCTTCACCCTGTTTTCCGTCGATTTCGCTGTTGCGCAGGTCAACGAGCACCAGGTGAACGTCAGTGCCGCCGGACAGGACCGAAACACCGGCTTCAGCAACATCGTCGCGAAGCAGACGCTCAGCGAGTATCTGTGCGCCTTCGATGGTGCGCTTCTGGCGGTTCTTGAATTCGTCTTCTGCTGCCAGCTTGAACGCGACCGCCTTGCCCGCGATCACGTGCATGAGCGGACCGCCCTGCTGACCGGGGAAAACAGCCGAGTTGATCTTCTTGTTGAGCTCTTCCGAGTTCGTCAGGATGAAGCCCGAACGGGGACCGCCGAGGGTCTTGTGGACCGTCGAAGACACAACGTCGGCGTACTCAACCGGGTTGGGGTGCAGACCAGCTGCGACAAGACCAGCGAAGTGCGCCATGTCGACCCACAGGTAAGCGCCGACCTCGTCAGCGATTTCGCGGAAGGCCTTGAAGTCCAGCTGACGCGGGTAGGCCGACCAGCCTGCGACGATGACCTTCGGCTTGTGCTCAAGAGCGCGTTCACGGACCTGATCCATGTCCACGCGGTTGGTTTCAGGGTCAACCTCGTAGGACGACACGTTGTACAGACGTCCCGAGAAGTTGATCTTCATGCCGTGCGTCAGGTGACCGCCGTGAGCCAGGTCAAGGCCCAGCAGACCGTCACCGGCACGCGCCAGTGCGTGCATGACGGCGGCGTTGGCGGATGCACCGGAGTGCGGCTGGACGTTTGCGTACTTCGCACCGAAGAGCGACTTTGCTCGTTCGATCGCGAGGTTCTCTGCAACGTCAACGTATTCACAGCCGCCGTAGTAGCGGCGACCCGGGTAGCCTTCGGCGTACTTGTTCGTCAGCACCGAGCCCTGAGCCTGCAGCACAGCGCGGGGAACAAAGTTCTCCGACGCAATCATTTCCAGGTAGTCCTGCTGGCGGCCGAGCTCCTGGTCAAGCACCTTGGCGATTTCGGGATCAATGTCCGCGATGCTCTGCGACAGAGGCGTGTTCGACATCCACGTTCCTTTCCTTCAGACAGCCGTTGTGCGGTCTGAGCGGGCACAACGGCCTCATTGTCTCACGGGTCACACAATCACACCTCCGCCGACACATAGCGGACGGGACGGATGCTGTGGGTGTAGGCGGGGCAGCGGAAGGTGGGGGGGTGCTGGGGACGGAAGCTCCACCTCGTATGCCCGCCCCAGGTTCGTGCACGAGGTGCCGCTCCCCTTGGCAGCAGAACCCCACCTCCGGAGCCCCTCCACACAACCAGACTCCCGTTAGCCGGAATCTTCGCCTTAGCAGTGGCGGCTAAACCGCAGATTCCTTGCTGAAGCGTGCCTCCCTGCGGCTAAAGCGTGGATTTGTCGCTAAAGCGTGGATTCCGGCTAAGGGGTGGATTCGCTGCAAACGGGTGCGTGGGGTTGCGCACGCAGAAACACGAAAGGCGCCGCAGAACTTAGTTCTGCGGCGCCTTCGTTTCAGGCTTCAGAGAAGCTCAGATCAGGCTTCGTCCTTTTCAGCATCTGCTTCAGCATTTGCGTCATCGGCGGCTTCCTGGGCTTCGTCTTCCTGCGGGCCGGATTCGACATCCGGTGCAGCTTCGACTTCTTCAGCCGGAGCTTCGGCCTTTTCGTCAGCCGAGGCGGCGGCTGCGCCTTCTGCTTCCTTCACCACGGCCTGCTTGGGCGAGTAAGCCTCAAGCACCAGTTCGATGACAGCCATGGGGGCGTTGTCACCGGGGCGGGTGCCGATCTTGGTGATGCGGGTGTAACCACCCGGGCGTTCAGCAACAGCAGGTGCGATCGAGGTGAACAGCTCGTGCACGATGCCCTTGTCGCTGATCGAACGCAGGACGCGACGACGCGAAGCGAGGTCACCCTTCTTGGCGAAGGTGATCAGACGCTCGGCGTGCGGGCGCAGGCGCTTGGCCTTGGTTTCGGTGGTCTTCACCGACTTGTTTTCAAAGAGCTGGGCTGCAAGGTTGTTCAGCATTGCCCGCTCGTGCGCCGGGGAACCGCCGAGGCGGTTGCCCTTGGTAGGCGTAGGCATGGGTTTTCTCCTTGGAAATTCTTAGAACTGTTCGTCCTCGACGAACGAAAGGTCGTCAGCGGGCTCGGAAAGCGAGGCGGCGCTGTCCTTAAGGCTCAGGCCGAGCTCGTCGAGCTTCTGCTTGACTTCTTCGATCGACTTCGAGCCGAAGTTGCGGATGTCCATCAGGTCGGCTTCGCTGCGGCTGACGAGCTCGCCGACGGTGTGGATGCCTTCGCGCTTCAGGCAGTTGTAGGAACGAACCGTGAGGTCGAGGCTCTCAATGGCCAGTGCCAGGTCAGCAGCCATGGCTGCGTCAACCGGCGAAGGACCGATCTCAATGCCTTCCGATTCCACGTTGAGTTCACGGGCCAGGCCGAAGAGCTCAACAAGCGTCGTACCGGCCGAAGCCAGTGCGTCGCGCGGAGAGATCGAAGGCTTGGTCTCGACGTCGACGACCAGGCGGTCGAAGTCGGTGCGCTGTTCAACACGAGTGGCTTCGACCTTGTAGGTCACGCGCAGAACGGGCGAGTAGATGGAGTCGACCGGAATGCGGCCGATCTCAGCATCAGCGTTCTTGTTCTGAGCAGCCGACACGTAGCCGCGACCGCGTTCGATCGTCAGCTCCATGTCGAGCGAGCCTTCTTCGTTCAGCGTGGCGATGAAGAGGTCCGGGTTGTGGATCTCAACACCAGCCGGTGCGCTGATGTCAGCGGCCGTGACATCGCCGGGGCCCTGCTTGCGCAGGTAGGCGACGACGGGTTCGTCGAATTCCGAGGAGACGACAAGCGACTTCAGGTTGAGGATGAACTCGGTGACGTCTTCCTTGACTCCGGGAACCGTGGTGAACTCGTGCAGCACACCGTCAATGCGGATGCTGGTGACGGCGGCACCGGGGATGGAGGACAGAAGGGTACGACGCAGCGAGTTGCCGAGGGTGTAGCCGAAGCCGGGCTCCAGGGGCTCGATGACGAACCGGGAGCGCAGATCGGAGACAACCTCTTCAGTGAGCGTGGGACGCTGTGCAATGAGCACGTGGGCTTCCTTTCAGCGAACATCCGCTATATGACGTTCGCGCTTAAAGAGTTCTGGACTCGTTACGCTGTGCCGACTCAGCCGCGGCGGCGCTTGGGCGGACGGCAGCCGTTGTGCGGGTGCGGGGTGACGTCCTGAATGGTGCCCAGCTCAAGGCCGGTGGCCTGGAGCGAGCGGATAGCGGTTTCGCGACCGGAACCGGGGCCCTTGACGAAAACGTCAACCTTCTTCAGACCGTGTTCCTGTGCGCGGCGCGCAGCGGATTCAGCAGCCATCTGAGCGGCGTACGGGGTCGACTTGCGCGAACCCTTGAATCCGACCTCACCAGAAGAAGCCCAGGAGACCACGGCGCCGGTGGGGTCCGTGATGGAAACGATGGTGTTGTTGAACGTCGACTTGATGTGAGCCTGGCCGTTGACCAGGTTCTTCCTATCGCGACGACGGGGCTTGCGAGCAGCAGCTCGTGACTTGGGTGGCATCTAAATCTCCTACTCGAACGCTTACTTCTTCTTGCCTGCAACGGTGCGCTTCGGACCCTTGCGCGTACGCGCGTTGGTCTTGGTGCGCTGACCGCGGACGGGCAGGCCGCGGCGGTGACGAACACCCTGGTAGCTGCCGATTTCAACCTTGCGGCGGATGTCGGCTGCAACCTCGCGGCGCAGATCGCCTTCAACCTTGAAGGTGCCTTCGATGTAGTCGCGCAGCTGCACGAGCTGATCGTCGGTCAGGTCCTTAACGCGGATGTCCGGGCTGATGCCGGTTTCCGTGAGGGTCTGGCTCGCACGAGTGCGGCCCACACCAAAAATGTATGTCAGGGCGACTTCCACGCGCTTTTCGCGCGGGAGGTCAACTCCGGCTAAACGTGCCATGTGTTTACTCCATGTAGATATTCGAAGGTTCTTGCTCAGGCATGTCCGGATGTCTTTTCAGACCCGGTCCCCGGCCCTCGAACCGGGGGTGTCGTCCTCGCCGTGCAGAAGTTCCTGCCAGCGAGGGGGCGATGCCTGCTTGGGTGTGGACTCGCCTGCCCTTTACGGGAAGCGAACCCATCGATCTGCGTTAGCTGATCAGCCCTGGCGCTGCTTGTGACGCGGGTTCGAGCAGATCACCATGACCACCGAGTTGCGGCGGATGACCTTGCAGCTGTCGCAGATCTTTTTGACGCTTGGCTTAACTTTCATCGCTATTCCTTCTTGTCACCACAAAGCCCCTCGGGGCCAGCCCAAGGGGTGGTCGCGGTGAGTGTCAAAAGATCCTTACTTGTAGCGGTAGACAATCCGTCCGCGAGAAAGGTCGTAGGGAGACAGCTCCACTACAACACGGTCTTCGGGAAGGATGCGGATGTAGTGCTGGCGCATCTTTCCGGAGATGTGCGCAAGCACAAGGTGGCCGTTGGTCAGCTCAACGCGGAACATCGCGTTGGGCAGAGCCTCGACGACCGTACCCTCGATCTCAATGACCCCTTCTTTTTTGGCCATATCGTTCGCTTACCCCTGCTCCCCGCGGAATCCCGCGGATTGAGTGTCTTATCCGTACAGCCTGTGGATGCGAAAATTCGGTTTCCTGCACTCACCGCCGCCCGTCATCCACACTGTGATCAGCGGGATTCTGCGCTAGAGTGAGCGCGTTATGGGAGCCGAAATGCCGACAGCCCACAAGCCAATTGTCTATCCTACAGCGAATATGCTTGACTTTCCAACTGATGTGACGCAGTGCGCAGATATTCGGCAAGGTCCGCTGGGCACCTGTTGGCTTATTGCGCCGCTCATTGCGGCCGAGGTGGCAGCTCCCGGATTCTGCGACCGCACGGTCGTGCACAGGACTGCAACTCGCGCTGTTGTCGACGCGGGAACAGCTCCCATCACCACAAACATTCCCGCACACGCGCGCGACCGCAGCGGTTCGCGTGCCGGGAAAGTCAACAGCGCAACACTTGTCGAGGCTGTAGCGCAGACAGTTCTCGGCTCACGCCTTGAAGGTCACCTGCCGTTCAGGGGATTTCAGTTTCTCTTCGGTTCGCCGGGTATTGCGATACCCGCACTTCCCGGCCTGGCCGAGTTCGCACTTCGCGCCGCCGTCCGTGGGCTTGAGAGCGGACGCCCCGTCGTCGCCGCAACCCTGCCTAAGCGCAGCAGCTTCGACCTGAGTGACACCCGGGACGGCATACCCGTGCGGATCACACCGAATCACGTGTACGCGGTCGTCGGCCACACTGCGGGCAAGCGCAGCAAAACCAGCGCCTACTCCCCCAAGCTGCTTCTGCGCAACCCCGTGCTGACCGTACGCACCGACATCGACGCCGACGCCCTTCAACTGAGCGCACACCAGCTGACTGAAGCAACCATGACGGTCTTCATCGGCCCGAAGCTGCGACAGCCCAGGTGACCCACAAACCCAAACCGCGCTGACAGAAGATGGTGAGCTCCACCTCGTCAGCCAACAAAAAGCGCTCGCGAGTCCCGAACAATCGGGGCCCGCGAGCGCTTTCAGACCAGCGTCAGCCGATCACATCTGCTCAGTGACGACCTTTGCGGCGGCCGTTGACAGCCATAGCCGAACCCGCGGCCAGCAAGAGAGCCGCAGCGGCGAGGATTCCCGCAACATCAGCACCCGTGCGCGGCAGAGGCTTGCTTTCGCCCTCTGCATTGTCGGTCGGGGTCTTACCGCCCTTGTCACCAGGCTTGTCACCGGGCTTGTCACCGCCCTTGTCACCGGGCTTGTCTTTGCCTTCGGTCGTACCGCCCGCTTCCGGGCCGTCCTTCCGCGGCTTGTCCTTCGACAGGATCTCGAGCCCTGCGCTTCCCACCTTCTTGCCCTGAGCATCGACAATCGCAACTTCGACAGTCGAACCGGCCTTCAGGCCCTCGGGCACCGAGAACACGCCAGCGAAGTTGCCGCCGTTGTCAGTGGTGAACGCGTAGGTCTTGTCGCCGATCTTCAGGACGTAGTCGGCTTCCGAATCGAGGTGCGTCACCTTGAAGCCGACCTCGCTGCCAACATGCGCTTTCGAGGTGGACAGGGTGAAGCCGTCGGTGCGGAACGTCTGCATCTTGCACTTGTTCGGCAGGTTCACCGTCTTGCCGTTGTGGTCCTTCGCGGTGTCCGGCTTGTCCAGCTTCTCGCCGAAATCGCCGTCACGGGGAACCCGTCCCTTGCTGAGGAACGTGTTCACGGTGTCAGACACGCAGCCGCCAGCGGCCTGGTAGGAGGTGTGGTCATTGCCGGCCACGCTCAGCAGCGAACCGTCAATGAGCTGGGCCATCTTGACACCCGCTGCGTAGGGCGTTGCAGGGTCGTGCGAGGTGGACACCACGAGGATGTTCGGAACCTTCGTCAGCTGCTTCGCTTTGGGCAGCGTGCCCTTGAACTTCCAGAAGTCACACGTGTCATAGCCGGCCGGCGAAACGCTCGCGCGCTGGAACGGCGCTGCCGCGTCGTAGGCTTCTGCGAACTTGCGGACCTGAGCGAGCTTGGCGTCGTCCTTCGGCTCATGTGCACTGTTGGAGTCGGTGCAGCGAATGTTCGTAAAAGCCGCACCGGACGGGTCGTAGTGGCCCGATTCGTCGCGGCCGTCGTACATGTCAGCGAGAATCAGAAGCTGACCTGCTGACTTACCCGCTTTGAGCTCATTCAGCGCGTAGTTCAGACGCGGCCACAGCGAAGTGCTGTAGAGGGCCTGGAATTCACCGAGGCGCCCAACCGAGAACGTGATGCGACGCTGATCGTCCGGGTTGCCGGTGGGCAGACCCTTGCCCCCGTCAGCCGTTTCAAGCGTCTGGAGCAGCTTCGCGTTGTTGTCGCTGAGAACCTTCGGGTCGTCGCTTTCACCGAGCGCACACGTGAACTTCTGGTCGGCAAGCGGGGTTTCGCCGAACGCATCCGGCCACAGTTCACCGTAGGTCTTGCCCTCGCGGTCCTTCGCGGCACAGTCCTTAGCGAACTGTTCGAAGGTGTCCTGGAAGCCAGCACCCTGGTTGACGGTGTCCTTCTGGTCCTCCGTCAGTCCATCAAGGTCGATCTTTTCGCTGGCCTTGGCTGTTTTGCCGGTACCCGCACCTGCCTTGTCACCTGCGCCAGTGCTGTTTTCCTGGGCCACAGTGTCCCCAAGGTCTGCGAAGCGGTCCGAGCGGGCGTTGATGGCTTTCAGCGCTTTGACTGCTTCGGCGTCACCCGGGTCGACAACACCGTCGAGGACGAGCTTGCCCACGCTGTCGCCGTACTTCTGCGCGTAGCGGTAGCCCAGCGATGTTCCGTACGACCAGCCGACGTAGTTGAGCTTCTCATCGCCGACAACAGAGCGCAGGATGTCCATGTCGCCGACCGCATCCCACGTGCCCAGGTGCTTGATCAGGTCCTTCCGACCCTCAGCATCAAGGCCGAACAGCTTGCCCGTGTTCTCGAAGCACGCATCAGCGTACTTCTTGGTGTCGGTGTTGAAGACTTCTTCGGCCTTGTCCCGGCCGTCTTTCCACGGGTTGAGGTCACGGGATGCGTCCTGCTGTTGATCAGTTGCGCATTCGGAGAACGGCATGGAGGCACCGACACCGCGCGGGTCGAAGCCGATCATGTCGAAGTCCTCAGCCAGTTCAGGCTGGTCCCATGCCTGCCAGGTGGCAAACATCATGCCGGAACCACCGGGACCGCCGGGGTTGTACAGAACGGAGCCTTTGGGCTTGCTGTTCGGAGTGAACTTGACCCCGCCGCCTTCGGCTTCTTCAAGCTTGCCGGCTTTGACGCGCTGCACCGCAATGGCGATATTGCCCTTTTCTGGGTTCTTCGCATCGATCGGCGCGATCATGTATCCGCATTCGGCTGGCCGACCGATCTCCTCGGAGTAGTCCGGCAGGCCCATCGCTGCACAGCTGTCTGCTGACCAGTCGATCTTCTGGCTGTAGTAGGCCTCAAGTCCTGCCGGCACTTTGCCCGCCGGCTTTCCGCCCGCGGCCGGGGCTGGCACCTGGTAGTGCCCCTCCCCCTTTTTGAACAGTTTCTTTGCCAGTTCCGGGTAGTACTCGTCTGCCGGCTTTTCTTCGGCTTCGTCGCCTGCCTCAGACTGGGCACGAGCGGCGCCGTCAGCCGAGGTGTCGCTCGGGTTTCCGCCATCGGCCGAGGTGTCGTCCGACTCACCGCTGGGATGATCACCTGGCTCTGTGTCCGAGGCGGTGCCAGTCTCTTCCGCCGGCTCTTCAGTTGGAGTGCTGCCCGGCTCAGCATTCTGCGATTCCTGCGTCGACTCTGACGCAGGTTCACTGGAAGTGCTTGCCGCTGCCGGAACACTGATTCCGAGGGTCAGGGCTGTTGCTGCTGCCGCGGCGAAAACGGAGTTCGCGCGGCGCGCTCTCAAAGATTTCAAATGTGTCACAGAACACAAAATTATATGGACACAGGTGAGAGTCAAGGTTCATGGAGCAAAAAGTCAGCAAAAATCACGAGGTGGGTGTTCAGAAATCTGAACACCCACCTCGTGAGTCAGCTTTGCTCAGTCCAGCGGAACCGGCTCGACGCCGTAGCGCGCCAGACGCTCCCTGCCGCCGTCCGGGGCGGTGAGCACCCAAATGCCCTTGGCGTGGCGGGCAACCGTGTGCTCCCAATGGGATGCTCGGGAACCATCAGCGGTGACGACAGTCCATTCGTCATCAAGCGTGCGGCTGTCAGCGCCGCCGGTGGTGAGCATCGGCTCAATGCAGATGGCCATACCCGGCTTGATCTTCGGACCGCGCTTCTTCACCGCGTAGTTGAGCACTTCCGGTTCCATGTGCATCTGCGAACCGATGCCGTGACCCGTGAAGTCTTCGATCAGCCCGCCTTCGAGTTCAGGTGCGTTTTCCAACACCCAGCCCTCAATGGCCGCACCGATTTCGTCGATGTGCTTGGCACGCGAAAAAGCCGCGATACCCGCCCACATGGACTCTTCCGTCGCATCAGACACCCGAAGGTCCTGCTTGCGCGCAGCTTCGCGTCCGCCCACAAAAACAGTGATAGCGGAATCGCCGTGCCAGCCGTCAACGATCGCACCTCCATCAATCGACACCATGTCTCCCTCTTTGAGGACGATGTCGTCAGACGGGATTCCGTGAACGATGACGTCATTGACCGAAACGCACAGCGTGGCTGGATAGCCCATGTAGCCCAAGAAGTTCGACGTTGCGCCGTGCTCCTCAATAACCCGGGCTCCAGCGGCATCGACGTCTTCCGTCGTAGCGCCGGGCACGCAGGCGGCCGCAGCTGCTTCCAAAGCAGCACGGGTGACCAGACCCGCACGACGCATTGTGCGGATCTGGTCGTCCGTCTTCAATTCGATCTTAGGACCGAACATCAGCCTTCAAGTACTTTCATAATCCGCTCGGTGATGGCATCGATTTCCCCGAGGCCGTCCACCTGACGCAGCAGACCGCGGCGACGGTAGATGTCAGTCAACGGCTGAGTCTGCTCTTCGTACACATCCATACGGTGGCGGATGACATCTTCAGTGTCGTCCGAACGGCCCTCAGTCTGGGCGCGAGCTAGCAGGCGGCCGACAATCTCATCGGTGTCAGCAGTCAGTTCGACAACAGCATCCAGGCTGTGGCCAGCTGCTTCCAGCATCTTGTCGAGCTCATTCACCTGAGCCTCAGTGCGGGGGTAGCCGTCGAGGAGGAAGCCCTCCTTGGCATCGTCCTGCTGCAGACGGTCGGCAACCATCGAGTTGGTGACCTCGTCCGGTACGTATTCGCCAGCGTCCATGTAGCGCTTAGCCTTCTTGCCCAGTTCGGTTTCGCCCTTCACGTTCGCACGGAAGATATCTCCGGTCGAAATAGCGGGGATCGACAGCGTGGAGCTGAGCTTGGCGGCCTGCGTGCCCTTGCCGGCACCGGGAGGGCCGATGAGGATGATGCGCTTTGTCATGTGCGTCCTTCCGATTTGTTCCTAATCGAATGCTACCTAAGCGCACAGACCCGAACCCCAACCGGTCTGGTCAGGATTCGGGTCTGCGCTCTGGTCAAAGGTGTAAGTGAGCTTTCCCGCTTATCAGCGCAGGAGACCTTCGTAGTGGCGCTGCTGCATCTGCGAATCGATCTGCTTGACCGTTTCGAGACCGACACCCACCACAATGAGGATCGAAGTACCGCCGAACGGGAAGTCCTGGTTCGCATCGACAAGCACCAGGGCGATCAGCGGGATCATGGCCACAAACGCGAGGTACAGCGAACCGGGAGCCGTGATGCGGTTCAGAACGAAGCGCAGGTAGTCCTCGGTGGGCTTGCCGGCACGAATACCCGGAATGAATCCGCCGTATTTCTTCATGTTGTCGGCAACCTCTTCCGGGTTGAACGTGATCGCAACGTAGAAGAAAGCGAAGAAGATGGTCAGACCAGCGTAGACCGCCATGTAGATCGGGTGGTCACCGCGCGCCAAGTACGTGTTGATCCACTGCACCCAACCGGATTCGGGATTGCCGAACTGGGAAATGAGCTGCGGCAGGTACAGGATCGAGCTTGCGAAGATGACCGGGATAACACCGGCCTGGTTGACCTTGATCGGAATGTAGGTCGAAGTTCCGCCGAACATACGACGGCCCACCATGCGCTTGGCGTACTGCACCGGAATGCGGCGCTGCGACTGCTCGACGAAGACAACCAGGGCAACAACCAGCAGACCAACCAGGCAGACAATCGCAAAGATATCCGGGCCCTTTGACTTCAGAATCGAACCGAAAGCAGTCGGGAAGCCCGCCGCAACAGAAGTGAAGATCAGCAGCGACATGCCGTTGCCGACCCCGCGCTCCGTGATCTGCTCACCGAGCCACATGATGAGCGCGGTACCGGCAGTCAGGGTCAGGACAATGATGAGCTGTGCCCACCATTCGTCACGTACGATGATGTTTTCACAGCCTTCGACGTTGCCGAACAGAGCGCCAGTGCGGACGGTTGTGACAAGAGTCGTAGCGTTCAGGACCGCCAGACCGATAGTCATGTAGCGGGTGTACTGCGTCAGCTTGGCCTGACCGGAAGCGCCTTCCTTGTGCAGAGCCTCAAAACGCGGAATCACAACGCGCAGAAGCTGCGTGATAATCGACGCCGTGATGTAGGGCATGATGCCCAGCGCGAAGATCGACAGCTTCAGCAGAGCACCACCGGAGAACAGGTTGATCATGCCGAACGCGCCCGAATTCAGCTGCGGATTCGACACACACTGCTGAACGTTCGCGTAGTCAATGCCCGGCGCAGGAATAAAGCTGCCCAAGCGGAAGAGCACGATGATGCCCAAAGTGAAGAGGAGTTTGTTCCTCAGATCCGGGGTCCGGAAGGCTCTACCGATAGCGCCGAACAAACGTCCTCCTGAGATAAGGAACCTCCGAGCCGGAAATTTCAGGCACGACGATTCCGCAGACAGATACCGCAGGTACTTTACTCGGGTCCACCAAGCCAAGCAAACCCGAGTCTGAGATACCAGGCGACCGGCACCTCGCCCCCTGCCCCACACAAAACAGACGAGGCGGAGGTCAAGTTGACCTCCGCCTCGTCAGCGAAATCAGACAGCCTCAGCTGTCGTCAATCAGGCTTCAGTAGCGGTACCGCCGGCAGCCTTGATCTTTTCGATCGCAGAACCGGAGAACTTCTGAGCCGTAATGTTGATCTTCACGGTAAGTTCGCCCTCACCAAGAACCTTGACGGGCTGCTTGGCGCGAACAGCGCCCTTCTCAACCAGATCGGCAACAGTGATGTCGCCGCCTTCCGGGAACAGAGTCTGCAGCTTGTCCAGGTTGACGACCGCGTAGGTCACCTTGTTCGGGTTCTTGAAACCGCGGAGCTTCGGCAGACGCATGTGCAGCGGCGTCTGGCCACCCTCAAAGCCGTGGGGAACCTGGTAACGGGCCTGCGTGCCCTTGGTTCCGCGGCCTGCGGTCTTACCGCCCTTACCTGCTTCACCGCGACCGTAGCGCTGCTTGGCGGTCTTTTCGCCCTTAGCGGGGCGCAGGTGGTGAAGCTTGAGTGCGCGTTCTTCAGCCATGTCAGTCCACCTCTTCGCACTTAACCAGGTGGCGCACAGCGTTGACCATGCCGCGAACCTCAGGACGGTCTTCGCGAATCACCGAGTGGTGAAGACGCTTGAGACCCAGGGTGCGAATGGTTTCACGGTGCTGTGGCTTGCCACCGATTGTCGACTTGATCTGCGTAATCTTCAGCTTCTTAGCCATCAGGCGCTAGCCCCGCTTTCTGCTGCGCGCAGAAGAGCGTGCGGAGCAACTTCGTCAACCGGAAGACCACGGCGAGCCGCGACTTCCTCCGGACGCTCCAGGCCCTTCAGCGCTGCGATGGTGGCGTGCACGATGTTGATGGCGTTAGCCGAACCCAACGACTTCGAAAGAATGTCGTGGATGCCAGCGCAGTCGAGGACGGCGCGGACCGGACCACCGGCGATAACACCGGTACCGGCCGAAGCCGGACGCAGCAGGACAACGCCAGCGGCGTCTTCACCCTGCACCGGGTGCGGAATGGTCTTCTCGATGCGGGGAACGCGGAAGAAGTTCTTCTTCGCTTCCTCAACACCCTTGGCAATAGCCGCGGGAACTTCCTTGGCCTTGCCGTAGCCCATGCCGACCATGCCATCGCCATCGCCCACAACGACCAGGGCGGTGAAGGAGAAACGGCGTCCGCCCTTCACAACCTTGGACACGCGGTTGATGGTGACAACGTGCTCAATGAACTGGTTCTTGTCTTCGCGCTCACCGCGTCCACCGCGGCGACCGCCCTGGCCGCGACCACGACCGCGACCGCGATCGGGGTTCTGCTGCTCAGTCTGGTTTGTCTTCTCTTCGTTGCTCACAGCGCCAGACCTCCTTCACGTGCGCCCTCTGCGATTGCGGCCACACGGCCGTGGTAGGCGTTGCCGCCGCGGTCAAAGACGACAGCCTCAACACCGACAGCCTTCGCGCGTTCGGCGATCAGTTCGCCGACCTTGCGGGCCTTTGCGGTCTTGTCGCCGTCGAACGAACGCAGCTCGGTTTCCATGGTGGAAGCCGAAGCAACGGTCTTGCCGGCTTCGTCGTCGATAACCTGGACGAACACGTGACGCGACGAACGGGTCACCGAAAGACGGGGACGTTCGGGCGTGCCGTTGATGTGCTTGCGCAGACGAGCGTGGCGACGGTTGCGTGCAGCAGTCTTGGACTTGCCGCGGCTCTTCTTCAATCCGAAGGCCATGGTTACTTACCAGCCTTTCCAACCTTGCGGCGAACCTGTTCGCCTGCGTAGCGGACACCCTTGCCCTTGTAGGGTTCGGGCTTGCGAAGCTTGCGGATGTTCGCAGCGACTTCGCCGACAAGCTGCTTGTCGATTCCGCTGACGGTGAGTTTGTTGTTGCCCTCAACCGTGAAGGTGATTCCCTTCGGAGCGGCAACCGGGATCGAGTGCGAGTAGCCCAGCGACATTTCGATGTCGCTGCCCTTCGCCTGAACGCGGTAACCGGTGCCGACGATCTCGAGCTTCTTCTCGTAGCCCTGGGTCACACCGATGATCATGTTGTCGACCATCGTGCGCGACAGACCGTGCAGGGCGCGGGATTCGCGCTCTTCGTTCGGACGCTCAAGGGTGATGACGCCGTCTTCCAGTGCAACCGTGATCGGTTCTGCAACGGTGTGGCTCAGTTCGCCCTTGGGGCCCTTCACGTTGACGGTCTGGCCGTCGATCTTGACCTCAACACCGCTGGGGACGGAGATGGGGCGCTTGCCGATACGTGACATTGTGCTCTCTCCTTTCCCTTACCAGACGTAGGCGAGGACTTCCCCGCCCACACCCTTCTTAGCTGCCGTGCGGTCAGTCATGAGACCGGACGACGTGGACAGAATCGCGATGCCGAGACCGCCGAGAACCTTCGGCAGGTTCGTGCTCTTGGCGTAGACGCGAAGACCGGGCTTGGAGATGCGCTTGAGGCCGGCGATCGAACGTTCACGGTTCGGGCCGAACTTCAGGTCCATTTCCAGGATCTTGCCAACACGAGCGTCTTCGACGCGGTAGTCGGCGATGTAGCCCTCGGCCTTGAGGATGTCGGCGATGTTTGCCTTCAGCTTGCTGTGCGGCATGCTGACATCCTCGTGGTACGCCGAGTTGGCGTTGCGCAGACGCGTAAGCATGTCTGCGACTGGGTCAGTCATAGTCATTGGGCTTTAGCCCTTCCTCGCTGCGGTTTCTGTGCCGGTCCCCTAGGGTCCCGGCACGGACCTTCAACGTAGTGGTTCAGTTTGTCTTAAAGGGGAAGCCCAGGTGCTTGATAAGCGCCCGGCCCTCTTCGTCGGTCTTGGCGGTCGTGACGATCGTGATGTCCATACCGCGAACACGGTCGATGCTGTCCTGGTTGATTTCGTGGAACATCGACTGTTCGGTCAGGCCGAAGGTGTAGTTTCCGTTGCCGTCGAACTGGCGGTCCGAGAGTCCGCGGAAGTCGCGGATACGCGGCAGAGCCAGCGAAATGGTGCGGTCAAGGAATTCCCACATGCGTGCACGGCGCAGAGTCACGTGAGCGCCGATGGGCTGACCTTCACGCAGCTTGAACTGTGCGATCGACTTGCGTGCGCGGGTGACAACCGGCTTCTGACCCGTGATGAGGGTCAGGTCGTTGATCGCGCCTTCGATGAGCTTCGAGTCACGCGCGGCGTCACCAACACCCATGTTCACGACGACCTTTTCGATCGTAGGAACCTGCATGGGGTTCGCGTAGTTGAACTCCTCCTGCATCTTCGCGACGATTTCGTTGCGGTAGAACTCGCGCAGTCGAGGTGCAGGACGGCTGGTTGCTGTTGCTTCAGTCATCAGATGTCCTCTCCGGTACGACGCGAGTAGCGGACGCGGACGGTCTTGGTACGGCCGTCGCGTTCAACCTTTTCCTCGCGGAAGCCCACGCGGGTCGGCTTGTTGTCCTTGGGGTCAACGAGCATGACGTTCGAAACGTGAATCGGAGCTTCGTGGATCTCGATGCCGCCGGCGGTGGCGCCGGCTGCGGTCTGAGTGGCGCGCTTGTGCTTGGTGATGCGGTTGACGCCTTCGACCAGAACACGCTGGCGTTCGGGGTACACGGCCAGGACCTTGCCCTGCTTGCCGCGGTCGCCGCCGCGCTCCTGCTTAGCACCGGCGATCACCTGAACGGTGTCGCCCTTCTTGATGTGCAGCTTAGGTGCCGTCATTCTTACAACACCTCCGGTGCGAGCGAGATGATCTTCATGAACTTCTTTTCGCGCAGTTCACGGCCCACGGGGCCGAAGATGCGGGTACCGCGCGGTTCACCGTCGGTCTTGAGGATGACGGCTGCGTTTTCGTCGAACGAAATGTATGAACCGTCGTTGCGGCGCTGTGCCTTGCGGGTGCGCACAACGACAGCCTTGACGATGTCGCCCTTCTTAACGTTGCCGCCGGGGATTGCGTCCTTGACCGTGGCGACGATCGTGTCACCGACGGACGCGTAGCGACGTCCTGAACCCCCGAGGATCCGGATGGCCAGGATTTCCTTGGCTCCGGTGTTGTCAGCGACTTTGAGTCGCGACTCCTGCTGGATCAATGTCTTCTCCTGTCGTCACGCTGGTTCTCGTTATGAGCCTTGCGGAACGGTTGTGTTTACAGTGCCCGTGTGCGGTTCCCCGGTAGCCGCCCCCAGGAGTGGGGGCGGGACCGGGGTGGACCGCAGCTGGTGGCCGCGAATTACTTGGCGCGCTCGATGATCTCTACGAGTCGCCAGCGCTTCGTTGCCGAGTACGGACGGGTCTCAGCAACACGCACGAGGTCGCCAACACCTGCGGTGTTGTCTTCGTCGTGGGCCTTGAACTTGGTGGTCGTGCGCATGATCTTGCCGTACAGACGGTGCTGTTTGCGGCGCTCGACCTCAACCACGATGGTCTTGTCCATTTTGTCAGACACAACGTAGCCGCGCGCGGTCTTACGGCTGCCGCGCTGGGTGGTTTCTGTCACTTCAGACATCACTTGCCCTCTTCCTTAGCGTCAGCCGGGTTGGTGCGGAGCAGAAGCTCGCGTTCGCGAAGCACGGTGTAGATGCGTGCAATGTCCTTCCGGACGGCCTTCACACGGCCGGGGTTTTCGAGCTGGCCGGTTGCGGCCTGGAAGCGCAGGTTGAACAGTTCAGCCTTTGCCTTCTTGAGCTCTTCGCCCAGACGTTCGTTGTTGTAGCCGTCGAGAACGTCCATGGTCAGATCCTTGGATCCTACTGCCACGTCATTCACCACCTTCACGAGAAACAATGCGGGCCTTCATCGGAAGCTTGTGGATTGCGAGGCGCAGAGCTTCGCGGGCCACCTCTTCCGAAACACCGCCGAGTTCGAACATGATGCGTCCGGGCTTGACGGGAGCAACCCACCATTCGGGCGAACCCTTACCGGAACCCATACGGGTTTCAGCAGGCTTCTTGGTAATGGGGCGGTCCGGGAAGATGTTGATCCAGACCTTACCGCCGCGCTTGATGTGGCGCGTCATGGCAATACGAGCTGCTTCGATCTGACGGTTGGTCACGTATGCAGCGTCGAGTGCCTGAATGCCCCATTCACCGAATGCAAGTTCGGTTCCGCCCTTGGCGTAGCCGTCGAGGTTGGGGTGGTGCGGCTTACGGTACTTAACACGACGAGGGATCAGCACGTGTCAGCCCTCCGTTCCGGCTGCTGCTTCTTTCGAAGCTGCAGCATTGTCGTTCTTCTGCTGAGCTGCACCCTGGCCGCCGCGTCCGCGTCCACCGCGTCCGCGACCACGACCACCGCGTCCACCGCGCTGGTTGGTCTGTGCAGCTTCCTGAGCGGCAAGTTCCTTGTCGGTCATGTCGCCGCGGTAAACCCAGACCTTCACGCCGATGCGGCCGAAGGTGGTGTGAGCTTCGTAGAAGCCGTAGTCGATGTTCGCGCGCAGGGTGTGCAGCGGCACACGGCCTTCGCGGTAGAACTCCGAACGGCTCATTTCAGCACCGCCGAGGCGGCCCGAGCACTGCACACGAATGCCCTTGGCACCAGCGCGCTGTGCGGACTGGATTGCCTTGCGCATTGCGCGGCGGAACGCCACGCGGCTTGCGAGCTGCTCGGCAACACCCTGGGCGACCAGCTGAGCGTTGACCTCGGGGTTCTTGACTTCGAGGATGTTCAGCTGGATCTGCTTGCCGGTGAGCTTTTCGAGCTTCGAGCGCAGACGGTCGGCTTCCGCACCGCGGCGGCCGATGACGATGCCCGGGCGTGCCGTGTGGATGTCCACGCGGACACGGTCGCGGGTGCGCTCGATGTTGATCTTTGCGAGACCTGCGCGTTCGAGATCGGTTTCGAGCATCTTGCGAATGCGGATGTCTTCGCCGACGTAGTCCTTGTAGCGCTGACCCTTAACGGTCGAGTCCGAGAACCACTTCGAACGGTGATCGGTGGTGATGCCCATCCGGAACCCGGTGGGGTTGATCTTCTGACCCATCAGGCGTTCTCCTTCCCATCAGCGTCCGAGCCGTCCGTGAGGACCACGGTGATGTGGCTGGTGCGCTTGTCGATGCGGTGTGCACGACCCTGGGCGCGAGGACGGAACCGCTTCATGGTCGGTCCTTCGTCAACGTAGATCTCCGAGATCACGAGGTCGTCTTCATTGAATGCAACGCCGAGCTTGTCAGCTTCCTGACGGGCGTTGCTGATGCCCGATGCGACGAGTTTGTAGACAGGCTCAGATGCAGCCTGGGGAACAAACTTGAGCATCGCGAGTGCTTCGGTTGCCTGCTGACCACGAACGAGGTCAACGACACGCCGAGCCTTCATGGGCGTCACACGCAGAAAGCGTGCCTTCGCCTTGGCTTCCATCGTTTCCTTCTCTCCTTATAGGACCCGTAGGGGCGCGGCTCAGCCGCGGCGGCCCTTGCGGTCGTCCTTGTCGTGGCCGCGGAACGTCCGCGTCGGTGCGAATTCGCCGAGCTTGTGCCCGACCATTGATTCAGTGATGAACACTGGGACGTGCTTGCGTCCGTCGTGAACCGCGATGGTGTGTCCCAGGAAGTCCGGGATGATCATCGAGCGACGCGACCACGTCTTGATTACGTTGTTGGTGCCCTTTTCGTTCTGAGCGGCGACCTTCTGGAAAAGGTGCTCGTCTACGAAGGGGCCCTTCTTCAAGCTACGAGGCATTTTCTAGGCTCCCTATCAGCGCTTCTTGCCGGTGCGACGGCGGCGCACGATGTACTTGTCGCTTTCGCGGTTCGGACGGCGGGTGCGTCCTTCCGGCTGGCCCCAGGGGCTGACCGGGTGACGACCACCGGAGGTGCGGCCTTCACCACCACCGTGCGGGTGGTCGATCGGGTTCATTGCAACACCGCGGACAGTCGGGCGGATGCCCTTCCAGCGCATACGGCCGGCCTTGCCCCAGCTGATGTTGGCCTGTTCGGCGTTGCCGACTTCACCGACGGTTGCGCGGCAGCGAGCATCAACGTTGCGGATTTCGCCCGAAGGCATGCGCAGCTGTGCGTAGCGACCGAACTTGGCCACGAGCTGAGCCGAGGTGCCGGCGCTGCGGCCGATCTTGGCTCCGCCGCCGGGGCGAAGTTCGATTGCGTGGATCACGGTGCCGACGGGGATGTTCTGCAGCGGCAGAGCATTGCCCGGCTTGATGTCAGCCTGTGCTCCAGCTTCGACGCGGTCGCCCTGCTTGAGCTTGTTCGGAGCGAGGATGTAGCGCTTCTCGCCGTCAACGTAGTGCAGCAGTGCGATGCGTGCGGTGCGGTTCGGGTCGTATTCGATGTGTGCGACCTTTGCCGGGACGCCGTCCTTGTCGTGACGACGGAAGTCGATCACGCGGTACTGGCGCTTGTGGCCACCGCCCTGGTGACGGGTGGTGATCCGGCCCTGGCTGTTTCGGCCGCCCTTCTTCGGCAGCGGACGCAGAAGCGACTTCTCCGGCGTAGACCGGGTCACTTCGACGAAGTCCGCGACCGACGAGCCACGGCGGCCCGGGGTCGTGGGCTTGTACTTACGGATTCCCATGAGTCTTCAATTCCTTCTGAACTGGATCGCTTAGAGCGATCCGCCGAAAATGTCGATCGATCCTTCGCGAAGGGCGACAACGGCGCGCTTGGTGTTCTTGCGCTTGCCGTAACCGGTGCGGGTGCGCGTGCGCTTGCCCTCGCGGTTGAAGGTGTTCACCTTGTCGACCTTGACGCCGAAGATGCTTTCGATGGCGTACTTGATTTCGGTTTTGTTCGACCGGGGATCAACGAGGAAGGTGTACTTGCCTTCGTCCATGAGCCCGTAGGTCTTTTCCGAAACGACCGGCGCGATGATGATGTCGCGCGGGTCCTTGATGGTTACGCTGCTCACTTGGCTGCCTCCTCGTTCTTGCCGAGGTAAGCGTTGAGAGCTGCCTCGGTGAAGATGATGTCGTCGGCCATCAGCACGTCGTAGGTGTTCAGCTGTCCCCAGTGCAGGGTGTGCACGTTGGGCAGGTTGCGAACCGAAAGCTCGGTGACCTGGTCGTCATTCGTGACGACGACAAGCTGGTGCTTGTTGCTCGAGAGCTTTTCGATTGCTGCGCGAGCTGCCTTGGTCGAAGGCTTGTCGCCGTCGACGAGGGCGGTCACTGCGTGAACCTGGCCGAAGCGCGCGCGGTCCGAGAGTGCGCCGCGCAGAGCTGCTGCCTTCATCTTCTTGGGGGTGCGCTGCGAGTAGTCGCGCGGAACCGGACCGTGGACGATGCCACCGCCGGCGAACTGCGGAGCGCGGATCGAGCCCTGGCGTGCGTTGCCGGTGCCCTTCTGGCGCCACGGCTTGCGGCCACCACCGCGGACTTCAGCGCGGGTCTTGGTTTTGTGCGTTCCCTGGCGGGCAGCTGCGAGCTGCGCGGTCACGACCTGGTGAATGAGCGCGACGTTGGTCGGCACATCGAAGATCGCGGCGGGCAGTTCAGCGGTTCCGGCCTTCTTGCCGGCTGCGTCGAGAACGTCGATTGACTTGGTTTCAGCCATCGGAGTCATGCTCCCTTCACTGCAGAGCGAACGAGGACGACAGCACCCTTGGCTCCCGGAACAGCACCCTTGACCAGCAGGACATTGTTTTCAGTGTCGACTGCGTGGATCGTGAGGTTCTGGGTGGTCTGCTTGACGTTGCCCATACGGCCGGCCATGCGCTGACCCTTGAAGACGCGGCCGGGGGTGGCTGCGCCGCCGATCGAACCGGGCTTGCGGTGGTTGCGGTGCTGACCGTGCGAGGCGCCGACACCAGCAAAGCCGTGGCGCTTCATAACGCCTGCGTGGCCCTTGCCCTTGGTGTTGGCAGTCACGTCAACCTTGGTGCCGGCTTCGAACACGTCGACGCCGAATTCCTGGCCGAGCGAGTATTCGCCGGCGTCGGCCGTGCGGAGCTCAACCAGGTAGCGGCGGGGCGTAACGCCAGCCTTGTCGAAGTGACCGGCGGTCGGCTTGTTGACCTTGCGCGGGTCGATTTCGCCGGAGCCGATCTGGATTGCTGCGTAGCCGTCGGTTTCGACGTCGCGGATCTGGGTGACAACGTTGGTGTCAACTGCGACGGCGGTGACGGGAACGAGGTTGCCCTCTTCGTCCCACACCTGGGTCATGCCGAGCTTCTTGCCGAGCAGGCCCTTGAAGGTGCGGGTAGTGGGAAGGGCCTTGGAACGGGTGTTAGCCATTGAAAGTCCCTCCCTTAGAGCTTGATCTCGATGTTGACGTCGTCGGCCAGGTCAAGACGCATGAGCGAGTCAACAGCCTTGGGCGTCGGGTCGACGATGTCGATAAGCCGCTTGTGGGTGCGCATTTCGAAGTGCTCGCGGCTGTCCTTGTACTTGTGAGGCGACCGAATAACGCAGTACACGTTCTTTTCAGTCGGCAACGGCACGGGGCCCACAACCGTAGCGCCAGCGCGTGTGACGGTCTCCACGATCTTGCGTGCAGCACTGTCGATCACAGCGTGGTCGTACGACTTGAGCCTGATGCGGATCTTCTGTCCGGCCATGGCGTCGTAACTCCATCCTTTGTTCTTCCTGGCCATCAACCACCTGTCCTTGCGGATCTGGCGGTTTGCACCAGCTGTTCTTCCGACCCCCGCGGTCGGGCGTGTCGCGAACTTCTTTTTAAAAAAGCTGCCTGGGCAGTGCGACTCGCTTGCAGAGTTGCCTCGGTGATCCGAACCCGAACTGGATTCACTTCCGATGTTTCCGGGCATCCGACTGATGCCGAGCAGGGGTCTGCGCCCGAAAACGCAACTTATCTATCTTGGCACACCTAGCACACAAGCTCAAATTCATAAGCGATGTCGTGCATCACGGCGTGCCGCCCCTCCCCTGTTGACAGCAAAGAGCCCCGTGGTCGAAACCACGGGGCTCTTAGTCAGGCTGTCAGAAGATCAGGCGTGGATCTTGGTGACGCGGCCTGCGCCGACGGTGCGTCCACCTTCGCGGATTGCGAAGCGGAGGCCTTCTTCCATGGCGACCGGCTGAATGAGCTCGACCGACATTTCGGTGTCGTCGCCGGGCATGACCATCTCGGTGCCCTCAGGCAGCGTGATGACGCCGGTGACGTCCGTGGTGCGGAAGTAGAACTGCGGACGGTAGTTCGAGTAGAAGGGGTTGTGGCGGCCGCCTTCTTCCTTCGACAGGATGTAGACCTGTGCGTCGAACTTGGTGTGCGGGGTGATGCTGCCGGGCTTCACGATGACCTGACCGCGCTCAACGTCTTCGCGCTTGGTACCGCGGAGCAGCAGACCAACGTTTTCACCTGCACGAGCGTCCGGCAGGGTCTTGCGGAACATTTCGATTGCGGTGACGGTGGTCTTCGAGGACTGCGGCTTGATGCCGACGATCTCGATTTCTTCGTTGGGCAGCAGGATGCCGCGCTCAACACGACCGGTGACGACGGTACCGCGACCGGTAATGGTGAAGACGTCTTCCACAGGCATGAGGAAGTCCTTGTCGATGTCGCGCTCCGGTTCCGGAACGTTTTCGTCGACAGCTGCCATGAGGTCCTGAACCGACTTGACCCATTCCGGGTCGCCTTCGAGTGCCTTGAGCGCCGAAACGCGGACAACCGGAGCGTCGTCGCCGGGGAATTCCTGGTCAGACAGGAGTTCGCGAACTTCCATTTCGACGAGGTCGAAGAGGTCTTCGTCGTCGATCATGTCGGACTTGTTCAGAGCCACGACGATGTAGGGAACGCCAACCTGGCGAGCGAGCAGAACGTGCTCACGGGTCTGGGGCATCGGGCCGTCGGTTGCAGCGACGACCAGGATTGCGCCGTCCATCTGGGCGGCACCGGTGATCATGTTCTTCACGTAGTCAGCGTGACCGGGAGCGTCGACGTGTGCGTAGTGACGCTTTTCGGTCTCGTACTCAACGTGCGAAACGTTGATGGTAATACCACGTTCACGCTCTTCGGGAGCGTTGTCGACCTGGTCGAAAGCACGTGCTTCGTTGAGGTCGGGGTACTGGTCTGCAAGGACCTTCGTGATTGCCGCGGTCAGAGTCGTCTTACCGTGGTCAACGTGACCAATGGTACCGATGTTGACGTGCGGCTTAGTCCTTTCGAAGCTAGCCTTTGCCACTGGGTTCCTCCTAGTGATTGGTGCGGCGCAAGCTTGTGAGCGCCGCGCCTTTTTACTTGTTGCGCCCGGCGGGGCAGCGTTCAGCTTCCCCACCGAGCAACGGGGAGATTATTCTCCGCCGCGGGTCTTTTGGATGATTTCGTCCGAAACGTTCTGCGGAACTTCGGCGTACGAGTGGAACTGCATGCCGTAGACGGCACGTCCCTGCGTCTTGGAACGCAGGTCGCCGATGTAGCCGAACATTTCCGACAGCGGGACGAGTGCACGGACAACCTTAATGCCGGTAGCGTCTTCCATCGACTGGACCTGTCCGCGACGCGAGTTCAAGTCACCGATGACGTCGCCCATGTACTCCTCAGGAGTACGGACTTCGACATCCATGAGCGGCTCGAGCAGCACGGGGCGCGCCTTGGGAGCGGCCTCCTTGAATGCCATCGAACCTGCGAGCTTGAACGCCATTTCCGACGAGTCGACGTCGTGGTAAGCACCGTCGACCAGCGTGGCCTTGATGCCGACCATCGGGTAGCCGGCGAGAACACCGACCTGCATGGCATCCTGGATGCCCGCGTCAACCGACGGGATGTATTCGCGGGGCACACGGCCACCGGTGATCGCGTTGTCGAATTCGTAGATCTTGTCGCCTTCGACCTCCATCGGTTCGATGGTGATCTGAACCTTGGCGAACTGACCCGAACCACCGGTCTGCTTCTTGTGCGTGTAGTCGTACTTTTCGACTGTCTTGCGAATGGTTTCGCGGTACGCAACCTGAGGCTTGCCGATGTTGGCTTCGACCTTGAATTCACGCTTCATGCGGTCGACGAAGACGTCGAGGTGAAGTTCACCCATACCGCCGATTTCGGTCTGGCCGGTTTCTTCGTTCAGGTTGACCGTGAACGTCGGGTCTTCCTTCACGAGCTTCTGAATAGCCGAGGACAGCTTCTCCTGGTCGCCCTTCGTCTTAGGTTCGATCGAAACGAAGATAACGGGCTCGGGGAATGCCATCGACTCAAGAACAACCGGGTTGGCCGGGTCGGACAGGGTGTCACCGGTGGTGGTGTCCTTCAGACCGATGAAAGCGTAGATGTGACCTGCGAATGCCTCTTCAACAGGGTTTTCCTTGTTGGAGTGCATCTGGAAGAGCTTGCCGACGCGTTCGCGCTTGCCGGTGGTGGTGTTCAGCAGCGTGTCACCGGACTTCACGTGACCGGAGTACACGCGAATGTAGGTGAGCGAGCCGAAGAACGGGTGGGTGGCAACCTTGAAGGCCAGAGCCGAGAACGGTTCGTCCTTCGAGGGCTTGCGCACGACCTCTTCGTTTTCCTTGCCGTAGACGAGGCCGGTGACCGGCGGAACGTCGAGCGGCGAGGGCAGGTAGTCGATGACCGCGTCGAGGACCTTCTGCACACCCTTGTTCTTGAAAGCCGAACCGCACATGACGGGGAAGGCCTCCGAGGCAATGGTGAGCTGGCGGATGCCGGCTTTGATTTCGTCGATGGAGAGTTCGCCCTCTTCGAGGTACTTCTCCATGAGCTCTTCGTTGGCTTCGGCAACGTCTTCGACGAGAGCTGCGCGGTATTCTTCCGCACGCTCCTGCAGGTCAGCAGGGATTTCAATTTCCTGCATGTCCTGGCCCATCTTGGTTTCGTCCGGCCAGACGTAGGCCTTCATTTCGAGGAGGTCGACAACGCCCTCGAAGTCGCTTTCAGCGCCGATGGGCAGCTGGATGACCAGCGGCTTAGCGCCGAGGCGGTCCTTGATGGTGCCGACGGTGTAGTAGAAGTCAGCACCGAGCTTGTCCATCTTGTTAACGAAGCAGACGCGCGGAACGTCGTACTTGTCAGCCTGACGCCAAACGGTTTCGGACTGCGGCTCAACACCTTCCTTACCGTCGAACACAGCAACTGCGCCGTCAAGAACGCGGAGCGAACGCTCCACTTCCACGGTGAAGTCGACGTGCCCGGGGGTGTCGATGATGTTGATCTGGTTGTCTTCCCAGTAGCAGGTCGTGGCGGCCGACGTAATCGTGATGCCGCGCTCCTGTTCCTGCTCCATCCAGTCCATCGTCGAAGCGCCGTCGTGGGTTTCGCCCAGCTTGTAGTTGACGCCGGTGTAGAACAGGATTCGTTCGGTGGTTGTTGTCTTACCAGCATCAATGTGAGCCATGATGCCGATGTTGCGGACCTTGTTAAGGTCAGTCAGCACTTCAAGTGCCACGGTGTCCCTCTCTCGTAAGAAGTACCTGGACAAGCAGTACCCGCCGAAACGGGCACCGTTTGATTATTACCAGCGGTAGTGAGCGAAGGCCTTGTTGGACTCAGCCATCTTGTGCATGTCCTCGCGGCGCTTCACAGCAGCACCAAGGCCATTGGATGCGTCGAGGATTTCGTTCATCAGACGCTCGGTCATCGTCTTTTCACGACGCTGACGAGCGAACTGAACCAGCCAGCGCAGAGCCAGCGTGGTGGAACGGGCGGGGCGGACGTCAACCGGCACCTGGTAGGTGGCACCGCCGACGCGGCGGGAGCGGACCTCCAGCGACGGACGAATGTTGTCGAGCGCCTTCTTCAGAAGGGTCAGAGCCTCGACGTTGGCCTTCTCCGAAGCGCTTTCGAGTGCTCCGTAGACGATGCGCTCAGCGGTGGAGCGCTTGCCGTCGAGAAGAACCTTGTTGATGAGCTGGGTGACCAGCGGTGAGTTGTAGACCGGGTCGATGGCGACCGGGCGCTTAGGTGCGGGACCCTTACGCGGCATTACTTCTTCTCCTTCTTCGCTCCGTAGCGGCTGCGAGCCTGCTGACGGCCCTTAACGGGCTGAGTGTCGAGTGCACCGCGAACAATCTTGTAGCGGACACCGGGGAGGTCCTTCACACGGCCTCCGCGAACGAGCACAATCGAGTGCTCCTGGAGGTTGTGGCCTTCACCCGGGATGTAGGCGGTCACTTCGATCTGCGAAGAGAGCTTGACACGTGCGACCTTGCGCAGTGCCGAGTTGGGCTTCTTCGGCGTGGTCGTGTACACACGGGTGCACACGCCGCGACGCTGCGGGCTGCCCTTAAGAGCAGGCGTAGCGTTCTTCGCCGGCTTGTCGTGTCGTCCCTTACGGACGAGCTGCTGAATTGTAGGCACTTATCAGGTTCTCCGATGCTTCTCGTTGTTCCTAATCTCCTGAGGGTTCAGGAGCATATCCTTCTGCGGCCGGGTGAAGCTGCGTGCCCGACTGCAGATGCAGTTCTTCGCCGCCGTCATCAGCGCAGCTGCGCTGATTGTCGGTTTATGGCGAACAACCGCCGGTGCCGGTGATAACCGTGTGATGATGAAAACTCCACCGTCAACAGACAACAGCACCGTCTGCCGAAAAATCGCAGATACACCTAGAGTAACCCTCGGCGAGCCACTCGGTCAAAACACGGTCGTTCGGTGCTTGACCTGGCGGTTTCAGGCGTTCCAACTGTAACGCGTCTGGAGAGGTGTTTTGCACCGAATTTGCCTAGGATTCGCTCATTCTCCGCATTTATTCCATGTCGCGCATCCGGCTCGCGCATTATGGTTGAAGAATGACTGATCACCGGCCCGCCGACGACAACAGCCCAGACCGGAAGCTGATCCGCGCGTCAGACCACGACCGCGACGATGTCCTCCGCGTTCTCTCTGCTGCGCACGCCGCGGGCCGGCTGTCACCCGAAGAGCTTGATGAACGCCAAAGCACCGTATTGGCCAGCGTCTACCTTCACGAACTGCCGCCGATCATCGACGACCTTCCCGAAGGCCGCGAAGTCGAGTCCCGCATCCGCGAGGAAACAGACGTCCCCAAGCCGGGCGGCACCTCGTCAGCTGTGCAGCCGAAGAAGAGCACTGTTCCCGCGCGGCCCGGAGACGGGCCGTCGGTTACAGACATCGCGGTTCTCGGCGGATCCACCAAGACGATCGCCGCGAACACCCCGGAGGTGACGTGCTTCGCGCTCATGGGCGGCAGCGACCTCTATCTGTCTGAAGTCTGCAGGCCGGGCGCAGAAATCACCATCATCAGCGTGAACACAATGGGCGGTGCAGACATCTACGTGCCCGCAGGCGTGCGCATCATCGACCACTCAGTGAATATTCTCGGCGGCAACGACATCAAGCCCAACGCTCTAGGCGACGGTTCAAACGGAACGCTGATCATCAAAGGCTTCAACCTCATGGGCGGAAACGACGTTCAGTTGGACCCGCGCAGCCGGCCCGACGGCAGGTAAACCTTCTTGAGAAGCAGACCAAGGTGAGCGGCGCCTCGTAAGAACAACCCTGGTAGGCCAAACCCAGCAGCAGACCCCCGCACCAGCCCACCGCCCACCAGCCCCTCCGCACACACGGACGAAAGGACCACAGTGAAGATCGGAATTCTGACCTCCGGCGGCGACTGCCCCGGACTCAACGCAGTCATCCGAGGCGCCGTCCGCAAGGGCGTACGGCTCTTCGGTGACGAATTCGTGGGCATCCGGGACGGATGGCGTGGCCTGCTGGAGGGCGACCTGCACCCCCTGACCACGCACGATGTGCGCGGCATCAGCGGCCGAGGCGGAACTATTCTCGGCACGTCTCGCACCCACCCGTACTCCGGGGGTGGGCCGGATGCGATGCGCCAGGTCATGAAGGACAACGGGATCGACGGGGTGATTGCCATCGGCGGCGAGGGCACCCTCGCTGGTGCCGCGCGGCTCGCTGACGATGAGGGACTGCCCGTGGTTGGTGTTCCCAAAACCATTGACAACGACCTCGGCAGCACTGACTACACGTTCGGCTTCGACACAGCGGCGGCTATTGCCACGCGGTCCATCGATGCCCTGCGCACCACAGCAGAATCGCACCACCGGTGCATGGTCGTTGAGGTTATGGGCCGGCACGTCGGCTGGATTGCGCTGCACGCCGGTATGGCCGCCGGCGCACAGGCCATCCTGTTGCCCGAATTCCCCGTGACGATGGAACGGGTCGTCGAATGGGTTGAAAGCGCCCGCGATCGCGGCCGCGCACCGATTGTCGTCGTCGCAGAAGGGTTCGTGCCGGTCGGCGTTGACGCAGAAGAAGGCGTGGCGGCGATCGCTGCTGATGGTAGGCCGAGGTTCGGCGGAATCGGCGACTACGTTGCAGCTGAGGTCGAACGCATGACGGGCATCGAAACCCGCGCGACAATCCTCGGCCACCTGCAGCGCGGCGGCGTTCCCACCGCCTACGACCGCGTACTCGCCACACGGCTGGGCCTGGCCGCAGTCGACCTCATCCACGACGCCAGCTGGGGCTACATGACCAGCCTCTCCGGCACCGACATCATCCGCGTACCCATGGCCGACGCCGTTGAATCTCTGAAGGCCGTGCCGAAGGAACGCTGGGACGAACTCGAAGCGCTGCTGGGGTAGGGGCGGTCTGGCGAGGTGGGGCTCAGTTGGGGGCTCGGCGGTACTGGAGCTCCGCCTCGGCGGTTCAGCCCTTACCACTTAGGCGGTTTGCCCTTTCACCTCGGCGGTTTGCCCATAAAAACACCCGTTAGCCGGAATCTGCGCTTTAGCCGCGAGGAAACTCCCTTAAGCCGGAATCTGCGGCTCAGCAACCACTGCTAACGGGAGTTTTTGTTGCTAAAGCGCGGGCCACAGTTACGGGTGGGACTCCCGAGGTGGAGGACCAGGATTGCGTTGGACCTCAGGAGGATGTGGGGTCCTCCCCCGGGGCATGCACTTCAGTGTGCTTGTTGCCGGGCGTGCGCTCCTTCAGCCGAGTGCGCCCACTGCAGCCAGGCGCGCCCTCAGCTGAAGCGGGTTCTGCAGGTCGTTCCACATGATCCGCACCACCGTGTAGCCGAGCACGTGAAGCCTGTGTTCGCGCTGCTTTTCGAGCAGGAACTGATCGCCGCGTTCATTGATTCCACCGGTGGCAGTGTCGCGATACTTTACGGACCCGTCGAACTCGATGATGATGCGCTTGTCTGGAATCAGGCCGTCGACCCGAGCTGCGAACTCGCCGTTTTCGTCGACTATGTCGGCCTGCTGGACCAGCCCTTTGACGCCGAGGTTGCGGATAATCACCATGCAGACGCTTTCACCGAAGGATTCAGCGAGCCCGGTCGAATACTCCATGAGCTTGACCACCCGCATCGAAGCAGAGAACTTCGCATTCGCAGCGATGATTTCGCGAGCTGCATACTTGTGGGCCTGGGCCTTCTCCGGTTCCGAGCGCAGAAGAGCATCAAACGCGGCAACTGCCTGCTCAAGCGAAATGTCAGTCGCAATATCCACCACGGTGCGCACTGGATTTGTGACTGGAATTCCATGCCACAGTGCTGTTTCCTCGGCTAGGCGGATCTGCCTTTGGCGCCTGGTGAATCTTTCACCGGACCGTGATCGTGACGGGTTGATGATCTGCACCTTATGCGGAATGGACAGCACGGGCAGACCATGAATCAAGGTGGCCGTTGTGTGGCTGAGAACATCGCCGTCGCTCAGCCGCCTGCCGATGAACTCAGCCTTGCCGAGGTGCTTCTTCTCCTGCAGGCCAAACCATGCGCGGCCCTTCCCTGCTGAGGAGGCCTCCCCCATCAGCTGCAGAATCTCCGGTTCCGCGAAACGGTTGAACTGAGTGTGTTTGGCGCAGGTTCGATTGACGAAATAGCAGGCCCGATACAGCCGCTCGAGGCAGCAGCCGACGGCACCTTCGACCTCCCACTTTTCAGCGCCGAAAGCCTTTGCTTCTTGGAGCGAAAACACGTTGAACATATGCAACTGTCTTCCGTAAACGCATCGCTCCACAACCCCACTATCCATATCTGTGGATAACTCTGTGGACTTGTGGACAATCATGGTTTAAGTCACAGGGGCCGGCGGAAACAAGACACCACTTAGCCACAAAAACACCCGTTAACCGGAATCTGCGCCTTAGCCGCACAAAAACACCCCTTAGCCGGGATCTGCGGCTTAGCAACAACTGCTAACGGGAGTTTTTGTTGCTAAAGCGTGGGCAGCAGATTTTCGGACGCTGCAGTGGGTGGGACACCCGGGAACTGAGTAACTCACGAGGTGGAGGTCCAGTACCAGCTGATCCGCCACCTCGTGAGCTCGACCGGGCGGCACCTCGTGAATTGCCTGCCATTGTGCCCAGCCCAACCCAGCACCGGTCCTCACACAACGCAAACAGCCCGGAGGGAAAATCCCTCCGGGCCGCCTGCCACGGGTGAGAACCACCGGGCTCTCCCCCGCCTATTCGTGCGGCTGTTTCAACCTTGCAAGCACTTGAACCCGCGGCCGAATCAGACGCACCAGCGCTTCGCGCTTAAGCGAATCAGATGTCGCCGAAGCCGCCGAAGTCGTAGTCCTCGAGCGGAATGGTCGAGCCTTCGCCGGCGAATGCCGGGTAGAAGTCGCCGTAGGTGTTCGAGAACATTTCCTGCTTGGCTTCGTCGGTCGGTTCGACAATCAAGTTGCGGTAGCGGTGCATACCGGTACCGGCCGGGATGAGCTTACCGAGGATGACGTTCTCCTTCAGGCCGAGCAGCGGGTCGGACTTGCCTTCCATAGCTGCTTCGGTCAGCACGCGCGTGGTCTCCTGGAACGATGCAGCCGACAGCCACGATTCGGTGGCCAGCGATGCCTTCGTGATGCCCATGAGCTCGTCACGTGCGGAAGCCGGCTGGCCGCCTTCTGCAACGACGCGCTTGTTTTCGTCCTGGTAGCGGCCGCGGTCAACGAGTTCACCCGGCAGCAGGTTGGTGTCGCCGGACTCGATGACCGTCACACGGCGCAGCATCTGACGCACAATGACTTCGATGTGCTTGTCGTGAATGCCGACACCCTGCGAACGGTAGACCTTCTGGACTTCGTCAACAAGGAACTTCTCGGCGTCGCGACGACCGCGGATGCGCAGCACCTGCTTGGGGTCGATGGCACCTTCAACCAGCTGGGTGCCGGCTTCGATGTTCTGGCCGTCTTCAACCAGAAGCTGTGCGCGACGACCGACTGCGTGCTCGATTTCGTCAGAACCGTCAGACGGGATCACGATGACGTAGCGCGTCTTGCGGCTGTCGTCGATCTTGACCTTGCCGGCTGCTTCCGAAATCGGCGCGTAGCCCTTGGGCGTGCGTGCTTCGAAGAGCTCGGTGACACGCGGCAGACCCTGCGTAATGTCACCGCCACCGCCGGCGGCAACACCACCGGTGTGGAACGTACGCATGGTCAGCTGCGTACCGGGTTCACCAATCGACTGTGCTGCGACGGTGCCGACTGCTTCGCCGATGTCGACGAGCTTGCCGGTTGCCATCGAGCGACCGTAGTGCTCAGCCGAGATCTGCGCGTCGGAGTCTGCGGTGAGAACCGACAGCACCTTGACTTCGCGAACGCCGGCGGCAACCAGCTGGTCGAGCACATCGACCGAAATGTCGGTCTTTGCGGGCACCACGACGTTGCCGTCGGCGTCGGTGACGTCGACTGCCGTGAGGCGACCCAGAACCGAGGTTTCGGCCCATTCGTGCACAACGAGGTTGCCCTTTGCGTCTTCCTGAGCGACGGGCAGCGTGATGCCGCGCTTCGAATCGGTGGATTCGGTGCGGATGATGACATCCTGCGAAACATCAACCAGACGGCGCGTGAGGTAACCGGAGTCTGCGGTACGCAGAGCGGTGTCTGCCAGACCCTTACGAGCACCGTGCGACGCGATGAAGTACTCGAGGACCGACAGGCCTTCGCGGTAGTTCGACTTAATCGGACGCGGGATGATTTCACCCTTCGGGTTCGTCACAAGACCGCGCATTGCGGCCAGCTGACGGACCTGCGTCCAGTTACCGGAAGCACCGGACTCGACAAGGCGCAGAATCGAGTTCTCCGAAGTGAAGTTCTTCTGCATTGCCTCGGCGATCTTGTCGGTGGTGTCCGACCAGATCTTGACGAGTTCGGTACGGCGCTCCTCGTCGGTGAGCGCACCGAAGGCGTACTGTTCTTCGACCTTGTCGACGAGCTCTTCGGCTTCGTTGAGCGACTGTTCCTTGGATTCCGGAGACACGATGTCGCTCATTGCAACGGTCAGACCGGAGCGGGTTGCCTGGTAGAAGCCGGTTTCCTTGAAGTTGTCGAGTGCCTGTGCGACTTCCACGCGCGGGTAGTTGTCTGCGAGGCGGTTGACGATCTTCGACAGCTGCTTCTTGCCGATGGTCTCGTTGACGTACGGGTAGTCCTCCGGCAGGGTCCGGTTGAACAGGGCACGGCCCAGGGTGGTCTCGAGGACGAGGGTGTCGCCCTGTTCCCAGCCTTCCGGCAGTTCCATCTTCCGATGCGGAACGATGTTGCTCAGGCGGATCTTCACCTTGGCGCCGAGGTCGAGTTCGCCACGGTCGTAGGCCATGATGGCCTCCGAAACCGAACCGAAGTCGCGGCCGATGCCGGGCACGTCTTCGCGTTCGGAGGTCAGGTGGAAGATGCCGATGATCATGTCCTGCGTGGGCATGGTCACGGGCTTGCCGTCCGAAGGCTTGAGGATGTTGTTCGCCGACAGCATCAGCAGGCGTGCTTCAGCCTGTGCCTCTGCGGACAGCGGCAGGTGGACTGCCATCTGGTCACCGTCGAAGTCAGCGTTGAAGGCGGTGCAGACCAGCGGGTGGATCTGAATTGCCTTGCCTTCAACCAGCTGCGGTTCGAAGGCCTGAATGCCCAGACGGTGCAGGGTGGGTGCACGGTTGAGCAGAACCGGGTGCTCCTGAATGACTTCTTCGAGCACGTCCCACACCTGCGGGTGCTGACGTTCGACCATGCGCTTAGCCGACTTGATGTTCTGGGCGTGGTTGAGGTCAACCAGGCGCTTCATCACGAACGGCTTGAACAGTTCGAGTGCCATGGTCTTGGGCAGACCGCATTCGTGCAACTTCAGGGTCGGGCCGACCACGATGACCGAACGGCCGGAGTAGTCGACGCGCTTACCGAGCAGGTTCTGACGGAAGCGACCCTGCTTGCCCTTGAGCATGTCGGACAGCGACTTGAGCGGACGGTTGCCCGGTCCGGTGACGGGGCGACCGCGACGGCCGTTGTCGAACAGCGAGTCGACTGCTTCCTGGAGCATCCGCTTTTCGTTGTTGACGATGATTTCGGGTGCACCGAGGTCAAGCAGGCGCTTGAGGCGGTTGTTGCGGTTGATGACACGACGGTAGAGGTCGTTGAGGTCGCTGGTTGCGAAGCGGCCACCGTCGAGCTGCACCATGGGGCGCAGTTCCGGCGGGATGACCGGGATCGCGTCGAGCACCATGCCTTCGGGCTTGTTGTCCGTGGTCATGAATGCGTTGACGACCTTGAGGCGCTTGAGCGCGCGGGTCTTGCGCTGGCCCTTGCCGGTGCGAATGAGTTCGCGCAGCATTTCGGCTTCGGATTCGAGGTCGAAGTCCTTGAGGCGCTGCTGGATGGCAGCGGCACCCATGGAGCCCTCGAAGTAGATGCCGAAGCGGGCGACCATGTCGCGGTACAGGCTTTCGTCACCTTCGAGGTCTGCGACCTTGAGGTTCTTGAAGCGGTCCCACACCTGTTCCAGACGGTCCAACTGGCGTTCGGAGTTGCGGCGGATGTTGCCGAGTTCCTTGTTTGCCTGCTTTTCGACCTTGCTCTTGGCCGCTGCGGTTGCACCGTCGGCTTCGAGTTCCTTGAGGTCGTCTTCCAGCTTCTTGGATCGACGGTCGAGGTCCGCGTTCATGCGGTCTTCGATCTGCTTCTTTTCGACGTCCACCTGGTTCTGCAGGGTGGGCATGTCGCGGTGGCGCGAATCTTCGTCGACCGACGTGATCATGTAGGCCGCGAAGTAGATGACCTTTTCGAGGTCCTTCGGAGCCAGGTCGAGCAGGTAGCCCAGGCGGCTGGGCACGCCCTTGAAGTACCAGATGTGGGTGACGGGAGCGGCGAGCTCGATGTGGCCCATGCGCTCACGGCGCACCTTGGCGCGGGTGACTTCAACACCGCAGCGCTCACAGATGATGCCCTTGAAGCGCACGCGCTTGTACTTGCCGCAGGCGCATTCCCAGTCGCGGGTGGGACCGAAGATGCGCTCACAGAACAGGCCGTCCTTCTCCGGCTTGAGCGTGCGGTAGTTGATGGTCTCGGGCTTCTTGACTTCGCCGTGCGACCACTGGCGAACCTCATCAGCCGTAGCCAGGCCGATGCGCAGTTCATCAAAGAAATTAACGTCAGGCACGTAAATCCTCTTCCTTGGTGACCTTCAGAAGGTCAGTAAAAATTCGGGCTGGCTGGCTGTCAGACTTCGTCGACTGTCTGGGCTTCGTCACGCGAAAGGTTGATGCCGAGCTCTTCAGCTGCTCGGTACATTTCGTCGTCTTCGCGCATTTCGACGGCGTGGCCGTCTGCCGACAGAACTTCGATGTCAAGGCACAGCGACTGCATTTCCTTGATGAGGACCTTGAACGACTCGGGGATGCCCGGGTCGGGAAGGTTCTCGCCCTTGACGATTGCTTCGTAGACCTTGACGCGGCCGGGAACGTCGTCCGACTTGGTGGTCAGGAGTTCCTGCAGCGTGTAGGCCGCACCGTAGGCTTCGAGCGCCCACACTTCCATTTCGCCGAAGCGCTGGCCGCCGAACTGTGCCTTACCGCCCAGCGGCTGCTGGGTGATCATCGAGTACGGGCCGGTGGAACGAGCGTGGATTTTATCGTCGACCAGGTGGTGGAGCTTGAGCATGTACATGTAGCCCACCGAGACCGGGTACGGGAACGGTTCGCCGGAGCGGCCGTCGAACAGGCGGGCCTTTCCGGAGCCGTCGATCAGGCGCTCACCGTCGCGGTTGAGGCGGGTGTTGTCGAGCAGGCCGCGCAGTTCGGGTTCGTGCGCACCGTCGAACACCGGGGTTGCGACGTTGGTGCCGGGTTCGGCTTCGAGGTCGAAGCCGGCGTCCTTGAGGTCCTGTGCCCATTCGGGGTTGCCTTCGATCTTCCAGCCCTGCTTGGCTGCCCAGCCAAGGTGGGTTTCGAAGACCTGGCCGATGTTCATTCGGCGCGGAACACCGTGCGGGTTGAGGATGATGTCGACGGGGGTTCCGTCTTCCATGAACGGCATGTCTTCAACCGGCAGGATGGTCGAGATGACGCCCTTGTTTCCGTGGCGTCCGGCCATCTTGTCGCCGACGGTGATCTTGCGGCGCTGGGCCACGTAGACGCGCACCAGCTGGTTGACACCGGGGGTGAGTTCGTCGTCTTCTTCGCGGTCGAAGACCTTGACGGCGATCACGGTTCCGGTTTCGCCGTGGGGCACCTTGAGCGAGGTGTCGCGGACTTCGCGCGACTTTTCGCCGAAGATAGCGCGCAGCAGGCGCTCTTCGGGGGTCAGTTCGGTTTCACCCTTGGGGGTCACCTTGCCGACCAGGATGTCGCCGTCGGTGACTTCGGCGCCGATGCGGATGATGCCGCGGTCGTCGAGGTCAGCCAGGGCTTCCTGCGCGATGTTCGGGATGTCGCGGGTGATCTCTTCGGCACCGAGCTTGGTGTCTCGAGCGTCGACTTCGTATTCCTCGATGTGGATCGAGGACAGGACGTCGTCCTGCACCATGCGCTGGGACAGGATGATGGCGTCTTCGAAGTTGTAGCCTTCCCACGACATGAAAGCCACGAGGAGGTTCTTGCCGAGGGCCATTTCACCGTTCTGGGTGGACGGACCGTCAGCCAGCACCGCACCGACTTCGACTCGGTCGCCTTCGGACACGATGATCTTCTGGTTGTACGAGGTGCCGTGGTTGGAGCGGCGGAACTTCTCGGCTCGGTAGGTGGTCTGGGTGTCGTCGTCGTTCATGACGGTGACGTAGTCAGCGGAGACTTCGGTGACCACACCGGCCTTGTCGGCGGTGATGACATCGCCGGCGTCGATGGCCGAGCGGTATTCCATGCCGGTGCCGACCAGCGGTGCTTCTGCGCGGACCAGCGGAACGGCCTGACGCTGCATGTTCGCACCCATGAGGGCGCGGTTGGCGTCGTCGTGTTCGAGGAACGGGATAAGGGCCGTGCCGACCGACACCATCTGACGTGCAGACACGTCCATGAAGTCGATGTCTTCCTTGGGCAGCAGTTCGGCTTCGCCGGAACCGCCCTTGGGGCGAGACAGGACGAAGTCTTCTGCGAAGCGCTGGTCGTCGGTCAGCGGTGCGTTTGCCTGTGCGATGTTGTACGGGAGTTCATCGTCAGCCGTGAGGTAGCGCGTCTTGTCGGTGACGACGCCGTTCTCAACGATGCGGTACGGGGTTTCGATGAAGCCGAACGGGTTGATGCGCGCATAGGAGGCGAGCGAACCGATCAGACCGATGTTGGGGCCTTCCGGCGTTTCGATGGGGCACATGCGTCCGTAGTGCGACGGGTGGACGTCGCGGACTTCCATGCCCGCACGGTCACGCGACAGACCGCCGGGACCCAGAGCCGACAGGCGGCGCTTGTGGGTAAGGCCGGCCAGCGGGTTGTTCTGGTCCATGAACTGCGACAGCTGCGAAGTTCCGAAGAACTCCTTGATGGCTGCCACGACGGGACGGATGTTGATGAGCGTCTGCGGGGTGATCGCTTCGACGTCCTGGGTGGTCATGCGCTCGCGGACCACGCGCTCCATGCGCGAAAGACCGGTGCGGACCTGACCTTCGATCAGTTCGCCGACCGTGCGGATGCGACGGTTGCCGAAGTGGTCGATGTCGTCCAGGGCGACCGGGATGTCGACGCTTTCGCCGTCGCGGACGCCCTTGAGGGTTTCGTGGCCGGCGTGCAGCGCAACGATGTAGTGGATGGCAGCGGCGATGTCGTCGGTGGTGAGCACACCCTGCGTGACGTCTTCTTCGACCCCGAGCTTGCGGTTGACCTTGTAGCGGCCGACCTTGGCGAGGTCGTAGCGCTTGGGGTTGAAGTAGAGGTTCTGCAGAAGGTTTTCTGCAGCTTCAACAGTGGCCGGTTCGGACGGACGCAGCTTGCGGTAGATGTCGATGAGCGCTTCTTCGCGCGTTTCGACGGTGTCCTTGGCAAGGGTTTCGCGGATCGACTCGAATTCGCCGTAGCGTTCGAGGATTTCCGAGGAGGTCCAGCCAAGTGCCTTGAGCAGCACCGTGACCGACTGCTTGCGCTTGCGGTCGAGGCGAACGCCGACCTGGTCGCGCTTGTCGACTTCAAACTCCAGCCATGCACCGCGCGACGGGATGATCTTCGCGGTGAAGATGTCCTTGTCGGAGGTCTTGTCCGGGGTCGATTCGAAGTAGGCGCCGGGCGAGCGGACGAGCTGCGAAACGACGACGCGCTCGGTCCCGTTGATGATGAAGGTGCCCTTGGGGGTCATGAGCGGGAAGTCGCCCATGAACACCGTCTGGCTCTTGATCTCCATGGTGGAGGTGTTCATGAATTCGGCGGTCACGAACAGCGGCGCCGAATAGGTGATGTCGCGCTCCTTGCACTCGTCGATTGAGTACTTGGGCGGCTCAAAGCGGTGGTCGCGGAACGACAGCGACATGGATCCGGAGAAGTCTTCAATCGGGGAGATCTCTTCGAAGATGTCTTCGAGCCCCGAGGTTTCCGGAACGGAGGTGTCGCCGTTCTCGATTGCTTCCGCAACTCGCTCCTGCCAGGCTTCCGAGCCGATCAGCCAGTCGAAGCTGTCGGTCTGCAGTCCCAGGAGGTTGGGAACTTCGAGAGGTTCGTGGATCTTCGCGAAGGAAATGCGCTGAGGCGGGTTAGCGGTCCTGATGTTTTCGTTGGCGGCGGCCAATGGGTTCCTTCCACGTTGTGGTCATCACTCGTGCGCTGCAGCGTTGAATCACCCGAGGTCCGGCCGGGTCGCTTTGCGACACTCGCTTACGCTGACGTCACGGCGGATCCGGTCAAGGTGTGCTAGTTTGATGCCCACCGCTATATGAAGGCACAGCAAACCCACTGCAACACAAACAATCAGAATAGCTGATTGAACCTGCTGTAGCAAGACCCCCTGTGGTAGGGTCGATCTTCTCCGCACTTTTTGCGCTCTGCACTGTCCGACGAAAACCGTGACGAGCAGGGCGCTTTTTCGTTCCCAACTGCACTGCTGGGCAGCACGTCCTCCCACCCTGCTCCCGCCTCGCCCACCAGCACTTGTGACCTATAGTCACCGTCCAAAATATTGGAATCGGCGGCAGTTTCGTTCGGCAGACGTGAGGGGCTTCACGTTAACCTGGGCCTATCTATTGGGAGGCCCGGATGCACAACCTGCCGCTTATACCCGCATCGCTCGGTTCGATGCCATTGCTGCTCTTGGCGGCGCTCGCCGCGCTCATATACAGCGCTGTTCAGTTGGTCCTGCCCTATCTGCACAGTCGGAGAATGCCGGCCGGCGCCCAAGCCCGAGCCGCCGCTCCCCTGCCGCCAACCCGGCCCGGAGTTCCGACCCAGCCCCCAGTTCCACCTCGTCAGCCGAGCGCCCCACCCCAACCACAGCACCGGCCTGCACGTCCGCACGACCCAACCCCAACAGCACAGCCACAGCACCCAGCAGCCAGGCCGCCCTACCCGGCTGCTGCACCTCAGGCACAGCCGAACAATGACGTTGCCCTCTACGCGAACCTGCTGCTGGGGGTTGCGGCTGCGTTCCTCGTGATCGCGGCGTTCATCTTCGTGGGCATCGCCCAGCGTGCGCTGCTGCGGGCCATCACGGTCATCGGCGTTGCCGTCATCACCTACGGCGCCGGCCTCGGCATTGCTCTGCTGTCTTCGCGTCTGAAACCCGTCGGCATTGCCCTGACGGCGGTCGGCCTCGTCCTGCTTCCGATTTCAGGTGCCGCACTGGGCGGCCTCGACATCACGGGGGCAAAAACCGCGTGGCTTGTGGCTTCAGTGCTTGGGCTGATCAGCTGCGCACTTGCGGCAGCGCTGCTGCGGTCTGAGCTCGTCATGTGGTTTGGTCTGCTGTTCATCGGCTCGACCGTGCTGTCGGTGATCAACTTCGGCGGACCGTCGTTTGCCTACTACGGCGTCGGCCTGGTGATCGTGTCGATGGCGTTCATCATCATCGGCCGCGTTCTCGAGGGCCCGTATACGGGCCGCAGGACTGCTCACTCACGAGGTGCCGCCGGCTTCCGCTCTTTCCTCTCGGCTGAGCGGGGTCAGAAGGTCCGCTGGGCGCGACCCTTTGTCCTGTTGGGACAGATCATCGCACCGGCATCGGGAATCTGCGCGCTCATCACTCTGCCTGACGATTCACCGTGGGCGAAGGGTGTTTTCTGGCTGGTGCTGACGGTGTTCTACATCGTGTTGGGCATCTGCCGCAGCTGGACTTACGCACTCGGTGCCGCACTGCTGACCAGCACGATCGGCATCACGACACTGACGGGATCACTGTGCCGTACCTCCGGCAGTCCAGCGTTCGGCGAAGGCGGCCGATACATGCCCGTGTGCGAGGTGGCAGTCTCGACCGCAGGAATCGCCGCTTCAGTCGTGCAGATCCTCGTCATAACCGCCGCCTTTGCGATGTTTGTGCGGCAGGGCCGGAAGCTCACCGTGCTCATCTCGCTGTACATTTCCGCGACGATCCTCACGGTGTCGACGCTGGCGGCCATGCGGAGGACCTTCTCCATCATCAGGTTCTATGAGGACACTGGTCGTCCTGATGATTTCGGCGCGGCAGTCGATGCTGTACAGCTGCCGCTGCTGCTGATCGCAGTCTTCTTGGTGCTGGCAGGGATTATCTGCGCGTGGGCGGCCTGGCGGGCAGACTCTGCCTTCCTGCAGGCAACATCCGCAGTGTCGCTTGCAGCCGCTCCCCTGCTGGGCACGGGCTTTTCGAGGCTTGGGCCCGATTGGACTTTCAGCGCAGTAATACTCACGCTGAACACCGTCATGGTGGTCGGCCACGGTGCGCTGACTTTTGCTGCGCGCACAAAAGCGGGCAGGCAGCGCCGTCAGCTTCGCTCAGTGTCCATGATCTCTGCCACCGTCATCAGCATTGCAGGGGGCCTGCCCTTCACGCTTCTTGTGTGGTCGGACAGTTCGACTCCGATGATCTGGGCGCTGTTCGCGGCTTCCGTGGTGGCGACTGCGATCTTCATTGGGGCGGCGTTCTTCTTCCGCTCTGCTGTCATTTCATTTACAGCACTGTGCGCAGCCTTCGGTGGGACCGGTGCGCTGAGCTTCATCATCAGCCTCTCTGCCGGAGCCAACTACAGCGCGGCGCTGTTCATCCCGGTGGCCGGCATCGGATCAGCTGTCCTGTGGCTCGTGTCGCACCGCCTGTGGCTGCGAGGCCGGACCCGACGGTCGTGGATGGCATACGCCCTGTCGATCGTGTGGGCGGCCTCTGCCGCCTCCGGACTCCTTCGGCACACCTTCTTCAACGAAGACGGCCGGGTGTTCAGCGCCTCCGTCGTCATGATCACGGCGGGCATTGCAGCTGCCTGCGCCGCCGCGGGAGCACAGGCAGCCGTCGCCTACCTCCGCCGCACGTGCCCCGCGGTGCCCAACCGGCGCTATCTGCTCACGGTTCCGGTGCTGATCTTCACCGGCGCGCTCTGGGCCGTTCTCATCACCCGGTTCTTGGGTCTTCCGCTTGCAGTGGTTTCCATCGCCTTCGCCCTGACCGCACTTGCGATCGCCTGGATGAGTCTGAGCCTGTCCATTCAATGGCTGCAGCTGCCCGCGGGAGCGACGCTGTTTGTCAGTCTGCTCTTCGCATCCAGCGAACTGACAACCAGCTTTTCACTCACCGTGCTGCTTGCAGCCTGGGGCACGTGGGCCGTTGCCTATGCCGGTCACTGGATTCTGGCCCTGTTGCACCGCAAAGTGTTGGCTTCTCTCATCACCGCCGCGCTTGCGCTTGTAATGGCACTGTTCACACTGCCTTTGGTCACATTCAAGGAAACGTGGCTGCACGATCCCAAGCGCGCCGCAACGGGAGCGACGATCGCGATTCTTGCGCTCATGGTGTTTGGCGCCGCGCGTTTCTTCAAGAATCCGAGGCACCGGCTGGGATGCCAGGAAGGCGCCTCCTATCTTGGCGCTATCGCGCTCATGCTGGTGATCGACGGTTTTATCGACACGCGCTTTGTTGTCCTGTGGCACGTACCCGTCATCGTCGCCCTCACATGGGCTCTGTATCTGGCCCGCCGCGGCAGGCAACAACAGGCCCAGTTCCCTGCGACAGATGAGTTCTTCAACCTCTTCGACCTGCGGATCCTCCTTGCGTGGCTGGTCTTGACGGTGGCGGGAATAGCCGCGGCGACGACCGGCCCCGGTTGGCTGACTGTGCTGTTCCTGGCCGACCACGTTGCACTGTTGGTACTCGGCGCGCTCACATCCCGCCAATGGGCTCTGTGGTGGGGACTTGCTGCCTGCGGCGCAGCGGTGTTCTGGGGCCTGCGCAATCTGGTCTGGCTGGCTCTCGTGCTTCTGGCGCTCATGCTCATCGGCGTTGTCGTGTGGATGCTGCTGCGGCCGAAAAAGGAAAAACCCGCACCGGCCGCATTTGCTGGACCCCCTCAGCCGGGCGCGCCACCCCAGCCCCACCCGGGAGGCCAGGCACATCCCGGTTCTGCCCCACAGCGGACTCACAGGCCGGCACAGCAGCCTCAACCGCAGGGACAGGTTCAGCCACAGTGGCAGCAGGGCCACTCCGGGCCACCCATGCCGCAGCAAACGCCCCACCCGCAGGGACAGCAGCCCTCGACAGCACCCCCGCGAGGACCGATGCCGCCCTGGCAGCCGGCTCGTCAGCCCGGACAGCCGCCCCAGCAGCAGCCACCTCGTCAGCCCGGACAGCCGCCTCAGCAGCAGCCACCTCGGCCTTCTGGTCGCGGCAAACCAGACACTGCTCCCCCACCGGGGCCGGGCTTCGGGCACACAGGCGATCCCCGGGGCCCCGGTCAGTAGACTTCAGCGACACACAAGAAGGGTCAGTGGCAGACAGTTCTGAAGAACAGGCCGGCATCTACGCCATCACGACCGATCCGGCGACACTGAACAGCTACCTGATCGTCGGCACCAGCCGGGCGCTGCTGGTCGACACCGGATCGGGGCCGTGGCAGGCAGCGCGCATCCTCGAAGCCGCACGCACCGTCACAGGCCTGCCGATTGCCGTGCTCAACACGCACGACCACTGGGATCATTTCTTCGGCAATGCGCACATGAAGGCCGAAGGTGTAGACGAGTTCTTGGCCAGTGAGCGCTTCGCCCACGATCAAGCCGCAAGCGCATGGCTTCAGCTGGCAGAAGTGCCGGCGACAGACGAACCGGACCTCCCGACCGATCCCACCGAACTCATCGTCGAGCCCACGCAAGTCGTTGCCCACGGCGACACAATCGACCTCGGCGGCACAGTGGTCACAGTGCGCGAATACTCCGGGCACACAGAAAGCGACATCGTCCTGCAGTTGTCAGATGTGCTCATCGTCGGCGACCTCATTGAAGAAGGTGCTCCCCCACAGTTCGGCGATGACGCTCAGCCCAGCGCGTGGGCACAGACCCTTCGGGACATCCTCGCCATCGACGGGATCAGCGTCTACTGCCCCGGCCACGGCGAACCTGTCGACAGAGCCTTCGTCCAAGCACAGGCCGACGACGTTGCGGCTGTCGCAGCACAGCTGGCTGACCCTGACGCTGGTGATGCAGAGGTGAGCCTCCGTCAAGCCCAGCCGTTCACGTACCTGCCCAGCATCGGCGAGGCAAAGCGGATCAGGTGAGCGGCGCCTCGTAAGAGGGAGTCCAGAAACAGCAAAACCCCCGGGAAAAATCCCGGGGGTTCGCTGTAGAACAGTCAGTGACCGATGATCACTTCAGCGAGACGGTTGCGCCTGCAGCTTCGAGCTGTTCCTTAGCCTTTTCAGCGTCTTCCTTCGAAGCGCCTTCGAGGATCGGCTTCGGAGCCGAGTCAACGAGGTCCTTGGCTTCCTTGAGGCCCAGCGAAGTCAGAGCGCGGACTTCCTTAATAACCGGAACCTTCTTGTCGCCGGCGGATTCGAGGACAACGTCGAATTCGCTCTTCTCTTCAGCGGCAGCACCGGCGTCGCCGCCGCCAGCAGCCGGAGCAGCTGCAGCAGCAACCGGAGCAGCTGCTTCAACTTCGAATTCTTCTTCGAACTTCTTGACGAAGTCGTTGAGTTCGATGAGGGTCAGTTCCTTGAAAGCTTCGATGAGCTCTTCGGGGGTGAGCTTAGCCATTGTGGCAAAGTCCTTCCATTAATGGGTCTACAGCTTTTGGGCTGTAGGAAAACCGGGTTGTGGTTATGAAGCTCAGGCGGCTTCCGATTCCTGCTTGGCGCGCAGAGCGTCCACGGTGCGAACTGCCTTGATGGCAGGTGCGGTGAACGTGTAGGCGGCCTTGTAGAGGCTGCCCTTCATAGCGCCGGCTGCCTTGGCAAGCAGCACCTCGCGGGATTCGAGTTCCGCCAGCTTCGAAACATCCTCAGCTGTAAGAGCAGCACCGTCGAAGTAACCGCCCTTGATGACCAGCTTGGGATTCGCCTTGGCAAAGTCCCGCAGGGCCTTCGCAGCGTCAACAGGTTCGCCTTCGATGAACGCGATGGCGGTCGGGCCGTTGAGCAGACCGTCGAACGCGTCAATTCCAGCTTCCTTAGCCGCGATGGCCGTCAGCGTGTTCTTTACCACGGCGTAGGTGGTGTTCTCACCCAGCGAACGACGCAGTTCCTGCATGTCGCCCACTGTGAGACCACGGTACTCGGTCAGCACTGCAGCGGAGGAGTTGTCAAAACGGTTTTTGATCTCCTTTACCGCGGCTGCCTTGTCAAGCCTCGCCATGGTATTCCTTTCAATACATCTGTTGGTTTGCCCAAAACAAAAAGCGCTCCGCATACAGGTGCGGAACGCTTGGCGTTCGACTGACAGCACAGGTTGTGTGCTTTCAGCTTTGTTCTCACCTGCGTGGGTCACTCTTGTGAGTCTTCGCCGGATCCTGCTGCTTGCGCAACATTTTCCGAGACCGACGGTCTTGGGCAGATTCAATAGTAGAGCAGGACGGTGCTTAGACGCAAATCCTGCCCCTTACGAGGCGGAGCTCGCCTTCCCGCTGGGAAGACGAGCTCCGCTCTTACTCACCTGGGCGCTGGATCAGCGCAGGGAGGCAACGTCCAGCGGGATGGCCGGACCGTTGGTCGTGGTGAGCGTCGCCTTGGTGACGTAGCGACCCTTGGAGGACGATGGCTTCAGACGTGCGATCTCTTCGACAGCGGCTGCGAAGTTGTCGCGCAGCTGGTCTTCCGAGAACGAAGCCTTGCCGATGATGAAGTGCAGGTTCGCGTGCTTGTCAACACGGAACTCAATCTTGCCGCCCTTGATGTCCTGGACAGCCTTTGCGACGTCCATGGTGACGGTGCCGGTCTTGGGGTTCGGCATGAGTCCGCGGGGACCCAGAACCTTACCCAGACGGCCGACCTTGCCCATCATGTCCGGGGTTGCAACAGCAGCGTCGAAGTCAGTGAAGCCTCCGGCCACCTTTTCCAGCAGGTCATCGGAGCCGACGTAGTCAGCACCTGCTTCACGGGCAGCTTCAGCACGGTCTCCGGCTGCGAACACCAGGACCGTAGCGGTCTTACCGGTGCCGTGCGGGAGGTTCACGGTGCCGCGCACCATCTGGTCGGCCTTGCGGGGGTCGACGCCCAGACGGAATGCAACTTCGACGGTCGAGTCGAACTTCGAAACGGCGGTTTCCTTGGCCAGGGCTACTGCCTGGTCCGGGGTGTAGTTAGTGTCAGCCGCGATCTTTTCGGCTGCGGCCCTGTAGGCCTTTGAGCGCTTTGCCATCTGCTATCTCCTTGCAGTTGTGGTGCGGGCCGCGCCGGCCCTACCACGTTTGGGTATGCCTGATCAGGCCTTGATGTCGGTGGTGATGCCCATGGAACGAGCGGTGCCGGCCACGATCTTGGATGCGGCGTCGATGTCGTTCGCGTTGAGGTCAGGCATCTTGGTTTCGGCGATTTCGCGCACCTGGTCAGCGGTCAGGTGACCGACCTTGACGGTGTGCGGGGTTGCCGAACCCGACTTCAGTCCAGCTGCCTTCTTGATCAGCTGAGCAGCCGGCGGGGTCTTGGTGATGAAGTCGAACGAGCGGTCTTCGTAAACGGTGATTTCAACCGGAACGATGTTGCCGCGCATGGATTCTGTGGCCGCGTTGTAGGCCTTGCAGAATTCCATGATGTTCACGCCGTGCTGACCAAGGGCAGGACCGACCGGGGGTGCCGGGTTAGCAGCGCCCGCCTGGATCTGCAGCTTGATCAGACCGACAGCCTTTTTCTTGGGTGCCATGTTGGTCCTTAATCTGGTAGTTGTTCCCACGGTCAGAAGGGCCGTGGGCTTTGGACGCGGTTGTCCGCTCCGATGAGGGCGGACGGAGTCCAAACCACAACATTATTCCACGCCCGCCCGATTTTGTTAAATGCGGGTGCCCTGCACCACATAGGCCTCAGCTGGGCAGCCATTTCCAACAGAAGCAAAAGCGGGCGCCCGGCGTTAAGCCGTGCACCCGCTTTCAGCGTAAAAACAAGATCAGAGCTTGGAGACCTGGTTGAAGCCGAGCTCCACGGGAACGTCGCGTTCGAAGATCGACAGAAGAACCGTGAGCTTCTGCTGTTCGGGGCGGATTTCCTGAATGGTTGCAGGCTGGCCTTCGAAGGAGCCTTCCTTGACCATGACGGATTCGCCGATTTCGAATTCGGTTTCGATGGGCGTGCCGTCTGCTGCGGCCTGTTCGCCGGCGGCCTTGGCAGCCTCTGCCTGCTGTTCTTCGAAGATCGGGGCGAGCATGCCGGCGACCTCGTCGATGCTCAGTGGGATCGGGTCGTACGCGTTGCCCACGAAGCCGGTGACGCCGGGGGTGTGGCGGACAACGCCCCACGATTCGTCAGTGAGTTCCATGCGAACGAGCACGTAGCCGGGCACACGCACGCGGCGAACGGTCTTGCGCTGACCGTTCTTGATTTCGACGACTTCTTCCATCGGCACCTGGATTTCGAAGATTTCGTCTTCTGCGTTGAGCGATACCGCACGGTTTTCCAGGTTGACCTTGACGCGGTTTTCGTAGCCCGCGTAGGAGTGGATGACGTACCAGTCGCCGTCCTTCATGCGAAGGTCGGATTTGAACTCTTCGAACGGGTCGACTTCCGGTGCAGACTGCTGGTCTGCAGCGTCCACGCCGTCGGCAATTTCGCCCGTTGCGGGGTCGAAGTTCTCTGCCTGTTCGGCTTCGACGTTTTCCGGAGTGTTTTCAGACACCGATTCTCCTTTGTTTTCGCGGTCGGCGGCGCGGGTCGTGTTCAGTGGTTCAGCTGTACTTGGGTGTTACCAGAGCGGCCACAGCGGCGAGCCCGCGAAGATGAATCCGGCAAGTTTGCCGAACACGAAGTCGAGGATGGTCACAAGCACCATCATGAGAGCCACGAAGCCCAGAACGACGAGCGTGTAGTTGAGCAGCTCCTTGCGGCTGGGAGTGACAACCTTTTTCAGCTGGTCGAAGACTTCGCGAATGAACTGAATGATGGCGCCGAAGAAGCCCTGCTTCTTCTGCGCTGTTTCGGAGTTTGCCTGAGATTCAGCCACTCGTCCTCATTCTTCCGTCTGCGTTCCCGACCTTCGGGCTTTCCCGGCCGCGCCGGGTAAGAGCAGGGGTGACAGGACTCGAACCTGCAACCTACGGTTTTGGAGACCGTTGCGCTACCAATTGCGCCACACCCCTAAGCGAGCACCGGTTCATCATAGCCGCATTGCTGCAGCTGATGGAAACGGGGCGTCACCGACACAACATATTAGCCGTTCGGTGTGCTCGCGTCGAACTGAACCGGCTTTCGCCTACAGTTCCAGGCCCACGAGGTTCGGTTCGGGTACCAGTGTGATCCCGAATCGGCCCTGCACGCCATCGCGGATGTGCCGCGCCAGTTCGATGATTTCCTGTGCCTGGGCACCTCCCGTGTTGGTCAGCGCCAGGGTGTGCTTGCTCGACAGTGCAGCCTTGGAGCCGTCGAGTCGGAAGCCTTTGGCAAAACCCGCCTGCTCAATGAGCCACGCCGCCGAGGTTTTGACCACCGAGGGGTCGTCTTTGCCCGTGCTGGGGTCCACGACCGGATAGCGTGGGGCTCCTTCCGGCAGTGCCACCTGTTCGACGTCGAGGATCGGATTGGTGAAGAACGATCCAGCCGACCACGTGTCGTGGTCTTCGGCGTCGAGCACCATGCCCTTTGAGCTGCGCAGTTCAAGCACGGCTTCGCGCACCGCGGTGGGGCTTGCGGTGTCGCCGACTTCTACGCCGAGAGTGTTGGCCAGCTGGGCGTACTTGATGGGCACTCCCCCGGTTCCGCTGGCTTTCGGCAGGTTGAAGGTCACGGAGAGCACCACGTAGCGCGGCTGTCCGTGGTGGTGCGCTGTGCGCTTGAGGACCGACGTGCGGTAGCCGAATTCGAGCTCTGCTTTGCGCACAATCAGGGTGCGGCCGAACTCGCGGTCGAAAAGGTATACCGATTCGATCGTGGAAGACACCTCGGCGCCGTAGGCTCCTACGTTCTGCACGGGTGTCGCGCCCACGGACCCGGGTATCCCGGACAGCGGTTCCAGGCCGGTGAGGCCCTGTTCAATGGTCCAGGCGACGAAGCTGTCCCAGTCTTCACCGGCGTGGGCCGTTGCGCGCGCGGTGCCGCGGCCGCGTTCCAGTTGGACGCCTTCCGTGCGGATGATGCCCACGGGACCTGCAAAGCCGTCATCGGAGACCACGAGGTTGGAACCACCGCCGACCAGCAGTGCGGGCCCGTCTTGCAGGCGGTAGTCGTCTGCGAATGCTACGAGTTCGTTTTCGGTGGTGAGGATTTCTGCATTGGCAGCGGGGCCGCCGATCCTCAGGGTGGTGTACTCGGCAAGGTTGATGGGTGTGCTCATGCCAGGCGCACCTTGACCTGGGTGCGACCGAGGACCGAGGTGTCTTCTGCTGTGACGTTGACGTCGAGCCGGACTGTGCCGTTGTCTTCGTCTACTGCGCCTACTGTCGCTGTGACTGCGAGTTCAACTGTGGGCTGTTCCGGGGATCCGTTTTCGGCGTCAGGCACTACGACGGGCTTGGTGAAGCGCGTGCGGTAGTCGATGACGGCACACGGGCTGCCGGCCCACTGGGTGATGGGTCCGACAGCCAGCGCCATGGTGAGCATGCCGTGTGCGATCACGTTGGGCAGGCCGACTTCTTTTGCGAAGCGTTCGTTCCAGTGGATGGTGTTGTAGTCGCCGGAGGCTCCCGCGTAGCGGACCAGGTCTGCTCGTGAAATCGGGATGGTGCGGCTGAGCACTTCCTGGCCGACTTCGAGTTCTGTCAGGACCGGAGCTTTCGAGGTGTCAGTCATCGTCGCCTCCTCGTACAACAATGGTCGAGGTCACGGTGGCGACGTGGTCGCCCGCTGCGGTGAGCTCGGTTCGGGTGGTGATCATGGCGTGACCGCCGGCTTCGCGCAGGCCGTCGACGTGGGTGACGCATTCGAGTTCGTCGCCGGCGACGATCGGCCGGCTGTAGGTGAACTGCTCTCCGCCGTGGACTACGCGCGAAAAGTCGATGCCGGAGTTTTCATCGGAGATGTAGCGCTGTTCTGAGCGCTGAGCTGGGATGACCGCGAAGGTCGGCGGGGCGACAAGGTCGGCGTATCCGGCGGCCCGAGCCGCGTCTATGTCTGTGTGGGCCGGGTGTTCGGCGCCTGTGGCGCGGGCGAATTCGGCGATGGCTTCGCGTGAAACCACGTACGGCTGCGGAAGGCGGTATTCGGCACCCTGCAGCTCGGTGTTGACTGCCATAGTTTCCTCCTCGTTCAGGGATCAAGTCTAGGCGGTCTTGGTGGCACAGAAAGCACACCGGCCCGTGTGCGGCACACGCGTCATCCCGCGTTCGGGCATAGAAAAAGGCTTCCAACAGAAATCTGCTGGAAGCCTTAGACAAGTAGCGGGAGCGGGGCTCGATCCCGCGACCTCACGATTATGAGTCGTGCGCTCTAACCACCTGAGCTACCCCGCCACAGTGCAGCGCGGTGACTACACCAGAGCCCCAAAAGGGAATCGAACCCTTGACCTTTTCCTTACCATGGAAACGCTCTGCCGACTGAGCTATTGGGGCAACGGGAACTAACTTTACACATCAGAATCGCGAATGCAAAATCCGCGCAGAGGGATTAGACCGAGACCTTCGTCACAGGCGCTGACCCGGCGGCTCACACGTCAAACTTCGCGGTCAGATAGCCCTGCAGGCGTCCCAACTGGTTCGTGATGATCCCGCTGACACCAGCCGACAGAAGCGCATCCCAGCCTTCGGGAGCGTCAACCGTGTGCACATTGACGCACAGGTCAAGTTCGCGGATCTCCTCAACCAGTTCACGGCGCGATTTGAAGCCGCGGAACGACGGCGCGTAGCCGATCCCCTCAAGGCGCTGCACAAGCTCGACATCGCCCTCTTTCGGCACCACCCGCAGAAGAATCCGCGGAATGTGCCCGGCGATCGCCTGACAGTTGTGCAGGGTGTGCTGCGAAAAGCTCTGCAGAACCACGCGGTCTGCCATCCCGTGCTGGGTGATCAGGTCGACGACAGCGGCTACTCCCCCGGCCTCCCAGTCGCCCTTCAATTCCAGCAGCAGCCAGCCGCCTCGGAAAGACATGCTGTACAGAACAGCATCCAAATGCGGAATCCGCTGCCCGGCAAAACCCGGACCAAGCCACGATCCAGCATCGGCCAAAGAGATCTGCTCATCCGACAGGTTCGCAACAGCACCGGACGCGTCAGTGGTGCGGTTCAGCGTGGGGTCGTGCAGCACCAGCGGGGTGCCGTCAGCACTCAAGTGCACATCGATCTCAATGAAGTCGGCTTCAAGAGCACGCGCAGCATCGATTGCGGCCATCGTGTTCTCGGGAACCGCCCCCGAATAGCCCCTGTGCGCAATCGCCCAGGGCTTACCGCCTCGGCCGGGCACCCTGTCAATGCCCCGGTCCCGCAGGAACTGCGTGAACATCACACCACCCCAAAGGCGAGCATCGCATCGGCAACCTTGCGGAAGCCGGCAATGTTCGCCCCCATCGCGTAGTTGCCGGGGTGGTTGTACTTGTCAGCCGTAGCCAAGCAGGTTTCGTGGATGTTCTTCATAATCTGCGTCAGTCGCGCCTCCGTGTACTCAAACGTCCACGAGTCACGTTCAGCGTTCTGCTGCATTTCCAGCGCAGAAGTCGCAACACCACCGGCGTTGGCCGCCTTGCCCGGGCCGTACGGCACCCCGGCATCGGCAAAGATGGCAACCGCATCGTGCGTACACGGCATGTTCGCGCCTTCCGCAACAACGCGCAGACCGTTCTTCACCAGCTTCGCGGCCGACTTGCCGTCGAGCTCGTTCTGCGTGGCACACGGCAGCGCGATGTCCATCGGGACTTCCCACACGCAGCCGTTCTTGACGTACTTCGCGTTCCCGCCGCGGCGCTGCGCGTATTCGCTGATGCGACCGCGCTCTTCCAGTTTGATCTGCTTGAGCAGGTCAAGGTCGATGCCGTCGGGGTCGTAGACATAGCCACCGGAGTCGCTGGCGGTAACAGCCAGACCGCCCAACTGGTGAACCTTCTCGATTGCGTAGATCGCCACGTTTCCAGACCCGGAAACACCGACCCGCGCACCGTCAAAAGACCCGCCGATGCTGGCAAGCATTTCGCCGGCGAAAATCGCACAGCCGTAGCCGGTGGCCTCGGTGCGGACCAGCGAACCGCCCCAGGACAGTCCCTTGCCGGTGAGCACACCGGATTCGTAGCGGTTGGTGATCCGCTTGTACTGGCCGAACAGATAGCCGATCTCACGGGATCCAACCCCAATGTCACCAGCCGGGACGTCGGTGTATTCACCCAGATAGCGGTACAGCTCAGTCATGAACGACTGACAGAAGCGCATGACTTCGTCATCGGACTTCCCGTGCGGATCGAAGTCAGCTCCACCCTTGCCGCCGCCAATAGGCAGGCCGGTCAGGGAGTTCTTGAAGATCTGCTCAAACCCCAAAAACTTGATGATGCCGAGGTTGACCGACGGGTGGAAGCGCAAGCCGCCCTTGTAGGGCCCGAGTGCTGAGTTGAACTCAACGCGGAAACCGCGGTTGACCTGCACCTGCCCCTTGTCATCAACCCATGGGACGCGGAAGATCAGCTGGCGCTCCGGTTCGCACATCTGCGCAACGATTCGCGCATCGGCGTATTCCGGGTGGCGGTTGCCCAGTGCGCGCAGCGAGCTGAGGACTTCGCGGACAGCCTGGTGGAACTCGGGTTCTGCCGGGTTGCGGGCAATGACCTTTTCCTGCAGGTCGTCAATCGTCTCCAATGGCACGCGGTATCTCCCCTCGCATCGGGCCCCGAATGGGCCGGACCGTGTGGCGGTCTCAACCGAATAATATTCCTCCGCCTGGATCCATGTGCATGCGACCATGATTTGGACCACTTCATTCGCGGATGTTGTGTTCACAGATGCAGAAAAGGCCCCGACCGCGTGGTCGGAGCCTTTTGGCTGTGGCAGATGAAGGATTCGAACCTTCGAAGGCAATGCCGTCTGATTTACAGTCAGATCCCTTTGGCCGCTCGGGCAATCTGCCGGGATTATGCTCTGCTTTCGGCTGAGCACTCGTAACACTATAGACGCTCGAAGGTGAAAAGCGAAATCCTGTCTCGGCCCAACACCACCGCTCGCCTCATCGCAGACCGAGCACTGCCTGTGCGTCTTCCGACTACACTTCGCGGTGTGTCCGTCGTTCCTGATCTTCTGACCGCTCTGCCCGCGGCAGTCGTTCTTCTTGCCCTGCTCACCGGGCTGCTGCTGGCTGCCCGCATCCGCGCCCCGTGGTCATCTGCCTACGCCGTTCTCCGCGGAACCGTGCAGCTGGCCGTGCTCGCGTTCGTGCTCACCGGTGCGCTCACATCCATCGGCTGGGTTGTCGTCTTCCTCTTCGTCATGTTCGCGGTCGCCTGGAGGGCCGCGTTTAAGCGCGCTCGCGCCCTTGGTGAGTCGGTCGGTCTTAGGCGCACTGCCGCAGTCATCGGAATCGGGATGTTCACAGGCACCGCTGTCACTCTGCTGACGGTGTTCGGTCTGCGCGGCCTCGAGTTCTCCCCGTCGTATCTGCTGGCACTCGGCGGAATCGTCATCGGCAACTGCATGACGTTCTCAACTCTCACGGTCCAGCGTCTGCGCTCTCTTCTCCATGACCGCTGGCCGGAGGTAGAGGCGTGGCTGGCTCTCGGCGCCACTCCCCGGCAGGCGACTGCTCAGCTGGGGCGTGAGGCCGTGTACTCGGCTCTTGTTCCGAACGTCGACAAGACCCGCACGACGGGGCTGGTCACGCTGCCGGGTGCTTTTGTCGGTGCGCTCTTCGGCGGGTCTCCTCCGTACGAGGCGGGGCTGTTCCAGATGTTCGTGCTCATCGGCATCATGACTGCCGGGGCGATCGTGTCGATCACGATCACCACAACGCTGGCGCCGCGCGCCAAGAAGCCCGTGTTCGACAGCGACTAACGCTTAGACTGTGGTCGATTCGTTGACGAACTAGGAGGCACTGATGGCTGATTCAAGCTTTGACATTGTCAGCAAGGTCGACAAGCAGGAAGCGGACAACGCTCTCAACCAGGCGGCGAAGGAAATCCACTCCCGCTACGACTTCAAGGGTGTGGACCCCTCAATCGAGTGGTCTGGCGAAAAGGTCCTCATGAAGGCCAATTCGGAAGAGCGCGTTTTGGCTGTTCTCGACGTCTTCCAGTCCAAACTGGTCCGCCGCGGCATTTCGCTGACGTCGCTCGATGCCGGCGATCCCTTTGCGTCCGGCAAGGAGTACCGGATCGAAGCGGCCATTAAGGAGGGCATCGAACAGAAGACCGCGAAGGAGATCTCCAAGATCATCCGCGAGGAAGGCCCCAAGGGCGTCAAGCCGCAGATCCAGGGCGACGAACTGCGCGTCTCCTCAAAGAAGCGCGACGATCTTCAGGCTGTCATCGCTCTGCTCAAGGGCAAGGACCTCGACGTCGACCTGCAGTTCGTCAACTACCGCTGACGGTTCCAGGTGAGCGCAAGCCGCGCCACCGGCAGCCGGAACACTGAGGGCGAGGCGGAATTCCGCCTCGCCCTCTGTGTTCGGGAAATCTGGTCTGAACTAGGCCATCTTCTTGGCCGCGTCGACCATTGCCTGGCGTGTGGCCAGCTTGATGCGCTCACGGCCGTGAGGTTCACCGGCGGCCTTTTCGGCAGCCTCAATGCGGTGGTAGCCCTCCCAGTCGATGTAGTCGATGCCCTTGTCGGCCAGCAGGTCGACAATCGCGTCTTCTTCCGGCTTCGCCGGCTGGGGCAGGCGGCCTGCTTCGTAGTCTTCGATGATGTGGCCGATGGTCTCCAGGGCATCACCCTTCGTGTGGCCGATCAGGCCGACCGGACCGCGCTTGATCCAACCGGTGGTGTACAGGCCGGGAATGTGGTCTTCCGCCTGGGCGGTGGCCATTGATTCACCGTCGATGACGCGGCCTTCGATGTTCGTGATGACACCCCGGCGCTCATCAAACGGCAGCTCCGGCAGCTTGGTGCCGAAGTACCCGACCGCGCGGTACACGGCGTCCATCGGCCAGTCGGTGGTCTTGCCGGTGCCGTTGACACCGCCGGATCCGTCGAGTTCCTGACGCTCCGTGCGCAGGGCTGTCACACCGTCTTCTTCGTCGCCGACGATTTCGACCGGAGCTTCCAGGAAGTGCAGGTGTAGGCGGCGCTTAGCGCCGGTGTCTTCGCGCAGTGTGAAGTCGGTGAGGGTTTTGGTGACCTGTTTGACCTGGTTGGATGTGCGGATGGCCTCCATGGAGCCTTCGTCGAATTCGAAGTCCTCCGGGTACACCACAATGTCGACGTCGTCCGCCTGACCGAGTTCGCGGATTTCCAGCGGGGTGAACTTCGCCTGCGCCGGACCGCGACGGCCGAAGATGTGCACGTCGGTGACAGCACTCTTCTTCAGACCTTCGTACACGTGGTCGGGAATCTCTGTCGACAGGAGGTCATCAGCCTGCTTGGCGAGGATGCGCGCAACGTCCAGAGCGACGTTTCCGTTGCCGATGACGGCGACCTTTTCAGCTTCCAGCGGCCATTCCTGTGACACGTCCGGGTGGGAGTCGTACCAGTTGACGAACTCTGCGGCACCGTAGGACCGTGGAAGGTCCACACCGGGGATCGGCAGCTTCGTGTCGATGAAGCAGCCGGTGGAGAAGATGACCGCGTCGTAGTGCTCCTGCAGTTCCTCCAGCGTGATGTCCGTGCCATAGTCGACATTGCCGAACAGGCGCAGCTGGTGGCGGTCCATTACGCGGATGAGCGCGTTCGTGATGCCTTTGATGCGGGGGTGGTCGGGTGCGACACCGTAGCGAACAAGACCGAAGGGCGCCGGCAGGCGCTCGAAAAGATCGATGCTGACATCGAAGTCACGTTCTTCTTTGGTCATGAGATCAGCGGCGTAGATACCCGCCGGACCAGCACCGACAATGGCCAAGCGCAGAGGACGACTCAAAGTATCACCTTTCCCTATATCCGACCGTCAATTGTACGCACCGCGATTTAGGAAATGAAGCTGTGCTCTATTAAGGAATACTTGCTTTCCCATCCACGTGCGGGTCTACACTCGCGAATGTGACCGACGACTCAGCTTCTTCACCGATTCAGGCCACTGCGGCAACGACGCCTGCCAGCAGCGCGTCCACCGCGAGCACAGAGCTTCCCCTTGACGAAGCGCGCCGCCGCCGCGATGGGCTCATTCTGGGCATCGGCGGATACCTGTTCTGGGGAAGCATGCCGCTCATATTCGCGGCAGCCGCCCCGGCAGGTGCCTTCGAAATCCTGGCCCACCGGATCATCTGGTGCTTGGTGTTCTGCACGTTGCTGCTGGTTTTTGCCCGCGGTCTAGGACGCACGTGGAAGCTTGCGAGCAAACCGAAGATCTTCGGCACTCTGGCAGCCGCATCTCTTTTTGTAGGCATCAACTGGCTGGTGTTCATCCTCGGCGTACAAGCCGGCCGCGTGACAGAAGTCGCGCTCGGCTACTACATCAACCCGCTGATCACAGTGGCGCTTGGCATCATCTTCCTGCGTGAGCGCCTGCGGCCCCTGCAGTGGGCCGCAATGGGACTGGGGCTCGTCTCGGTTCTCGTGATCACAATCTCCGAGGGCATCGTGCCCTGGCTGGGCCTGGCAGTAGCCGTCAGCTTCGGCCTCTACGGTCTTGTGAAGTCCAAGGTCGGTTCCCGCGTCGGCGCACTCGAGGGCCTGACAATCGAGTCCTTCATCCTCACGCTCCCCAGCATCGCCATGCTCGCTGTCGTGGAATCACAAGGGCTCGGCACTTTCACGACGGAAGGCGCCTGGCACACCGTCCTGCTTGTACTCATGGGACCGATCACCGCCATTCCCCTGCTGCTGTTCTCTGCGGCCACACGCCGGATTCCGCTCAGCTGGGTTGGCATGATGCAGTACATCACCCCGACCTTGCAGTTCCTCACCGCACTGCTGATCTTCGGTGAACACATGTCGCGCGGACAGTGGTGGGGCTTCATCATCATCTGGGTGACGGTCGCACTCATCGGTGCGGATTCGATTCACGCCGGCAATCGCGCACGCCGGGCAAAGCGGGCGGTGCTGCACACCGCTGCAAACGTGGGCGAACCGACTGCCGGCTGAAGTCGGCTATGCCACGAGCGCTGAACGGGAGTGGGTCAGCCCACCCGGTTGACCACACCGGCGGCGAACAGTTCGAAAGCCGACTTGATGGGCCCGTCAGGAAGGTCGCGCAGAGCGTCAACGGCCTTGGCCGACCAACGGCGAGCCTCAGCGCGAGCAGCCTCCATCACGGGGTGGGCAACAAGTGCCGTGCGCGCAGCCTCAAGAGCTTCGTCCGAGGACAGGTCGGCATCCAGCAGCTCGACAATCCGCTGCGCTTCGGAATCCCCCGCCGCGGCTTCGCGGCGCAGCAGCAGCGTCGGCATTGTGGGCACGCCCTCGCGCAGGTCAGTGCCGGGAGTCTTGCCGGAATCGGCTTCGTCTGAGGCCAGATCGATGATGTCGTCAGCCAGCTGGAAGGCAACGCCGACGTTTTCGCCGTACTCGCGCAAAGGCTCCACAAGTTCGGGCGAACCGCCGGAAGCCAGAACCGCAAACTCACCGCACGCGGCAATGAGCGAGCCGGTTTTGTCCGACAGGACGCGGATGTGGTGCGCAATCGGGTCGGCCTCGTCTTCAGGGCCGGTGTACTCACTGAGCTGGCCGAGAACCAAACGCTCAAAGGTTTCAGACTGCAGCAGCACGGCACGCGGCCCCAGTTCAGAGCACAGGCTGGAGGCCCGGGCCAGAAGAACATCGCCTGTGAGGATGGCCACCGAGTTGTTCCACACGTGGTGCGCTGCCGGGGCTCCGCGGCGAACGGGAGCTTCGTCCATGACGTCATCGTGGTAGAGCGTGGCCAGGTGCGTCAGTTCGACAACGGCACCGGCTTTCACAACGTCAAAGCTGTCAGCGTCAGCCCCGGGGGTCAGCTGAGCTGCCCACTGCGCGGCCAGAAGAACCAGCGACGGGCGTACGCGCTTGCCGCCGGCGGACAGAAGATAACGGGACGATTCGTCAGCCAGACGGCTGGTCTGGCGCACGGTTTCGTTCAGGAGCGTCTCAACCTGTTCGAGCTGACGATCGAGGTTGGCGCTGAGATCAGCGCCGACAGCGGCGAAAGCACCCGGTTTGGGCTGTGTCCCCGGCTGTGCGGAGGGCGCGCTGGCTTCGCCAGAAGGTGCCATCGTCGTCTTCTCTTTCCTCAGGTTGTCAGTCGTTTCGGCTGTGCCGTGGGTCTACGACCCCTCAGTCTACGTTCACTCCGCTATTGATTCGAGGTGGCCGGCACAGCGGTGATGAGTGCCTGAACCGCGCGGTCGTGCAGGTCGCGGTGTGCCCGCGGATCGTCTTCGTAAAGATTAGCCAACAGTTTGACCGCAAAATTCATCAGGTGGCGCGAACCCATACCGTATTTGAGTCCCAGTTCCATGACCTTCGGCTGGCCGATGAGGTGGGCGAAGCCCCGCCCCAGGGTGAAGTAGCTGCCGTACTCGTCCTTAACGGCTTTGCTGAACCCGGCGAGCTTGTTCCTGTAGGCCGCCTGCGGGAAACCGCGGTAGGTGGTGATGATCTCGGCGGCAATCCGGGCCTGTTCGAAGGCATAGTCGATGCCCTCGCCGTTGAACGGATTGACCATGCCCGCGGCATCGCCCAGCAGCATGACGCCGCGGTCAAAGTGCGGGGTGCGGTTGAACGCCATCGGCAGCGCGGCGGAGCGGATGGGCTGGCGCATTCCCTCGGTGCCGTCCGCACCGCCGATGCCCCATTCGCCGCCCATTGCGGCAATCCAGTCCTTGAGCACGTTCTGGTAGTTGACCTTGCCGAACTGCGGGCTGGTGTTGAGGATGCCGAGCCCCACGTTGACGGTTCCGTCTCCCAAGGGGAAGAGCCACCCGTAGCCGGGCATGGGTTCCCCGTCGGGGCTGCGCAGCTCAAGCCACGATTCGATGAAAGGGTCGTCATGCCGCGGTGAGTCGTAGTAGGTGCGCACTGCCACGCCCATGGGTCGATCGTCGCGTTTGCGGTGGCCCATCTGCACTGCGGTGCGGGCGCTCACGCCGTCTGCCGCAATCACGATGGGAGCACGAAAGAAGACTTCCTCCGCTGCCTCACCGTCCTTGTCAGCACGCAGCTTCCTGCCCTTGGCGTCAGCGGGAACTGCGCGGATGCCGGCAATCCACCCGTTGTCGAAAACGGGTTCTTCCGCTGACATCTGCTGGTACAGGACAGCACCCTGCTTTTCGGCATGCCGGGCCAGCTGTTCGTCGAGGTCCATGCGAGCGCGCGTCAGACCGTAGGACGGGAAGCCCGTCACGTCCGGCCACGGGATTTCCATTCGGTGGCCCCCGCCGATCAGCCGCAGACCGCGGTTGCGGTGCCAGCCCGCCTCATCGGGCAGCGAAAAACCCAGGTGACCGAGTTCTTTGACCGCGCGGGGTGTCAGCGCATCACCGCAGATTTTGTCGCGCGGGAACGCGGTCTTCTCCAGCAGCGCCACATCGAGCCCGGCGTGAGCCAAGTGTGCGGCCGCCGCGGATCCAGCGGGCCCGGCGCCGACGATGACAACATCGGCATCGACGTTTTTCACAGTGCATCACCGGAGGGCTTGAGAGCGTGGTGGATGGCGACGATACCGCCGGTGAGGTTGCGGTACTTGACCTGATCAAAGCCTGCGTCGCGGATCATGTGGGCAAGCGGCAGCTGGGCCGGCCACGCGCGGATCGACTCAGCGAGGTACACATAGGCTTCCGGGTTCGAGCTCACGGCCTTTGCCACTGCCGGCAGCGCCCGCATGATGTACTCCTTGTAGAAGCGCGCAAACGGCGTGAACGTCGGGGTGGAGAACTCCGCGATGACCAGCCGGCCGCCGGGTTTGAGAACGCGCAGCATTTCCTTCAGCGCCTTCTGCGGCTCCTGCACGTTCCGGAAGCCGTAGGTGATGGTGACAACGTCGAAGGTGTTGTCGTCGAAGTCAAGATCAGTCGCATCGGCGTACTGGAACTGGATTTCGGGATGACGGCGCCGGCCCACAGCAAGCATTCCCTCACTGATGTCACCGGCGATGACGGTGGCTCCGCGCTGGGCGTACGGCACCGAGCTGGAGCCGGTTCCAGCCGCCAGGTCGAGGATGAGCTCACCGGGCTTCGGGTCGACCGATCGGGTGATCTCCACGCGCCACCAGCGCGAAATGCCGAAGGTCATGGCGTCGTTGGTGATGTCGTAGCGTTCGGCAACAGCGTCGAACATCGATGCGACGTCCGCCTTGTTCTTATCCAGGTGAGCGCGATTCATGTGTCTCATAATCTCAGCCCCGCCCCGCGGGGAGCTAATCGGGCCGGCACAAGCACCGTGTCAGCGCCGATGTCAGTGCCCCTCATTAGACTGGCCGTGTGCTCAGCGATTCAGTTTCCCTGCGGGTGCGCTCGTGGTTCATTGACGGTGTTGACCCCCACGCGCCGGCGCCCTTTGCCCACGGTCTGCCGTCGACCGTACACGAATTCTTGGCACAGCTGCCCCAAGACACGTTCAACTGCTGGGTGCGCGGCCACTCTGGTCTGGTGGGCTTCGGCCGGGTTGCACGACTGCGCGCCACAGGCGGTGAAACCGTTGAAGGCCGCACGCGTTTCGACCAGCTGTCACAGCAGTGGCGTGCGGTGGCACAGCGCGCGCTGGTCGAAGACTCGGTGAATCTGCCGGGATCGGGCCTGGTGGGCTTCACGGCAATTTCCTTCACGGATGATTCCGACACGGATTCCGTCATTGACATTCCGCGCTTCATCATGGGCCGCCGGCACGAACGCGTATGGCTGACCTCCATCAGCCAGGAAGGCAGCGCTGACGACGACTTCACGCTTGAAGCCGCAGCTCTGACCCCGGTTACGGGTGCCTCCCTGCACGATGGGCACATCAGCCAGGAACAGCACATCCGCAATGTGTCCGAAGCCGTCAAACTCATGCGGGCGCCCGGCAGCCAGTTCAAGAAGATCGTTGTTGCTCGCGACGCGGTCGTCGACACAGAGCACGACATCGATGTGCGTGCGGTGCTCGGCGCACTCAACGCCGCCTACCCCGCCACGTGGACATTCAATGTGGCCGGCCTGATCGGGGCGACACCGGAACTTCTGGTGGGCGTGCAGGACGGCGTTGTGCGCTCTCGCGTTCTTGCCGGCACTTATCAGGTGCGCGATGACGCCCAAGCTGAACTTGCGCAGGCCCGCCAGCAGCTCGCCGGTGCGAAAGACTCCCAGGAACACGTCTACGCCACCCGCTCCCTGGAAGAGTGCCTGCGGCCCTACAGCAGCGACCTCCACGTTGACGAACAGCCGTATCTGTTGACCCTGCCCAATGTCATTCACCTGGCCAGCGATGCCCACGGCACTCTCGATTCCCCGTCCGGCCGGCCAGAGGACCGCCCGTCGATCATCGATCTGGCCAAGAGCATTCACCCCACCGCTGCGGTAGGCGGAGTGCCGCGCAACGAGGCCATGCGAGAAATCGCACGCATCGAACGGGCTGACCGCGGTCGCTACGCAGGGCCAGTCGGATGGATTGACGGCGCGGGCAACGGCCAGCTGGGCATTGCTCTGCGCTGCGGCCAGCTGGAATCGCGCACCCGCATTCGGCTGTGGGCCGGCGGCGGAATCATGCCGGATTCAGACCCGCAGTCAGAACTCGCAGAGTCATGGGCGAAGCTTGGCCCCATGTTGCAGGCGCACGGCCTCAGCCGTCCCTAACGGTCCTTGGCTGACAGCTCAGCCTCAACAAACGCCCCGCAGCAGATTCAGTCCAGCGGCACTTCGCAAAGCCCAGCGCTGCCGGCCTTCGCCAGGCGGCGCAGACCATCGACCGTCGCCTGCTGATACGGCCAGTCATAGGCTTCGGCGAGCGCGCGGAAGTTCCGTCCGTGCCGGGTGGCGAAATACCGCGCAAAATGTCCGCTGAGGTGCTCGGCACCGTGTTCCAGACCGCCGAAAATCGCTCCGCCGTCGTCGTTGAGGACGAAAATCTGCAGGGTGGGCAGACCCTCATCCGCGCTTTCGCGCAGCAGTCCGCCCACGTCGTGCAGGGCGGCAACGTCCCCGACGATCAGCCGCAGCGGGCATTCCGCGAATACAGGCCCGGTCAGCGCCATACCGGCCGCTGTCGCGATCAGCCCGTCAATTCCCGCGAGTCCCCGGCTTGCGCTCATCTGCACGTGTTTCAGGGCCTCGTCCCCGGCGAGCGCGGAAGCGTAGCGGCCCGAATTCGAGCTGGCGAGGAAGACCTGAGCCACGGTGCCGTGTTCGGCAGCATTCTGGGCGGCCCCGCGGACAATCTCCCCGACCACTGCGGCTCCGGTCGGCTGTTCTGCCGAGGTGGGCGGCACCTCGTGCCATTTGGCTGCTGCTGCACGGTGCTGGGAGTGGATGTCCGAGGTGACGCTCAGCTGATCTGCGATCTCACCTGTGCTGCGGCTCAGCAGGGTTTCGCGCACGCCGGCGGCCCGCTGGATGTGAGATTCCGATGCGACGCTGCGGGCCCACCGCTGCGTATCGGCGTCTGCGGCCTGGCCGGCGAGCCCGGCCGAGGCCAGGTAGGAGCCGTATTCATCTGCGAGCGCCCAGTCGAGGTCAGCTTGGATTTCTGCTGTGGGCACGCGCGCAAGCAGTCGCTGGTCCTGGCGGTACTGGGTGAGCCTGCCGGTGCGCACAACACCCGTGATGGTTTCGGTCAGATCGCCGTCAAGAACCCCCGGGTGGCCTGGCACCGACAAGTGGAACAAGGGTGAGGAAGGTTCCGCAAAAACCGGTACCCCGAAGGCTGCGGCAAGCTCTTCGACCCTGCGCGCGCCGTAGTCACAGTCGTTGCCTGCCAGCAGAACAGTTCCCGGACGGATGAGCATTTCGAGTGCCTGCGCAAAGCCGGCATGTACGTGCGGGCGGTGTTCAAGGCGCTCGACTTCGCCGACTTCTGGACGCCACGGCATGTCTTCTGCCTCCGGCGTAAGTTCCCCGTCGAACTGCACGTTGAACTGGACGGGCCCCGGTGTGGACAGGCCGCGCAGGCCAGAGCTCATGGCGTAGGGGGCGTTCATGCCCGCTCCGGCACCCTCAGAGCCGACCGCAGCGGCAGCCGCCGCGTGCACGGCGGAGGTGAGCGACGCCTCGTCAGCTTCGACCGGAACATCAAAGCGCAGCCGAACATCGCTCAGCAGGTGCGACTGCCTGTCAATGGTCTGGTTGGCTCCCGTGCGGCGCAGGCGCTCGGGCCGGTCAGCGCTGAGGATGAGCAGCGGAATCTGCGAGTACGAGGCCTCCAGCACCGCTGGGTGGAGGTTCGCGACCGCGGTGCCCGATGTGGTGAGCACTGCGACCAGGCCCGGTGTGCGCGGGGCGGTGTCCCCAGCGGCGCCGCCGGTCTCACCGGCCGCCTCTGCCACAGCCGCTTCAGCCACCGCCGTCCGGCGCAGCCCCTTGGCCAGCCCCAGCCCGAAGAACGCGGCATCGCGTTCGTCAATGCGCACGTGGGTGTTCACCAGCCCGGCGTCGGCGAGTTCGGCGAAGGCGTAGGTCAGCGGTGCCGAACGGGAGCCGGGAGCAATGACAACGTGCTCAAGACCGCGCTGGATGAGGTTCAGAGCGATCGTGCGCGCAGCTGCGGTGGAAGTATTCACACACCCGATTCAACCAGACTCTAGAATGGCCCTCATGGTCTACCCTCCCAACCCCTATGCGGACGCGCCGACGCCGGAGATCCCGGATTTCAAGCGTCCCGACTCCCACCGAATCTGGCAGCTGGTTGCCGGCATCGCAGCTTTTGTCATTGCACAGGTGGTGACGATTCTCGTCTACGCGGCGATTGTGGGGGTTGGCCGGCTGGACTCCCTGACCGCTGGTTTGGGCCCAGAGGCCACGGATTCGTACGGCTTCGGGTTCGGGCTGATGGCCGGCGCTGTCACCATGTTCGTCCTGTACCTGCTGATCATGCGGTTTATTGCGGGCGCTCCCGGCCACGGCCTGCGGGGTAAGAACAAGGTGACGGAAATCCTCATGGGTGCCGGTCTCGCTACTGCTGTTCTCGGTGTTTCTGTTGGTGTTATCGCGCTGTTCGGCGGCTTCCGAATCACTGGTGTGACGCCGCGTGAGGAGCTTCTGCCGGCTTTTGTCCTGGCTCTGGGGGTTGGTCTTGGGCCGGCGTTTACGGAGGAGCTGCTGTTCCGCGGTTTCCTCCTGCGCATCTTCGACGCCTGGTGGGGCTGGGTGCCCTCCCTGCTGATTACGAGCGCGATCTTCGGCCTTGTGCACCTGGGCAACCCCGATGCAACGGTGTCCGGCGCGATTTTCATTGCGATCGAGGCGGGGCTTCTGCTGGGTGGGGCCTACCTCCTGACCCGCCGCCTGTGGTTGGCGATCGCCATTCACGCCGCGTGGAACTTTGTGCAGGCGTTCATCTTCGTGTCCCCGGTTTCCGGGACGGGCGAGGCGGTGGGCCTGTTCCAGGTTGAATGGTCGGGCTCGCCATGGCTGACGGGAGGGGCAATGGGCCTGGAAGGCTCTGTCATCACGGCCGTCCTCGGTCTGCTGGCCGGCATTGGGCTGCTGCTTCTGGCTGGCAAGCACGGAACCCTCCTGCCGCGCGAAGCTGTCATCCGCAGGGAAAAAGCAGCCAAGCGCTGAGGGCACTCTGCTGACTGCTTCCGGGGCAGCGCAGATTTTGCCGCCGCAAGTGCGGTTCCAAGGACAGTCCAAGGTGACCGTTACTTCCAGTTCATGCATGCGCCGTAGCCTGAGGGCTGCGGAGGTGGTCCATGGTGAAGCGCAGTCTGCGAATGTCCGTCGGAGCACGCGCGGTGCGAGCACTCACAGCCCGCCGCAGTGCGGCCGGCCTCTACCCGGCGTACAGCGAATCAACATCGTTTCTCGGCCCTGAGCCCACCGGCTTCGAAGCCGCCCACGTTCACGTGCGCGAAAAGCGCAAACTCTCACGCCGCCTGCGGGAGTTCTTCGTCTACTCGCCTGCACTCGGCAGGACCGTCGGCGTGCGAGTTCTTCTGCCCGGCATCCCGCAGGAGCACGCTGTGCCGCTTTTCCTGTTCCACGGCGGGGGCGATGATTTCCGTTCGTGGACCGACTTGGGGCGGGCGGAACTGCACACCCGCGGCAGCCGTTTCCTCGTGGTCATGCCCGACGCTGGGGCGGCCGTCTACTCGCGCCACGAACTAGCACCCGGCGAAGTCGAGGACTGGCCCGAATTCCATGTGCGCGAACTGCCCATGCTGATAGGCGACCTCTATTCGACATGCCCCGAACTGCGCGTGGCCGCGGGGCTTTCCATGGGCGGCTACGGAGCCATGAAGTACGCCGCCTGGCGGCCCGACCTCTACGCTGCCGCCGCCGCTTTTTCATCTCCGCTCATCCCACAGGCCGCTCCCCCGCTGTTTGAAATCCTCGCGCTGCGCGCCGGAGCACCCGCGGATTCGCTGTTCGGTTCGTTCAAAGACGGGGATGCCCGGTGGGAGGCGAACTCGCCGTATGACCTCGCAGAAAACCTCCGTGGGCTCGACATTTGGCTGTCCGCCGGGTCCGGAACTCCCGACGACGCTGAAAACAGCAGTGAAAGCGCCGACGTCATGGAAGCCCACCTGCACAACCACGGCGGGCGCTTTGCCGAAAGGCTCGGCGAACTGGGCATCAAACACGCGTGGGCTCCCCGCGAGACCGGGATGCACAACTGGTTTGCCTGGCAGCGCGAACTCAAGGCGTGGCTTGCCCACGCCACACAGGCGGACCTCGACCGCAGCCCCACCGGCACACCCAGCCGCGATCCCCGGCCGCGATTCTGGACGAGTGTGGCCGACGGAGCCCCCTTCACCTTCATCAGCGGTTTGCCTGTCTTTGAGATCTACGGGTGGAAAGTCGAAATATCGCGCCGCCGCCCGCAAATCGTCACCTTCGGCGATGTGAGCCCCTCCGGCTTCACACTCAACGGCGCCGGGACCTTCCGAGTCACCTCCCCGCCCATGTTCATGCCCGGCGCGGAAGCATCCATCACCGTCAGGAGCCCGCTGGGAGTCAACCCGTACACAACCCGGGCCGACGCCTCGGGAGCCATTTCGATCACCGGGCAGATGGGGGCGGCCCTGCACGACCCGATTGTGCCCGGCAACCGCACAAAGCACTTCCGCACGTGGGGCCAGGCCGCGGTGACAGAAGTCATCATCCGGGGGCAGAGAAAAGACTCAGACAAATCTGCAACCATGGAACGCTCACGCAAACCAAAAAAGCTGCCCAAAGGCGGCGGCTGACAATAGAAGGGATCCGGATGAAGCGGCTCACAGCAGGTCTGGCAGTCACCGCACTCGCACTGACGGGATGCGGCCAAGCCGGGAACGAGCAGAGCGGTCCGGCAGCTGAGCAGACAACGGCCAGCAACTCCCAACAGGGCGCAGATGAAGCCGTGCACTCCACCGGAGACCTGCGCCGGGCCATGGAAGCCGCAGGAATGGAGCCGTCCGAAGTCAGTCCCGAAAACGCCGATCCCGGACAGCTTCTCGAAAGCGCATCCGTCGAACCAGAACAGTGCCGTGTGCTGCTCGATGCAACTCAGGGTGCAGATCTGGGCACAGACGCCGGACTGAGCGCAAAAACGGATTCGGCATCCTACTTCGCAGCCGCCAACGCGGAGGGCACCAAGCTCACATCCGTCGTTGAGAACGCGCGCAAAGCCGGGCAGGACTGCTCAACCATGAAGGTGACAATCGCCGACGAAACGGTTGAAACCAGTGTCACGGTTGAGGACGTCGAGGTCGACGGGGCTGACGACGCTGTATCGACGTCTGCTGACGTTGACTTCCACGGGCAGAAGCTCAGCATCACCACCATCACCGCGGCAAAGGACAATACGGTCGTCGCGGCAGTCATCAACCACAGCGGCAAGCCGGAAACCGCCGCGAAGACCATTAGCAGCATCGTCAGCAAGCTCGACTGATCACGCTTCCCGCAGCAGCTTCCAGCAGGCGGCCAGGCGGGCACGCCACCACTCTTGCGCTTCTGCCGGGGCACGGTGGTCTTCGGCCAGCTGAACGCTCACGTCCATCGGGTCGGTGTTGATGGTGCCGCCGTGAGGCCTGCGCGGGTGATCAACAACATCGGCGGCCAACAGGGACGCAGTGCCCAGACCGGCAGCCCACACCTCACCCTCGCCGCGCCGCGCAAGGGCGAGCGCCAGCTGAGCCCCCGCAGCCAAGCCGATCGATGACTCCAGTGCGCTCGACACGGTGGCCGGCAGACCGCAGGACTGAACAATCCTGACCGCGGCGGCAACCCCGCCCAACGGTTGGGCCTTAACGACAATGTGATCGGCCGCGCCCAGCTGGGCGACCCGCAGAGGGTCATCAGAGCGGCGAATGTTTTCATCCGCCGCAATCCTGATGCCGCACAGTTCGCTGTCGGCCTGCAGTCGTTCGCGCAGCCGAGCCATGTCCTCGACGTTCGCAACCGGCTGTTCGACGTACTCCAGCCGCTGCACAAAACCGTCCAGGGTAATAAGTTTCCGAAGGTGTGCCACGGCTTCGTCAATGCTGAGTTTGCCGTTGGCGTCCAGGCGGATCTTCGCGTTCGGGGATGCTGCCAGGACTGCCCGCACGCGCGCCACGTCAGCGTCTTTGCTGGCAGCACCGTGTTCGGCGATTTTGATTTTGAAAACGCCCACGCCGTCAAAGCGGTCAAGCACCCCAGGAACGTCTTCCGCACTGACCGCGGGGACGGTGCCGTTGACCGGCACCCGGGCCCCCGACAACCGTCCGGAATAAGCAGGTGCCGGCGGCACCTCGTGAGCTTTGGCAGGTGAGGCCGACGAGGTGGAGGTCCCCGGTTCCAGCAGACCCGCGGGCCCGTGCGGGTTGAGTGAGAACTCGATGGCCGCTGCCAGCCAGCGGTGAGCCTCTTGCGGCCCGTATTCGGGGAAGGGGCTGAACTCGGCCCAGCCTTTCGGTCCGCGCAGCAGGCACACCTGACGCGATGTGATGCCGCGAAACCGGGTGGTCATCGGCAGTTCGACCACGCGAACATCGGTGAAGAACTCGCGCGGGTCAGCTGGCAAATCAGAAGGCAGATCAGCGGGCAGATGGGCGGCAGACAGCGAATACGACATGACTTCAGAGTAGCGAGCGCGGGCTGCAGGCGGCGGTGTTCGGCCGTTATGCGCGGCGGAGTCAGGTGTGCCTAATAGAGTGGGGGCATGAGCGTTTCGGAAATCTTCAACCCCAGCCGCTGGCGTGAAGTCCAGGGCTTTGACTTCACCGACATCACGTACCACCGGGCCATTGACGAAAACGGTGCAGACATCGGCGCGGTGCGCATCGCCTTCGACAGGCCCGAAGTGCGCAACGCCTTCCGCCCCCACACGGTCGACGAGCTCTACCGCGCCCTCGACCACGCCCGCCAGACATCCGACGTCGGCGCGGTGCTGCTGACCGGCAACGGCCCCAGCCCCAAGGACGGCGGTTGGGCGTTCTGCTCCGGCGGTGACCAGCGCATTCGCGGTCGTTCCGGCTACCAGTACGCATCCGGTGAAACCGCCGAATCGGTCGACCCGGCACGTGCAGGCCGTCTGCACATTCTTGAAGTTCAGCGTCTCATTCGCACCATGCCGAAGATCGTCATCGCAGTTGTGCCCGGTTGGGCTGCCGGCGGCGGTCACTCGCTGCACGTGGTGTGCGACATGACGGTCGCCAGCCGCGAACACGCCAAGTTCAAGCAGACCGACGCTGATGTCGGCTCCTACGACGCGGGCTACGGTTCTGCGTACCTGGCGAAGATGGTCGGCCAGAAGAAGGCACGCGAAATCTTCTTCCTGGGCCGCACGTACTCGGCGCAGGATATGGCCGATATGGGTGCTGTCAACGAGGTCGTCGACCACGCTGATCTCGAAGAGGCCGCCCTGCAGATGGCTCGCGAAATCTTGGGCAAGTCCCCCAACGCTCAGCGCATGCTGAAGTTCGCGTTCAACCTGGTGGACGATGGACTTATGGGCCAGCAGGTGTTTGCCGGCGAGGCCACCCGCCTGGGCTACATGACGGACGAAGCCGTTGAGGGCCGGGACAGCTTCCTTCAGAAGCGCGACCCCGACTGGACGCCGTTCCCCTGGTACTACTGACGACAGTTCGTGCCCACCGCATTCCCCTCCCCCACACCGGCTGAGGCCAGCCGCGTCTTCGCTGACGCGCTGGCAGGCCGGCACATTGCCGTGCTGCCAGGCGGTGGTGTCAAGCACCTGACCGCCTACCCGCTTTCCAGCTGGCGAGGCGCCGGGAGCGCTGACAGCGCCGACTCACCTGGGAACGGGGGGACTGAGGGTGCTGCGAGCGCACCGCCGGCGCTGGTTGTATTCACTTCCGGTTCGACCGGCCGCCCGAAGGGCGTGGCGCTGTCAGCTGAGGCGCTGCGGGCGTCAGCAGCGGCGACCGAGGACGCCCTGTCCGGGCCTGGCCGCTGGTTTCTGTGCTTGGCACCGGACCACATTGCCGGAGCCCAGGTGATTCTTCGTTCGCTGCGCTCTGGCACCGTACCGTTTGACGGCCGGGGTCATTTCACCGCCGAACGCTTTGCCGACCAAGCCGAGGAATTCTTCGGTGCCGGTCAGTCAGAACCCGCCTACGCCTCGTTGGTTCCAACCCAGCTGACCCGTATCCTGCGGGACCCGCGGGCAGCCTCGCAAGCGGCAAGGTTCGATGCGCTGCTCGTGGGCGGGGCATCACTGCACCCCCACACGGCTCAGGCCGCACGGCAGGCTGGTCTGAGGATTGTCCGCACCTACGGCATGTCTGAGACCGGCGGCGGGTGCGTCTATGACGGCCGCGCGTTCCCGCAGGTTGACGTGCGCATTGAGAATGACGGACGGGTCGCCCTGAGCGGGCCCGTCGTCGCCGACGGCTACGTCGAGGTGGAACCCGACTCGATTACGCCCAAACCAGACCCCAGTTTCACTGCTGACACCAGCGGAAGGCGCACGTTCCTCACCTCAGACATGGGGCACCTCGACAGTGCGGGAGTGCTGTCGATTACCGGGCGGGTCGACGATGTCTTCCAGTCCGGCGGCACTAACGTGTCTCCCCTGGCTGTCGAGGCGGTGCTGCTTTCTGAACTGGCCGATGACGGGATTGACGAGGTTCTTCTGGCACCCGTTGAGGACCGCGAATGGGGACAACTTGGAGCTCTCCTCGTGCGCGGTCCGGGCGCGGAGTACTATCGAAACTCGGCAGTAAGTCTGAAGACCAGATTCCGGCACCTTTTGGGCCCGGCTGAAATCCCCCGATGGGTGCTCCCCGTCGATGCGATTCCGGCCAAGGGCATCGGAAAACCCGACCGTGCGGCGGCACACGCGCTTGCGGCTCGGTTGCTACGCGGCGATGCGGAGCCCGGCGCGGCTCAGGACGGCTTGGCTGACGTCACGGCCGAGGCGACGGGACGGGCAGAGGTGAGGCCGACTGGCGCAAAAGAAGCTGACCTGGCAGGGTCAGCACCCGGAATGATTCAGGATTCAACGGACACGAGGACGGACGAACGTGGCGAATAAGGCGCAGCTGTGGATTTCCGGAGCACGGCTTCGGACGCTGCCTTTGGCTTTCGCACCCGTCGTCCTCGGCGCCGGTGCGGCACTCGGCCAGCTGGGTGGCCTGTCTCACCTGGTGATCGGCTCAGTGGACCCCACGGTCGACGACAACGTCAACGGGTGGATGCTTCTGTTCAAGGCGCTGCTGGCCCTCATTGTGGCTTTGGCTCTGCAGATCGGCTCGAACTACGCGAATGACTATTCCGACGGCATTCGCGGCACCGACGACGACCGCGTGGGCCCTATGCGACTTACCGCCAGCGGGCTCATCCCACCCGAACAGGTCAAACGGGCAGCCTTCATATGTTTTGGCATTGCCGGCTTTGCGGGGCTCCTGCTGACGATCCTGTCGGCCGCCTGGTGGATGCTCCTGGTGGGCGTGGCCGCGGTTCTTGCAGCCTGGTACTACACGGGCGGCAAACACCCCTACGGCTACATGGCCCTGGGCGAAGTCTTTGTTTTCATCTTCTTTGGGCTCGTGGCGACTCTCGGCACCACGTACACGATGGCCGGCGGTGTCAGTGCTGCCGCCTGGGCCGGAGCCGTTGCCGTGGGCCTCTATGCGTGCGCTGTGCTCATGGTCAACAACCTGCGCGATATCCCCACCGACATCGAGGCAGGCAAACGCACACTCGCTGTGCTTCTGGGTGACCGTCGTTCGCGCATCGCCTATCTGGCACTGGTCTTCCTGCCGTACCCGCTGCTGATAGTGCCGATCCTCACCGGCTATTCGGGAGCGCTTCTGGCAATCGTCTCAATCGTCCTCGTGGTGAAACCCGTGCGCGCACTCGTCCACCAGAAGACCGGTCAGGCGCTGGTCCCGGCGATTAAGCACACCAGTGTGGCCGCACTCGTCTACGCGGTGCAGCTGAGCTTGGGGCTGGCGCTCTGAGCGAGCATGCTGCCTGCGGGTGGGTTCAGCGGTGCTGTTCGTCGATTTCGTCTTCGATCGCTTCGTCGCTGCCGGCCTTAGGACCGCGGTTCCTGCGCTGAGCAGTCCACTCCGTCATCGACTGGATGGCTTTCTGCTTCATCCCGTTGAGCAGCAGGTAGCTGAGCAGGGTTGCGACAATGACGGCAACGATTGTCGACAGAAGGCTGGGGCCGCTGAAGTACCAGATGACAGCGACAGAAACGGCCAGCAGGCCGATCCGGGCGGCGTTGTACAGAAGGAAATCACGCATGGTGCCTTCATTCTAGTCGGGTGGGTGCCACTACCATGGGGTGCATGGCCCGCCTGCTGATCGCAATCATCGTCATTTACACGGCTCTTGCCCTGTACAGCCTTTTCGACTGTATTTCCTTTGACTCTTCCCGGGTCAAGATGATGCCGAAGGCGGCTTGGGCTGCGATCATCCTGTTCCTGCCGATTGTGGGAATTGTGCTGTGGTTCCTGTTCGGACGCGGGGGACTTGCGCAGAAAGCCGATGCTGACAAGGCTGTGCCCGCCGCCCCTGACAACGACCCGGAGTACCTCAAGAAGATCTCCGACGACCTTGAACTGCGCCGCCTGCGCGAACTGCAGCGCCAGCAGGAAGAACAGCGCAGGGCCGAAAAACTCCGCGGCGACGGACCCGAACCGCGCACATACTCGAAGGGTGATGGCAACGGTTCGGAAGACGACCGCCCTGAGCCCGAGGAAGACTCTCCCCGCAACGACAGCTGACCGGCATTTCGCCAACCCTGCCTGCACCTCGCGAACTTTCCCAAATCACGAGGTGCCACTCCCCTGGCACCCGACCGGCACCTCGGCCCCATTTCAGCACCCACACACCGCTTAGCCGGGATCTGCGCTTTAGCAACAACTGCTAAAGCGCAGATCCGTTGCTAAACGGTGTGCGTATGCGGCTAACCGGTGGGCGCCGGAATGCAACAGTTTCCCGCGCCCATATACAGAACGGGTGCATCCGCATGAGCGAATGCACCCGTCGCAGAGTTCAGGGCTGCAAGGGCTGAGCCAGCCTGCTGATCACAGACCCGAGTATGAGTGCAGGCCGTTGAAGTACACGTTCACGACCGTGAAGTTGAAGATGATCGTGATGAAGCCGATCAGGTTGAGCCAGGCGATCGTCGTCAGGCGCAGGCCACGGGTTGCACGCGAGTGCAGGTATGCGGCGTAGACAACCCAGATGACAAACGTCCAGATCTCTTTGGCATCCCAACCCCAGTAGCGGCCCCAGGCGACTTCAGCCCAGATGGCTCCGGCAATCAGGGTGAAGGTCCACGTGATGAAGCCGACCGCGGCCAGACGGTAGGACACAGCTTCGATCGATGCGGCCCGCGGCATGCGCTCAAGGAACGACAGCCAACCGGCATCGCGGCCCGCGGCAACTCGCTTTTCACGCGCACCCTGCAGCAGCTGCACCGTCGCCAGCGCCGCGGAAACCGTCAGCAGGCCGGTCGACAGAATGGCGATCGGAACGTGAATCAGAATCCAGTACGACTGCAGTGCCGGAACCAGCGGAGCCGCAGGGGTGTAGAAGACCGTCGTCGCAAGGCCGATTGACACCAGAAGGAACCCGGTGACGAATGTGCCCAGGTAGCGAACGTCCTTGTAGCGCAGCGTCACAACATAGACAACACCGGCAACAGCGCTGGCAATCAGCGCGTACTCCATCATGTTGCCCCACGGTGCGCGCATGACCGAAATGCCGCGCGTGACAATCGAAGCAATGTGCAGAAGCAGCGCCAGAACTGTCAGGGACGTGCCGACATTGGCAAACACGCGACGCTTGGCATCGGCGGCGGAACCATCGCCGTGACCACTGCCGTCTCCCGCATCGTCAACGCGGTTGGAGTACACCCGGTCAGCAGGTCCGTCGAGGTTCTCCTGCACGAGCGTGCCAACAGCGCCGCCCTCGTCTGCAGATCCGACTTCGGCCGAAGTGCGCGTGCGAGCGGTGCGCTTCGCACCTTTCACCGACCCCTTCGCCGCACCAGCCGAAGAACCAGCGGATCCAGCAGCCTTCCCAGTGCGCTTCTTCTTGCCTCCGAAAAGGTCAAAAGCGTAGGCGATGAAGGCGAGCGCATAGACCGCACCAGCTGAATAGATCAGAAGCATTGACCAGCTGGCGAGCGTGACGTTGACTTCCACTTATCCCTCCGCGGATTGGTGATCAGCAGACGAAAGTCTGTCTTTCAATTCTACGCCACAGCGTTCTGCCGCCTGCTTGACGCGTGGGTCTTCGCTGCGGGCAAGAGCGCCGACTTCGACTTCTCCGTCGCGCACGCGCACCCACATGCGGCGGCGCGGAATGAACATTGCCAGCGCAAGGCCAATGAACATCACCGTGGTCACCACAAGCATGAGCCCCTGCACGGGGTCGTGGCGCACATCGAGGCTGACGAACTTCGCGATCCGCTCAAACTCGATTGTGCCCAGCCCGTCGGGCAGCTCCGCCGTGTCTCCCGGCTGCATCTGGGTGATCCACTGCTGACCGTCGGGACCGTTGACGGCTTCCATGCCCGCGGTGTCGAGTTCGTAGACGTTCTGCGGAATGCCGGTATCCAGGCCGAGGTCGCCCTTGTAGAGGTTCATGACGAGTACGGGGTTGCGCAGCTCTGCGAACTGCGAGTACAGCTCGCCCTTGTCGTTGACGCCGGCTGTCGGCAGCAGGATGCCGGAAAAGCCCAGCTGGTCTTTGCCGGCCCCTGTGTCGGGAACTTTGATGACACCGCGGGATGTGTAGACGCCGTCTTCGGGCACGAACACCACGGGTCCGGAGTAGGTCACCTTGCCCTGTGCGTCGCGCACTGTCACGACCGGCGCGTAGCCGTTGCCGGTCAGGTACACGCGTGCACCGTCTACGCGGATGGGCTCGTTGACCTTGAGGTTGTGTTCGGTTGAAACTCCGTCTTTGGTTTCCGTGATGACGGCTTCGAATGCGCGCGGCTGGCCGAACTGGGCGCCTTCGCTGGTTGAGTCGAACTTCGCGTCGAAGCTCTCCAGGCGCAGCCGGAAGTTCGTCAGGCTGTCGGCATCGAAGTACCGGCCGGGCTCAAAAGAGTCATAGGACACGAGCGAGTTCGTGAACGTATCCCCTTCGACAAGCACACGCTGGCCGCCGTAGCCGAAGATCGCACCGATCGCCATGACGATCGTCGCGCCCAACATGGCGAGGTGGAAAAGCAGGTTCCCGGTTTCTCTCAGGTATCCGCGCTCTGCGGCGATGTGGTCGCCGCGGTTGACCGTGCGGTAGCCGTTCTTCTTCAGGTATTCCTGCGCTGTGTCGAGGATCGCGTCCGCCGGCGCGGTGCTGACGAAAGTCTGGTAGCCGGGCATCCGGGTGAGCCTGCGCGGGGCCTTCGGCGGCTGAGAGCGCATGGCTTTCCAGTGCTGTTTGGTTCGCGGCAGAACACAGCCCACCAGAGAGATCATCAGCAGGATGTAGACGGCGGAGAACCAGAACGACGAATAGACGTCGAACATCTGGAACTTGTCGAGGATTTCACCAGTCCGGCCGTTGTCGATGATGAAGTTCTGAACCTTCGCCGGGTCCTGGATCCGCTGCGGCAGGAGTGATCCGGGGATCGCCGCCAGGGCCAGGACAAGCAGCAGGATGAGTGCGAACTTCATGGTGGTCAGCTGGCGCCACGCCCACCGGAGCATGCCGACAAAACCGATGTCCGGCGCTTTCTGGGACGACTTTCGCGCCGCAGTGCTTGTCGCGGTCGCGTCTTGTGTCGTCGGTTTGTCAGTCATCACACCACCGTTTCGAATCCGCCGATGAGGTTCTGCATGTTGTTCATGATGATGGTCCACACCCCGGTGATCATGAGCAGGCCCAGCAGGATGAGCATGACACCGCCGAAGATCACGATGCTCCGCTGGTGCCTGCGGAGGAATTCCAGGCGCCCCATGCCCTTGTTCAACAGGTAGGCCACGATCAGGAAGGGCAGGCCAAGCCCCACACAATAGGTGAAGGTCAGAAGCATCCCGCGACCGGTGCCGCCGTCAGCACCGAAGCCCGTTGACAGGGCCAGCACCGCCGCCAGGGTGGGGCCGATGCAGGGCGCCCAGCTGAGTGCGAACGCCGCACCGAGCAGCGGCGCACCCCACAGTCCGGCCTTGGGTTTTTTGGCAATCGGCTTATTGGTCTGAAAAGCGCGAATACCGCCCAAGAAGACAACACCGGCCAGGATGACGACAACGCCCATAACGCGGGTGACTATGTCGATCCAGTCGTGGAGCAGACTGCCGAGCGCCCCAAAAGCTGCGCCCAGGGCAACGTAAACTGCTGCAAAGCCCAGCACGAACAGACCAACCCCGCCGAGTACTGCCGAGGTGCGTTTCTGTTCGACCGTTGTCCCGGTCATCCCGGTGACATAGCCGATATAACCGGGCACCAGCGGCAGCACGCAGGGCGACAGGAATGACACAACCCCGGCAATCGCCGCGACCGCCATGGCCAGCAGCAGCGGTCCGTTGAGAACCGTCTGCGCGAAAGCCGAACCAAGATCAGCGGCCTGCACGAGTCCAGAGGCATGCACCACCTCGGCTGCCTGCACCGTCCCGCCGGGGATCACCGTCAGTCTTCTTTCATCGCGTCGTCAATGAGGCCGCTGAGCGTGGATGCCTCAACGGCGCCGACGACGCGCGCGGCCGGCCGGCCCTCAGAATCGAGGACGACGGTCGACGGGGTTGCTCGAGGCGGCAGAACATCAGACAGCAGTCCGACCATTTCGCCGTCACTGTCGAGCATGACGGGATAGGACACATTGAAGTTTTCGACAAAAGCCTGCGCGGCAGCTTCTTGGTCACGTACGTTCGCGCCGATCAGCTGGGCCTTGCCCTCGTACTTTTCCGCAACTTCTTCGAGTTCGGGCGCTTCTTTGCGGCACGGAGGGCAGGCTGCGTACCACAGGTTGATCACCGTGATGGTGCCGTTTTTGCGAACGTCAGCAAGCGAGGTCTTCTGGCCGTCCAGCAGAGTGAATTCGAGATCGATCGGCTCAGTGCGCTCGTTCTTCGGGATCTGCGTGACAACCCCGCTGCCGGACACGTAGCCCTGCTGGGATCCTGCCTGTTCGGCCACTCCCCCGGTTTCTGTGTTGCTGCACGCTGCGAGTCCTGCTGCGAGAGCACAGGCAAAAACAGCGCCCACTGCGCGGCGGGTGTGCTTGCGAATTTCGGTGCGCATTGCTGATGACGATGCGGGCCTCATGCTCCTGCCACCGCTTTCTTGGGCTGCAGGTCGGCGTTGACGTCGGTGTAGTCAACTCCGACGAGCTTGGCGCCGTCAAAGCTCAGAGTGGTCACAGAACCCAGGTTGCATTCGCGGTTGCGTGGATCGTGCGCCAAAGGCCTGCCCTCGGCTGCCATGCGCGACATCCAGATGGGCAGCTGGTGGCTGACGATGACACCGTCGACCACATCGAGACCCTCCGCCTTTGCCACGGCCTCAACCCTGTTGCGCAGAGTGAAAATCGCAGCCTGCATGCGGCGCACCTGGCTGATGTACGGTTCTCCCCACGACGGGCGCAGCGGGTTCCACACCAGCGGCAGATTGGCCGGTGCGAAAACCGAGGAGCGGTTGACCTTCTGACCCTCAAAGCGGTTGCCCGCTTCGATCACGCGCTCATCGACAACGGGTTCGAGCCCGGTGGACTGTGCCAGCGGCGCAATCGTCTGGGCTGTGCGCAGCAGCGGCGAGCGCACCAGGCCGCGCACGTTGAAGCGGTCGTCAGCGAAGTAGTCGCTGATCCGCTCGCCCATCTGACGTCCGCGGGCTGTCAGCCCGAAGCCGGGCAGCCGCCCGTAGAGGATGCCGTCGGGATTGTCGACTTCGCCGTGGCGGACCAGGTGGATGCGCGAGGTGGTCATGCGGACTCCCCGTCTGTCACCTGGGCTGCTGCCTTGGCTGCGGCAGGCAGCGCGGAGACCACGCGGTCAAGGATCTGCGGGGTGTGAGCTGCTGAGAGGAACCACACTTCGAAAGCGCTCGGCGGCAGGTGGACTCCCTGTTCGAGCATCGAGGTGAAGAACGCCGAGTAGGCAGCGGTGTTCTGTGCCTGGGCATCGGCAAAGGTGCGCACTTCGCGGTCGGTGAAGAACACCGAGAACATGGAGTTCGCCGACTGGATGGTGTGGGGAACGCCCTCTGCGCTCAGTGCTTCCGTGATGGCCGGACGCAGAACATCGGCGGCGGCCTCGATCGTCGGGTAGACGTCGAGTTCGCGGGTCAGCTGCAGAGTGCGAAGGCCCGCGGCCGAGGCCACCGGGTTGCCGGAGAGCGTGCCCGCCTGGTAGACCCCGCCCTTGGGAGCCAGCGCGTCCATGACGTCCTGGCGACCTCCGAAGGCTGCGATCGGGAAGCCGCCGCCCATGACCTTGCCGAATGTGAACAGGTCAGCCGGGCCATCGGGGTAGCCCAGGGTTTCGCTTTCGTAGCCGTACCAGCCGGCTTCGGAAACGCGGAAGCCTGTCATGACCTCATCCGAGATCATGAGTGCGCCGTGTTCCTTGGTGAGCGAACGGATGAGGTTGGTGAAGCCATCACGCGGCGGGACGACACCCATGTTGCCCGGGGAGGCTTCCGTGATGACAGCGGCGATTTCGCTGCCGTGCTCTTCGAAGGCCCTGCGCAGACCGTCCTGGTCGTTGTAGTCGAGGATGATGGTGTCTTCCGCGGTGCCCTTCGTAACACCGGGGGTGTCCGGCAGACCAAAGGTGGCAAGGCCGGAACCGGCAGCGACGAGCAGCGAATCGACGTGCCCGTGGTAGCAGCCGGCGAACTTCACGATCTTGTCGCGGCCGGTGTAGCCGCGGGCCAGGCGGATAGCCGACATGGTGGCTTCCGTACCGGAGTTGACCAGCCGCACCTCGTCAACCGGAGCAACCCTGTTTGAGATCTCCTGGGCCAGTTCGACTTCCGGAACCGAGGGGGTGCCGAACGAAAAGCCGCGCGCAGCGGTTTCCTGAACCGTGCTGAGGACTTCCGGGTGTGCGTGGCCGACGATCATGGGCCCCCACGAGCCGATGAGGTCAACGTATTCGTTGCCGTCGACATCGGTCAGCAGTGCGCCTTCGCCCGCGTGCATGAACCGCGGGGTTCCGCCGACAGCGCCGAAAGCGCGCACCGGCGAGTTCACACCTCCGGGAATGGCTTTCAGAGCGCGTTCAAAGAGTTCCTGGGACTTCTGCGTGGGCTGGGTCATCACACTGCCTTTCTCAGATGTTCAGCTGCCCGGGTGAAGACGTCTGCCAATACCTGGGTCTCTTCGGGAGACATGAGGTCGATGAGGTGCTCGCGCACGCCTTCGACGTGAATGGGGGCGATCCTCTGCATCAGCTCCCACCCTTCGTCGGTCATGCTGCAGTTGACACCGCGGCCGTCACCGCGCGTGGAGGTGCGCTTGAGGATGCCGCGCTTCTCCAGCCGAGCGACGGTGTGCGACAGGCGGGACCGGGAAACGCCGACTTCTTCGGCGATTTCTGCCATGCGTCTGGTGTGGCCGGGTGATTCCGACACGATGACGAGGACTTCATAATCAGCCAGCGCAATGCCGGCGAGTTCGCGCAGTTCGCGGTCGAGGACAGTCTGCAGAAGCGATTGCCCCTGCAGCATCGCCCTCCAGAAACGCTGCTGCGTTTCATCCAGCCATCGTGTGGAAGTCATTGTTCATTAAGCCATTCAGCGGCTTGTGTCGCGTAGTAGGTCATAACTGCGTCAGCCCCTGCGCGTTTGAATGCGAGGAGCGATTCCAAGACCGCGGGTTTGCGGTCAATCGCACCGGCTGCCGAGGCGAACTCCAGCATGGCGTACTCACCGGAGATCTGGTAGCTCCACACCGGCACCGGCGAGGCTTCTGCGACATCTTTCAGGATGTCCAGATAGGGCAGACCAGGCTTGACCATGACGATGTCTGCACCCTCGGCCAGGTCGAGCTGGAGCTCGTGCAGTGCTTCGCGCGCATTCGCGGGATCCTGCTGGTAGGTGCGACGGTCACCGGAGAGCTGTGAATCAACAGCCTCGCGGAACGGACCGTAGAACGCCGAGGCGTACTTGGCTGTGTAGGCCATGATGACGGTGTTCGTGAAGCCGGCTTCGTCAAGAGCTTCGCGCACAGCGCCGACTTGGCCGTCCATCATGCCCGACAGCCCCAGAACATCTGAGCCGGCACGAGCCTGGGCAACAGCGATCGAGGCGTAGCGCTCCAGCGTGGCGTCGTTGTCGACATCGCCGTGTTCGTCGAGCACACCGCAGTGGCCGTGACTGGTGAATTCATCCAGGCAGAGGTCCGTCATGACGACGGTGCGATCACCGACGGCGTCCTTCACCCGGCGCACGGCAACGTTGAGAATGCCGTTCGGGTCATCAGCCTGAGATCCGCGCTCGTCGTATTCAAGCGGAATGCCGAACAGCATGATGCCCCCGACCCCCGCCTCGACCGCGCGTTCAGCGGCCTCAACCAGGGAGTCAAGAGTGTGCTGGCGCACGCCCGGCATCGAGGTCAGCTCAACGGGAGCCTCGAGCCCCTCCTTGACAAACAGCACCTCGATGAGGTCCTCGGGCTGCAGCTTCGTTTCCGATGTCAGCCGGCGCATAGCCGCCGACTGGCGCAGACGACGCGGACGAACCGCACCGATTGGGAGGGACCTGTCAGACATCAGCCTCTGCTCCTTCGTGAATTCCTGCGGTCCTGCGAGGGGCGGACCGGAACAATTCCTTCGGCCAGCGCGTCATCGCGGCGTTTGCGGGCGAAGTCAGACAGACCGGCGATGAGCACCGGGAGGCTGGCTTCGTCTGCCAGGACGTCGACGTGCAGGCCGTGATCCTGTGCCGTCTGAGCCGTGGCCGGCCCGATGGCTGCGATAACAGTAGACGGGTGGGGTTTTCCGGCGATGCCCACCAGGTTGCGGACCGTTGAGGACGACGTGAACAGCACGGCGTCGAAGTTGCCTCCCTTGATGGACTCGCGGATGGGCTTCGGCGGCGGGGCGGCGCGCACGGTGCGGTAGGCGGTGACGTCGTCAACCTTCCAGCCGCGTTCCGTCAGGCCCTCCACGAGCACGTCCGTGGCGATGTCGGCACGCGGCAGGAGGACCCTGTTGAAGCCCTCTTCGTCGTCAAACACCGGCCAGTCTTCGAGCATGCCGCGGGCAGACTGTTCGCCGCTGGGCAGAAGCTCCGGTTCGATGCCCCACTCGCGCAGGGCTTCAGCGGTCTTGTCGCCGACAGCGGCAACCTTCACGCCCGCGAGGCTGCGCACGTCCAGGCCAAGATCGGCAAGCCACATTTTGACCGCGCGGACCGCGTTGACCGAGGTCAGGCCCAGCCACTGGTAGTCGCCGTCGACAAGAGCGTGAATTGCCCGCTCCATCTGGCGAGGTGAACGGGGAGGCTGGATGGCGATGGTCGGCACCACCGTGCCCTCGGCACCGTACTCGGCGAGCGCCTCGACGGTTTCGGCTCCCTGTTCGCGTGTGCGGGGTACGAGAACCTGCCAGCCGAACAGCGGCTTGGACTCAAACCACGACAGTTCGCGGCGCTGCTCAACAACCGCGCCGAAGATCGTCTGCACAACCGTGTCGGCGTCAAACTCTTCGCGCAGTCGGTCCGGCAGCTGACCCAACGTGGTTTCGATTGAGTGCTGGTGGACGGTCGACACACCGGCGACGACCAGTGTGGGAGTGTCGGCCTCCCATTCGTCGCCGAGCATGCCCTCAACAGCCGTGATGGTGTCGGTGACAGTGCCGCTGATGACATGACCGGTGTTGGCAAACCGCGAAACATCGCTGCGGGTCATGTCAGTTGCAGACACGTAGCGCACCGAACGGACGTTTGCGTTCGTCAGGGGTGTTCCCGTGAACGCGGCGGCCGACGACGACGCCCCGACACCCGGGACGATCTCAAAGCCGACGTCACTGCCCGACAGCACCTGCGCCTCGGCGGTCGTCGACGTGAACAGCAGCCCGTCATCGGCTGCCAGTCGTACGACCATGCCGTGCTCCTGGGCGAGTTCGCCCAGTCGGCGACCGCGGGTGTGCGGCTGCACGCCCATTTCCGAAACGGGACGCAGCAGTGTGTCTTCCGGCACGTAGGTCTCGATGATGTCCCGATGGAGTTCGTCTTCGTGGACGACAACGGCCGCAGACGCCAGGAGCTCGGCACCGCGGATGGTCAGCAGGGAGGGATCGCCGGGGCCGGCGCCCAGGAAGAAAACCTTGGGCACGGCCCGCTGCGGGCGGTTCTGCACAGAATCACCGCTGGTCACGGTCACCTCCGGGAGTCATAACAAGATTCGTTTCTGGGGCGTTGGCACCGCTTGCCGTGCCGGGTACAGCACCGAGGGTGCTGAGAAGTTCGTCTGCTGTCCGATAGCCGAGTTCCCGGGCAATCCGGCGCGATTCCGACTGGATTCCGCGGGACAGTTCGACCATGTTGTCGGTGACTTCGTCCGGCAGGGTGGCGATTGTGGACAGCCGGCTGAGCTTGCCTTCGTCATCGGCCATGACCGCTGCGAGTGTCAGCGCGGTTCCGTCAATTGAGGCCAGGGCGCCGATGGGGGCCGAACAGCCGGCCTGCGAACGTTCGAGGATGGCGCGTTCGGCGTAGACGGCGAGGCTCGTAGCCGGGTCGTGAAGGCCTTCGAGGGCTTCGCGGATCTCCTGGTCGAAATCGCCGTGCGCGGCATCGGGTGCGCGGCATTCCACGGCGAGGGCTCCCTGGCCTGGGGCCGGAAGCATGACCGAGGAGTCGAGGAAATCGGTGACTTCGCCCAGGCGTCCCAGACGGCGCACACCGGCGGCTGCCAGGACGACACCGTCGAGCCGGCCTTCCGTCACGTGGTTGATGCGGGTTCCCACATTGCCGCGGACTCCAGTGACGGTGATGTCGGGGCGGGCGGCCCGCAGCTGGGAGGCGCGGCGGGGTGAACCGGTGCCGACGACCGAACCGGGCGGCAGTTCGACCAGGCTGAGACCGTTGCGGGCGATGAGCACGTCGGAGGGATCCACACGAGGTGGCACCGCCGCCATCTCGATTCCTGCGGCTGGGGCTGTGGGCAGGTCTTTCAGCGAATGGACCGCAATGTCGACCTTGCCGGTCAGCAGGGCGGTGCGCACCGAGGACACGAAGACGCCGGAACCGCCCAGGCGGGCCAGTGGCGTCATGTTGACGTCGCCTTCTGTGACGACTTCGACGATCTCGATGCGCCAGCCGGTGCGGGCGGCCAGCTGCTGAGCGATCGCGGTCGACTGGCTGCGCGCCAGCTGACTGCGGCGGGTGCCCAGGCGAATGGTGCGGCCCGTGAAGTGTTCGGGTTCGACCACGTCGAGGGTGTGATCGGCCACCGGCGTTGTGCCGTCGGCTTCGATGTGGCCGCTGCCGCCCTCTTCGGTCTGTGCGACAGAGCCGACCTTGCTGGCGCGGCGGTCCGTTTCGGGTTCGCGGGTGCGCGCACTCAGGTCGAACAGCATGTTGAGCGCGGCCGCGTAGTCAACACCGGAATCCGCCGAAGCGAGTTCTTTCACCTTGACGGTCGGCGTGTGGATGATCTTGTCGGCCGTGCGGTGCAGGGTTTTGCTGATTTCGGCGATTGCCGCGTCGCTGACAGATGCGCCGAGTTTGTTCTTCAGGCGCTCGAATTCAGCATCGACGATCATGATGGCCTGTTCGCGCAGCGCTGTGACGGTCGGTGAGACCCGGCGGGCTGCGCGGCGCGCGGCGTCGTCGACCATGGCCTGCTCGATGAGGGCGCGGGCTTCTGCGATCACGCTGAGCACAGATTCAGACTGCGCGTGTTCATTAGACGCAATGAGACGGCTGATGCCGTCGAGGTTGAGCACCCGGATGTGCGGAAGTTCGCCGACTTCCACCGCGATGTCATAGGGCAGCGCCAGGTCGATGAAGAACTTGTTGAGCTTCTGGTCGAGGTCCTGCTGCAGCGAGGCGATGACGGTGTCTTCGTCCAGCACAATGCCCCGGGCGCCGGTGACCGACACGATGACGTCGGCCTGGGCGATTTCGCGCACCAGGTTTTCCTGTGTCAGTTCGACGGCTTCACCGCCGACGGACTGAGCCAGACGCAGAGCCTTGTCGAGGGTGCGGTTGATGACCCGAATGCGCTTGAGCCCGTGATCTTTCAGCGTTTTGGCCGTCAGCCCGGACATCGCACCGGCACCGACGACGAGGGCGTTTGCACCGGCGAGGTCACCAACGTGGCCTTCGGCTTCTGCCAGCGCGGTGTCGAGCAGTGACAGCGAAACGGACGACAGCTTGGTTTCTGAGTGCACGCGCTTGCCGACTTCAAGAGCCGACTGGAGTGCTTCGCTCAGACCTCCGCCGACTGAACCGCCGCGTTCGCCTTCGTGCAGGGATGCGCGCAGCTGGCCGAGGATTTGGGTCTCCCCCAGGGCCATGGAGTCAAGACCTGCCGCCAGCAGGAACAGGTGCTCCTGGGCCTTGTCGTCGAAGTGGACGTAGGTGTGGGAGAAGAGTTCGGACCACGGAAGTCCGCTGACGTCGACCAGGGCCGTGCCCAGGTCGGCCAGTCCGCCGTGGAAGGACGTGACGTCGGCGATGATCTCGAGCCTGTTGCAGGTGGACAGCACAACGGCGCTGTTGACGAAATCGCGCTCTGCCGCCGATCGGCGCAGCAAGTCTGCGCGCTCAGCGTCCAAGGCGAGCGCGTCAAGCACGTCAAGAGGTGCTGAGTGATGGGATATCCCCAGAACCAGCAGTGTCAATGGTCTTGCTCCCTCATTGCGAACGACTCCCGTCGATCGCGGTTTTCACGCTCACCGGACTCCCGTGAGCACAACAGCGTCCAGGCGCTGTTTCATTCCCGATCAGCCGCGTTCGTGTGCTGCGCGCAGAGCCTGCGCGAACCGCTTGGGGTCCACGCGGTGGAAGCTGTGCTGGCGGCCGTTGATGAGAACAACCGGGACATCCCAGTCGTATTTGGCCTGCAGCTGTGCATCGGAATCAATGTCGATGACGCTCAGCCGCACATCGAAGGTTTCCGGCTGGTCTGCGAGCACATCTTCGACAACTTCGCGAGCCGTATCACACAGACCGCAGTTTTCACGCGTGAGGAACTCAACAACGACGCCCATATAAGCCTTCCCGCGCCGTTGGCCCCACTCAGATACGGGGTGCGGCACGTCCGCGGTGCAGAGAAATTCCGCACCGGTTCATTCAGCACGAAACCCCGCCGGATCGCTTCGACGGGGACGTGTGGAGTTGATTACTTCTTGTTGCGGCGCTGGTGGCGGGTCTTGCGAAGCAGCTTGCGGTGCTTCTTCTTGGACATACGCTTACGACGCTTCTTGATTACCGAACCCACGTTTAACCCTCGCGATTCCGACGATTTCCCCGCTTACAGCGGGCTGACTTAACCGCTCAATCCTAACGGGCAACCGGGTGGAAACCCAAACTTAAACAACCGGTCATATGAACTCAAGGCTCGCGGTCTGGTATAAGGGCCCACACTGCGGGCACACTGTGGGCGGCGAAATCAGTCGTAGTAGGCGTCCAGCCCATAGAACGGGAAGATGTTCTTTCGCGTGCTCATGACGGTTCGGTCAAGGTCGGATTCGGGATCGTAGCCGCGCTCCCACGTGGAGAAAGCGGCGTCGGAACCGTCGGTCATCCGCTTGGGGGCATCGCGGCCGGTGAGGCTGTAGACGTAGTCGCGCCAGCGGTCGGGCATTTCTGTTGCGGGCTTGAGTTCGATGCCGCCGGCGATTGCCACGAGGTTCGTCCATGCGCGCGGCACAACGTCGATGATGGCGTATCCGCCGCCGCCAACGGCCAGCCACTTGCCGTCCGCGTGCTCTTCTGCGAGATCGCGCACCCACTCTGCGGCCCGGCGCATAGCGTCAACCGACAGGCGCAGATGCGTGAGCGGGTCGAGGTTGTGCCCGTCACAGCCGTGCTGGGAGACGATTGCCTGCGGTTTGAATTCGCGGATCACCTGGGGCACAACACCATCGAGCGCGCGCAGCCAGTCGGCGTCTGAGGTGCGCGGCGGCAGGGCGATGTTGACGGCGCTGGCGGCGGCTTTCATTCCGCCGATTTCAGATGCGTAGCCGGTGCCGGGGAACAGGAAGCGGCCGTTTTCGTGCAGGCTGATGGTGAGCACGCGGGGGTCGTCCCAGAAGAAGTGCTCGGTTCCGTCGCCGTGGTGGGCGTCAAGGTCGAGGTAGACCACGCGCTCGTATCCGGCGTCCAAGAACTCTTGGATTGCCGCCGCGCAGTCGTTGTAGACGCAGAAGCCGGCGGCTTTGCCGGGCATCGCGTGGTGCATTCCGCCGCAGAAGTTGACTGCGCGGTTGTACCGACCGGACGTGATTGCCTTGGCCGCTTCGATGCTGGCCTGGAAGAGCCTGCCGGAGGCTTCGTGGATCTGATCGAAGCGGGGAACGTCTTCTGTTCCCACCCCGTAGGTCTGCTGGTCTTCTTCCGAAATCGAGGAGGAGGTCCCCGCTGCTTTGACGGCGTCGATGAACTCCTGCGTGTGCAGACGGGCGAGCGCTTCTTCGTCGACCTGCGGCACGGACTGAATGTGGATGTTGGATGCGTCGAACAGTCCGAAGTCCTGCGACAGCTTGGCCGTCAGGTCCAGCCGCAGCGGGTGCATTGGGTGGTGCGGACCGAAATTGTATTCGGTGAGGGATTCATCCCACATCACCAGAACTTCTTCTCTGCTCATACTCGTACTGTAGCCAAACGTGATCCGCTTCACGCACAGCGGCTCACTTCCCGACCTCCCCCAGTGTCCCTGGGCGCGTGTGCGCGCGTGAGACTATGCTGGCTCTCTGTGAAGAAGAACGGCGAAAAGAGGCGCGAGCTGCTCACTGCTGCGGCACTGCCGGCCCGTGCTGCGCGCGACTTTGTCGACAGGGTCGCAGAGCAGTCGCCCGCCCGTTTGGCGATGGTCGCGTTCATTGTCGTCATCGGCTTCTTCACCGCGCTCCTCTGCCTTCCAGCGGCCCATCAGGATCCGTCTCAGTTCTCCTTCGCCAACAGCCTGTTCGTTGCCACCTCGGCCGTGTGCGTGACGGGACTGACTCCGGTGACCCTGCACGAGTACTTTTCAGATTTCGGGCTCACGATCATCGCCGCCGGTGTGCAGGTCGGCGGCATGGGCATCCTGACTATTGCGTCGATGCTGGGCATGCTCGTGTCCAAGAAGCTCGGGGTACGGCAGCGGCTCATTGCGGCCCAGGCGACGAACACCTTCAAACTCGGCCAGATGGGCACCCTGCTGCGCACCGTCATCAGCACGGTCCTCATTGTGGAAACCGTCGTGTTCTTCGGCCTGCTCATCGGCTTTCTGCGCCGCGGCGCCCAGTTGGGAGACGCTGCGGCCAACGCGGCCTTCTACGCCATCTCCACCTACAACAACGCCGGCTTCTCGATTCACGATTCGGGCATGATCGCCTTCGCTGATGACCACTGGATCATCTCCGTGGTGATGTTTTCGGCGTTTGTCGGTTCGCTGGGCTTCCCGGTTGTGCTCATCATGGGCGTCCTGTGGAATCGCCCCCGCCAGTGGGACCTCCACACCAAGCTGACTCTGACGACTTCGCTCATTCTGCTGGCCGTGGGAAGTGTTCTCATTGCGATCTTCGAGTGGGGCAATGAGAAGACGATGGCCGGAAGCGGTTTCGTCAACTACGGCTTCCAGTCTGTCTTCATGTCGCTGACCGCCAGGTCTTTGGGCATGAACACCGTCGATGTCTCTTCCATGTCAGACGCCAGCCACTTGGCACTTGATGTGCTCATGTTCATCGGCGGCGGTTCGTCGTCAACTGCCGGCGGCATCAAAGTCACCACCCTGGCTGTGCTCGTGCTCGCAGCGTGGGCGGAAGCGCGCGGTGCCCGTGACGCTGTGGCCTTCAAGCGCCGTATCGACCCTTCGGCTGTTCGCCTGGCGATCTCTGTGACGATTGCCGGGTTCATCATCGTGATCGGCGGAACCATGGCGATGCTGGCCATGACGCACGAAGATCTCGATGATGCGCTCATGGACGTCATATCCGCTTTCGGCACGTGCGGGCTGTCGTCCGGGTTCACTGAAAGGGCCCCGGAGCCCGCGCTGTACATTCTGAGCCTCCTCATGTTCTTGGGCCGACTGGGTACGATCTCACTGGCAGCCGCTCTGTCCCAGCGCGACTCGCTGACCCATTTCCGCCACCCGGAAGAAAGGCCGATCATTGGCTAAGCGCAAACAGAAGACCGACAACTCCTCTGTGCTTGTCGTCGGCTTGGGCCGTTTCGGCGCTTCGACCGCTGAAAACCTGATGAAGCTCGGCCGGCAGGTGCTCGCCATTGAGCGCGACCCGAACAAGGTCGCGGAGTTCACGGGCAAGCTCACCCACATTGTCGAAGCCGACGCCACCAATCTCGAAGCGCTGCGCCAGCTGGGTGCCGAGGACTTTTCGACCGCTGTTGTCGGCATCGGCACGTCGATCGAGGCGTCTGTGCTCACGACCGCGAACCTCGTCGACATCGGTGTTGAGCAGGTGTGGGCGAAGGCGATTTCGAATTCGCACGGCAAGATTCTGCACCGCATCGGCGCTGAACACGTGCTCTACCCGGAATCTGAAGCCGGTGCGCGTGTGGCTCACCTTGTGTCGTCGCGCATGCTCGACTTCATCGAGTTCGACGACGGCCATTTTGCGGTCGTGAAAATGCGGCCGCCGAAAGAAGTGCAGGGCTTTACGCTCGGCGAATCGAAGATCCGCGACGACTACGGGGTCACGGTTGTGGGCATCAAGTCTCCCGGCCGCGATTTTACCTATGCGGAACCGAGTTCGCGCATCGGCGAACACGATGTTCTAATTGTCGCCGGGCACGTGGAGCTGCTGGGCCGCTTCGCCGGCCGCCCGTAACTGGGCTCCCGAGGCGCCAGCGCCGGATGCTCGCAAGCTCGGTTGAGCGGGGCTCCGGTCAGCTGTTTTCGCGCTCCATGTCAGCGGCTTTTTCAGCTGCGGCCCGTGCCGCGCGGACGACGCTCGCTTCGAAGCCGTCGGCTTCAAAGGAGTCGACCGCAGCGGCCGTAGTGCCGCCGGGGTGGGCGACAGCAGCGCGCAGCTTCGCGGGGTCGGGGTCGCCGGCCAGCAGCAGACCCGCACCTTCAGCGGTGGCGACAGCCATGCGGCGGGCGGTGTCTTCATCCAAACCGAGTTCCTGACCGGCGGTGATGAGCTTTTCTGCCAGCAGGAAGAAGTAGGCGACACCCGAACCTGAAATGCCGATCATGCCGCCGATAGCCGATTCGGGAACCGTGAAGACCTCCCCGGCACCCGACAGGAGCTTCGTGAGCTCCTCGACCTGAACCTCGGGAGCCTTGCCATCAGGAGACACCGTGATGACCCCCTTGCCGATGGCAGAAGGCGTGTTCGGCATGATCCGCACAACCGGGTTGTTCGGGAAGGCGGCGGCGAGCGTTTCCAGCGACACCCCGGCGGCCATAGACACAATGACGGTGTCTTCGCTGACCGCATCTGCAAAGCTCTGAGCTGTTTCGCGGATCGACCAGGGCTTCACGCCCAGGAACACGAAGTCCGCACCTTGCACGGCCTCAGCGTTGGCATTCGCGTTGTCTTCGGCAGCAATGGCGCGGATGCCGAGTTCCTGCGCCAGCTTCTGCGCCGAAGCGTGCGAATGCGTGGTGGCGCGAACGTTCTCATTACTGAGCGCATCCGTGCTCAACATGCCTTTGAGCAGGGACGACCCCATGCTTCCCGCTCCGATGATCGCAACTGTGACAGCCATGTCTGCTCCTTCGTGTTCCAACCTCGCCCTAGCCGTTCAGGCCCAAATGCTTCCGGGTGAACGCCAAGGACTCCGCGAGCATTTCCATGCGCGTGGACTTCTTGGCCACAAAGCGCGTGTTGACTTCAATGACGGCCTCACCCGACCAGTTGACCTTCGCCAAGTACTGCAGGCACTCTTTGACCGGCATTTTTCCGCGCCCCGGAACCAGGTGTTCGTCCATGAGGGAACCCGCGCCGTCTGTCACGTGCAGCACCCGCACGCGGTCGTGGATGCCCTGCAGGGTTTCCAGCGCGTTCATTCCGGCTGTCGCGGCGTGTGAAAAGTCGAACGTCATGTGGTCGTAGTCTTCGTCCAGCGGGTTCCAGTCCGGGTAGTAGATCTGCAGTTCCCGCACGCCCGCCCGCCACGGGTACATGTTCTCCACGGCCAGGCGCACACCGGTTTCCTGTGTCAAGCGGCGCACCCCGTCGACGAAGCCGCGCGCGTAGTCGCCCTGCCACCGAAAAGGCGGGTGCAGGACAACGGTTTCGGCCCCCACGTCGGTTGCCAGCTTTGCGGTCAGGCGCAGCTTTTCCCAGTTGTCTTTGTGCATCACGCGCGGCAGCAGCAGGAGTGTGGGTGCGTGCAGCGACAGCACCGGCAGGCCGGTGCGCTGGGAGTGCTCCAGAATGTGCGAAGCGCTCTGGGTACCGGGGTTGTCGGTGATCATGATTTCGACACCGTCATAGCCCAGTCCGGCCGCGATGTTGAACGTGTTCTCCACCGTCATGGGGTACACCGATGATGACGACAGCCCCACGCGGATCCGCCCTTCGGAGCTGTGCGAAGCTCCGTGTTCGTAGACGGGGTTGTTCTCGAAATAGGCGCGGTGGCGCAGGGAGTCTGCGCGGGCGCGGTTCTTCTTCGTGAACGCCTTACGAGGTGTCTTGTCTGTCACGCTCTCAGTCTAGGCACACTCTTCTCACCGGAGCAGGCCGCTGTGGTTTTACCTGACCGCCTGGTTGCCGTTTGTGGTGGTGGGGGTTTCGTCGCCGTCGAGCGTGTGGCGGACCGAAACGTGCTCTGCCGTGTCCAGCAGGTCCAGCTGGCGCATGATGATGCCCTCGCGCAGAGCCCACGGTGAGATCGCCATCTTTTCGACGCCGAAGATGGTGAACGCCGCGTCGGCGACGATCGCGCCGGCGAGCACCTGTCCCCCGCGGTTTTCGGAAACACCGGGCAGCTCGGCACGTTCGGCCGGGGTGCGGGAGGCCAGAGCATCGATGATGCCGGGCATGTCTTTTCTGTACAGGTAGCGCGGCACGTAGATGCCGTGACTGGACGAGGCGGCGCCGGCAATGCGGGCCAGGGAGCGGAAGGTCTTGGACGAACCGACGATGTGGTCAGGTTTGCCGACCCGGTTGATCTGGCCGGCCACTTTGCCGATGGTGTGGCGGGCGTGCCTGCGCAGCTGCGCGATTTCTTCCGGGTTGGGAAGTTCGTGGCTCAGGTAGTGGTTGAGCATGCGGCCGGCGCCCAGTGGAACCGAAACTGCGGCATCCGGGTATTCGTCAGTTCCTGCAGCCAGTTCAAATGAGCCCCCGCCGATGTCCATCAGCAGGATCTTGCCGGCCGACCAGCCAAACCAGCGGCGGACCGCAAGGAACGTGATGCGCGCTTCGTCCTGACCGGACATGACATTGAGGATCAAGCCGGTCTCTTCGTGGATTCTGTCGATGAGCTTCTGCCCGTTGGGGGCTTCGCGCAGTGCCGAGGTGGCAAAGGCCAGGATTCGCTCAGCGCCCTGTTCTTCGGCTACGACGATGGCTTCGCGGCAGAAGTGCAGCAGCCTGTTGGCACCGTATTTCGACAGCGAACCGTCGTCTTTGAGGTGTTCGGCCAGCCGCAGAACTTCCTTGTGGGATGACGCCGGAAGCGGCGGGGCACCCTCGTGAGCGTCGACCACAAGAAGGTGAATGCTGTTGGACCCGATATCGAGGACGGCTAAGCGCATGGTCAGCATATTACCGCGCGGCCCTATTATCGAAGGTATGCAGAACACCCGAGCACCGTGGATTGCGGCGACTTTCATCATGACCGTCGCAGCTGTTGTGTTCTCCAGACTGCCTCAGCTGCGAGACCTGCGGCTGTTCCTCCTGCTTGCCGCACTGGCGTTCTTCTTGGCCGGCGTCGTCATGGCCGGCCGCTCGCTGCGCGAGGCGTGGGCCCGCAAGCGCAGCGAGCGGCGGCGCTGACGCAAGCGTCAGTTCACCACATGGGCGGGCGCTCGTCACTGTCGTACGGGTAGCGTTCGCGGAAGTCCGTCGCCATGGTCTGCATGTCGACAAAGCGCACGCCGTCGTGACCGCCGATGTAGTCGATCAGACGCTCGAGCATGAGCAACACCTGCGGACGGCCGGCGACGTCCGGGTGGATAGTGATCGGGAAGATCGCGTAGTCGAGTTCCCGGTACACCCAGTCGAACTGGTCTTTCCACAGCTCTTCGATCGACCGGGGGTTGACGAAGCCGTGCGAGTTCGGGCTGCCCTTGATGAACATCATCGGCGGGAGGTCGTCGACGTACCAGTTGGCAGGGATCTCCACCAGGTTGACGGTGGTGCCGTATTCCATCGGCACCATCCATTCGGAGGCCTGCTTGGAGTAGTCGATCTTCGTCCACTTTTCGCCGGTCCGCGCGTAGTAGGGGACGAAGTCTCCGTGGCTCTGCGAGTGGTCGTAGTCAAAGCCGAATTCCAGCAGAAGGTCCGCTGTGCGGGCTGACATTTCCCACCAGGGAGCGACGTAGCCCTTCGGCTGTTTTCCGGAGAGCTTGCTCAGGACCTCCAGGGAGCGCTCCATGACGTCGCGTTCCTGCTGGGCGGTCATGTCCACGGGGTTTTCGTGGCTGTAGCCGTGTGCGCCGATTTCGTGTCCGGCGTCGACGATCATCTTGACCTGTTCGGGGAAGGTTTCAGCCGAGTGTCCCGGCACGAACCAGGTTGCGGGAAGTTCCCGCTTCGTGAGCATCTTCAGCAGGCGGGGAACACCGATTTCACCGGCGTAGATGCCGCGCTGAATGTCGTTGGGTGAGTCCTGTCCGCCGTAGGAGCCGAGCCATCCGGACACCGCGTCGATGTCGATGCCGAAGCTAACCAGAATGTCTTTCTTCGCCATGGGGCCTCCCTTCGCCCACCGGCAGAACCGCTGGTGAGCTAGTCCTGTCTGACGAGCGAAAACTCATCAGCGACCGGCAGATGAGAGCCGGTTAACACTCAGTATGACACCGGCCACACCTCGGGTGTCGAAGCCCGTTGACCTGTCGGGGCAAAAGCATCAACCGGGCCGCACTCGGCCCCGCCCGGCACCTCAATCAGTCGGGGAAATCCGTCCTGCTGATGGTGAAATCGGGACGGCGGCGTTCGAAGAACGCCTCCTGTCCCCTGCTGATCTCAGAGGAGTAGCTTTCAGCCAGCCAGCTGCCCTCGGCAGCCGTGAGGTCTTCCCCGCGCAGAATCCTCTTGGCGGCCGTCTGCGACAGAGCAGACCGCCCCGCAATTGTCTTGGCCTTTTCGATTGCCGTGGCCAGCGGGTCGTCGGACACTTCGTGGAAGAAGCCCAGGTTGTTCATCCGGTCGAAGTCGACGATGTCTGCTGTGAGCAGAATGTAGCGGGCAAAAGACTCCCCCAGAACGGCCGCGAGTCTGCGCGTGGGTCCGGGCGGGTAGACGAGTCCCAGACGGCCTGCGGTCACACCGTAGATCGAACCGGGCTTGGCAATCCGCACATCGCACGCGGCAGCGATTTCCGTACCGCCGCCAACGCAGTTGCCCTCAATCGCGGCGATCGTCGGAATGTCGACGTTTTCAATCGCGGCTTCGGCGTTTGCGTTCGTGTTCCAGAATTCGTGCAGCGGCACGTTGAGGTCGTTGATGTCCGAACCTGCCGAAAAGTGGCCGCCGGCACCGGTGATGATGAGCACCGACACGTTCGGATCGGCGTCGATTGCCGGGAGGATCTCCGGCAGCGCCAACCACATTTCACGCGACAGCGCGTTGCGCTTCTCCGGGCGGGAAATCGTGAGTGTGGCAATGCCGTCTTCGACACCGTATTCGAAGCCGTCCACCAGGGGAATTTCTGCGGGGGTGGGCTGCTGACCGGTCATTTCTCTCCTCTGTTTGGCAAGTTCTGTGTGTGCGGAAGGTGCCGATATGCACACGAGGCGGAGCCCAGGAAAGCCGGACTCCGCCTCGAGTGTGCTGCTTGGGTCAGCGGTCGGTGGGAACCTCGCGCTGGTCGTAGCCCGAGTAGGCCGACAGCGGGCGGATCAGAGCATTGTTCGCGGTCTGCTCCATGATGTGCGCCGTCCAGCCGGTGATGCGGGCCATGACGAAGATGGGCGTGAACTGTTCAGTGTCAAAGCCCATCAGGTGGTAGGCCGGACCCGACGGGTAGTCGAGGTTCGGGTAGATGCCCTTGCGGGACACGAACTCTTCTTCGAACGTGTTGTAGAGGTCCAGAAGTTCGTTCGCACCCTTGACCTTGACCATGTCTTCAAACGCTGCGCGCATGGTGGGAACGCGCGAATCGCCGTTCTTGTACACGCGGTGGCCGAAGCCCATGATCTTCTGCTTGTTGGCAAGCGCGTTGTCGATGTACTCCTTAGCCTTGTCAGCCGTGCCGACTTCAGCCAGGGTCGCCATGACGGCTTCGTTTGCACCGCCGTGCAGGGCGCCCTTGAGCGCGCCGATCGCACCGGCGACCGAGGAGTGCATGTCGGAGGTCGTCGAGGTGATGACGCGAGCGGTGAAGGTCGATGCGTTGAAGGAGTGCTCGGCGTAGAGGATGAGCGAAATGTCGAAGCAGCGAACAACTTCCTTCGCCGGAACTTCGCCGAAGACCATGTGGAAGAAGTTCTCCGCGTAGGTCAGGTCTTCCTTCGGCGCGATCGGGTCGAGTCCGTGGCGACGACGGTGGTCGATGGCCACAACGGTCGGCAGCTGAGCGTAGAGGCGCTCGGCCTTTGCGCGGTCGGCTTCCGGGCTGTTGTCTTCAGCCTGCGGGTCAACGGCGCCGAGGTAGGCCACCGCGGTCTGCACGACGTGCATGGGGTGGGTGTCCTTCGGCAGACCCAGGATCAGGTCGACCAGCTTGGGGTCGATGTCGCGCTGGCTGCGTTCGCGCTTGGTGAATTCAGCGAGCTGTTCAGCGTTGGGCAGTTCGCCGTTCCAGATGAGGTAGGCGACTTCTTCAAAGCTGCAGTTGGCGGCCAGTTCCTGCACGGGGTAGCCGCGGTAGGTCAGCGAGTTGGTTTCCTGAACGACCTTCGAGATTTCGGTGGTGTCGACGACAACACCGGCCAGGCCCTTCTTGATTTCCTGTTCGGTCACTGGTGACCCTCCTGTGAGAAGTTGAAGACGTGGGCGTCGAACTCGTTGTACGCCGAGTAGTCAATCGTTTCGTAGAGGTCAGCACGGGTCTGCATGGTGCTGACAAGGCTTTCCTGCGTGCCTTCCTTGCGGATGACCTGCAGGCCGCGCTTGATGGCGCCCATTGCCAGGCGCAGCGTGGTGACGGGGTAGATGACGAGCTTCACGCCGGCCGATTCGAGCTGCTGCGTGGTGAACAGTTCGCTCTTGCCGAACTCGGTCATGTTGGCAAGGATCGGGGCGTCGACGGCCTTGGCGAACTTTTCGAATTCGCCGAGGTCGCGCATAGCTTCGGGGAAGATGAGGTCCGCACCGGCGTCGATGTAGGCCTTCGCGCGGTCGATTGCAGCATCGAGGCCTTCACCCGCGCGAGCGTCGGTGCGGGCGCACAGGACGAAGTTCTCGTCGCGGCGGCCGCGCACTGCGGCGGAAATGCGCTTGACCATTTCCTCGGTGCTGACGATCTCTTTGCCGTCCAGGTGGCCGCAGCGCTTGGGGTTGACCTGGTCTTCCAGGTGCATACCGGCGATTCCGGCGTCTTCCATTTCCTGCACCGTGCGGGCGACGTTCATCGCTTCGCCCCAGCCGGTGTCGGCGTCGATGAAGGTGGGCAGGTTGGTCACGCGGGAAATGGCGCGACCGTGCTCGGCGACTTCCGTCAGCGTGGTCAGGCCGATGTCGGGCAGGCCCTGGTCAGCGGAGAAAGCACCGCCGGAGATGTAGACGCCTTCGAAGCCCTCCTGCTCGATGATCTGAGCGTTGATCGGGTTGATGGCTCCGGGGAACTGAACGATTTTGTCTCCGGCCAGCAGCCGACGGAACTCTTCGCGGCGCTTGTGTGCCGGAGTGGTTGCTCCAAGCATGTGTTTCCCTTCTGATGGTTTCCAGTGGGCTTCGGTGTGCGCCTGCCGCGTCCGCGCGGACGCGGCAGGCGCACGTCATCTTCTGATCAGTGACTGAAGTCAGAGATCAGAAGATGCCCGATGTGGTGGTCTTGTCCAGGCCGTCGACGACGAACGACAGTTCGCCGATTGCCTTGCCGTCGAGGTCGGCGAGGTTTTCGGCCAGGTCGATGAAGCGCTTCTGTTCGGAGTCCGACACGATGCCGTCCGCAAGCGTGTGGAACTTCTTGATGTAGTCAGCGCGCTCGAACGGACGTGCACCGTTGGGGTGAGCGTCTGCGACAGCGAGTTCGTCGACGAGGGTCGAGCCGTCTTCGAATTCGATTTCCACGCGACCGCCGAAAGCCATTTCGTCCGGGTCGGTCGAGTGGTAGCGGCGGGTCCACTCGGGGTCTTCGCGGGTTTCGATCTTGTGCCACAGTTCGACCGTTTCGGGACGTCCAGCACGCTCCGGTGCGTAGGAGTCGTTGTGGTGCCAGCCCTGGTCTTCCATGGCGACGGCGAAGATGTACATGATCGAGTGGTCGAGGGTTTCGCGCGAAGCCTTCGGGTCCATCTTCTGCGGGTCGTTTGCACCCGTTCCGATCACGTAGTGGGTGTGGTGCGAGGTGTGGATCGTGATCTTCTTGATCTTCGAGAAGTCGTCGATCTGCTTGCCCATCTTGCGGGCGAGGTCGATGAGAGCCTGCGCCTGGTATTCGGCGGAGTGCTCCTTGGTGTAGGTGTCCATGATGGCGCGCTTGCTTTCGCCCTTGCCAGGCAGCGGGACGGTGTAGCGGGCTTCCGGACCGGACAGGATCCAGGCGATGAAGCCGTCTTCGCCTTCGTAGATGGGGTTCGGGGCGCCCTCGCCGCGCATTGCGCGGTCAACCGATTCGATTGCCATCTTGGCGGCGAATGCCGGTGCGTGCGCCTTCCAGGACGAGATTTCGCCCTTGCGCGACTGGCGGGTTGCCGTGGTCACGTGGAGTGCCTGGCCGATGGCCTGGAAGATGACTTCCTTGTCCAGGTGGAGCATGGCGCCGATGCCGGCTGCCGAAGCGACACCGAGGTGTGCCACGTGGTCGATCTTGTGTTCGTGCAGGCAGATGCCCTTGACCAGGTCGACCTGCATTTCGTATGCGGTGGCGATGCCGTTGATGAGGTCCTTGCCGCCGATGCCCTTGTGCTGGGCAACTGCGAGAACGGCCGGGATGTTGTCACCGGGGTGCGAGTACTCCTTCGCGAGGAAGGTGTCGTGGAAGTCGAGTTCGCGGACTGCAACGCCGTTTGCCCATGCTGCCCATTCGGGGGACACGCGGTAGTCGGTGGCCAGACCGAAGATGTTGGCACCGGGAGCCAGCTTGTGCGGCATGGCCTGCTCGCGCGCCGAGGTGGGGGCCTTGCGGTGGACCGACGCGGCGGCAACGGCGGCGTTGTCGATGACGCGGTTGATGACCATGTCCTGAACGTCAGCGTCGACCGGAACCGGGTCGACGGCGACTTCGGCCATCTTGTAGGCGAGCTGGTCTTCGTGTGCCAGCTTTTCCGAGCTCTTGTACGTGCGTACTTCGTGGTTGATCATGGGTTCTCCTCTGGGTCGACCATGGTCGCGAAGGTGCGCGGGGGTGCGCACCCCGAAAGTATCTTGATATCAAGATAAGTCTAGCGTGACCGACAACGCACTGTGCAACCGGCCACACGCTTTGATCTAGGTCTCAGTTTCCGGACGTGCCGGACCCCATGCGCGGCGCGGATCCCGTAGTCTGCGTGTGTTCAGCGAAACAGCCTCCCGCGGCCCAGGAACCAGCCAGCGTCGAAAGGATGCCGAAATGACAAGCACTCCCGCCATCAGCCGCCTCGAACTGCGAAACCTCATTGAGCGCTCCTTTGTCGAAGACGCACCGGCCGGCGATATCACGGCACAGACCTTCATTCCCGAGTCTGCTCTCTTCACTGGTGTTGTGTCCGCCCGCGAACCGGGTGTGATGGCCGATGGCGGAGTCTTCGCCGAAGTCATGACGGCTGCCGCTGAAGAAAGCAGGACCGCGCCGGTCGAGGTCGAGGTGCTCGTTGCCGACGGGCAGGAGTTCACAACCGGCGACCACCTGATCCGAATGTCAGGGCCGGCACGCGCGGTGCTGTTGGGCGAGCGCCTGGGGCTGAACCTGCTGCAGCGCATGTGCGCAATTGCCGCTGTCACCAAGAAGTTCACTGACGAGGCGCAGCGCGGCTTTGCGCGCAGCTCGAGCGGGCAGGGCTCTGTTCGGGTTGCGGACACCCGCAAGACCACCCCGGGCTTGCGGTTCCTGGAGCGCTACGCCGTGCGCTGCGGTGGTGGACACAATCATCGCCGCGGACTGTCTGACGCCGTAATGCTGAAAGACAACCACCTGTCGCTGCTGGGCGAAGGAGACGCGCTCACGGAAGCTCTGCGCGCTGGTATCGCTGAACTGGGCCACACCGTGCACGTCGAGGTGGAAGTCGACCGGCACGAACAGATCGAACCGGTGGTTGCAGCTGGGATCGGCACCATCATGCTCGACAACTTCACTCCCGATCAGCTGCGGAAGGGAGTTGAGCAGGTGGCCGGCCGCGCCGTTGTGGAAGCCAGCGGCGGCGTCAACCTGAACACGATTGCCGACATCGCGGCCACCGGTGTCGACGTCATTTCAGTCGGCGCTCTCACCCACTCTGTTGTCAACCTCGACCTGGGACTTGACGCACTCGACTGAACCACCCCATCGGAGCGGTTTCTGCCGCTACGATGGCCCCATGACGCGCACCGCTCTGGACTACGACGACAACTGGTTCTCCGCAGACGAACTGGCCTACCTTCGCCGTCGCCTGCCGATCACCTACGTGCACGCCGTGCCGCTGCTGCTGGGCCAGGCCGGCGAAGTCGAACGCATCGGCCTGCTCATGCGCCAGTCGGAAGGCCGTCTGGGACGCGAACTCGTGGGTGGGCGCGTCAAGTATCACGAGCCCCTGCGAGCGGCCCTTCAGCGGCACCTCGAAAGCGATCTGGGCCCGCTGGCACTCCCCCGCCTTCCAGAGTCCCTCACCCCGTTCCACGTGGCGGAGTACTTCCCGACCGAGGGTGAGTCCCGCTATTACGATCCGCGGCAGCACGCGATTGCGCTGTGCTACACGGTTCCCGTCACCGGCGAATGCCAGCCCAGCCAAGACGCGCTGTCAGTCGACTGGTACACGCCCGCCCAGGCACTGGCCGACACTGTGGCCGAAGACATGGCCCACGGCCAGCACGCCATCGTGAAACTGGCGCTGGCCCACTGCGGCGTTCTGCCGTAGCCGACGGCTTCTGCGCAGCGGGTGACTGCCGATCGGAGATCTTCAGATGACCTATGACGGTACGGCCTGGTTGACGAGCCGAGAGCCTTTGCAGGTCGATGTGCTCGGACTGAGCCTGACCACACGAATACCAGATTTCGGCAACATGTCAGCTGCGGCGATTCTCCATCCTTTTGAGGACGAGAACGGCCAACCGCTCAAATGGCTAGAGGCTGACAAGTCTCGAGGCGCGGACGCAATCGAACTTTCAACGGGATCGGATCGATTCTCACCTACTACTGGGGAACTGGATCATGCTCAAGCGAAGATCCTGCTGCAGATTCTGTGCCCCGTTCGGACATCTGTGCACCTTGGCTTCAGCGCGGATGTTCTTGTTACCCCGTCCTCACCGCACACCGGTATGCATCGCAACGCGGAAGGTCGGATCATCGCATCTGATCAACGACTTGTGGCTGTCGGCGGTGAACGGTTCCTCATGTGCCAGTTCACTGGTACGGGTCTTGAGCTGATGGAGTCGCTGTGTACAGCTGATGGTTGGATCGAGTGGCCTAACTTGATGTGGGCCGATGACAGATTCTGGATGCTCGATTCGCATTGGGATGCGCCGTTCACCGTCGTAGCCGCTGACGTGGAGACAATAGACCGCATCTCGTCATGCCCTGGGCTCGACTCTGTAAGGGTTCGCTGAACGTTCGGATGACTTCTTTGACTGGATCACCGTCCCGGTCAGCACACCTACCTCGTGGGTGCGTTCCTGGGCACCTCGGTCGGCGCCTAAAACAGCCCCGCAGATGCAAAAGGTGTGAGCCGCGAACACAGTGTTCGCGGCTCACACCTTTTCTGCACCCAGCTGCTGGCCGGGCGTGACGATCAGCTGCGCATTAGTTGGGGCGCAGCGGCAGGCCGTTGGAGTCCTTGGCGTTGCCCGCCAGCATGATGATGCCGTCGATCAGACCCCACAGCGAACCGAGGCCCAAGGTGACGAACGTGACGATCAGCTGCGCAACACCCAAGCCGATGTGGCCGGTGTAGAAACGGCCGACACCGAAACCGCCCAAGAGGATGCCGAGCAGACCGGCAACCAGCTTGGACTTTTCGCTGTAGGGCAGGCCCGACACCGGGTCATAGCCGTAGGGAGCACCGGGTGCGCCGGCACCTGGGCCGGGCTGGCCGTATCCGGCCTGGTGAGTGCCGGGCTGGCCGGGCTGGCTGTAAGCCGCCTGCTGGTCCTGACCCGGGTAGCCGGCGCCGGGCTGGCTGTATGCACCGTTGTCAGCCGGCTGGCTGTGGGCGGACTGCTGGCCCTGAGCCTGGTTGTCCGCTGCCGGCTGGCTGTACGGGTCGTAGGCTGCCGTCTGTCCAGCATCAGTCGGCTGGCTCGCTGGAGCAGCTTCCGGTGCCGGCGGGGCGGCCGGTTCCTGCGGCTGTTCGTACGGCGAACCGCTGTCCTGCCCGAAAGCAGCGTTGCCTTCTGCGTTTTCCGGATTGCTGCCGTATGGGTCGTAGGGCGGCTGAGCCATGTTCTCCTCCGTCAAGTTTGCTGAATGACTGGACAAAATTACCGGGACAAAATGTACCTGGCGTCACAGTCAGGTTACATAAACATGACAGCAGCCGCCTAGATTTTCGCGCCCTTGAAACTGCGCTCACGGCTGGCCTATTGGGTCGCTGTTGACTCTGAAACGGAACACAACACGACACCGACCGAGCACATGCCGGGACAAAAAGTAGTTAACTGTGAATCATGGATCTGCTTATCGTCTATGTAGCCACGGTGTTTCTGTGCGGCCTCGCCGCCTGGGCTGTCCGGCTTCCTCCGCTCATCGGCTTCCTCGCGGCCGGGTTCATCCTCAATGCGCAGGGTGTGGAGCAGATGCAGGCGATGGAGGTCCTGGCCGACATCGGCGTCACGCTCATGCTTTTCGCCATCGGCCTGCGCTTAGACCTGAAAGCCCTCACAGACAAGGCCGTGTGGTTCACCGCCGGCGCTCACATTGTGATCATGACCGCGATAAGCGCCGCTTTCATCACAGCCTTGAACATTCTCGGCGCTTTCGGTCCCACAGACCTTCAGGTCGCAGTGCGCATCGGCGTGGTCCTGGCCTTCTCATCGACGATCGTTGTCATCAAGATCCTGCAGGACCGGGGTGACGAACAGTCCCTCTACGGCAATATCTGTGTGGGCATCCTCATCATGCAGGACATCGCCGCCGTCATATTCATCAGCATTCTGCGCGGCGAAGCACCCAGCGCGTGGTCGCTCAGCCTGGTGCTGATCATTCCGCTTCTCATGGTCGCCACTCGCCGCTGGTACAAGCTCGGCCACGGTGAACTTGGTGCTCTCTTCGGCATCGCAATGGCCCTCATTCCCGGCTACGCGCTGTTTGAGTTCTTCGGCCTGTCCGGCAGCTTAGGAGCTCTCATCATGGGCCTCGTCCTTGCCCGCTCCCCCGGCGCCGAACAGCTGTCACACGCTCTGTTCACTTTCAAAGAGCTCATGCTGGTGGCGTTCTTCGTCAATGTGGGCTTCATGGGCCTGCCCACCATGCAGAACCTGGTCGATGCATTCCTGCTTCTGCTGCTCATCCCCGTACAGGCAATCCTGTTCTGGGCAATCCTGTGGTACTTGGGCCTGCGCAACCGCACAGCCGTGCTGGCAGCGCTTCTTCTGGCGAACTATTCGGAGTTCTCGCTCATCATCGCCGCTATGGGAGTCGACAGCGGCTGGCTGGACACCCGTTGGATGCTCTCACTCGTCTTGGCGGTTTCTCTGAGCTTCATCGTGTCCGCTGTGCTCAACCCGCAGTCGGTTTCCCCTGCAACGCACCTGGCCCAGCACCTGCCCACGCGTCCGCCCCACCTCATCCACCCTGAAGACCGGCCCATCGACCTGGGCCAGGCACGGGCGCTCATCCTGGGTATGGGGCGCGTGGGTCAGGCCTGCTACGCGGAGCTGACGGGGATTCTCGGCGATGAACAGGTTCTGGGTGTCGAGCACGACCCCGTGCGCGTGCGCGAACTTCAGGGGAAGGGCTGCAACGTGGTGGAAGGTGACGCCACCGACATCGACTTCTGGGCGCGCGTCAAAGCCGCCCACCAGATCGACATGATCATGCTCGCCATGCCCGCACAGCACGCCAATGTCGATGCCGTGAAGGAAATCCACGCTTCTCACGTTGACACTGAGGACACCACAATCGCATCGGTGGCCATGTACATCGAAGATGTAGAAGAGCTCAACGAACTGGGCCTCGACGTGGTTGTCCACCTGCAGGACGGCGCCGGTGAAAGCCTTGCCGAACGCACCCTCATCAAGCACGCCCGCACCAAGGAGCAGTGACAGCGGGAGTCAGGAGCTGGTGACCACGGTGGTCGAGGCTGCAATGGTGGCACTGGCTGCCACAATGGCGGCTTCGTCTGCGGCTTTCTTGATGGCCTTGCGCACCGCACTGTCCGCGGCCGAAGCTTCTGCGGCCTCCTGCGCCTGTTTGATGAGCTCCTTGCGGTTCGGGGCAGAGCCGTCTATCGCGTGGTCCACTTTCTTTCCTGCAGCCAGCAGCCCCAGAAGTGCGCCCGTGTGTTCATCGACTTTCGGTGCAGTGGCAATGGGCCCGGTGTCCAGCTGACGTGCAATTGACTGCCGCAGCTCATCACCCGTAACCCCATCAGCCAACCGCCACGCGGTGCCGGCTGGGATGAACAGGAACTTCTTCTGCTTTGAACGCACAGTCCCCTGCCTCTGCAGCCGCTCCATGAGCGAACCGTGCAGGTCCTTGGTGAGTGCTTCAATTGCCTTCTGCGTGGTCAGCGGCTTTGTGCTTTTGTCCTGCGCTTCCGTCAATCGGGCAAGCGCAGCCGTAAGAAACGGATCCGCGGGTGCCGCGCCGTCTATGATTTCCACCCGCGGTTTCTTCTGGTCCGGTTCCGGCACGGTCACAGCACCGGCAACAAGCAGATCAGAGAACACCGCCCCGGCGAGCATTGCATCGACATCTTTGCCGACGGCCACGGGGCCTTCAGGTTTGCTGAGCAGAACAATGAGGTCATCAACGAGCAGGCTCATGTTCCAACTGTACTCAGCTGAGCTCAAAAGAACAGGGGTCTTCAGAGAAGACCCGGGTGACGAAAAGGCACGAGGCGGAGCTGACCCTCGTGCCTTTTCTCATGACTTCCGCTCCTGTCGTCAGTCCTCGGACTGCGGCGGATTCTTTTTGCGCATGGGCAGCAGAGCAGGTGCCGTACGCTCAATGCGGTAGTCAATCCGGTTGTCCAGGCTCTCTTCCCATTCGCGGCGCATACGGTCAGACCAGTCTTCGTCCGGCACCAGTCCGCCTTCGGAAAGGTCGTCGACAACAGCCTCGCGCACGTGCTCGGTGAGTGCCTGCGCGCGGCCAAGCAGACGCTGACGCTCGACCAGCTTCTGGTCGAGCTTGAGCGAACGCAGGGTGGCAAAGCACATCAGCAGCAGAATGATGCTGAACGGCAGAGCAGTGGCGAGCGCACCCGCCTGAATCGATTCGAGACCGCCGGACAGCAGCAGGGCGATGGCGATCGCACCTTCAAGGAACGCCCACAGGACACGCGTCCACAGCTTCGGATTGGGGTGACCACCCGAGCACAGCATGCACACCACCAGCGAACCGGAGTCTGAGGAGGTGATGAAGAAGATCGTCACCAGAATGATCGCGATGACCGACAGCACACTTCCCAGCGGAAGCGTGTTCAGCACCTGGAAGAGCGCGCTTTCGGCCACAACGCCTTCGCCGGAGGCCTTATCCCACAGGTCGCCGACCGTCAGCTGGCGCAGAATGCCGGTCGAACCCATCACCGAGAACCACAGGAAGCCGACCGCTGTGGGCACGAAGATGACGCCCATGATGAATTCGCGAATTGTGCGGCCGCGAGAAATGCGGGAGATGAACACACCGACGAAGGGTGCCCACGAAATCCACCAGCCCCAGTAGAACAGGGTCCAGGAGGAAGCCCAGGTCTGCCCGTCATCGCCGGTGTAGGTGGCGGTGTCCATCGTCATGTTGAAGAAATCGGCCAGGTAGAAGCCGAGTGATTCCACCAGGTTGCGGAAGATGAACACGGTCGGACCCAGAATGATGATCGAAATCAGCAGGACTCCGGCCAGGGTCAGGTTTCCGGTCGAGAGCCACTTAATGCCCTTGCCCAGGCCGCTGACCACGGATGTCGTAGCAAGGAGGGTGATGACCACGATGAGCACGACCAGCAGCGTTTCGCTCACTTCGCTGATCAGGCCCATCGACTGCACGCCGGCAGCAATCTGCTGGACGCCCAGTCCCAGCGACGTGGCGACGCCGAAGATGGTTCCCATGACCGCGACGACGTCAACGGCATCGCCCAGCCAGCCGTGGACGCGCTTGCCCAGGATCGGCTCAAGAGCCCAGCGGATCGACACGGGGCGTCCGCGGCGGTGAATGCCGTAGGCCAGGGCCAGGCCGATGATCGCGTAGATCGACCACGGGTGCAGGCCCCAGTGGATGAAGGTTTGGGCCATGCCGTGTTTGGCCAGCTGTTCGGGCCCGCCTTCCCAGCCGGGCTTAGGGTCTGATGTCGCGTAGATCAGCGGTTCAGCCACACCGTAGAACACCAGGCCCACACCCATGCCCGCTGCGAAGAGCATGGAGAACCAGGGGATCAAGCCGAACTCGGGTTCTTCGTTGTCTCGTCCCAGTCTGATTCCGCCGTACTTGCTCAGCCCGAAGTACAGGGCGAAGACGATGAAGATCGCCACCACGAGCATGTACCACCAGCCGAGCGCACTGACGATCCAGTCCTGCGCGGTGGTCAGAACAGTGCCGGTGACATCGGGCAGGGCGATCGCGGCGATCGTAAGGACCGCCGTGATGATGAGCGAGGGCCAGAAGACGCGCGGAGTGATGAAGCCGCGGCCGATTTTCACGCCCTGGGCGCGAAGCTGACCCACGATGCGCAGGTCGGCGGCCTCGTTGTCAATGGGACGGATTTCGCCCGCTTCAGGGTCAAGCGGGTCGACCAGCGCTGCGTTCTGAGATTCGCTGAGCCGGTCCTCCAGCGCAACTCGATCATGAGATCGGACTGATCCGGCTGGGCCGTCGGACTGATCTGGCCGTGTGGAATCCGCTGAGCGATCCGAAGCCGTGGAGTCGTCCGGTGTCGGATCGGCCGAGTTGTCGGCGGTCATCCTTCGTTCTCCTCTGCTGTCAACTGGTGACTGGTCAGATATCCACACTACACACACGGATTTCGCAGGGTCTTTGCAAAGCGACGCATCCCGGCACAACAACCAGGCTTCCGGCCGCTGTCGAGGTGGAGGTCAGGCCGGTCTGATTCCCTCTGTGTCAGTGCCTCATGGCACGCTGTGCATATGACTTACGAATGCACGGACTGCGGCTACCGGAGCCCCAAATGGCTGGGCCGCTGCCCCAAGTGCGGGGAATGGGGAACTTTGGAAGAGGCTGTCCAGCTGGGAGCCTCTGCCAAGACGAAAGCGGCTAAGCCCACAGCGCTGACAGCCGCTAAGCCCATGACTGAAATCGACCCCGCCTCGGCACGTGCGCGCTCCACGCAGGTAGATGAGCTCGATCGTGTGCTCGGCGGCGGTTTTGTTCCCGGCGGGGTTGTTCTGCTGGCCGGAGAACCCGGCGTCGGCAAGTCCACTCTGCTGCTCGATGTTGCCGGCAAGGCCGCGGCGGCCGGGCAGCGGGTCCTCTACGTCACGGGCGAAGAATCGCAGGGGCAGGTGCGCGGTCGCGCTGAGCGAATCGGTGCGGTGCAGGAGCACCTCCTGCTGGCAGCAGAAACCGATCTGGCCACGGTGCTGGGCCAAATCGAAGCGGTTTCCCCTGACCTGCTGATCGTCGACTCCGTGCAGACGGTTGGTTCATCAGAAGTCTCCGGTGTTCCCGGCGGCGTCACCCAGGTTCGGGAAGTCGCGGCGTCCCTGATCCGCGAAGCCAAAGTGCGCGGACTGCCCACCATCCTTGTTGGCCATATAACCAAGGACGGCAATGTTGCCGGACCGCGGCTCTTAGAGCACCTGGTGGATGTCGTATGCAGCTTCGAAGGCGACAGGCATTCGCGCATGCGAATTCTGCGCGCTCTGAAGAACCGCTACGGAACAACTGACGAGGTCGGCCTGTTCGACATGGACGAAACCGGCATCAGCAGTGTTGTCGATCCGGCCCAGATGTTCGTCGGATCATCGAACTCGCCGGGCACCTGCCTGACGGTTGCGCTTGAGGGCAAGCGAGCGATGATCGTCGAAATCCAAGCGCTCGTCGACCCCCAGGAGGGCGGCGGCTCACCCAGGAGGGTGGTCAACGGACTCGATTCTTCCCGCGTGGCTATGAACATCGCTGTTGTCGGCCGCAGCTTAGAACAGAGCATCAGCGGACGCCACGACGTCTACGTGTCGACCGTCGGCGGCATCAAACTGTCTGAGCCCGCAGTCGACCTCGGGGTCTGTTTGGCCCTGGCAGGCGCATACGCTGGCCAGCCGCCCAAAGACAGACTGGTCGCAGTGGGCGAAATCAGCCTATCCGGTGAAATTCGGCGGGTTCCCGGAATTCAGCAAAGACTGATCGAAGCGTCCCGCCTGGGTTTCAGCCGCGCCATAGTCGCAAAAGGCTCTCTCACCGACATCACGGTGCCCCAGGGCATGCGCGTGGCCGAATGCACCACGCTACGCGATGCCGTCGACATTGCCTACAGCTGAGTGCGGCTGCGCTGAGCCTTTTGCGCTGAGATGCCGGCAGGAGTCAATACCGCCTGCCGGCATTTCAGCTTCGGTGTTGTCAGTCGATCGCCTTCGCGTGACGGCGGGCAGTCTGCACGTAGTGCGCGGCTGACTGCGGCAGGAAGTCGAGCTCTTCCTGGGTCAGTTCACGGCGAACCTTGGCGGGAGCACCCGCAATAAGCGACCCATCGGGAACCTTGGTGCCTTCCAGAACCAGCGCACCGGCGGCCACCAGGCAGTCCTTGCCGATCTCTGCCCCGTTCATGATGGTGGCGGACATGCCGATGAGCGTGCGATCACCGATTGTGCAGCCGTGAACCACCGCGCTGTGGCCAACCGTGACGTCATTGCCCACAGTGCAGGGATAGTCTTCGTCAGCGTGCAGAACCACATTGTCCTGCAGGTTGGTGCGCTCTCCTACCGAAATCGTCGCGGTATCACCGCGGACTGAAACCCCGTAGAAGGCGCTGGAGTCTTCAGCCATGATCACGTCACCGGAAAGGGTGGCCGTGGGAGCGAGAAATGCGGCGTCGTCAGCTTTCGGGACGCCATTGTCCAGAGGAATGATGTGTGCCATGTCACCATCCTAGCCAGACGCGAGCACAGAAGCAGAAAGACACGTGCCTTTCGGTCACGTGTCTTCCAGATCAGCTGACAGCGTCAGCGGCAACAGCAGAATCAGCTGTCTTTGCTGTCGGCCTTGTTGTCTTTCTTGCTGGCTTTGCCGTCCTTTTTGTCGGCTTTATCGTCTTTGCCGTCTTCGTCGCTGTCCTTTTCGGGCTCGTCAATGACGGTGAAGGGGTGCGGTGGGCTTGTGACTTCACCCAGTTTCACAACCAACTGGTATTCGCCGGGTTCAAAGCTGTCGGCGGTTTTGTTGCAGTTCTTGTCTGTGGGCACCAGCGACCAGGACAGAGTGGTGTTCTTCGCGGTTCCCGGCGCGAACACACGCTGTTCGTCCTGCCCTTCAGAGGAGCACCACGCTGAATCCCACACTGTCTTGTCATCCTGCTGGATGATGAACTGCTGCGAAGCAGAACCGACCTCAATCTGGCAGGCGGCCGAGTGTTCGTTCTTGACGTTGAGAGTCATGGTGGCTTTATCGCCGGGCTTGTACTCCTTTTTGTCCATTCCCGCAGCGAGAGTCACCTGGTCGACAGGACACGTGCCGCTGGCCTCATCGCCTTCGGGCCCGGGAGCCTGCTCCTGCTGTTCCTCTTCGGCCTTCCCAGCAGCCGCTTCCTGCTGGTTCGCAGGTTTGGCGGTCTGCTCGCCTGAACCTGACAGAGCCTGCACGAGCAGAACGATTCCGACGATGAACAGGGCGAGGATGAGCACAGCCAAGCCCAGCACCGTCATTCGGCGGCGTCGGTACACTTCGGGAGGATGGCGGCGCACAGGCGCTGCCGGCCTCGGAGCATTGGAAGGAGTCATCCCTTTGAGCGTACGTCGCCACACCGATTCCGTCCGTGGGACACACCGCCGACCAGCCGATCTCGAGGCTCTGCACACCGCTGTCATCGACTGGTTCGCCCAGCACGAACGCCCCTTGCCCTGGCGGAAGCCGGGCACCTCCGCCTGGGGTGTTCTGGTGTCCGAGGTGATGTCCCAGCAGACCCCCATGTCCCGAGTGGCACCCCGTTGGACCGAGTGGATGCGGAAGTGGCCCACCCCAGCGGATCTGGCATCCGCCTCGACCGCGGATGTGCTGGTCGCCTGGGACACGCTCGGCTACCCAAGGCGTGCTCTGCGGCTGCAGGAGTGCGCTCAGGCAATCGTCACTGATCACGGCGGGAATGTGCCGCACGATGAGGAGGTGCTCCTGGGCCTGCCCGGGATCGGGGCGTACACGGCGGCTGCCGTTGCGGGATTCGCCTTCGGTGCGCGCACAGCGATTCTGGACGTCAACATCCGCAGAGTTCTTGCCCGCGCAGTCGACGGCCACGAACACCCCGGCAACGCGACAAAAACCGAAACAGCGTGGGCCCGCGAACTGCTGCCGGAATCACCGCAGCGTTCGGTCCGCTGGAACGCGGGGACCATGGAGCTCGGCGCTTTGGTGTGCACTTCCCGCAATCCGCGGTGTGACGAGTGTCCGCTGCTGGCTCCGTGCGCGTGGGTTGATGCGGGCAAACCCGCAAGCCCCGAACGCAAACCGAAAACGCAGGCTTGGCATGGCACGGACCGTCAGCTGCGCGGGGCAATCATGGGTCTGCTGCGCATCTCCCACGGCACACCGGTGCGAGCGGATCTGCTTGTTGCGAACACCGTGGATTTCGATGTGGATGCGGCCGCCCTGCTGCCGGAGAAAGTGCAGGACGGCATAGCGAAGGTCCGTCGGCTGGCTGACGGTGAAAGGATTTCAAGCCTCGTAGATGACCTTGAGGCCGATGGGCTGCTGTGCCGTCAGACGGCAGAGCAGTCAGGAGAGCGCGGCAGCGTTCTTACGCTTCCGCAGTCTCCGTCAGATCAATGATCATGCGCTTATTGCCCAGGGTGTTGGGTTTGACGCGGGCCAGATCGAGGAACTCGGCGGTTCCTTCGTCAGTTGAGTGCAGGAGCTCCTGAAACACGGTCGGAGACACGGGGATGCCCGAAATCTGCTCAAAGCCGAGGCTGGTGAAGAACTCGGTTTCGAATGTCAGGCAGAAGACCTTTTTGATGCCCATGATGCGGGCTTCTTCCAGCAGTGTCGTGATGAGTGTGCGGCCTACTCCCCTACGGCGGTAGTCCGGACTCGTTGCAACCGTGCGGACCTCTGCGATTTCGTCCCAGAACACGTGCAGGGCAGCACAGCCTGCGAGGGTTTCCGTGCCGTCTTCGGCAATGTCGACAATCACCCGGAACTGCTGCAGCGCTTCGAAGTAGCTGACCATGTCCTTTGCCACCAGGACGCGCTCATCGACCAGCGGCTGGGTCAGTGCGTTGATCTTCGCGGCGTCAGTAGTGCGAGCCCGGCGCAGAAACAGGCCGCTTTCAAGCCGAATGGGCGAATAGGCGGCTGACAGCTGCTGGGCAATGGGATCTGCGGGTGCGTTGGCGGACATGCTCTCAGTGTAGAAGGGCCCGCGAACGGTGTTCCGTTCGCGGGCCCTTCTGGATTTCAGCTGAGGCGATCAGCTGTCGGTGGAGGTTTCTGCTCCGGCTTCCCGGGCGGCTCCCCCGTCCGAGTTGTCGCCTGCGCTGTGCGAAGCGGCGGCGTTGGCCGGACCGGCTTCGGCAATAGCACCGGTTTCGTCTTCGTCGTCAGCACCGACCTTGACGGGTACGCGGTTTTCGCTGACGCCCTTGAACGTGAATTCGGCGTCTGCTCCTTCGCCTTCGACATCGACGTAGATGGTCTGTCCGGGGCGGATTTCGTTGAACAGAATCCGTTCGGACAGCGGGTCTTCGATTTCGCGGGCGATGGTGCGGCGCAGCGGGCGCGCACCGAGCACCGGGTCGAAGCCGCGGTCTGCCAGCACCTGACGGGCGTCCTGCGACACTTCGATCGTCATGGACTGGTCGGCCAGGCGGTCACTGAGGCGGTTGATGAACAGGTCGACGATCTTGATGATGTCTTCCTTGTTCAGCTGCGGGAACACGATGGTGTCGTCAACGCGGTTGAGGAACTCGGGGCGGAAGTGCTGCTTGAGCTCTTCAGATACGCGCTGCTTCATGCGGTCGTACGATGCGTCCGAGTCACCTTCCACCTGGAAGCCCATGGGGGTGCCGCGGTTGATTTCGCGGGTTCCCAGGTTGGTGGTCATGATGATGATCGTGTTCTTGAAGTCGATTTCGCGGCCCTGCGAGTCTGTCAGACGGCCGTCTTCCAGGATCTGCAGGAGCGAATTGAAGATGTCGGCGTGAGCCTTTTCGACTTCGTCGAACAGCACAACCGAGAACGGGTTGCGGCGGACCTTTTCGGTCAGCTGACCGCCTTCGTCGTAGCCGACGTAGCCGGGAGGCGAACCGAACAGGCGCGACACCGTGTGCTTCTCGGAGAACTCCGACATGTCCAGCGTGATGAGCGCTGATTCATCGCCGAACAGGAATTCGGCCAGAGCCTTGGCCAGTTCGGTCTTGCCGACACCGGTGGGACCGGCGAAGATGAACGAACCAGAGGGACGACGGGGGTCCTTCAGGCCAGCACGGGTACGGCGAATAGCACGCGAGATCGACTTGACGGCTTCCTGCTGGCCGATGATCCGCTTGTGCAGTTCGTCTTCCATGCGCAGCAGACGCGAGGACTCTTCCTCCGTGAGCTTGAAGACCGGAATTCCGGTGGACTGAGCCAGGACTTCCGCAATGAGCTCTTCGTCGACGATTGCTCCGGCGCCCTGGTTTTTCTTCTTCCAGTCCTTTTCAGCGCTGTCGCGCTGTTCCGTCAGGTCCATTTCCTCCTGACGGGCATTGGCGGCGGTTTCGAAGTCCTGCTTGCTGATGGCAGCTTCTTTGCGCTTCTTGGCGTCGGCAATCTTGTCGTCGAGCTCCTTGAGCTCGGACGGCTGCGACATGCGGGTGATGCGCAGCTTCGCGCCGGCTTCGTCGATCAGGTCGATTGCCTTGTCCGGCAGGAACCTGTCGTTGATGTAGCGGTCCGAAAGGTTCACAGCAGCTGCCAGCGCACCGTCGGTGATGGTCACCTTGTGGTGGTTTTCGTACTTGTCGCGCAGGCCCTTCATGATCTTGATGGCGTCCGACAGTGTGGGTTCGGGCACCTGGATGGGCTGGAAGCGACGTTCGAGCGCTGCGTCCTTTTCGATGTTCTTGCGGTACTCGTCCAGCGTTGTCGCACCGATCGTCTGCAGTTCGCCGCGAGCAAGCATCGGCTTGAGGATCGAGGCTGCGTCAATTGCGCCTTCAGCTGCACCGGCACCGACGAGCGTGTGGATTTCGTCGATGAACAGGATGATGTCGCCGCGGGTGCGGATCTCCTTGAGCACTTTCTTCAGGCGCTCTTCGAAGTCACCGCGGTAGCGCGAACCGGCAACCAGCGAACCGAGATCAAGCGTGTACAGCTGCTTGTCCTGCAGCGGTTCGGGGACATCGCCGGCGACGATCGCCTGGGCGAGGCCTTCCACAACGGCGGTCTTGCCCACACCGGGTTCGCCGATGAGCACCGGGTTGTTCTTGGTGCGGCGGGACAGCACCTGCATGACGCGGTTCTGCTGTTCGCGGCGGCCGATGACGGGGTCGAGGCTGCCTTCGCGGGCCGCCTGCGTGAGGTTGCGGCCGAACTGGTCGAGCACCAGCGAACCGGACGGCTGGCCCTCTTCGCGGCCGCCGGCTCCGGCGGTTGCGGGCTCCTTGCCCTGGTAGCCGGAGATGAGCTTGATGACTTCCTGACGCACACGCGGCAGATCAGCGCCGAGCTTGACGAGCACCTGCGCGGCGACGCCTTCGCCTTCGCGAATAAGGCCCAGCAGGATGTGTTCCGTGCCGATGTAGGTGTGGCCCAGCTGCAGGGCTTCGCGGAGCGAAAGTTCGAGGACCTTCTTTGCTCGCGGTGTGAAGGGAATGTGCCCGGAAGGGGCCTGCTGGCCTTCGCCGATGATTTCGGTGACCTGGTCGCGGACCTGCTCGAGAGAGATGTCCATGCCTTCCAGAGCCTTGGCAGCAATGCCTTCGCCTTCGTGGATGAGGCCGAGCAGGATGTGTTCCGTGCCGATGTAGTTGTGCTTGAGCAGCTTGGCTTCTTCCTGAGCCAAGACCACTACTCGTCGGGCACGGTCGGTAAACCGTTCGAACATTAGCCCTCCTGGGTCGCTGTACGGTCCGTAATGTCTAGCACCATAACCACGCGAGAGCCGGTTTTATTGCGATTTCGCCCTCAGCCGAAGCGTTTCGGCTGAGGGCGAAATTCTGCTGGAATCCCTGCTGTGTCAGTGGGCTTTGTCGTAGGCCTCGACGATGTCGGCGCGGATGCGGCCGCGGTCGGACACTTCGTAGCCCTTGCTGCGGGCCCATTCGCGGATCTCCGCGAGGTCTGAGCGGGAAGCCTTCGGGCTGGCGGTCTTGCGGCCGGTTGATGCGGGGCGCTCTGCGCGGCGGGCGACTTTGACGTAGCCGGCCAGAAGTTCGCGAAGCCGCGAGGCGTTGTCTGCGGTCAGTTCGATTTCGTAGAGCTTGCCGTCGATGCCGAATTCAACGGTTTCGTCGGCATTTTCCCCAGTCAGATCGTCAATGAGGACGGTCGTCACCTTGCGAGCCATCGTGTTGGTCCTTTCGTGGATCTTCAGAAACGTCCTGCGGCTCGGCGGCGCTGTCACGCTCAGTGGTTTCACGCTGCGCATTTTCGCGCTGAGCCTTGTGGATTTCCATTTCTGCGTAGTAGCGGTCCATTTCCTTCCGCTCTGTGCTGTCGGACTTGATAATGGCGCGCAGAACGTACCAGAAAAGAAGCCCAACCACGATGGAAGGAAGAAGCACCCTCAAATATTCCACAGGAATCCCTAACGATCAAAACCTATAAGAGCCATTGAAATGAACAGTGATTATATTCTCAGTAATCCAAAGGCTTAACGAATGGGAATAGTACGGTTTCGCGAATACCGAGGCCGGTCAGCGCCATGAGCAGGCGGTCGATTCCGATGCCGACACCGCCGGTCGGGGGCATTCCGTGTTCCATTGCCCGCAGGAACTCTTCGTCCAGCGGCATGGCCTCGTCGTCGCCCTTGGCAGCGTCCTTGGCCTGTGCTTCGAAGCGCTCCCGCTGAATTACCGGGTCAACGAGCTCCGAATAGCCGGTTGCCAGTTCAAAGCCGCGAACGTAGAGGTCCCACTTTTCGACGACGCCCTTCTTTTCGGGGTGCTCACGAACAAGCGGCGACGTGTCGACGGGGAAGTCGGTCACGAAGATCGGGCCGTCGAGCTTGCCTTCGTGGAAGTGCTCCCACAGTTCTTCCACGTACTTGCCGTGGGACTTGAATACGCCTTCCATGTCGACATTGTGCTTGTCGGCAATGCGCACGAGTTCTTCAATGGGCGTTTCCGGCGTAATGTCCTCCCCGGATTCCGCGGCCAGTGATTCGTACATTGAGATCCACGGCCATTCACCTCCGAGGTCATATTCAGTTCCGTCATAAAGGGTGACGGTGGTAGATCCGGTGGCGTCAATTGCTGCGTTCTGAATGAGCTTTTTAGTCAGAGCAGCAGCGGATTTGAAATCGCCATACGCTTCATAGAATTCAAGCATTGCGAATTCCGGAGAATGTGTGGCGTCGACACCTTCATTGCGGAAGTTGCGGTTGATTTCGAAGACCTTGTCAAGGCCGCCGACAACTGCCTTCTTGAGGAACAGTTCGGGTGCAATGCGCAGGAACAGCTCCATGTCGTAGGCGTTGATGTGGGTTTTGAAGGGCCGTGCGGCCGCACCGGACGGGATCACCTGAAGCATGGGGGTTTCGACTTCGATGAAGCCTTCGTCTTCGAAGGTGTGGCGCAGGGACGACATGACCTTGGAGCGGGTGCGCACCATGTCCCTGGCTGCCGGGCGCATGATCAGGTCCAGGTAGCGCTGGCGTACGCGGCCCTCTTCGTCGAGCTGGGTGTGCATCGGCGGCAGCGGACGGACGGCCTTCGAGGCCATCTGCCAGCTGTCGGCCATGACGGAAAGCTCACCGCGGCGCGAGGAAATAACGCGGCCGTGGAGGAACACGTGGTCGCCCAGGTCGACATCGGCTTTCCACTGGCTGAGGGCTTCTTCGCCGACTTCCTTCAGCGACAGCATGCCCTGCAGCTGGGTGCCGTCGCCGGCCATGAGGGTTACGAAGCACAGTTTTCCGGTGTTGCGCTGAAAAACTACGCGGCCGGCAACGCCGACGACGTCCTCGGTTTCTTCGCCGGCTTCGAGGTGCGCGTACTTGTCGCGGATTTCGCCGAGGCTGTGGGTGACGCCGACCCGCACGGGGTAGGCTTCACGGCCTTCTTCCAGCAGCCGAGCGCGCTTTTCCTTGCGGATGCGCAGCTGTTCGGGGTCGAGGTGTTCGGGAGTTTCGGCGTCTGCGCCGCCAGCGGGCACAGTTGCGGCATTGTCAAGATTTTCAGGCATGGTCTAAGGATAGCGAAGGAGCGCGTACCTCCTGGCCGCCCGTTCAGCACCGCAGCTCACGTCGGAAGAGCTCAGACCAGGAGGTCGAGGATGTTCTGTGCCTGCTGGTCGGTGATTGTTCCGTTGGCAAGCGCCCGCTGGACCGTCGCACGTGCCACAGCACGGTAAGAATCGCCCGTGCCGGCCAGTTCTCCCGCTGTTTCATCAAGCGCTGTCAGGTGGGCTCGCACCGTCGATGCGTCACCGCGAGACACAGGTCCCGTCAATGTGCGCACTCCGCTGCGCAGCACATTCGACGTGCTCGCCGCCACCAGTTCCCCCAGCACCTGCCCCGGGTCTTCGATCCCGATTGATTCGAGCATCTCCATGGCCTGGGCGATGACGACGCTCACGTGGTTTGACGCGTGCGAACACGCTGCGTGGTACAGCGCGCGATCAGCTTCGGCCACAACGAAGGGTTCCCCGCCGATTTCCACCGCGAGTGCCTGCCCAATGGCCAGGAACGTCTTGGGCCCGGTCACAGCGATCGAGGTGCGGCGCAGCCTCTCGAGGTCCATTGAGGTTCCCGTGAACGACAGGGCCGGGTGCAGCGCGAGTGTGATCGCTCCTCGGGCGGCAGCGGGCGCCAGAATGTCCGCCCCGTACCGGCCCGAGAAGTGCATGACGATCTGCCCCGGCGAAAACCGTCCGAGCTCAGCAAGACCGGACACAAGATCACCCAGCTGATCATCCGGCACCGTGAAGATGACCAGTTCGGCCCGCTCGAGGATTTCCTCCACCTCGAGAATGGGGATGCCCGGAAGCATCGCCTCGGCGCGGTCGAGAGTGGTTTCAGAACCCCCTGTGACTCCCACGATCGCGTGCCCGGCCCCTCGCAGGGTTGCGCCGATGACAGCACCGACTTTTCCGGTGCCGATGATGCCGACTCCTAGGCGAGTTTGGTCGTCCAGGTTCACGTGTGTCCTCTCAGGCGGCGTCCATGGCGGCACGCGCGCGCTGCGTGTGCTGCGCGTAGTCGAACAGGAGCTTCCGTGCGGTGTGTTCGTCCAGGTGTTCAAGGTACGGCCTGACCGGACCGCGGGTGGAGTGCAGGTAGATGGTTGCGACCTTGAAGGACCTCTGGATGGGCCCCTGATTCCAGCCGAGCGACTGCACACGAGCGTGGGGCACAAAGATTGCCCGGCGGGTGAAGCGTCCAGTCCGCACAGCCATGACCGCCTTGGTGACGGCCCATCCGGCGCGGGCGCGGTTGAGCGGGTCAAGCCAGCGGGTTCGCCCCGGCTGCTGGGCGAACAGCCCCGGCACTCCGGCAGGTTTGCGGAAAGTGCCAGCGAGAGCCTCGTGGACGACATCACCGGGAGCAACAGCGTGGCCGGAGTTGAGTTCGCCCACACCTTCGGGCAGCACCAGACCCATGAGGGTCTGGACGTCAGTCAGCGAGCCCACCGGCAGAAGAGTCTTGCCTTCTTTGCCGGAATCGCCCGCCGTGTTGAACATGACCCGGTACCAGCCGGCTATCCGCCACATGAATGGCTGGCGGATTTCAACGGCCTGCAGACGGTCAAGCGGCACCAGCACCCGTTCGGTGGAGAAAACTCCCTGGCTGATCTGCACGCCATCACCGGTGAGCTTCGCTGAGAAGTTCCCGTGTTTGAGGTTGGTGGTGACCATTTGGAATGTGGCGATCACGAAGCCGAAGGCCATGGGCGCCATGGTGGTGAGCACTGCGAAAAGGGCTTCGATGTTCATGTAGCCGCCCACAGCAAGTGCGATGCACACGCCGATTGCCGCAATCGCCAGCAGAATCAGGGCGAGTGAAATGAAAACGCCGGTGGACAGAAAGGCTGCCAGGATGGTTCGGTGCAGCGGAACGCGAACGAGTTCGCCGTCGGGTTTGATCCGCCCGCTGCGCGTGTACGGCGCGATGAGCTCCTGGAACGACCCGGCAAGGTCGTTGCCGACACCCTCCGCGTGCCCGCTGAGCGCTGACACGATCTTGGCGCCCGCCGGCATGCCGGGTGCGTCCGGGTTGTGCTGGGTGCCGCTGGCATCCCGCCCCCGGTGACGCGGCTGGCCGGGTTGGTTCTGCAGCCCGGGATGACCGTGCTGGCCGGCATCTGACGAGGTGCCACTCACCTGCCCGCCTGCATAGCCGGCCGCCGGGGCGGTCTGATTGGGGTGGGTGGGTGCAGCCCCTGGGAGGGAGTCTGCAGGACCGGCCGGCGCTGCGGCGGCCTTGGCGGTGCGGACGTTCGCCAGGATGATGTCGCGCAGCTGTTCGGCCTGTGCCTTCTTCAGGTACAGGATGGTGATGTTGGAGTCGCTTCCGCCGGCAACATCAAAAACGAGTGTTGCCAGACCGAGAATGCGCGCCAGGAATGGCTGTTGGACATCGACGGACTGGATGCGCAGAAAGTTCGCGTGGCGATGCGCCTTGGCCACGATGCCGTGTTTGAACTCGACCACCCGGTCGTCATAGCGGTAGGCGGTCTTCTTCCACTGCAGGTACAGCAGGCCGACACCGGCTGCGACGATGACGAAGATGCCCAGAAGCGGCAGCAGGAAGTACATCACCGGCACACGGCCGATGGCTTCCGACCCTTCGCGCAGAGCACCTCCGCCCGTGAAGATCGTGCCGATCAGGTTCGGCAGCAGATTGCCGGCGAAGATGACGATTCCGAAGAATGCCGCAACCAGGAAGCCTCCCATCTGCATGACGGGAGTCATCGGGTGAACCCTGTGCCAGACTCCGGGCTCGAGGCGCTTCTGAGGCGCAGCCATCACAGGCCCGCCAGACCGCTCTGGCCACGTTCAGACAGCAGTTCGCGCAGACGGTCAGCGTCGGCGCGCTTCAGGCCGGGCACGGTTGCATCCGACCCTGCTGATGCGGTGTGCAGCGTTACGGTGGCAAGCCCGAAGAACCGTTCCAGCGGGCTTGCGGTGACATCGACGTACTGCATGCGCGCATAGGGAACGACGGCGGTTCTGCGGTACATGATGCCGCTTTCAATCAGCAGATCCGTGGGCCGGACTTTGTAGCCCATGGCGCTGACCTGACGGAAGATGAAGATGCACCGCACAAGCGGGCCGCCCAGTGTGAACAGCAGAGCAAGAATGAGCATCCACGGTTTGGCGAAGTCAAGCGTGAAGTAGGCTCCGATGGCCATCGCACTGGTGATAGCCGCACTGATGATCGTGTTGAGCAGCCGCACCAGGGCAAGCCGCTTGTCTACGGGGATGAGGTCGGGTTCGCGCAGGGGAATGCTCATGCGGCTGCTCCTGAAGGATCGTCCGGCGGCAGTTGGCAGAAACGTTCGACCACGATTCCGACGGTCATCAGACCCGCGGCCACAACAAAAGTACCGAACATGGCCATTGCTGAGCCAGTGCGGAGAAAACCAGCAGACAGCAGAATGTAGATGCCCGAACCCAGGTACCAGCCGGACAGTGCCGCCCCGGTCAGCGAACAGGCTTTGGCCATCATGGCGACTCGGGCGGCCTGCAGCGGATCGATCGGCTGTTTGCGTTCGCCGTCGTTCCACCTCTTGATCGGAATGCCGAGCACCAGGAGCGTGCCGCCCAGCAGGAGCATGCCGACGATTGCCGGCCACGGCACTTCGGGAGCGGGACTGCCCCAGCTTTCCAGGACCCAGGATCCGGCGGCCCCGACCATGAGCCCGATGGCTCCGCCTGCCAGAAGGTTCGATGCTTTTGTCGGGCGCATGTCAGTCCAATCGGCGAACGGTCTGCGCCGGATCGGCTGTCTGAACGTGTTCGCCGGCAGCGCTCACGAGAACCTGTTCGCCGCCGAAGCCAATACGCGCCTGCGGCCGGATTTCTGCCCACGGAACCATCACGAAAGCTCGTTCGTGCGCCCTGGGGTGGGGCAGAGTTAGAACCGGGTCGTCGCTGAGAATCTGCGCTTCGGGGCTGTCTATATCTCGGCCTGACTCAGCCAGTCGGACGATGTCGATGTCGAGCGTGCGCGGCCCCCAGCGGACCTCGCGCACCCGGCCCTGAGCCACCTCGATCCCCTGCAGGGAAGCCAAGAGTTCACGCGCGCTGCAGGCGGCTTCGATGACTGCAGCACAGTTGACGAAGTCGTCCTGCTCCACTCCCCCGACGGGCGCGGTCGAATAGAACCCGGACGTCTGCACAACGCGGACCCGCGGCAGGCGGTCAATGGCGCGCAGGGCGTCTTCCAGCTGCCCGCGCGGGTTGTCTTGGTTTGCTCCCAACGACAGGACCGCTGTTATCCGCTGGTCTGACGAGGTGCCGCTCCCCTGAGCGGCCTCACCCGCCGTGCCGCTGCTGACGGCTTCTGCCCGAACTGTGACGTCCGTGAAGTCATGGGCGATCGGTGCCGACGGTTTGTGCACCGTGACTTCCACCTGGCAGGGAATCGTGATGGTTCCCGCGATGGCGTCTGCGATGCGGGCGGCGAGTGCTTCTATCAGGTCGTAGCGCTCGGTGCTGACGATCGTGGCGGCGAGGTCCGCCACTGCCCCGTAGTCGACCGTGTCCTCCAGGCGGTCGGTGCTGGCGGCGCGGCTGAAGTCGCCGCTGAGCCTGACGTCCACACTGAATTCCTGGCCGTCGGTCTTTTCGAAGTCGAAAACACCGTGGTGGCCGTAGACGCGCAGGCCTGTCAGGTGGATTTCGTGCGTCATTGCCGCTGCTTCTTCAGCTGGTAGTCGTGACCGGCTTTGTCGATTGCATCGCACACAGCGGCAGCCACATAGGAGGTGCGGGCGTCGTGCACGCGCACAGCCCACGCTCCGGCGCGAGCGGACACGGCGGTGATTGCTGCGGTTGCGGCATCCCGGTCAGCTTCGCTGGCGGCTGCCGGGTTGTCAGGATTGATGAGCGAAGCCAGGAAGCGCTTGCGCGATCCGGCAACCAGCAGTCGGTAGCCCAGCTGGTTGAATTCATCGATTCCGGCCATCAGCTGCCAGTTGTGCTCGGCATCTTTTGCAAAGCCCAGGCCGGGGTCGAGGATGATCCGCTCACTCTTCACCCCAGCGTCCAAAGCCGCGTCAACACGCTCCAGAAGTTCATCGCGGACCTCGGCCACCACATCGTCATAGGTGTGGGTGGCACGCGCGTCCGTCAGCAGACCCCGCCAGTGCATGACAATGAGCTCAGCATCGGATTTCGCGGCAACGTCAAACATGCGGCTGTCCATTTTGCCGGCCGAAACGTCGTTGATGATGTGCGCGCCGACGTCCAAAGCGCGCTCCATGGTGGAGGCCCGCATGGTGTCAACGCTGACCGTCACACCTTCGGACACGAGCTTTTCGACGACCGGCACGACGCGTGCGATCTCTTCGTCTTCCGGGACTCGGGTGGAGCCGGGGCGAGTTGATTCACCGCCGACGTCGATGATGTCCGCGCCCTGTTCGACAAGGTTGAGCGCGTGCTCAACCGCTTTGTCGTAGTCGAGGTAGCGGCCCCCGTCGGAAAAGGAGTCAGCCGTTACGTTGAGCACGCCCATGATCTTGGTGCGCATGTGCTTCACCCGCCCTGGATCAGACTGATGGCCTCTGCGCGGCTTGCGGGATCGCGCAGCTGTCCGCGCACCGCCGAGGTCAGGGTTTTCGCGCCGGGCTTCTGCACACCGCGCATCGACATGCACAGATGCTCAGCTTCGACTACGACGATCACGCCGCGGGCGTTGAGGTTGTCCACCAGGGCATCCGCGATCTGAGTGGTGAGCCTTTCCTGCACCTGCGGGCGTCGGGCATAGACCTCGACCAGGCGGGCGAGCTTCGACAGTCCCGTGACCCGGCCTTCCGGGCCGGGGATGTAGCCCACGTGGGCCTTGCCGTGGAACGGCAGCAGGTGGTGTTCGCACATCGAGAACATTTCGATGTCTTTGACGAGCACCATTTCGTCGTACCCGATGTCGAAACTGACTTCGAGGAGGTCGTCTGCTGTCTGGCCCAGGCCCCGGCACAGATCGGCATAGGACTTCGCGACTCGCTTGGGCGTGTCTTTCAGACCGTCGCGGTCGGGGTCTTCGCCGATCGCTTCGAGGATGCTGCGGACGGCAGCTTCGATCTTGGGCAGATCCGCCATCAGCGGTCGTCCTCTGAACCGTGCGGAGGCTGCTGGTCAGGGTGCTCCGGGTAGCCGGGGTACTGGTAACCGGGGTTCTGCTGACCCGGCTGGCCGTAGGGATCCTGCTGAGGGTGCTGCACTGATTCTTCGCCGGAGCCCTGTTGGCCGGAGCCCTGTGCGTCCTCTTCCTGCTGGCGGCGCTCTTCAGCGCGGCGAGCAACGGCATCGCGCCAGTCGCCGGCGTTTTCGCGGCGCTCCGGCGGTGTGATGGGCGGAATGTCAGAGACCGGGCGGTCTTCGCTGGTCAGCCACACTTCGCGCTTCGGTGCTTTCTGCACGTCGGCGAAAATGCGCTTGAGATCAGCTTCGTCGAGGGTTTCGCGTTCCAGCAGTTCGTAGGCCAGCTGGTCGAGGATCGCGCGGTTGGTGTTGAGAGCCCAGTAGGCGTCGGCGTGGGCTGTGTCGATGAGTGTGCGCACTTCTTCGTCGATGATGAGCTTGGTGGCCTCTGCTGTGCCGACTTCGCCCGTGCCTCCGCGGCCGGCAAACGGGTCGCCGCCTTCGTCGCCGAGCTTGACCATGCCGATCTTTTCGCTCATGCCGTACTGGGTGACCATCTTGCGGGCCGTGCTCGTGGCCTTTTCGATGTCGTTCGACGCACCGGTCGAAGGATCGTGGAACACGATTTCCTCGGCGGCACGACCGCCGATCGCGTAGGCCAGCTGGTCCAGCAGTTCGTTGCGGGTGACCGAGTACTTGTCTTCTGTCGGCATGACCATGGTGTAGCCGAGAGCCTTGCCGCGCGGCAGGATGGTTATTTTCGTGACCGGGTCGGTGTGGTTCATCGCCGCAGCGACCAGCGCGTGTCCGCCTTCGTGGTAGGCGGTGACCATGCGCTCTTTGTCGTTCATCAGGCGGGTGCGCTTCTGCGGACCGGCGATCACACGGTCAATGGCTTCGTCCATGATCGTGTTGTCGATGACGGTCTGGTTCGAACGCGCTGTGAGAAGTGCGGCTTCGTTCATGACGTTTGCAAGGTCAGCACCGGAGAAACCGGGCGTGCGCTTGGCAACGGCGTTCAGGTCGACTTCATCAGCCAGGGGCTTGCCCTTTGAGTGGACCTTGAGGATGTGCGCACGGCCCTTCATGTCGGGTACTTCTACCGCGATCTGCCGGTCGAAGCGGCCCGGGCGCAGCAGCGCGGGGTCAAGCACGTCGGGGCGGTTGGTGGCCGCCATGAGGATGATGTTCTTCGTGGGGTCGAAGCCGTCCATTTCGACCAGCAGCTGGTTGAGCGTCTGTTCGCGTTCGTCGTTTCCGCCGCCCATGCCGGCGCCGCGCTGACGGCCGACCGCGTCGATTTCGTCAATGAAGATGATGCACGGCGAATTGTCCTTCGCCTGTTCGAAAAGGTCGCGCACACGGCTGGCGCCAACACCGACGTACATTTCGACGAAGTCCGAACCGGACATCGAGAAGAACGGAACCCCCGCCTCGCCGGCTACGGCACGAGCAAGCAGGGTCTTACCGGTACCGGGTGAACCGTACAGGAGAACACCCTTGGGGATCTTCGCCCCGACGTCGGTGAACTTCTTCGGTTCGGACAGGAACTCCTTGATTTCTTCGAGTTCCTCGAGGGCTTCGTCAACACCGGCGACATCGGCGAAGGTGACGTCAGGTTCTTCCTTCTGGATCATCTTCGCCTTGGACTTGCCGAAGTTCATGATTCCGCCCGCGCCGGCAGACATGCGCGTCAGCAGGAACCAGAACACGAGTCCGATCAGCAGGAACGGAACCAGGTTCAGAAGAAGAGACGTCAGGAACGACCGCTTGGGCACCTCGTCCGTGAAGCCCTTGGAAACATCAGCCGAGTCAACGGCCTTGATCACCTGTTCGCCGCGGGGTTCAACGTAGAAGAACTGCACCCGCTTGCCGTATTCGCGGTCGCCGACCTTGAAGTCGTCCTTCAGCACCATGTCGACGCGCTGATCGCCGTCGACGACCTTGACCTGTTCGACTTTTTTGTCTTCGAGAAGCTGCAGACCCTGATTGGTGTCAATGCGCTTGAAGCCGCCCCCGGCCAGGAGCGAAGCTCCGATCGACACGATGATGAGGGCAAGAACAACCCAGACGAATGGGCCGCGGGCCCACTTCTTGACAGCGGGCGTGTTCACTTTCTTATCTGCCATTGGCTCTTCTCTGTGCGGTTCCGGTCGCGGTGGGCGGGTGGTTCGGTTCAGCTGTAGACGTGCGGCGCCAGGGTGGCGACGAACGGCAGGTTGCGGTACTTCTCCGCGTAGTCGAGGCCGTAGCCGATCACGAATTCGTTCGGCACGTCGAAGCCGGTGTAGCGGACGTCGATGTCGACCTTGATGGCTTCGGGCTTGCGCAGCATGGTGCAGATCTCAACGCTGGCAGCACCGCGGGACTTGAGGTTCGACAGCAGCCACGACAGGGTCAGGCCGGAGTCGATGATGTCTTCGACGATGAGCACGTGGCGGCCCGAAAGGTCGGTGTCGAGGTCTTTGAGGATGCGCACAACACCGGAGGATTTGGTGCCGGAACCGTAGGAGGACACTGCCATCCAGTCCATCGTGACGTGCGAGTGCAGTGCGCGTGCAAGGTCCGCCATGACCATGACAGCGCCCTTGAGGACACCGACGATCAGCAGGTCTTTGCCTTCGTAGTCGCGGTCGATTTCAGCAGCCATTTCCCGCAGGCGGGTGTTGATCTGCTCTTCCGTTACGAGGATCTTCTCGATGTCCGATCCGAGGTCGTTCTGGTCCACTCGGTGTCCTTTCTGCTCGCGCCAGCCGAGACGCCCATCAGCATACCCGCTGGCCCTCCGTCTGGTGTGGGAAACCTTTGTCACTTCTGCGCTTGGGTCGGTCACCGGGCACGAGGCGGAGGTCACCACGGTCGGTCCGCTCAAGACTCATGCCGCCCGGCATGGACAGGGGCTGTGGGCCGCCGTTCAGAGCTCGCCACGCGCCGAGGACGTGTTCTGCACTGAGCTGATCCGGTGTGCGCAGCTGCTGATGAAGCCACTTCTGGATGACGCGAGTGCCGAGTGCCGGCGGCAGCTGTGCCGTCTGTGCGCTCAGATGATCGGCTTCTATCAGGCTTTCGGCCATGCGGGCCGCCCGCCGGTCAAGGTAGTCGGCATCGAAGGCTGCGAGTTCTGCCGTGCGGGCCAGGTTGCCCTTCACGCCCTCCCCCAGGTGGTCGGTCAGCGCTGGCAGCACTTGTTGTCTGAGGCGCACGCGCGTGTAGTCGGGGTCGCGGTTCATGGGGTCGTGCCACACGGGGATGCGCTGTGCGTAGGCCGAGGCCACAGTCTGCCTGCGCTCAATGCCCAGCAGGGGCCGCCAAACGGTTCCGGTTCGCGGGCGCATGCCGGCAAGTGCGCGACTGCCCGAACCGCGCAGCAGGCCCAGCAGAACAGTTTCTGCTTGGTCGTCGCGGGTGTGGCCGGTGAGAACGGCTTGCGCACCGACTGCGATGCGCGCTTCCTCAAGTACCCCGTAGCGGGCAGACCGGGCATCGGCTTCCAGGCCGCTGGCTGTGCGTTCGACCTTCACTGTGCGCACAACCGCGGGCAGCCCGAGGCTCACGACCATTCCGGCTGTGCGCACTGCGATGTGTGCTGACCCCGGCTGCAGGCCGTGGTCAACGATGACAGCGGTGAATGAGTGCTCGGTCGTTGCATCCAAGTGTGCGCACGCTGCCGCGAGCGCCACCGAGTCCGGTCCGCCGGAGACCGCGACGATGAACCGGCCGGGTTCATCAGGCAGGCAGTCGGCAATGGCACGGCGGATGGCGGCTGAATCGGGATCCAGGCGAGGACGGCGATGCTGCGGCGCGAGGCCGCCGCCAGCCTTGCGCTCGCCGCCGTTCTGACCGCGGCCGCGCTGGCCGTCGCCACACTGGCCGCTGCTGTCCGCTTTGCTTTCCATAGGTCCTACAGTGTGCCCGGAGGGTCTGACACAACCCTGGACACCCACATTTCAGGGTCCTGCAGCTCGGCCGCGCTCGGCAGGGCATCCGGTGATGACCACACGCGGTTGAAGCCGTCCATTCCCGCCTTGCGGATGACGGTGCGCACAAAACGTGCCCCGTCTTCGTACTGGGCAAGCTTGTCGTCCGATCCCATGAGCCGCATGGCCGCCGCGCGCAGACCCGAGTCCGAGCGGCGGTTGGCATTGAACACGCGGCGAATGCGGCGAACACTGGGAATGACTCGTTTGCCGGCGCGGTCCATCATGACGTCGGCGTGGCCTTCCAGCAGCGTCATGATTGCGGTGACGTCTTCCATTGCGCGCTGCCCCTCAGGGCTGAGTGCCGCGGTCGCCAGTGACACTTCGCCGCGCAGCGCTTCTGGCAGCTGGCCCAGAAGGTCCCCCAGTGATTCATCCGTGTCCAGCAGACGGCCGATCCGGTCGATCACCTCGTCGCGAATCCACGGTGCCAGCGCCAGCTGCACGCGGTGAGTGGTTTCGTGGAAGGCAACCCACAGGCGGAAATCGCGCGGTTCGAACTCCATGCGCTGTTCCATTTCGAGGATCGTCGGTGCGTTCAGGATGAGTGCTCCCGGTCTGCGCATGGGCTCGTACTGTCCCAGCACTCGGCGCGAAAGAATTCCCAGGACAGCACCCAGCTGCACGCCGTTCGTCCGCGCTTCGGCTCCGGAGCGCGCAAGCCTGAGCTTCTGCCGAGCCGTGTTGAGAGCAGTGCCGATTCCACCTCGGGAGCGGGTGCTGTCATCCGCAGCCGTACCGGACTCCGGAGAGTCCAGGTGCTCCAGCAGTTCCGTGAGCATGAGCGCATTGGCCTTCACCCAGCCCATCCGGTCGACCACGAGCACCCTGTCGGATGCCGCGCGCTGCCGGGCGGCATCTTCGACCTCGCGGCTTAGACGCATGGCGTCCAGAAGCAGGTCGAACGAGGTTTCAGCCGCTTCGCGCATTTCCAGCACCAGGGCCTCACCCTCTGCAGCCGTCACCTTGGGGCCGGCGGGAGTGGATTCGCGGGCAGCGGCGAGCGCGGACGGAACGTGGATGCGCACTGTCACCGGCACCCGCACTTGGACAGACCGGTTACGGCTTCATCGATGGCCTGGCGGGCACTGCCGACTCCGCCTTCGGTCATCATCGAAAACGCCAGCAGGCGGCCATCAGCCGTGAGAACGGTTCCTGACAGGCTCGCCACAGTTGCCAGCGTGCCTGTTTTGGCTGACACCTTTCCGGCCGCCCCGCCTTCTGCGTAGCGGTAGATGAGCGTACCGTTGAGACCACCCACCGGCATGCCGGGAATGAGCTGCGACAGGCTGTCATCGGACTGTGCGGCGGCCACGACGATGCCGGTCAGATCGTGCGGGGAAATGCGGTTCTTGTACGACAGGCCCGATGTGTCGTGCAGGCGGATGCTGCCGGTGTCGACGTTCATGTCTTTAAGCTGCTGCAGGACTTCCGCCGCCGCTGAGCTCACGGAGCCTTCCGCGCCGCGAGCCAGCGCGACTTCACGGCCGAGGGCTTCCGACACGATGTTGTCTGAACGCTGCAGTGCGTGCCGCACAACGCTGGACACCGGGGCGGACTGGACTTCAGCGATAACGGCCGGGCCTTGCTGCGTGCCGGCGCCGTCGTCGTTCTTGTCTTTGCCGTCATCGCCGGTGCCGTCCGCGTGCAGCGGCGCGGCTTCTTCGGCTGGCGGTTCGGTCTGCACATCAGGGTTGCGGATGTCGACCTTGAGACCCTTGTCGGTGAGAGCGTCGGCAAAGTCGCGAAGAGCATCCCGGGCGGGTTCGGGTGTGCGCGGCGCTTTGTATTCGCCGGTCTTCGACCCCATGGAAACCATGAGCGGGTCCATGTTCGTGATGAAGCCGTATCCGATGTCGTCGCGGTCCCAGTCTTTGCTGAACCGCGGGCCGGTGTAGCGGGAAACGTCCGCGTAGACCTCGACCGTGTCCACACCGCGCTTTTTGAGTTCGTGCGCAGTGTCCTCAGCGAGTGTGCCCAGGCCTGCACGGCCGTTGACGGCGCCCGGTTTGGATTCACCCTTCCCGAGCATGACGTCGCCGCCGCCCACAAGAGCCAGTGCAGCACTGGTTCCCTCTGCAGAATCCAGGCGGGCCGATGTGGTGAACGTGTGATCAGCGCCCAGAGCCCCGAGAGCCGCCGCTGAGGTCAGCACCTTCGTCACGGATGCCGGGGTGCGGTCCGCACCGGCGTCTTTCGTGTAGAGGACTTCGCCGGTTGCGGCATCGCGAATGTCGATGCCGGCTTTGCCCTTGAAGCCGCTTTTCTTGAACGCGTCTTCAACGACCGGGGCGATCTTCTTCGGCACGGGCGCATTGGAGTCGAGTTCCGCAATATCAAGCGCCCGAGGTGGAGTTCCGGAAAGTGCGGGAGCTGGGCTCCCGCCGGAGGTCGGCACAACGGTGAGAACGCCGGGAACTGCGTCGAGGGCATCGAGAGCGGCGTATCCGGTCAAAGCGGCCACGACAATCGCGGCAGTGCCGCCGATCGCCTTTGCACGCCCGCGCCCACTGCGGCGCTTATTCTTGCGGGCACGTGATCTGCTCACCGATTACTCACCTCTTTCTGGCCTTCACTATGCTAATTGTGACGCCTGTCAATCATGGAATCCTTAAGGATCATCCAGCTGTAAGGAGAAAATCTCTTGGAACTTCTCGCCACCATCGAAATCCCGCAGGGTTCGCGCAACAAGTACGAAGTCGACCACGAAACCGGACGGGTCAAGCTCGACCGCTACCTGTTCACCTCGATGGCCTACCCCACTGACTACGGCTTCTTTGAGGACACGCTCGGCGAAGACGGCGACCCGCTCGACGTTCTGGTCCTGCTGCACGAATCCGTGTTCCCCGGCTGCCAGCTGGATGCCCGCCCCATCGGCGTCTTCCGCATGGAAGACGAAGCCGGCGGCGACGACAAGGTCCTCGCAGTCCTCGCTGACGACCCACGCTTCGACGCCATCCAGGACGTCAAGGATGTCGACAAGTTCCAGCTGGACGCCATCGAGCACTTCTTCGTCCACTACAAGGACCTCGAACCGAACAAGTTCGTCAAGGGCTCCGAATGGGCTGGCCGCGAAGTCGCCGAAAAGATCGTTCAGGAATCGATTGACCGCTTCAAGGCCGAAGCCTGACCGCTGTTAAAACCTGACTGCTGAAAGCGGGCGGGAGCGCAAGCCGCTCCCACCCGCTTTTTCATGCCCCCGGGCCCCAGCGGAACCCGAAGATGACGGCAGGTGGCGAGCGGCGCCTCGTCAGATAAGAAGCGGCCCAGCAGCACTCAGGGCAAGAAAGTTAGGTATACCTAAGTCACGTGAAAATGAGATCTGTGCCACGCTCAGGGTATGAATCTGGACCATGTTTCGTTCGCCGCTCAGCAGGACGGTCTGCACGCCACGGCTGACCGTCTGGCAGAACAACTCGGCATCACCTACTACGACGGCGGAATCCACCCGCGGTTCGGAACGCGGAACCTGATCTTCCCGCTGGCAAACGGGCACTACCTCGAGGTCGTTGAAGCCCTCGAGCACCCGGCAGCGCTGGCAACCCCGTTCGGGCAGGCCACAAGGGCGCGGTCTGACAGGGGCGGCGGCTGGATGGCGTGGTGCGTCAGCGTCAACAACCTGGCCAAGGTTGAGGATCGCCTTGAGCGCAAAGCCGTCGACGGCAACCGCACCCCGGAAGGCTCAGAGGAAATCCACTGGAAGCAGATCGGCGTGAAGGGCGTCATCGCCGACGGCCAGCTGCCGTACTTCATCCACTGGGTCTCCCCCGCTGAACTGCACCCATCAGCCCGCCCGCAGAACAAGCTGGACGGCAGCGGCGAACTCACCGGCGACGACGCTGTTGCCATTGAATCGCTGCAGATCGCCGGAAGCCGCGACCGCGTGCGCGACTGGCTGGGCACCGACGCCCACAAGCCCATCCCGGAAATCGGCATCGACTGGGTGGCTCCGCATGGCGAGCCGGGCATCATGTCCGTCACCTTCACCACACCGCAGGGCCGCGTCGTTCTGTAAGGGCGCGGCGGCTGCGGCGTGGATGCGCAGTGTCGCCGTGCCAAGGCAGATTCACGCTTTAATGCAACTTTGCGCGTAAAAGCGCCGCATTAACGCGTGAATCTGCATTAGCGCGCAAGTTTGGCCCAGCCGCCCCGGCGGGCTACCCCGTCCTGTAAGAGCTTTACCCATCCAAACGCAGTCACCGTGACAACACGCGCCGCCGGTCCAACCCAGTTTCACGCTTTAATGCAACTTTGCGCGTAAAAGCGCCGCATTAACGCGTGAAACTGCATTAACGCGCAAGTCTGGCCCAGCCGCCACGGCGGGCTACCCCGTCCTGAAAGGGCTTTACCCATCCAAACGCAGTCACCGTGACAACGCACGCCGCCGGTCCAACCCAGATTTACGCTTTAATGCAACTTTGCGCGCAAATGCGCCGCATTAACGCGTGAACCTGCATTAGCGCGCAAGTCTGGCCCAGCCGCCGCGGCGGGCTACCCCGTCCTGAAAGGGCTTTACCAGCCGAACGCAGTCACCGTGACAACGCGCGCCGCCGGTCCAACCCAGATTTACGCTTTAATGCAACTTTGCGCGCAAATGCGCCGCATTAACGCGTGAATCTGCATTAGCGCGTGAGTTTGGCCCAGCCACCCCGGCGGGCTACCCCGTCCGGTAAGAGCTTTACCCATCCAAACGCAATTCACCGTGACAACGCACGCCGCCGGTCCAACCCAGATTTACGCTTTAATGCAACTTTGCGCGCAAATGCGCCGCATTAACGCGTGAATCTGCATTAGCGCGCAAGTTTGGCCCAGCGCCCGAGCGGATTCGCCCGCGCAAGTCTGGCCCAGCCGCCGAGCGCACTCAGCCGCGCAGGATGCCCGGCACCAAAAAGCCGACCGCGTCCAGCAGGAAGTGCGCACCGACGAACGGCATCACCCTCCGCCGGCGCATGTACAGCCAGCCGAAGATCAGCCCCATGAGCACATTGCCAACAAAGGGGCCGAACCCCTGATACAGGTGGTAGCTTCCGCGGAAAACCGCCAGCCCCACGATGATCGCCCACGGCGACCAGCGCAGTCTTTCCAGCCGATCCCAGAAGAACCCCAGCAGAAGCACTTCTTCCAGCACACCGTTCTTCACCGCCTGCAGCAGCAGAACCGGCACGGTCCACCACGCGGCGTTTAAGTTGTTCGTCGAAATCTGCGCAGTCACACCGAGCGCTCGCCCAGCGGCATAAACAACGAGCGTTCCCGCTCCGATCAGCACAAACAGCCCAACGGCACGCCAGGCATCACCCCAAGCGGCACGCCGAGCTCCATCGCGCAAAACACCATCAGACGCAGTGCCGCCACCACGAGCATCGCATCCCGCATCCGGGCCGGCACCGCGCCCCGCACCACGACCAACACCGCGCCCCAGTCCCAGCCGCTCGAGCACGGAACCCTGCCCGTCAAGCCACATGAGGTACAGCGCGAGCGCCACCGGCACGAGCGTGAACCCGATACCCAGCAGCTGGTACACCAGGTCAAAAACTTCCCGCGTGGACTGGCTGTGGTTGAGCCCCGCAGTGCTGTCTTTCAGCGGTGCGCGCGTGAGCATGTCCGCCAGCCGCACGACGGCGTACACCGCCGACTGCCCCAGCGAAACTCCCGCGACCAGCAGCACTTCCGCCCGCCACCGGGCGGGGCTTGTCAACCTGCCCGGGTACGAGGCGCCGCTCACCTCACCGCTGATCATCGCCTCCGGTTTCGGGTTTGGCTGCCGGCATGGGCTGGGTCGGGCGGTCATCGTTCGCCGGCCCAGAAGCCCCCGCCGCCTGACCAGCGGCAACGCCCACCACCTGGCTATCGGCACCCACCGACTGACCATCGGCACCCGCCTGAGCCTCAGCCTGAGCCTCAGCCTCACCCGTAGCCTCCGCCTCGGCCTTGTCGATGACAGCGGCACGCGCACCGTCCTTGACGGCCCGCTTCTCAGCGCGACGCTCCTTGAAGCCCTCAAGCAGTTCGTACAGCACCGGCACCAGGATGAGTGTGAGCATTGTCGAGGACACGAGACCGCCGATGACGGCCAGAGCCAGCGGTTTAGATACAAACACGCCGCCACCGGTGAGTCCCATGGCCATGGGCGTGAGCGCGAAGATCGTCGCCAGCGCCGTCATGATGATCGGGCGATAGCGCAGGCGCGCCCCGTGGAACACAGCGGTTTTGAGGTCCGCCCCGTGTGCGCGGAAGCGATTGATCAGGTCGATGAGCACAATCGCGTTCGTCACCACAATGCCGATCAGCATGAGCATGCCGATCATGGCCGTCAGCCCCATGGGCGTGTTCGTGATGAGCAGCGCGAGGATCGAACCGGTCGCGGCAAACGGGATGGACACCAGCAGAATGAACGGCTGCAGCAGCGAACGGAATGTGGCCACCAGGATGATGAACACGATGAGGATCGCCGCGAGCATCGCCAGGCCCAGCTGCTTGAAGGCGTCTTCCTGTTCGGCGGACACGCCCCCGGTGTCCTGGCTGACGCCCGGCTCCAACTGCGTGTCGTCGACGGCCTTTTGCACCGCGGCGGACACCGCTCCGAGGTCATCGCCGTCGGGAGTAGCTGAGACCGTCACCGAGCGCAGGCCGTCGGAGTGGCTGATGACCGGGGCGGTCTTCTCCTGCGTGATGTTGGCGATCTCGCTGAGTTTGATCGTCTTCTCCTGCGGCTGCGGAGGCTCCGGAACCTCCGGCATCTGAGGCATTTCGGGCATCTGAGGCTGCTGCGGCATCTGCCCGTCAGGCATCTGCCCGCCGTCACCGGGTGCCTGCCCTCCGTCACCGGGCGCCTGCGGCTGCTGGCCGCCTTCCTGCCCAGGTTCACGAGGTGCCTGTTGCTGACCGCCTTCTCCTCCCTCATCGCCGGGGTTCGGCTGCTGCGGCTGGTCTGTCGAACCGGGATTGGAGCCCAGACCCGGGCCGTCTGAGGGTTTCGAGGCAGGCTCGGCTACTCGCCCACCGCCCATCGGGCGACCAGCGCCACCAGCACCTCCTGCGCCACCGGCAGCACCGGCACCTCCCGTGACTGGCGATCCGTCGGGCATGACCATAACGGTCAGTTCAATGTCTTCGAGATCGCTGATGGTCTCCGCGTTGCCGTCGAACAGGTAGACGCTGTTGGTGACGTCGTCGAGGACCACCTGGCCGATGATCTGCCCGTTGATTGCACGGGTGACGATCTGGCCCAGCTGCGCTTCAGACAGACCGTATTCGGCTGCCTTTTTGCGCTTCACGTCGACGTGGATGACATCGCCGACAGCGCGCAGGCTGTTGTCGACCTTCTTCACGCCGTCGGTCTTCTCAAGCTTCTTTGTGAGCTTTTCGGCGGACTTCTTCAGCGCTTCTGTGTCGTTTGCCGTCAGCGTGATGTCGATTGTCGATCCACCGGGACCGGAGTTGTCCATGACTTCGAAGCTGCCGGACTTGTCCGGGTCCATGTCCTTGAACTTCTCAGTCAGGCGCTGTGAGACCTCGTCAGCGCTTGCCCCTTCGGACAGGTTGATGAGGTAGGTGCCGTTGAGTCGGCCGGAACCGGAAGCCCCGCCCATGTCGAACTCGCTTGAGCCGACCGTGAAGCTCAGATCCTCTACACCTTCCGTGGCGAGGATGTCCTTTTCAACCGGCTCGGCAATCTTGCCGGCTTCCTCCAGGCCAACACCCGCGGGGAACTTCTGGCTGGCGTTGAGCGTGTCCGAGCCCATGTCGCCCAGGAAGTCGGTCTTGAGAAGCGGCACGAGGCCCAGAGTGAGCACCAGCACCAAGACGCTGGCGACGAGTGTGATCACCGGGTGGCGCACTGTCCAGCCGATGACCGGCGTGTAGGTCTTCTGCAGTCGGGTGACAGGTGATCGCAGCCCCTCTAGCTCGTCGATCTCGCTTTCGGCATCAGGTGAAACAGCATCAGCCGACTCCGCCTCGGCTTCCGGAGTTGCCGACGAGGTGGAGGTCACCCGGGCAGCCGGCGCCACCTCGGCGGTCTCAGCAGCGGCGGCCCCCTTCTTGCCAGCACGGCGGCGCTCCTTGCGCTCAGCTTTCAGGCCGCGCAGCCCCTCCTTGCGGCGGGCCGCGATTTCCTTCTTCTGGGCGCGGTTAAGGCGAACTTTGGATTCGCGCGCGTGCAGGAACCAGAATGCCAGAACCGGCACGATCGTCAGCGCCACCAGCAACGATGCCAGCAGGGCGATCGAGGTGGTCAGAGCGAAGGGACGGAACAGCTCGCCCGTCTGGCCGGATACGAAGACCAGCGGCAGGAACACCGCCACCGTCGTCAGTGTGGAAGCGGTGATGGCTCCGGCGACTTCGCCCACGGCGGCGAGGATGTTGCTGAACTTGGTGCCGCCCATCGTGTGGCGCCGGCGAATGGCCTCAATGACGACGATCGAGTCATCGACAACGCGACCAATCGAGATGGTCAGCGCTGAGAGCGTGAGCATGTTGAGGGAATAGCCCGTCTGCCACAGACCGATCATTGTCAGCAGCAGCGACAGCGGAATCGAGATCGCCGTGATGATGGTCGCCCGCACGCTCAGCAGGAACACCAGGATGACCAGCACCGCAAACACCAGGCCGAGCACACCCTCGTGGACGAGGTCGTCAATCGACTGCTGAATGAACGGGGCCTGGTCGAACACCGTGGTGAATTCGGGGTTGCCGCGCACCTTGTCCTGCAGTTTCGGCAGGGCGTCGTGCACGGCGTTTGCAACATCGACAGTGTTCGCGTCAGGGGTCTTCGTCACCGCCAGGGTGAGCGACTCTTTGCCGTTGGTGCGCGAAATGCTTTCAACCGGTGCGGGCACCTGCTTGATTTCAGCGACCTCGGACAGTTTGAGGGGGCCGTCCTTGCCCGTGACCTGTAGGTCGCGGATCTGGTCGAGGTTCGTGATGCGCACGCCGACTTCGACCGGTGCGTCCCCGTTGTCGCCTTCGATTTCACCGGCCGAGGCGGCAACGCCGTTGGCCTGCAGGACGCCGGCGATTTCATCGACGCTGACACCCTTGTCTTTGACTTTCTCCTGGTCAACCGTGATGTTGACCTGTTTGACGTCAGCGCCGGACACCGCGGCTGCGCGCACTCCGGCCAGCTTCTTCAGTTCGGGGACGACAACCGAATTGAGGTCATCGGCCAGTTTTTCTTTGTCACCGTCAGAAGCGACTGAAATGACGACGACGGGGAACTCATCAAGAGCACCGCTGAACACTACGGGGTCGACCTCGTCGGGCAGCTGTTCTTTGACCTTGGCAATCGCGCCTTCAAGTTCGCGGACGATGTCATCTGACGAGGTCCCGTAGGCGACTTCGGCCGTCACTTCGGACGAACCGGATGACGAGGTGGAGCTGACTGATTCGACTGATTCGGAACCGCTGATCGCGCTTTCGATGATGTCGGTGACTTCGCTCTCCACTGCTTCGGGTGAAGCACCCGGGTATTGGGCGGAGATGACAGCCTGCGGCAGTTCGAAGGCGGGGAAGAGCTCCCGCTTCAGCTGGGCTGTGGCGATGAAGCCGAACATCACCGCAACCACGGTGATCAGTCCGATGAGGGCGCGGTTCTTCAGGCTCAGGCGAGTCAGTGTTTTCACGCGGCCATCCTATTCGACGGCCCCTGCGAACACCCTGAGGTCAACCCCCGGTCCGCATCGGGACAACCGCACTCTTCGGGTGAGGAAAACCTCCGCAAGAATTTGGCCGCACCCGCAAGTTAAGCTACCTTAATTTCATGGCAAACAGGGCCCTTTCCCGCGGCGGCGCACACGACAGCGGCGCACGCGGCGATACTCGCCACCAGCACGTTCACCGCAAGCGCCTGGTGTGGCTTTTGGGTCCGGCCTTTGTTGCGGCAATCGCCTATGTCGATCCCGGCAATGTCGCCGCGAACCTCAGCGCGGGTGCCGAGTACGGCTACCTGCTGGTGTGGGTTCTCATTGCCGCCAATCTCACCGCCATGATCGTGCAGTACCTGTCGGCCAAGCTCGGCCTGGTCACTGGCGAAAGCCTGCCGAGCATACTGGGCGCGCGGCTGAGGAAACCTGCCCGACGAGCCTTCTGGCTGCAGGCGGAGCTCGTCGCCGCAGCAACTGACCTCGCCGAGGTCGTCGGCGGCGCGGTGGCCCTGTACATCCTGTTCGACATCCCCCTGGTGTGGGGCGGAATGATCATCGGCGCGGTCTCAATGCTCTTGCTGGCAACCGCCGACCGGGCCGGTCAGCGGTGGTTCGAAGCACTGGTGACCGCCCTGCTGGTGATCATCACGATCGGCTTCACGGCCGGCCTGCTCATCAGCGACCTCGACCCCGCCGGCATGGCCCAGGGCATGATTCCCCGCTTTGAGGACACGCGCTCACTCATGCTGGCCGCTGCAATTCTGGGTGCGACCGTCATGCCGCACGCCATCTACCTGCACTCGGACCTCATCCGCGATCGCTTCGGCACCGGCATTCCCGAACGCACTGTTGCCCGTCTGCTCAAGGCCAGCCGGTGGGACGTGTTCCTGTCGCTCATCCTGGCAGGCGGCGTCAACCTCGCCATGCTGCTCCTGGCGGCGGCTGCCCTGCCGGGCGTTGAGGGCACGGAGACCATTGAGGGCGCGCACGCGGCCATCACAGAGGCCATGGGCCCGTTCATCGGCGTGCTCTTCGGCATCGGCCTGTTGGCTTCCGGCCTGGCTTCAACTTCGGTGGGCTCCTATGCGGGCGCATCGATCATGAAGGGCCTGCTGCACGTGCAGATCCCCCTGCTGTGGCGCAGGCTCACCACCCTCATTCCGGCGCTTGTCATTCTGGGCCTCGGCATCGATCCGACGTTCGCGCTCGTCGTGTCTCAGGTGCTGCTCTCAATCGGCATTCCCGCGGCTCTCATTCCGCTGGTCATCTACACCGGCCGGCGCAGCATCATGGGTCGGTTCGCCAACCCGCTGCCCCTGCAGGCTGCCGCGTGGGTGACAACAGCCCTCATTGTGGCGCTCAACGCGGTGCTCATTGTGCTGGTCTGCTTGGGCTACGACGTGTAATCACCCTTCGCCGCACCGCCGCTGTGACCGCAGCGGCAGCCCTTTCGGCACATGCACGAATACGCATAGGGTGAAGGTGTGAGCACTGAACTGGAACATCTGTCACCGGTCACCCAGGACTTCCTCAAGGCCATCTGGAGCGCCGAGGAGTGGGGTGGTGGGCCCATCACGACGAAGGCCCTGGCCGAAAGGTTCGGCACATCGTCTGCGAGTGTGACTGACACCGTCAAGCGCCTAGCCGCTGCTGACCTTGTTGCCTACACCCCGTACAAGCCGGTTCGACTGACTGATGTGGGCCGCCGTCACGCGGTGCAGATGGTCCGCAGGCACCGCCTGCTCGAAACCTACTTGGTCAGCATGCTCAATTATTCGTGGACGGAAGTCCATGACGAGGCGGAGCGACTGGAACACGCTGTTTCTGACCTTTTCGTGTCCCGCATCGATGCGCTCATGGGATTCCCCACGGCTGATCCGCACGGCGATCCGATTCCCGATGCTGGGGGCCGCATTTACCACCCTGATCGCGCGGTTCTGCTGGGCGAGGCCACGGCAGAAGGGCTGCACCGGGTGGATCGCGTGGATGACAGCGAAAACGACATTCTTACGCAAGCCGCCAATCACGGATGTGTTCCCGGGGCGCACATTGTTCCCGGCGCGGTGCTGGAAAACGCCCCAAATCTGGCCGAAGCGGTGTGGGTCTCCCCCGTCCAGGAGGGCTGAACCAGCTTCGGTTCTACGCCTCGGCTTTCTTGCGGCCCGGCATGGTTTCCTCGGCGAAGAACCACTGAATACCGGCGAGCACAACAACTGCACCGGCCGCGGCAAAGGCGACCCCGTAGCCGTAGGCGTCGGCCAGCCATCCGGAGACGATCGGCCCGAAGATAGCGCCGACGTCCATGCCCATCTGATAGCGCGACAGCACTTTGCCGCCGGCCCTGTCAGGCCCGATGATGTCAGCGATGACGGCCTGCTGGGGTGCGTTGACGGTGCCCGCACCGATGCCGGCTATGACCGACAAGATCAGGAAGACGGGGAACGACTGCCACAGGCCAACCAGGATCGTGGAGCAGCCGAGCACCAGCAGCCCTGCAATGATGAACGGTTTGCGGCCGTACACATCGGCGGCCCTGCCCAGCGTATTGACTGACAGTGCGGTGCCGGCGGCGAACAGGGCGAGCGCCCAACCTGCGGCGGCGACATCGGCCTGGAGTGCGTAGATCGCAAACAGCGGGTAGATGGCGGTGCGCACACCCATCGCACCCCACCCGTTGGCCATCGCGCCGACAAGCGCGGCCCGATAGGACTTAAAGGCCCACGCTTCACGGAAGCGCATGGGAGGCAGCCGGTCTGGGCGTTCCTTCGCGGTGACCGCTTCAGCAGCCTGCGGTGAAACGGAACCGTCGGCGGCACCATCACTGCCGACCCCAGCGGTCTCGTGTGCGCCCTGCGGTTCCGGGCCCTCCACCTCGTCATTCCGTCCGGTGGTCAGCTTGATGTGCACGACCAGAGCGGCAATGACCAGACCGGTGCCGTAGATGAGGAACGGCACTCGCATGCCCAGGCCGGCCATAAGACCGCCGACGACGGGGCCGGCGATATTGCCCACCAGGAACGCGGTCGCGTACATGCCGGTGGCGCGAGCCCGAGCGTTGTACGGGGCGATCCGCACAATGAGCGCCATGGCTGACACCGTGAACAGGGTCGAGCCGATGCCGCCGAGCGAACGGAAGATCAGCAGCTGTTCGTAGGACTGGGCAAACGCCACGGCAAAGGTCGAAGCGGCGACAATGAGCAGGCCCACAACGTAGATGGGCCTTTCCCCGAACTTGTTGACCAGGCGGCCGCCCGCGGGCGCGGTGAGCAGGCGCAAGAACGCAAAAGAGCTCACCACGATCGTCGTGGCGGTCACGCCCAGGTCAAAGGAGTGGGCGAACTGCGGCAGCACCGGAGCGATGATGCCGAAGCCGATCGCCACGATGAACGCGGCGCTGATGAGCACCCAAATGTCCGCGGGCATCGCTACTTTCGGCCCGCGCCACTTAGCTCTCTTCTTCACAGACGTGAAGACCACCCCTGTTTGGTGTCAAGGAAGACATCCGGGTCGAGCGGCGGCCTGCTGGACGTGGTCAGTCGCTCGTGGAATTCAGGTTCCACGTCTCCCACGTACAGCCAGCCCATCATGAGTTCGCTGTCCTTCAGACCGTGGAAGCGGCGGATGGGTTCGGCGTTGGCGTTCGGGCCGGTGCGCCACATAACGCCCCAGCCGGCCTGCCACAGGGCCAGTTCCAGCAGATGGGCGGCACCGGCGGCGGTGGCGTGCTGTTCCCACTGGGGAACCTTGGGGTGCTCAATGTGGTCGGCAATGACCGCGATGAGCAGTTCGGCGCGAAACGGCTTGGGGTTGATTTCCCCTGCGGGGCGGACGGTTCCGTCGGCTTCGTCAAGTGCCTCTGCAAGGCCCACGCGGTCGTCACCGCGCAGAGTCATCAGCCGCCACGGGCGCAGCGCCTTGTGGTCGGCCACCGGTGTGACGGCGGCCAGCAGGTCGCGCAGCTGCGCATCGGTCGGCGTTTCGGGTCCGACCTTGGACACCGAGCGGCGATTCTTCATGGCGGTGAGGACCGGGTCGGTGAATTCGACGGGGTCGAGGCGGCGGGGTGTTGCCGCTGTTGGTTCTTCTGGGGTTGTCATAGGTTCCATTCGATCACGTGTTGTCAGTACATGTATTCGGCGTACCGGGCTCGCGCCTGCGCCAGCTTGGGGTCGATGACGAACATGCAGTAGCCGTTGCCCGGATTGCGCCCGTAGAAGTTCTGGTGGATGTCTTCGGCCACGTAGAACCGGCTCATGGGCTCCAGGGTGGTGACAATCGACCTGGGGAAAAGCTCTTGCCAGTGTGCGATGGCGTCTTGGAAGTGCTGTTTCTGTTCCGCGTCTTCGTAGAACATGGCCGAACGGTACTGCGTGCCGACATCGTTGCCCTGCCGGTTGAGGCTCGTAGGGTCGTGCCCTGTGAAGAACATGCCGAGGATGACATCTTCCGGCACGACGGCCGGGTCAAACGTCACGCGCACGGCTTCTGCGTGGCCCGACATTCCCGACGCCACCTGTGCGTAGGTGGGATCGGGAATGTCACCGCCGATGTAGCCGGATTCGACGCGGCTGACTCCGCGGGTACGGCTGTAGACGGCTTCCAGGCACCAAAAGCATCCGGCGGCAAGCGTCAGCGTCTTCATATTCGACATAACCTCGCACGCTCCTGGGCTATTCCACCGGCGGCCCTGCGGGGTTTACTGTTCGACTTCGATCTGCGCGTCCTCAGCGACGCTTGCCCACTGTGCGACGGTCAACAGGTCAGGTTCGTCCTCCGGGCTGTAATCGGCGTCAACGTCTTCGAGGTCGACGCCTTCTTCGTCCCAGTCGATGAAGAACATGATTTCCCGCAGCCAGCCGTCTTCGATCATCAGCTCGACCAGGTAGTCGGTGCCGTCCACGCTTACGCGGCCGCGCACGGGGTAGGTGTGCGAACGCGGAACGATCGGGCCCACGTCGTCGTTGCCGTTGTCCACGCTGACGAAGTCCAGTTCGCGGTTCAGCAGGGCATCACCGGTGAGTGCGCCGTCCTCGACGCCCTCATCATCGTCAGTCCACACCGTGAACGAGGCGGTGCGCAACTGCTTCTGGATGTGCTGGGCTGCCTGCGGCAGGGGCGAGATTGCCGGGTCGGCTATCCGCTGCAGAAGGTCAAGGATTTCCGGCGGCAAAGTCACGACTGTCGGTTCGCCGTCGGGCAGGGGGTAGTCCGCGTCTTCGAGAGCATTTTCGACAAGGCGTGCTGCCCGGCTGACAGCGAAGGTTGCTAGGCCCGTAACGAGTGCGGGTGAGGCAACGCCCCAACGGCGAAGGCGGGCATCGAGCCAGTCGTTGGCCTTCACGTTGACCGGCCACAGCGCGGCTGAAGCCACACCGATAACAGGGGCCGCCCACGTGAGGTAGGTGTCGAGCTTGTCGATGCTGATGTCCTCAGCGGTTTCGATTGCCTCGGAGTCGCCGACGGAAAGTGCCCACGCATTGTCTTCGCGGATCTGCTGTACTTCCAAAGCAGCCGCTGCCGTCATGAGGCCACCGAAAACGGCTGCACCAGCCAGACGGCTGCTGCCCACGTGGCGTGGGCGCAGGCCCGCGGCCACGCTGTAGAGGACATCGGCTCCGAGGGTGCGCAGGCTGCTGGCGGGAACAGCGCTCTGCACATGTGGGAGGAAACGCTCGGCAGCTGAATCTGCAGCACCGCGCAGTGAAGAGAAGAATGAGCTCATGAGTTCTCCTGTGGTGTGTGGGGTGGAAGGCTGAATCCGAGCATCTGCGCGGCAGTTGCGGGATCGCCCTGGGTGAGGCCTCGGTTGTCGTCGGCTGTCAATGAGCGGATGTCGGCGCGGTCCAGGTAGAGCGTGCCGTCCAGGTGGTCGAGTTCGTGTTGGATGATGCGTGCCGGCCAGCCGCGGAAATCGCGGCTGTGTGCGTTGCCGTCAGGGTCTTCTGAGCGCAGCCGCACGTGAGCAAACCGCGTTGTCACGGCCTGGTAGCCGCGCACGGACAGGCAGCCTTCGAAGAAGGCGGCGCGTTCATTGCTCAGCGGCTGCCAGCTTGGGTTGACCAGCGGCATGAACGGAAGCGGTGTGCGCTCCCTTTCGCGGGCTTGGTCTTCGGGCAGTCGCACCCGGTCTTCTATGACAGCGATGCGCACGCCGATGCCTATCTGCGGGGCGGCAAGCCCTACGCCGGGGGCCGCGTGCATGGTGGCCCGCATAACTTCGAGCAGACCGAAAAGCTGTTCGTCTGACAGCTGTCCGGTGTAGGCGGCTGCCGGGCGGCGCAGCACGGGGTCGCCGGCTTGGACGATGGGTGCCACGCCATTGTTGTCCTGTGCTGTGCGCAGAACAGCATCAACCTGCTCGACAATCGGGTTCATAAGCACAATTGTGCCCCATCCCGCTGACAGAGGATGGGGCACAAAGGTGCGGGGCTTAGGCGCGCGAGCGGATGCGGCGGGCCTGACGCAGCAGAGGTTCGTCGATCATCTGCCCTTCGTACTGGAAGACTCCGTTGGAGGTTTCGGCTTTTTTCAGCACGCCAAGCGCCCAGTGGATCTGCTCGGCTGTCGGCGCGAACGCTGTGCGCACCACCTCGATGTGGTTGGGGTGGATGGACACTTTGCCGTCGAAGCCGGATTCCACGGCGTCTTCGGCTTCGGCACGCAGACCTTCAAGGTTCGGGATGTCCGCCCAGATCGAGTCAAGTGCGTACTTGCCGTTGGCTTTTGCCGCCAGAAGCATGTTGGCGCGCGCCACGCGGGCGAAGTCGCGATAGGTGCCGTCAGCTTTGCGGGAGGATCCGCCGCCGAGATCAGCGGTGAGGTCTTCGGCACCCCACATAAGGGTTGTCACGTTCGGCGATGCGGCGATCTCGCCGACATTGAGAACACCCTTTGCGGTTTCGATCAGCGCAATCACCTTGAGTCCGGCAAGCTTTTCGGTGTCCTCAGCGCTTTCTACCTTGGGCAACATGCAACTGTAGCGGCCGGACAGTTCGCCGATGAACTTGCGGTCTTCGGCAAAGGACGGCGAGCCGGCGGGGTTGACGCGGATGACGGTCCGCTCCGGGCTCAGAGCATCAGGGCCGTTCTGAAAGTTGAGGAAGGCACGGCGGGCGGCTGCTTTGTCATCGGGTGCCACAGCGTCTTCGAAGTCGACGATGACGATGTCGGAGCGCTCGGCGGCTTTCGTGTAGCGGTCCGGGCGGTCGCCGGGAACAAAAAGCCAGGCGGGTTTCATGGTCGGCATGGTTGTCTCCTCAGTATGGGCGGGTCACTCGGCGGCGTCGCTGCCTGCCGTGTTGGCGTTCGGGTCGGAAGTGAACATGAGCGTCTGCCTTACGGCTCGGGCAACGACCGTGCCGTCTTGGTTGCGGCCGATGTGTTCGAGTGTGACGATGCCCTGTCCAGGCCTGGACTTGGAGTTCCGCTTGTCCAGGATCTTCGTTTCGGCGTACAGGGTGTCACCGTGGAACACCGGGTGGGGGAACGAAACTTCGGAGAATCCCAGGTTGCCGACGATGGTGCCCTGGGTCAGCTGGGACACGGACAGGCCCACGAGGGTGGCGAGTGTGAACATGGAATTCACCAGGCGCTGGCCGAAGGGCTGCTGCTCAGACCACGCGGCGTCCAGATGGAGGGCCTGCGTGTTCATGGTCACGGCTGTGAACCACGTGTTGTCCGCTTCTGTCATGGTGCGACCGGGGGCGTGCTTGTACACCGCACCGACTTCCATTTCGTCAAGGTACAGCCCACGCTGCTGGATGACGGGCCCGTTTTCTTCACTCACGATTCTGTGCTCCTTTGCATGAGAACTGCCCTCAATCTATCGCGTCCGGTGTGACTGGCGTTACTGCAGTGCTGATGTCAGGCGGAACAGGGACTCCAGGTAGCGGCGGAACAGGCCCCTCTCCCGCCATTCATCCAAGGTGAGTTCCGTGCACCTGGCCCGATATTCCTCGACGACATCAGAAATGCCGGACACGAAATCGCCCTCAGCGCACATGAGGCTGATTTCGTAGTTGAGGCTGAAGGAGCGCATATCCATGTTGGATGATCCGAAGACGGCGTAGTCGTCGTCGATGATGAAGCACTTGGTGTGAAGAATCTGCGGTTTGGGCAGACGGTAGATGCGCACACCGGCTTCCAGTAGGTTGTCGTAGTAGGACGACTGGGCGTACTCGACCATGAACTGGTCAGCTTTTTCGCTGACGAACAGTTCGACTTCGACCCCGCGGTGGGCGGCGGTGATGATGGCAGCTTTGATCGTTTCGTCCGGTACGAAGTAGGGGCTGACAATCGACAGCCGCTTTTCGGCGAGGTACATCAGCGATGTGAAGCAGCGCAGGTTCGGTTCCGTTTTGAAGCCCGGTCCCGATGGAACCAGCTGGACGACCGCATCTTTGCCTTCGAACTCCGGCACCGGCCGTCCGTCGAAGTCGTAGGGCCGGATGTCGATGACCTCTTCGCGTTCGGAGTACCAGTCGGTTGCGAATACAGCTTCGAGTTCGGCGACGACCTCGCCGGACATTTTGACCCACAGGTCGTTCCAGTGGCGGCCCGCCTCGCGGTTCTTCTGGGATCCGTAGGCGGATTCGATGAGGTTCTGGGAGCCCATGAAGCCCACCCGCCCGTCGATCACGACGAGTTTGCGGTGGTTGCGCAGGTCAATGCGGCGCATTTTGCCCTGCAGCGGCAGGAAGGGAAGCATAAGCTCCCAGTCAATGCCCACACTGTCGAACCACTTCTGCATGTCACGGAAGCCGTCGTATTTGCGCGAGCCGATGTGATCCAGCAGAACGCGGACGTTGACACCGCGCTGCGCAGCTCGACCGAGGGCCTGGAAGAACGGCTCGGTGTAGGCGTCGCGCGACATGATGTAGATCTCAACGTGCACATAGGATTCGGCGGCGTCGATGGCGTCTGCCATGTCATGAAAGACCTGGCGGTAGTCGGTGGACATGCTCAGTTTGCGGGCATCAACCATCGGCAGGCCTGTCAGATGGCGGTTGAGCTGGACAATCTGCGCGAAGTCTCTGGCGGGTTCGTAGCCTTCGGGCCAGTCGGGAACGTCTTTTGTTCCCTTCTCCAGGAGCTGGTTGACTTCAGCTTGAATGCGCTGTCGGCGGTCGTTGACGTAGGGACTGCCGAACATGATGAACAGCGGCACGCCGATCAGCGGGATGAACAGGATGGCCATGAGCCACCCCATTGAGGCGCCCGGCCGGCGGTTTTCCGGCACCACGCCCACAGCGATGATCTTGATCGTGTAGGACACCACGAGCCAGATCACCCACATGACCGTCCAGAAGCTCATCGTCCCTGCCTTTCACACAAAATTTACAGTTCAAACACTAAGGGACGGCGCGGTGACCGCGCCGTCCCAGGTGTGTGCTGCAGCGATCAGCCGCCGAGCGGAGCGAGCTCGAGACCGGCGAGCATCCAGCCAAGGACCGGGGTGGACTGCAGGCCGATGAGCAGACACAGGAACAGGACGAGCACCACGGACCAGCCGATGACCTTGCGGAAGATGACCGACTCCTGGCCGGGCATGTTCGCCGCGGTAGCCGCAATCGCGAGGTTCTGGGGGCTGATGAGCTTGCCGACCACACCACCGGAGGTGTTTGCGGCGACCGTGAGTTCGGGGTGCACGTTGAGTTCGACGGCGGCGGTCTGCTGCAGTTTGGCGAACAGCGCGTTGGCCGATGTGTCCGAACCTGTGACGGCGGTTCCGATCCAGCCCAGCAGCGGGGACAGGAAGGCGTAGGCCGCGCCCGTTCCGGCCAACCACACACCGATCGAGATGGTCTGTCCGGAGAAGTTCATGACGTAGGCCAGCGACAGCACCAGCACAATCGTCAGGCCGGCCCAGCGCATGCGGTAGAACGTGTTGCCCAGCTCTTTGGCTGCCGCATCCAGGGGTGACGGGAATTTCCCGCCGGAGGTGCAGAAGCTGTAGACGATCGCGACGATGATGCCGGTGATCAGCAGCAGCGAACCGGGCGAGGACAGCCAGGAGAGGGTGAACACGGTGGAGTCGCGGACCGCGCCGGTTTCGTCGACGAGAGCTTCGTGGATGACAGGCCAGGGAATTTTGACGTCGGTCGATGCGAGGAACGCGGTGACCGGCGGCACGAGCTTGGCGATGCCGAACACAACGATGAGAGCAAGGTAAGGGAACAGCGCTAAGAAGGTGCGTTCGCCGCTGATCTTTTCGGCCTTCGGCGGTTCCGCCACGCCCAGGCGCTCACGAGCTTCAACCGAACCGCGGGGTTCGTAGATCTTCATGAACAGGATCGTTCCGCCCAGACCGCCGAGTGCTGCGACGATGTCGGTCAGTTCGTAGCTGAAGAAGTTCGACGACAGGAACTGGAACACGGCGAAGGTGACGCCGGTGACGAGGGCAATCGGCCACAGATCTTTTACACCGCGGCGGCCGTCGATGATGAACAGCAGAATCAGCGGAACGACGAGAGCCAGGATGGGTGACTGGCGGCCGATGATCGCACCGATGACGTTGGGGTCGATGTTGGTGAGCTTGCCCGCGGTGGTGATGGGTGTGCCGATGGCGCCATAGGCGACGGGTGCGGTGTTGGCTACGAGGACCGCGGCGGCTGCGCGCAGTGGTTTGATGCCGAGTGCCATGACCATGGTGGCGGTGATGGCGACAGGTGCGCCGAAGCCGGCGAGCGCTTCAAGGAGACCGCCGAAGCAGAAGGCGATGAGGAGTGCCTGCACGCGGATGTCGCCGTGGCCCACGCGGTCGAAGATGTTGCGCAGATCTTCAAAGCGACCGTTGATGACGGTCAGCTGGTAGAGCCAGATGGCGAAGATGACGATGAGAGCAATCGGCATGATGCCGAACGCAGCACCCTGCAGTGCGGACATCAGTGCGTAGCCGACTGGCATTTTGAAGCCTGCAACAGCCACCACGATCGCTGTGATCAGGGCGATAAGGCCCGAAACGTGAGCCGAGCGCTTGAGAACGACCAGCGCTGCGAAGAACACCAGCAGCGGGATGAGTCCCACGAGTGCCGATGCAGTAACTGAACCCGCGACGGCGTCAACGGCGGGTGTGTACTTCTCCATATTGTCTTCTTAACTGTCAGGGTGCACGCCGTGTTGGCGTGGCACTGGCGGAATGTTGGGAAACACGCATCCGCGGTGCTGCGACCGTGAGTCGAATTGTCCCAAGCCTGCGGCAGTGTTTCTTCCGCAGAGTTCAAGCATATTGTGAAACAACTCACGCCTGAACACCAGGTCAACATCAGGTGTGTCCGCGGCATCGAGACTCTGCTGTCAGAGCACTTCGGCAACCGCTCTTCGCAGGACCTCAACCAGGTGGGGATGAGCCCCGGCATGTGGTGGAGCCGCGTGGGACGCGTCCGTGTTCCCCACGCAGGTGGAGATGAGCCCTCAGCAGTCGCCGCTTCCGCGAGAGACCTGACGTGTTCCCCACGCAGGTGGGGATGAGCCCTGTCCAACCGGTATACATGCATTACAGCCAGCCGTTTAACGTGTTGGGGTGGCCGGCCGTTGTGGTTCCGTGGCACACCACCGACAGTGCCGGGTACCCACAGTCGATCCAGATTGTGGCGCACCCGGCTAAGGACGCTGAACTGCTCGCGTTCGCGACGGAGTTTGCGGGATCAGTGAAGTCACGGACTGAGTGAGCCCGCCCGCCAGCTCAGTTAGCTGTACTAACCGGGGACGTTGGTTGAGTTTGTGTGTTGCGGTGGCATAGGGAAGACCTCTGGTGTGGAATGAAGGTGCTCTAATCCGCTCACTCGACACAAGAGGTCTTCTTGATGGTCCACTCTAATGCAGCGTTGACTCCTCGTCATCGTTTGAAAGTTGCCAAGCTCGTTGTTGAACACGGCGTGCCGATTGCTGAAGTAGCTGCTCGTTTTCAGTGTTCGTGGCCAACGGTCAAACGGTGGGTTGAACGCTATCGCAATGGTGAAGGCATGCAGGATCGTTCTTCCCGACCCCGCACAAGCCCGAATAAGACCACGTCTAAGGTGGTCAAACGCATCGTGTCGCTGCGGTTGCGTAAACGCATCGGACCTGCGCAGTTGGCTGTTCTGTGCGGTGTGGCGCCGTCAACAGCGCATCAGGTGCTTACACGCTGCCGGCTGAACCGGCTGTCGTATCTTGACCGTGCCACCGGTGAGGTCGTGCGTCGTTATGAACATGATCAGCCGGGGGACTTACTCCATGTGGATGTGACGAAGTTCGGCAAGATCCCCGATGGTGGTGGGTGGCGGTTTGTCGGCAAGGCTCAGGGTTTCCTCAACCGGGCAAAGACAGAAGGCAAGCCACAGGATCGGTCCAGACACTCCGCGTTGGGATACTGCTTTGTCCACACCGTGGTCGATGACCATTCCCGGGTGGCGTACGCAGAGATCCACGATGATGAAAAGGCCGTCACCGCAGCAGGGGTGTTGCGCCGGGCGACTGCATGGTTCGCAGACCGCAATGTTCACGTCAAGAGAGTCATCAGTGATAACGGGTCGTGTTACCGATCAACACTGTGGCAGCAAACGTGTGCTGAGCTGGGCATCACGCCGAAATGGACACGACCCTACCGACCGCAGACGAACGGCAAGATCGAACGCTTTCACCGAACGCTCACAGATGGGTGGGCTTATGCCAGGTGCTACCAATCAGAAAACGAACGCAACGACGCACTTGGCAAATGGCTCCACGACTATAATCACCACCGACCCCATTCCGCATGCGGAGGCCAGCCACCAATCACACGATTAACTAACCTCCCCGATCAGTACACCTAGCCAGCCAAATGAACAGGGGTGCCCCCAGAAGAGGCGTGATGATGCCGACCGCAATCTCACTGGGTCGGCCGACAACGCGCCCGAGGGTGTCTGCTGCGGTGAGAATGACGGCACCTCCCAGGAACGAGGCTGGAATGAGAAGCTTGTGGTCCGTACCCAGAAGCAGGCGCAGGGTGTGGGGAACGATGAGCCCGATGAATCCGATCGGCCCTGCGACCGCAACAGCGGTTCCGCACAAGATCACCGCACCGACGACGGCAAGCAGTCGGGTTCTGCCCGCCGGTACGCCCAAGCCAGCCGCCGCTTCATCACCCAAAGCCAGAGCGTTCAGTCCGGAAGCGGACAGCCACACGATGACAGCGCCGGTTACGAGCAGGGGAGCGGCAGCGGCAAGAGTCGACCACTCGGCACCTCCCACAGAGCCGATCTGCCAGAAGCGAAACCGGTCCATGACGTCCTCGCGCGGAAGTATGACTGCGCTGGTCAGACTCGACAGGGCCGCGGCGGTCGCGGCACCTGACAAGGCGAGCTTCAGAGGAGTAGCACCGCCTCGCCCCAGAGACCCGACGGCGTAGACAAAGGCAGACGCGGCAAACGCTCCGACAACGGCGACGACCATTGTCGGAGCGGGACGCGACAGCCCGGTGAACGCCATAGAAGCTGATACCGCCAGCGCGGCGCCCGCAAGAATCCCGAAGATACCGGGGTCGGCAAGTGGATTGCGGGTAACGGCCTGCAGCGTGGTTCCCGCCGCGGCAAGGGCCGCGCCGACGCTCATGGCCAGCGCGGTGCGCGGAATCCTGCCCGCCGCGGCTGCCTCACCGGCAGTTGAAGTGCTGCCGGTCAGTGCGCCGAGTGCGTCAGAAGCCGTCATGCTTCGCACTCCGAACATCAATGAGCACACCGCGGCAGCGGCGACAAGGACAACAAGCAGGGCAATCGCCGTTGCCGACTTGACGCCGCCTGTCGACGAAGCAGGCGCACTGAGCGGCTTCGCGTCAGGCCTTGAGGGCTTCATCCAGCTGCTCGAAGTAGCGGTCAATGCCCCACGGAATTGACAGCGGCGACGGGTTCGCGGCTGCTCCCAGAGGTCCGTTCTCGAGGAACGCAACACGGCCGTCGGCGATTGCGGGAATCTTCGACAGGAGCGGATCGGACTGCATGCTCTTCAACTGCTTTTCGTCGTCTTCCTTGCTGCCTGACGAGTACGACACAACGAGGTCGGCGTCCTTGAACACCTCGGGCTTCTCCGCTGACACCTCGAGCCAGAACGCATCGCTCTTCTCAGATTCGCTCTTGACGTAGTCCGGTGCGGCAAAGCCGTGTTCGGCCAAAAAGCCCATGCGGGGATCTTTTGTTGAGAAGAAGCCGACCTTAGATGAATCCTCGGTACCGCTGAACGACGTGAACAGCACCTTCTTGCCCTTCAGGTCTGGATGCTTCTCGAGAGCGTCGGCAACCTTCTTTTCAGCGTCCTGAACAAGCTTTTCGCCATCGGCCTTTCGGCCAAGCGCTGTGGCGTTCATCTCCGTCATGTCTTTCATCGACGTTCCCCAGGGAATGTCGGGGTAGGCCACAACCCGTGCGATCTTGCTGAGGGTTTCGTAGTCTTCCTTCGTCAGCCCGGAGTAGGACGCGAGGATGACATCCGGCTTCGTGTTGGCAACTTCCTCAAACGGGATGCCGTCGGTCTCATCGAAGAGGACCGGCGTTTCTCCGCCAAGCTCAGAGAGCTTTTCTTCGTCCCACGGCATGATGCCGTTGCCATCGTCATCGCCCCACGTGGCCTTCGACATTCCGACCGGCACAATTCCAAGGGCCAACGGAACTTCGTGGTTAGCCCAGCCGACCGTCGCCACTCGCTGGGGGTTCTTCTCGACTGTGGTCTTGCCGAATGCGTGCTCGACCGTGACCGGGAATTCGTCAGTGGCCGCAGTGGCCTGCGTTTGGCTGCTGCTGCCGGACTGCTCTGTGCCGCAGGCTGCGAGGGTGAATGCGAGTGAGCCGGCGATTGCCGCTGCTGCCAGGGCTCGCCCGGCACGAGCGATGGGGAAAGGAGACACAGGATTCCTCTGTTGCGATCTGGATTAAAGAGACGAAACATTAGGTTAGGTTAGCCTTATCCAATAACGCAAAAGAATCATGCTGAATGCCTTGCTCGGCGGGTCTGGCTGTATCGAAGATCTTTTTCTCGGCGCCCAAAGTTGGGGCCCAGCAAGAGGAAGGCCTCGTCAGAAAACTGGAGTTCCAGTTCCCTGACGAGGCCTGAAGAAGGGCGAATCAGCTGAACACGACGGTGCGGGTCCCATCCATCAGCACGCGGTGCTCGGCATGCCAGCGCACCGCCTGGGCCAGCGTCCGGCCCTCAACATTGCGCCCGATTGCAATGAGCTCATCCGGTGACTTCGTGTGGTCGACCCGTACGACGTTCTGCTCGATGATCGGCCCCTCATCGAGGTCAGCCGTCACGTAGTGAGCCGTGGCGCCGATGAGCTTCACGCCGCGACTGTGCGCCTGGTGGTAGGGGCGAGCGCCCTTGAAAGCCGGTAGGAACGAGTGGTGGATGTTGATGGCCCGCCCCGCCAGCTTTTCAGCCAGTTCGTCCGACAGGATCTGCATGTAGCGGGCAAGCACCACCAGTTCGATGTCGTGTTCCTCGATGAGCTCCAGCAGTCGGGCTTCTGCTTCGGTTTTCGTGTCCTTGGTGATCGGGACGTGCTCGTAGTCCACGCCGTAGAAGTCTGCGTGCTTCTTCAGGTCCATGTGATTGGACACGACCAGCGGCACATCGATGTTGAGCTGGCCCAGGTGATGGTCGAACAGCACCTCGTTGAGGGTCCGCGGATCTTTTGAGCCCATGATGAGGGTGCGCACCCTGTCGGCACTGCGGTGCAGGCCCAGCTCCATGGTGAAGCGTTCCTTGACAGGCGCCATTGCGGCTTCCAGTTGTTCGCGGTCGCACGGTGCATCAACCTCGATGCGCAAGAAGAACGTCCCGGAGTCCGGCGAGGTGAACTGCTGGGATTCGACGATGTTCCCACCGAGGCGGACGAGGACTTCCGTGACGGCGTGGACGATGCCCGGCGCGTCTGCGCAGGCGACGGTGATGATGAAGCGCTCCATGGCTCTCACTTTGTTTGGTGAAATCGGCTGGAGCTATTGAACCAGTACCGGCATTGCATCAGGTCAGCGCCCCTGTTTGGGTGCTTCCCGAAGGTGGCGGTCAGCGTCAGAACATGGCGCGCAGGCTGCGCTCGAATTCGTCGATGTGTTCAACTGTCATGGTTGCAGCCTTATCGGCTTGGCCGTCGACAATGGCCTCCAGCAGCGGAATGTGATCTTCGGCGTGCTCAATGATTCCAGGCAGGCGGTGTGCGGCGAGCGCCCAGATCCGCATGGCCAGGTAGTGATAGCGGGCCAGGATGTCGGCAATGTGCGCATTGCCGCAGGCCTGATAAATGGTGTGGTGGACCAGGGTGTCCAGCCGTAGAAACGCTTCTGCGGCCCCGCCGTCTCCGGCGGAATCCTCGGGGGCTTCTGCGACAAAGCTGCGGATGCGCTCGATGGCGGCACGCAGATCGTCCCGCTGCTGCGCGTTGGCGCGTTCAGCGGCGGCGCTGGCCGCGACGGGTTCGAGTGCTCTGCGCAGCTCTGTCACGGCTGCGAGTTCGGCAATGTCGACGCCCGCTGCAAAAGTTCCGCGCCGCGGGTAGCTCACCACCAGGTGATCGCCTTCCAGGCGTTTGAGCGCTTCCCGTATGGGTGTCCGGCCGGCTCCCAGTTCGTCTGCGAGCTCGGTTTCGCTGATCGGCTCACCGGGGCCGATGCGCAGCAGGATGAGCTTCTCTTTGATCGCCTCATAGGCAGTCTGGGCTAACGAGGTGCCGGTCGGCCCCCACTGGGGGAGTTCGGCTGGGGCTGAACTCATGGTGTGGCTCCTTCAGTGGTTGAGTCTTCTCGCTGTGGCGTTGAGATCGGTCTGGGCTTGGCAGAAATCAGGCAAAAATCGGTGTGCGGTTCTCTTGACCTGACCTTTTCAGCAATTCTAATATGACACTTATATATCAGTCGTCGTTTAACGATTCCTGCTCATCAGAGCCGATAGCAAGGAGCCGCCCATGAGCATTAAGCGCATCGACACCGGTGTTCTGACTGCGAATCAGCGGGAACTGCCGGAACACCCCGATTTCATGTGGGGAAATCCGGAGCCCAAAAAGTCCTATGACGTCGTCATCATCGGAGGCGGCGGGCACGGTCTGGCCACCGCCTACTACTTGGCGAAGAACCACGGCATCACGAATGTCGCCGTCGTGGAAAAAGGATGGTTGGCAGGCGGCAACATGGCCCGCAACACCACCATCATCCGGTCGAACTACCTGTGGGATGAATCCGCAGCGATCTACGAACACTCGCTGAAACTGTGGGAGGGGCTGGAAGAAGAGCTCGACTGCACCCTGTTCTTTTCGCAGCGCGGAGTTCTCAATCTGGCCCACACGCTGGGGGATGTGCGCGAATCCATCCGCCGGGTCGAAGCCAACCGCCTCAACGGAATCGACTCCGAATGGCTCGATCCGCAGCAGGTGAAAGAAGCCTGCCCCATCATCAACATCAGCGACGACATTCGCTACCCCGTCATGGGCGCGACCTACCAGCCGCGCGGCGGCATCGCCAAACACGACTGGGTGGCCTGGGGCTATGCCAAGCGCGCCGCCGAACTCGGCGTGGACCTCATCCAGAACTGCGAAGTCACCGGCTTCCTCTTCGACGGCAACAGGGTGACGGGAGTGCAGACGACCCGCGGCACAATCGCAGCCGGCAAAGTCGCCATGTGCGCAGCCGGACACACATCGGTCCTGGCTGAACTGGCAGGCATCCGGGTGCCCATCCAGTCCCATCCGCTGCAGGCGCTCGTATCCGAACTGCACGAACAGGTCCACCCCAATGTCGTGATGAGCAATCACGTGCACGTGTACGTATCCCAGGCTCACAAGGGCGAACTCGTCATGGGCGCCGGTGTGGACTCCTACAACGGCTACGGCCAGCGCGGCTCATTCCACGTGATCGAAAACCAGATGTCAGCAGCTGTTGAACTGTTCCCCATCTTCGCCCGCGCCCACCTGCTGCGCACCTGGGGAGGGATCGTCGACGTGACACTCGACGCCTCGCCGATTGTGTCGAAAACCGAGGTCGACCAGCTCTACATCAACTGCGGCTGGGGGACCGGCGGCTTCAAAGGCGCCCCCGCAGCCGGCCTGACCTACGCACACACCATCGCCGAAGACGAACCCCATCCGCTCAATGCCCCCTTCAGCCTTGAGCGCTTTGTCACCGGCCAGCTCATCGACGAACACGGCGCTGCCGCCGTCGCCCACTGAGAGGAGTCATCATGCTCATGATCGACTGCCCGTACTGCGGGCCCCGCGCTGAAACCGAATACACCTACGGCGGCCAAGCCCACGTGAACTACCCGGAAGACCCTCAGGCACTCACTGACGAACAGTGGGCCGAATACGTGTTCTATCGGGACAACCCCAAAGGCTCGTTCTACGAACGCTGGGCGCACACCGCCGGCTGCCGCAAATGGTTCAACGTCCTGCGCGACACCCAGAGCTACACGATTTCCACCACCTACCGTCTGACGGACCCCAAACCCGAACTTCCGCAGCCGCCGGCCGTAACTCCCATGGCGGCCCCGCAGGAATCCGGCCCGCACACAGCTGGAGGGAAGAACAATGACTGAGCAGAACCACGCTGAGCAGACACACACGTCGCACCGGGTGCGCACCGGTTCAATCACATCCGAACGAACCGTCACCTTCACCGTTGACGGCCAGACCTACACCGGGCAGGCAGGCGACACGATTGCCTCGGCCCTGCTGGCAAACGGGCGGATCCGCGTGGGTGACTCCATCTACCGGCGCCGCCCCCGCGGCATTCTCTCAGCCGGTGCGGAAGAGCCCAACGCCTTCGTGATGGTCAAAGGCGAACACAATGAATCCATGCTCCCGGCAACGCGAGTGGAAATCTCCGAGGGCATGTCCGTGAAGCTGCTCGAAGGCATCGGCCAGCTGGATCCGAGGCCGGATGAAGACGAATACGACAAGAGCACAATCTTCGCCGAAGTCGCAGTCATCGGATCCGGACCCGCGGGCCTTGCCGCAGCACAGGCCGCCGCGGTCTCCGGCAAGCGCGTCGTGCTGTTCGAACAGGACCACGCCTTCGGCGGAACCCTGCTGGACTGCGCGCCGGATGACGAAACCAGCGTCATCGACGGCCTGCCGGCAGCCCAGTGGGTTGAACAGACAGTGCGGGAGCTGCGAGACTCAGGCAACGTCCGCCTGCTGTCGCGCACAACTGTTGTCGGCTCCTACGACAACAACTACCTCGTGGCACTCGAAGACCGCGACTCGGCATACAAGGCTGCGGGCGAAACCCGCCATGACGGAGTGTCGCGCCAAAGGCTGTGGCACGTGGTCGCCGGGGAAGTCGTGCTCGCCACCGGAGCGTTTGACCGCCCGCTGGTCTTTGCAGACAACGACCTCCCCGGAATCATGCTCGCCTCCGCGGTCCAGCGGTACCTGGGCCGCTACGGGGTGCTGGCGGGACAGAAGATCGTTCTGTTCACCACCCACGACACCCCCTATCGCACCGCAGTCGATGCGGCACGCGCTGGAGCCGAGGTCACCATTGTCGATTCTCGAGCCGACTCCGCGCAGGCTGATACGGCACGAGCCGCCGGTGTCGAGGTGCGCCCCGGCAGCGCCGTGGTCCAAGCGGAAGGTGAAGACCGCCTCGAAGCCGTGTGGATCGCCCCGCGCGGTCAGGAACACCAGGCGGAACGCGTAGAAGCTGACCTGCTCGCAGTCTCCGGTGGACTGTCGCCGAATGTCCACCTGCACTCCCAGCGGCAGGGCCGCATGTACTGGGACGACCAGCTGGCCGGATTCATCCCGGCTGCCGCCGTCGAACGCCAGCACACCGTCGGCGCCCTCAACGGAAGCTACAGCTTGGCCCGTGCGCTCGCCGAAGGAACCGCCGCCGGAGCAGCAGCCGCAGCGGGGGAGGCCAGCTCCTTCTACGACCCCGAAACGGCAGCCGCGCGCGTGACTGAGACCGGCCAGGCCGACCAGCTGTGGTTCATTCCCGGCCCAGACGCCGAACAGCAACTGGGCACCGAGCCCGAACAGCTGTCCGCACTGGCTGAATACTTCGTCGACTTCCAGCGCGACAACACCGTCCGCGACATCATCCGAGCCTCCGGCGCAGGCATGCTGTCCGTTGAGCACATCAAGCGCTACACCTCGATCTCCACGGGTGTGGACCAGGGGAAGATCGGCGGAGTCAACACCATTGGCCTCATCGCGGAAGCTCTCACGGGTGCTGAAATCAGCGCTCTGGCAACCGGCCAGCCCGGTCAGAAGCCGATCAACACTGTGGTGAGCGGCACCTCGGGAGAAAACAGGCGGATCACCCCCGGGCAGATCGGCACAACAACCTTCCGAGCCCCCTACACCCCGGTGGCGTTTGCGGCACTTGCCGGGCGCGGCGTCGGCAAACTCTACGACGCCGCCCGGCAGACGAACATCCACCCGTGGCACGTGGCCCGCGGCGCGGTGTTCGAAGACGTCGGCCAGTGGAAGCGCCCGTGGTACTACCCGCAGGACGGGGAGGACATGGACGCAGCAGTTGCCCGCGAATGCCGGGCAGTACGCGAATCCGTGGGCTTCCTGGATGCCACAACACTCGGCAAAATCGAAATCAAGGGCAAGGACGCCGCGGAGTTCATCAACCGGATCTACACCAACGGCTACCTCAAGCTCAAGGTCGGCAAAGCCCGTTACGGGGTTATGTGCACTCCCGACGGCATGGTGTTCGACGACGGTGTGACCCTGCGTCTGGCAGACGACCACTTCTTCATGACGACCACGACCGGCGGAGCGGCCGATGTCCTCGAATGGCTCGAAGAGTGGTCGCAGACCGAATGGCCGGAACTGGACGTGGTGTTCACATCGGCGACCGAGCAGTACAGCACAATCGCCGTCGTCGGCCCGAAATCCCGCGACGTCATGCGCAAAATGGCCCCGGACCTCGATGTGTCGAAAGAGGGATTCGGGTTCATGGAGTACCGCAACACGACACTCGCCTCCGGCATCGACGCCCGGGTCGTGCGCATCACCTTCTCCGGTGAACTGGCCTATGAGATCAACGTGCCCACCTACTACGGACTCAAGGTGTGGGAAGACGTTGCCGACGCCGGCGCGGAGTTCAACATCACGCCCTACGGCACGGAAACCATGCACGTGCTGCGAGCCGAAAAGGCCTACATCGTGGTCGGCCAAGACACCGACGGGACCGTCACACCGCAGGACCTCGGCATGGACTGGGTCGTATCGAAGCTGAAGAAGGACTTCATCGGCAAGCGGTCGTACTCACGGCTTGCCAACGTCGATGAGAACCGCAAACAGCTGGTGAGCGTCCTGCCGACCGACCCCAAGCTGCGCCTGCCGGAGGGCAGCCAGCTGGTATTCCCCGATGACCTGGGCGACTACACGGGCGAAGGTCTGCCGAAGGCGCCGATTCCCATGCAGGGGCACGTGACCTCCAGCTACGATTCGCAGGCCCTGGGCCGCACGTTCGGGCTTGCGCTGATCAAAAACGGGCCGTCGCTCATCGGCCAGAAGCTCATGGCCACGTGCGAGGGCGGCTTCGCCGAAGTCGAAGTCGGGCCGACCGTACTGTTCGATCCGGAAGGAGAACGCCGAGATGGCTGACAACACCGCTGTTTCTCAGACCGAAGTTTCGCGACAGGACGTCCTCAGCCTGCGCCGCAGCCCGCTTGCCGAACGCGCCGCCGAACTCGACGCCGCTGGCGGGTCGCGGGTGCGGCTGCGCGAAGTTCCGTTCCGCACGCAGATCAGCCTGCGCGCCGAACCGGGCGGGCCGGCCGCCGACGGGCTGGAGAAAGTGCTCGGTGCACCACTTCCGCGGAAGGTGGGCCAGGTTTCCGAGGTCGAGGCGCCAGTCACCGGGTACGTGCTGTGGTTCGGTCCGGATGACTTCCTGCTGGTTGCCGGTGACGAGGCGGAAAGGGAGCTGTCGTGTTCCGCTCTGGCCGGGATCCTCGCCGAGGCGGTAGGGGAGCACCGCGGGCAGGCCGTTGACCTTTCAGGCAACCGGACCGTGCTCGAGCTGACGGGTCCGAACGCCGTCGACGTTCTCTGCAGAATGGTCGAGGTGGACGTGCACCCGGACTTCTTCCCGGTCGGCAGTGCGATCCTCACACTCGTCGCAGGGTCCTCGGCCGCTCTGTGGCGAACGGATGAGGATTCGTACTGGATTATGCCGCGGGCATCCTTTGCCGATCACACCGCCAACTGGCTGCTCGACGCTATGCGGGAGTTTGCTGACCGCCCCTAGCTGGTGTGGCCGGCCCCGGTGCTGTTTGAACAGCGCACGGAGGCCTGAGAGGCGTCCTGACACAAAGATCCGGCCCGGTGGAAACCGCAGAGGTTCCCACCGGGCCGGATCTTCTGTCTGAGCTCGGCTCAGGCCTGAATTGATCAGGCGTTGGGGTTCACGAGGATCTTCACGTGCTGCTCGTTGTTGTTGATGAGCTGCTCGAAGCCCTTGTCGACCAGTTCGTCAAGCTTGATGCGGGCGGTGATGAACTTCGACAGGTCGAGCTTGCCTTCCTGCACCAGCTTGATGGTGGCGGGGTGGTCGCTGGCGTAGCCGATGGTTCCGCGCAGGTCGATTTCCTTGAGAACCAGCTTCGGCAGATCGACCTCGGGCTTGTAGCCCCAGATCGACACGTTGACGATGACGCCGGCGGGGCGAACAGCATCCATGAGCATGTCGAGAACGACCGGGACGGACGAGCACTCAAAGCCCACGTCTGCGCCCTTGCCGCCGGTGAGTTCCTTGACCTTGGCTGCGACATCGACTTCGCGGGGGTCGAAGACCTCGTCTGCCACGCCGGTGCTCCGGGCCATTTCCTTGCGGGCTTCCGACAGCTCCGAAATGTAGACGGTCAGGCCTTCAGCCTTGAGAACGGCTGCGGTCAGCAGGCCGATGGGGCCCGCACCGCCGACGATTGCGACGTCGCCGGCCTTGGCGCCGGAGCGGACGAATGCGTGGTGGCCAACGGACAGCGGCTCAATGAGAGCGGCTTCGTCCAGCGGGACGTCGCCGATGGGGTGGACCCAGCGCTGTTCGACGACGATCTTTTCGGACAGGCCACCGCCTCGGCCGCCCAGACCGATGAAGTTCATGTTCTCGGAGAGGTGGTAGTTCTGGCCTTCGCTCGTGTCGACGTCTTCGCCGATGATGTAGGGCTCAACGATGACGTTCTGGCCGACTTCGAGGCCGGTGACGCCTTCACCGAGGGCGGTGATGGTGCCGGAGAATTCGTGGCCCATGGTGACCGGCGCCTCTTCGCCGGAAATGGGGTGCGGGTGGCCCTTCGGCGGCACGAAGATGGGGCCTTCGAGGTATTCGTGGAGGTCCGTGCCGCAGATGCCGCACCACGCGACGTCAATGGCAACGGTGCCTGGCTTCAGTTCCGGTTCGGGGATGTCTTCGATGCGGATGTCTTTACGGTCGTAAAAGCGTGCGGCTTTCATACCACTGCTCCTCAAGCACTTTGGTGTATATGTGCGAGAACTTTCGAGAATCGGGGCTTGTGACTCCTTAATCTCTGCCGTTCTCACTACCAGGTTACTCCCCGTGTTTGCTGGCCATAAGGGGTGGGTGAGGGGGTTTTGAGCGCATGATGGGGAACTCGTCTTCCGCTGCTTTTGAGACAGTTCAGCGTGTGGTTTTGAACACACAAGAGCTTGTGATGTAACTTACAGAAACAGCTTCTGCGGGGCGGTCGCATCGGCACACGTTCGACGTGTCCCACGCACCACGCGACGGGGCTGGTGCGGCAAGAGGCCAGGCGGAAGGAAGATATGTTCAGATCAGCTCTCAAGAGGTGCACGGCAGCGGCCGCTGCCACCGCTATGACGATCCTCGGGGCGACCGGTGCGGCGCTGCCCGCGGCAGCCCAGTCGACCGAACAGGCGGCGTCAGACACGACCATGCGGATTGCCACCTCGGGTCTTGTCGACAACTTCAACCCGTTCACCTCGATCTACCTCACACCAACGGCCATCAACCGCTACGTGTACGAAAACCTCGTGCAGTACGACTCCAAGGACTTCGGCCCGACCGAAGGCCTGGCAGAGAAATGGGACGCCAACGACACCGGTGACGAATGGACGTTCACCATTCGCGACGGCATGAAGTGGTCCGACGGCGAACCGATCTCGTCCAAGGACGTCGTCTACACCTACACGCAGATGATGGAAGACCCCGCGATGGGTGCCGCAAACGGATCGCTTGTGGAGAACTTCGAATCTGTTGAAGCTCCCGACGACACCACCGTCGTCATCAAGCTCAAATCGCCGCAGGCGCCGAACCCCGGTGTTGAAATTCCGGTCGTTCCCGAACACGTGTGGTCCAAGAAAAAGGATCCCGCCAAGGACGACAACGACTCCGAGGTTGTCGGCTCTGGCCCCTACGTTCTGGACAGCTACAAGGCCAACCAGTCGATCACGCTGAAGGCCAACCCGAACTTCTGGAAGGGCAAGCCGAAGGTCGACACCATCCAGTACACCTACTACACGAACAGCGACGCCATGGTGCAGGCGCTGCGTGCCGGTGATGTCGACTTCGTGACCGGGCTGAGCCCCGAACAGATGAAGGCACTGGAAAACGCCGACAACATCGAAACCAATGTCGGTGAATCCCGCCGCTTCACGGCCCTTGGCGTCAACCCCGGCTTTGAAACCCCGGAGGGCGAAGCCTACGGAACCGGCAATGAAGCGCTGAAGGACGTCAAGGTCCGCCAGGCTCTGCGCCTGGGCATCGACATGAAGACCCTGCGCGAACAGGTCATGCAGGACTACGCGACAGAAGCAACGAGCTTCGTGCCGGAGTCCTTTGAGAAGTGGCACCTGCCGAAGTCCGACAAGATCGTCTCCCACGACCCCGAAGCCGCCAAGAAGCTGCTCGATGAGGCCGGTTGGAAGGAAGGCTCCGACGGCATCCGCGAAAAGGACGGCAAGAAGCTCTCCCTGCGTCTGCTGATCGATGCCCAGACCCCGACGGAACAGTCCATCGCAGAGTTCATCACCCCGTGGCTGAAGGACATCGGCGTTGAAATCAAGGCCGAGTCCAGTGACTCCGACACGATTTCCGACCGCACGATGAAGGGCGACTTCGACATCTACGTGACCGGCTGGTCGGTTACTCCCGACCCGGAATACCAGCTGTCGATCAACACCTGCGCTTCGCGTCCTGACTCGGAGGGCAACGGCCCGACCTCGCAGGACGGCTACTGCAACAAGGCGTTCGACGAACTGTACAAGAAGCAGCACACCGAACTCGACGAAGGCAAGCGCCAGGAACTCGTCCACCAGGCACTGCAGCAGCACTACGACGACGCTCCGCAGATCACCCTGTGGTACCCCAAGCAGCTCGAGGCCTACCGTTCTGACCGCTTCGCCGGCTTCACCACGCAGCCCGAAGACGGCGGTGTGATCGGCAACCAGTCAGGCTACTGGGGCTTCCTCACGGCGGCTCCCGCTGACGAGGCGGACGGCGGCAAGGGCGGCTCCTCGGCCGGCCTGTGGATCGGCATCGGTGCGGTCGTCGTGATCGCCGCTGTTGCCATCCCGCTCGTCCTGCGCCGCCGAAGCGCCGACGACCGAGCGTGAGACCACGAAACACCTAGCCCACAGATTCGAGGCGCCGGACACACGAGTGGTGACCGGCGCCTCGAGCACCTTTAACGCACTGCCGAAGAACCTCAGCAGTACGTGGAAAGCAGAAATATGTCTGTGAACGCAGAGACACAGGCCGCAAATAAGAAGCTCAAGCATCAGGCTTCCGGCGGTTCAGAGGAAATCGATGCGCCCCCGGCGGGTCAGTCCTATCTCAGCTACCTGCTGAGGAAAGTGGGCGGAGCGCTCATCAGCCTGTTCATGGTTGTCGTGCTGGGCTTCTTCGCCTTCCGAGTCTTGCCGGGCGACCCGGTGCAGAAGATCGCTCGCGAAAGGCAGATGAGCACCGAGCAGATGGCTCAGCTGCGCGCCGAATACGGTCTCGACAAGCCCGTGCTCGTCCAGTTCTGGGACTATCTGGTGGGCATCTTCAGCGGCAACTTCGGCACCAGCTACGTCTACAAGCAGTCCGTAGCCAGCCTCATCGCCGAATACGCGTGGCCGACCCTGCTGCTGACGGGCACATCGGCGATTCTGGCCATCACCCTGGGCCTCTGGATGGGTCAGCTGGCCGCGTGGAAGCGCGGTTCCCTCTTCGACAAGCTGACAACCTCCACAAGCCTCGTCTTCTGGTCTGTGCCGACCTTCTGGCTTGCTCTTCTGCTGCTCATGGTGTTTGCCGGAAAGCTGCAGTGGCTGCCCACCGGCGGCATGGTTTCACCTGGAATTGAGCCGGGCAGCTTCACATACGTGGTCGATGTAGCCAAGCACCTCATTCTTCCCGTCATCACCATGACCGCGGTCATCTACGCGCAGTACCTCATGGTGATGCGCGCATCTCTGCTGGGGGAGATGAGCGCCGACTACCTGACCACCGCACGCGCCAAGGGCCTGCGCGAAGACGACGTCCGGCTTAAGCACGCTGTGCCCAACGCACTGCTGCCGACCGTGACACTCGTCTTCATGCACATCGGCGGTCTCATTGCCGGTGCCCTAACGGTCGAAACCGTGTTCTCGTGGCCTGGTCTGGGCAAGCTGACCTTCGAGGCGATCTCCGGTCCCGACCTCCCGCTGCTGCAGGGCACGTTCGTGGTCTTCTCAGCGGCCATCATCATCATGAACCTGCTGGCTGACCTTGTGTACCGCCAGCTCGACCCGCGCGTCAGGAGGGCCTGAATGACTTCCCACAACACCTCCTCCGAAAAGCAGACGGCTGCTGGCCGCGAAAACCAGGGCACGGCTGTTCCCTCGAGCGCCCGCGCTCTCACATGGAGCCGGCGTGCAGAAGCCTGGAAGAAGAACTGGAAGATCTTCCTGGAAGACCGCGCGGGCGTTGCCGGTGCGATCGTTCTCATCCTGGTGATCCTCGTAGCTGTGTTCGCTCCGCTCATTGCGGACCGTTCCATGCTCGACGTGACCCAGAACCTCGACAATCCGCGCTACGCGTCGCCAAGTGCGGAGCATCCGCTGGGCACAGACAACTACGGCCGCGAACTGTGGGCGCGCCTGGTGTGGGGTGCACGGGTTTCGCTCATCGTCGGTGTGGCTGCCACGGCCATGTCGATGATCATCGGAACGATCATGGGCATCGCGGCCGGGCACTTCACCGGCTGGGTCGGCGGACTGATCATGCGTGTCATCGACTTCTTCCTGGTTCTGCCGTCGCTGCTGCTGGCGATTGTCCTGTCCTCTGTTCTTGAGCGTGGAGTCTTCACAATCGTCATCGCGATCGGTGTGACCTCGTGGGCCGGTACTGCCCGCATTGTTCGCGCGCAGACGCTGTCGGCGGAATCGCGCCTCTACATTGAGCGCGCGAAAGTGCTCGGCGCCGGCCACTGGCACATCATCACCTCGCACCTGTTGCCGGCCGTTATGCCGCTCGTGCTGGCCAACACGACGCTGACGGTGGGCGGTGCGATCATCGCTGAATCAACACTCGCGTTCCTGGGCCTGGGCGACACAACTCAGCAGTCCTGGGGAACCATTCTGAAGAACTCGATGGATGTTTCGGCGGCAACCTCCGGCTACTGGTGGTTCATCCTCACCCCGGGCCTTGCGATCGTCGCTGTGGTTCTTGCGTTTACGCTGGTGGGCCGGGCTATCGAAGCAATTGCCAATCCGACCCTCAGGAGCCGCTGATGAGTACAGCAGAAAAAGCTGCCGCTGCCGCGGGCAAAGATCTTGTCTTCGACGACGTTTCGATCACGTACTCGTCGCGAACCTCCCGAGGCGACATCCCAGCGGTATCGAACGTCAGCCTCGAACTGCCGGCCGGCGGCACACTGGGCATCGCCGGTGAATCCGGTTCGGGCAAGTCCACGCTCATCCTCTCTGTGCTGCGCCTGCTGCCGGACAACGCGACGCTGACCGGGCGCGTGCTGTTGGGCGGCACCGACATTGCCGAACTGAACTTCGGCCAGATGCGCGCGGTCCGCTGGTCGGAAGCCGCGATCGTGTTCCAGGGTGCTCTGCACTCGCTCAACCCGGTGCGCCCGGTGGGCAAGCAGATCCTCGAAGCGCTCAACCTGCACGTGAAAGACGAATGGCGTTCCGAAGCTGATCGCAAAGCGCGGGTTCTCAGCCTGCTGGAGCAGGTGGACCTCGACGCGCAGATCGCGCAGGCGTATCCGCACGAACTGTCCGGTGGGCAGAAGCAGCGCGTCATGATCGCCATGGCCCTGGCCTGTGATCCCGACATCATCATCGCCGACGAACCGACCACGGCTCTTGACGTCATCGTGCAGGAGCAGATCCTCACCCGCCTGCGGGAGCTCGTTGAGGCGCGCGGCATTTCGCTGCTGATGATTTCGCACGACCTTTCGGTGCTGGCCACAGCGTGTGAGCGGATTGCGATCATGAAGCACGGCAAGATCGTCGAAATCGGGCCGGCCGAAAAGATCTGCACCCAGCCGGAGGAGTCCTACACTCAGCAGCTGGCGGATGCGTTCCCCACAATCGGGGATCCTGAATCGCGTCTCAACCCGATCACCCGCAACCCAGCCCGGGTAGATGTCGATACTCCGCACACCATGACTGACGAGGTGGTGCTGGAGGCACGGAACCTCAACGTCACCTTTAAGGCGCGGGGACGGCTGACAAAGGCCGTCAACAACGTTGATCTCAAACTGCACCGCTCGGAGGTTCTTGCGGTTGTCGGACAGTCCGGTTCGGGCAAGACAACGCTTGCGCGAACGCTGCTTGGCCTGCAGCAGCCAGACGCCGGATCCGAACTGCTGTTCCAGGGTGAGCCTCTGCCGACCAGCAAGCGGGGCCTGCGCAAGTTCCGGCGCGATGTGCAGATGATCCTGCAGGACCCGTCGGGTTCGCTCAACCCTTCGCGTTCGGTCTATGAGTCTGTGGCAGAAGGTCTGCGCGTGCAGAAGTTCACCGGCGATGAACGGGCGCGTGTGAGTGAAAGCCTGGAAGCTGCGGAGCTGATTCCCGCCGAGGACTTCTTTGAGCCGATTCCGCAGGAGCTTTCCGGTGGGCAGCGTCAGCGCGTTGTCATTGCCAGCGCGCTCGCGCTCGAACCTGATGTTCTCATTGCCGACGAACCCGTGGCTTCCCTCGACGCTTCGGTGCGCGGTGAGATCCTGTCGCTGTTCCTGGCTTTGAAGAAGAACATTGGGCTCACGGCACTCGTCATCACCCACGACCTCGGTCTGGCGTGGAACATCGCCGACACGGTGGCCGTCATGTACCGCGGTGAAATCGTTGAACGCGGTCCGGTTGAGGATGTTCTTCTGAACCCTCAACACGACTACACACGCAAGCTGCTGGCCGCAGTGCCCGGCTTCCGCTCAGAACGGGCCGCTCAGGGGCAGACGGCAAAGACTGTCACCGCGAAGACGGACGACCCTGTGGCAACCACAACAGAAGAAACCGGAGGCGCCGTCAATGACTGACCGCAACCCCTACGCACAGCAGGCCCCACTGGCCCCAGGCGACCGAGTGTGGCTTGTAGCCCCCTCGGGACCAGCACCCAAGGGAACTGTTGAACCGGCAATCGCCGCGCTGGAAGAGTGGGGATTTGACGTGCAGGTCGGAGAGAACCTTCGCAAAGTCGATGCCCGCGCCTCGTACCTGGCCGGCAGCGATGACGAACGCCGCAGCGACCTGGTCAACGCCTGGTGCGACCCCGAGGCCTCCGCTGTCATTGCTCTGCGCGGCGGCTACGGGGCCATGCGCCTGCTGGACGGCATCGACTTCGGTTCCATGGCGGAGAACGCGCCGCGTCCTGACGGCCGTCCCAAGCTGCTGACGGGGTCGAGTGACATCACCGCCCTGCACCAGGCGTGGGCGCACCACGTGGGAGTGCCCACGCTGTTCTGCCCCATGGTCGGCAACGCCGTTTTCGGCGACAGCGAGCGCGTGCGCACTGACATCAAGCGCTGGCTGTTCTCACCGTGGTCAGACGAACAGGTGCGTCTGGGTGAACCGGCGCAGACTCTCACTTCCGGTGAGTTCACGGGAATCACCTATGGAGGCAACCTCAGTCTGCTCGCCGCCGGTGTTGGGGCGCCGGAATTCCAGCCGGGAGCACCCGAGGAGCCGGGCATCCTCTTCTTGGAAGACGTCGACGAGGATGTGTACCGGCTGGACAATCTGCTGCTGCAGCTCAAACGGATCGGCTGGCTCGAACGGGCCGGCGCCGTCGTCCTGGGCTCCTGGGAGAGCTGCGGTGAAAACGATGACCGCAGGGCGCTTCTGCGCGAGTACTTCGGCGACGCCCAGGTACCGGTCGTGTGGGAAGTTGAACTGGGCCACCACCCGCATGCCGGTTCGGTACCGTTGGGCGTGCACGCAAAGCTGAGCGCACCGGCAGACGGTGCCGCACCCACTGTGACGATCGAACCGAACGAGGAGTGAACCCCCTAAACAGTTATGATCACCGACGGTTTTCTGTTCATCAGCCTGCTCATCGCAATAGCCGCGATACTCGTCTACCTGGACAAAGCCCGTGGGCTTCCAGTCTTCAGGTACGTTCCCGGCTTCGTCTTCCTCTACCTGATAGCGGCGCTGCTCAACACCGTCGGAGTTTTCGGCGAATCCGATTCGATCGATGCTGTCGGCGGGGGAGTGAAAGACGCTCTTCTGCCGGCAATGATCATGCTCCTGCTGTTCCAGTGCGATGTCCGAAAAATCATCAAACTGGGCCCGAAGCTGCTGCTGACCTACGCGGCCACCGCCGTTTCGATCATGCTGGGATTCGTCATCACCTTCGCCGTGCTCAAGGGGGTTCTCGAAGCTGAAGCGTGGAAGGGCCTGGCCGCGCTCGCAGCTTCGTGGACCGGCGGTTCGGCGAACATGGCGGCCGTGCAGGGAATCCTCAACCCGCCGGAGAACATCTTCGGCCACGTGCTGATCGTCGACACCATCGTGTACTCCGTGTGGCTGCTGGTGATGTTCTCGTCCGTCGGCATCTCTGACAAATTCAACGCGTGGACAAAAGCCGACACTTCGGCCCTGTCTTCGCGTGCAGCCTCGACTGGTGAAGGCGGCGAAAAGAGCTCCGCTGATGAAGAGAAAATGGACCTCGTGGCGCTGTTCCGGGTTCTGGCCATCGGCCTGTTCGGATCAGCACTGGCCACCGTGATCGGCGGAAAACTGCCGGAAATCGGGGTCGTCGTGAACTCGACAACCTGGACCATCCTCATCGTCAGCATCGTGGGCCTGATCATCGGTTCGACCAAGTACGGAAAGATGGCCGGCGCATCGGATGTCGCCTACATCATGCTGTACATCATCATCGGAGTCATTGCGGCAGGGTCCGACTTCACATCGCTTGTCGAAGCGCCGATCTACCTGCTCGCCGGGCTCATGGTTGTCACCATCCACTTCGTCCTCATGATCATCTACGCCAAGCTCACAAAAACGGAGCTGTTCAGCCTGGCTGTCGCTTCGACCGCGAACATCGGCGGTGTTGCCTCCGCACCCGTCGTCGCCGGTGCCTTCAACCGAGAGCTCGTGCCCGTGGGAGTTCTCTTTGCGCTCATCGGCGCATTCGCCGGTACGTTCTTCGGTCTGGCCGCCGGCCAGGTGATGAGCCTCTTCGCATAGATTTGATCTCGCAACAGAAGCCGGCCGCGAACAACGCCGGAGAAAGGCAGAACAATGACAGCTGACCTGTTCACACGTCTCGACGGAGTTGAATTCTCGGCAAGCGCAATCGACATCGACACGGGCGAAGAGGTGTTCAGCCACGCACCCGACCGCGTGCTCTCCACCGCATCGATCGCCAAGATCTTCCTGCTGCACGCAGCGCTGAAGATGAAGAACAACGGTGAACTGCGCCTGGATGAGCGGCTGACCCGCAACGCGGCAGAGCGCGTCGACGAATCCGGCATCTGGTACCTGCTTGACCAGCCGGATCTGACAATCCACGACGTCGGCATGCTGATCGGCGCCTTCAGCGACAACTTCGCCACGAACGTGCTCATCTCCCGTGTCGGCCTGGACCGCGTAGCCAAAGAAGTCGAAGCGCTGGGCTACAAGGACTCCGCGCTGCACGACTTCCTGCGCTGGCCGCGCCCAGCAGGAGCACCCCGCCGCCTGTCATCAGGCACCGCCTACGAACTGAGCGACTACATGGCGCGGCTGTCCCGCGACGAACTGTTCGACCCGATGACCTCGGAAATGATGCGCCGCTGGCTCGGTGCGGGAGCCGACACCTCGATGGTGGCCTCCTACTTCGAACCAGACCCTCTGGCGCACTACTACTACACGCGCGGCGAATGGATTGTGAACAAAACCGGCACCGACTCCAGCGTCCGCGCCGACACCGGCATCGCCTTCACACGCGAACGCCGCGTGGCCTACGCGGTCTTCGCCAACTGGGCCGCAGACGAAGACCGCGTCCTCGAAGTCATGCCGATCATGCGCGAAGCCGGCGGCCTGATCAGCGCACACCTGCACGCCTGACACACCTCAACCGGACTGAAGAAAGGACCGGCGATGCCCTCTCCACTCATCCCCATTTTCGATGGCCACAATGACCTCCCTTACCTGCTGCGCGAAACCCGCAGCTCTTCCGTCGCTGACCTCGACCGCCCCGACGGGGTTGTCGAAACCAACATTCCGCAGCTGCGCGACGGCGGTGTGGCCGCACAGTTCTGGTCGGTCTTCGTCGACTCGGCGATCAAGGGCGATGAAGCTGTCCGTTGGACGCTCGAACAGATCGACCTCGTCGACCGCCTGATCAGCACCTACCCGAATGACCTCGCCTGGGCTACAACCGCGGAAGCGATCCGTGCTGAGCGAGCTGCCGGGCGCATCGGCGGTCTGCTCGGTGTTGAGGGCGGCAACCAGATCAACGAATCACTCGGCGCGCTGCGGATGTTCGCCAAGCTCGGCGCTCGCTACATGACGCTCACGTGGTCGACCACCCACAGCTGGGCTGACTCCGCAACTGACGAGGCGGTGCACGGCGGTCTGAGCGACTTCGGTCGGGAAGTGGTCAAGGAGATGAACCGGATCGGCATGATCCCGGACCTGTCTCACGTGGCGCCGAGTGTTATGGACCAGGTGCTCACCATGACCGACCTGCCGGTGCTTTTCACCCACTCGAACGCGCTGAACCTGTGCTCGCACCCGCGCAATGTGCCCGATGACATCATCGACCGTCTGCCGGCCAACGGGGGAGTGCACATGCTGACCTTCGTGCCCTCATTCGTGTCGCAGGAACGCTATGACTGGGTCAAGAGCGGAGAAGAAGGCACAGCCCCGGAAGTCACCATCAGCGATGTTGCCGACCACATCGACTACGTGCGCGAACGCATCGGCATTGACCACGTGGGCATCGGATCCGACTTCTGCGGAACGGACTCCTTCCCCACGGGACTGGACAACGCCAGCACCTATCCGGCTCTCATTGACGAACTGCGCTCGCGTTCGTGGTCGGATGGCGACCTTGAGAAACTCGGCTTCGACAACGCGCTGCGCGTGCTGGAAGCCCACGACGACCGCTATCGCTGTTTCCTGCGCTCAGGAGAGTAAGAACCATGGCCCGCATCCTCATCATCGTCAATGACGTTGATTCACAGCCCAGGCGACTGCTGCCGCGCCTGATTGACCACCACATCGAGTTCGATCTGCGAATCGGGCCGGGACCGGATGACACGTTTAATGACATCCCAGGTCCGGACGTCGTCGACGACTACGACGGCTTCGTGTACCTGGGCGGCGGCTATATGCCGGATGAAACCGACCGGGCGCCCTGGCTGGAACGCGAGGCGGAACTCGTGCGGGCCGCATGGGATGCCGACAAACCGCAGCTGGGCATCTGCCTGGGCGGACAGCTGCTGGCCCACGTGGCCGGCGGCACCGTGAAAGCCAAAACGGGTGCACCCGAAAAGGGTGCAACCGAAATCACGTTCACCGCGGATGCCGCTGCTGACCCCGTGTTCGGCAAGGTGGGTCCGAAAACCCACTTCATTGAGAGCCACGTGGATCGCATCACTCAACTGCCGGAATCGGCCCAGCTGCTGGGCAGCAGCGAACTGTGCGAAATCCAGGCGTTCCGCATCGGTCGGTCGTGGGGTATGCAGTTTCACCCCGAAGCGTCTGCTGATTCCGTGCGCGGCTGGGAAGCCGACGGCCTGGCCAAACTGGGCTTTGACAAGGGCACCCTCGTTGAACACGCCGACCGCGTTGAAGAGGACAGCGCGCGCAATGCCCAGGCGCTGTTCGACGGCTTTGCGCGTGAGGTGATTGAGGCAAGCCGCCGCTGAGGCGTACACGCTGAGTTCACCTGTGTGTCTCAGAATGTCGCGAAGCTGGTACAAGTTTCCGGACTCTTGCGACTTCTGTGCGACGAACAGGGCTTTGCGCGTTCGTAGTCTTGAGTCAGCAAGCACGACAGGGCCCACCCGGTCCGCTACCGAAAGGTTTCACATGCGCACGACAAAAGTACGAACAGTCATCGCCGCGGCGGCCGTGGCTGCATCCCTGGGTCTGACAGGGTGTTCGGTTGACTTCAACACCGGGTCTAACGACAAAAAGGAAACGTCTGAACAGTCAGAGCAGAATGACAGTTCGGACAGCTCCGGCAGCGGTTCTGGCGAAGCGGCGTCCCAGAGCGGTGGGGACTCAGACACTGCAGACTCCGAGGACTCCGGCAGCGGTTCGGAAGCGGCTGCTTCGGGTGACGTCCTGGCCGAAGTCGAAGTTCCGGCGAAAGTGGACGGGGATAAAGATGCCAAGCTCAAAGTCCGACTGATCAGCGTCAAGCGCAACCAGCAGACGGTAGAAGCAGTCTACGGCTTCACCCTGGAAACTCAGCTCGATAAGGAGACTGACTTGTACAGTGTCCGCGGCACAGGTTTTCAGCCTTACGCGGTAGATACGAAGAACTTCAACAAGCACAAGATGATCAGAGATCTCAGTGATTCGTACTTTGACGTCAAACTGAGTTCCGGGACGGAAGCTCGGAGCAAGGCTGCTTTCGGTGCTCCGCCGGAAGACGTTGACACGATGGACGTCTTCCTGTGGGAAGGTGAGCCGCTGGTGAAGGGCGTGAAGATCCAGTGAACGCCCCAACCAAGCTCGCAGCCGCCGGCTTGGTCGGAGTCATGGTGTTGAGCGCTGTTCCCGCAGCGGCTGCAGTAAAATCGGAAATCGAACCGATCAAGGCCGAGATCATCCCGCTTAAAGACAACATCGAGCCGATGGATGACACGCGCGAAGACGCCGGCGAAAAAGTCGTCACGCTGTCCTCGGACGTGCTGTTCGACCTCGGCAAATGGGACCTGTCTGACGGTGCGAAGAAGAAGATCGCCGAACTGGTCAAGAAAGTGCCGCAGAACGCGACCGTCAGGGTTGAGGGCCACACGGACAACCTTCCGTACAAGGAAGGCAATGACGTTCTGTCGAAGCGCCGCGCTGAAGCCGTGTCCAAGGCTATTAAGGAAGCCCGGTCTGACATCAAGACTGAAGTCAAGGGCTTTGGCGACAGCAAGCCGATCGAGCCGAATGAAAAGGGCGGCAAAGACAATCCGGAAGGTCGCGAAAAGAACCGACGGGTTGAAATCCGCTACGACGGCTGAGCCCGCGAAGGAACACAATGTCCGCCCAGACACGACCGCATGTGCTGCTCGTCGATGATGACTCCACGATCCGCGAGCACTTGGCCCCCGTGCTGCGCCGCAGCGGCCTCGACACTGAAACCGCAGCTGACGGTGTCGAGGCGCTGCACGCCATCGAGGCTCGCCGCCCTGACCTGGTCATCCTTGACGTGCTCATGCCGAACCTTGACGGTCGGGAGGTCCTGCGTCGCATCAGGGCAGACGACGAATGGCTGCCCGTCATCCTGCTGACCGAGGTGGGGGAGACCTTCGAACGGGCAGCCGCCCTTGATGACGGTGCAGACGACTACATGACCAAGCCGTTTGACCCGGTTGAGCTCATGGCGCGAGTCCGTGCCGTTCTGCGCCGTACCCAGCGGGGCCAGACGCCGCTGAGCGCAGCCCAAGCTCTTGTATCGGGCGAGCTGCGTCTGGACCGGCCTGCCCGGAGACTTTTTGTCGACGGAAGCGAGCGACAGCTGACTCCGCGCGCCTTTGCTCTTCTGGAATTCCTTATGAGCCACCCCGACGAGGTGTTCTCTCGCCAGCGTCTGCTGGAAACCGTGTGGGGCTTCGAGGCGATTGTGACCACACGCGCGGTTGACCACAGAATTGCCGAAATCCGCAGGGAACTGGGTGACGATTCCAGCGATCCCGCCTACATTGAGACGGTGTCGGGTGCAGGATATCGATTTCTTGGAGCAGTGGATCGCGGATGAGCGAACAGAAACAGCAGCGCACACCGCTGGTCATCGCCTCAGCGCTGCTTGCGCCCCTGCTCATCGGGCTGATTGTGACGGTGGGGTGGCTGTTCGTCGACTCGCGAACCCAAGCGGTTATCACGGCCCGGGTAGCGTGGGCGCCCCTCGTTTTCGGCCTGCTGCTGTCCGGCCTGTTCGCGGCCGGTTTTGCCGCTGTCGTCCTTGCCCGGCGCGGTGCCGTCAAAGCTTCAGCGCAGGTGCGCGATGAGCAGACTCGCCGCCGCCAGCGTCTGCTGGCCCGTCTGGACCACGAACTGAAGAACCCCATTCAGGGCATTCGCGCAGCCCTGGCCGACGAACCGTCCCAGCGGCAGCGCGACAGCATCGATGCTCAGGCCGTGCGTCTGAGCAGTCTGCTGAGCAATCTGCGCAAAATCAGCGAAGTCGAACACGCTGAACTCGAACCCTCCGCGGTCAACATCGGCGCTCTTGTGCACGAGGCGGTGCAGACGGTTCTTGAAGTTCCGGGTGCTCGGGATCGCAGGTTCCAGGTGTCTCTGCCTCAGGCACCGCGACCCCTGCCTCACGTTCGGGGTGACTCAGACCTTCTGTTTTTGGCCGTGTCGAACGTGTTGAGCAACGCAGTGAAGTACTCACCCCCGGGGGCTCACATTGAAGTGCGCGGCCGCGAAGAGAGCGGTTGGGTTGTCATTGAATGTGCCGACACGGGCCGCGGGATAGCGCCGGATGAGATCGAAACCGTGTGGGAAGAGCTCGGCCGTTCACGCGAAGTCCGCGGGACGGAGGGCAGCGGGCTCGGGCTGCCGATGGTCCGCGCCATCATCGAACGCCACGGCGGCACCGCTTCGCTGCAGTCCTGGTACGGACAGGGTTCGACGGTCACACTCCGCTTGCCGGCCATGTAGATTTTCCTGCTTTAGCCATCGGCACTGCTCTTCGCTACAGTGACTGATGTCTCAAATTAGGAAGGTTTGTATGAGTTCTGACAGCAGCTCACAAGAATTGCTCGCATCAGACTACGCGCGCGAAGCCGAAGACCACGCGGCCGATCCAAAGGTTGTCCGCAGGGCAACAGCCGCCTCGGCCATCGGCAATATGACCGAATGGTACGACTACGGCGTATACGCGATTGCCGCAACGTACATCGCCCATCACTTCTTCGATGCACTCGGCGAATACCAGATCATGGCCACCATGGCGACGTACGCCATCTCCTTCCTGGCAAGACCCCTCGGTGGGTTCTTCTGGGGTCCCATGGGTGACAAGATCGGCCGCAAGGGAGTGCTGGCCGCCACGATTCTGCTCATGGCCGGGGCAACAACCCTCATCGGCCTTCTTCCCACCTACCAGACGATCGGCATCTGGGCGCCCATCCTGCTGATCATTCTGCGCCTGGTGCAGGGCTTTTCCACCGGCGGCGAATACGGCGGAGCAGCCACGTACATGGCTGAGTACGCCCCTAACCGTCGTCGCGGTTTCTTCGGTTCGTTCCTCGAGGCGAGCTCGCTGACCGGCTACGTCATCGGCGCCGCCCTCATGCTGCTCATCCAGTTCAACGTGACGCCTGAGCAGATGGACTCCTTCGGCTGGAGGATCCCGTTCCTCATCGCACTGCCCATGGGCTTCATCGGCTGGTACCTGCGCTCGAAGCTTGAAGACACCCCGGTGTTCAATGAAATCCAGGAAGACCCGGAAGAGGACGACACCTCGACAATGGACCGCTTCCGCGCGGTGTTCAAGGAGTACCGCCGCGACGTCATCATCCTGTTTGCACTCGTTGCAACCGTCAACATGGTCAACTACACGCTGCTGACCTACATGCCGTCCTATTTCGAGGCGCAGATCGGCATGGATTCGCAGACCTCGCTCATCGTGATCCTCGTCGGCGAGTTGTTCATCGTGCTGTTCATGCCGATCTTCGGTGCGGCATCGGACAAGTTCGGGCGTCGTCCGCTGTGGTTCTTCACCACGATCGCCGTGGGTGTTCTCGCGATCCCCATGTTCAAGATGATGTCCCTGGGCTTCGGCTTTGCCCTCGTGGGCTTCGCAGTGCTCGGCATCGCCTACGTGCCGATGCTCGCGACGATTTCGGCGACTTTCCCGGCGATGTTCCCCGCGCACGTGCGCCTGCTGGGCTTCTCGGTCACCTACAACCTGTCCGTGTCTGCACTCGGCGGCACTGCCGGACTGATCAACGAAGCCGGCGTCAAAGCAACAGGCGACCTCCTGTTCCCGGCGTACTACATGATCCTCGCCTGCGTCATCGGCCTGATCGCCACGTGGTTTATGCCAGAAACCGCCGGTGCTTCGATTCACGGTCGCCAGCAGCCCGGCACCGTCGGCACCCGCGTCATGCCGCAGTCGCCGACGGACAAGGCACTGGCTGAGCGTCGTCAGCCCGGCCAGCGCGGCATGACGCACGACGAAATGGTCGAAAAGGCTGAACGGGTCGCAGAAGAAGACGAATCCAGCGACACCTGAGCTCACAGGCCGTAAAGCCGCATGGCACCTCGGCGGAACAGGGGCCTTCGGTCCACTCTTCGGAGTGAACCGAAGGCCCCTATTCGTGCGCCGCGTGCACGGGCAGCGCAGGGCTTCCCTAGAATCCTGTGTATTCCCTTAATGCCATTCTTTGTTCACCGCAGAAAGCACAACAACTCATGAAGCTGATCCGTTCACTCCCGCTTCTGGTGTGGATCGTCATCGCGATCGTCCTCGGAATCCTCGTCGGCCCGATCCTGCCGGCCTGGCTCGGCGGAGTTTTCGCCACCTACAATTCCGTGTTCTCCGGTCTGCTGTCGTTCGTTGTGCCGCTCATCATCTTCGGTCTTGTCGCACCGGCAATTGCAGAACTCGGCAAAGGGGGAGGCAAACAGCTGGGCATGACCGCGGGCATCTCCTACACCTCGACCCTGCTTGCAGGTCTGCTGGCTTACTTCACCTCCAGCTGGCTGTTCCGCTCCTCACTTGAGGGCACCGACATCAAGGGCATCGCCGATGCGGAGGGCGAGGGCTTCGCCCCGTTCTTCACCGTGGTCAGCGAGGCCACTGAGATCGACCCCGACGACCCGCTGGCCGCGGCCGATGTGGCTACCGAAATCGTGCTGGAGCCCGTCATCGGCGTCATGAGCGCCCTCGTTTTGGCCATCATCATCGGCGCGGGCCTGACGGCGTTCCGCAGCCGTGTTCTTTTCCGAGGCGCCATCGAGTTCCGCTCGATTGTCGAAAGCCTCATCCGCAACGTCATCGTGCCCGCTCTGCCGCTGTTCATCTTCGGGATCTTTGCAGAGCTTGCCCACAGCGGTGCAGCTGTCATCGTCGTGCAGAAGTTCCTGCTGGTGGTCATCGTGTCGTTCGCGCTGACCCTCTTCATGCTGCTCGTGCAGTACACGGCGGCCGGAGCAATTGCGGGACGCAACCCCGTGAAGTCGCTGTGGAACATGCGCGATGCCTACTTCACCGCACTTGGCACGGCATCGTCTGCCGCGACGATCCCGGTGACACTGCGCTCAGCCAAGAAGAACGGCGTGTCTGACACCGTGGCCGGCTTCGTTGTTCCCCTGTGTGCCACCGTCCACCTGTCCGGCTCGATGATCAAGATCACGTGCTTCTCGATGGCCGTCCTCATGATCACCGGCGGTGACACCTCGTTCCTGACGTACCTGCCGTTCATCCTCATGCTCGGCGTCATGATGATTGCCGCACCGGGTGTTCCCGGCGGCGCGATTGCCGCCGCGGCCGGTCTGCTCACGCAGATGCTCGGCTTTGGCGAGGTGGAAGTGGGCCTCATGTTCGCCGCCTACATCGCGCTCGACAGCTTCGGCACGGCCGCCAACGTCACCGGTGACGGCGCGATTGCCATGATCGTCGACAAGATCGGCGGCCGTCCCGCGGAGGGCTCCGGGCAGGATGAAAACGACCGCATCATCGAAGCGACCTGATGATTCCCCGCAGAACCTCTGACACGTGCCCCTGCGGCGGCCTTCCTACCGGTGCCGTCTTGGGTGACTGCTGCCTGCCGCTGCTGGAAGGCACACGCGCGGCAGACACAGCTGAGGCGCTCATGCGCTCGCGGTTTACGGCTTGTGCCTTAGGCAACGCCGACTACCTGTTCCGCACGTGGCATCCCCGTACGCGACCGGCTGATACACAGCTGGATGCCGAGGTGGAGTGGACTTCTCTTGACATCCTCGACACGGTCGATGGGGGAGCGGGGGATAAGACTGGGATCGTCGAGTTCGCGGCTCACTATCGTGTTGGCGGCGAGACCGGCACCATGCGGGAGCGTTCGTCTTTTGCTGTCCGGGCCGGCCGCTGGTTCTATGTTGACGGTGAACACGAAAGCGCAGACTGAGTACAGTGACTGACTCTCTTTTCGTTAAAATCTGCGGCGTTCGAACACGCGGCGACGTGCGGGCTGCCGTCGAGGCAGGTGCGGACGCGCTGGGCATCATGCACTACGAGCCATCGCCGCGGCACGTCGACGCAGACACCGCGGAACAGCTTGTCACCTGGATTCACGAGGCGGGGTCGGCACTCGCTGTTCTCGTGGTCTTCGACATGGACGCGGCTGATGCTGCTTCCATGGCTCAGCGGATCGGTGCTGATGCCCTGCAGCTGCACGGCCACTACGAGCACTCCGATTTCTCCGCTGCACGTGCTGCGGCGCCGGGCTTGAAGCTGTGGCGTGCTGTGTCTCTGGCCCACGACCCTGAAGCCCACGCCGGCGCATTCGGCGACGACCTCCTGTTGCTTGATGCTCCCGCGCCGGGCGCAGGTCAGCGGTGGGACCAAACCCAGCTGCACGAACGCGACCGAGGACCGTTTGTCCTCGCCGGCGGCCTCAACCCCGACAACGTCGCCCAGGCCGCCGAATCCTCGGGGGCAATCGGCGTTGATGTGTCATCCGGTGTGGAATCCAGTCGGGGAGTGAAGGACCACGCCCTCATCCGGACCTTCATCGACAAGGCGCGGTCCGTGCGGAAGTCGGCGGCACCTCGTCAGTCCTGAGCCTCCCAGCACATCTGGGGAGCCAACACGCGGTCGGCACCTGAGCCGAAAACGGGCTGTGCGGCGGTACATTGAATGAGTCTTCCCCACATTCCAGGAGTGCCATGTCAGGCAGGTTCGTCAGTCGACGATCATTTGCGCTCGGCAGCCTCGCAGCCGCCGCTCTGACCGTCATGCCCGCGGCCCGCACCCAGTACGGTGCGGTCAGTGCTTCAGCCGCTGACGTCCGCCTTCCCGGACCCCACAAACTCCTCCAGTCGCGCCTGGTCAGAACCCCCGGCTACGGTGCCGCAACCCTGTTCTGGCCGCGCGAACCGCAGGCACGCTGCCCCGTTGTCGTCACTTTCCCCGGCTACACGGGTAAAGCCGAGGAGATGCACACGATCGCCAAGCGACTCGCCACCCACGGCTGCGCTGTTCTGGCCGCAGGATCAATCGAACCGAAGGCATTTCCGGAGTACCGGGCCAAGCAGATGCTCGCCGCACTCGATGACGCCCGCGGTCGCGGTGAATGGGCAAGCGTCATCGACCCGGCGAAAACCGCGCTTGTCGGCTACTCCATGGGCGGCGGAGGGGCGCTTACCGCCGCGGAGAGTGAAAACGTTTCCGCAGTTGTTGCCCTCAACCCCTGGGCACAGCGCGGCTTCAGCACAGTCGCATCACCGGTGCTCATTGTGGGCGGCAGCAACGACACGGTCGCGCCCATGAGCGAACACGCCCGACCCATCTACACCAGCATGAAGAAGTCGCGGCAGCGGGCAATGCTCACACGGATTGCCGGTCGACATAACAGCGGAATCATCGACGACCCACTCATCCTTTCGCGCATCACGGCATTCATCAAAGTCCACGCCGCCGGTGAAGCTGCCTACCTGCCGGCGCTGAAGGCTCAAGCGGAGCCGCTGACACGTTGGCAAATGGACCCTGCACCGGGGGCATAGAGGCTTCCAGGGCTCAAAGCGCCCAGAAAACAGCGGGGCGAGCATCTGCTGTGCAGCCCGCCCCGCTTGTGACTTCAGTCAGAGATTCGAGACGTGGGTCGTCAGCTGAAGGTCTCGTCCAGTTGGGCCTTCGCCTCGTCGTCCAGACGCTCCTTGGCTGTGAGTGCGCCCATGTTGTCTTTGACCTGATCAACTGAGCTTGCACCCGTGATGACCGTTGAAACTCGCGGGTTCTTCAGAAGCCAGGCGAGTGACAGCTGTGCCGGAGTGACGTCAAGTTCGCGCGCCATGTCGACCACGCGGCGCACACGGTCAGCGGTTTCCGGTTTGGTGGATTCCTCCGCCAAGTGGCTGTGGCCCTTTGCCGTCGCACGTGAACCCTCGGGGACGCCGTCGAGGTACTTGCCCGTGAGAATCCCTCCGGCTAGCGGGCTCCACGTGGTCAGACCCAGGCCGATGTCGTCGTAGAGGCGAGCGTATTCATCTTCCACGCGGGTGCGGTTGAGCAGGTTGTACTGCGGCTGTTCCATATACGGCTTGTGCAGGTGGTGCCGCTCCGCGATCTCATAGGCGCCGCGGATCTCCTCGGCTGACCATTCGGAGGTTCCCCAGTACAGGGCCTTGCCGCTGGAGACGATGTCGCTCATCGCCCACACGGTTTCCTCCAGAGTGGTATCCGGGTCGGGACGGTGGCAGAACACAAGGTCAACGAAGTCGAGGCCCAAACGCTCGAGAGAACCGTCGATGCCCTGCATCAGGTACTTGCGGTTGAGGGTGTTCTTGAGGTTGATGTTGTCTTCAATTCCCCAGAACAGCTTGGTCGAAATGACATAGGAATTGCGTTTCCAGCCGAGCTCTTCGATGGCTTGGCCCATGATCTCTTCGGACTTGCCGCCGGCGTAGACCTCGGCGTTGTCGAAGAAGTTGACACCGGCTTCGGCAGCGGTCTGCATGCACTCCTTGGCAAGGCCGGTGTCAATGGAATCGCCGAACGTGACCCACGAACCGAACGACAGTTCGCTCACTTTGAGGCCCGCGCGACCCAGACGGTTGTACTGCATCTGCGTGTTCTCACTCATGCCCCCAGCCTAGGGCCGCACCGGGGTGGATGTCAGCCCCAAAAGCGGGGGTGCTGGGACGCTCGCTGAAGCTGTTTGCTTCAATGGAGGGGTGATGAAGACAGATGTAAACATCCGCCCGTTCACCGAAACCACACCCGTAACGCTCACTTCTGAGCAGTTCGCCGAAGAATTCGGCATCCCGGAGAGCGCCTGCGAAGAGTTCATTCGCCTGGCCGTTCTCAACGACAGCTTTTCCTATGACGCGCAGCTGGACGTCTTTGCCGAAAAGACCCCGCGCGAAGACTACGCACCCTGGGTGCGCGGTCTCCTCAACTACAACCTGGCCCGCCAGACAGCGGCAGCTGTCTGAGCCGACACAACACACAAACCAAAGGCACGAGGCGGAAGGCGACTTCCGCCTCGTGCTTTTGTTCTGCTTTCTGCCAGCTGGTTTGTGGTGTTGGGTGCGCCGGTCAGTCGTCGATGTGCGCTTCGCTCGGCGCGCCGCCCGAACGCAGACTCACGCTTTAATGCAGCTTTGCGCTGTAATGCGCTGCATTAACGCGTGAATCTGCATTAGAGCGTGATTCCAGCCTGGGAACGGGCCCGCCAGACAGCGGCAGCTGTCTGAGCCGACACAACACACAAACCAAAGGCACGAGGCGGAAGGCGACTTCCGCCTCGTGCTTTTGTTCTGCTTTCCTCCCCGAAAAGCGATGATCTTGCAATAGGTCGGGGGATTCCTAAGGTATACAGATATGAACGAAAAGCCTCAGACAGCTGCGGAAGAGAAAAGCACTCCGCCGGCAAAACCCCAGGGCAAACTGGATAAGACCCTGCGCGCCGGTAAGAAGATCTTTCAGCCGCCCAAATACCCTCACGGGGTGCACCCCGCGCTTGTGCCGGGCGTGTCGATCGAAGATCAGCGCGTGCGCTACGGGATTGACAAGCCGATCCTCGTGGTCGTCGGTGCGCTCATCGTGTCCTTCGTGGCCTGGGGCATTGCCCAGCCGGAAGTTGTGAACAGCGTTTCCGGTGCGATGCTCACGTGGACGATGCAGAACCTCGGCTGGATCTTCACGGTGATTGCCGCGGGCCTGCTCATCTTCCTTTTGGTTTTGGCTTTCAGCCGGGCCGGCCGCATCCCACTGGGGCTCGACGGCGAAAAACCCGAGTTCTCCACCGGTTCGTGGGCAGCGATGCTGTTCGCGGCGGGAATCGGCATTGCGCTGATCTTCTTCGGCCCTTACGAACCGCTGCTGCACTACCTTGAGCCGCGGCCCGACGCCTATGAGAGCGGAACCGATCCCGCCATCGTCGGCGGACTCGTGCAGACCGCACTGCACTGGGGGCTCAACGCCTGGGCTATTTACGCCATCGTGGGTCTGTCAGTCGCCTACTTTTCGTTCCGCCGCGGGCGCGTGCCGCTCATGTCGTCAATCCTCAGCTTCATCACGGGTGATTCGAATACGGTGGGCTCGCGGATCATCGACGGTCTGGCCATCATCGCCACCCTGTTCGGAACCGCCGCCTCACTGGGCATCGGCGCTCTGCAGATTGCCCGGGGTGCCCAGGTGGTCACCGGTTGGAACACCGCCGGCAACACGATTGCCATCCTCATCATCATGGTGCTGACAATCGGCACCATCATCTCGGCCGTTTCGGGTGTTTCGAAGGGCATCCGCCTTCTGTCGAACACCAACATGTGGCTGTCGGTCGGTTTGGCGTTCTTCTTCCTGATCGTCGGCCCGACGGCGTTCCTGCTCAACGTCGTACCCGGCGTCGTCATCGACTACGTGGGCGAACTGCCGACAATGTTGGCGCGCAACATGTCCGAGGGAGAGGACACGGAGGCGTTTCTCACCGACTGGACGATCTTCTACTGGGCCTGGTGGGTCAGCTGGTCGCCGTTCGTCGGCATCTTCACCGCGAAGATCTCGCGTGGACGCACCATCCGTCAGTTCGTCATGGGTGTGCTGCTCATCCCGTCGTCGATTATCGTTCTGGCCTTCACCATTCTGGGCGGCACCGCCATCTACCTTGAGCACACGGCGGGTGCAATCACCGGCGGCACCGGTGAAATGCCGGCACCGGAAGAGACCATCTTCATTGTGCTCGACCACCTGCCCGGCGGACAGATCGTCGCTCCGCTTCTCATGTTCATGCTGGCCATCTTCTTCATCACGACTGCAGATTCGGCTTCACTGGTCAACTCGCAGCTGGCACAGAAGGGCAATCCCTTCCCTCGCCGCGGCGTGACCGTGTTCTGGTCGTTGTGCATGGCCGGCATCGCCGTTGTGATTCTGCTGACCGGCGGAGACGACGCCCTGCAGGGCCTGCAGAACCTCATTGTCATCACGGCCCTGCCGTTCTCGGTCATCATCGTTCTCATGTGCGTCGGGCTGTGGAAGGCGCTGCGCAGTGACCCGCGCACGTACCGGCAGAACTACCAGCGCAAGGTCCTCGACAACGCCGTTCGCTACGGTCTGGAGAACTACGGTGATAACTTCGCCGTCAAGGTCGAACAGACCGAACCGAACTCTGAGTACTCTGCGGGCTACGGTTTCGATTCCACGTCGGAAGAAGCGACCGACTGGTATCAGCGCACAGACTCTGAGGGCAACCCGGTTCCGTACGACTACGAAACCGGCGAATACCTCGATCCGCACGGCCAGCTTGACTTCATGACGAAGGAACAGCGCCGTGAACGCGCCAAGATCGAAAAGGAAGCCCGCAAACGCGCGAAGCGCATGAATAAGCGCTCCAGTAAACGCTGAGGTTTCCTTTCTAACCAGATTCACGCGCTAATGCAGCTTTGCGCTTTAATGCGCTGCATCAGCGCGTGAATCTGCATTTAAGCGCGATTCCAGCCTGGGACAGTGATGGGGGATGCTTCCCATCGGGGCAAGTGAAGCGAGACACTGAGAGTGCCAATCCACCGAGAAAGGAGCTTCAATGGCAGAGCTGAGCTCGAAGTGGACTTTTCGCCGCACATACGGAGACGCGCCGGAAACTAAGGGCACTCGCGTGCTTGTGGATCGTATGTGGCCGCGGGGGATCAAAAAGGAAACCCTCGACATTGACGAATGGGCTAAAGACGCCGCCCCCAGTGCTGAGCTTCGATCGTGGTTCCACGATGACCGCGAAGGCCGCTGGTCAGAGTTTCAGAACCGCTACCGAGCCGAACTTGATGACAACGCCGATGCGGCAGACCTTGCCGAAAGGCTCTCCCACAGTGCGCACGTCACTTTGCTGACAGCCGCGAAAGACATCGAACACTCCCACGTGCCAGTGCTTGCCCACTGGCTGCAGGACAACGCCCAATAGTCGGATCTCCTGGCCGGAACAGAGGAGCAGCAACCATGGAACTGTGCATTGAACCCGGTGATATCACGCAGCAGAATGTCGACGCGATCGGTGAATGCGGCAAACTCCACGCTGATGGGTGGGGGAGGCGTCGACGGGGCGATCCACCGCGCTGGCGGACCTGCAATTCTGGCCGAGTGCAAACAGCTGCGTGAAAGCGCATACCCCGACGGGCTGCCGGCAGGCCAAGCTGCCGCGACCACCGCGGGAGAGCTGCCCGCCCGCTGGGTCATTCACACCGTCGGGCCGGTGTATGCCAAGACAGAAGACCGGTCGGCAACGCTGGCTTCGGCCTACCGGGAATCCCTGCGCGAAGCCAAGCGGATCGGCGCACACAGTGTCGCGTTCCCAGCGATTTCGGCAGGCGTGTACGGCTGGCCAATGGACGACGCGGCCCGCATTGCTGTCGAAACCGTCAAGGAAACCGCCGCCGAAGTGGGCGACGTTGTCACCCGCGTGGTGTTTGTGCCCTTCGGCGAGCAGGCCGAGCGCGCCTTCCGCGCCCAGCTGGATTCACCGACGACTGTTTGATGTGGCTTGCTGACTGACGCATTCACGCGCTGACGCAGTTCTGCGCTTCGGACAGCGCGTCGTCTCAACGCAGATTCACGCGCTAATGCAGGTTTGCGCGTTAATGCGCCGCATTAACGCGTGAATCTGCATTAAAGCGCAAGTCTGGCTGGGAAACCGCCCCGCAGCTCACACCGCGAAAAGAGAGTGCACGTTCGGGACGCGCTCGCGGCCGTTAAGGCCCTCAAGCTCCAGCAGGATGGACGTTCCGACGGTCTTCGCGCCGAGTGTGTTGATGAGCTCCAGGCCCGCGGCAAGTGTGCCTCCGGTGGCGAGGATGTCGTCAATGAGAAGCACCCGCACGCCAGGGGCCAGCTGGTCGCTCGCTTCGATTGCCGCTGAACCGTATTCGAGGTCGTACTCAACTCGTGCAGCGGGGACTGGCAGCTTACCGGCCTTGCGCAGCGGGACGAAGCCCGTTCCGGCCAGAGCCGCAGCAACACCGGCGAAGATGAATCCGCGCGCTTCGATCCCGGCGACAACATCGAACTGACCGGCAAACGGTTCGACCATGAGCTCGGCCGCGCGTCGCAGAGCCCAGGAATCAGCCAGCAACGGCGTAATGTCTTGGAACTGGATGCCCTCGGACGGGTAGTCCGGAATGACGCGAATAAAAGAGCTCAGGCGGGAAAGATCATCAGTCACGCCCCGTAGTCTAACGGTCGGCCTGGCCGCCTGGTCGACGGTGCCACGGGGACACGACGACGGAGAACTCAGCCGTCACATCGTCCGTGAAAACATGCGGGTCAATGTGCCAGGCCGAGGGCGTCATGCCGATCAGTTCGCGCGCCTGACGGGCGCTCAAATGCAGGGGATGGTTCACGAGGCGCCGCTCACCTTCTGCAAAGAACGGCTCGAGTGACCGCTGGAGTCGGCTTTCTTTGTGCTCATCGATGCTCACGGTCCCGTCGTGAGACTGCAGCAGCGCTGCCAAATGCTTCTGTGTGGGACGGGCGGTGATGAGCGCACCACCGGGTTTGAGCACCCGGTGGAATTCAGCGGGCACCCTGGGGGAGAACACGCTGAGAATCACATCAACGCTGCTGTCCTCAAGAGGCAAGGGTCGGTAGACATCCCATGTAAAAGCAGTGATCCTCGGGTGGGCTTTTGCAGCCGCAGCTGCTGCCGCGGGAGCTGAATCAAAAGCGTAGGCCCGCGCAGCCACACCCGCTTCAGCACAGGCGCTCAGCACTGCGGCACAGTAGTAGCCGGTCCCGCAGCCGGCATCGAGCACGGTGAGGGGAGCGGGGGAGTCGGCGGGCTCCTCGGCGGCGGGCTCCTCGGCAGCGGGCACCTCGTCAGCGGGTGCCGCGAGAGCGGACCCGGACTGTGCCTCTTCGACCGCGCAGCGGGCGACCTCAGCGGCCAACTGAGAGTACAGACCTGAGTCCAGGAAGCTGCGGCGAGCAGCGACCATATCGGCAGTGTCACCGCTGCGAGCCTTCGGGCCTGACAGCAGTGAAAGATAGCCCTTCCTGGCCCGCGCAAAGTTGTGCCGCTCTCCGCATTCAACAGCCCGCACGCGGTCAGGCTCACCGACGGCATGCAGCTTCCCCTGACAGACCGGGCAGCGCAGCAGACTAAGATCAAGCACCGAACCAGTTTAGGGAGGCCCCATGCAGTTGTCCTATACCGCCTACGGCACGACCGGACCGGCAGTCGTCTTCCTCCACGGCCTGATGGGCCGGGGGCGCAATTTTCTCTCCGCAGCAAAAGCGCTGGAAGACGAGTACCGGTGCTTCCTCGTGGACTTGCCCAACCACGGAAGCTCCCCGTGGACCGAGGACTTCGACTACGAAGACATGGGCCAGGCCGTCATCGAGTTCATAGAAAATGTGATCCTGCCAGAAACCGGCGAAGACTCTGTCGTGCTGCTGGGCCATTCGATGGGTGCGAAGACCGCTATGGTCGCCGCTTTGCGCAAACCCCAGCTGTTCACGGCACTCATCGTCGAAGACATGTCGCCGGTCAGCTCGAAGGACTCCAACTTCGTGCCGCTTCTGAGCGCGCTCGCCGGTCTTGACCTCGAAGCGCTCTCAAGCCGCAGCCAGGCTGACGCCGAACTCGAAGAAGCCGGCGTATCCGACCCCACCGTGCGCGGCTTCCTCCTGCAGAACCTGCGCCGGTCCGACAGCGGCTTTGAGTTCCAAGCCAACGTGGCCATGCTCAACAACGCGGTGGGCGACATCAACGCGTTCCCCGAGTTCGAAACCACCTATGACGGTCCAGTCCTGTGGATGGGCGGAGCGAAGTCGAACTACATCAAGGACGAACACGACGAACCCATGCGTGCTCTCTTCCCACGCGCCCACAAAGTCATGGTCAAAGACGCAGGTCACTGGGTGCACTCAGAAAAACCTGAGGAATTCTTGGCGGTGCTTCGCGGTTTCCTTAAGCAGACCGCCGACAAGTGAGGTAGTCCTCAATTGCTTCGGCGGTACACACGTCCATTAGGCTAGAAAAACATTACCTATTGCCTACGCAGCACGGAGGCCCAGTGACCGCTTCACCAGACACAACCGATCCGAAGTTCGCCGACTACGCGCACCCGGAAGCTCTCGTCTCCACCGCGTGGGTGGCTGAGAACCTCAACACCCCCGGTGTTGTCGTCGTCGAATCTGACGAAGACGTCCTGCTCTACGAAACCGGCCACATTCCCGGCGCGGTCAAGATCGACTGGCACACCGAACTGAACGACCAGGTGGTCCGCGACTACGTGCAGGGCCCCGAATTCGCCGAAATGATGAGCGCCAAGGGCATCAGCCGCGACGACACGATCGTCGTCTACGGCGACAAGTCCAACTGGTGGGCTGCATACGCCATGTGGGTGTTCAAACTGTTCGGCCACGAAGACGTTCGGCTCATGGACGGCGGCCGCGCCAAGTGGGAAGCCGAAGGCCGCGAAATGACGCGCGAAAAGCCGCAGCGTGAACGCACCGACTACCCGGTAGTGGAACGCAACGACGCACCTATCCGCGCGCTCCTGCCCGAAGTGCTGGAAGCCATCGGCCAGATCCCGCTGATCGACGTGCGCAGCCCGCAGGAATACACCGGTGAGCGCACCCACATGCCGGACTACCCGGAAGAGGGCGCTCTGCGCGGTGGACACATTCCCACCGCTCACTCGGTGCCGTGGGCAACCGCGGCCAATGAGGACGGCACGTTCAAATCGGCTGATCAGTTGCGCAAGATCTACATTGATGACCTCGGCCTGGGCAAGACCGACGTTGCCTACGCCTACTGCCGGATCGGTGAACGCTCCAGCCACACGTGGTTCGTGCTGTCCTACCTTCTGGGCTTTGAGAACGTGAAGAACTACGACGGTTCCTGGACCGAATGGGGCAACGCCATGCGCGTGCCGATCGCCCAGGGAGACCAGCCGGGAGAGGCTCCGCAGAAGTGACTATTCCGCAGGCACTGCAGGAAATCGCCGACGACTTCGGCGCTATGGAGGAAAGCCAGCGGCTGGAACTGCTGCTGGAATTCAGCGACGAACTGCCGGACCTTCCACAGCGGCTGAAGGACGATCCAAAGCTGCTTGAGCCCGTTCCGGAATGCCAGTCGCCGATCTTCATCCGCGTGGAGGTCGACGGCACCCAGCCGGACAGCACGGTGCACCTGTTCTTTTCGGCACCTGCGGAAGCTCCGACCACGCGCGGCTTCGCGGGGATCCTGAATGAGGGCCTGGATGGAGCAACCGTGCAGACAGTCCTCGACGTTCCCGCAGATTTCCCGCTTAAGCTCAACATTGAAAAGCAGGTCAGTCCGCTGCGGCTGAACGGAATGTCCGGCATGCTGGCCCGCATCCAGCGTCAGGTACGCGAAAAAGCGCAGCAGTGACCTCCCGTCCGGTGGTCTAACACCGCAGGGCAGGCCAATCTACGAAAGGAATTCTCATGGCAGACATCACTTTCCAGGGCGACCCCATCACCACCGTCGGAAACCTCCCTGAAAAGGGCGCGCAGGCTCCCGCTTTCACTCTGGTGGGCACGGATCTTTCCGACGTTGAACTGAAGAACTTCGCCGGCAAGCAGCTGGTCATCAACATCTTCCCCAGCATTGACACCGGCGTGTGCCAGGCGAGTGTCCGCGCTTTCAATGAAAAGGCCGGCGGCCGTGACAACACGGTTGTCCTCAACGTGTCGAAGGACCTTCCGTTTGCGCAGGAGCGCTTCTGCGCGGCTGAGGGCATTGACAATGTCGTGAGCGCCTCGGCGTTCCGTTCCTCCTTCGGTGAGGACTACGGCGTCACGATGACTGCAGGCCCGCTGAAGGGTCTTCTGTCGCGCGCGGTTGTCGTTGTGGACGCCGAAGGTTCGGTCGTCTACACCGAGCAGGTTCCCGAAATCGGTCAGGAACCGGATTACGAGGCGGCACTGGGCGCGCTCAAGTAAAGCTCACTGGTCAGCACTCAGCTGATCGAAGGGCCGGCGGGAGGAAATCCCGCCGGCCCTTTCTTTTGTCGTCAGTGGGCGGCCGTCTCAAACCGACAGCGCGCAGCTGCAGCGACGCTCATTCGTATGATAGCCCCAGGAAGTCTCGCAGCCCGGGCAGTTTGCGGCGACCGACGGACAGCCCGTGCCGGTGTGCCGCCGCCAGCTGCGACAGGTTCCGGGTCGAATTGCCGATCTGCATGATGTCCGGTTCGATGATGAAGGCTCTGCCTTCTGCTTCGAGGTCGAACAGCTGTTCGCGGATGCTGTTGTAGCGTGCCGCCCGGGTTTCCATTGCCGCGGGGACCGCGGGCAGCCGACGGAAGATCTGCCGGGTGCTGTGTTTGAACCGCGCGGGCGATTTCCGGTACCGGCGTTCTTGGGTCAGCACGAATACGCCCCGGTCAAAACCCGCATCGAGCATGGCCGGCAGAGCGATTCCGCCGCCGTCACCAAGAGCACCGTCAACGTAGAGGGTGCCGTCAACGTCTGTGACGGGCATGACGATAGGCATGGTCGATGATGCTCGCACGCGCAGCAGGTAGTCGTCCATCGTGGGGAAGTCAGCACGCCGCCATTCGACGGTCGTGCCGTCTTCGGCATTGAACGCCACAACGGACACTTCTGAGGGGTGCGCGCAGAAGGTGTCCCAGTCAAGCGGCAGGGCCTGATCGGGCAGGGCGGTGTTCTGGTAGATGTATTCGGCGTTGAACAGCCCTTGCCCGCGCGCAAAAGTCTTCAGCGACCCGAACTGCGGGTCGGTGGAGAACTCCACGAAGCTGCGCCTGGCGCGATCGATGTCGCGCGACACCAGGTTTGCCGTCGTCGAAGTGCCCGCGCTGACCCCGAAGGTGTGCGGGAAGTCGATGCCGGCCCGAATGAGTGTGATGGCAATGCCGGCAGAAAAGGCAGCCCGCATGCCTCCGCCCTCAAACACGAGTGCGGTGTCGGTGACGCTCGGCTCGGACTCCGGCTGCCACGGAACAGCTGTCACAGCCGCACCTCACGGACTGGTAGAGCGGCCTCAATCCCGAGGCGCCTGCCGGCTTCCTCTGTCACACCCCGGTTGATCTCTTCTGGGGTGGGGTGGTCGGGCAGCGCTGCAAGATACTGTTCGTGGGCTGCCAGTGAGGCGATGCCCTTCTGCAGAGGTTCGCCGGACACATCGACATAGTGCGTGGGCTTTGTTGCTGCACAGAATAGGGCCCGTTCGACCTTCCAGCGCTTAAGACCCAGGTCCTGGAAGATCCACGGGTTGTCGGCGTCACGAATGGCGTCCATGAGTGCCATACCGCAGGCACGGTGGTCGACGTGGTTGATGCCGAAGCCGACTTCGAGTTCCCACGTCAGTGAGATCGCCATCTGCGGCCGTACTTCGCGGATCTTGCGGACAATGGCCTTGCGCACGCTGTGGTCGGGTTCCAGCAGTCCGTCCGGGAAGCCAAGGATTTCCAGTGACGCAGCTCCGACGATGTCACAGGCCGCCTGCTGTTCTTCCGCGCGAAGGGCTGCGGTCCGGTCTGGTTCGATGGAGGCGATGCCGGCTTCTCCGGCGGTCAGCAGCAGATAGTGAATTTCGATTCCCTCTGCCGCCCACTTGGCAACTGCTGCCGATGCTCCGTACTCCATGTCGTCCGGGTGGGCCACAACCGCGAGCACCCGTTGAACGCCTTCGGTGTCCAGCTTCGCAAGGTCAGTCATACCGCTCACTCTAGCGGCGCCTCGTCAGCACTCGGAAGCGAACACGGCAGCCGAACAAAGAAGCGGGGCGGCAGTTCGATCAGAACTGCCGCCCCGCTCAGGTGAGACGAACTCTGAAGAGGATCACTTCTTCTTGTGGTGCTTCACACCCTCTTCCTTTGTCCAGGTGAGGTAGCCGCCTTCGAAGTTGACGCGCTTGTACTTGCCCCACGTGAACTCTTCCGTTGTGGGGTAGCCGAGCGAGCCGCGTTCAAAGCCCTGCTTGGCCCATTCTTTGCGGATGGCGGAGTCGTACATGAGCTTGCGGGCGCCGATCTTGGGCGACCAGTGGATTGAGCCGTTCTGGAACGCCTGGTAGCAGCCGCCGTCCTTGATGGTGCAGGATTCTTCGCCGGTCGGGTAGCCCAGCGCGCCGCGTTCAAAGGCCTGCGCAGCCCATGCCTTCTGGATGCCGGAGCCGAACCGGGTGAAGTGGGTGCCGGTCTTCGGTGAGTGGTGCACCGCGCCCTTTTCAAAGGCTCGGTACGCGCCGCCGCCGGGCAGACCGCCGTGCTCCTTGCCCGTGGGCTTGCCGGTCTTGGACTTGTTGGCCTCGTGGAACTTCTGGATGGGGCTCTTGGGCTTTTCAGCCGGTGCCGGAGGCTTGCCCTTCTGGAAGCCGATGGCCTTCTTGCGGATGTCACCCAGCTGGCTGTACAGACCGTCGCCGGGGCAGTCGGTGTTGCCGATGTCCCTGTGGCTGGATACGCGCTGCACGGTCATCTTCGCACCCTTGGGGTACTTGCGGGTGGCGCCGCCTGCCGAGGTCAGGGTGACCTTGGAGTCGATCTTCCAGTTCCACTTCGAGGACTGCCAGGCGACGATGCGGGCAACCGAGTTGATTGCTGCCTCAGGCGCCTTCTTCTTGTAGGAGCCGATCACTGAAATGCCGAACGTGCCGCGGTTGACGCTCGATGCGTGGGCACCGATGGCGGCTTTGTCGAGCTTGGGGCGACCCTCGTAGATGTTGCCGTACTTGTCGACGAGCATGTTGTAGCCGATGTCGCACCAGTGACGGCTGCCCTGGTGGTAGGACTGGATACCGCGGAGGATGCCCGGAACCTGCTCCTTGGAGTAGCTGTTCGAGCCTTCCGTGTGGTGGATGATCGTCGCGGTGTTGCGGTTGGTCGTCGAAGTCGAGCAGCGAGCCTTCCGCGCACCCCACTGCTTGCGCGAGAAGTACTTGAAGCCGCCGATGGATGCGGCTTTCTTGGCGTTGAGTTTGCCGCCGGCGATGGGGCCGCTGCCGGCTGCCGAGGTGGAGTCGGCTTCCGGCGCGGACGATGCGGGTTCGTTGAGGTCGGGGGAGGAGAATGTGCCTTCGTCGTTGACGCCGCCGAACATGGTGCGGTCGGCGTCCGTGATCGGGGTGGTCGTGACGGTCACGGTGACGGGTGCGCCCTTGGTGCGCACTTCGATCTTTTCGTTGTAGGCAGCGCTGACGGCTCCCGTGCCGGGGGTGTTGGCCTCGTTCGAGCCGTCGTCGGGGCCTTCGTCAGGGTCGGCCTCGAGTTCCTGCCACATCGACCATTTGAGGCTGTTGGTCACCTTTGAGCGGTACTCGACCTTCGGCTGGGCGTCGCCTGCCCATGTCGCTCCGAAGATGACTACGGTGTTCTCATCGTTTGTGCCGGTGGCGTCGATGAGGGCCGTGCTGTCAGCGTCAACCTTCTGCTTGACGGTGTCGACCTTGGGTTCCTGACCGTCGTTGTCGGTTTCCTGCGGAGCGTTCTTGGCGGTCTCCTGCGGCGCCGGTTCTGCGCTGCTGTCGGCATTGGGTGCCGCGGCAGCGGGCACGGCTACCGCAACGGCCACCCCGAGGGCGCCGAGTGTTGCCGGTAGGTGTCGCATGTGAGTCCTTTACATGGGGAAGACAAAGGTTTTTCTCACTGTACGGTCTGCTGGGCCGTTGCCCGCGTATTGTTTCGGGTGTTTTGCAAAAGAGCCGACGAGGTGTCGCAGATTCGGCTTACGAGGCGCCTGCCCGGGTGAGCTGTGTCTCACGGTTTCGGGGAACTAGGCTGGTTGCATTCCTAAGGAAGGCGAGGCAGTGGAACGAGTTCACGTCAGTGTCCAGCGGACAGCGCAGGGACGTTTCCGAGCGACCAATGCTGCTGGGGTGCAGGTAGAAGTCGGCGCGGGCGAGGATGTCTTCACACCCGTCGAGCTGCTTCTGGCCGCACTCGGTGCGTGCTCATCGATTGATCCGGACACGGTCATCAGTCGGCGCACCGAACCCCGGTCGTTCACCGCTGAGGTTTCCGCTGATTACGTGCGCGAAGACGAAAACTACTTACAGGACGTGCTCATCCAGCTGGCCGTTGAACTCGACGACTCAGCCGATCCACGGCGTGCCGCCCGCACGGTCGAGCGCGCGCTTGCTCACGCTCACGGGAAGACGTGCACCGTGGCCCGCACCCTCGAGCGCAGGACAGAGGTGAGGGCAGAGTCCGAGGTGAGCTTCACCTCGGGCGCGGAAAGCGCGGAAAACTAGGGCAGAAGCAGAAACGGGGCCGCGGAAGATTCCGCGGCCCCGTCTGCGTGCAGTGAGGTCAGTCGAAGTCAGTCGACCGAGATTTCGCCCATGCGGTCCCAGTCGTTGCCTTCGACCTTGCGGGACACGATGAGAGGGGTTTCCTTCAGGTGCGGAGGGAAGTCCTGCTGCATCTTCTTGAAATGGTCCGAATTGACGTGTGCGCCTGCGGCTTCATCATCGGCGAAGCCCTCAACGAGCACGTATTCGTCATCGCGCTCCAGGCTCTTCGACCAGTCAAACCACAGGTTGCCGGGTTCTGCGCGCGTGGCTTCCGTGAATTCGCGGGCAATGTTCGGCCAGTCGGCCACGAACTCATCCTTGACGCGGAACTTGACGACGATGAAGTACATATCCTGTCCTTTCTCTGACATCAGTGAGGTCTGTATCGCAGCCGCTCAGCGCTTGCGCGCGCGTTTGATCTGACGGCCCAAAATGAACATGCGGACCGTGCCGAAGATCCCGGCGATCACAATGCCTGCAATTGCGGCAAGCAGAATCGACACGCCAAGCGGCAGCGTGAACTGCCAGCCGAAGTAGTAGAACTGGGTCGGTTCGTTGTTCTGGATGATGAAGATCAGCAGCAGAACCAGAATGAGGGCGCCGATGATCAGCGACGCCCAAATGCCCGCCGAAAGACCGCCGGAAGACTTAGGTTCCGGCGGTGGGGTCTGGGCTTTTTCCGGTGTGTGTGCCGCTTCGGTCTGCGGTGCGGTGTCGCCTACCTGTTCGACGGTGTCGGGCGAGGTGTACTCGGGAACCGGGTTTTCGCCGGGAACGGTGGGGTAGTCACCGTTGGGCTGCGTCATGGGGACATCCTTTCTCTCTGCCGCCATTCTTTCATTCGCGGACGCTGAGGTCAGCCTTTCGGGGCATCGGATATGTCACTGTGTGTGAAACACCGAGGGCCGGGAGCGGTGTGCTCCCGGCCCTCAGCTGGTATCGATCAGCTCAAATCTCAGCCGAGCTTGTCGATAATTGCGTTGAATGTCTGCGACGGACGCATGAGCTTGGTCAGCGTTTCGTCAGCAGGGTTGTAGTAGCCGTTGAGGTCGACCGGCTGGCCCTGGACAGCCAGCAGCTCTTCGGCGATCACAGCTTCGTTTTCGCGCAGCGCTTCGGCAATGGGGGCCAGTGCCTTGGCGAGTTCGGCATCGTCAGACTGCTTGGCCAGTTCTTCTGCCCAGTACAGGGTCAGGTAGAAGTGGCTGCCGCGGTTGTCGATCTCGCCGACCTTGCGCGAAGGCGAACGGTTCTCATTGAGGAAGGTCTCCGTCGCACGGTCCAGCGTGTCAGCGAGAACGCCGGCACGCTGGTTGTCCTGCGAGTGCAGGAAGTGGCGGAAGGATTCGGCAATCGCGAAGAACTCACCGAGCGAGTCCCAGCGCAGGTGGTTTTCCTGCTGCACCTGCTGGACGTGCTTGGGTGCAGAACCACCAGCACCGGTTTCGAACAGGCCACCGCCGGCGAGCAGCGGAACAACTGAGAGCATCTTCGCCGATGTACCGAGTTCGAGAATCGGGAAGAGGTCGGTGTTGTAGTCACGCAGCACGTTGCCGGTCACCGAAATGGTGTCCTGGCCCTTGCGGATGCGGGCCAGCGAGTGCTTGGCAGCCTCGACCGGGCTCATGATCTGGATGTCCAGACCCGAAGTGTCATGGTCCTTGAGGTAGGTGTTGACCTTCTCGATGAGGTTGCGGTCGTGCGCGCGCTTCTCATCCAGCCAGAACACAGCCGGGGTGTCCGACAGGCGAGCACGGGTAACAGCGAGCTTGACCCAGTCACGGATCGGAATGTCCTTGGTCTGGCACGCGCGCCAGATGTCACCGGTCTGCACTTCGTGGGACATGAGGACGTCGCCCGCGGAGTTGACGACCTCAACCGTGCCGGGACGGTCAAGGATGAACGTCTTGTCGTGGCTGCCGTACTCTTCGGCCTTCTGCGCCATGAGGCCCACGTTGGGCACGGTGCCCATCGTGGCGGGGTCGAGGGTGCCGTTTTCCTTGCAGTCCTCAATGGTGGCCTGGAATACACCGGCGTAGCTGGAGTCGGGGATGACTGCCAGGGTGTCGTGCTGGCCGTCGTCAGCACCCCACATCTTGCCGCCGTCGCGGATCATCGCGGGCATGGAGGCGTCCACGATGACATCCGAGGGCACGTGCAGGTTGGTGATGCCGCGCGAAGAATCGACCATGGCAAGTGCCGGGCCGTTTTCGAAGCCGGCGTCGATTTCTGCCTTCACGCCCTTTGCGACCTCGGGGTCGAGGTTGTCAAGACCGTTGAGCAGGGCTGCCAGACCGTAGTCCGGGGTGAGGCCAGCGGCGGTGAGTTCTTCGCCGTACTTTTCGTAGACCGACGGGAAGAAAGCGCGGACGACGTGACCGAACAGTTCGGGGTCCGACACCTTCATCATGGTGGCCTTGAGGTGGACGGAGAACAGAACGCCGTCCTTCTTGGCCTGAGCGATCTGCTCCTTGAGGAACTTCTCAAGGGCACGGACGTTCATGAACGTCGAGTCGATGACTTCGTCCTTGAGCACCTTGAGGCCGTCCTTGAGGACGGTGGTTTCGCCGTCTTCACCGCGCAGGCGGATCTGCAGGGTGTCGTCGGATTCCATGACGACGGACTTTTCGTTCGAACGGAAGTCGTCAGCGGACATGGTGGCCACGCGGGTGCCGGAGTCCTTCGTCCATTCGCCCATCCGGTGCGGGTGGGCCTTCGCGAAGTTCTTGACTGCCTGCGGGGCGCGACGGTCGGAGTTGCCTTCGCGCAGAACCGGGTTGACAGCCGAACCGAGGGCGCGGCCGTAGCGTTCGCGGATGTCGCGCTCTTCGTCGGTCTTCGGCTCTTCCGGGAATTCCGGAAGGTCGTAGCCCTGGCCCTGCAGTTCGGCAATGGCAGCCTTCAGCTGCGGAACGGATGCCGAAATGTTGGGCAGCTTGATGATGTTGGCTTCGGGCTTCTTGGCCAGTTCGCCGAGCTCAGCCAGGGAGTCAGGGTGCTGCTGGTCTTCGGGGAGGACATCGCCAAACTGCGCCAGGATTCGACCGGCAAGTGAGATGTCGCGCGTTTCGACCTCGACACCGGCGGTGTGCGCGAAGGCTTCAACGATCGGCTTGAGCGAATACGTTGCAAGCAGAGGCGCTTCGTCGGTGCGGGTGTAGATGATCTTTGCCATTAAAGGGATCACTCCAACTCGCTTCGGGATTGTCGAAGTCATTCTATCGACTCGGAGTGCCAGGCACCGGCCGCCCTCGCGACAGCCGGGTGCAGGCGTCGGTGCCGGTATCCTGTTTCCGGTCGCGTAGGAAGGACCGACAGGGTGGCCAAACTGTATTTCCGGCACGGAGCGATGAACTCCGGCAAGTCGACAGCTCTGCTGCAGGCTGCGTTCAACTATGAAGAGCGCGGACAGCGGATCCTGCTTGCCAAGCCGTACGTCGACACGAAGGGTGCGGACAAGATCATTTCGCGTCTGGGAGTTTCGCGCACCGTCGACATCCTCGTGCGCGAAGACGATGATGTTGAAACCGTTTTCCGCGAAGCCGCTGAATACGCCGACCCGTCCGCGCTCATCACCCACGTCGACCAGCCGGTGCAGCCGGTCGCCTGCCTTTTGGTGGACGAAGCCCAGTTCCTCACACCCACCCAGATTGAGGGACTCATGCGGATCGCGGTGGGCCAGAACGTGCCGGTGATGTGCTACGGCCTGCGCACCGACTTCCGAACGCAGGCGTTCCCCGGATCGCGCAGACTGCTGGAGATCGCCCACACCCTCGAAGAGCTCAAAACCATCTGCCGCTGCGGTAAGAAAGCCATGTTCAACGGCCGCAAAGCCGACGGTGACTTCGTGTTCGCCGGTTCACAGGTGGCAATCGAAGGGGCAGACGTCACCTATGAGTCCTTGTGTCCGCAGTGCTATCTCGAAAAGTCGGGCGGGTCGTTCGGCTGAGCACACCCGCCCGGCAGGAAGAAAAACCGGCCACTCACCGTTGGAGTTGATATGACGAAACTCGCCTATTCCGTTCTCAACCCCGAAGCGACTGACCTTCCCACGCTTATCTTCGGTCCGCCCCTGGGTACGCACGCGTCTGTGTGGGCTTCTGTTGCGGCCCGCCTGGCAGATGACTTCCGGGTGGTTTTGACGGAACTTCCCGGACACGGCGCCGATGCCGGACGGGACTTCTCGGCTGACGAGCCCATCACGGTTGCCTCCATGGCCCGAGGTGTCGTCCAGATTGCCGATGAACTCGGGGCGGAGACCTTCGGCTACGCCGGCTGTTCTATCTCCGGTGGGGTGGCACAGGAGCTCGCCCTCAACCACTCCGATCGGGTGCGCGCAGCAGCACCCGTGGCAACAGCGGCCAAGTTCGGCGAACCCCAGGATTGGCACGACAGGATCGCCGGGGTGCGCGAAGACGGCATTGCTCCGGCAGTGCCGGACACGCTCGACCTGTGGTTTGCCGCCGGTTTCCTCAGTGAGGACATTGCCGCAGGCCACATTGCCGCCCACCAGCTGCTGACAACACCTGAAGAGGCCTACATCGCCTGCTGCGAAGCGCTCGCCGACTACGACCTTTCCGAGCGCACCGCCGACATTGCGGTGCCCACCCTGTGGATTTCTGCCGCCCAGGACGTCGTCAACACACCGGAGTCCATGCAGCAGCTGGCCGAAACAGCACAGAACGGCACGCACGTCACCATCCCGGATGCCGCTCACGTCTTCATGATCGAACACCCCGAACTCGCAGCCGATCACCTAGGTGAGTTCTTCCGAAACCACCTGTGAGGAACCCATGACACAGCTCTTCAGCCCCATGACCCTGCGGGGACTGACCGTGCGCAACCGCGTGTGGCTGCCTCCCATGTGCCAGTACTCTTGCGAAAACCGCGACGGCGTGCCCGGCCAGTGGCACCTGACGCACCTCGGGGCTCGCGCAGCCGGCGGATTCGGGCTGATCATCACGGAAGCCTCCGCCGTTGTTCCCGAAGGTCGGATCTCACCGCAGGACGCCGGCATCTGGAACGACGAACAAGCCCAGGCGTGGAAACCGATTGTCGACTTCGCCCGCGCCCAGGGCGCTGCCATCGGCATTCAGCTTGCACACGCCGGTCGGAAGGCGAGTACGCACCGTCCGTTCCCCGGCGAAGAAAAGGGGACGGTGTCCAAGGAAGCCGGAGGTTGGCCGACACTCGGGCCCAGCAGCCTCGCCTACCCGGGGCTTGCCGAACCGGCGGCTATGAGTGTCGAAGAGATCAGGGACGTCGTCGAAGCATTCGGCGCGGCCGCAGCTAGGGCTGTTACGGCAGGATTCGACACCGTCGAAATCCACGGCGCACACGGCTACCTCATCCACTCCTTCCTCAGCCCGCTGTCGAATAACCGCGACGACGAATACCGCTCAGGCACCGGCAGGTGGAAACTGCTGCGCGACATCCTTGCCGCAGTGCGCTCGAAGGTGCCGGACGACTTCCCAGTGCTCGTGCGCATCTCCGCCGACGAATGGGCAGAGGGCGGCTTCGGCATTGACGAAGCAGTCGAACTGTCCCGAGTTCTGCATGAAGAGGGCTGCGACCTCGTCGACGTGTCCGGGGGAGGGAACACCCCTGCTGACATTCCCGTGGGACCGGGCTATCAGACCGGTTTCGCACAAAGGATCCGCGAGGCAGGCGTGCCGACGGCAGCAGTCGGCCTCATCACCGACCCCGTGCAGGCACAGACCATTCTCACTACGGGGCAGGCAGACGCGGTCCTCATCGGGCGGGCAGCCCTGCGCGAACCGTCGTGGCCACTGCGAGCCGCCCACGAACTCGGCCTCAATCCTCGCGAGATTCCGTACCCTCCGCAGTACGTCCGTGGCCGCTGGTGAGCTCCAAGCCCGCCACACCGATCACCACAAGAACCAGACTCGCGATTTTGAGCAGGGGGAAAGGCTCACCGGCAGCGGCCGCCCACACAGCGGTCGTTGCCGCGCCGATCCCCGTCCACATGGCGTAGGCAGTGCCCATCGGGATGATCCGCATCGCCATGCGCAGACCCGTAAGCGACACGAAAAGACCCACGTAGAACAGCAGAATCCAGCCGATGCTGCCCAGCCCGCTGCTCAGAGCGTGCGCCCAGAGGGACTCACAGGCCCCCGAAATCAGCAGAACAATCCACGCACCCGTGCGGGTGGTCGGCGCTAAGCGATTCACGAGAACACCCCCAGGCCCACGATTCCGGCAATGAGGACGAAAACAAAGGACAGCCGCAGAAGGGTGAGCCGCTCACGGCCCCGCAGCGCCGAATAGGCAATAGCTGCGACAGCCCCGACACCAACCCACGCGGCATAGCCCGCACCGACTGGGATCACGGTCAGGCCCAGGTACAGTCCGCCCATCGACACAATCGTGCCGATGCTGAACACAATGATCCGCTTGCGCATCGACCAGGAAGACTCACCCAGAGCGGCAGCCCACATGGCCTCAAACGCGCCGGAAATCAACAGCACCGTCCACGCGACAGCAGAAGACTCGAACACGGCACCCTCTCTGTGATGGACTGGGAGCAGACAACAACACTATCGGCCCGCGCGCCGATGCGTCAGGGAGGCTGACATGACTGAGAACACGATCAACACCCCGGCCCTCGAGATCCGCTGGATCGCGGTCTCGGACATGGAGAACAACGTCTACCTTGTGACCCACCGCGACAGCGGGGCGCGACTGCTCGTCGACGCGGCAGACGACTGGTCGGCCATCAAACAGTTCATCGGCGATGCTCCCGTTGAACGCGTTCTGACAACCCACCGCCACTGGGATCACGTTCGGGCTCTGGCGGATGCGCTCGCGGACACCGGCGCTGTGTCTGCGGCGGGGGAGTACGACGCCGATGCCATCGAAGAAGAGTCCGGTGCTGTCATCACTGAGCGTCTGAAGCACGGAGAGACCATCACCGTCGGCGACGTTGCCATCGAGATCGTCCACCTTCGCGGACACACGCCCGGCTCGATTGCGCTCATCATCCGCGACGGGGATGACACCGTGCTGATCTCCGGAGACTCGCTGTTCCCCGGCGGCCCCGGCAAAACCTGGTCCGCTGAGGACTTCACAAGCCTCATGGCCGACCTGCGCACGCGGATCTTCGACGTTCTTCCCGACAGCACCGTCGTGCTGCCGGGCCACGGTGCGCACACCACGATCGGCACCGAAAGGCCGCACCTGGACGAATGGCAGGAGCGCGGCTGGTGAACACTGCCCGGAAACACCGGGCGCGGACTTATAATTGTCGGTTGGGCCCACGCAGTGTGCCCGGATCTTCTAAGAAGAAAGTGGATTGATGGCAGCTGAGACATCACGCAAAAACAACCTCCGCAACGTAGCGATCGTGGCGCACGTCGACCACGGAAAGACCACGCTGGTCAACGCGATGCTCAAACAGGGCGGCGCGTTCGGCGATCACGGCGAGGTCCAGGACCGCGTGATGGACTCCGGTGACCTGGAACGTGAAAAGGGCATCACGATCCTGGCGAAGAACACCTCGATCATCTACAACGGCCCGTCGGCACCCGGTGAGCCCGTCACCATCAACGTCATCGACACCCCCGGCCACGCCGACTTCGGCGGCGAGGTCGAGCGCGGCCTGTCGATGGTCGACGGAGTTGTGCTCCTCGTTGACGCCTCGGAAGGTCCGCTGCCGCAGACCCGCTTCGTGCTCCGCAAGGCACTCGCCGCGAAACTCCCCGTGATCCTGCTGATCAACAAGACCGACCGCGCGGATGCCCGCATCGACGGTGTTGTCGAAGAAGCTCAGGACCTCCTGCTGGGACTGGCAAGCGACCTTTCGGAAGAAGACCCCGACATCGACGTAGACGCGGTTCTCGACGTGCCCACCATCTTCGCGTCGGCACGCGCGGGCATCGCTTCGGCAGAACAGCCCGCTGACGGCGAAGTTCCCGACGGCACCGACCTCGAACCGCTGTTCGCGGCCATCATGGAGAACATCCCTGCCCCGACCGTCACGGACGACGGCGTGCTGCAGGCACACGTCACGAATCTCGACGCCTCGCCCTTCCTGGGCCGTCTGGCACTCGTGAAGATCTACGGCGGCGTGCTGCGCAAGGGAGCACAGGTCGGCTGGATCAACAAGGAAGGCGACCTCAAGCAGGTCAAAATCACTGAACTGCTCGAAACCCGCGGCCTGGAGCGCGTGCCGGTTGAAGAAGGTGGGGCCGGCGACATCTTCGCAATCGCGGGCATCCCGGACGTCATGATCGGCGACACCATCACCGACCTCGACGACCCGCGCCCCCTGCCGCCCATCCACATCGACGACCCGGCGATCTCCATGACCGTCGGCACCAACACCTCGCCCATGGCCGGCCGCGAAAAGAACACCAAGGTCACCGCGCGCATGGTCAAGGACCGCCTCGACCAGGAACTGGTCGGCAACGTCAGCCTCAAGGTGCTGCCCACGGAACGTCCCGACGCGTGGGAGGTTCAGGGCCGAGGTGAACTCGCCCTGGCCGTGCTCGTTGAGCAGATGCGCCGCGAAGGCTTCGAACTGACCGTCGGCAAACCGCAGGTCGTCACTAAGACGATCGACGGCACCCTGCACGAACCCTTTGAAATGCTCACGGTCGATGTGCCGGAGGAGTACCTGGGCGGAGTCACCCAGCTGATGGCCAGCCGCAAGGGCCAGATGGAATCCATGTCGAACCACGGAACCGGCTGGGTCCGCATCGAGTTCCGTGTTCCGGCGCGCGGCCTCATCGGCTTCCGCACGCGATTCCTCACGGAAACCCACGGGGCCGGTATCGCGAACTCCATCAGTGCCGGCTACGCGCCGTGGGCCGGCGAAATCGAGTTCCGCAACACCGGTTCGCTCGTTGCAGACCGTGCCGGTGCTGCCACCCCGTACGCCATGATCGCCCTGCAGGAGCGCGGTTCGTTCATAGTCGAGCCCACCTCGGAGGTTTACGAGGGTCAGATCGTCGGCGAAAACAGCCGCAACGAAGACATGGACGTCAACATCACCAAGGAAAAGAAGCTGACGAACATGCGCGCGGCCAGCGCCGACAGCTTCGAACACCTGGCGCCCTCGCGCAAACTCACACTCGAAGAGTCTCTCGAGTTCGCCGCTGAAGACGAATGCGTCGAAGTGACCCCGGGCGCTATTCGCCTGCGCAAGGTCATCCTCGACCAGGCTGAGCGCCGCAAGGCCGCCAACGCCCGCAAACGCAGGAACTCCTGATGTCCGGAGTCCTGTTCGTCCACGCCCACCCGGACGACGAATCGATCCTCACCGGCGGCACCATCGCCAGACTGCGCGAAGCCCAGGTGCCCGTCACGATCCTCACCGCGACCCGCGGTGAGGGCGGTGAGGTGATCGGTCCGCTGAAAGACACCCTGGAAGGCCACCGCGACGCGCTGGCCGCCCGCCGGGAGGGCGAACTCGCCGAGGCCATGAAAGCCCTCGGTGTGGACGACTGGGCGTTTCTCGGCACACCCGCCGGCGGTGCCGGCACGCTGCCGGAGCGCCGCTTTGAGGACTCCGGCATGGAATGGGGACCTGACGGCCACGCGCAGGTTCCCGCCGACACCCCGGCCGAATCACTGTGTGCCGCAAAACTCGATGACGTTGCCGCCTATATTGCCGCCGTCATTGAGGACCGCCGACCCCGCCTCGTGGTGACCTATCCGGCCGGCGGGGGATACGGGCACCCCGACCACGTGCGGGTGCACGAGGCAACACTGCGCGCAGTGTCGAGGCTCAAGCGCAAACACCGGCCGCGCGTCATCTACGTCGACACACCCCAGGAGGCCGTCGACCAGATGTTCAACGTGGACCTTCCGGGCTTTGCCCTCACCGGCTTCGAACCAGCCCAGAAAGTGCCCACGATTCCGGCTGAAGCCCCCGTCGTTCTCAGCCAGGACATCAGCGCCCACCGCGGGCACAAAGCCCGGGCTATGGCGGCTCACGCCACCCAGCTGCAGGTTGCCGGTGACTTCTATGCGCTGTCGAACAACATCGGCACCGTGCTGCTGGACACCGAATACTTCACATCACCCGATGGCCACAAGGGTGCGGACATCCTCGAGTTCCTCGAAGAACCTGATCGTCCAGAGCCGCCCTCGGCGGTGGCGATGGTGTTCTCGAGTGTTTTCCTCGGGCTGCTCGCGGGTGTGCTCGGCACCTTCCAGCACCTGGGAGCATCGCTTTTCAACCTTGCAGGGCAGGCTGTCATCGTGCCGTGGGGACTGCTTTTGGCGCTGGCCCTTGCCGGATGTGTGCTGTGGTACGTCGCCGAGGCCAACCGTTCGACGGCGGCAGTTGTGCTCTGTGCGGTCACGATGAGCCTGGTGTCGTTCATCGGCTCTCAGCCCGGCCTGCTGCCCGGCGGAGGTGTTCTGGTCACCGGAACCCTGCGGTCCGTGGCCTGGCTGTTCGGGCCCATGATCATTGCCGCTGTCCTGTCGTTCACGCTGCCGTGTCTGCGCGCAAACCGAAAGCACTGATATGTCAAAAGCTCTGTGGGGAACCCTGACGGCCGTTGCCGTTGTTCTCATCGGCTATGCGGCCCTGGCCTTTTGGACGGGTCGGTCTGTTCCGGCCGGAACTCATGTTGCCGGCATCGACATCGGGTCGATGAGCCGGGACGAGGCCGTGAAGGCTCTCGATGAGGGGCTTGCGGAAAGGGCCCAGGAGCCGGTTGCGCTGAGTGCGGACGAGGATTCGGAAGCTGAATTTTCTCCTGACGATGTGTCGCTGGGCTTTTCGGCCGAAGACACCGTGGATGAGTTCATCGGCCCGCGGTTCAACCCGGTCGACATTTTCCGCGCGCTGTCCGGCAGTGAGCACGACAAACCGCTGGCACTCGAATACGACCAATCAGCACTTGATACCGCGGCGAAGTCTCTTGCCGAGGACTTGAGCGTGGAGCCGAAGAACGCCGAACTGGCTTTCTCTGGTGAAAAGCCAGAAGTCACGGAAGGCGCAGACGGCCGTGAAGTCACTGCCGACAGCATTGTCGAGGCCATCGAAACTCAGTGGCCCGCACAGAACGGCAAACCCCTGAGCGCTAAGGCTGAGACCGTCGAACCGGACATCACGGATACCGAAGCGCAGAAGGCGAAAACCGAGATCGCAGAACCGGCTGTCGCATCGCCTGTGACCCTGAAGTCGACGGGCGAAAAGTCCGGCGAAAGCCTCAAACTCTCACCCAAGGCGATTGCGAAGGCAGCTTCTTTCACGCCGCGCGATTCTGAACTTGCCCTCGAGCTCGACGGCAAGGCTTTGAAGACCTCGCTGTTCAAAGAGAACAAGGGCGTGGGCGAAAAAGCGCAGAACGCCAGCTTTGAATTCTCTGATGGGAAACTGTCGGTTGTGCCGTCCAAGGACGGGATCTCGGCGAAAGACGCTGACGTGGCGAAGGCCGTCGATGCCGCGCTGAAAGCAGAGAACCGCACGGCTGAACTGGCGTTGACCACGGAGAAAGCATCGTTTACGACTGACGATGCGAAAAACATGAAGATGGAGACGATGGGCAAGTTCTCCACCCCGTATTCGTCTCAGGCCGGCCGTGACACCAACCTCAAGGTCGCATCCGCCAAGGTTGACGGCACCGTTGTCCAACCGGGTGAACAGTTCAGCCTGAACAAAGCACTCGGACAGCGCACCGCCGCCAACGGCTATCGCAAAGCCGGTGTGATCTCCGGCGGAGAAATGAAAGAAGACTACGGCGGCGGTGTTTCGCAGGTGTCAACAACGCTGTTCAACGCCGCGTTCTTCTCCGGTATGCAGCTGGACGAGCACAAGGCTCACTCACGCTATATTTCGCGCTACCCGGAGGGCCGCGAATCCACCCTTGACTGGCATTCGATTGACATGGCCTTCACCAACACCTCGGACAAACCGGTTGTTCTGCACATGTCAGTGTCCGGCGGCAAGGTCAATGCGGAGATCAAGGGCGAGAAGACTCTCGAAGTCGAAGCCGGCGCCTCGGGCCGCTTTGCCCACACGAGCCCGGCAACCGTGAAGAAATCCGGACCAAGCTGCAAGCCGCAGTCTCCTCGGGGCGGATGGTCGATCACCATTTACCGCACCATGAAGAACATTGAGACCGGCAAAGTGACCAAGGACCAGTTCACGACCGTCTACAGCCCGGTCAACAGGATCGTCTGCGACTAAGCCCCCGCGGGCTGCTCAGTGTTGCCGCCGGCAGCGGCCTCCTGGACGGCGAACCAGAAGCGGTGGTGCTCCTTAAAGCCCAATCCGGCCAGGAGTGCTGTTGCCTCTTCGTTTGCTGCGAGAACATCGCAGCCGATCGAGCGAATGCCCTGAACTGAGGCCAAGCGGGCGGCGGCCTGCACGAGAGCCTTCCCGGCACCTCGGCGGCGCAGCTGGGGATTGACAACCAGATTGTCCAACCAGCCCCACTTGCTGGCGATAGCCAGCCGGACAACGCCCACGAGCGATTTCGACCCGTCCGGGTGCACTGCAACGGCTGAGAGAAAAATCACCTGCGGTGCACTGTACAGGAGCGCGCGCATGTCCTCAGTGTCGTCATGCCCCCACGCGGCCAAGTGCACAGAGTGAGCCTGATCGGACTGCACGATCTCCAGGCCCTGCGGCGGCTGTGCGGCACCCCCGACGTCGCGGGCTGGAGCGGTCATCGTGAGCCACGTGTCGCTGGGCGAAAACCCCGCCGGTCGCAGCAGCCCGGACACCTGGGCCGAGGCGGAGTCGAGTTCTCCTTCTGCCTCACCCGAAAAGATCTGCAGGGCCGGGGGAAGGCCCCGATCTATGTACCACTTCTCGACTGCTCCGAGTGCCTCTTCCGCGGGGACCTGCGGGTCGGTGAGCACAAGAGCGGAGTTCGCGCGAGCACCGGCCCCGGGGGCGGCGCGCAGGAGCCAGCCGGACTCAACAGAGGAGATCGCGCCCTCATCCGAGGTGAGCTCTTCGGCAACCGCGTCCCGGTTGAGCCACACGCTTTCGCCCGGCAGCCACACCTGCGCTGAAATGCGGCGCAGATCCGCAGCTGACACGGTTGAATGGACAGGCCCGGGTCGTTGAGGTGCCGGCGGGATTTCATGTGCGAGCTCAATGGAGGCCCGCTCGATCCGCACGGGACCGCGCTTGGAGTCAACTGTCACGGAGTCGGCATCGGCTGCGAGAACGTGGCCGAGAGCGTCTGTCAGCTGCCCGCCGTCGCTGTAGCGGACGACGACCCGCATTCCCGGCTGCGGCTCAAACACTCCTGTGACCTCCGAGGTGTATCCAGACCATGAACGTCACCACCTTAGCGGGGGAGTACCCTTGGAACAGACGAATGCCGCCGGGAGCGTGTCACTCCACGCTCAGCAGAAGGAGTCCCAGTGACCTACATCATTGCCCAGCCCTGCGTCGACCTCAAAGACCTCGCCTGCGTTGACGAATGTCCCGTCGACTGCATCTACGAAGGCGAGCGGATGCTCTACATCCACCCCGACGAATGCGTGGACTGCGGCGCCTGCGAACCTGTCTGCCCGGTTGAGGCCATCTACTACGAAGACGACGTCCCCGAAGAGTGGGCCGAGTACTACACGGCCAACGTCGACTTCTTCAACGACCTCGGTTCGCCCGGAGGAGCCGCCGGTGTCGGCAAGGTCGACTATGACCACCCGATCGTTGCAGCGTTGCCCAAGCAGGAACACGACGAGTGACCTACGAACGCTACGGCCTTCACCTGGAGGCCTACCCGTGGGATCGGCTGGCCGCCGTACGGCAGACCGCCGAAGCTCACCCCGATGGGGTTGTCGACATCTCAATTGGCACACCCATCGATCCCACACCGGAACTCATACAGGAAGCCCTGCGGGCGGCATCAGATGCCCCGGGCTATCCCACAACTGACGGCACGGCGCAGCTGCGCGAAGCAATTGCGGGCTGGTCACAGCGGGTTCGTGGAATCGAGCTTGATGCCGCCAGCGAAATCCTGCCGACGGTCGGGTCGAAAGAGTTCGTCGCATCCCTGCCGAGCCTGCTGGGGCTCGCTCAGCTGGGACTGCGCGTGGCATGCCCGTCGCAGGCATACCCCACATATGAAATCGGTGCGCGCCTTGCCGGTGTTGAATGTGTGCGCATCAATGCAGCAGACATTGCTGCGGGAGCATCGCTGGAAGGTGTGGGCCTCCTGTGGCTCAATTCGCCGGGCAATCCCACAGGCCGCGTAGATTCGGCTGAAGAGCTTCGGGCTGTCATCGCAGAAGCGCGTCGCTGCGGCACCGTGGTCGCCGGCGACGAATGCTACGCAGCTCTCAACTGGACCGAGGACCGCCCAACCCCGTCGGTGCTCGACACTGAGGTCGTCGGCGATGACTATTCCGGCGTGCTGAGCGTCTATTCGCTGTCGAAGCAGTCTAACCTCGCCGGCTATCGCGCATCATTCGTCACGGGCGACCGCGTGCTCATCCGGGAACTGACCACCACCCGCAAACACCAGGGAATGATCGTTCCCGCACCCGTGCAGGCGGCGATGATCGCCGCGCTGAATGACGACGCGCACTGGCAGCGGCAGCGCGACATCTACCGGCGTCGTCGCGAGCTTCTGCGGCCGGCAGTCGAACAAGCGGGCCTGCGCATCGACCATTCGGAAGCGGGCCTGTACCTGTGGGCAACCCGGGGCGAAGACTGCATGGCAACACTCGAATGGCTGGCAGGGCTGGGCATCATGGCAGGCCCCGGCTTCATCTACGGACCCGAGGGTCAGCAGCACGTCCGGCTGGCACTGACAGCACCGGACGAAAGGATCCGCGCGGCGGCTGAGAGGCTGCGCGGAAGCTCAGCTACCACACGTTGAGTGAACTCTCAGTGATTTACTGTTTTTTCTACAATTAGGTAATCTTCTTCATGTCTCTGAACCACAGCGGAACAGAGCGTGCGAAGTTCGAACAGAGGAGAATCAATGGCGGCAGACGGCTTCCTGCGGGTAGATGACCATGAACTCGAACTCGAAGGCGTCGAATCAACAGCCGGTACTGAGGGGCTGAACATCAGCAAGCTCCTGGCTGAAACCGACCGCGTCACCTTCGACCCCGGCTTTGGCAACACCGCCTCGTCGACCTCCGCCATCACCTTCATCGACGGTGACGAAGGCATCCTGCGCTACCGCGGGTACGCCATCGAAGACCTCGCCGAGAACGCATCCTTCGTCGAAGTCGCCTACCTCCTCATCAAGGGCGAACTGCCCACCGCCGAACAGCTGAAGTCGTTCGAGGAGCGCATCGCCCAGCACGTCGAAGTCCCGCAGGGCATCTACGACCTCGTCGCCGCAATGCCGGAAGACGCCCACCCCATGTCGATCCTCTCGACCGCCGTTTCGGCGCTGGGCACCTTCAACCAGGACACCATCGACGTCTACGACGACGCACAGATGGAAGAAGCCGCCGTTCGCCTGCTCGGCGCCATGCCCGTCTTGACGGCCCTGGCCCACCGCCGCCGCTTCGGCGTCGACTCGGTCCTGCGCCCCGAACCGCAGTACGGCCTGGTCGGCAACTTCTTCCGCAGCAACTTCGGTGTAAGCGGTGAAGAATACGCATCCAGCGAGAACGTCCGCAAGGCACTCGACCTTCTGTTCATCCTGCACGCAGACCACGAACAGAACTGCTCGACATCGTCGGTTCGCCTGGTCGGCTCGTCCGAAGCAAACCTCTACCAGTCGGTTGTAGCCGGCATCAACGCTCTGGCAGGCCCTCTGCACGGCGGCGCGAACTCCGCGGTGCTCGAAATGCTCGAAGAGATTTCGCAGTCCGATGACGGCGCTGAAAGCTACATGGAGCGGGTCAAGAACAAGGAGCGCGGTGTACGCCTCATGGGCTTCGGCCACCGCGTGTACAAGAACTACGACCCGCGCGCTGCCATCATCAAGCAGACCGCCCACGACATCATCGAAGAGCAGGGCGGCAACGACGACCTCCTGGACCTTGCTACAGCTCTGGAAAAGGTTGCGCTTGACGACGACTACTTCGTCAGCCGCAAGCTGTACCCGAACGTCGACTTCTACACGGGTCTGATCTACAAAGCGCTCGGATTCCCCACCGACATGTTCACGGTGATCTTCGCCATGGGGCGTCTGCCCGGCTGGATTGCCCAGTGGATTGAAATGCGCGGCGACGACACCACCCGCATCGGCCGTCCGCGCCAGATCTACACCGGCGAAAAGCTTCGCACCTACCCGTCAAACTAACGGCTGGGTGAAGGCGGGGTGAGGCACTGTGCCCGCCCCGTCTTTTTCGTGAAAGGACACAATGACCAGCTCAGACATCCCGAACGACGAATTCTTCTACACGAAGGGCTCACTGCACCTGAGCAGCCAGCACGTGCCCGAAACCACGGCCGACCAGCGACTGTTGGACAACCGCCCTGACTCTGGCTGGGTGCACGAAGACCCGTGGCGGACCATGCGGATCCACGCGGAGTTCATTGAGGGCTTCAGTTCGCTGGCGGGTCTGCCGACGGCAGTGTCGATCTTCGGTTCGGCCCGTCTGAACGAAGGCACGGAAGAGTACGCCCTGGCTGAAGAGCTCGGTCGCAGGCTCGTGGACGAGGGATACGCGGTTGTCACCGGCGGTGGGCCCGGTGTCATGGAGGGCGGCAGCAAGGGTGCAGCGGAAGCCGAAGGAACCTCGGTGGGCCTGGGCATCGAACTGCCGTTTGAATCGGGGCTCAACCCCTATGTGGGCATCGGCATCAACTTCCGCTACTTCTTCGTGCGCAAGACGATGTTCATGAAGTACTCCTCGGCCGCGATTGTGCTGCCCGGCGGCTTCGGTACTCTTGATGAGCTGTTTGAGGCTCTCACACTGGTGCAGACACGCAAGAAGAACCGCTATCCGGTGGTTCTCATGGGAACGGACTTCTGGTCGGGGCTCGTTGCTTGGATCACCACAACACTCGTCGACAAGGGAACGATTTCTCCCGGCGATGTCGATCTGTTCCATCTGACGGATTCGGTGGATGAGGCAATTGCCTTCATTCAGGAGTCTGCCGACCAGCCGATTCCCACCGGTCGTTTCCGTCCGTGACGTTCAGAATTCGCGGGGTTGAGGCCGGACCCCTGCAGCCGGTCATCATGGCTGTCATCAACCGGTCGACGGACTCGTTCTACACGTCTGCGGCAACCGTGGACGATGCACTCTGCTCTGCCGAGGAGGCGGTCCGGGAAGGTGCGCGGATCCTCGACATCGGGGGAGTGAGGGCCGGGCGCGGACCGGCTGTGTCGGCAGACGAAGAAATCGCTTTGGTCGCGCCGGTCATCTCGGCTTTGGCCAAGGAGTACCCGGACGTGCTCATCTCCTGCGACACCTACCGCGCACCGGTGGCTCGCGCTGCTGCCGAGGCCGGTGCCGGGCTCATCAACGACACGTGGGCGGGTGCGGATCCTGATGTCGCACACGCCGCCGCCGAGGCGGAGGTCGGCCTGGTCTGCTCCCACACCGGGGGCCTGACTCCCCGGACGGACGCTCATCGCAACCGGTTGGGCCTGTCCTCTGCAGATGTCATGCCGGCCGTCATGGCGGGGCTTGAGCGGCTGCGTGTACGTGCCCTCGAGGCGGGTGTTGACGAACGAGCCATCATTCTCGACCCCACACCCGATTTTGGGAAGAACACGTACCAGTCGGCCGCTGTTATGCGGGACCTGGGCATGCTCACCGCAGGTGAGAGCGCCGTGATGCTCGCGATTTCGCGCAAGGACTTTGTGGGAGAGCTCGTCGGTTCACAAGGACCGGATGACCGGCTTGCCGCCACTATTGCGGCCACGGCGCTTGCAGTCGATGCGGGTGCCGCCATTATCCGCACGCATGACACGGCTGAAACACGTCAGGCGATTGACGTGGTTGTCGGCATACGCGGCCTCAAACCGCCTGTCAGCGCACAGCGAGGACTGCGCTGAAAGCGTGTGAGAGCATAGACGCATGGCCTGGATGATCCTTGGAGTGTGCGCGGCGCTGATCGTGTTCGCGGCCGTTGCAGCCGGAGCTTTCGGCATCTTCGATTCCGGCATGAGCGAACCCGAACCCGTTCTGCCGCCGAAGGACGCATCCGTTGCTGATATCGCCCGGATGCGGTTCTCACCAGCCTTCGGCGGGTACCGCAGGGACCAGGTTGATCAGGCCATTGACATCCTCACTGCGCGCATAGAAGAGCTTGAAGAAGAAGCCGGTGTCAGCACCGAAAAGTGAAGCCGTGCAGGAGTACCCCGAAGCCTTCTCTGCCCGGAGTCTGACCGCGTCTCTTCTTCGCCTGCCGGTATGGGCGCAGGCCACTGTTGTCTATGCGGTCAGCCGCGTGGTGACACTGCTGCTGTTCAGCATTGTTCTGCGCTTCCAAGCGCCCACGTTCTGGTCGGACAACAAACCTCCGACCTTCTTTGAGTTTCTGGGCTTCTGGGATGCCGATTGGTACCGCCGAATAGCTGACGAGGGCTACCCCCGCGTTCTTCCGCTGACCGACAGCGGGGATGTTGCACAGAACCAGTGGGCGTTCTACCCGCTGCACCCCACGATTGTCGGCTGGCTGCGCGATATGACGGGCATTGACTATAAGGTGCTCTCACCCATCGTGTCGCACATCTTCGCCCTGGCAGCGGCTATTGCGATCCTGTACCTGTTCCGGCGGCACGCAGATCCTGCACGAGCTCTTGCCGGCACCGCGCTCGTGTTCTTCTTTCCCGCAGCAGCGGTTTTCTCGACCGGCTATTCGGAAGCCACCGGCATCTTCTTCCTCGCACTTTCCCTGCTGTGCGTGGACTCTCGCCGCTATCTTCTTGCCATCCCAGCAGTTCTCCTCATGGACCTCGCCAGGCCCATTGGAGTGGCGTTTTCGTTCTTCATGCTCATTCACCTGCTCGACCGGATCCGGCGCAGGCAGACAGAGCCGTATCCGCTGTTGGAAGTCCTGGCATCGTGGGCTTTAGGTGTGCTGTCGTGCTTCTTCGCCGTACTGCAGCCGCTGGGAGCATGGATGCTCACAGGACAATTCGACGCTTACCGGAAGACCGAAGCCGCGTGGACGGGCCACACGGAGGTCTTCACCCAGTGGCTCACGGCCTCGACGCGCTATCTGGGCTGGTGGGGGCCGATTGCCCTCGCTGTTCTCATACTGCTGTTCGTGTGGGGAACGCTCGGTCCGACGGGTGAGCTGATCGGCAGGACGCAGAAGCAGTTCCTTTTCGGCTACGCCGTGTACCTGCTCTTGTTCTTCACACCGCAGACTTCAACCCTGCGGCTTCTGCTGCCGATGTTCGGCCTGGCAATGGTGCAGGCGCGCAGTCGCTCCCGCACGGCTCTGGCTTCGGCGCTTATCGGGTTTACGGTTTTGCAGCTTCTGTGGATATCACTGCTGTGGCGTCTGGTGCCGCCCACGGGCTTCCCGCCGTGATATGACGAAGAAGGTCTCGTTATGTGCGAAACCCGAGAAAGTGTTGGATAATAGCTGATAACTGTGTTCGGCGAAAGGATTAAGAATGGCAGCTCAGAAGCCTCGCACCGGTGATGGCCCTCTCGAAGTGACGAAAGAGGGACGCGGCTATGTCCTTCGCCTGCCCGTTGAAGGCGGCGGCCGTCTGGTTATCGAAATCAGCCAGGACGAAGCTCAGGACCTCAAGGATGTCCTGGCCGGAGCGCTCGAAGGCTGACCGGCGTTTCGCAGATCCCGTTCTCCCACTGGGAGAACGGGATTTTTCTTTGGCCGATCAGCGGCGTACTGCCAGCAGTCCCGCATCGATCGGCAGGAGCACACGGTTGGGGGAGTCCTGCAGATCAGCAAGAACCCGACGCAGGGCGGTGGAACTCGCATCGCGAGCCGCGGGGTCTGCGACGGTCCCCGAACCCAGGGCGTCATTGACCACCAGCAGTCCGCCGGTGCGCACCTTCGTCAGGGCCTGCGGCACGATGTCGGGGAAACCAGCCGGGTCAGTGTCGACGAACACGAAGTCGTAGCCTTCCGGTGAGAGCCGGCTGAGGACCGATTCGGCAAAGCCCTGGATGAACCGGGTTCGGTGGGCGCGGAAACCTGCGACCTCAGCGAGTTCAGCAGCCACTGACTGGCGTTCGCGATCAATGTCAACACTCGTGAGCATGCCGCCGGGGCCCAATCCTGCGAGTATCGCCAGTGTTGACGCTCCCGTGCCGGTGCCCAGCTCAACGACGTTCTTTGCACCGGTCAGCTGTACGAGCATGGTCAGAAGCCTGGCGGATGTCGCGCCCAACGGGGCGCTCTGATAGTCCGCCGCAATTGTGCGTGCCGCTTCTTCTGCGGCTGTCGCGGTGTTGAACCGAGAAGCATAGTGGCTGTCAGCCGCCCAGTTTCTGGACAAGCGCTCCTCCTGTTCTGCGTGTGCTCCCGTCGGGCCTGATGACCCTGGTGGGATAAGCATAGTCACAGGCCCCGGCGTGTGCCGACCTCGGCTGAAGCCGGAGGGCGCCACGGCTTAGAATGGTGTGCATGTTCGGGATCAACGGCACTGAGTTCATCATCATCATGCTTGTTGTTCTCATTGTCGTAGGCCCGCAGCGCATGCCGGAATATGCCGCGCAGCTGCGTGATTTCGTCAAAACCATGCGCAAGCAGGTCGTCAGTCTGCGCGACAGCGTGCAGGACGAAATGGGTGACGACTTCAAAGACGTCGACTGGCAGAAATTCGATCCGCGCCAGTACGACCCGCGCAGGATTGTGCGTGAGGCCCTCATGGAAGACGACGAACCCGAACCGGCTGATGATCGCCCGCTGGAGCCTATGCGCCTGTCACCCCTGCAGAGGTACTCAGAACAGGCTGGCCAGCGCGACACATCGAAACCGGCGCCGTTTGACGACGAAGCCACGTAAGCGCCGTCCCAATGCTGTGAAATCGAAAAGAGGGGCGTGCGAGGTTCAACCTCGCACGCCCCTCTTCTTCAGCTGTGTGACGAGTCTTCAGCTGTCTGCCTTACTCAGGCCGGTGACAGTCCCAGCGAACGGCCGGCAAGTCCGCGCGAACGGCGGCTGAGCTGCTGGGCAACAGAGCGCAGCGTCACCGAAGCGGGGGAGTCCGGGTGGGACAGAACAGCCGGCACACCGGCGTCAGCGCCGGAGCGGACGGGCTCGTCCAGCGGAATCTGACCCAGGAGCGGGACCTTCGCACCGGTGGTGCGGGTCAGCTGTTCGGCTACCTCGGTGCCGCCTCCTGAACCGAAGATCTCCATGCGCTCACCGGAGGGCAGTTCGAGCCACGACATATTCTCGACAACACCCGCGATGCGCTGGCGGGTCTGTGTTGCGACCGTGCCGGCGCGTGCGGCCACCTGGGCGGCGGCCTGCTGCGGTGTTGTGACAACCAGAAGCTCCGAGGTGGGCAGCAGCTGGCCGACTGAAATGGCGATGTCACCCGTACCCGGAGGCAGGTCGAGCAGCAGGATGTCGAGGTCGCCCCAGAACACGTCCGTGAGGAACTGCTGGAGCGCACGGTGCAGCATGGGTCCGCGCCACACGACAGGCTGTGACGGCGGGACGAACATGCCGATCGACATGACCTTCACGTTGTGAGCCACCTGCGGGATGATCATGTCGTCCACGCGGGTGGGGTTGCCGGACAGGCCGAGCATGCCGGGGATCGAGAAGCCGTAGATGTCGGCGTCGACAACGCCGACCGACAGGCCCTGTTCGGCGAGTGCGACAGCGAGGTTGGCGGTTACAGACGACTTGCCGACACCGCCCTTGCCGGAGGCCACCGCGTAGACGCGGGTGAGCGAGTTCGGTTCGTTGAAGGGAATGGGGCGCGAGGCGCCGGGCCCCTGGAGCTTTTCGCGCATCTCTTGGCGCTGCTCGGGTGTCATGGTGCCCAGTTCCACGTTGACGGCGGTGACGCCTTCAACAGCCTGTACGGACTTCGTGGTGTCGCTGATGATGGTGTCCTTGAGCGGACAGCCCGCGACTGTCAGCAGAACGCGCACGTCGACGGTGCCGTCGTCTGCGATGGTGAATTCGTCGAGCATTCCCAGTTCGACGATGCTGCGGCGGATTTCGGGGTCTATGACGCCTTTGAGGGCTTCATATACCGCGTCCCTGTTGGGAGGTGTCACTGACCGACCTTCCTCTGACGACGATATTCGACTGGCTATTCTACTTCGCCGCCGATCAGGGCTGTACCGCGGTGTCTGTCCCTGTCAGCGGACCATCCAGGCGTTCCCGCGCCTGCGCTTCCCACGCACTGCACAGGTCAGGGAAAACATCCCTCAGCGCTGGCGGAAGATCCACGTTGGACAGTTGGTGGTGCGGTTCACCCGCGGTGAGAACAGCATCGACGATTGCGGCAGATAGGGCATCGGCGGCGGCGATGTTGAGCTGGGTCTGCATCTCCACGGGGGTTCCCGGTGACGAGGCGGAGCTCCCGGGGCCGGTCGAGGCAGCACCGTCTGCGTGCTGCCCGGCGCTGAGAGCAAACACGGTGTCGCCGTCGAACATGGTGTGAGAGGGCCACACGGCACGGGCGATTCCCGCGTGTGCGGACGCCGCCAGCCGAGTGGTCTCCGCGTCTGTCAGCGAAGCATCAGTGCAGATGACGGCAATAGTCGTGTTCGTCGGTGCCTGCTGCTGACGCTGTCGGGCGCACTCAGTCATCCGTGCGGTTTCATCCGGATCGACAGACGACAGCTGCACTCCGTAGGTATTGAGCACACCCGCGGCGGCAAGCCTGCCGCCGGGCTCAAACAGAGTGCCCATCGGATTGGCGATGACGACTGCACTGACCCAGTGCCCGCCCGCGGTGAAGATTGACGCGCAGCCCATTCCGCCTCGGGAAAAACCGCGGCCCGTCCACGCGCCGATCCCGGCACCCGTGCTGCCACGAGACTCATACAGAACGGAACCGCTGGCTGCCCGGCGGCCGAGTGCGTTCTCGGCAGCCCGGTACCCATCCTCAGCAGATGGGGGAGTAGGCGCGCCTCCGCGGCCGATGTCGAAAATCGCGGCGGCGGGAACAATCGGGACCCGCGTGCCGGCAACAGGCGTGCCCACACCGGACTCGACCAGCCGGTCCTGCACCCCGCGGGCTGAAGCCAGTCCCAGCGCACTGCCACCGGTCAGCACAATCCCGTCCGCCCCGAACGGAAGGGTTCCCGGGCGGGCGATGTCGGTTTCGTGCGTAGCCGGGCCTCCACCTCGGGAGTCAACCCCGACTGTGCTTCCCGCAGGCGGAATGAGAGCCGTGACGCCGCTGAGAGAACCCACAGCGCACGTGCCGACCCTCACCCCGATGTGCTCGGGGCCGACCCCGGGAAGCAGACGGCCGAGTTCCACTCAGCTGCGCCCCTGAACCCACGCTTCGATTTCTTCGCGAGTCCGCGGGAAGCCGGCCGACAGGTTCTCAACGCCGTCCTCGGTGACGAGAATGTCGTCCTCGATCCGCACGCCAATGCCGCGGTATTCCTCGGGAAGCAGAAGATCCTCTTCCTTGAAGTACAGGCCCGGCTCAATCGTGAAGATCATGCCCGGCTTGAGGTCAGCACTCAGGTACATGTCGGCACGTGCCTGGGCGCAGTCGTGAACATCGAGCCCGAGGTGGTGGCTGGTTCCGTGGACCATCCACCGACGGTGCTGCTGGCCCTCAGGGCTGAGCGCCTCTTCGGCAGAAACCGGCAGAAGACCCCACTCTTCCAAGCGGTGCGCAATGACATGCATAGCGGCATCGTGAATCTCTGCGAACTTCACGGGACGGTTGACGTGCTCACCGGCAACCGCAAAAGCAGCGTCCGCGGCTTCCAGAACCGCGTCGTAGATGCGGGCCTGCACGTCCGAGAAAGTACCGCTGATGGGAATCGTGCGGGTGATGTCAGCCGTGTACAGGCTGTCGGCCTCAGCACCGGCATCGACCAGCAGCAGATCACCAGGGTTGACCTTGCCGGTGTTCTTCGTCCAGTGGAGCGTGCAGGCGTTGTTGCCGGAAGCAGCAATCGTTTCGTAGCCGACGTTGTTGCCCTCGGTGCGGGCAGCCTTCCAGAACGCGGTTTCGATGACACGCTCACCGCGGTGGTGGCCGACGGCTTCGTCGAGGCTGTCGATGATGTGGTCGAAGCCTTCACGGGTGATTGCGATAGCGCGGCGGACTTCGCCGATTTCGTAGTCGTCCTTGATCAGGCGCAGCTCGGACAGGAACTGGGCGAGCTCGTCATCGCCGGCCTGGCTGGCCTCGAGGTCGGCCTGAACAGCCTGGCGGGCGGAATCAACCTGCGCTTCGATGCTGCTGTCGGCACCGCGCAGCAGACGCACCGAGGTGCTGCCGAGGTCCTTCGTAATGGAATCGCCGGCTTCGGAAATGGGCCGGCACGCCATGCCGGTCATGGTCTCCATGGTTTCCAGTTCCGGGCGCTTGCCGACCCAGTATTCGCCGTAGCGGGCGTCCGAGAAGAACTCCTCGGTGTCCGCTCCAGCGCGCGGGCTGAAGTAGAACGTGACGTCGTGGCCGTCCTCGGTGGGTTCGAACACGAGAACAGAGTCGGGTTCAAGGTCAGCGTGCAGCCCGGTCAGGTGAATGAACGCAGAGTGCGGGCGGAAGGGGTAGTCGGTGTCGTTCGAGCGGACCTTGAGGCTGCCGGCGGGAACGACAACCCGTTCGCCCGGGAATGCCTTGGAGACTGCCTCACGGCGGGCGGGGGTGAAGCGGGAGGCTTCGAGTGCTTCGGCGGGAACGGGAGTGCGCTCCCAGCCCTGAGCGACGAAATCCCGGAAGGCCTTCGAATTCGGCCTGCGGGAGCGGTTGTTGACACGGTCATCAAGAGCCTGATCGGTAGTCATGACTCCAGCATAGTCGCCAGTGCCGCCGTGTCATCCGGCTCAGTAGACTGTGTGGCATGTCGATCGATCTGCACACCCACTCGAGCTTTTCCGACGGCACTCAAACGCCCGAAGAACTGCTGAAAGAAGCCGCGCAGGTGGGGCTTGAAACTGTGGGGCTGACAGATCACGACACGGTTCGCGGATGGGCCGATGCGGCCGTGGCTGCCAAACGCGAAGGCATCAGCCTGGTGCGCGGTATGGAAGTGTCGTGCAAACACGACGGGGTGACAGTGCACCTGCTGAGCTACCTGCACAATCCAGACGGGGCCGAGCTTTCCGCCGCGGTTGCCGATATGCGCAAAGCCCGCCTTGAACGCGGCCAGCGCATGGTCGAACTGCTCAGCCGCGACTACCCGCTGAAGTGGGACGACCTTCTGGCCGTTGTCGGCCCTGAAGCGACAATCGGACGGCCCCACATTGCCGACGCCCTCGTAGCCGGCGGATTCGCCGCCGACCGCAGTGCGGCTTTTGCGCACCTGCTGTCACCGCGCGGGCCATACTACGTGCCGATTCCGGCAATATCCGCAATCGATGCCGTGCGCATGGTTCACGATGCCGGGGGAGTCGCCGTGTTCGCCCACCCTCTTGCATCAGCACGCGGCCGCGTGCTCGGTGACGCTGCCATCGCCGAACTCATCGAAGCGGGACTCGACGGACTGGAGATCGACCACCGGGACAATCCCCCGGAGGGGCGCCGCCGACTGCGCCGCATGGCGGCAGAACACGACCTCATTGTGACAGGATCATCCGACTATCACGGCGCCGGAAAGCCGAACCGGCTCGGTGAAAACATCACCGAGCCGGAACAGCTGGAGCGAATAGCAGAGCGAGCCCGCGGCGTCGAAGTCCTTCACGCCTGACCCGCCCGGCACCCGCCGGAACCCGTCAGTCTTCTTGCGCTTCGCCTCGGGTGCGGCGGCGACGGCGACGGCGCTTGGGTGCATCCCCATCAGAGGTCTTCGCCTGCTGTGCGGAATCGGACTTCTGCGCATCCTAGCCCTTCTCAACGCTCTTGCCTCCGCGAGTGCGGCGGCGTGGGCGACGCGGCTTGCTGTCATCACGACGACGCTCGCCGCGGCCGGAACGGCGGTTCTCGCCGCGGCCGGAACCTGAGCCTTCGGACTTTGCGGACTGTGCTCGCGGCAGCCGGCCCTTGGTGCCCTTCGGGATGTTCTGCTCTTCGAACAGGTGCGGAGACGTGGAGTAGGTTTCCTTCGCCTCGAGGTCCTGCTCAAGGGTGCGGGCGATCATGTTCCAGCGCGGAATGTCATCCCAGTCGATGAGCGTGATCGCAATGCCGGTGCTGCCGGCACGACCGGTGCGTCCCACGCGGTGAATGTAGGTGCTTTCGTCATCCGGGCACTGGTAGTTGATGACGTGGGTGACGTCCTCAACGTCGATGCCGCGGGCAGCGACATCGGTGGCGACCAGAACATCGGTCTTGCCGGTGCGGAAGTTCTTCAGAGCACGCTCGCGCGCCTGCTGGTTGAGGTCACCGTGCAGCGGGCGGGCATTAAAACCACGGTCCGTGAGCTCTTCGGCCAGACGGTCGGCAGTGCGCTTCGTCTTGGCGAAGATGATGGTGCGGCCGCGACCCTCCGACTGCAGTACACGACCGACGAGCTCGGCCTTGTCCATAGCGTGGGCGCGGTAGGCGAACTGCTTGATGTTCGCAGTCTTTTCGTGCGCCGACTGTTCGTTTGCAGCCCGAATGTGGGTGGGCTGGTGCATATAGCGGCGAGCCATTGTCACAACCGCACCCGGCATGGTTGCCGAGAACAACATCGTCTGGCGCCCAGCAGGCAGAGCGGCGATGATGCGCTCAACATCCGGCAGGAAGCCCAGGTCGAGCATTTCGTCGGCCTCGTCGAGGACGACGGTCGTGATTTCGCTGAGCTTGAGAATCCGACGGCCGTACAGGTCGAGCAGGCGGCCCGGAGTTCCGACGACGACATCGGCGCCGGCCTTGAGCGACTCAATCTGCGGTTCGTAGTCCCGACCGCCATAGATCGTGACGACCTTGACCTGCAGCTTTTCTGCCGCAGTCGCAAGTTCGCCGGCAACCTGCTGGGCGAGTTCGCGCGTTGGCGCAACCACGAGACCGCGGGGAGCACGACCGGCTTCGGGGATTTCGGGGGTTGAGCCCTCGGCCGGAGCGAACTCTGGGCGGACGGGAGCGTCGAGGCGCTGCAGCAGCGGTAGGCCGAAGCCGAGGGTCTTGCCGGTGCCCGTCTGCGCCTGACCGATGATGTCGGCGCCGCCGAGCGCGATCGGCAGAGTCATCGATTGAATGGGGAAGGGCTCGGTGATGCCGTGATCGGCAAGAGCCGCGACGATGGGGCCGGAAACCCCGAAGTCAGCAAAAGTCTTCTGTTCAGTCACATTTTTCCTATTGTCTATCCGGTGCGGCGAACGCACTCACGGCGGTTAGGCTAGGGCCATGCCCCACTCCAACACGCCTGAAGAAGTCCACGCGGCAACGCTGTCCGTTTTGGCCTTCCACGCACTTTCGACGTTTGAACTCACATCAACGGACTCACAGCACGCGCCGAGCATCCGCGAATCCATCGGCCTTGCGCGTCTTGCGGGGCACTCGCTCGAACATTTCGAGCGGCTGGCGTCGCGGGTGGCGGACTTGGGCGGGGATCTGACGAGCCTCATGGAAAGCCAGGCGGGTTCGTTCCGCGCTTTCCGGGAACGCACTCGACCCAAAGACTGGTACGAATCCGTCATGAAGGTCTACGTCTACGACGGGATCATGACCGAATACTGTCGAAGCACCCTCACAGCTCTTGACTCCAAGAGTCGAGAGGTCGTCGATTCCGTGTTCGATGATACACGCTCAGCCGACTATCTCCGGGAATGCCTGCGTTCAGTCGTTGCCGACGACGAGGTGATCGGCAGCCGCCTGGCACTGTGGGGACGCAAGCTCGTCGCCGAATCTCTCACCCGCATCCGCGAATTCGCCGCAATCCCGAACACAGTATTCGAAAAGCCCGACGAAGCTCTTCTCCAGAGGCTGCTCGCCGGGCACTCCAAGCGCATGTCGGACCTCGGGCTCACCGCCTGACCCGAGCGCCCACCTGACTGAGCGGGGCAGCGGGAGATCAGCGGCGCCTCGTGAGTCAGGAGCCGGTGACAACAGAAAAACCCGTGCGAACAGAAAAAGGGGAGGCCAACAGCCTCCCCTTTTGACTTAGCCGATCAGCTGATGCCGAAGCCGACCCGACCCTGCGTGGAAGGGCCGGAGTCAACATAGGCAATGGAATCAGCCGGCACGACAACGCGACGCTGACCGTCCTCCAGCACGAGAGGAGTGCCGTCCTTCAACGCGGAATCGACAAGGTCCTTCAGCTGCTGAGCATCAAGATCAGATTCGATGGCGATTTCACGAGTGGACTGTGTGATGCCGATTTTGATTTCCATAGCGCCTCCTTGGCGGGTTCGCGGTTCGCAGAGGCAACCTCACACGAGGCTGCGCTTATTCCCCCAGGTGCAGGTCAACCTGGGGATCTTCAATCGCCGACAGCCCGTCAAAAGCGAGGATGCCGACAAGACGAGCACTTTCGTAAGGATCGTAGTCGCGGTTGCGGGACCATTCGAACGCCGCCTGCTTCGCCATGCCGACAAGAGCGTGGCCGAGGATGTTCGCTTCGGCCTCCGTGACCTCGGTGTCGCGGCGGATAGAACGGCTCACCGTGTCGGCGAAGCTGTCCAGAGCATCCCGCCAGTGCTGACGGCTTTCGTCGTTTTCGTTGTCGGCGCGCATGAGGACATCAAAGGCGTTGCGGTCCTCAACCGCGAACATGAAGAAGCTCTTGATGGTCGAGTACACGCGCTCGCGGCGGTCATGAACCGAGTCCAGCAGAATGGCGAGCATTCGGTTGAGGTTGTCGATCGCCTCGTCAAGGACCGTGAGGAACAGGTCAAGCTTCGATTCGAAGTGCTGGTACAGGACGGGCTTGGACACTCCGATGCTCGCAGCAATCGCATCCATCGACGTCGCGTGGTAGCCCTCCTGGGCAAACTGGCGGGTGGCGATGCTGATGATCTGCGCGCGGCGCTGCGCGCGTCTCATACGAGGTGTCGGCGGCATTGTGTGACTCTTATCTGACGACGGACGCGGAGACAGGAGCTGTTCCGCGGTGAACGACTGACCATTCTAGATCTTTTTTCTGTGCGTGCGGCCCTTATGTCAGTGGTTCGTGGTCTCATAGGAGCATGATGACGAACTCGGGTGCAAAAAGCAGGGACGCAGAGCGCGCTGGTGCGGACGACGCGGCGGTTGAATCCCTGCTTGCCGGGCAGCGGACGGCGGTGTTCGGCGGTCCCGGTACAGGAAAGACCGAACAGCTGATCAACACCTACTCCGTTTTGGCTGGGCGCGGGGGACACGAATCCGTTCTTGCGCTCACTCCCAGCCGCGAACACGCAGACACCCTGCGCGATCGCCTGCCGAGTGCCGACACCATTCGCTCCGCACCGGCAGCCCGGTCGGTCCACTCCTACGCTTTTTCGCTCGTATCAGCGCATTCGACGGCTGTAGACGGCCGGCCGCTTGACTTCATTTCCGGTGCAGACCAGGAATACCTGCTGGCCTCTATTCTCGAAGGCTTTGAATCCGGACGGGTTTCCGGTCCCGAATGGCCGCCGGGCTTCAGCAGAGAACTCCGTGACACCTCCGGCTTTCGTCGACAGATGCGCGATGCACTGAACGCCGTTATGGGCTACGGCATGAAATCGGATCAGCTGAAACGGCTGGGCAAATGGCGAGGCCTGCAGGAATGGCAGGCTCTGGCTCGCGTCCTGCAGGATTACGAAGACCTCCTTGCGATCCCCGTTTTCGGCGGCGTCGACACAGCCGCGGTCTTCGCCCACGCAGCTTCGGTAGTCGCCGGCGACAGCGCGGAAGCCGGGAACAGCTGGTCGTTCTCTTCGGAAACGGTGCCGACCCACATTCTGCTGGACTCTGCACAGGACTTCCCCGACACCGCGCTTGATTTCCTGCTGGCACTCGAAGCCAAAGGCACGACCATCGGCCTGTGGACATCCCCGGACACGACAGTGCAGGGATTCCGCGGCGCCGGCGGTCGGCTGTTCAGGCACCTGGCAGCGGGCACGCAGACCTTCACCATCGACGGTGCCGCACACGTGCACCGCGGGGCCGGCGGCATTCGCCGCGTCTATGATTCCCTGGCCCGCATCATTTCCCGCGATCTTCACCGTCGGCACGTCCCAGCTTCGCCGGAAGACTTCGCAGCCGGGACCTCGACCGTGTCCACCGCCGCCGTGGGCACTCATTCCGAGCAAGCGCGCTTGGCTGCCTCGCTCATTCGCACCTGGCACGACGAAGGCACGCAATGGGACGACATCGCGGTGTTGTCGCGCTCATCCGGGACCGCATCCACGCTCGCGGCAGAACTCGCAGCACACGGGATTCCGGTGCAGAAACAGGTGCAGCCGCTCAGCTCCCAACCGGCAACCGCGCACATCCTGCGCCTGCTCGCCCTTGGCGAAAACCCAGAACCCGGTGAGCGCGAACGCCTGTGCGAAGACATCGCGGCAGGCCCCTACGGTGAACTCGACGCGGTCGGCGCGGGAAGCCTGCGGCGAGCACTGCTGCGCACTGACAGTCGGGAAGACACCAGCGATACCAGCCTGGGGGCGCTTCTGCTCAGCGCTATCGACCGGCGTGCCGAAACCGCTGATAGCGCTGATGCAGCGGATGGTGCTGTAGGCGCGGACGGGGGACTGCAAGCAGAGAACACCGCGGCGGGACACCGGATTGTGCGCATGCTGCAGCGCGTTCTGACGGCGGCGGAAGGTACGCGCAAGCTCGATCCGGAAAGCGCAGTGTGGGAAGTCTGGGAAGCTTTCGACGTTGCCGACGAATGGCAGCGCCGTGCAGAATCCGATCCCGAAGACGAACGCAACACCGACCTCGACGCCGTCATCCGCCTGCAGACGCTGGCACAGAAATTCACCGACAGAGCAACTGCCCAAGCCGAAAGCTTTGCCCAGACGGTGCTGAGCCAGGCAATTGCACAGGACTCCCTGGCACACTCCGGACAGAATCGCGAAGTCCCGGTGACCACACCGGCGGCAGTCGCACACCGCGACTTTGAGCACGTCATCATCGCCGATGTGCAGGACGGCACGTGGCCCAACACCCGGGTGCGCGGCTCGGTCTTCCTTCAACAGCAGCTCGACGAAGATCTGGCTGCTGGGGCTTGGCGCGACGCCGACGGGACATCAGCCGAAGACAGCGCTCGCCCCGTCGATTCTGATACGGGGGACAGCTACCGCAAACTGCAGAGGGACACCGTCCGTGACGAAGGCCGCATGTTCCTAGCGGCACTGTCTCGGGCTCGCTCAAACGCGGTGGTTCTCGCCGTCAACGACGGTGAAATCCTGCCGTCGGTGTTTTTCGAACACGTTCAGAAAGCCGCCGCGCAGTTCGGCCGTGAGGGCACGCACTCCGCGACCGAGCCGCGAATTCTTGGTCCAAAAAGCGACGATGCGACCGTGGGGCCAGCATCAATGCGCCAACTTGTGGGCTATGCGCGCGGTCAGTTCGAAAACAGCGCCGACCCTAAGCCGTGGGCACAGCTGCTGGCCAGCCTTGCCAATGCCGGCATCGAATCAGCGTCGCCGGAAACCTGGAGCGCCTGGCGTGAACGTTCAACGGCTGAACCTTCAGCCGCTCCAGATGTTCCCGTGACGATTTCGCCGTCGACCCTGGAAACATTTCTGGAGTGCCCGCTCAAATGGCTGCTGTCACGCCACGCAGGCACGATGCCGTCCACTAACGCCCAAAAGATAGGCACCCTCGTGCACTCTTTGGCCGAAGAATACCCGCAGGGCGGTTATGCGGAGCTGAAAGAAGCGTTTGAAGAAGGCTTTGCTTTCTTGGAATTCTCCTCCCAGTGGGAACGCGACAGGCAGTATGCCGAAGGCCTCGACATGGTGGCCAACCTCAACGACTTCCTTGTGAGTCGGCGCAGTGAGGGCTATGAATTCATCGGCTCCGAAATGACTTTGGCTGCCGACAGCGGTGTGGGCTGGCGGATACGCGGGCGCATTGACCGGCTGGAACGTGACAGCGACGGCCGCCTGCACATCGTCGACTTCAAAACCGCGAAAACGCCGAAATCCCTGAAGGACGCGCAGAACGACCCTCAGCTGGGGGCGTACCAAGCGGCCATGGGGCTGCCGAAGGTCCGCATAGAAGGCGAGGACGGCCATTCGATACCGCTGTCAGAGTACGGCGCTGAGTCCGGAGGCGGCATGCTCATGTATCCGCGCAAAGCCGCCGGGGCAAGCAGAACATCGAATCGGCGTATGCAGGACCCCATGACGGAGGACACGCGCGAGGAATTCTTGGCTCAGAAAGTACGGCCAACAGCTGCCGGCATTCGCTCCGCAGAATTCCCTGCCACACCGAGTGCCGAAGCGTGTCGCTTCTGCCCCGTGAAGCGCTCTTGCCCCGCTGTTCAGACAGGAGAGGACGAATCGTGAACTGCAAGCCTCCGTTCTATTCAGCGGAAGACCTCGCCCAGATCGTCGGCACACCGCTCAAAGACGGCACCAAGCCCATGCCGACTGACGAACAGAAGAAGATCATCGAAAGCCCGGTCGACGAACCGGCTGTCGTGGTCGCAGGCGCTGGTTCCGGCAAGACAGCTGTCATTGCGCAGCGTGTGCTGTGGCTGGTGGCTAACCGCTACGTTGCCAAGGACCGTATCCTCGCGCTGACCTTCACCCGCAAAGCAGTCGGCGAACTCGCCAAGCGCATCAACGGCTTCATCAGCGCATTCGAGGCTTACGAGGCAGCCAAAGGCAGGCCCTGCGAAAGGGGAGAGGACAGCGAGCGAGACCCACTGGACGCGCTGTTCGGACCAACCGTGCAGACCTACAATTCCTACGCCTCGGCACTCGTCAGTGAGTACGGTCTGAGCATTGGGATCGAAGACGGAACCACCATCCTTGACGATGCGGAAGCCATCCAGGAATTCGGTTCGCTCGTCGACCAAGCGGCCGATGCCGATATTCCGGCGGGAAAATCACGAGCCACCGTCATCAAAGACACTCTGCACCTGGCTTCGCAGATTGACGAACACCTCAAAAAGTCAGACGAGGTGGTCGAGTACCTCGATGCGTCTTTGGCAGACGCGGTCAGTTCGGACAACCTGACTGAACACGCTAAGGCAGTACGCCGCAAGCGCATTCCCAAAGAGGAAAAAGAAGCCCTTGCCGCGCGCTTGGAAACACTGGCCGCCGAAGCAGCCGGAATGCGCACACTGTCACCAGAATTCGTTGACTCGGCCGTCGCTGCGGTGCAGGAAGCGGGAACATCGGAGCTCATCGAATCGCTGCTGCGCAAGAAACAGTACGCTGTGCTGGCTGGCCGGTGGAAGGCCCACAAAGGTGAGACCAGGCGCATGCAGTTCTCCGATCAGGTTGCGTCTGCTTACAAGATCATGACCGCTGACAAACAAGCCAGACGTGAGGAGCGCGGCCGCTGGGACATCATTCTGCTTGATGAATACCAGGACACCTCGGACAGCCAGTTCAAACTGCTGCAGACCCTGTTCGCGGGCAAAGCCGTCACCGCGGTCGGCGACTACCGCCAGTCCATCTACGGTTGGCGTGGAGCCTCGGCAGGAAGCCTTCGCGACTTCCCGGAAAAGTTCAGGTTCAACGGCCAGCCCGCGCAGGAATACTCGCTCAGCATTTCGTTCCGCAATGCGCAGCTCATCCTGGACGCGGCAAACGCTGTCTCAGCCAAGCTCACAGCGATCTCGGCAACCTCAGCGAAGCAGCTGGAACACAAATCGCGCGCCGCAAAGGGTACCCAGGCTGCGCCCGAACCAGACGAGGCGACCTCCGGCACTGTGACAATCTGCACGACATCGGGCAGCACAGATATCCAATACGGCCTCGACCAGTACCGTGACCTTGCGCTGTGGCTGAAGGAGCGGACGGGCACCCGGGCGGTCCTTGTGCGGGCTCGCAAATCCATCGGACCGATTGCGGACGCCCTGCGGGCTGCGGACGTTCCATACGCGATTGTCGGTTCGCGCGGTTCGCTCGACAACCCCTACACCGCCGACGCAGTCGCCGTTCTCGCTTCAGCGGTCGACATCACGGCATCGACCGAGGTGATGCGGCTGCTGAGCGGACTGCAGGCAGCACTGGGTGCAAAAGACATCCGAGCTCTCAACCGCTTCTGCCGACTGCGCTCAGAAGGTCTTGAAGAAGACGCGGTGCCTACTCTCATCGAATGCATCGACGAATTCGCCGACGACGCCACATCTGCCGATCTCGCGGAACAAGCAGGACTGTCGGCTGTCGCGATCAGCAGACTGCAGTCTTTGGCGCGACGGCTCAGGGCAGTGCGTCGCAGTGCATCGTCACCCGTGGACGCGCTGCGTGCTGCGATCCGCGTTTTCAACCTCGACCTTGATATCGAGGCTTTGCCCAATTCCGAACCCCATCGCAGGGCCATCGATTCGCTTAAGGCCATGGCGCAGAACTACGGTGCTCAGCACCCGTCTGCTGTGGCGGCGGACTTCCTTGCCTGGCTCATGGTGGCTGAAGAAAGCGAAGCCCTCGAAGCTGCGGCAGAAGAAGCCGACCCCGACTCCGTTCAGATTATGACGATTCACGCGTCCAAGGGCCTTGAGTTCAGTGCTGTGGCGATCCCCGACAACACCGTCGGCGATCTCCCTACCCTGCCCAGGAGCACAAAAGCATGGCTGGCGGGAGCCGAACTTCCCTACCCCCTGCGCGGAGACAGGCAGCACCTGGTCGACCTCGACACAACACGGCAGAATCTCAGCACCGCAAAAGACATGAAAGAGCTGTTCGCAGGTTCGCTCGGCGAACAGATCAAGGCGGACCACGAAGCCGAAGAACGGCGTCTGGCCTATGTTGCCGTCACCCGTGCGGAAACGCACCTGTGGCTCGGTGCATCAGCAATGACCAGTCGCACCAAACCGAATACCCTGTCGCCCTTCTTGGAGGAGATCGCCGAAGCACTTGGCCGGGAAGTCGCACTGCCCGAAGCCGCTGACCCTAGTGCCAGGCCTATGACCAGCGTGGTGTGGCCGCCGGTGGTTGCTGAGCAGACGTTCAGGCAGCGCGTAGAGCTCATTGCTGAATACAGGTCGGCTTCAGGAACTGAACTTCGCGACCTCGAAAGCATGCCGGATATCGGAGGGCTGGCCAGGAGCGCACAGGCTTTCCTAGAGCCAGAGCCGCACAGTGCGCCTGCCGAGCTCAGCCGCTTGTCGACAACAGCTCTCGTTGACTTCGTGGGCGACCGCGAAGAGTTCGACCGTCAACGCAGCCGTCCCATGCCGCAGGAGCCCTCTTCGGCTGCGGCTCTCGGTACCGAGTTCCACGCGTGGGTCGAGAACAGGTTCGGCCAGTCGAGCCTGCTTGAACTGGCCGACTACGCGCCCAGGCGTTTGGGAGATAGGGACAAGGCACGCTTGGAACAGCTTAAGAAGCGGTTCGAAGCGTCAGAATTCGCCGAACGCACACCGGCCGCAGTCGAACTTCCCTTTGAACTCAAAGTCGGTCCGAAGGTCATCTCTGGAAAAATCGATGCGGTATTCGATACCGGCACAGTACTCGAGGTTGTCGATTGGAAGACCGGCTCTGCGCCCTACAGCGAACGCGAAATGGCAGACCGAGCGGTTCAGCTTTCGATGTATGCCCACGCCGTCGCCCGCATGCCGCAGTTTGCGGGACGGGAAGTGTCAGCGGCCTTCTACTTTTTGGGCAGCGACACCGTTGTGCGCTTCGCGGCTGCCGGCGCAGACAGCAGCGAGCGGACCCTGCTCAGCTGGGAACAGCTGGAGGCCGCTGTCAGCGGCTGATGACGTCGGTGGCTTCACCCTCGTCATCGGGGGGCGCCGAAGGACAGCGGGCGCAGACCGTCGGAGTCATCCGGCGTCTGCGTTCCCTGCTTCGGCTCCCCACCCGCCGCGTCACTGTCACCCTGCGGAACAATGAGTTCGGCAAGGTCCGCCAGCATTTCTTCGACTTCCTTGATCTGTGCGTTGTCGCCAGAATCAACAGCGGCCAAGAGGAGCTCAAGAACAGCCATTTCGCTGCGCAGGTCAATGCGGCTGCGCAGACCGGCATCATCGTGTCGGACACGCTCCGTGTAGAGCTCGAGGAATCTGTCGAAGTCCTCAGGTTCCAGCAGGTGCGAAACAGCTTCGAGGTCGACAGCGGGATCGCCCACACGCAGCGAACTGAAATCGGCAACCGTCACAATCGATTCGCCGTTGGTGCGCAGTGCATCAATGGTGAGATCACCGTGCAGGGGCACGGGCAAGAAGTGCCACAGGGCGGGAGTTTCAAGAACAGTTTCCCACCTCTCCAGCAGCTGCGACGGCACGCGGCCGGTGGCGGCACCTCGGTCCAGCAGTTCCCACAGGAGGCTCCGGGCCTCCTGTGGTTCGTGGACCACGAGCCCCGCATCGGCAATCGGGCCTGTTTCGGCACCGTGCAGAACCGCAAGAATCTCTGCAAGAGAATCAACGTGGCTCGGGGCGGTGCGGAAATCCTCCGTTGACATGGGTGCACCCTCGAGTGGCTGGGAAATCGCGATGCAGCATTCTTCTTCGCTGATCTGTCCCGGGCGGAAGGTCCGCGACTCAATGACGCGGGGCACGGCAAAGCTGCGCTCGGTGGGCAGAATGGAGCGCAGAACAGCAGATGCGAGCTTTTCGGCCTCGGCATCAATTGCTGCGGCCTGGTCAAAGGCCGCGACGACAACGGTGCGCTCACCGTCGCTGACGAGCAGGCGCGGGCCGCGTTCGTCATCGAGCCGTTTCCAGCGCTTGGCCTTGAACCCGTCCAGCATGACGGTGCTGATTGCTACTGCACGAAGATCGAAAGTGTCCACGCCTCCAATCTACCCGGGCTGGACTTGCTCTTCAGTTTCGCAACGGCGCGTGTCAGATCTGTGTCAGTGCCGGCGGCTATCGTGGTGGGCATGAACCGCTACCAGCTGCCAGTCCGCTCGCTGTCCCGTGTTGGAACCGACCGCAATCACACCGACCGCGGTGCTGACGGCAGTGTTGCAGACGTTCTCGCCCGCAGCAGCACACGCGTCTTCTTCTGCCACCGCGGCAGCCTGCTGGTATCTCGTGGAGGTCTGCACCTGTTCAGGGTGGCGCAGCTCAAGGAGCACTGGGACGGCCTGACCGGCACCAGGGTCTACATCGGCCGCAGCGACACCGCGGACCTCGTTGCGCTGCTGCTTGACGACGCCGGACGCTCAACCGCCGACAGCGCTGTTCTCGATGACTCCGCAGCTTCTGCTGACGACTTCCTGTTGGCCCCGGCGGTCGGCACGACAATGGACGATCCCACGTGGGTTGATCTGCGCGCACTGGCAACACAGCTCAGCGACACCGACATCGATGCGGCAACGACCGCTGTGGCACTCGATAACTGGCACAGAACCCACACCCATTCACCGCGTACGGGCGACCCCACGGTGCCCTCAGCCGGGGGATGGGTGCGGGTTGACCCGGAAGCCGGCACGGAACACTTCCCCCGCACCGACCCGGCTGTGATCACCGCGGTGCTGCACACTGACGACGCCGGCACGGAGCGCATTCTGCTGGGCAACAACGCGCTGTGGCCCGAAGGCCGGTACTCGCTCCTGGCCGGTTTCGTTGAACCTGGTGAAACCCTGGAACAGGCGGTCAGGCGCGAAGTCCACGAAGAATCCGACATCGACTGCGACACCATTCGCTATCTCGGTTCCCAACCGTGGCCGTTTCCGTGCTCACTCATGCTCGGCTTTGCTGCGCGAGCGCGGTCTGCTGCGATTGCGGCAGACGGCCATGAAATCGCCGACGTCAAGTGGTTCAGTCGCGAAGACATACAAGCCGGAACAGCGAACGGTTCGCTGTCTCTGCCCGGCGAAGTCTCGATTGCCGGGCAGATCATCAGTGCCTGGCTCGACGGAGAACAGCTGCTGTGACATCCAAAGCGGAACAGCTGCTGGAAGCGCTGGACACCCAGCAGCGGGCAGTTGCCGAACACAGCGGCGGCCCGCTCGTCGTCCTTGCCGGTGCGGGCACTGGAAAGACCAGGGCCATGACGCACCGCATCGCCTATGGGGCGCTCACCGGCAAGCGCGATCCCAAACAGACCCTGGCCCTGACATTCACCGCAAAGGCTGCGGGAGAAATGCGCTCCAGGCTGCGCTCACTCGGTGTCGACGGCGCGCAGGCCCGCACATTCCACGCTGCGGCCCTGCGCCAGATGCGCTATTTCTGGCCCATGTTCGCCGAAGGTCCGTTCCCAGAGCTCATGCCCAACAAAGCCGGGGCTGTTGCCCGCGTCATGGGAAATCTCGGCATGACGGTCGAACGCGAACTCGTCCGCGACGTCGCATCAGAAATCGAATACGCGGCCGTGAGCCTCCTGGGCATTGAGGACTACGCGCAGCAGGCGCGTAATCGTGAACTGCCGGGCGGGCTCACCGTTTCCGCGATTGTCGACATCATGCGCGGCTACAGCGACCTCAAAACAGAGCGCCGGCTGCTGGACTTTGAAGACGTCCTGCTGACGCTGTCGGGAGTGCTGGGTTCGCGTGCCGACCTCGCAGCCACCGTGCACAGTCAGTATCGCCACTTCGTGGTTGACGAATTCCAGGACGTTTCGCCACTGCAGTACGACCTCCTGATGCGCTGGCTGGGCGACAGGGACTCCCTGTGCGTTGTCGGTGATCCCGCGCAGACCATCTACACATTCGCGGGCGCCACATCGAACTATCTGCTGAACACAGCGCAGCGCTTTGCGGACACGACAACCATCGAACTTGTGCGCAACTACCGTTCGCGGCAGCCCATTGTCGAAGCCGCCAACCGGATCCTCGCCCACACCGGCAGCGGAGCTCTGCAGCTGCAGGCGGTGCGCGAAGGCGGTCAGGCACCGTCCGCCTCGGAGTACGCAGACGATGCTTCAGAAGCCGCCGCTGTCGCCCAGCGGATTGCAGCGCAGATCGCGCAGGGCACGCGCGCAGCCGACATTGCGGTGCTCTTTCGCACCAACGGGCAGAGCCGGGCGATAGAAGAGGCCCTCGAAGCCCGCGGCATCAGCTATGTGCTGCGCGGGGGAGAGCGCTTCTTTGCTCGCCGCGAAGTCAAAGAGGCCATGGTTCTTCTACGCTCTTCTGCCGCGGCACGGCACACGGAAAGACTCGACACCGCTGTTGCCGAGGTGCTGTCCAGCATCGGTTGGCAGGCTCAGCCGCCGTCGGCTACCGGAGCGCTGCGGGAAAAATGGGAATCGCTCAATTCCCTCGTGCAGCTGGCCGCAGATATGCAGCGCAGCTCAGAGCTGCCGGTCACCCTGCCGCAGTTCAGCGCGGAACTGGAAGATCGGCGAGAACACCAGTTCGCACCCACGGTTGACGGAGTGACGCTGGCCAGTGTGCACGCAGCGAAGGGCTTGGAGTGGAGCCGCGTGCACCTTATCGGCCTCACCGAGGGGCTCATGCCCATTTCCTATGCGCTGACTCCGCGCGATATCGCCGAAGAGCGCCGGCTGTTCTATGTTGCCGTCACCCGCGCCCGGGATTCACTCGATATGTCGTGGGCGCGCATGCGACAGTCAGGTGCTCGCACCCAGCGCAAAGTGTCGCGGTTTATTGGTGAAATGCGTGGTTCGCAGCCTGTTCACCGTGAAGAAGAACCGCGTGCCACTTCGGCTGGGAAGTCCTGCAGGCAGTGCGGCAGGGCACTCACTCAGCCAGCTGAACGGCGCATGGGCAGGTGCGCCGCGTGTGCGGCTCCGGCTGACAGCGGACTGCTGCAGCAGCTCAGCCAGTGGCGGGCGGCAAAAGCCGAAGAGCTGCGCGTGCCTGAATACATGGTGCTGACACAGGCCACGCTGAGCGCGCTTGCCGAAGCTTCTCCGCGCAGCCGGGACCAGCTGGCTCTCATTCCTGGTCTCGGCTCGGTCAAACTCGCTCAGTTCGGGGCTGAACTGCTCGACATCACTGCAGCAGATTCGGCAGCGGCATCGGAGCCCTGACGGCACTGGCAGTCGGGGTGGAAAGACACCGCATCTTCTTCGAACCCCCAATCTGACACGGTCAGCTTGCTGTGCGCGCCGGGCATTCCCGCCCGATTGGCGCGCAGCCGGGAGGCTGCGTGGGCAGCCGTAATGGCCACGAGCGCGGGGTCGGCCAGTGAAGCCCGAGGCCCGCTCAGGTGGACCGCTTTCCACGCTTCCAACCATCCGGGGTCATGCTGTTTGGCCCAGAGCACGCTGCAGCGGGAACACGGTGAAGCACCGGGCACAATGACTCCGCCGACAGTTCCGAAGTGGTCCCCGATAACAGCGTGGACGTGGTCGATATCGCGGGCAAACAGTGCATCCGAGCTCAGCAGATCAGGCATCCACACTGCCGTGATGATCACGAGGCTGCCCGGGTGGATGCGGGGGTCAATGCTGCTGTCCGCCGGCGCGGCTCGCAGTCCTGCGGCAGCAGCTGCCGTTGCGAACTCATCATTGAAGGGTCCGATGGCATACACGGGGGAGCGGTGCACTTTTGCCGCGAGCTCGAGGGGATCAGCCGAGTTCTGGGTCGCCCAGGTGCGCAGACGCCACGGGGCCGAGGTGCCGGGAACCCGGGTGGTCACGAGTATTCCGGCTTCCGTCAGGAGTGTGCGGAGTTCGTGCGCCCTGCTTGCTGTGACTCCGAGTGTCTGTGCTTCGGGTTCGAAGTCGTCTTCTTCAATGCCCAGCCGCAGAGCGTCAATGAGGGCGGCTTCGCTATCGCTGAGTCCGGAAAGGATGACCGGGTCATCTATTCCGAACTGCACACAGGCGTGCGTTCGGCTGATGACGGCAGCGGCCGGATCAATTATGAGCATCTTCACCTCCGGTAGTGCAGTCAATCTACGTTGCTGGGCTGGCCGGATGGAAGACGCTTTCTACATCTGTGGAAAACCTGTGGATAGAACACGAGCAGGGCCTGCTGCGCGGCTGTCGGCTGGTGAGAACCGACGCCACTGTGCAGGCCCTGCTCAGTAGGCGGACCCGCAGGGCCGTCAGTGTTCACGAGCCTTCCCCTTGCCCGTGATCACTGCGTTTTCCGCAGGTCCGTCCCTCAAAGTTAAAGGACGGACGGGGCGTCGTCAAAGCGGAGTCCGGTTGGCAGTGTGGACGCGTGTGGATTCTCTGTGGAGACTTCTCCCGTGCCTGTGGAAACAGCTGTGGATGATGATGTGGTTGATGGCTGTTCAGGCCCGAGAATCCGCGAAATTCGGCTGTTGATGCATAAATTTTTGAAATCTGTTGGATTTGAGTAGGTGGTGTTGGTCACATCATGGACATGTTCGCTTCACTTTGTTCTCGATGGGGCCCTCTGCTTGGATTGGCACCATGACGGCGGCAGATGTTGAGCGGATGCTTCGCAGCGGAGAAATGACTGTGGTGCGCTCTGCGCGCAGAAAGAAAACCTACTCGCTGCAGCCGACCGCCGACGGCTGGAAGCTCGCTGTTCCGCAGCGTTTCAATGTTGCAGCAAACCTCGACGGCATCGCTCTGCTTTTGGAACGTGCCCAGCGCCGCCGGGCGCTGGCTCCCCGCAGCGACGACGAACTCCGAGCCCTCGCCGAGGAGCTCAACAGCCGCTATTTCGACGACGGCATTGAGCCGGGCTCTGTGCGCTGGGTTGCGAACCAGCGACGCAGGTTCGCCTCTGCAAGCGGTCTGACGGGGGATATCAGAGTGTCCGACCGTCTGCGGAACGTTCCCCGCTGGGTCCTCGAGGCAGTCCTGGTTCACGAGTTGGCCCATTTGCGGCACCTCGACCATTCACCTGCTTTTCGCGCTTTGGCGAACCGGCATCCGAAAGCAGAGGCAGCGGAAGTCTTCCTCGAAGGCTTTGCGCACGGCGAAGATGCCGCCGAAGCCGCAGGAAGACAAAGCTGAACAGGCATAAGCCGCGGCGCCGCCGAACGCTGCGCTGCGTCAGCACACAAAAGCGCCGCGGGTGATCTCCCCGCGGCGCTTTTGTGCGTCGGTGAGGCTGCTTGCTTCAGCCGGCGTCAGTCGTCCTTGCCGGATTCCTCATCCAGCAGTCGCTGGAGAGCTTCGTCCATGTTTTCAATATCGGCGTCGGCCGCTTCGGGGCTGCGGCGCTCCAGGTAGCCCAGAGGGTCGTCGAGGTCGACGGCCGACGGCAGGGACTCCACCTGGCTGAACACGGCATCGCGGGCTTCAGCGCCTTCTGTCTGTTCGAGGAACGTGAACAGCTGCACCGCATCGTTCATGCGGGTCGGGTGGATGTTCAGCCCAATGAGCGAAGCGAATTCAGCTTCGGCTTCCGACTGGGTGCTGTAGCGTTCGCGCAGCGCTTCGCGAATCTGGTCGCGCTTTTCAAGCGGTTTGACAGCGGCGTAGGCAACAACATCGGTCCAGCCTGCAACCGTTGACAGCAGCCGCTGGAGGTTCTGTTCTGCGGCGCGGCGTTCTGCCGTATCGGCGGGTTTGAACAGGTCCTTCTGCATCTGTTCGGCCGCTTCCTGCATTTTCTGCGGATCCATGTCCGGTGTGATGCCACCGAGGGCGCCCCCGTTGACTTCGACGGTCGCAGCGTATGCGCGCACGGCCTCTTCAATGTGCTTGCGCAGCCACGGAGCGCGAGCAAACAGCGCGTAGTGTGCCAGTTCCAGAGTGGCCAGGTAGATGCGCAGCTCGGTCACGTCGACATCGATTTCAGCGGCGAAGCCCGTGATGTTTGCGCTCACCATGGAGGGACGCTGGCTTGATGCCAGCGGCAGACCGTACTCCGTGCCGGTGAGCACAGAGCCGGACAGTGCAGCGGCGGCCTGCCCCAGCTGGGAGGCGAACATCGACGTTGTCATGGAGGCAAGCATCGGCTGTGCGCTGCTGAGGAAGCCGCGCATCTCCTCGGGAATCTGCTCCGTGATGCTCTCGGTGAGTCCGGAAGCGGTCCGTTCCTGGATGGGGGAGGCAAGCGACAGCCAACCGCCGATCGTCTCCTTGACCCAGCCTCGGCGGCTGAGTGCCTGAACGCCGGCAGCCCCCGACGAGGCGTCCGTCACCTTTGAGAGCCACAGTTCGGCAAGGCGGAACGCATCTGCCGTGGCTTGGCTGGTCTCGTTGGTCACGGTCGGGTCCGGCTGGGGGACAGCGCTTTCGGCTGTCCGCAGGGCGGCTTCTTCTGGGTCGGGAGGGGACATCATCGACTGGAAGCTGCTCATCATCGATCCCAGCTGGCTTGGATCCATGTTGAACGGCCCCTGCCCGCCGCCGAAGAACATGCCGAACATGTTGTTCCTCGGGTCGTCATCTGGACGGTCTTTGTCATCACTCATGTTGGCCCCCACGGGTTGATCGTTCTTTTCAGGGTAACGAAGCGAGTCGCTAAAAGATTTCCACTCAGCGCCGTCAACTGCACATTTCGCTCTCGACGTAACGCCGAATGGTGGTGTCGTCACGGCACCGACTAGAATGCTTCAAGCCGACCAACCGAAAGGACACTGTGGCCAGGCACTCTGACCAGCCCCGCAGGCGGATCTCCGCATTCGCCGTTTCGAGCTTTCTCGCGTTCGTTCTCGTGCTGGTCACAGTTGTTCTGCCCGTCCCGTACATGGTCGAAACCCCCGGCCCGGTGTTCAACACGCTGGGGAAAGTCAAAGACACCGACAAAGACGTCGTTGAAATCACGGGAACGAAAACCTATCCCACTGACGGGCAGCTCAACATGCTCACCGTCGGCGTGGTCGGAGGTCCCGACCGCCACATGAGCGCACTGCGCGCATTCATGGGGGTTCTCAAGGGGACAGAAACCGTCGTGCCGACCGAATCCATGTACCCGCTGGACACAACCGGTGAACAGGTCAGCCAGACCAACACGGCGCAGATGACAAGCTCCCAGGACATCGCCACGGCCGCGGCGCTCAGCGAACTCGGCATGGACTACACAGTCCGCATGCGAGTGGCAGAAGACCCCGCTGACGGACCGGCGCGCGGCAAAGTCGCCCAGGGCGACACGGTGCTGGCCATCAACGGCAAAGAAGTCGAAGGTCCGGACGCCCTGCAGACAATCCACGCGGAAGTCGAGAAGGGCAGCCCGGTGGAGCTCCGCCTCGTAAGCGGGGGAAAGGAGCGGACCGAAACGGTCCAGCCGACCATGATCGACGGCAAACACCGGATGGGAGTTCTGCTGAACCAGGACTTCGACTTCCCCGTCGACGTGAAGTTCAACCTCGACAACATCGGCGGCCCATCAGCCGGCACGGTGTTTGCGCTGACGATCATCGACAAGCTGACCGAAGGGCCTCTGGCAGGTGACAAGAACGTCGCCGGAACCGGAGCGATCACAGCTGACGGCACCGTGCAGCCCATTGGGGGAGCGCGACAGAAGGTCGCCGCCGCAGACGATGCCGGCAGCGAATACTTCCTGTCCCCGCGTGACAACTGCGCAGAAGCGGTCGACGCCGCCAAGGGCCGTGACATCACAGTTGTGAGAATCGACAATCTCCACGCGGCGAAAACCGCGCTGGAGGACATTGCAGAAGACCGAACATCCGACCTGCCTTCGTGCAGCGCCGACAGGTGAGAGCCTTCGAAAGGAACCCCGTGTCCAACAGTCAGGAAACAGCGAAGCGCAAGGGCCCATCGCCTCTCGTGCTGACGATTGCCGCGGTCATCGCACTGCTGGCGCTCTACGTGGTGTTTGCGCAGATCTACACGGACGTCCTGTGGTTCTCCCAGGTTGACTACCTCGCGGTGTTCACCACGGAGTGGATCACTCGGATTGCCCTGTTCGCCGCCGGCCTGATTGTTATGGGGTTCGCGGTCTTCCTGCCGCTGTCACTGGCCTACCGGAAACGACCGGTCTATGTGCCGCAGACCCCGCAGCAGGAAAACCTCGACCGCTACCGCGAGGCGATTGAACCGCTGCGTCGACTCATGACGATTGTCATGCCGCTGGTGATCGGCGGCATCGGCGGTGTGTCGCTCAGTGGCGCGTGGAAAGAGGTGCTTCTGTTCCTCAACCCCACCTCGTTCGGCAAAGCCGACCCGGAATTCGGGCTCGACATTTCTTTCTACGTCTTCTCTCTGCCGATGCTCAGGGTCATCGGTGACTTCCTCGCAATGGCAGCACTGTTGTCCCTCGTGGCAGCAGCCGTGGCCCACTACCTGTTCGGCGGTATTCGTCCGGGTGAAGAAAAGGGCCTTCAGCTGACAAAAGCCGCTCGGGTGCAGCTGGCCGTGACCGCGGCGATTCTGGTTCTGCTGCAGGCAGGACGTATTTTCCTGCAGCGCTACACGAGGCTGATGGACGAATCCGGTCTTATGGCCGGCGCCAGCTACACGGCCGTGAACATCACGATCCCGGCTCTGCTCATCATCGCGATTGCCGCCGTGGTCGTGGCAGTTCTGCTGGCCGCAAATGCGTTCCGCGACATGTGGAAGCTCTCGGTGGTCTCGGTTGTCATGCTGCTGGTTCTCGGTGCGGTTTCCATCATCGGTCTGCCGGCAGCCGTGCAGCAGTTCATGGTCCAGCCGAGTGAACAGAGCCTGGAAAAGGACTACCTGCAGCGGAATATCGACGCGACTCGCGATGCCTACGGCATTGACGATGTCGAAGTGCAGCAGTACAAGCCTTCCACTGAAGGCGAACGAGGTGCCCTGAGGGCTGACGCTGACACTGCGGCTTCTATTCGCCTGCTGGATCCGAATCTGGTGTCGGACACGTTCCGTCAGCTGCAGCAGCAGCGTTCCTTCTATTCGTTCCCCGAACAGCTCGACGTTGACCGCTACGAGATCGACGGAAAACAGCAGGACACCGTGATCTCGGTTCGTGAACTGAACCCGGAATCGCAGGCGACGGCTTCATGGCTTAACCAGTCGGTTGTCTACACGCACGGTTTCGGCGTTGTCGCAGCCTACGGCAATAAGCAGGGCGCGGATGGCCGCCCGGCGTTCCTCGAACACAACATCCCGCCGACGGGTGAACTCGGCGAATACGAACCGCGGGTCTACTTCGGCGAACAGTCGCCCACCTACTCGATTGTCGGCGGCCCGGAGGACGGCGAGAAGCGCGAGATCGACTACCCGACGGACGATGACAAGGACGGCGGTGCTCAGGTCTACACCACATTCCAGGGCGATGGCGGACCGAATGTCGGCAAGCTGTTCAATCGCTTGGCCTTCGCCGTGAAGTTCCAGGACGAGCAGATCGTCCTGTCGGATGCGGTCAACCCGGAATCGCAGATTCTGTTCAACCGCAAGCCGCGGGAGAGAGTCAAGAAGGTCGCACCGTTCCTTGAAGTGGACGGCGATCCGTACCCCACGGTTGTCGACGGCCGCATCAAGTGGATTGTCGACGCCTACACCACAAGCTCGAACTACCCGTATTCGACGCCGCAGGTTCTGCAGGCCGTCACGGAAGACTCCAACACCCAGCGCCAGGGTGCTGTGGCTGCGCTTCCGCCGCAGAAGGTCAACTACATCCGCAACTCGGTGAAGGTCGCCGTCGATGCCTATGACGGTTCGATCGACATGTACGCGTGGGATGAAGAAGACCCAGTCCTGCAGTCATGGTCGAAGATCTTCCCGAACGCGCTCAAGCCGATCTCGGAAATCAGCGGCGACCTCATGAGCCACGTGCGCTACCCGGAGGACCTCTTCAAGGTGCAGCGTCAGCTGCTGACGCAGTACCACGTTCCGGATGCGAACTCGTTCTACACGAAACAGGACTTCTGGACGACGCCGCTTGACCCGACGGTCGCACGTGACAAGCAGCTCATGCAGCCTCCCTACTACATGACGCTGCAGATGCCAGGTCAGGAACAGCCCACGTTCTCGCTGACGTCGAGCTTCATTCCGCGCCCCATTGAGGGACAGACGCGCAACAACCTCACCGGCTATTTCGCAGCCAGCGGCGACGCGGGCAATGAAAAGGGCAAGGTTGCCGACGAATACGGTCGCCTGCGCCTGCTCCAGCTGCCGCGCAACACGACGGTTCCCGGCCCCGGCCAGGCGCAGAACAACTTCAACACCGAGCCGGCCATTCAGCAGAACCTCAACCTGCTGCGTCAGGGTGAATCGAAGGTGGAGAACGGCAACCTTCTTACGCTGCCGATCGGCGGGGGACTGCTGTACGTTCAGCCGGTGTACGTCCGTTCGCAGGGTGAGACTTCGTACCCGGTTCTGCAGCGAGTGCTTGTGGCATTCGGTGAGCAGATCGGCTTCGCTCCGACCCTTGACGAAGCACTTGACCAGGTGTTCGGCGGTGACTCCGGTGTGTCCGCGGGTGACCACGGACAGTCCGGCCAGGCTTCTGACGACGAAAAGGGCTCGGTCACAGCTGACGGCTCGAAGGACGGCGACAAGGGCAAGGCTGCCGGGGGAGCAGGACTTGATGAGGCTTTGAAGGAAGCCGATCAGGCAATGAAGGACTCTGACAAGGCCATGAAGGAAGGCAACTGGGACGAGTACGGCAAGGCTCAGGATCGTCTGCGCAAGGCACTGGAGAAGGCCATGAAGGCCGACGGCGTTGACACCGGTGCAGGCCAGGGTGGCGACACCGGTGGAGACCAGGGCGACCAGGACTGATGCCCGCAGCGTTCGCCCCGGCCGCTTGACGCAGCCGGGGCGGACGCTGCGTCAAGCGGGCTTGGCCAGCTGTTTTGCCCAGCGGGCTTGGCGGGGGCGGTGACCGTTTGTTGAGCACTGTGGTTGCTGGGTGGAATCGTTGCCGGGACACCTGCTGAAATGCGGTGCGATACACATCACACCCACTTAATTTGGTGTTCACCGCAAGGTTCCGTATAGTGGTACACGCACCGCGGGGTGGAGCAGTTCGGTAGCTCGCCGGGCTCATAACCCGGAGGTCGAGGGTTCGAATCCCTCCCCCGCCACCACGTTGAAATCCCGGGACATCGCAAAGATGTCCCGGGATTTTTTATGCTGTGCCGTTGCGCGCCGTCTGCGGCGCTGGGCTGTTCTCACGCTTTAATGCAGATTCACGCGTTAATGTGCTGCATTAAAGCGCAAATCTGCTTTTGCGCGTGAGTCTGGGGTGAAGGGGAGTCAACGCAGACTCACGCTGGCTTGCACTGGTCCCCGCCACCCGAAAACGCCCGAGGTGGAAGGCAGGGGAGAGTGGCACCTCGCCAGGTGTGAACGGAAAGGGCCCCGGCACAGAAGTGTCGGGGCCCTCGTCGTGGTTGCTCAGCGCCGCTGCGGGCCGTTCTCACGCTTTAATGCAGATTTGCGCGTTAATGTGCTGCATTAAACCGCAAATCTGCATTTACGCGTGAATCTGGGGTGAGGCGGGGCGTACGCAGCTCAGGCACAGGCTCCGCCTTAACCCTCAGAGGCTCTGGAACACGTCGAGGTTGTTGCGAATGCGCTGGGCAGCGTCTTCGACTTCCTCAGTCGATTTGCAGAAGCTGAAGCGAATGAAGCTGCGGAAGCGCTTCGCGGTTTCTGAACCCTCGCGGCACAGTGCTGTAGCCGGAATTCCCGTCACGCCGACTTTTCGGGTGAGCACGTCATTGACCGCCGTCGCGTCCTTGTCTGTCAGCTGCGAGAAATCGGCCAGCAGGAAGTACCCGGCCTGGGGTACATGGATCTGCATGCCCTGCACGTCTTCCAGCGCGCCCACGATGATTTCGCGGTTGTGCTGCAGAAGATCGCGGTTCTCCTTGGGGAACGACCATCCTTCGCCGATCGCCTGTGCGAGTGCCGCTTGGAGCGGATTGCCCACGGAGAACGTCATGTACTGCTGGATTGCCTGGCACGCCGCACGCACACGGGGAGAAGCAATGAGCCAGCCGATTTTCCACCCGGTGATGTTGAACGCCTTGCCGGCGGAAGAAACCGAGACGATACGCTCAGAACCCGGGTACCGGGCCGCGATTGGCTGGTAGTCGTTGTCGTCGAATACCAGGTGTTCGTAGACCTCGTCCGTGAGGATCCAGGCGCCCACGCGCTCCGCCGCGTCATAGATGCGATCGAGTGCCTCAGCGGAGAACACGGTCCCGGTGGGGTTGTGGGGTGAATTGACCAGAATCATCGATGCGCCCTCGACTTCACGTTCGAAGGCCGCCCAATCCGGCTGCCAGCTGTCCTCAGCGGGCAGGAGCGGTACTGTGGCGAACTCGCCCCCGGCCATTGCGACAGCCGCAGGGTAGGAATCGAAGAACGGCTCAAAGGTCACAAGCTTCCCGCCGCGCGGCAGCAGCGCCATGATGGCGCTCGTCAGCCCCTGGGTCGCGCCCACTGTGATGAGCACCTGCTCGGGCTCAACCTTGTGCCCGTATTCGCGTTCCCGCTGAGTGCACACGGCCTCGATGAGATCGGGACGACCCTGTCCCGGCGGGTACTGGTTCTCGCCGTCCTTCATAGCGCGATCGACAGCGTCGAGCAGCGGTGTGGGAGCAGGAATGCCGGGGGCACCCTGGCCGAGGTTGACCGCTCCCTGTTCAGCGGCGAACTTCGTCATAACCCCGAAGATCGTTTCGGTGGGCTTGCCGTCTGCATCCAGCAGACCGGCGGCCCGGTTGACCTCTTCTGGCAGAGGGCTGAGCTTTAGTGTCATGCGAGTTTCTCCAGGGCGGCTTGGTGCAGGTGTCCGTTCGATGCGACCGCATTGGGTCCAAACGGTCCCGGGCGGCCGTCAACGTCGGTGAAGACGCCGCCGGCTGCCTGCACGATGGGTACAAGGGCGGCCATGTCATACAGTTCGAGCTCAGGTTCTGCCGCGATGTCGACAGCACCTTCCGCTACGAGCATGTATGACCAGAAGTCACCATAGCCGCGCAGGCGCCACACCTGGTCTGTCAATGAAATAAAAGCGTCGCGGCGGCCAAGATCACGCCAACCGGACAGAGATGAGAAAGCCAGTGATGCATCGGCCAGTTCGCTGACTTCAGAAACGGAGATCTGTCGATCATCACCGTCAAACCTCAAGAAGGCGCCGCCGTCCGGGGTGCCCCACCAGCGGCGGCCGAGTGCCGGTGCGCTCACCATGCCCAAAAGGGGAGTGGCACCCTCGTACAGTCCGATGAGGGTGGCGTAGACCGGAACACCGCGGACAAAGTTCTTCGTCCCGTCGATGGGGTCGATGATCCAGCGGCGGGCGCTTTCACCGGAAGCACCGAATTCTTCCCCGTACAGCGAATCGTCGGGACGGTTGTCGACGATGATTTCGCGCAGGGCGTGTTCAACTGCGCGGTCAACGTCCGTCACGGGGGTCATGTCCGGCTTCTGCGAAACGCTGAAGTCCTGCGCGCGGAATGCAGGAAGCGACAGAGCGTCGGCTTTGTCAGCCAAATAGTGGGCAAGTTCGAGGTCGTCCATGCCCACCAGGCTAGTCGAACAGCTCAGTCAGTGCTGAGGCTGTCCAGAAGGCGGCGCAGCGAGTCCAGCCGAGCGGCCCCGCCCTGGCCTGCGCGGCCGTCGGCGACCCACGTGTCGAGAGCACACCCGGGGGAGTCTGCCTGGTGTTCGCAGCCGCGCGGGCAGTGTGCGGTGGCGGGTGCGAGGTCGGCAAACGCCGCGATGACGGTGTCCACGTCAACGTGCGCGAGGCCGAAGGAGCGCACACCCGGGGTGTCGATGATCCATCCGCCATCAGGCAGCGGCAGCGCCAGTGCGGATGAGCTGGTGTGCCGGCCGCGCCCGGTGACCTGGTTGACGTGGCCGGTGGCCCGGTCGGCCTCGGGGACGAGCGCGTTCATGAGCGTTGATTTGCCCACCCCGGAATGTCCGAGCAGCACACTGATCCTGTCGTGCAGACGTTCCGCGAGCTCCTCAGTCCTGGGCTGTCCGGAGTCATCAAATCCGCACGCGACGATCGGCACTCCCGTGTCTGCGAAGCGCTCGCGCAGAGCGTCGATCGGTGCGAGGTCAAGCTTGGTCACAGCGAGGATCGGTTCGATCTCGGCGTTGAAGGCAGCAGCAATCGCCCTGTCGATCAGCCCTTCCGAAGGCGCGGGATCAGCCGCGGCGGTGACGATGACCATCTGGTCGGCGTTGGCGACGATCACCCGTTCTGAGTCGTCATTGTCGTCGGCGCTGCGCCGCAGGATCGTCTTGCGGTCATCGAGTACGACAATGCGGGCCAGGGTTCCCTCGGTTCCCGAGGTATCGCCCACCAGTCGCACTCGGTCACCGGGGACCAGGGGAGTGCGTCTCAGGTGTGAGGCGCGGACGCCCGTGACGCTGACACCCGTGTCGAGTCGGGTGCGGTAGCGGCCCCGGTCGACCGATGTGATCATCCCGCCGATCGCGTCGTCATAGCTGGGCAGCTCTTTTGTCCTCCGCCTCTTGCCTTTTCGGTTGGGGCGGGGGCGGTAGTCCTCTTCTGTGAAGTTCGCGTAGCGGCCTGCCATCAGCCGAAAGCCTCGTCCCACATTCGGGTGAATGCGGGCAGTGTTTTGCTGACGGTGTCGGGGTCGTTGATGACAAGCCCCGGTCTGACCAGGCCCAGTACGGCTCCAGCCATGACCATGCGGTGGTCTGCGTAGGTGTTCCAGCCGCGGTCGGCGATGGAACCGGCATCGGGAGTGGGCGGGCCGGTGATGGTGAGGGAATCCTCGCCTTCATCGACCGTGACGCCGAAGGCTGACAATTCCGCTGCCAGTGCGCTGAGCCTGTCGGTTTCGTGCCCGCGCAGGTGGCCGATCCCGGTGATTCGCGAGGTGCCGCCGGCTGCCGCTGCCACTGCGGCGGTCACGGGGGTGAGTTCGCCGACGGATGACAGGTCGAGGTCCACCGGTTGCAGCTGCTTGGGTCCGCGGACCGTGAGTTCGCCGTCGATGAGTTCGCTTTCACCGCCGAAGGTTTCTGCGATGAAACGGAATTCATCACCTGCCTGCGTTGTGCGATCAGGCCAGTTCGGGATGGTGACTTCGCCGCCGGTGACAAGCGCTGCCGCGAGGAAGGTGGCAGCGTTCGACAGATCAGGTTCAACCGTGATGTCCAGCGGTGCGATCGGGCCTGGGTGCACACGCCAGACATTCGGTTCAGGGGTATCGACCGTGACACCGGCAGCGCGCAGCGTTTCGACCGTCATGTCGATGTGCGGGACAGAGGGCAGGGAAGCGCCCGTGTGGCGCACCGTGAGGCCCTCGGCAAAGCGCGGTGCCGCCAGCAGAAGTCCGGACACGAACTGGCTGGACTGACTGGCATCGATGTCGATGGACCCACCGCGGGGGACTGCGTCAACCGTCATGGTGAACGGCAGGGATTCGCTTTCAGCGCTGACATCCACCCCGAGCTCTCGGAGTGCAGACAGAACAGTGCCCATAGGGCGAACGCGGGCCTGCGCATCGCCGTCGAAGCGTGCTGAAACCCCGGCTGCGGCACTTGCGAATGGCACAAAGCGCATAACAGTGCCGGCCAGACCGCACTCGACCTCGGCCGGGGCATCTGGAACGCCTTCAATAGGAGTGATGCGCACAGCGTCACCGTCGTGCTCAACAGCACCGCCAAGAGCAGCCACCGCATCGAGCATCAGCTGAGTATCGCGAGAGATGAGCGGTGCCCGAAGAGTTGATGGCGCCTCGGCCAGTGCCGCCAGCACAAGCAGACGGTTGGTCAGCGATTTCGAACCGGGAACAGAAACACGAGCCCGCACCGGCTGAGAAACAGCTGGTGCGGGCCACGTGGCGAGAATGTCAGTCATCAGGAGTTCGGCGTAATGGCATCCATTGCCTTAGCGGACTGCTTTTCGATGCTGTCCCACGCGCTCTCGGCAGCGTGGCGGGCACGCCATGCCAGGCTGGGACGGCCGGCCGTGTCGACAGCTGCCAGCAGAGCACCGCCGAGCAGCGAAGTCTTGGTGACCAGCGAGTTCTTCTTCTCTGCCTCACCGTCCAGCTGTTCTGCAACAACATCGATGAGGTAGGTGCTCACCAGCAGGCCGGCGGACAGGCGCGGCATCTTGCCGATTGCAAGCAGGCTGCCGGCGGCGATCTGCGCAACACCGGCACCGCGGGCAACGAGGTCGGGGCTGACCTGGACGTCAAACTTTTCATCCAGGAGGCGGGTCAGAGGGGCGATAGAAGCGGACTGGGGGCGGCGTGCCCGGCTGACGCCGTTGGCGATGAACGACGAGGCAAGCATGGGGCGGGCAATAAGCCGTACAAGAGACAAAGCTGCGTCCTTTCTTTCGAGAGCACTCCCAGCATATCGCCCACGAGCGCAATCGGCAGAGTCGGTCGCTCCGCGGCGCCACCTCGGAATAGTTGCCCATGACAAGCCGTTGTGTTCAGTGAACAGATCGAGAGGAGACCGCATGGTTCTGTGCAAAGAGCGACAGGGGCCAGCTGAGGCTGCGGCGACCGGTGCGTCAGGCACCCGGACAGCTGACTTCCCAGAGGCCCCACATCACGGCGACGTAGCATTGACCGTGATGAGTGAACCGATTGATCTTGAACGCGAAACGGACGAAGAGCGCTCAGCGCGCTTCGAAGCCGACGCCCTGCAGTACGTCAACCAGCTGTACGCGGCCGCCATGCGCATGACCCGCAACCCCGCAGACGCTGAAGACCTCGTCCAAGAGGCGTATTTGAAGGCATACGCGGCCTTCCACCAGTACAAGCCCGGAACCAACCTCAAAGCGTGGCTCTACCGGATTCTGACGAACACGTTCATCAACAACTATCGGAAGAAACAGCGTCAGCCGCTGGAATCCAGTGATGATGACATTCAGGACTGGCAGCTGCACCGGGCGGCGAGCCACACCTCGAACCAGGGGCGTTCGGCCGAGCTCGAAGCTCTCGACCAAATGCCCGACTCCGACGTCAAAGAGGCACTGGCCAGCCTGCAGGATGACTTCCGGATGGTGGTGTACTACGCGGACGTCGAAGGTCTCCCGTACAAGGAAATCGCCGAAATCATGGACACACCAATCGGCACGGTGATGTCCCGTCTGCACCGTGGACGCCGTCAGCTGCGAGAAAAACTCGCTGACTACGCGGCGGAGCGGGGCATCGGCACAGCGAAGACGGAGGCGAAGAAATGACAGAGACAAATCGTTGGAGTTCGTGTCGCATGGAAAGCCTGGAGCGCATCTACGGCTACCTCGACGGTGAGCTCGGACCCGAAGCCTGTCAGGCAATCGAAGCTCATCTGCGCGACTGCGAAGAATGCTCTGACGAATACCAGATCGAATCGATGTTGAAGGAGCTCGTGCGCCGCTCGTGCAACTGCGATGTCGCACCGGAAGGGCTCGCTGATCGCATCCGCGCCAGGATCACGGTCGAGCGCACCCAGATCCACTGGCAGGGCTGAGCCGTCAGGGATGAGCTGTCAGGGCTGAGCCGTCGTCACCGTCGAATGACAGGCAGTACTGAATGACAGACTGCACGGCTGGCTGAAGTCAGCAGACAAACAAGAAGGGCGTGATGGTGATTAACACCATCACGCCCTTTGCGTCTATACGAGACCGAGGATCAGCGACCTGCGTTGGGGCGCTTGCCGTGGTTAGCGGGCTTGTTCCTGCGGTCCTTGCGCTTACGTCCGCGCTTGCTCATAATGATCTCCTCCTGGTCAACTACGGTATTCTTTCACACTGTTGCGCTCACGCCAAATAATGTGAGCTGCACCTCGTGTCAGCCGGTGACGTCGTCTACGCCCAGCCACTCAAACCAGCCGCGGTTGAGCACCAGCCATGACAACAGCCCGTAGCCTTCCTGACCGGGCAGACCTTCGCTCGATGTGGCAAGTTCTCGCTGCCAGACAGCGTGGTCTGCCAGGGGAGTGAAGCAGTCGACGTACGGGATGCTGCGGCGCAGCGCGACTTCCGAAAAACCGCGGTTGAGCTCTTCGATCTGACGGTTTTCGCTCTGACTGCGCCCGGGGGGCGGCCCGACAACGAATGCGGAGTATCCGCGGCTGAGGGCCTGGTCGAGGATATTGGCCAGGTTCAGACGGGATCGTGCCGTAGAAATTCCCGCGGCGATGTCTCCGCAGCCTGGCGCAAGCACCAGTCGCTTGTCGTCGTCATCGCCGTAGCGGAGCTCGGCCTCTGCGATGCAGCGGTCGGCAAACTGTGCGGAGTCTTCGCTCGGGGCAGCCAGAGTGTAGAACCTGGCGTTTTCGAGCGCTGGGTGAGTGCGAACAGCCACCCGGCCAACCCAGCCCAGTGCACGACCGTCGCCGTGGCCGGCAACCAGGTGGTCACCGGCCACGACGATCGATGTGCGCCTCTTCGGGGTCACTTATCGAAAACCCGCTTGATGACTTCGGCCTGTTCGTAGTCGTGAACCTTCTTCAGACCGGTAGCCGGGGCCGCCGAGGATGCGCGGCTGACGGGGCGCAGGGTGCGGCCGTCGAGCACGGGGTCCAGGTGCAGGGCCATAAACGGGTAAGCACCCTGGTTCTCCGGTTCTTCCTGAGCCCACACGATTTCGGCATCCGCCGGGTAGGCGCTGAGCACGTCCTTCACCGCGTCGGTGTCGAGCGGGTACAGCTGCTCCATGCGGACAATCGCCGTGGTCTCGTCGTTGCGCTTGCTGCGTTCGGCAACCAGGTCCCAGTAGAACTTGCCGGCGACAAGCACCACGCGGTTGACCTTGGAAGCGTCGACGGTCGTGTCCGGGATGATCGGCTCGAAGCGGCCCGAGGTGAACTGCTCGACGTCCGTGGCAGCTGCCTTGAGGCGCAGCATGGACTTAGGTGTGAAGACCACCAGGGGGCGCTTGTTCTCGGTGTGTGCGTGACGGCGCAGCAGGTGGAAGTGCGAAGCGCCGTTAGACGGGTAGGCAACCGTCATGTTGTTCTCTGCACACAGCTGGAGGAAGCGCTCGATGCGGGCCGAGGAGTGGTCCGGGCCCTGGCCTTCGTAGCCGTGGGGCAGCAGGAGGACAACACCGGAAAGCTGTTCCCACTTCTGTTCCGAGGACGTGATGTATTCGTCGATGATCGACTGTGCACCCTGCGCGAAGTCACCGAACTGGGCTTCCCACAGCACGAGGGCCTTCTTGTTCTCTACGGCATAGCCGTATTCGAAGCCCATGGCCGCGTACTCGCTCAGCAGGGAGTTATAGACCCAGAAACGAGCCTGCTCGTCGGTGAGGTTGGCAAGCGGCGTCCACTCGTTGCCGTTGTCGTGGTCGATCAGGACCGCGTGGCGCTGAGTGAATGTACCGCGGCGGGAGTCCTGACCGGCAAGGCGGACCGGGATGCCCTCCATGAGGACCGAACCGAAGGCCAGCAGCTCCGCGAAGCCCCAGTCGATGCCGCCGGAGCGGGACATTTCCTGACGCTTCTTGAGCAGGCTGCGCAGCTTCTTGTGGACTTCGAAGTCTTCGGGAACGTCAACGTGTGCGTCACCGATCTTTTCGACGATGTCTTTCGAAACTGCGGTTTCGATTTCGGTGCCGAAGTCGCTCGGTGCGATGTCGATCTTCTGCGGGAAGCCGGCGTCAGCGCCTGCGGACTTCTCGGCTTCCTTCGTTTCTTCGAAGGCAGCTTCGAGCTTGTTCTGGTAGTCCTTGACGACTTCGGAGACCTGTTCGTCGCTGATGAATTTACGGCCGACAAGCGATTCGGTGTAGAGCTTGCGCACCGAAGCCTTCTTGTCGATCAGCGAGTACATGACCGGCTGGGTCATCGACGGGTCGTCGCCCTCGTTGTGGCCGCGGCGGCGGTAGCACACGAGGTCGATGAAGATGTCGCGGTGGAACGTTTGGCGGAATTCGAATGCCAGGCGGGCAGCGCGGAAGACGGCTTCGGGGTCATCGCCGTTGACGTGGATGACCGGGGCCGAAATCGACTTGGCGACGTCGGTTGAGTAGAACGACGAGCGAGCCGATGCCGGCGGGGTGGTGAAGCCGACCTGGTTGTTGATGACCACGTGGATCGTGCCGCCGGTGCGGTAGCCGCGCAGTTCGGACTGCTGAATGGTTTCGAAGGCCACACCCTGACCTGCGACAGCGGCATCACCGTGGACGAGGATCGGCAGAACGCCGAAGCCCTCTTCGCCGTGGTCGAGTTCGTCCTGCTTGGCGCGCACAATGCCGCCGAGGACGGGGTTGACGGTTTCGAGGTGGCTGGGGTTTGCAGCAACCGACACCTTGGTGGTGTTTCCGGCGGGCGAGGTGAAGGAGCCGTCCATGCCCAGGTGGTACTTGACGTCGCCGGAGCCCTGGAAGGATTCGGGCGACTGCACGCCGTCGAATTCGCGGAAGATCTGTGCGTAGGACTTGCCCGCGATGTTCGTCAGCACGTTGAGGCGGCCGCGGTGGGCCATGCCGATGGCGACTTCTTCCAGACCTGCGTCAGCTGCTTCGTTGGCGATTTCGTCCAGCAGGACGATGGTCGATTCGCCGCCTTCGAGCGAGAAGCGCTTCTGGCCGATGTACTTGGTCTGCAAGAAGGTCTCAAAAGCCTCTGCCGCGTTGAGACGGCCCAGGATGTGGCCCTGTTCTTCGCGGGTGAGCTCTTCGTGGGGGATTTCGATCTTCGACTGGAACCAGCGGCGCTGCTCCGGGTCGGCGATGTGCATGTATTCGTAGCCGGTCGTGCGGCAGTAGGCGTCGCGCAGCAGGCCGAGGATGTCGCGCAGGGGCATGACGGGCTTGCCGCCGAAACCGCCGGTTGCGAAGGAGCGCTCGAGGTCCCACAGGGTGAGGTCGTGGTTGTTGATGTCGAGGTCCGGGTGCGTGCGCTGGCGGTAGACCAGGGGGTCGATGTTCGCCATGAGGTGACCGCGCGTGCGGTACGAGTCGATGAGCTCGATGACGCGGGCGGTCTTGTTGACATCGTCGGTGTCGGATGCGTCGAGGTCGGGCATCCAGCGGACCGGTTCGTAGGGCAGCTGGAGGGACTCGAAGATTTCGTCGTAGAAGCCGTCGCCGCCCAGCAGGTACTCGTGGACGAGCTTGAGGAACTCACCCGAGCCCGCACCCTGGATGACGCGGTGGTCGTAGGTCGAGGACAGGGTGACGACCTTGGAGACGGCCAGGCGGTTGATGGTCTCCTGGCTTGCGCCCTGGAATTCTGCCGGGTAGTTCATTGCGCCGACGCCGACGATGGCGCCCTGGCCGCGCATGAGGCGGGGGACGGACATCATGGTGCCGATGCCGCCGGGGTTGGTCAGCGACACGGTGGTGCCGGCGAAGTCCTCAGCACCGAGCTTGCCGCCCCGACCGCGTTCCACGAGGTCGTCGTAGGCGGCCATGAATTCGCGGAATGTCAGGGTGTCAGCAGCCTTGACGTTGGGTACGAGCAGCATGCGGGTGCCGTCGGGCCGGGGAACGTCGATCGCAAGACCGAAGTTCACGTGGGCCGGCTGCACCATTGCGGGCTTGCCGTCCTGTTCGTCGTAGTAGACGTTCTGGGTGGGCATGGCCTTGAGTGCCCTGATCACGGCGAAGCCGATGATGTGGGTGAAGGAGACCTTGCCGCCGCGGGTGCGCTTGAGGTGCGAGTTGATGACGATGCGGTTGTCGATCATCGCCTTGGCGGGAAGCTGGCGGTAGGACGTTGCGGTGGGGACGTTGATGGAGTCGTCCATGTTGACGGCAACGGCCTTGGCCGGTCCGCGCAGTTTCGTGACCTTGTCTTCGGCGTCCTGAGGTGCCGAGGCGGACTTCTGCGCGCTGCCGGCTGCAGACTTCTTGGAGGCGGCGGTCTTGGATTCGGCCTTCGGGGTTTCCGCTTCCGTCGACGAAGGGGTTACGCCCTTGGACGACGTCGAGCTCTTCTTCTGTGTGCTCTGCGAAGATGCGGCGGGGGCCTTCTTCTGCGGGGCCGCCTTCTGTGCGGCAGGGGCCGAATCGCTGCTCTGAGCTTCGTACTTTTCGAAGACCGGCCACCAAGCCTTGTCTACTGAGTTCTTGTCTTTCAGGTACTGCTCGTAGAGCTCCTCAACCAGCCATTCGTTCGAGCCGAAGTCTTCGGCCGTGATGGTCGGGTTCGATTCAGACACGGCGCTGATCGCCTTCTTCCTAAGCTTCGGTGGGTACAACGACGTCGCGAACCAGTCTAGCCAATTGAACCGGCAGTATCCCGCATGGTTTCAATTTCGGCTGTGTCATCTGTCACCTTGCCCTTTGCGGGGCTGGTTCCCTGTGCGGTTGCCGTGTCATTTCCTGCTTGCTGTTCGCTACGATGGCCTCATGAAATATGCCAGTTTCGGCCCGGCGTTGACCGTCGGGCTCATTCGCGCCTCGGAGATGTTCGGGGTTGTTCTGTAGTGGAGTGGCTGTATCTGGGCTTGGCCCTCCTCATGATCGTCGGCACGGGCTATTTTGTGGCCGGCGAATTCTCTCTCCTGACGCTCGATCGGCACGATGTCGACAAAGCGCTTGCCGAAGGGCAGCGCGGCGCCAAGTACCTCGATCTTGGCCTGAAGCATCTGTCTACCCAGCTGTCTGCCGCGCAGGTCGGCATTACGCTCACGACCCTTTTGACGGGCTACTTGATGGAGCCGTCGGTCGGCGTGATTCTCCGACGCCTTTTCGGTGCGTTTGACCTTCCAGCTGCCGCCTCGCAGTCTCTGTCGCTTGTCATTGCACTCATCATTTCGACGTTCTTGTCGATGGTGATCGGTGAGCTTGTGCCGAAGAATATGGCCATTGCCTCTCCGATGGCGGCAGCGAAGATCGCTGTTCCGTTTCAGTATTTCTTTTCGGTTGCCTTCAAGCCGGTTATTGCGTTCCTCAACGGGTCGGCGAATAAGGCGCTGCTCTCTATGGGAATTGAGCCGCAGGAAGAGTCTTCAGCGGGTCGGTCGGCTGACGAACTGACCGCGCTTGTTCGGCACTCTGCTGACGAAGGCGCAATTGATGAGCAGACGGCCGACCTCGTGGCCCGCACCCTGAGCTTTTCTGAACTCACCGCAGAGGACATCATGACTCCGCGCACGCGCATGGTGTCTGTCAATAAGGACTCCACTGCTGCCGACATCATCGCGCAGGCCCGCTCGACTGGCTTTTCGCGTTTCCCGGTGGCGGGGGACTCGCGCGATGACATCGTCGGCGTTGTGCATGTCAAGCACGCGATCGCCGTTCCCTTCAGCAAGCGTGAGGACGCCTACGCCGGTGGTCTTATGTCGGAGCTGCGCGAGGTGCCTGACACTTTGGAACTGGAGCCTCTCCTCCTGCTTCTGAGGCAGGAAGGGAACCAGGTTGCCGTCGTCATTGACGAATACGGGGGCACTGCTGGTCTTGTGACGCTGGAAGACGTGGTCGAGGAGCTTGTCGGCGAAGTCGCGGATGAGCACGACCGACTGCGCGTTATGGTGCGGCCCGCTCGTGACGGCTCGTGGATCGTGCCGGGCATGATGCGTCCGGACGAGGTAGTGGAGGCCACCGGTATGGAGATTCCCTCGGACTCTGACTACGAGACCATGGCCGGACTCGTTCTCTATCGCTTGGGTGAAATTCCCAAGGTCGGTGCGCGCATCAGCATTGACGGCGCTGACCTTGTGGTCGAGCGGATGATGGGGCACCGGATTGAGCGTCTGCGCATGATCCCCGACTATTCGAGGACGGCGCTGTGAACGACTGGTTGGGACTTCTGTGGCTTGTCGTCCTCATTTTGGGCAATGCCTTCTTTGTGGCTGCTGAATTCAGCGTTGTGTCGGCACGTCGATCGCAGATTGAGCCCTTGGCTGATCAGGGGCGTCGCTCGGCTAAGACCGCGCTGTACGCGATGGAACACGTGTCTCTTATGCTGGCGATCTGCCAGCTGGGCATTACGGTCTGCTCCCTAATGCTCGGCAACGTTGCTGAGCCGGCTATTCATCACCTCTTGGCGGGTCCGCTCGAGTGGATGAAGATTCCTCCGGCTGCCGCGAGTGCCATCGGCTTCGCGATTGCGCTCTCCATCGTGACGTTCTTGCACGTGGTCGTCGGCGAAATGATTCCGAAGAACATTGCCTTGGCGGAAGCAAAGCATGCGGTGCTGCTTTTGACACCGCCGCTGGTGGTGTTGTCGAAGATCTTCGGCTTTGTCATCCATCCGCTCAACACTTTCTCCAATGCGCTGCTGAAGCTGTGCGGAATCACTCCGCGCGATGATGTCAATGCTGCCTACACAGTCGAAGAAGTCCAGGCGATCGTCGCCGAATCCAAACGCGAAGGTCTGTTGGCCGACGAAGGCGGGCTGCTCAAGGGAGCTTTGGAGTTCTCGGACAAAAAGGCCTCCGATGTCATGGTTCCCATTCAGAAGGTCGTCACTGTCGCAGCAGATGTGACTCCGGAGCGGATTTCCAGCCTGGTGGGGCAGAAGGGCTTTTCGCGATTCATTGTGCTCGGTGCTGATGGCACGCCCGATGGCTACCTTCACGTCAAGGACATCCTCTATGTCGAGGACGAAGTCGACTATGAAAAGCCCGTGCCCTCGAAGCGCTTCCGTTCGCTTGTCACGATTTCGGCTGATGACGAAATCGAAGATGCTCTGCAGCGCATGCAGGAAGCCGGCAATCATGTCGGCTGCGTCATGAGTGCAAAGGGCAAGCCGGTCGGCGTGCTGTTCCTTGAGGATGTGCTCGAGGAGCTCGTGGGTGAGGTTCGCGATGCAATGCAGCGCGAGTCGGCCAGCTGATGAGGATGTGAAGTGCGTCTCGGCGGTGATCTGCCTGTGATCAACACGCTCGTTGCGTAACAGAATTGTGAAGATCGTTATTGGTCGTTACACTGCTGTAACATCGAGTGCCGTCGATGACGGTGCATCCGTGAATGTTTTTCTGAGGGAGGATCGTGGACGCAGGATCGAACGGCCAGCCTATGCGCCGACGCGACATTCGCCGCGCAGAGAAGCGCTCTGCACGTCGCGCCAAGTTCAGCTTTATGCGCCGCCCCGAGGCCGCACCTGCAGTTGCTGAAGCGCATGCTTCCGATACAGCCCTTGCGCCGGCTGTCACCGCTCCTGTTGCCGCCGCGACTGTTCGCGGATCCGACGGTTCTCGTCTTCGCGCCTACCGCATGCGCCGCCGCCTTGCCGGTTCGTCTGTCGCTGCAGTCGCAGCACTCGGCGTGATCGGCGGTGGCTTCGCTGTCATGAGCTCCAGCCTGGGGTCGTCTGCCTACGCGAAGGCTGAAGCGTTCGGCGATGCACCGGACGGTCTGCGCGCAGAAGCCGTTGACGGCGCCGGCGGTCAGGGTGGCGATTCGACCTCAGGTCAGGACAGCAGCCTGTCCGGCGGTGTTCTGAGCTCTGAGGGCGGCAAGGCCCACGCGGCTTCGCGCACCATTGAGCGCACTGCGCTTCCAGGCTGCTCCGGTGAAGCGCCGACGGGCGAAGCCAAGAATGGAGAGCTCCCGGATGACTGGATGTGCAAGATCGGCAAGGGCGGGCACAAGCTCCGCGCTGACGCAGCAGTCGCCTTTGCTCAGATGAACGCCGCCTACAAGGCGGACACCCGCAAAGAACTCGAGGTCACCGACAGCTACCGTCCCATCGGATCGCAGCAGGCAGTTGCCGCTTCCAAGCCCGGACTTGCTGCCAAGCCCGGCACCTCGATGCACGGCTGGGGCATTGCCGTTGACTTCGGCGGTGGCGCCGAAACTGCCAGCGGCCAGCAGTACGACTGGCTTGTCGCTCACGCAGGCGAGTACGGCTGGGAAAACCCCGATTGGGCTAAGTCCAGCAAGTACGAGCCGTGGCACTGGGAGTATGTGCCGGCTCGCAAAATGATCAAGGGTCACTGATCCTTTCGGCTTTCTGACGCGTGATACAGTTGGAGAGCTTTTCGCCCGCGTAGCTCAGTGGATAGAGCGTCTGCCTCCGGAGCAGAAGGTCGTAGGTTCGAATCCTGTCGCGGGCACGAGATAAGGTCCCTGATCTAACGGAAACGTTGATCAGGGACCTTCTTCATGCCTGTCTCTAAGGGGGCGTGTGTGCACTGAGGGGCGCAATATTCAACGGGCCGCCGGCTGCATGGGGCTGCCCAAGGGATGATGGGCTCATGTGCATCGACGAGTTCTTCCAGGAGTCGCTCGTCGCTGTGGCCGGACCCGCTTGAGCCGGTCTGCTGGGGGGATATCCTGCTATGGCAATTGTGATGGCAGCATTGCTCTTTGGTGCCGGTGGGCTGATAACTCGATCCTGATGTCAGGTTCCAGGGCTGTCCCGTCCACTGTAGCGCCAGCCGAAGCAGTACTCGATCCGCATTGGTATCGCGGCAGCTACTGTGCTTGAGTGCTTCGCACGTATTCGCTCACGTCCGCGACCGCAGACTTCGCTGTGCGGGCGGCACCGATGATGGTCGCGGAGGAAAACCCCGTCCAATCGCCATACCCCAACAGGTGCAGACCAGGAACATCGATGCTTCGAGTTCCCGCGGTGACTGGATGCCCGTTCTCCCAGGTCAATTCGAGACCCTTGAGATGCTTGAGGTGTGGTTTGAAGCCGGTGCACCAGATGATGGCATCACAGCTGTACTCACTGCCGTCGGCCCACGAAACCCCAGTCGAGGTCAATCGTTCGAACATCGGCGAGGCGCTCAGGTCGCCACGATCGCGTGCAGCCCGAACGGGCGGGACCATGACGATATCGCCGAGCCCCGACACGCCATCGTGGTCGCGCCCGGCCCGCTGGGCCGCCTCGCGGGCGGTGGCAACATCGAAAAGCACTCGTCCATCGACGTCATCAGGCATGAACCGTGGTCGGCGCTGCGTCACCCACAGTGTCTGCGCCACGGTCGAGACTTCCGAGACGATCTGGGCGGCGGAGTTCCCACCGCCGACGATGACGACCCGTTGGTCGGTGTAGTCCTCGGGCGAATCGTATTCAACGGTGTGCAGCTGTCGTCCCGTGAAATCCTCACAGCCCGGATAGTGAGGGACATAGGGGCGTTGCCATGTTCCGGTGGCGCTGATGACCGCCGTGGTCTCCAGGGTGCCGGTATCGGTATCGACGAACAGCTGCCCCCGGCCCTGGTAGACATTGCTGACGTGGACCGGGCGTTGAACGGGTAAATCGTAACGGTGTTCGTACCGGGTCAGGTAGTCAACGACATGATCGGCGGTGGGAAATGACTCGCCCTTCTGCGCAGGCATCGGCCAGCCTGGCAGTGGACTGTATTCGGCGGGTGAAAACAGACGCAACGACTGCCACCCGTGCTGCCAGGCTCCACCGGGGCCGGCGTGGTCGTCGAGAATCACGAATTCGAGACCTGCTCTGCGAAGAAAATATCCAGCGGCGAGGCCGGCCTGCCCACCGCCGATGACTACGACATCAGTCATTCGGTGCCCCCTCAATCTTGACCGAGTAAGTCAGCCACGAGTGCCTCGATGCGGGTCTTGATGTTGTCGCGGATCAGGCGAACCGCTTCGATGCCCTGGCCTGCTGGGTCATCGAGTTCCCAGTCCTCGTAGCGCTTTCCCGGGAAGAAGGGGCATGCGTCGCCACAGCCCATGGTGATGACCGCGTCTGAGTCCTGCACAGCCTCGTCTGTGAGAACTTTCGGCTGCTCGGCGGAGATGTCGATGCCGTCTTCGCTCATCGCCTCGACCGCGATGGGGTTGATGTGTTCGGCCGGGACGGATCCTGCTGAGCGGACTTCGATGCGGCTGCCCGCATAATGGCGCAGGTAGCCGGCTGCCATTTGGGAACGGCCAGCGTTGTGGACGCACACGAATAAGACAGAGGGTTTGTGGTCAGTCATAGGGGCGGTCTCTCTTTCGATCAGCTGGTAAGGGAATCGAGTAGGGCCTGGACGCGGGTCGCAAGATCGTCGCGGATGAGTGTCGCTGTTTCAGGAGAGGCCAGTGCTGGGTCCGCGACTGCCCAATCCTCGTAGCGCAGCCCGGACACGATGGGGCAGGCGTCGCCGCAGCCCATCGTGATCACGACATCAGCCGCACGAATCGCGTCATCGGTCAACGGCTTTGGGAACAGTTCCCCGACGTTCTCTCCGTCCAGGTTGCCGATGAGTTCGGCGACGTTCGGGTTGATTCCGGCCGCGGGAGTCGAACCTGCGGAGCGGGCGATGACCTTACCTCCGGATAAGTGACGTGTCAGGGCCGCGGCGAGTTGGGACCGGCCTGCATTGGCGACACAGATGAAGAGGACCTGCGGAGGTGCGCTGGCTCGGTCCCGGGTGATGTCAGCCAAGCGCTGCTTCGCGAAGCGCTCGGTCAAGGGGATGAGGCAGCGAGTGGTTTTCGCCGATCGAGCAAGCGCTGTGTGGGAATCGCGCACGATGCCGGTGACGGTCTCTGGCGACACACCAGCCGACGTTGCCGAAAGGTCTGCGGCCAAACGGCTGATGTGGGCATCGACGTCGACGGCACTGCCCACCATTGTTGCCTCGGGCGGCGGGTTTGGTGCGATGACGGCGGGGGCGAACCCCTCCAGCAGAGCGCTCACAGCGGCCTGGCGACCAGCGGCAATCGAGTACCAGACCCAGGTGCCGCGACGTTGAGAGTCAAGCAGCCCCACTGTCTTCAGCACTTTCAAATGATGAGAGACAGTTGGCTGAGAAACATCGGCAAGCTCTGCAAGGTCGCAGACACATGACTCTCCACGCGGATCAGTGCTGATCGCTGAGAGCATCCGCAGCCGCAGAGGGTCAGCGAGTGCCTTGAGTGTGCCGGCAAGCGTCGTCGCGACGTCGAGAGCGATGGCGTGGGACGGGTCGGGGGCACACGGTTCATCGGCAGTCGGGGTCATAGTGGTTTCAGTCATGACGAGCTCGACTCCGTGGCGTAGGGGTCAGTGCGGAACCATGCCTTCGCGGCCCAGAGTGAGACATAGACGAGGCCGACCAGAACAGGAACCTCAATGAGGGGGCCGACGACTCCAGCCAGGGCCTGTCCGCTGGCAGCGCCGAAGGTGCCGATGGCGACGGCAATCGCGAGTTCGAAGTTGTTGCCCGCTGCCGTAAACGCCAGTGTTGTGGATCGAGCGTAGCCAAGACCGAGGCTCTTGCCGAGCAGGAGACCGGCGAACCACATCAGCGAGAAGTAGACCAGCAATGGCAGTGCGATTCGAGCGACGTCCAACGGTTGACTGGTGATCTGCTCGCCCTGGAGCGCGAAGAGCAGCACGATCGTAAACAACAGGCCGTAGAGCGCCCAGGGCCCCACTCGGGGAATGAACTTCTCTTCGTACCACTGACGGCCGCGACGTTTCTCGCCGATCCACCGTGAGGCGAATCCGGCGATCAGGGGGACGCCGAGGAAGACGAGCACGTTGAGAGCGATCTGGCCCATTGACACGTCCAGGCCCTGTGTATCAAGTCCCAACCACGTGGGCAGGACAGTGAGGTAGAACCAGCCGAGGACTGAGAACATGACCACCTGGAAGATCGAGTTGATCGCGACCAGCACAGCGGTTGCCTCTCGGTCACCGCAGGCGAGGTCGTTCCAGATCACGACCATGGCAATACAGCGGGCCAGGCCGACGATGATCAATCCAGTGCGGTATTCGGGGAGGTCTGGTAGGAACAACCAGGCCAGAGCGAACATCACGGCGGGCCCGACCAACCAGTTGAGGATCAATGACGAGATCAGCAGCTTCTTATCGCCGGTGACATCGGCGACCTTGTCATAGCGGACTTTAGCGAGGACGGGGTGCATCATGACCAGCAAGCCAAGGGCGATCGGCACTGAGATGCTGCCGACTTCCAAATGGGAAAGAAGCTCAGAGACCCCTGGGATCAGCCGGCCGAGGAGGAGGCCCGCGATCATGGCCAGGCCGATCCAGGCCGGCAGCCACTTATCCAGTGTCGACAGGCGTGCGGGTGTTGTCTGCTGTGTGGTGGTGTCTGCAGTCATGCCGGGAGCTCCTTGATCTTGTATCGACACGCATCTATATTGACGCGTGTCGATATAGGAGGCAATTGTCCGACCGGCCCCGGGTCTCCAAGACGCCGGCGAATGCAAGGCCCCACCAGAAGCAGGCTCGCTCCGGGGTGCCCCAAGAGTGAGGCGCGCTCGCGGCTGAGTCTGTGCCGCGGCACCTGGTTGGCCGCTTTGGACGCGGGCGTAATATCGTTGACCCTGTGACTCCGGAAGATCTCAAAGCAGCAATTGAACAGGCCATTCAGACTCTGGCCGACGACGGCCTGAACCTTACGGTTCCCGACAAGCTCACGGTCGAGCGACCCAAGAACCGCGACCACGGCGACTGGGCGGCCAACACGGCCCTTCAGCTTGCCAAACAAGCGGGAGTTCCACCTCGGGAACTTGCTGAAAAAATCGCTGAACAGCTGCGTGCAAATCCCGGTGTCGACACCGTGGACGTTGCGGGCCCCGGCTTCCTCAACATCACCCTCAACAAGGCGGCTGCCGGCCAGCTGGCCCTCGACATCGTCGAGGCAGGCAGCTCCTACGGACACTCTGACGCCCTGGCCGGAGATCCGGTCAACATGGAGTTTGTGTCAGCCAACCCGACCGGCCCGCTCCACCTGGGACACACTCGCTGGGCCGCCGTCGGCGACGCTCTGACGCGCGTCCTGCGAGCCGCAGGGGCAGATGTGACCGCCGAGTACTACATCAACGACTTCGGCTCCCAGATGGACACATTCGCCGGCAGCGTCCTGGCGCGCCTTCGCGGACAGGATGTCCCAGAGGGCGGCTACCCCGGCCAGTACGTGCAGGCAATCGCAGATGCCCTGCTTGAGCGCCACCCCGAATGGGCCGACAGCGCTGATGCCGACATCTACGACCAGCTGCGCTCGGAAGCCTACGAACTGCAGTTGGCTGACATCAAAGACACGCTCACCGCATTCGGCGTTGACTTCGACGTGTTCTTCTCCGAAAAGAGCCTCCACGACGAAGGCAAGGTCGCCGATGCCGTGGCCCGCCTGCGCGAACAGGGCCACATCTTCGACGAGGACGGTGCAGTGTGGCTGCGCACCACGGACTTCGGCGACGACAAGAACCGGGTGCTCGTCCGCGCTGACGGCAATCCCACCTACTTTGCCGCTGACGCCGCCTACTACCTGTCCAAGAAGGACCGCGGCTTTGCCAAGAAGATCTACCTGCTGGGTGCAGACCACCACGGCTATGTGGGTCGCCTCAAAGCCCTGGCGGCAACCGCCGGCGACGACCCGAACGAGAACATCGAGATCCTCATTGGGCAGCTCATCAGCGTCAACGGCGCGCGCCTGTCCAAGCGGGCCGGCAACATCATCGAACTGCGCGACCTCATCGAATGGCTCGGCGCAGATGCGCTGCGCTACTCGCTGGCGCGCATCCCCACCGATTCGCCGCTCACGCTTGACCCCGAGGTTCTGCGCTCAGCGTCGAACGACAACCCCGTTTACTATGTGCAGTACGCCCACGCACGGGCCTGCAGTGTGGAACGCCGGGCGGTCGAGGCGGGGGTAGAGCAGGCTCCTGTCGATCCGGCAACGCTGGCCGACCCGACCGAAGCGGTCCTGCTGTCGGCACTCGCCGACTTCCCGCGCGTCGTGACCGACTCTGCAAAGCTGCGTGAACCGCACCGGGTTGCTCGCTACCTCGAATCGCTCGCCGGCAGCTTCCACAAGTGGTATGACGCCTGCCGCGTTGTGCCGCGCACAGACGAAGAGCTCGCTGCCGTCCACGGCACACGCCTGGTGCTTGACCGTGCAACCAAGACCGTGCTCGCCAACGGACTGCGCATGCTCGGAGTCTCAGCACCGGAGAAGATGTAATGCCAGCTCACCCTTCAGGCGTTCTGCACGCCGGACCGTCGCCGGTTTGGCTGCCCGTGCCCACCGACGTCAATGAACTCATGGCCTCGCTGTGGTCGCGCAACACCGTCAAGAACTCCGAAGGCGTTCTGGAAGTCGCCGGGGTTCCGGTGACACAGCTCGCCGAGCGCTTCGGCAGCCCGCTGTACGTGCTCGATGTAGACGACTTCCGCCACCGTGCCCACAGTTTTGTCGAAGAGTTCAGCGCGGCTTTCGCCGCCCAGGGCATGGAAGCCCGTGCCTACTACGCCGGCAAGGCTTTTCTGTGCACCGCAGTTGCCCGCTGGGCACACGAAGAGGGCATGGGCGTAGACACGTGCTCGCTTGGCGAAATGCGCACAGCTCAGGCCGCCGGTGTTCCCGCACAAGCAGTGGGCCTGCACGGCAACAACAAATCCGATGACGAAATTGCCATGGCCCTGGACTGGGGCATCGGTCGGATCGTCATCGACTCGCTTGACGAAATCGAACGCGTCTCGCGGGCCGCCGCGGCACGCGGCATCACCGCACCCGTCATGCTGCGGCTGACCGTCGGGGTTGAAGCACACACGCACAGCTTCATCGCAACAGCACACGAAGACCAGAAGTTCGGTCTGTCCATCAGCGGGGGAGCGGCAGACCAAGCCGCCCGTGCTGTCATTGCCGACCCCCACCTCGAGTTCGTCGGCCTGCACAGTCACATCGGCTCCCAGATCTTTGAAAAAGACGGCTTTGCCCTCGCAGCCCGCAAGATCATTGAGTTCTCTGCCCGTCTGCGCGAAGACACCGGTTTCGTCGTTCCCGAAATCGACCTGGGCGGCGGTTTTGGCATCCGCTACACATCGCAGGACAAACCCGTCTCCTTTGCGCAGATGGCCGGTCTGCTGGCCGCCGCGGTTGCAGAAGAATGCGACGACGCGGACTTCCCGCGCCCGGCAGTGTCCTTTGAACCGGGACGGGCGATTGTCGGACAGGCCGTGTTCTCGCTCTACACCGCTGGAACCATAAAAGAAGTCGAAACCGGGTCCGGCATCCGTACTTATGTGTCAGTAGACGGCGGAATGAGCGACAACATTCGGACCGCTCTGTACGATGCCGATTATTCGTGCACACTGGCCTCACGGTCATCCGATGCCAAGGCGACTGTTGTCCGCGTGGTGGGCAAACACTGCGAGAGCGGCGACATCGTGGTCCGCGATGAGTACCTGCCCGCTGACATCAGCCGGGGAGACCTCATCGCAGTCCCCGGCACGGGTGCCTACTGCAGGCCTCTGTCCTCGAATTACAACCACGTACCGCGCCCCGGTGTCGTCGCCGTCGAAGACGGGCAAGCCGAGTGGGTGGTGCTGCCCGAGACCTACGAACAGATGTTTGCATCGGATCCCGGCTTCGCCCGGGCCAATGAGAACGGAGAAAAATGAGCGCCCAGCCTCTTAAGGTAGCCCTGCTCGGAGCGGGAACCGTCGGCAGCGAAGTCGCCGACGCGATCCTCAACCGGGCTGACAGCTTCACCGAGCGCATTGGAAGCCCGCTTGAGCTCATGTCCGTCGGTGTGCGCGACACTTCGAAGTCCCGTCCCGGCATTCCGGCCGAGCTCATCACAGACGATCTCGACAAGACAATTGAAGGAGCCGACATCGTCGTCGAGCTCATGGGGGGCATCGAACCCGCCCGCGAGCTGCTGATCAAGGCGCTGGACTCCGGTGCTTCGGTCGTCACCGCCAACAAAGCGCTGCTGGCCAAGCACTCCGGCGAGCTCTTCGCCGCCGCCGACAAGGCCAAGGTGCGCCTTGAATACGAAGCTGCCGTAGCAGGCGCCATCCCCATCATCCGCCCCGTAGGCGATTCGCTGGCCGGTGACCGCATCACCCGCGTGCTCGGGATCGTCAACGGCACCACGAACTTCATCCTCGACGCGATGGAAGCCAAGGGCTGGGAGTACGAACACGCGCTGAAGACCGCTCAGGAACTCGGCTATGCAGAAGCTGATCCGACGGCAGATGTCGGCGGCCATGACGCTGCTGCCAAGGCCGCGATTCTGGCTTCGCTGGCATTCCACAGCTCCGTGAGCATCGATGACGTCCACGTTGAGGGTATTGAGAACATCACCGCGGACATGATCTCGACCGCGGCCAGCCAGGGCTTCACCATCAAGCTTCTGGCCATCTGCGAAAGCATCCCGGGCGCCGGAATCTCGGCGCGCGTCTACCCGGCGCTGATCCCGGCAGACCACGCTCTGGCCAGCGTGGGCGGGGCGTTCAACGCCGTGTTCGTCGAAGCTGAATCCGCCGGTGAGCTCATGTTCTACGGCCAGGGAGCCGGGGGAGCCCCGACATCGTCCGCAGTGCTCGGCGACCTCGTGTCGGTTGCGCGCCGCAAGGTGCTCGGCGGCGCCGGCCAGTACCGGAAGCTCGAAGGCGATTCGCAGCCGATCGTCCCGATCGACGACATCACCACCCGCTACCACATCACACTGGCCGTGCAAGACCGCCCGGGCGTGCTGCACACCGTCACCGAGGTCTTCCTCGACCAAGAGGTGTCCATCAAGCTGGTCGAACAGACCAGCCTGGACAATGCGGCTGACCCGCGCGCCAAGCTCGTGGTGGCAACACACAGTGCAAGCGAATCCGCGCTGGCGACGACCGTGGAGCGGCTGCGCGCGCTCGACGTGGTCGATGACGTTGTGTCGATTCTGCGCATCGAAGGACAGTGAGAAAGACCATGGCACACCAGTGGCGCGGGGTCGTGACCGAATACCGCGAACACCTTGCAATCGATCCGCAGGCCCAGCCTGTTTCGCTCGGAGAAGGCGGCACCCCACTGATCTTCGCCGAAAAGCTCTCGGAGCGCACCGGCGCAGAGGTCTACGTCAAATATGAGGGTATGAACCCCACCGGTTCGTTCAAGGACCGCGGTATGACAGCCGCGATCACCGCGGCCAAGGCCGCCGGTGCAAAGGCCGTCATCTGCGCTTCAACTGGCAACACTTCGGCATCGGCTGCCGCCTATGCGACAAAGGCCGGCATGACGTGTGCGGTTCTTGTGCCGAAGGGCAAAATCGCCCCCGGCAAAATGAGCCAGGCTGTCGCGCATGGCGCCCAGCTGCTGGAAGTCGACGGCAACTTCGACGACTGCCTGACCCTGTGCCGCAAGCTGTCGGAGTCCTACCCGGTCCATCTGGTCAACTCGGTCAACCCCGACCGCATCGAAGGCCAGAAGACAGCCGCGTTTGAAGTTGTCGACGCTCTCGGCAAAGCACCGGACATTCACGCGCTGCCGGTGGGCAACGCCGGAAACATCACCGCCTACTGGAAGGGCTACACCGAGTACGCCCAGAAGGGCCTGGCTGATTCGACCCCGCGCATGTGGGGCTTCCAGGCTGCCGGTGCGGCTCCGCTTGTCACCGGCCACCCCGTTGACGAACCGGAGACGATTGCAACTGCCATCCGGATCGGCAACCCCGCTTCGTGGGACAAGGCGATCGCGGCTCGTGACGAATCGGGCGGTCTTATCGATTCGGTGGAAGACGAACAGATCATCCGCGCTCACCGTCTGCTGTCCTCAACCGAGGGCATCTTCATCGAGCCCGGCTCGGCCGCCTCGATCGCAGGTCTGCTGAAGATGCACGAAGCCGGACAGGTGCCGCAGGGTGCTGTCATCGTGTGCACCGTTACCGGTCACGGACTCAAAGACGCAGACTGGGCACTCAAAGCGGCAGAAGGCGAATTCGAAGCCAAGAGCGTGCCGGTTGACGCTGTCAGCGCGGCCCGCGCACTGGGCCTGGAGAGCTGATAATGCCCTACAGCATCGAAGTCTCGGTCCCTGCGACATCGGCTAACCTGGGTCCCGGATACGACACATTCGGGCTCGCCCTCGACATTGCCGATGAAGTGGTGGCCGAACTTCACCCCGATCCGGTCGACCTCAGCAGCTGTGTAGAGGTCACCGGGCAGGGGGCCGGCCAGGTGCCCACCTCCTCGGACCATCTGATCCACAGGGTTGTGCGCGAGGTGCTCGATCACCACGGACACGGGACGCTGGCTGACCGGCTGACTCTGCGCTGTGCTAACACGATCCCGCATTCGAGGGGGATGGGGTCTTCTGCCGCCGCTGTTGTTGCGGGAATCTCGATTGCCGATGCTCTTCTTGCCTTCGCGGGACGAGGCGAACTGACAGAAGAGGAAAGACTCGCCTGGGCGGTTCACTACGAGGGGCATGCTGACAACGCCGCGCCGGCTCTGTTCGGCGGGGTCTCCATCAGCACGCTCGATGCGGAAGGCAGCCCTCGGTCTGTTTCAGTTCCGGTCCACCCGGCTGTGCGCGCGGTTCTCATCGTTCCCGACACCAAGTTGGACACCGACTACGCGCGCTCCTTCATTCCAGAGCAGATTCCCCACGCTGACGCAGTGGCGAACTCAGCGGCAGCGGCTCTGTTCATCCACGCGATCGGCCGCGCTCCGTCGCTTCTTTTCGAGGCGACAGAAGATCATCTTCACCAGGAGTATCGCCGACCCGCGATGCCGGAAACGCTGGCTCGGGTCGATGCTCTGCGGGCTCACGGGCTCGCCGCTGTTGTTTCGGGCGCCGGCCCGACAGCGCTCGTTCTGGGCACCGGGGAAAACCTGCGCGATGAAGTCGCCTCGGTCCTCGGCGACGACGATGCCAGGATCATCGCAGCCTCGATAGCAGATTTTGGGGCGACCATTACACGAACAGACGCATAGGGGAATCAGCGCGCCGACTGTCGGCGCGCTGATTCGCTTTACCGCATTTCTTCACGTTATGCTTGACCTGTTCTTCCGCAGCGCTTCGCTGTGATGTTCGGATCGACAGGTTCTGTCTCCGATGAAGAACAGTCACCTCAGCACCCACGCTGGTGCTTTCACAGTCACTTTCATGTGCAGACCATTGCTGAATGCCTCTTTGTGCTTCAGCCGAACGAGGGAGAAGGAACCTTCGTGTCAGAAAACACTGACTTCAACCACTCCGGAAGCCTGTCCGCACTTCGCCTGCCGCAGCTGCAGGAAATGGCAGCAGGATTGGGAATCAAAGGCTACCGCCGTCTTCGCAAGAGCGACCTGATCGACGCCATTCTCCAGGCGCAGGGCGGAGCCGCGCAGTCCGGTGCAGACACCGGTGCTGGCGCAGACAAGAAGAAGAGCTCGGACGCGTCCTCGGACAAGGCCGAGAACACTGACAGCAAGAAAAACGACGAAAAGAAGGCCGAAGCCAAGGCTGAAGACAAGGCCGACGGCCGTGACAGTGCCGAACAGGGCGACGACAGCGGCCGTTCGCGTCGTCGCAGCCGTGGCGGCAAGCTCGGCGACAACAGCTCTGCCGACGCTTCCCAGTCCGGCGACGGCCAGCACGGCGATAAGAACCGCGGTGACAACAGCCGCGACGACAAGAACCGTGACAACAACGGCCACAACGACAAGGGCGGTCGCGGCGACAAGAACGGCCACGACGACAAGCAGGGCCACAAGAACAACAAGAACGGTCGCGGTCGCAAGAACCACGGTGACGACGGGGACAATCGCAACAACGGCGATAACCGCGACAACCGTGGGAATGACAACCGCGGCAACAACGACAACCGCAACAACCGTCACGACGACGGGGGCCGGGACGACAACAACGATCGTGGTCGACGCGGCCGTGGCCGAGACCGCAAGCGTCGTCGAGGTGACGACGACCTGCGTCCCGACGATGTGCTCATTCCCGTCAGCGGCATCCTCGACGTACACGACAACTACGCGTTCCTGCGCACTTCCAGCTACCTGCCGGGCCAGAACGACGTCTACGTGTCGAACAACATGGTCAAGCGCAATGGTCTGCGCAAGGGTGACGCCGTTGTCGGCGCCATTCGCCAGCACCGCGAAGGCGAACGCAATAACCGTCGCGAAAAGTTCGACGCCCTCGTCCGCCTGGACTCCGTCAACGGTCTGTCGGTTGAGGACGCCAAGCGCCGCGTGAACTTCTCGAAGCTCACCCCGCTCTACCCGCAGGAGCGCCTGCGGATGGAGACGACATCGTCGAACGTCACGCAGCGGATCATCGATCTTGTTGCCCCCATCGGCAAGGGCCAGCGCGGTCTGATCGTCGCCCCGCCGAAGGCCGGCAAGACCACGATCATGCAGCAGATCGCCAACGCTGTGAAGACGAACAACCCCGACGTCCACCTCATGGTCGTCCTGGTCGACGAACGTCCCGAAGAAGTCACGGACATGACCCGCGCGGTTGACGGCGAAGTCATCGCCTCGACCTTCGACCGTCCGGCTGACGACCACACCGCAATTGCCGAACTTGCAATTGAGCGTGCCAAGCGCTTGGTTGAAATGGGCCAGGATGTCGTTGTGCTCCTGGACAACATCACCCGTCTGGGGCGTGCCTACAACCTGGCGCAGCCGGCATCCGGCCGCATCCTGTCCGGTGGTGTCGACGCCAACGCCCTCTACCCGCCCAAGCGCTTCTTCGGTGCCGCGCGGAACATCGAGGGCGGCGGTTCGCTCACGATTCTGGCAACGGCCCTCGTCGAGACCGGCTCGAAGATGGACGAAGTCATCTTCGAAGAGTTCAAGGGCACCGGCAACATGGAGCTTCGCCTGTCGCGCAGCCTTGCTGACAAGCGCATCTTCCCGGCTGTTGACGTCAACGGCTCCGGAACGCGCCGCGAAGAGAACCTCATGGGTGCTGAAGAGCGCAAGATCATGTGGCGTCTGCGCCGCGTGCTCGCTGGCCTTGAACAGCAGCAGGCTCTTGAGCTTCTGCTTTCGAAGCTGAAGGAAACCCAGAACAACGCTGAGTTCCTCATGCAGGTGCAGAAGACCACCCCGCTGCCGAAAGCCGCCTCTGACGACTGATGGCGCTTGACTCTTCGCAGCTGGAAGCCAGTGTCCGCTCGCTCATCGACGAGCACGACCGAATCGAGGCGGAACTCGCCGACCCGGACGTGCTCGCCGATGCGGGGCGGACCCGCAAGCTGACCAGGCGGTATTCCGAACTCGGCCAGGTGAAAACCTGCGTCGACGCGATTGACTCCGCCCGCAGCGACCGCGAGGCTGCCGCTGAGCTTGCCGAAGAGGACAGCTCGTTTGCCGAAGAGGCACACCGCTTGGACAGTGTGATTGCCGATCTCGAAGAACGGCTGCGGGAACTGCTCGTTCCCAAAGACCCCGATGATGTCCGCGATGCCCTGCTCGAGGTCAAAGCCGGAGAAGGCGGTGACGAATCCGCCCTGTTCGCCGCAGACCTCGTCAACATGTACCGGCACTGGGCGTCCAACCGCGGATGGAGTGTCGAAGTCCTCGACTCCACGGAAACCGCTTTGGGCGGTTGGAAAGACATCACGCTGGCTGTTAAATCCCGCGAAGGCGGCGTGTACGGCTGGATGAAGTTCGAAGGCGGTGTGCACCGCGTGCAGCGTGTTCCCGTGACGGAATCGCAGGGACGCATCCACACATCGGCCGCCGGTGTCATGGTGTTTCCGGAAGTCGACGAACCCGACGAGATCCGCATTGACGACAACGATCTGCGCATCGATGTTTACCGTTCGTCCGGGCCCGGCGGCCAGTCGGTCAACACGACAGACTCCGCTGTGCGCATCACCCACCTGCCCACGGGAATCGTCGCCAGCTGTCAGAACGAAAAGTCACAGCTGCAGAATCGTGAGGCCGCCATGCGCATTCTGCGTGCGCGTCTGTTGGCCAAACAGGCCGAAGAAGCCGCTGCAGAAGCCCAGAGCGCACGCCGCTCACAGGTTCGCTCGGTGGACCGTTCCGAGCGCGTCCGCACCTACAACTTCCCGGAAAACCGGATCGTCGATCATCGCACCGGGTACAAGGCATACAACCTCGACCAGGTCCTTGACGGGCGATTGGACGAGGTTGTCGAATCCCTGCGCGCTGCTGAACGTGCTGAGCGGCTCGAGGGGATCGGCTGATTGTCTGCTGATCCGCTTCGTGCCCGCCAGATTCTGACTTCTGCAGCCGCTCGGCTGTACCGCGCGGACATAGAAGCCGCCGATGCGGAGGCTCGCCTTCTTCTTGCATGGGCCTGGGGGAGTGACGTCAAGGATCTGTCCCTGACGCTCTTGTCCGATCCCGCTGTTCCCGCCGATGTAGTCCACCGCCTTGAGGATGCGCTGACACGCCGGAGCGAACGGGTTCCACTTCAGCACATCACCGGACAGGCCCCTTTCCGGCACCTCGACCTGGCTGTCGGCCCCGGTGTTTTCATTCCCCGCCCCGAAACTGAGCTTCTCGCCCAGTGGGGCATTGACTTTCTGCGCAGCCGCCCCCGCGGCAGCCGGCAGGTGCTTGACCTGTGCACCGGCACCTCGGCCTTGGCTCTGTCCTTGGCAACCGAGGTGGGCGGCACCTCGGCAACCGGCATCGAACTGAGCCCGACCGCCTACAGGTGGGCTCAGAAGAACATTGAGAACCATGCTCGGGCACTCAGCCGCTGCGGTTCGCAGTGCACAGTCACCCAGGGTGACGCACTGCAGTTCTTTCCGAACTGTCCGGTGGACCTTGTGGTGTCGAATCCTCCGTATGTCGACCGTGCGCGCCAGCCGAAGCTGCCGGAAGTTGAAGCCGACCCCGAAATCGCCTTGTACGGCGGGGGAGAGGACGGTATGGAGTTTCCCCGCGCGCTCATCGCCCACGCGGCGAGGATCATAGTTCCCGGAGGCGCGCTGGCTGTCGAACACGCTGAATATCAGGGGCAGCAGATGCGCGATGCTTTTGCGAACGCGGGCTTTGAACGGGTGGAAGTCCACCGCGACTACACTGGCAGGGAACGTTTCACCACCGGCTTCACACCACACGAGGAGACCCATGTCGCGGCACTATGACCTTCGCAGCTCAGAGGTCCACGACCTCGTGATCGCCGAAGCCGCACGGGTCATCGAAGACGGTAAACTCATCGTGCTGCCCACCGACACCGTCTACGGTGTCGCCGCCGACGCATTTTCACCCGAAGCGGTTGAGCGCCTGCTCGAAGCAAAGGGCCGTGACCGCACCATGCCGCCGCCCGTGCTCATCGCGCGCCCGGAAACCCTCATGGGAATCGCCGAGGGCGTCGATGCTGCGACCATGGCACTCACAGCAGAGTTCTGGCCTGGAGCGCTGACCATCATCTGCCGCGCACAGCCCATGCTCGACTGGGACCTCGGCGACACCCACGGCACAGTGGCAGTTCGGATGCCGGACCACGAACCCGCACTCGAGGTGCTGCGCCGTACCGGCCCCTTGGCTGTTTCGTCGGCCAACGCGCACGGGCAGCCAGCAGCGTTGACGGTTGAAGACGCCGAGCAGATGCTGGGGGAGACTATCGAGGTCTACCTTGACTCCGGCCCGGCAGCCGGCAAGGGCGCTTCGACGATCATCGACATGACGGCACAGCCGCCCCGAGTGGTGCGCTCGGGCCCCATTTCCTACGCCGCTCTTGCCGAGCACGTGCCGAATCTGCTGGATGTCGGCCAAGAACCCGAAGACCCCGAGGTGCCAGCTGAGGGAGCCGCTGCTGACGAGGCGCCCGCTTCCGGAGAGGCCGATAGGGACGGCTGATGCGCGTCTACCTGTTCATCGTCGTCGTGTCGGCTATCGTGTCCTATCTTGTGACGCCCATGGTCCGACGCGTGGCCGAACGCGGGCTCATCTTCTCGCCGCTGCGCGACCGCGACGTCCACTCGGTGCCCACGCCCAGACTCGGCGGCGTGGCCATCTACGCCGGTGTGCTCGTCGGACTGCTGTTTGCATCCCAAACCCCGTTCCTTCGGCACCTGTTTGACAATCCCGCGCCCATCATCGGTGTGGCCGGCGCCGGGGGCCTTCTGGTGCTCATCGGTGTAATCGACGACATCTGGGACATCAACTGGGCCGCGAAGCTGGCCGGACAGGCTCTGGCCGCGGGCTTTATGGCTCTCAACGGCGTGGCAATGCTGTCGATCCCGTGGGTCGACATCATCGTGGGGTCGCCGCGTATGTCGGTCATTCTCACGGTGTTCGTTGTTCTGGTCACCATCAACGCGGTCAACTTCGTCGACGGACTCGACGGACTTGCCAGCGGCGTCGTGACAATCGGCGGCGTGGCCTTCTTCATCTACAGCTATCAGCTGGCCGTGGACACGAGCCCCGCCAGCTACGCGAACCTGGCCTCGCTCATCATCGCGCTTCTTGTAGGCGGGTGCATTGGCTTCCTGCCGCATAACTTCAACCCCTCCCGGATCTTCATGGGAGATTCCGGATCGATGCTCATCGGCCTTCTGCTGGCCGCATCGACTATTCGCGTCACCGGCCAGGTCGATCCCGCGCTTCTTTCGAACGAACGTGTTTTCGCCGCCTACATGCCGATCATCCTGCCCCTGGCGGTTATGGCGCTGCCGCTCATCGACCTTTTCCTGGCTGTTGTTCGCCGAATGGCGGCAGGCAAATCGCCGTTCAGCGCGGACGCGAAGCACCTTCACCACCGCATGCTGCGCCTGGGGCATTCTCACGCTCGCGCAGTGCTCATCATGTACCTGTGGACAGCGGACTTCGCCTTCGGTGCAATCGGCTTCCTGCTGTTCCCAACAGACATCGTCATCATCGTTGTGGGCATCAGCCTTCTCATAACACTCGCGTTCACCTTCTACCCGGTGATCGCCCGTCGTCGCTACCGAAGGGAAATCACAAGATGAGTCAGCAGTCCACCAGCGCACAGGCCGTCAGCAGACTCATGCAGCGGATCCTCCTCTTCAGTGCGATTGCCGGTGTTGCCATCGCGTTGATCGCAGCGGTGATCGGCGGGCTGACAGTCGGTGTGAGCGGTGTCTACAGTGCGCTCATCGGAGCGGCTGTTGCCTTTGTGTTCTTCGGCATCACCGCGGTCATCATGCTGTTCACGGCAGACGCTGGTCCGGCTGTCACGGCAGGTGCGGCGATGGGCGGCTTCCTGGTGAAGATCGTGCTCCTGTTCGCAGTCATTGCGATGCTTTCCGGCAAAGACTTCTATCACCCGATGGTTCTGTTCATCACGCTTGTCGCCGGTGCGGTGGCATCCCTGGCGATCGAAACATGGGCAGTGCAGAACGCTCGGATTCCGACGGTTGATCCGACGCTCGGGAAACGCGACTGAGTTTTGAATCATAAGTCGCGCTTGGTAAGATTCAGTCAAACCGCGATGATTCCTCTGGGAATCGTGTGTGTTTTTCCGGAGCCCGCACTTGTGGCTCTGCAAACACATCGACCATCCGCATATGGCCACTGCATGCTTGCGTGCGCCCTGAGCTTTGGGAGTTAGCCCTGTTTAACGCGTCAGCTCTGACTTCATCGGTGTCCCTCGTCGCAGAGGGAGGAGGCTTCCACGCACCAGGGCTCGAAGAGTTCTTCCCCAGCGCTGTGCTCTTCGCCGGGACCCCCTTTGAACTCAACCGGATCATGATCATCCGGATCGCAGTTTCCCTCCTCATGGTGCTGGCCTTCTGGCTGATGCTTCGCGGCGGCCGACTGGTTCCCACCCGCGCTCAGTCGATTGCGGAAATGGCGCTTGAGTTCTGCCGCAAGGGCATCGCCCACGACATCCTCGGCAAAAAAGACGGCGACCGCTTCTTCCCGTTGATCGCCGTCATCTTCCTGACTGTGTTCTGCATGAACATCACGGGCATCATCCCGTTCCTCAACATCTCGCCGAACTCGAACATCGGCATGCCGCTCGTGCTGGCCGTCGTCGCCTACTTCGTCATGATCGGCGCTGGAATCAAGGCCCAGGGCGGCGGCGCATACCTTAAGAGCCAGCTGTTCCCGGCCGGTGTTCCGCCGCTGATGTACATCATCGTGACCCCGATTGAGTTCGTCTCGACCTTCATCGCCCGCCCGGTTTCGCTCACACTGCGTCTGACCTTCAACATGATCGTCGGCCACCTTCTTCTGGTGCTGTGCTTTGCCGCAACCCACTTCTTCTTCTTCGAAGCCGGCGGCGGTCTCTTCGCACTCGGCGGTCTGACGCTGATCGGCGGGTTCGCCTTCACACTCTTCGAAATCCTGGTAGCCGTGCTGCAGGCATACGTCTTCGCACTGCTGACCGCTGTGTACATTCAGCTGAGCATCGCTCAGGACCACTGAGGTACAACCCCACAAACTCCTGTAACACACGGGACCACGGTCGGCTTAAGCCAGTCGGCCAAGATATCGGAAGGAAAAACATCCCATGGATACAACCATTCTCGCTGAAGTCTCGGGCAACATCTCTACGGTCGGCTACGGTCTGTCCGCTATCGGTCCCGGTATCGGTATCGGCATCCTCGTCGGCAAGACCGTCGAAGGCATGGCTCGCCAGCCTGAGGTCTCCGGCCAGCTGCGCACCACCATGTTCCTGGGTATTGCATTCGTCGAGCTCCTGGCCTTCCTCGGCATTGCAGCTCACTTCATCTTCGTCTGATCTGGAATAAGGACTGACTCTTGACCCCGACTACTTTCATCGCCGCAGGGGCTTCTGACCAGAACCCCATGATCCCGGCTGTCTACGACATTGTGTGGTCGCTGGTCTGCTTCGTCATCATCCTGCTCGTTTTCTGGAAGCTCATCCTTCCGAAGTTCAAGGAAGTCCTTGACGAGCGATCCAGGCTTATCCAGGGCGGCATCGAAAAGGCCGAACGTGCACAGGCCGAAGCCGATGCAGCGCTGGAAGAGTACCGGATGCAGCTTGCCGAGGGCCGCGCAGAGGCAGCCCGTCTGCGTGCCGAGGCTCAGGAAGACGGCGCTCAGATCATCGCTGACATGAAGCAGCAGGCCAACGAAGAAGCCGAACGCATCATCTCGACTGCCAAGGCGCAGATCGCAGCTGAGCGCCAGGCAGCAATGATTTCGCTCCGCAGCGAAGTCGGCTCGCTGGCCACAGACCTCGCATCCCGCATCGTCGGCGAATCGCTGCAGGACGACGCCCGTTCCAACGGTGTTGTCGACCGCTTCATCGCTGACCTCGAAGCACAGGCTCCGGCCGGCAAGGACGCGTGATGCTGGCATCGAGCAGAAATTCACTGCTGCAGACCGTTGACGAGGCAGCGACCGTCGTCACGCCCGGAACCGGCTTTGCAGCCGATCTCCTGGCAGCTGTCGGCGTTTTCGCTTCGGATGTTCAGCTGCGACGCGTTCTCACGGACTCGGCAGTCGACGTTGAAGCCAAGCGCGGCCTTCTGAACTCGCTGTTCGCAGGCAAGCTGTCGGCTCCCGCCGTCGATCTGCTCGTCAGCGCCGCCGGACGTCGGTGGGCGCGCGTTCAGGACTACGTGACCGCAGTCGAAACCGCTGCTGTGTCGCAGCTGGCCGCACACGCGCAGTCGCAGGAGCGCCTGGGCGAGGTCGAAGAAGAGCTGTTCCGCTTTACGCGTCTGGTTCTCTCTGATCACGACCTCGAACGGGCCCTCGAATCTGACGCTGAGCCGGCCGCTAAGGAACAGCTGCTGCAGCAGATCGTCGGCAGCCGCGTTTCGGCAGAAACGCTCATGCTGCTCGTCCACGGTGCTGTCAACCCGCGCCGTCGTCGAGTCTCCGAAGCCTACGAGAACTTCTCGGAAATCCTCGCATTCCGTCAGCAGCGCGCAGTTGCAGACGTGACTGTCGCACGGGAACTGACCGAACAGCAGAAGTCCCGTCTCGAGGCAGCTCTCTCGGCCAGCTTCGGTCGCAAACTCGTTCTCAACATCCGCATCGACCCCGACGTTGTCGGCGGTGTCCGCGTGCAGGTTGGAGACGAAGTTATGACCTCGACGATTGCCGACCGACTCGCAGAAGTTGAGCGCAGGCTCGCAAGCTAACAGCGGCCGCGCCGCACAAACCAAGGAAGCAGGGAAACCGCGATGGCGGATCTGACAATTCGCCCGGAGGAGATCCGGGACGCGCTGGGGAAGTTTGTAGAGAACTACAAGCCCACCTCGGCTGACAAGACGGAAGTGGGCACCGTTGTGACCGCTGGCGACGGCATCGCCAACGTGTCCGGACTGCCCGGAGTTATGGCCAACGAACTGCTGCGCTTCGAAGACGGCACGCTCGGTCTGGCCCAGAACCTCGACGAACGCGAAATCGGCGTGGTCGTTCTCGGCGAATTCGCCAGCATCGCCGAAGAGCAGAAGGTCTACCGCACGGGCGAGGTTCTTTCGGTGCCCGTCGGAGACAAGTTCCTCGGCCGCGTTGTCGACCCGCTCGGCAATCCGGTCGACGGTCTCGGCGACATCGAAGCCGAAGGTCGCCGTGAACTCGAGCTTCAGGCTGCCGGCGTTATGGACCGCAAGGAAGTCAAGGAGCCCATGGAGACCGGCCTCAAGGCCATCGACGCCATGGTGCCCGTCGGCCGCGGCCAGCGTCAGCTGATCATCGGTGACCGCAAGACCGGCAAGACCGCTCTTGCGATCGACACCATCATCAACCAGAAGGCCAACTGGGAATCCGGCGACCCGAGCAAGCAGGTTCGCTGCATTTACGTGGCCTGTGGTCAGAAGGGCTCGACAATTGCGTCGGTCCGCCGCTCGCTGGAAGAAAACGGTGCTCTCGAGTACACGACCATCGTGGCTTCGCCAGCATCGGACCCGGCAGGCTTCAAGTACCTTGCTCCCTACGCGGGTTCGGCTATTGGCCAGCACTGGATGTACCAGGGCAAGCACGTCCTCATCGTCTTTGACGACCTCTCCAAGCAGGCCGAGGCATACCGTGCGATTTCGCTTCTGCTGCGCCGTCCGCCGGGCCGTGAGGCATACCCCGGTGACGTCTTCTACCTGCACTCGCGCCTCCTTGAACGCTGCGCCAAGCTCTCGGACGAGCTCGGCGGCGGTTCGATGACCGGTCTGCCGATCATCGAAACCAAGGCAAACGACGTCGGTGCGTTCATTCCGACCAACGTCATTTCGATTACCGACGGTCAGATCTTCCTGCAGTCGGACCTCTTCAACGCCAACCAGCGCCCGGCCGTCGACGTCGGTGTTTCTGTGTCGCGCGTCGGCGGTTCGGCTCAGCGCAAGCCTCTGCGCGGTGTTTCGGGAACCCTGAAGATCTCGCTGGCTCAGTACCGCTCGCTCGAGGCGTTCGCGATGTTCGCATCCGACCTTGACGCCGCAACCAAGCGTCAGCTGGATCGCGGTGCTCGCCTGATGGAACTGCTCAAGCAGGGTCAGTACGACCCGATGCCTTCCGAAAAGCAGACCGTGTCCATCTGGGCAGGCTCCGAAGGCCACCTCGATGACATCCCCGTCGAGGACGTCCTGCGCTTCGAACGTGAATTCCACGACTACCTCGAGCGCAAGACCGAGATTCTGACCACGATCGCAAACCTCAACGACAAGCTCGGCAAGGACCTCCTGGGCGAGCTTGAAACCGCGATCACCGAATTCAAGCGCGAGTTCCAGTCTTCGGACGGGGGCTCGGCGATCGGCACTGAAGACTTCGACGCCACGAACGAAGAAGAAGTCGTTCAGGAGCAGATCGTCAAGCAGCGCTGATCGGGTATAGGGAAAGGAAGTACTGATGGGAGCTTCACAGAGGGTCTTCAAAGCGAAGATCAACTCGACATCGTCCTTGAGGAAGATCTTCAAGGCGATGGAGCTCATCGCGGCTTCCCGTATTCAGAAGGCCATCCGCAGGGTCAAGGACGCAACGCCCTACGCCAACGCGATCACGCGCGCCGTATCCGCAGTCGCAACGCAGTCGAATGTCGACCACGTTCTGACCACGGAACCGGAAGACGTGCGCCGCGCGGCAGTTGTCGTCATCGGCCCCGACCGCGGATTCGCCGGAGCATATTCATCGAATGTCATCCGGCGAGCAGAAGAGCTCGTTCAGCTTCTCGACGAAAAGAACGTTGAACAGCAGCTCTACGTGGTCGGACGCAAGCCCGAAACGTACTACACGTTCCGCGAGCGTCAGCTGGCCGGCGCCTGGACGGGATTCTCTGAGAACCCGACTGTCGAAGACGCCCAGAAGATCGGCAACACGCTTCTGGAAGCCTTCGACCGTGACTTCGGCAACGACGGTGTCGACGAAATCTACTTCGTCTACACACGGTTCGTGAACTCCGTTACTCAGGAGCCCGAACACCGTCGTCTGCTTCCGCTTGAGGTCGTTGAAGCCGATGAAGATCATCCGGCACCGACGACCGCGGACGGTCCTCTGCCGCTGTACGAATTCGAACCTGACGCAGAAACTGTGCTCAACGCACTGCTGCCGAAGTACATCGAATCGCGCATCCTCGCTGCGCTGCTCAACGCGGCAGCATCTGAGCAGGCTGCACGCCAGCAGGCAATGAAGACCGCAACCGACAACGCAGACGACCTCATCCGGACGTACACGCGACTCGCCAACTCGGCGCGTCAGGCTGAGATTACCCAGGAGATCTCTGAGATCGTCGGCGGTGCAGACGCACTTGCCGGCGCAGGATCTGCTGACTGAAGCGTCTAACGCCCTAAGAGAGCAGAAAAGAAAGAGAACATGACTGCAACCGTTACTGAAACACCCCAGGTCAAGGGTGGGGTCGGGCGGATCTCTCGAGTTATCGGCCCCGTTGTCGATATCGAGTTCCCGCTCGATTCGGTTCCCGCAATCTACAACGCACTCAAGACTGAGGTCGAACTGTCTGAGGGCACCCGCGAACTGACGTTCGAAGTCGAGCTGCAGCTCGGCAACGGCATCGTCCGCGCCGTGTCGATGCAGCCGACTGACGGTCTTGTCCGCGGCCAGGAAGTCCGCGACACCGGCGGCCCCATTTCGGTGCCCGTCGGCGATGTCACCAAGGGCAAGGTCTTCAACGTCACCGGTGACGTCCTCAACGACTCGATGATCGACGAACCCTACGAGATCACCGAGCGCTGGCCCATCCACCGCACCGCACCTAACTTCGACCAGCTGGAATCGAAGACTCAGATGTTCGAAACGGGCATCAAGGTCATCGACCTCCTGACCCCCTACGTGCAGGGTGGAAAGATTGGTCTGTTCGGTGGTGCTGGTGTCGGCAAGACCGTTCTGATTCAGGAAATGATCACCCGTGTCGCCCAGGACCACGGTGGTGTGTCTGTGTTCGCCGGTGTCGGTGAGCGCACCCGTGAGGGCAACGACCTCATCCACGAAATGGACGAATCGGGAGTTCTGCCCAACACCGCACTGGTGTTCGGCCAGATGGACGAACCGCCGGGCACGCGTCTGCGCATCGCCCTGACCGGTCTGACCATGGCTGAGTACTTCCGCGACGTTCAGAAGCAGGACGTGCTTCTGTTCATCGACAACATCTTCCGCTTCACGCAGGCAGGTTCGGAAGTCTCGACGCTGCTGGGCCGCATGCCTTCGGCTGTGGGCTACCAGCCGACCCTGGCTGACGAAATGGGTGTCCTCCAGGAGCGCATTACTTCGACCCGCGGTCACTCGATTACGTCGATGCAGGCCATTTACGTCCCCGCTGACGACTACACCGACCCGGCTCCGGCAACGACGTTCGCACACCTCGACGCCACCACGGAACTGTCGCGTGACATCGCTTCGCGCGGTCTGTACCCGGCTGTTGACCCGCTGACCTCGTCGTCGCGCATCCTCGACCCGCTGTACGTTGGTCAGGACCACTACGACACCGCCGTGCGCGTCAAGCAGATCCTCCAGAAGAACAAGGAACTGCAGGACATCATCGCCATCCTCGGTGTTGACGAACTGTCCGAAGAAGACAAGCTCACGGTTCACCGCGCACGTCGTATTGAGCAGTTCCTGTCGCAGAACACCTACACCGCTCTGCAGTTCACCGGTGTTGAAGGCTCGACCGTTCCGATCAAGGATACGATCGAAGGCTTCAAGGGCATCTGCGACGGCGACTTCGACCACATCCCCGAACAGGCCTTCTTCAACGTCGGCCCGATCGACGATGTGCTGCGCAACTATGAGCAGCTCCAGAAGGAGAACTGATCCATGGCACTCGATGTCACCGTCGTCGCCGCTGACCGCGAAGTGTGGTCCGGCCAGGCGAAGCGCGTTGTCGCTAAGTCCGTTGAAGGCGAAATCGGAATCCTGACCGGTCACGAACCGGTGCTTGCCGTGATCGCCGGCGGCGACGTGAGGATCATTGACTCCAACGACCAGCTTGTGACCGCTCACGCGGCCGGCGGGTTCATGTCGGTTGAAAACGACCGTGTGAACATCGTCGCCGACACAGCGAAGCTGGTCTGACCAAAGCCCGACGCCTGCGAACGTAGACTGACACTGTGAATGCATCTGTCCTGCTGATTATTCTGCTCTCGTTGGTGGGATTGGCTGCTATTGCAGTTGCAGCAGTCTCCGTTCGCCGTCGGGCCATTGGCCGCCTTAAGGGCGCCTTTGACTGCTCATACAGCGTGGGTGGTGACTCCAGTCACCGCCCACGCTGGCGTTTGGGCGTTGCGGTTTTCAGCGTCAGCACTCTTGATTGGTATCCGATCTTCGGCTTTTCTTCGCGCCCCGCGGTGCGTTTGCCGCGTTCAACCATGGAGATTGCTGAGCGTACGAAACCTGAAGGCGATGAGCGCTTCGCGGTTATGTCGGATGCCTATATCGCCACCTTGACTATCAACAGCGGAAACCCTGATCCTCGCGTCTGCAGGCTCGCTCTCGATGCTGATTCGCTGTCTGCCCTGTCTGCGTGGATCGAATCGTCTCCGCCCGGCGACAACATCGCCGTCGGAAGGTTCAATTGATGGAAGTCCTCCGCGTCCACGGCCCTGTTCGCTTGGAAGGCTCGGTAGAAGTCCGAGGTGCCAAGAACAGTGTCCTCAAACTCATGGCCGCCGCTCTGCTTGCTCCCGGCCGTTCTGTCATCACGAACGTTCCTGCGATTCTCGACGTTTCGATCATGGCCCGTCTCCTTGAGCGGCTCGGCTGCGATGTTGATTACGATTCCCGGGCTGGCGTCGTCTCTATTGACGTCCCTGAGCGCACGGATATTCAGGCTGATTATCAGCTTGTGCGTGCGATGCGCGCCTCTATTTCTGTTTTGGGCCCGCTGATCGGCCGTATGCGCAGCGCCAAGGTCGCACTTCCGGGTGGGGATGCCATTGGATCGCGCGGTCTTGATCTGCACGCAGCAGGTCTCAGGGCTCTGGGTGCGGATGTTCACCTTGATCACGGCTATTTTGTTGCCGAGGCGCCGGACGGCCTGCACGGTGCTGATATCTCCTTGGCCTTTCCTTCTGTCGGAGCTACAGAGAACCTTGTGATGGCGTCGGTTCTGGCAGATGGGCGCACCGTCATTGACAACGCTGCCAAAGAACCGGAGATTGTCGACATCTGTTCGATGTTGGTGAGCATGGGTGCGAAGATCGACGGCATCGGCACAGCTCGTCTTGTCATCGATGGCGTAGACAGTCTGCGCCCCGTGGAGCACAGCTGCGTGCCCGACAGAATTGTGGGTGGCACGTGGGCCTACGCTGCCGCGATTACGGCCGGCGATGTCGAGGTCGTGGGCGTCACGCGTGATCTCTTCCCGAATGTTCTTGACAAGCTCGAAGCGGCCGGGGCCTCGATTTCTGACACTGAGCGCGGTCTGCGTGTCATCGGACCTGAGCGTCCGCGTTCGGTGAACATCTCTACTCTTCCGTTCCCCGGTTTCCCCACTGATCTGCAGCCGTTTGCCATTGCCTTGAACGCGGTCGCCGACGGTGTTGGCGTGGTTACGGAGAACCTGTTTGAGGCCCGCTGGCGGTTTGTGCATGAACTTGCCCGCCTCGGTGCGAACATCGCAATTGACGGCAATCACGCTCTTATCACCGGTACGGCTGAGTTGACGGGGGCCGAGGTGGAAGCCTCCGACATCCGTGCTGGTGCCGGTCTGGTTCTCGCTGGTCTTGTTGCCAGTGGAACTACTGAGGTCGCAGGGGTCGATCACATCGACCGCGGCTACGAATTCTTCGCCGAGAAGCTGCGTGCTCTCGGCGCGCACGTCGAGCGGGACGCTGTCCCGGAGATGCTCGACTTCAGCTGAGCGCTGAGTTTCAGCTGAAGTCTTCGCGCAGCTCAGTCTTCGTCTGGCAGTGTTGGCAGAGAAAGCGTGTCGGTCGGGTTTTCCGGAAGAGGACCGAAGACTACGGTACGTTCCTCGTCATCCTGTTCTTCATCGACTTCGATTTCGCTGCGGTACTGCGCGTACCACTGCTCGATTTCTTCGTGTGAGCGCCCAGCGAAGTTCCACCACATGACGATTTCCTCGTCGAAGGGCTGGCCTCCGAACAGCACAAGTCGCGTGGGGACATCGGCGGAGAGCCGAACGGTGCTGTTGCCCTGGGGGATGAAGGCGAGCTGTTCCGCTTCGATGACTGCTGTTGTGCCGTCTGCGAGTGTCAGCTGAGCTTCTCCGGAATCAACGAGCAGGCCGTGTTCAAAATGCTCGCTCAGCGGAATCTCGGCCGTGCCGTAGATGTCCAGCTGTGCTGCGACGACGCTCACGACAGGGTCGATGGGGGAGCGAACCTCACCCACTGATCCCACATAGACCGTGACTTTGCAGTCGCCGGCGTAAAAGCATTCCGCGGGATAATGCTGGGTGGAAGCCGGAGCAAAACGGTGCTTGTCCGGAAGCGCGTACCACAGTTCCACCCCGTGGAGGATCTCTGTGTCTTCCGTTGTGAACTCGGAGTGTGAAGCCCCACGACCGGCTATGAACAAAGATGCTTCGCCGGGTTCGACGGTGACAGAGGTGCCTGTTGAGAAGGTCTCTGTCAGGCTGCCGCTGAACAGCATCGGCATGCACGCGACACCCGCATGAGGGTGCGTGGGCGAGGTGAGCTTGCCGGTTTCGTCGTCAACGCCCTGCGGACCGAAGTGGTCGAGGTAGCACCACGGGCCGATCATGCCCAGCTCGTCGTGAGGCAGGGCGCGGCGCAGCGGAACGCCGTGCGTGTCTACGCTGCGGATATCGCGGGGTTCGACAACGGTCAGTTCAGTGGCATCGGCTGCCGTGCACACATGAACGCGGGGCCGCTTTTCCAGATTGCTCATTGTTCGTCTCGCTCCTTGCGAGGGTAACCAGCTTAGGTCGACGGACGTCGGCAGATACGGCGTTCTGCCGTGCCCACCGCGATGACCCTAGCACTCGCGGCTCAAAGCCACCGGCAGCAAAGCATCCGCGGCGTGTGCGAGTGCTCAGAACAGGCGGGATTCTGAATCGTCTACTCCGCGCATGGCATCGTAGTCCAGAATGATGCAGCGGATTCCGCGGTCCTCTGCGAGGGTGCGCGCCTGGGGTTTGATTTCCTGGGCGGCGAAGACGCCCGTGACGGGTGCCAAAAGAGGGTCTCGATTGAGCAGCTCCAGGTATCTGGTGAGCTGCTCAACACCGTCGATTCCACCTCGTCTTTTGATTTCGACGGCGACCGAGGCGCCCTCGCCGCTGCGGGCGAGGATGTCGACCGGTCCGATGGCCGTCATGTATTCCCTGCGCACGGTTGTGTAGCCCTCGCCGAGCGTGTCGATCTGGTCTGCCAGCAGCTCCTGCAGGTGTGCCTCGACTCCGTCCTTGATGAGACCGGGGTCGACGCCGAATTCGTGGGTGATGTCTTCGAGGATTTCGGCAATCGAGATGATGAGCCGGTCCTCGGTCTTTTCGGCCGCGACAGTCCAGACTTCCCGGATGCCGGCTTCGGCCTGTTCGTCCGTTGGTTCGTCCACCCTCAGCTGTGCCGGTGCGGTCATCCAGTTCAGCGGCTTGTAAGAGCCGCCGTCAGAGTGGACGAGCACTGAACCATCGGCTTTGAGCATGACAAGCCGCTTAGCCATGGGCAGGTGGGCGGTCAGACGACCGACGTAGTCAACACTGCACTGAGCAATCACCAAACGCACGTCGCACACTCTACGTGACACAATGATGTCTATGCCACGCTCCCCATCGAACCGCCGCCGCAATAAGTGGCAGCAGCCGCATCGACCCCTGTCGTCGATGAACTCTGTGCGCCGTTCGATCACGGAATCCGACGGCACGTGGATTGTGCAGCAGATCCGCAGCGGCACACCGGGCAAGGTCTACATCTGCCCGGGCTGCAATCAGGATCTCCCCGCCTCCACACCGCACACCGTCGCGTGGCGCTCAGGCGATGAGTTCGGCTGGGGGACCGGTGTGGGGGAGCGTCGGCACTGGCACACCTCGTGTTTCAACGCCCGCAGCCGTCGGTGAATGTTCCGCGCTGATGCAAAAACCGGCGCCGCTGCTGCGACGCCGGTTTTCTATGCTGCAGGTTTCCTAAGCTGACTGGTCAGCTGTTCGGGTTCTTGGCCTGGGATGGGCCGCCCACCTGACCGTTCTTCTTATTGTCGGGCTGAGGGCCTGCGGGCTTCGCCTGAGCGGTCTTTGCGTCCGAGCTTTGTCCGGCAGCCTGCTGGCCGGAAGCCGCCGGCTTGTCGCCCTGTTCGTCTGTCTTGTTGTCTTTGCCCGAGGTGCCGCTCTTCTTCTGTGCCGAGCCTTCGGCTGCTTTGAGCTTCTCGAGTTCTTCCTTCGATCCGATCTTTTCGGTGGGGTAGGCGGCTGCCTTGATCTGGTCGGAACGGTCGTCTTCGAGGTCGACGTCGTCGAAGAGTCCGGGCGCGCTGAACATGGAGCGCAGCTGCTCCATCTGGGCGGTGATGGTGCGGCGCTGCTTGGTCAGCAAGTCGACCTGCGACTGTGCCGCGGACACCGAGCGCTTGGCTTCTGCAGCGGATTCTTCCAGTGTTGCCTCGGCGGTTTCGCGTGCTTCGTTGATGAGTTCCTGAGCGCGAGCCTTGCCATCAGCGATGATCTTGTCGGCCTTTTCGAGAGCTTCCTTGCGGGTCTTCTCGGCGCGCTCAGCCGCTTCCTTAGCATCGGCGTCGGCCTTGGCTGCCCGGTCAGCGGCCGCCTTCTGCAGCTTCTGGTTTTCTTCTTGGGCCTTGGTAAAGCGCTCGTTTTCGGCCTTTTCGTGGTCGGCGCGGATCTTGGCGAGGCTGGCAGCCTGGGCGTCGGCGGCCTTTTTGGCCTCAGCCGACTGCTTTTCGGCTTCTGTGCGCAGCGTGTTCGCTTCGGCCTTGGCCTTTTCCAGAAGCGTGTCGGCTTCCTTCTTGGCTGCGGCAATCGTGTCTGCAGCTTCCTTTTCTGCAGCGGCGCGCTTTTCATTCAGTTCGCGCTTGAGCGCTTCGTAGGAGTCAGACTTTTCTGCAGCGGAGTCGTCGCGGATCTGCTGGGCTTCGCGCTCAGCGGTCTGCTTGAGTTCCGCGGCGCGCTTTTCTGCGGCATCGATCGTTTCAGAAGCGCGCAGGTCTGCAGCCTTGGCAGTAGCCTCTGCTTCTGCGCGGGCGCTGTTGAGCGTGTCGTTGCTTTCGGTGTGCATACGAGCACGTGACGACGCGGCGTCTGCGCGGGCTTTGTTGCGGATGGTTTCGGCATCCGCGGTTGCCTGGGCGAGCGTTTCGCGTGCCTGGGATTCGGCGATCTTCAGCAGCTGGTCGATGCGGCTGCCGGGAGGGCCGGCCTGTGCTGCGTTGTCGTCAGCTGCCTTTTTCAGCTGCTGCTTGGCTTCGGAGAGTTCGCCTGCGATCTGCAGCTTTGCGCGGTCAGCCGCGATGACCTGGCTGCGAGCGTCGGAGAGGGCCTTGCGGAGGGATTCGATTTCCTGCTTGAGCTGGCTCAAACGCGAATCGACTTCGTTCTTTTCGTACCCCCGCATTGCTGTGCGGAATTCTTCCGGTTGTGTCACGGTTCCGATTCTCCTTCGTCCGAATGCTCTGCGTGCCCGGCGATGCAGCCGTCAGGCGCGCCTCAGTGCTGAGCCACTAGGGGCAATTCTACGTAGTCAGCTTCACATTTCCTCAAAGAGGGAGCCCCCGCGGGCCGCAGTGTCGTGGGTCACTGTCGGTGCTCTAGGATTGTTCCCAAAGTGAGGCGAGACTCACTGAAACCTCAGCAAAGGAGTTCTCATGGCAGAAGCCGTCATCGTCGCCGGTGCCCGCACGCCGCTGGGCAAGATGTCCGGTGGACTGGCAAGTCTTTCCGCAGTCGATCTTGGAGCACACGCCATTAAGGGCGCGCTCGACAAGGCCGGAGTCGCTCCGGACGCCGTTGAATACGTCCTCATGGGGCAGGTCCTGCAGGCCGGTCTCGGACAGGGTGCTGGCCGTCAGGCCGCAGCTAAGGCAGGCATCCCCATGAACGTTCCGGCCGTCACGCTCAACAAGCTGTGCCTGTCGGGCATCAACACCATCACCCACGCCGCGATGCTGGTTCGCTCCGGCGAGTACGACGTCGTCGTTGCCGGTGGCCAGGAATCGATGACGAACGCGCCGCACATGCTTGAGAAGTCGCGCGCCGGCTTTAAGTACGGCACGATTCAGATGCGCGACCACATGGACTACGACGGTCTGTGGGATGCCTTCACGGATCAGGCCATGGGTGGGCTGACCGAGTCGATGAACGATGAAGACGGCGTGCACTTCTCACGCGAAGAACAGGACGCTTTCGCCGCGCAGTCACACCAGCGCGCCGCTAAGGCCTGGGCTGACGGCAAGTTTGCCGACGAGGTCGTGCCGGTCACGATCAAGACCCGCAAGGGCGAAGTCGTCGTCGACAGCGATGAAGGTGTCCGCGCCGGCACGACCGCTGAATCCATGGCCGGTCTGCGTCCGGCGTTCCGCAAGGACGGCACCATCACCGCCGGCAACGCCTCGCAGATCTCTGACGGTGCTGCGGCCGTTGTCGTCATGAACAAGGACAAGGCGGTTGAGCAGGGCCTGCCGATCCTTGCGGAAATCAAGTCGCACGCCTGGACTGCAGGCCCGGACTCGACGCTGCAGCACCAGCCCTCGCAGGCCATCAAGGCCGCTGCTGAACGCGAAGGCGTGGCAGCGGACTCGTTCGACCTGTACGAAATCAATGAGGCTTTTGCCGCGGTGTCGCTGGCTTCCATGAAGGACCTCGGCATTGATGATGAGCGTGTGAACGTCAACGGCGGTGCCGTGTCCCTGGGTCACCCGATCGGTGCCTCGGGAGCGCGCATTGTCCTCCACCTCGCCCTGGAACTTCAGCGCCGAGGCGGAGGCAAGGGTGTCGCCGCCCTCTGTGGCGGCGGTGGTCAGGGTGACGCTCTCATTGTCGAGGTGCCGCAGGCCTGATCCTGTCTGAGTGACCTCCGCAGGGGTCGGCATCGGGGTGATCCGATGCCGACCCCAGCTGTCTGTGTGGGCACGACCGCACAGCCGGGGTCGTCGAAGTCGCGGCGGGCGCTAGAATGGCGTGCTGAAGCCTCCATAGCTCAATGGATAGAGCAACGGCCTTCTAATCCGTAGGTTGCAGGTTCGAGTCCTGCTGGGGGCGCTTCTTCAGCCCGGGCGCGTGGTGTCACAACCACGGTCCGGGCTTAATCGTTCTTCGTACATTCGTCACACAGAATTCACACAATTGGATCCTGTATGTCAACCGTCTGCGTCACTATGAGGCCACTACGGAAAGGCTTTCTATGTCGCAGACAACCAAACCTCAGCAGAACATCTCGGTGAAACCCGGTGGTCCCGGTTTCCTGGGACCGGACCGTTGGTGGCACATTTCCTTCGGCGGCCTCATGACGATCGCGCTCGTCGTGTTCATGGTGTGGTCATTCGGCTACGTCGACGTCGGAGCGAACAAGGTTGTCCTAGTGCTGACGGTCCTCTTCGGACTGTTCATGGCCTTCAACATCGGCGGCAACGACGTTGCCAACTCCTTCGGCACGAGCGTTGGCGCCGGCACCCTGTCGATGAAGCAGGCGCTCGTCATCGCCGCAATCTTTGAAGTCAGCGGCGCAGTCCTGGCCGGTGGGGAAGTGACCGAGACCGTGCGCTCGGGCATCGTCGACCTCAATGCGATCGACCTTGAGCCCATGGACTTCGTGTTCATCATGATGTCAGCGCTGCTGGGCGCGGCCATCTGGCTGCTGGTGGCAACCCGTATGGGCTGGCCCGTATCGACAACCCACTCAATTGTCGGCGGCATTGTCGGTGCAGCCCTGACCCTGGGCATCACGACCGGCACCGGCGGTCTCGAAATGGTGCAGTGGGGCGAAATCGGCAAGATCGTCATGTCGTGGGTGCTTTCACCCCTGCTGGGCGGAATCGTCGCCTGGGTGCTGTTCGGGCAGATCAAAAAACACATCCTCGTCTACAACGAGGAAATGGACGTGAAGCTGCGCGAACTCAAGCGCGAACGCGCTGAACTGCGCACTAAGCACAAGCAGGCCTTCGAACGTCTCGACGAACTGCAGCAGATCTCGTACACAAACGCCATGGCGCGCGATGCCTCGGTCTACCAGCGCGACGACTACGATCCGGAAGAATTCGAATCGGAGTACTACCGCGACCTGCACCGCGTAGAAACCCGGGCCAAGGAAATCAACGCGCACCGCGCACTGGAGGCATGGGTGCCCCTGCTGGCAGCTTTCGGCGCCGTGGTCATCGGCTCGATGATGCTGTTCAAGGGGTTGAAGAACCTCAACTTCGAACTGAGCTCGGTCGGCAACTTCCTCATCCTGGGCATGATCGCAGCGACCGTGTGGATGGCGGTCTTCATCTTCGCGCGCTCGCTGAAGAAGCGGGATCTGTCGCGCTCAACGTTCCTGCTGTTCAGCTGGATGCAGGTTTTCACGGCCTCCGCGTTCGCCTTCAGCCACGGATCCAACGACATTGCCAATGCCATCGGACCGTTCGCGGCGATCCTCGATGTGCTCAAGACCAACCAGATCAATGACGAGGCGGGGGTCCACCCGGCTGTCATGCTCACTGCAGGTGTCGCCCTGATTTCCGGTCTGTGGTTCATCGGCCGGTTCGTGATCAAGACCGTAGGCTCGGGACTGACCGAAATGCACCCGGCCTCCGGCTTCGCCGCAGAGCTTGCCGCCGCCGGTGTGGTCATGTTGGCCTCTGTTCTCGGTCTTCCGGTGTCCTCGACGCACATCCTCATCGGTGCTGTTCTCGGTGTCGGCATTGTGAACAAGGCGGCCAACTGGAACCTGATGAAGCCCATCGCACTTGCCTGGGTCATTACGGTGCCGGCTGCCGCGGTGATTGGTGCGATCGGAGTCTTGGCTCTTCGCGCCGTGTTCGGCTGATTCAGTCCGTGCTCGCTCTGTGCTGGTTCTGCTGTCCCAGCACAGAGCGAGCACAGTCGTTTCTGCGGGCGGTTCCGCAGCCCGCGCACAGCAAGCTGTCCCGCCCTGTCCGGCGCGGCGAGTGGAGACAAGCTGAAAATTTCGTCAAAGTGAGTACGTGACTTCCCACCGACTGAACCTGCGTGCCAAAGCAGTGCCGATCCTTTCGGACGCTGCGGCGCGAGTGCGCGCTGCCGACTTTCCCCTGCACACGCAGAGGGCTGAAGAGGGTTCCCAGCTTCAGCGCGCTCTGGGCACGCAGATCTCTGAGTACCTGCTTCCGCGTCTTCGTGACCCCGATGCACCGCTGCTGGTCGTCGTCGGCGGGTCCACCGGCTCTGGCAAGTCGACGCTCGTCAATTCGATCGTCGGCGAAGAGCTCACAGAGTCCGGTGTCATCAGGCCCACCACGGTGTGGCCGGTGCTCGTACACCATCCGGAAGATCGGTCCTATTTCGCTTCCGACCGGATCCTGCCGCACCTCCAGCGCACCCGTGACGGCGGTGAGGGCGCTAAAAGCCAGCAGAAGCTGCGCCTGGTGGCCAGCACTGCCGTGCCGCGGGGACTTGCGATCATCGATTCGCCGGACATTGACTCCGTGCGCGATTCCAACCGCGAACTGTCCCGGCAGCTGCTGTCGGCTGCAGACCTGTGGCTGTTCGTCACGACTGCTGTTCGCTACTCCGACGCGGTCCCGTGGGACCTGCTGCACCAGGCCGACGAACGTGGCACATCAGTCGCCGTCGTCCTGAACCGCGTGCCGCCCCAGGCCAACCGCGAAGTTCGCCACCACCTGGCTCAGCTGCTCGCCGAGGCGGGGCACGGATCCGCGCCGATCTTCACCGTTCCGGAACTGAAGTTGGAAGACGACCTCATTCCCGAGGCAGCCGTGTTCCCCCTGAAGTCGTGGGTCGAGAACCTGGGGAGGTCACCTCGTGCCCGGACCGCGGTCCTCGAGCGCACCCTTCAGGGCGCCTTGGCCTCGGTGCGCCCACAAACAGAAGTCCTCGCCGACTGCGCAGAAGAACAGGTGCGCGCTTACCGCGAACTGCAGGAAGCAGCAGAAGGCAGCTTCGGCGCGGCCGGCAGGAGGCTGGGCGAGGCTCTTGTTGCCGACAAGGTGCTGCGCGGTGAAGTGCAGGCCAGGTGGCAGGACTTCGTCGGCACCGGCCAGTTCTTCCGCGGTCTCGAACCGACCGTCAGCCGTCTGCGCGACCGCATCACCTCAGCCGTCACTGGCCGGCGCGACAGTGCCGATCTGCTGATTCAGGCGATTCTGTCCTCAATTGTCGTGCTGGTGCGCGAACAGGCCGTTCGTGCCTCGGGTTCGACAGTCGACACGTGGCAGGAGCTTCCGCATGGACGACCCGTTGTTGAGCGTCACCCCGGCCTTGGCTCGCTGCCGGCGGGCTTTGACCAGCTGTGCCGTCAGCGCGCTGCCGAATGGGCCGCGAGTGTGGAAGACACCGTGCGCAGCGTCGGTCAGTCGAAGACTGCGAAGGCCCGCATCATGTCCTTTGGCGTCGCAGGTGTTTCCGGGGTGCTGATGTATGCCGTGTGCGCCGGTGCTGGGGGAACGGGGGCGTCTCGTGCAGGCTCAGCAGAGCACGAGGACCGGCTGGCAGTGCACCGTCTGCTCAACACGATCTTCGGTCCGGAAGCCACAGAAGAGCTCGCCGCGAGTGCGCGCCGGCGCTTGCTTGACACAGGGCTGAGTCTGCTGTCGAGGGCCCGTGAGCCCTTTGAAGACGCGCTTGCCTCCGTTGCCGTCAGCGGAACCCAAGCTGATGATCTGCGCGCAACCGTTCGCCGACTGGAAGGCCTGACGTGAACCGCTCCGACGAACTGTCCAAGGGCATCCGCACCGCGCTCGACCTTGAAGGCGGTGCGCTGTCCGCTTCAACCGCGCAGGCTGCCGCCGAGGTGCTCCGTCGGGCCGAAGCACGCCGCGGTCTCGGCAGTGAGCACACCGTGGTGGCCTTTGCAGGTTCCACCGGCTCCGGTAAGTCTTCTCTGTTCAACGCGGTCTCCGGCCTTGAAATCGCCGAGGTGGGGGTCCGCCGACCAACCACCTCGGAACCTATTGCATGCGTGTGGGGCGAGGGCGGAGACGACCTCCTCGACTGGCTCGAAGTTCCCAAATCCCGGCGTACGTGGCGCGAATCCGCTCTCGACGGGGATGACGAAGAGCCGCTGCGCGGTCTGATTCTCATTGATCTTCCCGACCACGACTCGACCGCCTACGCCCACCGGGAAGTCTCGGACCGGCTCATTGACATGGTTGACGTGGTCTTCTGGGTTGTCGACCCGCAGAAGTATGCGGACTTCTCGCTGCACAACCGCTACCTGTCGAAGATGTCAGCGGCAGCCGAAAGCACCGTTGTTGTGCTCAACCAGGTTGACCGCCTTGATGCCGAACAGAAGAAGGCCACCCTGGGCCACCTGCGCAGCCTTTTGGAAGCCGACGGCATGGAAAAGGCCACAGTGGCAGCCGCGAGTGCCGTCACACGCGAAGGCGTGCCCGAGATCCGTCGTCAGCTGGTCAAGATGATCGAAAGCCGCGAAGCCGGCAAACGCCGCATCGAACAGGAGCTTGCCGATGTCGCCGGGCGCATTCGCGCCGAACTGGGCCGTCCGGTTGACGACCCGGAGCAGATTCCCCAGTCGGACATCCTCATCGGCGCTATGAACGAAGCCGTCGGCACATCGGCCATTGGGCAAACCGTGCACGATGACTACGCCCGTCGCGCATACGCCAAGACCGCCTATCCGCTGCTTGCCAAAGCATCCCGCGGAAAAGCCGACCCGCTTGGCGCCCGCCACGGGGGAGACCGCGAAGTTCTTCTGCGGGCGGCACAGCCGGAGCTGACACAGCCGCAGACCGCACGCATCAATCTGGCGGCCCACGAGGTCATCAGCGGTGCCACGCGCAGACTACCCGCAGCGTGGAAGCGCGCCGCGGCAGCAGCGGAAGATCAGAGTGCCGCTCGCATTTCAGCAGATCTAGAATCAGCTGTCTCGAGTGTCGACATTTCGCATCGCCAGCCCGGCTGGTGGGGTGTTGCCAGCTTCTTCCAGTGGCTGTTCTTCATCCTCACGATCCTCGGGATCATCACCACTGCAGCGGCCGCTGTCTTGATCTTCTTTTTCCCGGAAATTCTGTGGACGGCCCTACCGAACATGCGGCTCAGTGTCTTGGGCCTGATTGCCGCCGCACCGCTGGTGATTGGCATTATCGGCTCGATCATCACGTCCGTCTTGGCCGCGAATGCCAGGCGCAAGGGCGCTGATGATGCCCGAGCCCAGGTGGAAGAAGACATTGAGCGAGCAGTTCACTCGGCCGCGAAGGACAATGTGTTCGAACCCGTGACGCGGCTTCTGCGCAAGCACAGGGAAACCTATGACGCTCTGAGCTGAGCAGCTGGGCGTCAGTGCTCTGACGCTGACTTGTGCGCTCGGCCCTGTGGACGGTCCTCCGGCTTTCCACAGGGCCTTTTGCACTCTTCTCTGAACGTTTGCGGCTGGTGACCATTGCTGTACCTCTTCTGATCGAAAGGAACAGCAATGCAGCACTACACCTACCTCGTCGGCAATGTCGGCAGCGATATTCGTTCGGGCACCGCTTCGAACGGCAGCACCTGGGCGAGCTTCCGTCTTGCGGTCAACGACGCTTACCGCACAGATGACGGCACGTATGTCAATCGCCCAACCACCTGGTACGACGTCAAGGTCTGGAGGCCGTGGGCCATCAATGTCGCAGGCTCCCTGCAGAAGGGCCAGCGGGTCATTGTCATCGGCAGGGTCTCGATGGACCAGTGGGAAACCGAGACTGCCAGCGGGGAGCGTTTGACTGTCAACGCTCACGCGGTCGGTCCGGATCTGTCCTTCGGCATGGCGGTGTTCCGCTCCAATTCAGTTACGGCCGAAGAAAACGAGAAAATGGAAGAAATCAAACAGCGCCACAGTGACAGTCCGTGGGCCAAAGTCGACGCCCCCGCGGCAAGTGATGCCGGAGACTCGGATCAGCCCGCGGTCTCTGTCGACAGCGGTTCCTCTGCCAGCACGGACAGCGAACCGCAGATGGCGGCCGCCGGCACCGGGGGAGAAGGCCCGCCGTTCTGATTTTTCTGCCCCGTGCCCGGGCCGGCCTGCGGGTGCGGGCGCCGAAAAGGTACTACAGTTGTCTACTGTGAAACTCTTCGGCGCCCGCCCAGCAGCGGTTATCTCTTCCAGCGGCCTTGCCGCTCTTGTGCTGTCCGGCTGCGGGCTTTTCGGATCGCCCTCAGAACCTGAGGGCGGCCCAGCCGGCAAACAGACTGCGGAAGTCGAAAAAGTTCTCAAGGTCATCGAACCGCTGACGCAAAAAGACGGCATCCCCACGAGCGAAGAAACCCTCAAGGTTCTTCAAGACGGGGGTTACAAGCCGGAGGACATCGCCGCAACCCTGGACAAATCGCCTTTGGACCACGATGTCCCCTCGAAGGTCTTTGCCGTCAAAGTGAAGAAGGGCTGCGTCATTGGGGAGATCCGCAACGGCGGGGCCACGGCTGCCCTGTACCCGCCCTTGAAATCCAATGACGACTGTCTCATCGGCGAAGTCGACCGCCCCAAGGGCGTGAAAATGCCCGCGGGTGAACAGCGCGAAGAAGGAAGCGACGACAACGGCGCGGGTCATCTTCCGGGCGAAGACATGCATCAGCGCAAAGACGACGGACTCTGATACCTCGGATTAGCTGATCGGGAGCCCTGCCGATACCCTTAGGTGCTATGGCAGAGTTCATTTACACCATGCACAAAGCGCGCAAAGCGCACGGTGACAAGGTTATTCTCGACGACGTTTCCATGTCTTTCTTCCCCGGTGCGAAGATCGGCATGGTCGGCCCCAACGGTGCCGGTAAATCAACCATCCTCAAGATCATGGCTGGGCTCGACCAGCCCTCGAACGGCGAAGCTCGGCTGTCGCCCGGCTACACGGTCGGCATCCTGCAGCAGGAACCGCCGCTGAATGAAGACAAGACGGTCCGCGAAAACGTCGAAGAAGCAGTCGGCGACATCATGGGCAAAGTCGCTCGCTTCAACGCAATCTCCGACGAAATGGCACAGCCAGACGCCGATTTCGACGCGCTCATGGAAGAAATGGGCAAACTGCAGGAAGAGATCGACAACGCCGATGCGTGGGATCTTGATTCGCAGCTGGACCAGGCCATGGACGCGCTGCGCTGCCCTCCCGGCGACGAACCCGTCACCCACCTGTCCGGTGGTGAGCGTCGCCGCGTGGCACTGTGCAAGCTCCTGCTGGAAAAGCCGGACCTCCTGCTGCTGGACGAGCCCACTAACCACCTGGACGCCGAATCCGTTCTGTGGCTTGAGCAGCACCTGAGCACCTACCCGGGCGCTGTCATCGCGATTACCCACGACCGCTACTTCCTCGACCACGTTGCGGAGTGGATTGCCGAAGTCGACCGCGGACAGCTGTACCCCTACGAGGGCAATTACACGACGTACCTTGAAAAGAAGAAGGAACGTCTCCAGGTGCAGGGCAAGAAGGACGCCAAGCTGGCCAAGCGCCTGGCAGATGAACTCGAATGGGTTCGCTCCAACGCCAAGGGTCGCCAGACCAAGTCGAAGGCACGTCTGGCCCGCTACGAGGAAATGGCGGCAGAAGCCGAGAAGACACGCAAGTTGGACTTCGAAGAAATCCAGATTCCGCCGGGCCCGCGCCTGGGAACCGTTGTGATCGAAGCAGAGAACCTGCAGAAGGGCTTCGACGGTCGCAAACTCATCGACGGGCTGTCGTTTTCGCTTCCGCCCAACGGCATTGTCGGTGTGATCGGCCCCAACGGTGTGGGTAAGTCCACGCTGTTCAAGACGATTGTCGGACTGGAAGAACTCGACGGAGGCACCCTCAAGATCGGTGAGACCGTCAAGATCTCCTACGTCGACCAGTCACGTGAGGGCATCGACCCGAACAAGTCCCTGTGGGAAGTTGTTTCGGATGGCCTCGACTACATTCAGGTCGGCCAGGTTGAAATGCCGTCGCGCGCCTATGTGTCCGCCTTCGGGTTCAAGGGCGCAGACCAACAGAAGAAGGCAGGTGTGCTCTCCGGTGGTGAGCGCAACCGCCTGAACCTGGCGCTGACGCTCAAGCAGGGCGGGAACCTGCTGCTGCTTGACGAACCGACCAACGACCTCGACGTCGAAACCCTGGCATCGCTGGAAAACGCTCTTCTCGAGTTCCCCGGCTGTGCCGTGGTAGTCACCCACGACCGCTGGTTCCTCGACCGTGTGGCCACGCACATCCTCGCGTGGGAAGGCACAGAAGAGAACCCGGCTCAGTGGTACTGGTTCGAAGGCAACTTCGAAGGCTACGAAAAGAACAAGGTTGAACGCCTCGGTGTAGAGGCAGCTCGCCCGCACCGCACCACGCACCGCAGGCTGACGCGCGACTGACGCACAGCCGCTGCCTCGCACAGCGCACAAACATGTGGGGCCCGCCGAATACGGCGGGCCCCACATGTTTGTATGAGTCAGCTTTCCTTCAGCCGCACCATGCCCTGCTGGGCGACGGAGGCTGCGAGTTCGCCCTTCTGGTTGTAGATCCGACCAATGCCCAGGCCCCGCCCGCCATCGGAAGACGGGGAGGACATGTCGAACAGCAGCCAGCCGGTCACGTCGACGTGCGAGTGCCACCACATGGCGTGATCGAGGCTGGCAATCCGCAGGCGCGGATCAGCCCATGTGAGACCGTGAACGCGCAAGCTCGGTTCAAGCATCGCGAAGTCACTGGCATAGGCCAGGATCGCGGCGGTCGCAGCACGGCTGTCTATGCCTGTAAACGGCTCCTTCAGACGCGCCCAGAAGCGGTTGATGGGTTCGGGTGAGCCGAGAAAGCCCGCGTGAATGTCGGGCGAAATGGGGCGGATGTCGAAAGGCCGCTGCATGAGCCATTCCCGCATCCGCTCAGCTCGGGTGAAGCGGGTGATATCAAGCTTTCCGAGGATTTTCTCCAGGCTCGGCAGCGCTTCGGGGTGGGGGAGAGCCTGCGGCATGGGCTCGCGGTGCTCAAGGCCTGGCTGCACTTTTTGAAACGAGGAGATTCCCGACAGGATCGGCATGCCCTTTTGGTAGGCCTGGACTCGCCTGGCTGAGAAAGAACCGCCATCACGCAGATCCTCAACGCCGATTGTCGTTTCTTCGTCGACGGCACCGGCCCGCAGGAAGTAGCCGTGGAAGGAGTGGATGGGGCGGTCGTCATCGACGGTGGCCGAGGCTGCCATAACGCACTGAGCGAGGACCTGCCCGCCGAAAAGCCTGCCGTCCGGTTTGGGCTGATTCCACACCCGGAATCCGAACTCTTCACCGCCGGCGGGAGGATCTGTGAGCTTTTCGAGCTCGATGATCTTTTCGAGAACATTCTTGTCGCTGGTGTCGGCCATGCTGCTCCTTCTTACGTACCTTGGCTCAGGATACGCAGAAAACTCTCGTTGTGGCCCGCATCTGACACGCGTTGAGTTCAGTCATGCGAAGATGGCGGCATGACCGAACTTCACAATCCACTCATCGACGGCCCCTTTACGCGAACGCTCGTGGAGCTGCGTTGGGGTGATATGGACGCCTACGGGCACGTCAACAACGTGACTCAGCTGAAGCTGTTGGAAGAGGCGCGTGTCAAAGCGTTCGGCTCTCCGACTGCGGCACGCGATGTCATTCCCGGTGAGCTGCCCGGCGGTGAGCGCACGGATGCTTTCGGTCTTGTCATGCCGCCGGTATTCCGTGAGGCTTCTGCCGACGTGCAGATCCTGGTGTCCGGTCACGCGATTGACTACCGCGACCCCATCCCGTACAGGGACGGTCCGATCGCAATTGATGTGTGCATCGTCAAGATCACGCCGGTCATCATCAAGGTCGGCTATGTGATTCTCGAACCGGATGCTTCGAAGGTCTATTCGGTCGCTGAATCTGATCTTGTCTTCGTAGACGGGGAAACCGGCCGCGCGCGCCGTTTGCGTGATGACGAACAGGCGGCTTTCGCCGACTGCGCCGTCGGTCCGCTTCCGCTCAAGCGGAGGTGAGCGTGGAACAGCCGGCGTTTGAACTGCAGGCGGAAGCCGACGCTGCCGATCTGCGGCAGTTCACTGCGCGTATGCAGCGTGTCGATTCCGGTGCTGCACTGCGGCTGACCGGAGTGGGGGATGTTCTGGTCGTCTCCGGTGCTCCTCTGTACCCCAAGGGCCTTGGCGACGAACTTCCGCTGGTCATTGCGATGCGCGCTCTGCGTCTGCGCTCGGCATCTGCCGACGGGGTCGATGCGGTGGTTCCGGTTTCCGGGCTGACCGACCGCTTTGCCCGTATGGGCCGCACCGGGGGACTGGACCTCAGTGTTCCCCCTGCCGAGGTGAGGATGCCGTGGGCGGCCGTGACTCCACCTCGTGCGGGGTGGGAGGCGGCAGCGCAGCTGCCGGTTCAGCAGCTGCGGGAAGCAGCCGTTGAGGGAATTGCCGCTGTTGCGGAAGCCTCACCTTCTGGTGCGGGAGCGCTGGCCGTGGACAAGGTTCGCCGGATGGTGTGGTCGCGTCCGCTGCCCGGCTGTGAGACTGCTCCGCTGGGGGCAGCTTTCGGCCTCGATGCGGCTGGCTTTGCCGTCGGAGAAACCGCGATGGTCTACCGCAGCGGTCCGTGGCTGCGCTTTGCGACACCTGCGGGGTTCATCATCACCCGCTCAATCGAGGCAGGCTGAAAACCCTGCCGGTGCAATCAGAGCAGCCGGCGGCTGGGATCGATTCGGTGCTCGTCTGAGTCTTCGTCCGGTGTGTTGAGCATGGCTGTGGCGGCACGCTCAAAGTAGTCCCACATGAGGCTGTCGTACATGGGCGGCAGGTTCAGCTGGTCAAGGGCGTGGCGCATGTGCTTGAGCCAGTGTTCGCGTGATTTCGGCGTGACGGGGAAGGGCGCGTGGCGCATGCGCAGGCGCGGGTGCCCGCGCTCTTCCTGATAGGTGGTGGGGCCGCCGAAGTACTGTTCGAGGAACGTCTGCAGGCGGTGCTTGGCTCCTTCGAGTTCGTGGCCCTCCGGGTACATGGCGATGAGGTAGTCGTCCTGTGCCACGCCGTCGTAGAAGGTGTCGACAAGGGTGGTGAAAGCTTCGTGTCCGCCGACCATGTCGAAAACGCTGGCGGGGCGCTCATAACCGTTTGTCATGCCGTCATTGTCTCCTATGTGCTTCAGCAGTGGGTCAGGCCGTCGTTTAGGCCGCCTGGTTCAGCTGCTCGAGGCGTGTGAACCGTCGTCGGCATCGGCTCCGGTCGCAGCCGGTGGTGCCTGACCCGGTGTCTCCTTGATGACCATCTGGTCAGGCAGGGCGATGGCGACCCCGGCCTTGTCGAACTCAGACTTGAGGCAGGACCGGAAGGCTCGGGCAATAGCCCACTGTTCGTTGGGGAGGGTTTTGATGAACACGCGGATGGTTGTCGACGAGCCGGTCAGTTCCTGAATGCCGATGATCTCCGGGTCTTCCATGATGACGGACGCGCGGTTCGGGTCACTCATGAGCTGGGTGATGGCGCGGGTGATGATGTCGGTCGCAGTGTTCTGGTTGATGTCGACGGGTACGGGTACATCGACAACGGCCCGCGACCAGCCCTGTGACTGGTTGCCCACGCGCAGGATTTCTCCATTCGGCACGTGCCACAGGGTGCCCTCGACGTCGCGGATGCGGGTGGTGCGCAGGCCAACCTCTTCGACGGTGCCGATTGCCTCGCCCAAGTCGACTGTGTCGCCGATGCCGTACTGGTCTTCAACCACGATGAAGAATCCCGACAGGTAGTCGCGCACGAGTGACTGTGCACCGAAGCCCAGCGCGATACCCGCCACACCGGCCGAGGCCAGGATCGGCGCCGGGTTGATGCCGACCTCCTGCAGGACCATGAGTCCCGCGATTGCCGCCACGATGATGGTTGCGAATGACGACAGCAGGGAGCCGACTGTGTTGGCTCTCTGTGCGCGTCGTGCCCGTGAAACGGGGTCGGAACGGGTTCCGTCGTCGTAGTGTCGGCGTTTGTTCGCAGCGGTCGTGCCGTCAGCGATCTTCCGTGCGAACTTGCCGATCATGCGGCGCAGAATCAGGGACGCAATAACCGCAAACACCACGATGAGCGCAATGCGCAGCGGAGTGCCCAGAAGGGCGGTCCACCACGCCGGATCGGATGCGGTTTCAGCGATTTCGCCGATCGTGTCGGTTGGTGCCGGCGAAGGGGTCGAATCAGCAGATGTCAATACAGTCATACGCCCTCAAGTGTAGGAAGTGAACATCAGAGGGAGCACAAGGAACGCTGGCCGTGCGCTTCGCGTGCGGTCATGGATGTTCGCTGCGGCGCTGGACCGCCAACGCCCTCCGTGCTCGGTCGAGGTTCTCCACCATTGTTCGCTGCAGTCCGCGGTTGGCCTCCCGGTGTTCCTCCAGCCACTGTTCGGCCATGGCGACTGTCGCTTCGGTCGCGGGCGGGAAAAGCCACAGGGTGAGCGTCTGTGCGATCTCAAGGGTTTGTGTGTCCCACCAGCTTTCAGCCCGGGCGAAGTATTCGGCCGCAAAGTCGTCGAATGGAGCCTCTGCCGTGATGAGCGAGCCGTCAGATTTCTGCAGTCCGGAGGCGAAGCCGCGAGCGGTTGCCGAGAGTACGGCGTTGGGCAGGCCGCTGTCTTCCGTCAGAGCTCTGAAAGCGGCTGTTTTTGCCGCCGGGGTGGGAATCGAAGCTTCGGCACGTGCGGCACTGCGCTGACCGGCGGCGGTGTTATCAGCTTGGAGCGTGCGCTCGATGTCGTCTTCGCCAGCGCGGTTGTGACCGGCCAGGGCTGTCAGCATGTGCCAGCGCAGTTCGTCGTCGAGCTTCTGACCTTCCGGCAGCGGCTGTTCTCCGCTGAGCAGCTGGGCGAGAAGCCGCAGCTGATCGTCTGACTTAGCGAAGCTGACAAAACCGCGGAGGAACTGGAACTGTTGGTCGCTTCCCTCCGGGGCGGAGCCGGCGGCAGCCCACAGCGCCTCGGCAGTGCGTTCGGCGGCAGTGTCCCGCAGGGCCGGGGGAGTGTAGGAGAACACGGCTGTTTCCAACTGCCGCAGGTGCGTCTGCAGACCAGTCGAATGTACGAGGTGCTCAAGGTTGTCGCAGACCAGGGAAATGTAGTCCGTCACTGGGATCTCGGCATCGCGGGCCATGTCCCATACGGAACCCAACACGACAAGCTGCGTCAGCGAATCATTGAGGTCGCCGAAATGCGTGCGCACAGTCTTCAAACCGCGTTCATCCAAGCGGACCTTCGCATAGGTCAGATCCCCGTCATTGACGACGATGAGGTCAGGCACCGGTGTGTCCTCATCGACCGGCACCTCGGCCGCCTCACCATCAACATCGATTTCGTGCAGAGCAGTCCGCTTAAGCCGCCCCTCGAGAACCGAGTACAGACCAACCCCCAGACGGTGCGGGCGGAGGCTCGGCACCTCGTGACCGGGCAGAACACAGGGCTGCTGCACCACAGTGAGTTCTGTCAGCAGACCGTCCTCCTCGTACTGCGGACGGAGGATGTTGACACCGCTCTCCTGAATCCACAGTCGAGTCCAACGCTGAAGATCACGGCCCGAAGCAGCCTCGAGCTCTGTCAGAAGATCAGCCAGACGGGTGTTCGACCAGGCGTGCTTGTCGAAATACGACTTCACGCCCCGGAAGAAGTTCTCGCGGCCGACATAGGCCACCAGCTGCTTGAGCACCGAAGCGCCCTTGGCGTAGGTGATTCCATCGAAGTTCGTTTCGATGTCCACAAGATCGCCCATACCGGCTGCAATCGGGTGAGTGCTCGGCAGCTGGTCCTGGGCGTACGCCCACGACTTCTCAGACGCAGCGAAGGTTGCCCAGGCTTCAGAGAACTCAGTGGCCTCAGCAGTGGCCAGCGTGGACATGAACTCGGCAAAGGACTCATTCAGCCACAGATCGTCCCACCACTTCATCGTGACGAGGTCCCCGAACCACATGTGGGCCAGCTCGTGCAGGATCGTGACCGCACGACGCTCCACGGCCGCTTCGGTGGGGCGGGAGCGGAAGACGTAGTCCTCCACAATCGTCACCGCACCGGCGTTCTCCATTGCTCCGGCGTTGAACTCGGGAACAAACAGCTGATCGTATTTCGCAAAGGGGTACGGGGTATCGAAGAGCTCTTCGAAGAAGACAAAGCCCCTCTTGGTGATGTCGAAGATGTTCTCCGGGTCCAGGTGATCAAACAGGGAAGCGCGCGCATACACGCCAAGCGGCACCGTCGAACCGTCGGAGCTGACCAGCTCATCGTGAACACTGCGGTAGGGGCCCGCAACAAGCGCGGTGATGTAACTCGAAATGCGCGGTGTGGGAGCAAAGCGCCACGACTTCAGGCCCTGCCCGTCAAGACCGAGAACCTCAGCATCGGCGCCCGGCTCAGCAGGTGCGGGAGTGGGGGAGTTCGACACCACGTCCCAGTGTTCGGGAGCAACGACCGCAAAAGAGAAGTCCGCCTTGAGATCCGGCTGCTCAAACACAGCGAAGACACGGCGGGCATCCGGAACCTCGAACTGGGTGTAGAGATACACCTCGTCATCCACGGGGTCCGTGAACCGGTGCAGACCTTCACCGGTGTTCATGTAGAAGAATTCAGCATCGACAGTCAGAACATTGTCTGCGGCAAGGTCGTTCAGGACAATACGGCCCGGACGGCACGCTTCATCCGGATCAACAGCACGGCCGTTGAGAGTGATGGAGTGGACAGAATCGACAATGGCATCAATGAAAGTCGACGAACCAGCCTGAGCAGAGAAGCGCACAGTCGTGACAGACCGGAACGTTTCACCCTTCCCGGTCAGCCCCAGCAGGACTTCATAGGAATCCACGCTGACAATCTCAGCGCGTTCAGCGGTTTCAGCTTCGGTCAGGTTGTACTGTGCCACGTCGCGTCCTCTTCAGGTAGTCGAACTGAGCTCATTCTCAGGTGAACTGAACTCATTCTTCCACGGTGGGGAAGCACAGGCTGAAAACCGGACCGCCAGGCAAGAACACTGAGCTGAAAGAGCAAGGCGAAAGTCGGTAGGCTGAGGGCATGCGAATTCACTTGGGAACAGACCACGCCGGCTACGAGTTCAAAGAAGCCCTGAAAACACACCTGCAGAACCGGGGTTTCGACGTCGTCGACCACGGAGCACTGGAATACGACGCACTCGATGACTACCCCCAGTTCTGCATTGATGCAGCCCAGGGCGTTGTTGACGACCGCCGCGATGGAAAAGACTCCCTCGGCGTTGTCATCGGCGGTTCCGGCAACGGCGAGCAGATTGCGGCAAACAAGGTTCAGGACGCTCGCTGCGCTTTGGCCTGGAACGAAGAAATCGCCCGACTGGCACGCCAGCACAACGACGCCTGGCTCGTGTCGATCGGCGCTCGCCAGCACCCGCAAGACCAGGCGATTGCGATTGTCGACGCGTTCATTGACGAACCGTTCTCGGAAGACGAACGCCACGTGCGCCGCATCGGCATCATCTCGGACTTCGACAGCAAGCGCTGAAGCTGAGATGCTCAGGCGGTGAAGCGGCACTAGCGGGTGCTTCAACTGCTCTGGCGCCGTGAACCGCACGGTATGAACAGTTAAGGCCCGAACCAACCGGTTCGGGCCTTGTGCTGTCGGGATGACAGGATTTGAACCTGCGACCCTCTGCTCCCAAAGCAGATGCGCTACCAAGCTGCGCCACATCCCGGACTGCTTCATACTAGCCCTTTGCCGCCAGAAAGGCACTTCGACCCGAGCGCATGTCGCGCTGACCCCGTCGATTTTGCAGATCGGGGAACTGTGCTTTAAAGTAGAGAAGCGCTTCGCGCGGGGATGTAGCTCAATGGTAGAGCCTCAGTCTTCCAAACTGATAGTGCGGGTTCGATTCCCGTCATCCCCTCGGTTCAAATCTCGGGACACTGTTTGCGCAGTGTCCCGAGATTTTTTTGTGTGCACGGTAGGCACGCGGGAACACAGTTGTCGAGGTGGTGTTCATCACGTTGTTTACCGTTCAGTACACTGCCGGTCATGCACGTTGAGAACAAACCGCAGGGCCCTGCCGCGGTGAAACGAAAAGCGGTATCCCGAACGGCTGCCCGGCCGACATTCTTTGAAGTCCTCCCGCCCTCGGTATTGGCTGCGGTTGGCGGTTTGGCCGCCGTCTGGATTCTGGGACAGGTGACGGGTCACCCGATCAATGCGGTCGTGTTCGCGATCCTCGTGATGGTCACCCTGTGCCTTGTGAAGGTTCCGGTCATCATCGCTTTGGTGTCTTCAGCCATTCTCGGCGGCCTCCAGGCGGGGCTGAGCATGGAAGAGACCCTTGCGGGCTTCAATGACAACCTGCTCTCCGGCGCTCAGGTGGGTCTGACCTACGTCATGATCGGCGCCCTGGCAGTAGCTCTGTCCCGTTCCGGTCTTCTTGAGCTCTTCGCCCAGTGGGTGGCAAAGAAGACCACCGCGGAAGAGCGTGCAGTGAGTCAGGGTGCAAAGTGGGGGCTGTTCGGCCTGTTCGCCGGCGCGGCAGTGCTCAGCCAAAACCTCGTTCCCGTGCACATCGCGTTCATCCCCATCCTGCTCCCGCCGCTCTTGGGCGTCCTCAACCGACTGCGCATCGACCGCCGCGCCGTTGCTGTTGTCCTCGCATGCTCCATGAGTGCCAGCTACCTTCTGCTGCCCACAGGCTTCGGCGCCATCTACCTCAACGAAATTCTGCTGACCAACGTCAATGAGTTCGGCGCCCCGCGCGGGCTCACTGCAACCCCTGATATGGCGTGGAGAGCGATGTTCTGGCCCGTCATGGGTCTGGCAGCGGGAATGCTGACCGCTGTTCTCTTCAGCTACCGCAAACCCCGCGACTACCCTCAGCTGCCGCAGACAGACCAGCTTTCTGCTGCGCGGGGGAGCGCTGGATCAGAGAACGCTGTGTCGCTGCGCCCGTTCCAGCTGATCATGACGCTCATTGCCGTAGCTGCAGCACTCGTCTTCCAGATCGCCTTCGATTCCCTGCTCGTGGGTGGGATGATCGGCTTCCTCATCCTGACTCTTGCTGGAGTTTTCCGGTGGAGGGAACAGGACGATGTCTTCACCCAGGGTGTGCTCATGATGAGCCACATCGCCATCATCATCACGGTTGCCTCCGGCTTTGCAGGACTGTTGAACGCAACTGGTGAGATCGACCCGCTGATTGCCGCAGTCGGCGGGTTCATCGGCGACAACACGGCACTCGGTGTTTTCCTCATGCTGTTCGTGGGCCTGTTCATCACGATCGGCTTCGGCGATTCGTTCGCGAGCGTGCCGATCCTCGCCCCGATCTACATTCCGCTGGCACTGGAAATGGGTCTCGACCCGCTGGCTGCTGTCTGCCTGCTCGGAGCCTCAGCGGGTCTGGGTGATGCCGGCTCTCCCGCTTCGACCATTTCCCTCGGTGTGACGTCCGGACTCGCCGCCGATGGGCATCACGACCATATTCGCGACACCGTCATCCCAACGTTCCTGCACTGCAATATCGGCATGCTGCTGTTCGCGGGGATAGCGGTGCTCATGCTGTAGAGATGTCTGGTTTCAGGACATCGTGCACCCCTGCGGCTGCGAATCGGCCTGCGGATTGTCTTACGCCTTTGTTCCATTGATGTGTAGGGCCATCGTTCCAATCCACATCCAGACGGCCAGACACTCTCTAGCCGGATTCTGCGCCTTAGCAACAACTGCTAACGGGAGTTTCTGCTGCTAAAGGGAGTCTCCCTGCGGCTAAAGCGTGGATTTGCTGCTAACGGGTGTGGGGAGGCGGAATCGCCAGCCATCCAGCAGCCCCGCTGGCAAAAGGCAATCCGCTGCTTCCACACGGAACTGACTGCGCCCGCAACAGAAAAGGCGTGGGGCCGTCAGTCTGGCTGACGGCCCCACGCCTTTGTTCAATTGGTGTTGACTCCTCAGTCAGTCACCAATCAGTCATCGTTGGGTTCGGTGCTGGACGATTCGTCCGGTTCGTCCATGCCCCACACCTTCTTGTAGAAGTCGGCCGAACGAGCCAGCGTCAGCTCTGCATAGGCGTCGTCGTTCAGAGCCTGCGCGGAGTCCTGTGGAACAGTCGGGGAGAAGAGCGACACTCCTACACCAGCCTGGCGATCCTTGACTTCAAGTCCGGCGACCTCCAGCATCGTCGGCAGCATGTTGAGCTGGTCAGCGCCGGAGCGCAGTTCGCCGAGTGGCAGTTTGCCGTCCTTGGTGCCCGGCATCCAGATGCGGTTGAACACCGAACGGTCGGTCTTGTCGTCCAGCTGTTCGTGGTAGACGTTCCAATCAGCCATGTGCTTCAGATGGTCGCCCATGACGACAACGGACGTGTCTTCGAGGATTCCCTCATCGTCCATGTGCTTGACGAAATCGCCGACAGCCTCCGAGGAGCACAGCCACACAGATGCGAGTTCATCGTCTTCTGTGCGCAGCGGGCAGTCGTGGTAACGGTGAATGGGTTCGTGGGAGTCCAGTGTGAGCACCGTCAGGTTGAACGGGTTTCCAGTCTCAGAGGATTCACGGTGGAGAGCGGAGACTTCATCCTTGGCGTGCTCCATCAGACGGCGGTCGCTCAGGCCCCAGTCGGGACGCATGTCCTCTTCCTTTTCGCCAAGAGACTGCCAGTGGGGAAGGTCCTTGACTTCGTCGTAGCCGTGCGTGCGCAAGAAGGAGCCCTTGGATGCGAACTCTGCGTTGGCCCCGCCGAGGAAGACGTTCTTGTAGCCGTTTTCCTTCAAGATGTCGCCAAAGCAGTCCACGCCGGGCATGAAGTCGGCGACAGCGAGGTTGTTCATGACCTTGTCGCCTGTCGCGGAGCCCTTGCCCTTGAGCGGAATGCCGCACTGTGTGGAGGTGATGCCAGACATGGTCCAACCGCCGCCGCTGTACTGCTTGTAGTTTTCGGCTTCGGCCCAGCCCTCGGTGGCGTCTTCCATGGGCTCAAGCATGTTGACTTCGAAAAGCGAATCGTCGGCGAGGTCGTCTTCAGCTGACTCGACGTAGACAACCACGATGTTGCGAGCATCCTTATTGCCCACAACCACCGGTTCGCGGTAGTAGTCGCCGATGTTCATGGAGCTGCTGACCGACTTGATGTAGGTGGGCAGCTGAACTGCCGAAGAGAACGAGGTCGAACCAGTGATGACGGTTCCCGCAATGAGCGCAACGATGAAGGTGGAGGCCATTCCGCGCAGGGCGGCGCGGCGAATGCGGCGACGTGCAGCCGAAAGGCGCAGTCGCGCCGACATCCGGTAGCGGATCCACAGCTGGCGGCCGACGAACAGCAGGGCGGTGATCGCCAGCGGGACAACCGCAACCCACAGCACGGTGATCCACACGAAGCCGCCGCCTTGACCGGCGCCGGCGATGTTCGTCAGCATCTGGTCGACAGTGATCTGTCCCCACTGCTTGCGGATGAAGATTCCGGAGATGAGCAGTGCGACGCTGAGGAAAATAAGCGTCCACAGAAAAGCGGCACCGATCGCTTTGAGAATTCGGTGCTTTGCGGTGGTTTTTGATCCCTTCACGTCTTCGCCTCTGAATCAGTCGGTTCTTCGGTTTTCGGAATGAGGAAGCGCGCGCACGGGAAAGCGGGCGCAGAGTTAGACATCCAATTATAGCCTGATGTTAACTTCTGCGCCTTTGTGGGTTCACACAGGAAAGGGTCTGCTGGCCGCGGATCAGCCGCGCCGGTGCGGCCCGGTGTGCATTCTGCAGGCCGAACACATTAGGATAGAGCGCTGTGTGTCGTCAGCACAGTCGCGCATGTCTGAGGAAGTTGCCCTTCGGCGTGTCGGCACTCTGGCGACGTTCCCGTTAGTCAATTTGAAGAGGTAGACAGTGAAGAGCTCCGTCGAACGCATTGAACCCACTCGGGTGAAGCTCAGCATCGAAGCGCCTTACGCCGATCTCAAGCCGAGCGTCGACGAGGCATACAAAGAGATCGCAAAGCAGATCGCCGTTCCCGGCTTCCGCCGCGGCAAAGTCCCCGCGCGCATCATCGACCAGCGTGTCGGTCGCGCTGCTGTCATCCAGGAGGCTGTCAACAACAGCCTCGACGGTTTCTTCCGCCAGGCAATTGCCGACAACGACATCCAGCCCCTGGGCACCCCGGAAATCGAAGACCTCGAAATGCCGGGCCTTGACGGCAAGGAAGAAGGCGACCTCACCTTCACCGTTGAAGTCGACGCCGTGCCGGAATTCGAACTGCCCGAATACTCGAGCCTCGAAGTCGAAGTCGAGCCGCTCGAAGTCACGGATGAAGACGTCGAAAAGGAACTCGATGACCTGCGCAGCCGCTTCGGTTCGCTCAAGTCCGTTGACCGTCCTGCAAAGAAGGACGACTTCGTCACCCTCGACCTGACCGCGAAGATCGACGACGAAGAGATCGACTCGGCTTCTGACATTTCGTACCAGGTGGGTGCAGGCACCATGCTCGACGGCATGGACGAAGCCCTCGAAGGCCTGTCGGCTGACGAAGAGACCACCTTCGAAACGAAGCTCGCAGGTGGGGAGCACGAAGGCGAAGACGCTCAGGTGACCATCAAGCTCACCGCCGTCAAGGAACGCGAACTGCCCGAAGCTGACGACGACTTCGCCCAGCTTGCCTCCGAGTTCGACACGATTGACGAACTCAAGGAAGACCTCAAGACCCAGGCCAAGTCCAACAAGGAACTGCAGCAGGGTGTCGAGGCTCGCGACAAGGTTCTCGAACTGCTCATTGAGAAGCTCGACCTGCCCGTCCCGTCGCGCGTTGTTGAAGAGGAAGTCAAGCGCCACCTCGAAGGCGAAGGCCGCGAAGACGACGAAGAGCACGGTGCAGAGGTCCGCGAGCAGACCGAAAAGCAGCTGCGCGCGCAGTTCATTCTGGACAAGGTGCAGGCGAAGGAAGAGATCGAGGTCACCCAGCCCGAACTCATCGAGTACATCATCACCTCCGCTCAGCAGTACGGCATGAACCCTAACGACTTCGCGCAGGCACTGGACCAGTCCGGTCAGGTCGGCGCTGTCGCCGGTGAAGTCGGCCGCCGCAAGGCTCTCGCTGCTGTTCTCGCCGAAGCAGTCGTCAAGGACACCAACGGTGAGGTCATCGACATGACCGCGTTCACCACCGGTTCGGAAGAAGCAGAGGAAGCCGAAGACGAAGCTTCGGAAGACTGATTCTTCCCCTGCGAAAGCAGGCTGAGCAGACGAGGCGGAGGTTACCTCCGCCTCGTCTGCTTTTGTTTTGGGCCACCCCGGAAGAGCAGCGACCCCGCCCGAACCCTCAGTGCAGAGCACCCTGGGCCGCTCCTTTGGCCGAGCAGGTTTTCACGCTCATGGCGAACAACCGGCAGGGGTGGATTAAAAGTCGGGCTTTGCCGGTTAGGGTCAAGAGAAATCAACCCACAGGAGAAACTTGTGAGCAAACACGAACTGACCACGCCGGTCGCCTCTGAGGGCACGGCGGGCATGGGTTTGGATGACCACATCTTCAACCGCCTGCTGAAAGAGCGGATCATCTGGCTCGGCTCGGAAGTCCGCGACTCCAACGCCAACCGCATCTGCGCCCAGATGATGCTGCTTGCCGCGGAAGACCCCGACCGTGACATCTGGCTGTACATCAATTCGCCGGGCGGTTCCGTCACGGCGGGCATGGCCATCTACGACACCATGCAGTACATCAAGCCCGACGTGGGCACCGTCGCAATGGGCATGGCCGCCTCCATGGGCCAGTTCCTGCTGTCCTCGGGTGCTAAGGGCAAGCGCTTTGCCACCCCGCACGCGCGCATCCTCATGCACCAGCCGCTCGGCGGCATCGGCGGCACCGCCACGGATATCAAGATCCAGGCGGAGCTCATCCTGCACATGAAGAAGCAGATGGCCGAACTGACAGCCGAGCAGACCGGCAAGTCGCTCGAGCAGATCCTCAGGGACAACGACCGCGACCACTGGTTCACCGCAGACGAGGCCCTGGACTACGGCTTCATCGACAAGGTCGTCACCCACGCCGCTGACGTGCCGGACGGCCGCTGAACCGCATTCCCAAGGAGGACAAATGGCTGATCTCTACACCGGCGGTGCCGGATACTACGGCGGAACCGCCGGCAACATGCCGAACTCGCGGTACGTCATGCCCCAGTTCGAAGAGCGCACCCCCTACGGCTTCAAGCGGCAGGACCCGTACACCAAGCTGTTTGACGACCGCGTGATCTTCCTCGGCGTTCAGGTGGACGACACCTCGGCCGATGACGTCATGGCACAGCTCCTGGTGCTGGAAGCGCAGGACCCCGACCGCGACATCACGCTGTACATCAACTCGCCCGGCGGTTCATTCACCGCGCTGACGGCCATCTACGACACGATGCAGTACATCAAGCCGCAAATCCAGACCGTCTGCCTGGGACAGGCGGCCTCTGCTGCCGCCGTTCTGCTGGCTGCCGGCACCCCCGGCAAGCGCCTTGCACTGCCGAACGCTCGTGTTCTCATCCACCAGCCCGCCATGCAGGGCGGCGGACAGGGACAGGCCTCGGACATCGAAATCCAGGCCAACGAGGTCCTGCGCATGCGCGCATGGCTGGAAAACACTCTGGCCAAGCACACCGGGCAGGACGCAGCAAAGGTCAACACCGACATCGAACGCGACCTGTTCCTCACGGCCGAAGAGGCCAAGGAATACGGCCTGGTCGACCAGGTGCTCACCTCGCGCAAGGGCGTCAACTGACACAGTCAGTCTGAGCACGCACCCCAGTGCATCGAAGGGCCGTCGGAACACTCCGGCGGCCCTTTGCAGTGGGCGTCTGTGGCCCAGCGCATCGGGTCTCAAGCAGACACGCGACAGAAGTCAACGCGCATGTCAGCCCAGTGTGAAAGACTCGGCTAAGTACAGAAATCTGATCTTCCCGGCTGACCCGGGTGCGAAAGGCAGTGTGAATGGCTCGCAGCAGTGAGGGCGCAGAGCTCCTCAAGTGCAACTTCTGCGGCAAATCGCAGAAGCAGGTCCGCAAGCTCATCGCCGGGCCAGGCGTCTACATCTGCGACGAATGCATTGGCCTGTGCAACGAGATCATCGAAGAAGAGCTCGGTCAGCCCGACGCTCCTGCGGAGAAGCTCGAACTTCCCAAACCGCAGGAAATCTACAGCCACCTGGATGAGTACGTCGTCGGCCAAGATGCCGCTAAGCGGTCACTGGCTGTTGCCGTCTACAACCACTACAAGCGGATCAACGCTTTGGAAGACGGCAAGGGCAAAGACGACGGCGTGGAGATCGCCAAGTCGAACATCCTGATGGTGGGGCCCACCGGTTCCGGCAAAACCTACCTGGCGCAGACGCTTGCGCGCATGCTCAACGTCCCGTTTGCAGTTGCCGACGCCACGGCTCTGACGGAAGCCGGCTATGTCGGCGAGGACGTCGAAAACATACTTCTTAAGCTCATCCAAGCGGCTGACTTCGATGTTGAGCGGGCGCAGAAGGGCATTATCTACATCGACGAAATCGACAAGATTTCGCGCAAGTCAGAAAACCCATCGATCACCCGCGATGTTTCCGGTGAGGGCGTCCAGCAGGCCCTGCTGAAGATCCTCGAAGGAACTGTCGCCTCTGTTCCTCCGCAGGGAGGGCGCAAGCACCCCCAGCAGGACTTCATTCAAATCGACACGACGAACGTCCTGTTCATCGTCGCCGGTGCTTTCGCCGGGATGGAGGAAATCGTGGCGGCACGCAAGGGCCGACACGGGGTGGGCTTTGGAGCGCCGATCCACTCCAAGGACGACGAAATCGATCTGTACGCAGAAATGCAGCCGGAAGACCTGCTGAAGTTTGGTCTCATCCCGGAGTTCATTGGCCGTCTGCCCGTGCTGACCGCTGTCGGCGACCTCGACCGCGAATCTCTCGTCACCATCCTTTCCGAGCCGAAGAACGCTCTCGTCAAGCAGTATCAGGCGATGTTCGCCTACGACGGCGTCGAACTCGAGTTCTCGCGCGAAGCTCTGGAGTCCATTGCGGATCTCGCTCTTCTGCGGGGGACGGGCGCGCGAGGACTGCGCTCCATCATGGAAGAAGTCCTGCAGCCGGTCATGTTCGACCTTCCCAGCCGCGATGACATCGCCAAGGTGCTTGTGACCCGCGAAACCGTAGAGGAAAACGCGGCACCAACGCTGGTTCCGCACAAGCAGACGGGCCAACAGCGCAAGAAGACCGCGTAACCGCGTTTATCGCCTGCGCAGCTGATCGCCCGCGGGCTTAAAGCCCGCAAATGCAAGAGCGCGCCGCTTCAAGCGGCGCGCTCTGTGCTTTCAGAAGCTGTTACTTTTTGTCTTCGGTCGGTGCGAACTCGACATCGGCAACACGCGGGCCTTCCGCCTCCGCGTCGACGTCAAGAACGAGCTCAGTTACCCTGCCGGCGGCCTGCAGGTCGCTCTGTGCGGCCGCGATCGTGTCAATATCAGCCTGCGATGCGCGCAGCGTGGCTTTCACGACCTCGGTGCGCTGGGACACCTTGGCCTCGGTCTTGGTCCGGCGGATCTCTGAGAGCGCCTGTGACACCGTTTCGAGGAACTCAGCCGGGACATCCTGTGCCGGAATGCTGCCGGCGGCAGGCCATGCCTGCGCGTGGACGGAGCCTTCCTGCCACCAGCTCCACACCTCTTCCGTCACAAACGGCATGAAGGGCGCAAATAGGCGCAGCGATGTTTCCAGAGCTGTTGCCAGGGTGACGTGCGCTGACAGCTGCTGTTCTTCGCCGGCCGCACCGTAGGAGCGGTCCTTGATGAGCTCAACGTAGTCATCCGTGAACTCCCAGAAGAAGGACTCGGCCTCCATGAGGGCGTGAGCGTAGTCGTAGTCCTCGAAGAACTTGCCGGCCTTTTCGACGGTTGTCGACAGGGCCGTCAGCAGGGCTTTGTCCAGCGGGTTGATGACAGCGTCGAGCTGACCCACGTGGCCCGCGTGGACACCCTGAGCCAGGGCGAACTTCGAGGCGTTGAGGATCTTCATGGCCAAGCGGCGACCGATCTGCATCTGGGACACGTCGTAGGCGGTGTCAACGCCCAAGCGTGCAGAGGATGCCCAGTAGCGAACAGCGTCAGGGCCGAATCCCGGCTTGTTTTCCGCCAGGATGTCCGAGGGCACAACAACGTTGCCCTTCGACTTCGACATCTTCTTGCGGTCGGGGTCGAGGATCCAGCCGGACAGGGCGGTGTGCGACCACGGAACGGAGTTGTTGAGCGCATTGGCGCGCACAACCGTGGAGAACAGCCACGTGCGGATGATGTCGTGGCCCTGCGGACGCAGGTCGAATGGGAAGACCTTGCTGAAGAGGTCGTCGTCGGTGCTCCAGCCGCCGACGATCTGCGGGGTCAGCGAGGACGTGGCCCACGTGTCGAGAACGTCCGGTTCGCCCATGAAGCCGCCGGGCTGGTTGCGCTGGTCAGCGGTGAAGCCGTCAGGCGTGTCCTGCAGCGGGTCGACCGGCAGGGACTCCGAACTGGGGACAATCGGGTTGTCGTAGTCGGGGTTGCCCTCGGCATCGAGGCGGTACCACAGCGGGATGGGCACACCGAAGTAGCGCTGACGGGACACCAGCCAGTCGCCGTTGAGGCCTTCGACCCAGTTTTCGTAGCGGGCTCGCATGAAGCCCGGCAGCCACTGAAGTTCGCGGCCGCGCGCGATGAGGTCGTCGCGCAGCTCGGCTGAACGACCGCCGTTGCGGATGTACCACTGGCGGCTGGTGACGACTTCGAGCGGCTTTTCGCCGCGCTCGTAGAACGGCACGGGGTGGGTGATCGGCTGCGGAGGTTCGATGAGGTCGCCGGACTCTTCGAGCAGTTCGACGATCGTCTTGCGCGCCGTGAAGGTCGTCATACCGGCGAGCTTCTGGTACTGCTCGGCAGCGTCGGCCTTGGCAGACCCCGAAATCCACTCGGGGGTTTCCAGTTCGAGGCGGCCGGCGCGGTTGACCACGGCGCGCAGCGGCAGTTCGAGTTCGCGCCACCAAGTGACGTCGGTGAGGTCACCGAACGTACACACCATCGCAATGCCGGTGCCCTTGTCCGACTGGGCGAGTTCGTGGGCGCGGACTTCGACTTCGACACCGAAGATGGGCGACACGTACTTCGTGCCGAACTTGCCCTGGTAGCGCTCGTCATCCGGGTGGGCGACGAGCGCGACCACGGCGGGGATGAGTTCGGGACGTGACGTGAGAATGACAATCGGCTCTGCCGCGGTGTCTGCAAGGCCGTCGGATCCCGCGGGGAAGAACGTCACCTTGTGGTAGGCGCCTTCGCGTTCGCGGTCTTCGAGTTCAGCCTGGGCGACGGCGGTGCCGAAGGTGACGTCCCACATGGTGGGGGCATCCTGCGAGTAGGCCTGGCCGCGGGAGAGCTCATCGAGAAACGCCCTCTGCGAGACTTCGCGGGAATGATCGTCGATCGTCCGGTAGGAGTGCTTCCAGTCGACCGAGAGCCCGACCTTGCGGAAGAGGTCTTCGAAGATCTTTTCGTCTTCGCCGGACAGTTCGAGGCACAGTTCGATGAACTTCTGGCGCGATACGTGCTTGAAGTCGCGCGGGTTGCGCGGGACCTTGGTGGGCAGTTCGAAGTCGTCGCCCTCGTACGGCAGGGACGGGTCGCAGGTGACGCCATAGTAGTTCTGCACGCGGCGTTCTGTGGGCAGGCCGTTGTCGTCCCAGCCCAGCGGGTAGAAGACGTTTTTGCCGGTCATCCGCTTGTAGCGGGCCAGGACGTCCGTCTGGGTGTAGGAGAAGACGTGGCCGACGTGCAGTGATCCCGACGCCGTCGGCGGGGGAGTGTCGATCGAGTAGACCTCGTCGCGCGTTGTGTCGCGGTCAAAGGCGTATGTTTGCTCTTCCGTCCAGCGTGCGTCCCACTTTTCCTGGAGACCTTCGAGGGCGGGCTTGTCAGGCAGATGCACCGAGTCATGTGTGCGAGAACCAAAATCCATAGCGTCATTGTCCCAGACTGCGGCGGGGAGGAAAGCCGGGGCGTGTTCCGGCCCGGTTTCCGGGGCACGAGGCGGAGCTCGTCTTTGGAGGTGCCGGGCACCTTTTCTCAACTACAGTGATCGGAGGGCCCTGATGGGCCGGGATCTGAGAGAGGAAGCTATGACTCAACTGCGTGCTGTTGTTACGGGAGCAAGTTCAGGAATCGGCGCGTCGACCGTGGAGAAGCTCACGAAGCTCGGCTGGAGCGTTGTTGCTCTGGCTCGCCGGGAGGATCGGCTTAAGGAGCTTGCCGCGAAGACCGGGTGTGAGTACCTGGTGTGCGATGTCGCGGACGACGATTCGGTTGCCCGGGCGGCCGAGCAGATCATCGAGGAAGGTCCCGTGCACGCTCTTGTGGCCAACGCGGGTCTGGCCATCGGCAACGACTGGGTGGAGAACGCCTCGCCGGAGAGCTGGGCGCAGGAATACAACATCAACGTGCTCGGCATTCTGCGCAGCATCCGTGCGTTCTTGCCGGCGCTCCAGGCCAGTGGGCGCGGCGATATTCTGCTCATGGGCTCAACCGCAGGGCTCATCCAGTACGAGGGCGGCGGTGGCTATGTGGCCTCCAAGCACGGCGTGCACGCGATCGCCGGCACCCTGCGCCTGGAACTGGCGGGCCGTCCGGTGCGCGTTATGGAGATCGCGCCGGGCATGGTCGCGACACCGGAGTTCTCGCTGAAGCGGATGGGCTCACAGGAAGCCGCCGACACCGTTTATGAGGGTGTTGAGAACCCGCTGACGGAAGACGACATCGCCGACGCCGTCGTGTGGAGCCTCACCCGGCCCCACCACGTCAACGTCGATCTGATGGTGCTGCGTCCCATCGCTCAGGCGGCCCAGCACAAGGTGGCGCGCAACGCGGGGCTGTGACCAGCCTTCGGGTGCTCCCGCGGTGAGGTAAGATCAGACCTGCGTCGATCCGGCTATCACCGGGGAGCATCCGGAAGAAAAGCCTGTGAAACTTTGGCGAGCTCCGCCTCGTCAGCCTTCAGGCCCAGTAGAACCGGACGGGTGGGCCCGTCACAGCCTTTGAGCGATCCGCGGCAGCGGATAAGCGGGGTGGTACCGCGGCAGCCTTCGGGCAGTCGTCCTCGCACGGATGAAACCGTAAACGGGTTCGGTGCCGCCGGACCCGCGAATAAAGGACGCTCATGACTGAGAACATCTATCCCAAGCAGACGACTTCTGCTTTCGGCATGTCCTCCAGCCCCGACTTCCCGGCGCTGGAAAAGGACGTTCTGAAGTTCTGGAACGACAACAACATCTTCCAGGAATCCATTGACAACCGCGAAGCCGGCAAGAACGGCGAAAATGAGTTCGTCTTCTACGACGGCCCGCCTTTTGCAAACGGTCTGCCGCACTACGGTCACCTGCTGACCAGCTACGTCAAAGACGTCGTACCGCGCTACCAGACCATGCGGGGCAAACGCGTCGAGCGCCGCTTCGGCTGGGACACCCACGGTCTGCCGGCAGAACTTGAGGCCATGCGCCAGCTGGGGCTGAAGACCAAGGACGAAATCCTTGAGATGGGCATTGACAAGTTCAATGCCGCGGCACGGGAATCGGTGCTGAAGTACACCGACGAATGGGAAGAGTACGTCGGCCGCATGGGCCGCTGGGTCGACTTTGAAAACGACTACAAGACGCTCAACCCCACGTTCATGGAATCCGTGCTGTGGGTCTTCAAGACCCTCTACGACAAGGGGCTGATCTACGAGGGCTTCCGCGTGCTGCCCTACTGCTGGTCAGATGAAACCCCGCTGTCGAACCACGAACTGCGCATGGACGACGACGTCTACAAGGACCGCCAGGACCCGGCTGTCACCGTCGGCCTGCGCTGCACGTCCGGTCCGCTGGCTGACTCCACGTTGAAAGACGCCCGCTTCCTCATCTGGACGACCACCCCGTGGACGCTTCCGTCCAACCTCGCGATCGTCGTCGGAGCGGACATCGACTACCTCGTCGTCGAATCCGATGGCCCCACCGGCAGCACGGAACGCTACGTCATCGCCAAGGAGCGCCTGGCTGCGTACGCCCGCGAACTCGGCGAAGAGCCGACCGTCGTTGCCGAACTCAAGGGTGCAGATCTGCTCGGCCACACCTACGCTCCGCCGTTCGCCTACTTTGCCGACCACGAAAACGCCTTCCGCATCCTCGAAGGCGACTTCGTCACCACGAGCGACGGTACGGGACTCGTGCACACCGCCGGCGCCTTCGGTGAGGACGACTACGTTGTCACCCAGGCTGCAGGGATCGAAGCCGTCATGCCGGTCGGCCCCGACGGCCGCTTCACCGCGCCGGCAGTCGACTATGTCGACGACCTCGTCTTTGACGCGAACCCCAAGATCATCCGCCACCTCAAGAACGTCACGGCCGGTGAAGGCGAAACCGGTTCCGTCACTGACGGAACTGTTCTGATTCGCCACGAAACCTACAACCACTCGTACCCACACTGCTGGCGCTGCCGCAATCCGCTCATCTACAAGGGCGTGTCCTCGTGGTTCGTCAGCGTCACCGAGTTCAAAGACCGGATGCTTGCCAACAATGAACTCATCAACTGGGTGCCCGACAACGTCAAGCACGGCCAGTTCGGCAAGTGGTTGGAAAACGCCCGCGACTGGTCGATCACGCGCAACCGCTTCTGGGGCAGCCCCGTTCCGGTATGGAAGTCGGACAACCCCGAATACCCCCGCATCGACGTCTACGGCAGCTTCGAAGAGATCGAACGCGACTTCGGCCGCCTGCCGCTGAACCACGACGGTCAGCCTGACCTGCACCGTCCGTTCGTTGACGAGCTGACCCGCCCCAACCCGGACGACCCGACCGGCAAGTCGACCATGCGCCGCGTTGAGGACATTCTGGATGTGTGGTTCGACTCCGGTTCCATGCCGTACGGACAGGTGCACTACCCGTTCGACAACAAGGAATGGTTCGACAACCACTACCCGGCAGACTTCATCGTCGAGTACATCGGGCAGACCCGCGGCTGGTTCTACACGCTGCACATCCTGGCTTCCGCACTGTTCGACAAGCCGGCAATCCGCGACGTCATCTGCCACGGCATGGTGCTGGGCTCCGACGGCAACAAGATGTCCAAGTCGCTGCGCAACTACCCGGACGTCAACGAGGTCTTCGACCGCGACGGATCCGACGCCATGCGCTGGTTCCTCATGTCCAGCCCCGTGCTGCGCGGCGGCAACCTCATCGTCACCGAGCAGGGCATCCGCGATTCGGTGCGCCAGATCATCCTGCCGGCGTGGAACGCGTGGCATTTCTTCGCCACGTACTCCAACACGGCAGACGCTCCGGGTGAAACTCCCGCCGATGGCAAGTCCGGTTCGGGCTACCAGGCTTCTCACCGCTACGAGTCCTCGCAGGTTCTCGACCGCTACCTGCTGGCGAAGACGCGCGACTTCATCGACAGCTTCGCCAAGCACATGGACGAGTACGACCTGTGGAGTGCGTGCGGGCTGTTCCGTGAACACCTGGACATGCTCACCAACTGGTACGTCCGCCGTTCGCGCCGCCGGTTCTGGGAAGGCACGGAAGCGACCCACGAAACGTTCGACGTCTTCTACACGTGCTTCGAAGCGTTCCTCAAGGTCGCTGCACCGCTGCTGCCGTTCACGATCGAAGAGATCTACCGCGGCCTGACGGGGGAGCGCTCCGTCCACCTGGCTGACTACCCGGACAGCTCGCTGTTCGAAGCCAACCCGGAACTCGTCGAGGCAATGGACCTCACCCGGTCCATCTGCTCGGTCGGCTCGAGCCTGCGCAAGGCTGAAAAGCTTCGCGTGCGCCTGCCGCTGGCACGCCTGACCGTCGCAACGGACATCGAATTGGGCGAAGAGTTCACGTCGATCATCGCCGACGAACTCAACGTGCGCGAAGTCGTCGTCATGCCGGTTGACAAGGCCGAAGAGGCCGGCTTCAAACTCGAACAGAAGCTCACCGTCAACGCACGTGCCGCAGGCCCGCGCCTGGGCAAGAACGTCCAGGCAGCCATCAAGGGCTCCAAGTCCGGCGACTGGTCCGTCACAGACGGTGTTGTCGTGTCCGGCGGCATCGAACTGCAGGAGGGCGAATACACCCTCGAGGACGTCGCGGAATCCGGTCAGGACGGAATCGTGCTTGCTCCCACCGAGTCCGGCTTCGTCGCCCTCGACACTGTTGTGACCGACGAACTGCGGGCTGAAGGCCAGGCGCGCGACACCATCCGCGCCATCCAGAGCGCCCGCAAGGAACTCGACCTGCACGTGTCGGACCGCATCGACGTGGCCATCAGCGTCCCGGCAGAAAGCGCCGAAGCACTCAGCGGCTACAGCGACCTCATCGCCAAGGAAACCCTGGCCGAAACCCTGCGGATCACGCAGGAGCCGCTTGGTGAAGGGCAGGTCTTCGAAGCCGCCGAACTCGCCGACGGTGCTGCCGTACGCGTGGAGAAGCACGCATGACGAACACCGAACCGACGGGCCTGCAGCTGGCTGAGGCCGCGCTGCAGGCCCGCGCGGGCGAAACCGAAATCGAACTGCGCCTGGACGCCACCCTGCGCGCCTGTGAACTGCTCGGCGATATCCACCGAGCCGCACCGGTCATCATGATCGCGGGCACCAACGGCAAGACCTCCACCGCCCGCATGGTGGACGTGCTGCTGAGCGCTCACGACTTGCGGGTGGGACGCTTCTCCAGCCCCCACCTGCACTCCGTCACCGAACGCATCTCCGTCGACAGCGCACCCGTGCCAGACGACGACTTCGTACGGGTATTCGCGGAAATCCGCCCGTTCCTCGACATGGTCGACGCCGAACTCGCAGGAGACGGGCGGCCGCCGCTGACATATTTTGAAGCGCTGACCGTGCTCGCATTCGCCGTATTCGCTGACGCCCCCGTCGACGTATACGTGCTCGAAGTCGGGATGGGCGGTCAGTGGGACTCAACCAATGTGGCTGACGCTGAAGTGTGCGGATTCACCCACATCAGTCTGGACCACCAGGCGTTCCTCGGAGACACCCTGACCGACATCGCAGCCACAAAGGCCGGGATCCTCGATAGGACACAGGACGACACTCCCGCGCCAACACCGGTGGCGGTCATAGGCAACCAAGACGACGAGGCGGCAGAAGAACTCGAAAGCCAGCTTGCCGGCCGGGGGGTCACCGGGCGCTGGTTCGGCCGCGAGTTCGAAGTCCTCGAAGCCAAACAGGCCGTCGACGGGCAGCTGTTCTCCATGCGCGGGGCCTACGACGTCTACAGCGATCTGTTCCTGCCGCTTCTGGGACGCCACCAGATCGACAACGCAGCTTTGGCGGTTGCCATCGTCGAACAGTTCCTCGGCACGGAAGACAAACCTCTGAACACGGACACGATCGGCACCGGACTGAGTACAGTCACTTCGCCGGGCCGCATGGAGGTCATGCGGTCCGACCCGACGATCGTCGTCGACGGCGCCCACAACCCGGACGCGGCAATCGCGCTGCGGGAAGCGCTTGCGGACTCCTTCGACTTCTCGGATGTCGTCGCGGTGGTCGCGGTGTACGAAGACAAAGACGTGCACGGAGTGTTGGAACACCTGTATCGGACCGCCGGCAGGGTCGTCGTGTCTCAGGCTCAGAGTCCGCGCGCTCTGAGCTCGCAGAAACTCGCCGAAGCCGCTGAAGAATGGTGGGATCCGGACGACGTCATCCGAACCGACAACCTCAACGACGCGCTCATGCGCGCAGTCGACCTCGCTCTTGAAGACCCTGAGCGCAGAACGGGAATCGTTGTGACCGGTTCGCTGTCAACCGTTGCCGAGGCCCGCACCCTGCTGGGCCGAAAGGATGCTCAATGACGCAGGAGACCCCTGCTGAACTTCCTCAGCTTCCGCTGAAGTCGAAGCTGCCGATCCTCGGTGGAACCGTTCTCATCTCCGAGGCGATCATCGTCTACTTTGCCCTGCTGGTCGGCTACGGTCTGCAGCCGCTGCCGTTCGGCTGGCTCGTGGCCGGGGCTGTTGTGCTCGGTGCGCTGTGCATCATCGCCACGGCAACCCTGCCGAAGAAAGCCGGCCAGAAGGGCCTGGGCATTGCGCTGGGGTGGATGATTCAGCTGCTGATACTGGCAAGCGGTATTGTTTTGGGCGGACTCGTTGTCGTCGCCGTCGTCTTCGGCGCCATGTGGGCCGTCGGCATCTACTGGGGCCGACGGATTGACCGCGAAGCCACCGCCTACGTCAAACAGGCATATCGGGCGGGCTCACCCGCTTCACCTGACACTCAGGAGAAAGAGGAATGATGAAGGAACGCACACTCGTACTTGTCAAGCCCGATGGCGTTGAACGGGGCCTGGTCGGCGAAGTCATCAGCCGTCTTGAAAAGAAGGGCTACGAAATCAGTGCCCTGAAGATGGTGCAGGCTGATCGCTCCATGCTCAGCGCGCACTACGAAGAGCACGAAGGCAAGCCGTTCTACGAACCGCTGGTCGAATACATGGGCAGTGGACCGTCGGTGGCGATCGTCGTCACTGGCGAAGATGTGATCGAAGCATTCCGCGTCATGGCCGGCACCACCGACCCGACGACCGCCGCTCCCGGTTCCATCCGCGGTGACCACGGTCGCAACTGGGGCGAAAGTGTTGTGAAGAACATCGTCCACGGTTCGGATTCGACGCTGTCGGCAGAACGAGAAATCAAGATCTGGTTCCCCGAGCTCGACTGACCTTTCCAGGCAGACAGAAGCCGGCCTCCACCTCGTGATTCGAGAACCTCGTCACACGAGGCGGAGGCCGGCTTTTTCTTGTTCCCCACCGGAACCGGTGGGAGGGGTGCGAACCGATCCGGTTCAGACGAGGCTTGAGAAGAACGTCCAGAACTTCGCGACGATGCTCAGGTAGATGAGCGCGAGAGCCGCCACGGACAGAAGAACCGTATGAGACGCGAAGACCTGGATGACGGGGGAGTGCTGGACAGCTGACCCAAAGCCGCCCGTGAGCGCCAGGTGGCCCGCGGTGATGAACCACATCGGAATGACGACGGTCCACACGACAATGCACCACGGGCAGCCGATCCCGATGACGAAAATCGAGCTGATGAACAGGAAGATGACCAGTGCGACACCGCCCGTGAGTCCGATCAGCAGACCGATCATGACCCAGCGGGGGATCTCCGTGCGGCTGATCAGAAGGACGCCCAGAAGCAGCGGGAAGATGAACGCGGCAATCCCGATGAGCTGATTGGGAAAGCCGAACAGCTGAGCCTGCCAGAAGTTCATGACGGAACCGCATGAAAAGAACGGATTGAAGTCACAGGACAGGACATGCCCGGGATTTTCGAGTTTTTTGATTTTCTCAATCGACAGGTCCAAAGATGCGATCAAGCCGATGACGGCTGTCACCACGAGGAAGATTCCGAAGGGCCTCTTGCGGCTGAACCACGGGGAGGGGACGGAAAGCTCTGTTGTCTGCACACTGGTTCCTGAGGTCATAGAAACATCATCCACCGCTTGAGCCCACCGGTCGAATCGAGGTGGGCACCGCCGGGTGGGACAGCCCGGATTCAGTGTCGTCCCAGGTGCGCTGTGACATAATGAGCATCAGAGCTCCGGCAGAGCAACCGCGCCGGGTGTGCTTCCACCTCTCCGAAGAATTTCGGCCAGGTTCAAGATGAAGCCCTGGGCCACCGCGCTGAGCATTCGCGCGAGCCCACAGCAGCTCACAGACTTTTGTGATTATGACAAGGACATGATCCCGGTCGCGGACGTTGCACCGCTCGATCGGGACAGGAGTTTTCAATGAGTGACACAGTGGATCCCACAGAGGGAATCCTTTCCGACCTCGAAGCGCTGCGCCAGCAGTCCCAGGGGCGCCAGACGCAGGCTGAAGACGACAGCCGTCGCGCAGAGCTTTTGGAGTCGATCGCCGACAAAGCCGGCCAGAAGCGCAATGCTGAAAGCCGCGGCGAAAGCCAGGACGAACCGACAGAAGATCGGGTTGACGACACCGCAGACGTCGACGATTCCGAAGAAGAACACGACCGCGACGCAGAAGACAGCGCTGAGAACGAAGCTGACGACAAAGCTGGCAAAACAGCGTTTTCGGGCGGCCTGTTCTCCAACGCGGCCCAGCCGGAGGTCGCCGGCCTGCCCGTGAGTGCGGCATCCGCCGAACTGCAGACCGCACCCGCTTTCTCCGCACGGGCATCTGAGGATTACGACGACACCGAGGTTGTCCCCGTCACCGCTCCGGCCGGCGGTGCGCTGCTGTTCCAGCAGCCGAAGGCCGAACTGGGCGTTCAGGTGGATCCCGACTGGAAACCCGAAGACGATGACTACGACGATTCGGACGACACCGAGGACTCCGGCGACACTGATTCCGACGGCGGTTCCAACGACGACGAAGGCGGCCGCGAAGGCGGTCGACGCCGCCGTCGCCGCGGTGGTCGAGGTCGGCGCTCACGCTCGCGCGATGACCGTGACGACAGCGACGATTCGCACAATGATTCGGACGACTCGAACGACTCCGGTTCCGACAGCCGCCGACGCGGCCGTGACGAACACGGCAGTCGCGGAGACAGCGATCACGACAGCCGCACAGCGGATTCCGACGACAACGAAGGCAATGACAACGACGGCGACAGCGGTCGCAGGCGCCGTCGCACACGCCGCCGTGAGCGCGGAAGCCGCCGCACCGCCTCGCTCGAAAGCGAAGTCACGGGTATCCGCGGGTCCTCACGCGTAGAGGCCAAGCGCCAGCGCCGTCGGGAAGGCCGGGCCGCTGGGCGACGTCGTCCCGTCATCACGGAAGCTGAATTCCTGGCCCGCCGCGAATCGGTTGAACGCGCCATGATCGTGCGCGAAAAAGACGGCCGTACGCAGCTCGTTGTCACCGAAGACGGCATTGCCGTCGAACACTACCTGTCGGAGAAGCGCCAGCAGTCCTCGCTTATCGGCAACGTGTACCTGGGCCGCGTGCAGAACGTTCTGCCCAGCATGGAAGCAGCCTTTGTCGACATCGGCAAGGGACGCAACGCCGTGCTGTATGCCGGTGAAGTCAACTGGGACGCCCTCGGCATGGACGGCAAACCCCGCCGCATCGAAGTCGCGCTTAACCCCGGCGACCCCGTGCTCGTCCAGGTGACAAAGGACCCCGTTGGGCACAAGGGCGCGCGCCTGACCGCGCAGATCTCTTTGCCCGGCCGCTTCCTCGTGTACGTCCCCGGCAACCAGATGACCGGCATTTCGCGCAAACTGCCCGACAGTGAGCGCAGCCGCCTGAAGTCGATCCTGAAAGACGCCGTCCCAGACGGCTCCGGCGTCATCGTGCGCACAGCCGCAGAAGGCGCCTCGGAAGACGACCTGCGTCAGGACATCGAACGCCTGCACAAGCGCTGGGAGACGATCGAGGGCAAGTCCTCGTCCACCAAGGTGCGTGCACCGGAACTCCTGTACAGCGAACCGGACATGATGGTCCGCATCATCCGCGATGTCTTCAACGAAGACTTCAGCGAACTCGTGATCGACGGAAACCGCATGTGGGACGTCATCACCGAATACGTCGAATCCGTGGCACCCGACCTGCGGGATCGCGTATCCCGCTACGAAGGTGACGACGACATCTTCGACCACTACCGCGTGTCCGAACAGATCGACAAGGCGCTCAACCGCAAGGTCAACCTGCCCTCAGGCGGTTCGCTCGTCATCGACCGCACAGAGGCGATGACCGTCATCGACGTCAACACCGGCAAGTTCACCGGCTCCGGCGGATCCCTCGAAGAGACCGTCACGAAGAACAACCTCGAAGCGGCAGAAGAAGTCATCCGCCAGCTGCGTCTGCGCGATATCGGCGGCATCATCGTCGTCGACTTCATCGACATGGTGCTTGAATCCAACCGCGACCTCGTGGTTCGCCGCCTGGTCGAATGCCTGGGCCGCGACCGCACCAAACACCAGGTGGCCGAAGTGACCTCGCTCGGGCTCGTCCAGATGACCCGCAAACGCATCGGCACGGGCCTGGCCGAAGGTCTCGCGGCAGCCGGGGAAGACCTCTCCGGGCGCGGCCTTATGCTGCCGGGCACCGAACCGGACCACTCCGGCCGCCAGTACAAGTCGCGCCGCAAGAACCGCGACAACAAGGACAACTCGCGCGGTTCGCACAACAACTCCTCCGGCAGCCAGCAGTCTGAAGAAGACGAAAAGCGCAGCCGGGAGTCCCAGAAGGCCATGGCGGCCATCGCCAAGGCCACCATTCGGGACCACGAGGAACCTCAAGCACCCGCCGAAGCAGACGAGCCAGCGGCCACGTCTGGTGACACGCCTGATGCTTCGCCTGACGCGACAGAAGCGGCGAAGACACCGGCAGCCAGCGCTGAGCACACCGGTGAGGCCGCGTCCGAGGATGGCGAACAGCGCGAACGCCGCGCGCGTCGTCGGCGCGGAACCCGCGGAGGCGGCCGTCGCATCAAATCGGCCGAGCCGGCGGAGCACCCCGAACACCCTGTCGGTGACGGTACAGGCGACAACGATGCAGACAGCAGCTCCGGCAGCGAGGCTGAAGCGGACTCGGCTGCCCGTAAGCAGGCTGAGCCCGTCAGCATGCCGACACCGGAATCGGAAGGTCTGCTCATGATCGGCGGCGCTTCGCAGACGCGCATCCAAAAAGCAGTTCAGAAACCGGAGCCCAGGCCTGAGGAAGCTCCGAAGAAGCAGGATCCGAAGAAGCCCGAAGCACCTGCTGAACCGGAACCGCCCATCCTCATCATCGGCCAGGACTGACCCGTGGCGGGGATCCTGCAGTCGGACATGACCGGCGGGATGCGCCAGCTGGCCGCCCTGCTCGGCATCGACGGAGAACGCGATGTCGCGGGCCGGCCGCTGTCTGATGACCAGCTGGCCGCCGCGCTGCATGTTCTCGGCTTCACCGCCGAGGACAGCAGCGAACTGCAGATCCTCATCGACCGCGAAAACCGCCGGCAGTGGCTCTCCGCCCTGCCGGCGGCTGTCGTTGCCGAAGCCGGCCATTCGGCGGCAATACCCGTGCGAACCTCCGACCCCGCCACCGCATCGGTGTCGACAGTCGGACTCAGCGGCGAACCGGTTCCCGCGAACATCACCCCGACGATTACCGGAACGCAGACCGTGACGGTGGCAGGCGCCTCGGAAGTCCGGCACGAGTTCACAGCGATTATGCCTCCACGTGAGACGGGTATTGGCGAAATCACGTGCGCGGTCGACGGCGCAGTCAGCCGTGCACCGCTCATCGTGAGCGAAGCTGCAGTGCAGCCAGGTGAGCGAGGCTTCGATCTGCACCTGGCATCAGCCCGCATGGGGCGGTCGTGGGGTGTGGGCGACTTCGCCGACCTGCGCGACATTGCGGTGCAGGCCGCCGCGGCCGGTGCCGAAACAATCATGCTTTCCCCGGTGACTGCGTCTGCCGGATACGACCCATTCGATGTTGAGAGCCGGTGTGCTCTCGATCCGCTGTACATCAGCATCACCGACACCCCGGAATACGGAACCGCGCAGAATGCGACACGCACGGCGGTGCGCGCGCTGGGCGTTGACTTGCTGGAAAGCTCCTCTCGCAACACACCGATGAACCCCGAACTGGTGCGCGAACGCAAACTTCGCGCGCTTCTGGCGCTGTACGAAGTTCCAGTGCGCACAAGCAGGCACGCTGAGTTCGCGTCTTTCTGCGCGCAGGCTGGGCCCGGGCTGCGCGGATGGGCGGTGTACAGGGCTATGCGGATGGATGCGTCGGTGCCCGAATCATCCGATGCGCGTGAAGTTCATATTTTTCAGGAGGAGCGATCCGACCTCGTCGACTTCTGGCTGTGGGTGCAGTTCATCGCCCGTGAGCAGTTCACTGCGGCTGTCGCGGCTCCGGCCCAGCTGGGCTTTGACCTGCGGGTTGCGGTGCGGCTGCCGAAGGCAGGCCGTGTCGACGCGTGGGCTCTGCCCCAGACTGTGCTCAGCATTGACGAGGGGGAGCGCTGCTGGATGCGGGGCGTGATTGCGGATGCGGACGCTGCCGACGCGTCACTGGAGCCCCTGGAAGACACAGCTTTTCTGCTGGCAGGGGCCGATGTGATCACGGGAGCCGACTTCGAGACCGTTCCGGCCGCGGACACAGAGATTCGAGTAGCAGAACCTGTTCTTCCCACGGCCATGGGTGCTCTTGCCAGCAGGTACGGCGGACGGCGCGTTCTTGACCGACAGCTGGAGGACTTCGCTGACCTTATGGGGGACAGAAGGTCGCGAAGCGAGCTGCCGTGGAGAGTTCCCGTGTGCGAAAACGGAAGAGATCCGCTCACGTCCCGTTCGCTGGGTGAACACCTCCGAAAGTGGGCCGCATCCGCCGGTAGCATTGGGTTCCATGACGGAGATTCCTGAAGAGCTGCAGCAGCTGCGCGACAGCATCGACAACCTTGATGCTGTGCTCATCCACATCATGGCCGAACGGTTCAAGCTCACTGAGAAAGTCGGCCACCTCAAAGCGTCCCAACAGCTGCCGCCGGCGGACCCCGAACGCGAACAGCGTCAGCTGGAACGTCTGCGCTCATTGGCCGAAGCAAGCGGACTTGACCCGGAATTCGCAGAGGAGCTGCTGGGTTTCACGGTTGCGCACGTCATCCGCCGCCACCAGCGGATCGCGGAACAAGAGGCTCGCCAGTCGCTTTGACTTTCGGGGGCCGTGAAGATTAAGATTGTAGGTCGGTGCAATCGCATCACGGCGGACTTTTCCTCCTAATGGGCCATGGGCCAAGGGAAAGTCGCCGGTACGAATGGGAGCGGTGGAAACAGCCGCTCACAGCAGAAAAGAAGGGGACTGTTTATGGTCTACGCCATTGTCCGCGTCGGTGGTCACCAGGAAAAGGTGTCTGTCGGCGATGTCATCACCGTCAACCGGATCAAAGCCGAAGCCGGGGACTCCGTCGATCTTGACGTCGTTCTCCACGTGGACGGCGACACCGTAACCCACGCCCCGGAAGACGTGGCCAAGCTCAAGGTCAGCGCTGAAGTCGTCGACGAGCTCCGCGGCCCCAAGATCGTCATCCAGAAGTACAAGAACAAGACCGGCTACAAGCGTCGTCAGGGCCACCGCCAGGAACTCACGCGCCTCAAGATCACCGGCATCAAGTAAGCAGAACCCAGGAGTACTGAACTATGGCAACTAAGAAGGGTGCGAGCTCCACTCGCAACGGTCGTGATTCCAACGCCAAGCGCCTGGGTGTCAAGCGCTTCGGCGGCCAGCTGGTGAACAACGGCGAAATCCTCGTTCGCCAGCGCGGAACCAAATTCCACCCCGGCGTCAACGTCGGACGCGGCGGCGACGACACACTGTTCGCGCTTGCTGCGGGAACCGTGGAATTCGGTCAGAAGCGCGGCCGCAAGACGGTCAGCGTCATTGCTGAATAACAGAGTTTAGAATTGTGGGGCGAGTCGCAAAGCGGCTCGCCCCACATTCATTAGAAAGGGAATGCCGTGGCTGTCGAGTTCGTCGATCGCGTGACTCTTTTCCTCGCTGCCGGAAACGGGGGCGACGGGTGCACGTCTGTGCGTCGCGAGAAGTTCAAACCGCTGGGCGGACCCGATGGCGGCAACGGCGGAGACGGCGGCGACATCATCTTCGAAGTCGACCCGCAGACCACCACGCTGCTGAGCTATCACCGCTCACCGCATATCAAAGCCGACAACGGCGCGGCCGGCTCCGGAGACCTGCGGCACGGAGCGAAGGCGGGCGACCGCATCGTCCCCGTGCCCAACGGCACTGTCGTCAAGAGCCGTGATGGCGAAATCCTGGCAGACCTCGTGGGTGCAGGTGCGCGCTATGTTGCCGCTTCGGGTGGTCGCGGTGGCCTGGGCAATGCGGCTCTGGCGTCGACCAAGCGCAAAGCTCCTGGGTTCCACCTGCTGGGAACGCCGGGTGAAGAAGTCGATGTCGTCCTCGAACTGAAGACCGTCGCTGACATTGCGCTGGTCGGGTATCCGTCGGCGGGCAAGTCGAGCCTGATCGCAGCGCTGTCGGCCGCAAAGCCGAAAATCGCGGACTACCCGTTCACGACTCTCGTTCCCAACTTGGGCGTGGTGCAGGCCGGCAACACGCGCTTCACCGTTGCTGACGTTCCCGGCCTCATTCCCGGTGCAGCTCAGGGCAAGGGCCTTGGGCTGGACTTCCTGCGCCACATTGAGCGCTGTGCGGCTATCGTGCACGTGATCGACATGGCGACGTGGGAACCCGAGCGAGACCCCGTTAGCGACCTCAAAACGATTGAGGCTGAACTCGCAGCCTACGAAGTCGATGTCGACCCCAGCGGCGACCTGCTTCCGCTCACTCAGCGCCCAACCCTGGTCGCGTTGAACAAAACCGACATCCCCGACGGCAAAGACCTTGCCGACATCGTGCGGGCTGAATTGAATGAAGCGGGGTACCGCACCTTCGATATTTCGGCTGTGTCGCACGAAGGGCTGAAAGAACTGTCCTACGCGATGGCTGAAATCGTGCTCGAAGAGCGCAGCCGGCGAGCAGAACTCGATGGCGAACCTGCCCGCCAGGTCATCCGGCCGGCAGCGGTCGACCGCGGCGGGTCGTTCACCATCACTCCCGAGAGCGGTCCGGAAGGCGCCGTGTATCGAGTGCGCGGTGACAAGCCCGAACGCTGGATTCTGCAGACCGACTTCACGAATGACGAAGCCATCGGCTACCTGGGAGACCGTCTTCAAAGGCTCGGAATCGAGGAGGAGCTGTTCAAGCAGGGCGCGCACCCCGGCGACACGATTGTCATCGGTCCGGGTGAAGACGCTGTTGTCTTCGACTGGGATCCCACACTGCTGGGTGGGGGAGAGCCCCTGGGCAAACGCGGCAGCGACTCGCGTCTGGAAGAGAACCGTCGCGCCTCGCGGGCTGAGCGCAAGGCCGCATTCCACGAGCGGATGGACGCAAAGGCCGCCGCGCGTGCGGAACTCGAAGCTGAGCGCCTGGCTGAGAAGGCTCAGCGGGAGGCCGAATAGCCGTTGACTGATGCAGCAGCAGTGCGCGACTCCGTGCGTCGCGCCGAAACAATCGTCGTCAAGGTCGGGTCGTCGTCGATCACCGATGAAGGCGGCCTTAATCGAGCCCGTCTGGTCGAGCTGACAGACATCATCGGCAAACTGCACGATGCGGGCAAGAGGGTCATCCTTGTGACCTCCGGGGCCGTGGCAACGGGTCTTGGGCCCATGCCGATCGAGCAGCGCCCGTCTGATCTTCCGACCCTGCAGGCTGCCGCTGCTGTTGGGCAGAGCCTGCTCATGACGGCCTACACGGAAGAACTCGCAGGCCACGGGGTAGTGACAGCCCAGGTCCTCCTGACGGTGGACGACATGGTGCGCCGCTCCACGTACCGCAACGCACAGAACACCATCAACCGTCTTCTGGCGATGAATATTCTGCCGATCGTCAACGAAAACGACGCCGTGGCAACTGATGAACTGCGCTTTGGCGACAACGACCGTCTTGCCGCGCTGGTAGCGCAGATGGCACACGCCGAGGCGCTGGTTCTGCTGTCGGACGTGCCCTCTCTTCTGTCGGCACCTCCGGAAGACCCTTCAGCGGTGCACATTCCCTTTGTCGCTGGTCCTGAGGATCTCGCCTCGCTCACCATCGGCGGCAGCGGCAGTGCTGTCGGCACTGGCGGCATGGCGACAAAGGTCCATGCTGCGGTGATCGCGGCAGACTCCGGGATTCCCAGCGTCCTGACGTCTTTTGATCTGGCAGTCTCTGCTGTTCGCGGGGAGGACGTTGGCACGTACTTCGGTCCCACGCACTCCAGGCGCCAGACGCGTCTGCTGTGGCTTGCGCACCTTGCTGAGCCAACAGGCTCCATTCGTGTTGACGCCGGTGCCGCCAAAGCCCTCACCGAGGGCGGCAAATCGCTTCTTGCCGCCGGTGTTGTTGATGTTTCCGGCCGCTTTGAAGCGGGCGAGCCGGTCGATATTGTTGATCCGCGCGGAACGCGCTTGGCGCGCGGACTCCCGAACTTCAGCGCGGACGAACTTCCGCAGATGTTCGGTCTGAGCAAGAGGGAACTCGGTCGCCGCTTCGGCGTATCGTTCCAAAGGGAAGTCGTTCACCGAAACGACATGATTCTGACAAAGAATGGGACAGTGTGACATGACGGAAACCACTGACATCGATCCCAAGATCGAACGGGCGGTCACTCGCGTTGCCGCGGCTGCCAAAACGGCCTCGGCGGTTGTGTCGACCGCATCGACCAAGGACAAGAACGCGGCTCTTGAGGCGATCGCGCAGACCTTGGAAGACAACATCGACGACATCGTGGCAGCGAGTGCCGAAGACATCGAAACTGCAAAGAAGCGCGGTTTTTCTGATTCGCTGCTGGATCGCCTGGAGCTCAACGAGCAGCGTGTGCGCGGCATCGCGGCCGCTGTGCGCCACGTGATCGGCCTGGCTGACCCGGTTGGTGACATCGTCAGCGGCCGCACCCTGCCCAACGGCATCAACCTCATGCAGAAGCGCGTGCCCATGGGCGTGGTCGGCGCGATTTACGAGGCACGGCCCAACGTCACCGTTGACATTGCGGCACTGGCCCTCAAGGCCGGCAACGCGGTTATCCTGCGCGGCGGTTCCGCGGCGATTTCGGCGAACACTCTGCTGGTTGAGCTTCTGCGCAAGGCCGTAGCCTCGGCAGGCCTGCCGGCCGACACCGTTTCGAGTATCGATGCCTGGGGCCGCGAAGGGGCCGCGGTGCTGATGCAGGCACGTGACTACGTAGACCTGCTGATTCCGCGCGGAGGTCCGGAGCTCATCCAGCGCGTCGTGCAAGACTCGATCGTGCCCGTCATTGAAACGGGTGCCGGCAACACCCACATGTTCATTGACTCTTCTGCGCACGTCCGGATGGCCTCGGACCTTGTCCTCAATGCGAAGACTCACCGCCCGAGCGTGTGCAACGCGCTGGAAACACTGCTGGTGCACGAAAAGGCCGCCCGCCGTGTGATGCCGAGGATCCTTGAACGACTGCACGAGGCGGGGGTCACCATCCACGGTGATTCTGATGTTGCCGAATGCGCTCCGGAGGGCGTCCGTATCCGCCGTGTCACGCGCCGTGACTGGGCTAAGGAGTACCACGACCTTGAAATCGCAGTGCGGATCGTGTCGGACATCGACGAGGCGATCGAACACATTCGCGCCTACTCGACCGGCCACACCGATGTCATCGTGACCAACACGATCGCCAACGCCGACATCTTCGTCGACGCCATCGACTCCGCTGTCGTCGGGGTCAATGTGTCGACGAGGTTCACCGACGGCGGCGAATTCGGGCTGGGAGCAGAAGTCGGAATCTCCACTCAGAAGCTCCACGCGCGCGGCCCCATGGGGCTTGCAGAGCTCACAACCACCAAGTGGGTCATGCGCGGTTCAGGCCAGATCCGCAGCTGATTTCGACACGCCGAGCGGTACCGTCTGCCAACGGGTAAAGTGTTTCCCAAACAGACCACTCACACCTACATACAGGAGAAACAGTGAACGAGATTCTTCTCGCAGCAGCAGAACACGCGCACGAAGGCGCTGAACTTCCCATGGACCCGATCTGGTACGGCGCTACCGCGCTGGGCATCCTGCTGTTCCTGGGAATCGTCACTCTCAGCTGGAAGGGCATTTCCTACCGCCACTGATGATGAACCACGAAGCGCGCAGGGTCGGAGTGATGGGCGGAACATTCGATCCCATCCACAACGGCCACCTGGTTGCCGCAAGCGAAGTCGCGGCAAGGTTCGGGCTGGACGAAGTCATCTTCGTCCCCACGGGGCGCCCGTGGCAGAAGACCGGCAAGAACGTCAGCGATGCCGAGCATCGCTACCTCATGACCGTGATCGCCACGGCGTCCAACCCGCGCTTCACTGTTTCCCGCGTCGATGTCGATCGACCGGGAAACACATACACGATCGACACTCTGCGCGATCTCGCTGAAAAACTCGGCGAGGGCACCGAGATGTTCTTCATCACGGGCGCCGACGCGCTTGCCCAGATCCTGTCGTGGAAAGAAGTCGACGAGCTTTTTGAGCTCGCACATTTCGTCGGAGTCAGCCGACCCGGACACGAACTGTCGTCAGAAGGGCTTCCCCAGGACGGCGTGAGCCTCCTGCAGATCCCCGCACTGGCGATTTCGTCGACCGACTGTCGCGACAGGGTGCTTGACGACCTCCCGGTGTGGTACCTCGTACCGGACGGCGTCGTGCAATACATCGCAAAACACAACCTCTACAGGAGTGAAATTGGCTGAGCAGTACCGAACCCGACGCGAACGGCGGGAAGCTGAACGCCGCGCCGCGGAAGCCGCGGCTGCTGCTCAGGACTCTGCAGAAGGCTCAGTCGAAGACACTCCGAAAGAAGAGCCGGCACCGGCCAAGCTGACAGTCAAACCGCAGACACCCGCAACGGCGCCCGCCGCACCGGCCACATCGGCACGCCCAGTCGAACCTGCACCCGCCCGCCCTGCTCAGCAGATGCAGGACACGCAGCAGACCCAGCAGGCGCCTCGCGTTCAGAATGAGCCTGACCCGCGCCCCACCGAAAAGATGCAGCCCATCGGCACGGTGCCAGCGCCGGGTCCTGCAAAACCAGAAGCGGTTCCCGGTGAACCGGAGGCCCCCAGCGCACCGGCGACCCGGGCCGCAGGTTTGTCTGAAAAGCCTGAAATGCCGCAGTTCCAAACCAGGGCTGAACGCCGACGCTACATGCGCGAACACGGACTTGAGCCGGCCCCAGTCGACGCGGACCAGGCGCCGCAGGAGTCCTCGCCGGCGCCCACGAAGCCAGTCGAGACTCAGCAGAAGGAAGCGCACGCGGACAAGAGCCCCGCTCCCGTCGTGAAGAAGGCACCTGTGACGCCGGCTCCTGGCGCACAGCAGAGCCACGAACCGGAAACCTCTGAAGCCCAGGCGGAAACAGCCGTCGACGCTCCGAAGAGTCAAGACGACGCTCCGAAGGGTCCCGAGGCCCCGAAGGGCCAAGACGACGCTGCGAAGGCTCCCGAGGCCCCGAAGTCGGAAGACTGGGTGGCTCGCCGACAGGCCGCGAGCAAGCCGCGGGAACGCCGCGCACCGGTAGTCAAGCCCAATACGCAGGGCATCACGGTTGTCTCTGCGCCTTCTGCCGCCCCTGGCGTCGCTGAAGCCAAGGATGGTAACGGCAGCGCCGATCACGACGTCAAGCCTGCCGTAGACAGCAAGGCCGCACCCGAAAAATCGCAGCCGGCCCAGGACTTCCGTCGTGCCGCATCCGGTCCTGCGACCATGCCGATTGAATCGGTCGCTATTTCGCCTGAAGAAAGCCAGATGCTCCAGGCTGATGAAGGCGAAGAGGTCGAGAACCCTCCCGCAGGCCCCATGAAAGCCCGTGACATCACCTACGGCGACGGCGAGATTCTCGTCGGCGACCGTCCATCCGCGCTTCCTTACATTGTCCTGGGGGTCGGCGGCCTCGTTGCCATCGTCCTCATCGTCATCGCCCTCATCATGCTCTTCTGAACAGAAAGGTCACAGTGCCCGCAACTGACACGGCAAAAGAGCTGGCCCGCACGGCCGCTCAGGCAGCATCCGACAGGCTCGCAACTGACATCACCGCAATCGACGTCGCAGACAATCTGGTGCTCACAGATGCCTTTGTCATCGCATCAGCATCCAATGAACGACAGGTGCACGCTGTCGTTGACAACATCGAAGAACAGCTGCTGCGCAGGCACCAGATCAAGCCGATTCGCCGTGAGGGCACAGGAGAGAACCGGTGGGTGCTCGTCGACTTCGGCGATATCACTGTGCACGTGTTCCACGAAGACGACAGGGAATACTACGGCCTCGACAAACTGTGGGGCGACTGCGCGACCATCGAGCTCCCGGAGCTTGAATCGCAGAACGCGCAGTGACCGAGCGCTTCGTGTTCGCACACCTGGCCGGCTTCGCTTCCTGAACAGGGCAGTTCCGTGAAGTTCCTGTTGGTGTGCGATTACGACCTCGACTACGTCGGCGGGGCACAGACGGCTTTTCTTACGCAGGCAGGGGCTCTGCACGATGCCGGGCACAGTGTGGCCGTCATGGCGCCCCGTGCGCGCCAGGCACCGGGTCTCCCTGAGGTCGAGGTGATCAACCCGCCGAGCACGGTCCGCATTCCCGGTGCGGGTCTGCCGGTGTACTTCTTCGGTCGCGGTTTGGCGCGCTGGATGAGGCGGATGCTGATGGCAGCTGCACCGGATGTGGTCATAGTGCATTCGGAATTCGGGATTGCCGCTGCGGCCGTCGCAACCGCCAAGAGCTTGGGGATTATCACACTGCACACGGTGCACACTTTCTTTTGGCAAGCACCTAAGTCGGCTGGGCCGGCAGCACCTGCGATGCGAGGCCTCTACCGGCTTTTCACTCGGCAGAAGACCCCGAAGTCAAGGCTTGCTGACCGGCCTGCAGATTCAGCCTTGCGAGCGATGACGCTGGCCATGGCCCAGCACGCTGATGTCGTCCTCTCGCCGTCGAAGCACCAGGCACAGAAGCTGATTGAGGCCGGTGCCGGCAACGTTGTCGTTCTGTCGAACGCCGCCAAACGGACAGCACACACCCGTCCTCTGCCTCGGCAGGTTCCGCTTCGGTTGGCGTGGGTCGGCCGCTTTGCTCCGGAAAAGCGTCTCGATGTTGCCCTTGAAGCCATGCAAATCCTTCTTGATCGCCAAGTGCCGGTGCTGCTCGAGGTCGCCGGCGGTGACCTTGACTGTCACCCGGCAAATGTCCGCTGCATAGGAACGGTTTCCCCGCAGCAGGTTGAGCAGCTTCTGGTGCGCAGTCACCTTGCGGTGCAGACCTCATTGGGCTTCGATAACCAGCCGATGGTCATGATCGAGGCGTGCGCTGCGAGTCGCGGCATTGTTGTGAGCGACCCCGTGCTGGCGCGGGAGTTCGGAGATGCGACGATCCTCGCGTCTTCGCCGGACGCACAGGGTCTGGCAGACACTCTTGAAGCAGTTGTGGCTGAATGGTCAACGGTTGAAACCGCCGCGCGGGCAGCGGGGGAGAGGGCAAGCAACTCTGCTCCGGCAGCTCACGTGGACAAGCTGGTTGAGCTCGTCGCGGCCGAATGCAGGAGGCAGGCTCAGCAGGGCTCTTAAGCACAACGGGGACCCTGGACCGGTTTCAGAGCACTGCCTGATGCCGGAGGTCGGGCTTGGTCCCGCCCGGGTTGGTGGTGGAGTCTCGGCGCCGCTAAGATGTCCCTGACCTTTACCGATTCGCCGATGATGAAAGGCGCCTACGTGGAACTCGCATCGACACTTGGACTGTTGGGTGCGGTTGTTGTCCTCGTACCGCTCATTACGCGATTCTTCGGGCGCAATTCCGGCTGGATCATCGGAGCGGCATACATCGCAGCCGCGGTTGTCTTCACTCCTGCTGCAGCCGCAGTCTTTGCCGGCGGCACGCCATCGTGGTCTGTTGCCTGGGTCCCGGCGCTGGGCGCACGTGCCGCGCTGCAAGCCGATGGGCTCGGCGTCATCTTCACCTACATTGCGCTTCTCATCGGTGCGGTCGTGCTGTTCTATTCGACCCGCTATTTCCCGCCGGGCCGTACGACGAGCTTCTACTGGCTGATGGCGACCTTCACCTTCGCCATGGTCGGCCTCGTCCTCGCTGATGACCTCTTCCTGCTGTTTGTGTGCTGGGAAGTCACGTCGTTGGCCTCGTTTATGCTGATTGCCCGTTCGGGCCCGGCCGCGTGGGCGCCATCGCTGCGCACCATGTTTATGACGTTCTTCGGCGGTGTCCTGCTGTTGGCCGCAGTTGCGCTCATCGCGATGACGACGGGCACCACCTCGGTATCCGCAGCTCTGGCTTCAAGTGCCTGGTCGGATCTTCCGTGGCTTGCTCCGACGGCCGCTGTTTTGGTGGCGGTCGCGGCGTTTACGAAGTCGGCTCAGTTCCCGTTCCACGCGTGGCTGCCTGATGCGATGGCGGCCGCCACTCCGGTGAGTGCCTATCTGCATGCCGCGGCCGTTGTGAAGGCCGGTATTTTCCTGCTGTTTCGCTTTTCGCCCGCGTTCCATGACGTTGTCGTGTGGAATGTTCTGCTCACCACGGTGGGGCTCATCACGGTTGCTGTGGGCGGCTGGTTGGCGCTGACACAGGACGACGTCAAGAAGCTCATGGCGTTTTCCACGGTCAGCCAGCTGGGCCTCATTGTGGCGGCTGTTGGAGTTGGCACTCCGCTTGCGCTGACCGCCGGTCTTCTGCACGTTGTTGCCCACGCGATGTTCAAGTCGGGCCTGTTCATGATGGTCGGCGTCATCGACCACATCGGGCACACGCGGATCTTCGGCTCCATTCCGAAGCTTGCGCGTATTGCTCCCTTCAGTTTTGCCGTCACCGTCATCGGTGCGGCCTCCATGGCTGGCATTCCGCCTCTGATGGGCTTTGTGTCGAAGGAGGCGATCTTCTCCGGTCTGCTGTCAGCGGGTTCGGTCGCTGGTGTGGTTGCGCTCATCGCAGCGGCACTGGCATCGATTTTCACGATCGCCTACTGCGTGCGGATAGTGTTCGGTGCGTTCATTGACGGTCCGGAAGTCGACAAGTCTGAGCTCAGCCCGTCCGACCCGGTCATGTTCACCTTCGCTGCCCTGCCGATCCTCGCATCCGTTCCGCTCGTGTTCACTCTTGGCAGCCTCGAACGGTTCCTCACACCCGGTGTGGCTTCGTCTCTTGGTGAATCGGCAGATGTGCACCTGTCCCTGTGGCACGGATTCAATCTGGAACTTGCCGCGAGCATCGTCATCATCATCGCGGGTCTGGTTGTCATTGCCTTCCGCAGCAGGGTGTTTGCCGCTTTTGCCAAGTCCGGCCCGCCCATCACCACCGCGCAGGTTCTGCGCGGCATTCAGGGTGTCTTCCGCCGCTGTGGTGTGGTTCTCAACCGCTTCATCGGCTCCGAACGCGCGCTGCCGCACCTCACAGCTTCGTTTACGCTGCTTGCGATTGTCGTCTACGGCGGAGCGATTGCCGTTTTCGCCTCCGGTGGTGTGCCGCCCCTGCAGAAGAACCTCAACCGCACAATGGACGTTGTGCTCATGCTCGTCATCGGCTTTGCGGTCCTGTCGGTCTGTATGGCGCGTTCACGCCTGACCGCCACGATTTCTCTTTCCGCCGTCGGCATTTTGGCCACCGTGCAGCTCATGGCTCTTGGCGCACCGGATGTCACGCTGACTCAGCTGCTGGTCGAAGCCATGACGATCATCGTCTTCATGCTCGTTCTGCAGAAGCTGCCGAAGACCTTCTGGCGCTACCCCAAGCGCAAGCAGTTCGGCCGTGCTGTCTTCGCCGTTGTCGTCGGAGGCGCCATGGCGCTTGTGACGTTCCTTGTGTCCGGTCGTCGCGAGCGGTCCGAGATCGCCATGAAGTACCTCCACGAAGCTCCCGAAATCTCCGGTGGTGACAACATCGTCAACACGATCCTCGTGGAGTTCCGTGCCCTGGACACCCTCGGCGAACTCACTGTTCTCGGTATGGCCGGCATCGCGATCGTCGCTGTCATGTCGTCCGTCCGGGACCGCTACATCGACCCGCCGGCCTCCGAAATCGCGGAAGTTCCGCGCAAGCCGTGGGTTGCGGTGCGGCCCAAGGGCACCGTCGCGCACCGCGCGGTCTTCGAAGCCTGGCCCAACCTCGTTGCTCTGCGCCTGACGTTCAAGGTTGCGGCACCGATTCTTGCACTGACCTCGTTCATCATCTTCATGCGCGGTCACAATGAGCCCGGTGGCGGCTTTATTGCCGCTCTGGTTGGTTCAGCGATTATCGGCTTGGCTTACATGGCCACATCGAACGACCGTGCTATCGGTCCGCCGCGCCTGCCGCTGTACCTGATCGGCGGCGGTGTCATGACTGCGGTGATGACCGGCTTCCTCAACTTGGTGATGACAGGTTCGTTCCTCGAGCCAGCCCACGGTCACTTCGCTGGGCAGCACTGGACCACGTCGATGATCTTCGATGTCGGTGTCTACCTCGCGGTTGTCGGCCTCATCCTCGTGTCCTTCAACCTGCTGGGCACCTCGGACTCCGCCTTCACGCCGGCCGGTTCGGACGTTCTCACCGGTGGTCGTATGCACCGTGACGTCGACTTCGAACGTACGCGCGAACGCACAGACGAAATGGTTCACGGTGAACTCTCCGGTCCGCTCGACGCAGTCCGGGCGCAAAGGCCGACAGCCCGGCAGCGCCTGCGGCCCGGCAGGAGCTTGGGCGTTGTTGATCAGCAGGAAGCAGACCAGAAGAACGGAGGCCGACAGTGATTCTTTCGATCACCATCGGAATCCTGACCGCCGGCGGGGTGTACCTCATGATGCAGCGGTCGATGGTCCGCGCCGTTTTCGGCTTGGCACTCGTTTCGCACGCCGCCAACTTTGCACTCCTGGCTTCCGGCGTTTCTGCGTGGCGCCACGAACCGCTGGGCGGCCGGTCCCTTCCGGCTGATGCGGCTGACCCGCTGCCGCAGGCCTTTGTGCTTACTGCGATCGTCATTACGCTGGCGGTGACCATCTTCATGCTTGCTCTGGCTGTTCTCGGCCACGATGACGACCAGAAGACGATCCCCGAAACCGGGGAAATCCGCGAAGGCGATGTCACTGAGGACGAACTGCTGAGCGACTCGGCTCTTGCCGAGGTGAAGCAGGGACTCAGGGAGGGCGAAGCATGAGTGCCGCTCTTCTCACAGTTCTTGTTGGGCTGCCGCTTTTCGGCACCGCCCTGACTGTTCTCATCCGTCGCCGCTGGCTCGACATCGTCGCAATGCTCGGCATTCCGCTCATCAATGCGGCAGCCGCTGTGTACATGCTGATGGCGACGATCGACGGGAGCGTCTACGCAGAGAACGTCGGCGCCTATGAGGGCGGTCTGGCCATTCCGTTTGTTGTCGATGCGTTCTCAGCTCTCATGGTGCTGGTCACGTCACTTGCCGCGGTGGTGTGCTGCTGGTTCCTCGTCGTGACCGGCGAAGATCAGTACAGGTTCCTGCCGTCACTTGTGCTCATGATGATGGCCGGCGTCACCGGAGCGTTCCTCACCGGCGACCTCTTCAACTTCTTCGTCATGGTTGAGGTCATGGTTCTTCCCAGCTATGCCCTCATCGCTGTGACGGGTACGTGGAAGCGCTTGGGCGTGGGCCGTATGTTCGTCATGGTCAACCTGCTGACCTCGACGCTTCTGGTCATCGGCGTTGGATTTGTCTATGCCGCACTGGGCACCGTCAACATCGCCGTGCTCGCGCAGATGGGCATGAACGGTGACATTACTGCCCAGGGCGGTCTGGGCCTGGCAATTGTCGTGACTGCTCTCGGCATCAAAGCGGGCTTTGTTCCCGTCCACGGATGGCTCGTTCGGTCCTACCCGGACACGTCTGCTGGCATGATGGCCCTGTTCTCGGCTCTGCACACAAAGGTCGGCCTCTACGGCATATACCGCGTGTACACCGTGGCCTACGGTTCGACGAACTCGTGGCAGATCCCTCTTGCGATCGTCGCCGTTGTCACGATTCTGACCGCGACCCTGTCGGCATGGGGCATCAACCGCATGCGCAATGTGCTTGCGTTCATGATGACCGACGGTGTCGGCCACATCCTCATCGGTGCTTCTCTGCTGACAGTTGCATCGCTTTCGGCCGGTATGTTCTACATGGTCCACCACATCATCACGATGGCCGGTCTGCTGCTGCTGACCGGAGCGATTGAACAGACCTACGGTACAGGCGCTTTCCGCCGCCTGTCTGGCCTGGCTTTCCGCGATCCCTGGACTGCGGTGTTCTACGTACTGGGTCTGCTTTCTCTTGTCGGCCTGCCGCCGACATCTGGCCTGTGGGGCAAGCTCGGCATCGTGCGCTCAGCGGCAGAGAACCCCGGACCGCTCGGCTTCACCTTCATTGGGGTTATCGTGCTTGGCGCCTGCATTACGGTGCTGGCCCTGCAGCGCATGTGGCGCAACACCTTCTGGGGTGGCGCTATGAGCAGCTACCGTCCAGACTCTTCGAGCACCGGTCGCGCGGCCTTGACAGACCTGCCCGCTGACGTGCGGATCCCCGCCAAACTTCTGGCTCCGGGCGCGTCGCTCATCGTCGTGTCCGTTGCTCTGTTCTTCGGCGCCGGCGCTCTTGCCGAAGTCACAAACGCCGCAGCCGAATCTATGCTTGATTACGCTCCCTACGTCGAGGCGGTGCTGGGACGATGATGAAGCCTCTGCGCCTGTTCGCCTACGCCCTGTGGATCTTCAAGGAGATCCTCCTGGGTACGTGGGATGTTCTGTCAAACCTGCCGCGCAAACCCTACGGCAACCCGATGATCGTTCAGCTGCCGCTGCGCTGCGTCACCGATTTTGAAATCACGTCAATGGCCCAGTCGATCACGATCACGCCGGGCACCCTCGTGGTCGCAACGGCATCCGGCACGTCGAAGACGCCGCCGACGCTGTTCGTCCACTCGCTGTTCGGGGACTCCGAACAGGAAGTGCTCGACGGCCTTTACGACATGGAGGACAGGCTGCTCAAAGCCCTGCGCGGCGAAGTTCCTCCGCGAAGGAGCGATCAGCAGTGACTGTCATCATCTGGATCTGCATCGGCATTCTCGCCTGCACGATCGTTTTGGGTCTCATCCGTGTTCTCACCGCTAAGGAAAGCGGTTCGCGGGCGATCATCGGTGACCTCGTCTACTTCTGCGCGGTCGGCATTCTGGTGTTCATCGCGATGCTCGTGAACCTCTCTATTCTGTTAGATGTGATCTTCCTGGCGTCGCTGCTGGGCATTCTGTCGACAATTGCGCTTTCGCGAATTCTCACCAGGGGGCACCGCTGATGCAAACCCTCGCCGTCGTTCTCGTGGGCATCTTCGGGATTGGGGGAAGCCTCATCCTGCTGGGCACCGTTATTGCCATGTTCCGTGCGCGCGATGCTCTCAGTCGGATCAATGTGTTCTCGCCGGGCACCGGCCTGGCCATGCCGATGATCCTCGCCTCGGCTTATGTCTTCACGCTCAGCACTGAGGGCTTTAAGATTCTGCACCTGATCATGGCCATCCTGGGCTTCCTGTCCCTGATCGTCGTATCGAGTGTCGCCTCGAACGTGCTGTCGCGTGCCGTTTACGTGTCCGGTTCGCCTGTCAGCCGCAAAACTGTGGTCAACCGTCTGGCCGAACCCGGTCGTCTGCGGGATGCCGCAGACGTCGATGAGTTCAAGCCCTACGACTGATCCCGGCTGCTGAGCTCTGCGCCATCGGGAATCGTGTACCCGACGCCTGTCAGCACACACGACAGAAACAGCGAACGCAGAACAGCCCGCACACATGACAAAGCCGGCGTTCTCGTAAGGACGCCGGCTTTGGTCTGTTAGAGCTTAGGGAGTGTCAGTCGAGTCTTCAGTCGAATTCGACGATTTCGAACTCCAGCAGGCCTTCCTGTTTGGAAAGGGACTCATTGGGTCCGCGGTGGGTGCGCTGGGCAGCCCACGCCTGGAAGGACTCTTCGGAGTCCCACTGGGTCACGATGTAGTAGGACTCGGTTCCCGCTGTGGGGCGGAGCATTTGGAAGCCTTCGAAGCCCGGGGCCTGGTCGACACTGTGGGCTCGCTTAGCGAAGCGGGCTTCGAGTTCTTCGCCCTGTGCTTCGGGCACTGACAGAACGTTGATCTTCACTACCGACATGGTTCCTCCTGATGTCTGCGCGTGTGCCCTCAGTCTAGCCAGTTTTCTATCAACCGGGCGGTCTCGGCCGGTCTTTCATAGTGCACCAGGTGGCCCACACGAGGGAACTCATGGTGTTCGACGTTCGGCAGGCGCTTGACGAACGCGCGGGTGGTCCTGGGCGCAGCGATGGCGTCCGCCCTGCCGCTGATGACCAATACGGGCATAGTTAGCTGCGTTTCCACCTCGCGGACCGTGTGGTGGGTTGATACCCAGTAGGCATCTGCCAGTGATTTGCGGTCGCTGAAGCTGCTGAAGTGCTGCTGGTGCTGGTCGTGAATGAAACGACGGGTGTCGCGGTCGCGGCTGGTAGCCATGGCTTCGCTCATGAGTCGCACTGTCGGTCGGTTCTTCAGCAGGAAATTGCCGATCTTTTCAGGAGCGGCTTCGGCAATGCGGTAGTAGTTGTCGACCGTCACAGTGAGCAGCCTGCCCGGTCCTCGGTCGGGCAGGCTGACGATTGGGTTGATGAGCACGAGGGGTCTGGGCGCTCGTGCTTCAGCTGCAGTGTGTGCCGCCACGATCGAACCAAAGGAATGGCCCACCAGAACAGGCTGCTTCCCTGTCTGGTTTTCAATCCAGTCGGCAAGACCGCGAACAAATGACGTGTAGGTCTCAAGCGTCTGTTTGCCAGGCAGGGGAGGGGTCTGACCGAAGCCAGGCAGGTCGGGAATGAACGACTGTCGGCCTTTGATGTTTTCGGCAATGAACTGCAGGCCGTGGTGATCGCCTCGAAAACCGTGAATGAACAGCAGCGGCTGGCGCTGTGACGGTGTTCCGGTGGTCCAGATGTGTGCTTGTTCCCGCCCCGAGGGCAGTTGGAGGGCGACCTGTGTGTGTTCGAGTGCCATATGCCAACTGTAGTCTCCGAAAGCAGAACACGAGGCGGAACGTGAGTTCCGCCTCGTGAGTTTTGGGAGCGCTCGACTCAGGTCGGATCTGCATAAACGGACACTTATTTGTTCGTGGCATTAGGTCATCCTAATATGTGTTAAGCGAAATTAATATATGCGTGATTCGCGGCAACGAAAGGCAGAAAATGAAGCGACTCGGGTTCAAGCGCGCAATGGCGGGCATCGCAGGTGCGGTACTGGCAATGAGTGCGGTAGGTTGTGCCCCCTCCACGACGGGCAACGGTGAAGAGGGGCAGCTCAGCATCGTTGCCACCACCGGCTACTTGGGGGACGCGGCAAGGAACATCGCCCCCGACGCCGATGTCACCGTGCTCGTCAAGCCCGGGGGAGACCCGCACACTCAGCCTCTGACCACTCGCGACACCGAGAAGCTCGATTCAGCCGACGTCGTGCTGTGGACCAGCCGCGACATGGAGCACCAGATGATGGATCAGCTGGACAAGCTCGGCGACAAGCAGCTTGCCGCGGCTGGACAGCTTGACGAATCTGAGCTGCTGCCGTGGGAAGAGGACGGCAAGATCGAAGGCCATGACCCGCACGTGTGGAACTCACCCGACCTGTGGAAGCAGGTTGTGCAGGCCTCGGCAGAGAAGATCGGTGAGATCGACCCCGAAAACGCGGATCAGTACACGACTAACGCGGAAGAGTACAACAAGAAAATCGATGAAGTTGCGGCGGATGCGAAAGAAAAGCTCGAGCGGATTCCCAAAGAGAATCGCGTCCTTGTGACCGGACACGATGCGTTCAACTACCTGGGCAAGACCTACGACATGGAAATCTACGCAACAGACTTCGTGTCATCCGAATCCGAAATGTCGGCTGCTGAGATTGATGAACTTGCAAAGACGATTGCCGACCACAAGGTGCCGGTCATCTTCCAGGACAACCTGAAGAGCCCAGAGGCGATCAAACACCTCAAGCAGGCGGTCAAAGCGAAGGGGTGGGAGGTCGAGATCTCCGATAAGGAGCTCTACGCAGACTCACTGGGCGAATCCGCCCCGCTTGACACGTATCTCGGTGTTTTTGAACACAACGCAAATGCAATTGCAGAAGCCCTGAGCTGAACGGAGCATCGATGACAAACAGAGCTCGGGAAGCTGAACCCATTGCGGGAGCCCCAGCGTTGGAAGCGCGCGGACTGACAGCCGCGTATCACGACAAGCTCGCACTTGACGGCGTTGATCTCGCGGCTCCCGTTGGGGAAGTGCTTGCCATCATGGGCCCCAACGGTGCAGGCAAGTCGACTTTTCTGAAAGCAGCACTGGGACTGCTCAAACCCCTGGCGGGTACGGTGCAGTTCTTCGGTGGGTCGCTTTCGCAGATGCGCAGGCACGTGGGCTACATGCCCCAATCTGCGGATATCGACTGGGATTTCCCGGCAACAGTGCGCGATGTCGTCACGATGGGCCTGTACGGCGAAGTCGGGCTGTTCGGCCGCATCAACGCCAGCCGGCGTCAGCGGGTTGATGAAGCTCTGAACACCATGGGGATTGCGGATCTCGAAGGACAGCAGATCTCTGAACTGTCCGGCGGGCAGAAGCAGCGAACCTTTATGGCCCGCATCCTCGCACAGGACCCCGGCCTGTTTCTCCTCGACGAACCTCTGGCGGGCATCGACGCGTCGAGCGAAAAAGTCGTCCTCGAGGTCATTCGCCAGCTGCGCGCATCCGGCAAGACAGTCGTTGTTGTCCACCACGACCTGACGACAGTCCGCGATTTCTGCACTCGCGCCGCCGTTTTGAACAAGGGCCACTGTGTGCTCAGCGGGCCTGTTGACGAGGTGCTCGTAAGTCGGGAATTCAGCTCGGTCTACGGTTTCGGGACCATCATCACAGCGGAGGGAGGTCCCAGTGGAGACCGCTGATCTGCTGGCCGCGGGTTTCGTCGCACCGAGTGAGCTTCTGCTGAACTACACGTTCCGTACCATGCTCATCGGAACTGTTCTCGTGGGGTCCTTCTCGGGTGCGATGGGCTGTTTTCTGTATCTCCGCCGGCAGGCTCTCATTGCCGATGTCATCGGGCACTCGGCGGTCTTCGGCGTTGCTGCGGCCTTTGTCATCGCGGTTGCCGTACTTGGCGTGTCAGGCAGGTCGATGGTGACTCTGACGATCGGCGCGGTGATTTCCTCGTCTCTTGCGGCGTTTGCCGTGAATTGGATCAGCGGCACCCGCCTGGGCTCAGATGCAGCCATGGCCGGAGTTCTCGCTTTGTTCTACGGCAGCGGTATCGTGCTGCTGCGCTCGGCGTCGCTGTCGTCGCTGCCGGGCCGTGGGGGAATTGAAACGTATATCTTCGGCAATGCCGCAACCACAACGCACGAAGACCTGCTTGTGATCGCGGTGTGCGGCGGTGCGGCGCTGCTGACGGTCATCATCGGCTGGCGTGCTTTTGGGCTGTTCACCTTCGATCCGGTCTTTGCCCACACCCTGGGCTATCGGTCAGCCGTGCTCGGGCCAATACTGGGGGTGGCGACAACAGTTGCCGTCGTCATCGGCGTGAAGTCAGTGGGGCTCATCCTCATGGTGGCGTTTGCGATTATGCCGGCAGCATCTGCTCGCCAGTGGACGGGAAGCCTCAGATCTATGGTGATGCTCGCAGGTTCGATCGGCGGCGCTGCCGGCGCCGTCGGGTCCTATGCCGCTGTCAGCTTCGGGCGAGTGCCGACAGGCCCGATTGTGGTGTTGGTGCTCTTCACAGTTTTCCTCGTGTCGGTTCTTTTTGCCCCGCGGCGCTCGGTTATCGGCAGGGCCATGCGTGCCCGGCGGAATGCAGCCCGGTTGGCTGTTGTGGGAGGTAATGGCAGATGAGCATTGCAGCGGCGACCGTGTTTTTGGCTGTTGCCACCGCGGTGACATGTGCTCTGCCGGGGGTGTTCTTGGTGCTGCGGCGCCAGTCAATGCTCGTTGACGCGATGTCTCACGCTGTTCTTCCCGGTGTTGTCATCGGGGCGATTGTGTCGGGCACAACCCATTCGCCGTGGATGATTGCAGCCGCTTCGGCCATGGGCATGATCGTGGTGCTCGGCTCTGAATGGCTGCGCCGGACCGGACTGATAGCACGAGGCGCCGATCAGGGGCTCATTTTTCCCGCTCTTTTCGCCGGTGGAGTGATTCTTCTGTCCACGAGCCTGAAGTCGGTGCACATCTGCGAGGACACCGTGCTGACGGGTGATCTGAACCTTATGGCTCTGCCGAGTGAACACGTGCTTGTCCGGGGAGTGAACCTCGGTCCGCAGACGGCGCTCATGCTTCTTGGAGTCTTCGCTGTCACGGCGATTTTCATCGCCTGCACCTACAGGGTGCTGTCCCTGGCGACTTTCGATCCGGTTCTGGCTCGCACCATGGGTCTGCCTGTTAGAACGGTTGACTACACGCTCATGGCTCTCGTGGCCGTAACTGTCGTGGTGGCGTTCAATGCCGCGGGCGCTATTCTCGTCGTCGCGCTCGTTGTGGTGCCGCCGGCGGTTGCGGTCCTGTTCGGCAATCGTCTGCCGGTCGTCATCGCACTGAGCCTCGTCATTGCTGTCATCAGCGCGGTGGCGGGCTTCTGGACGGCCTATGTGCTCGACCTGCCCACAGCTCCGCTCATGGCGGCTGTCAGCGGTGTGCTGCTTGTCAGCGCCGTGGCGTTTGTGAAGATCCGTTCGAGAGCAAGGGCAAAGGTACGAAGCTCCGGACGAGCCGCGGTTTCCATGAGTGCTGGCTCTAAGCTTTCCAGGCGTTGAGCAGAGAGTCGAGTTTTCCGGTCTCCTTTTCTGCAGCAGTCCCTAAACAGATCACGAGGCGGAACGTGAGTTCCGCCTCGTGAGGGTTGGCTGTTGTTATCCTCTGTTTTTGAAGAAGCGGCCTTTCACGGCACACATTATGGCGACTCCGGCGGCAATGAGTGCTCCGATTCCGGAGATGGGAAAGATCAGCTCGGACGGCCCGCCGTAGATATTCGCATCGCGTTCCATTCCTGAAATGGTCCCTGATGCAATGAATGCGCCGAACAGTACGATGAAGGCTGCCAACGATAGCCAGAAGCCGATATTGGCTTTAGTCATGATGTCTCCTTCTTTTGCTTGGTCTGCCGCGAACCTCGGAATCATTCGATCGGCTGTCGCGGCTGCCAACTTCGTCGTTGACGTACGCCAATTCTACCGTCTTGGCTTCGATGCGCCTGTGAAATCTCTTGGATTTCATGCCGTGCGACTGGACTTTGCACTCCGTCGGCAGCCCCCGCCAACAGAACACGAGGCGGAACCTGAGTTCCGCCTCGTGAATCTTGGCTGCCGCTGACTGCGGCAGGGGAGTGATCAGTATTCGATGACCACGCGGCCTTCGATCTTGCCGTCGCGCATCTCCTGGAAGACGTCATTGATCTCCTCAAGGCGCCGCGTGGAGTACGTCGGCTTGATCTTGCCGGCGGCGTAGAAGTCGAGAGCTTCGACCATGTCCTGACGGGTGCCGACGATCGAACCGCGGATCGTCAGACCAGCCAGGACGACGTTGTAGATCGACACGGAGAATTCGCCCGGCGGCAGACCGTTGAACACAATGGTTCCGCCGCGGCGTGACATGCCGATCGCCTGACTGAAGGCCTGCTCGTGGACGGCGGTGACAAGCACACCGTGGGCTCCGCCGATCTTGTCCTGAATGGCCTGAGCGGGGTCTTCTGTCAGAGCATTGACGATGACCTCAGCGCCGTGCTTCTGAGCCAGAGCCAGCTTGTCTTCGGCAATGTCAACGGCGACCACGCGCAGTCCCATCGCGACCGCGTACTGGACAGCGATGTGTCCCAGACCGCCGATGCCGGAGATGACAACCCACTGTCCGGGGCGAGTGTCGGTCATCTTCAGGCCCTTGTACACGGTCACACCGGCACAGAGCACGGGTGCGACCTCTTGAGGGTCAGCTCCTTCGGGAATGACCGGGGCGTAGCGGGTGTCGACGAGCATGTACTCACCGAAGGAGCCGTTGACGGAATAGCCGCCGTTCTCCTGCTGCTCGCACAGCGTTTCCCATCCCTGGCGGCAGTGTTCGCAGTGCCCACACGCGCTCCACAGCCAGGCGTTGCCGACCATGTCGCCGACTTTCACCGTGTGTTCGCCGGGGCCGAGCTTCTCAACGATGCCGACACCCTCGTGGCCGGGAATGAAAGGCGGGCTGGGCTTGACCGGCCAGTCGCCCTCCATGGCGTGCAGGTCTGTGTGGCAGACACCGGAAGCGATGAGCTTCACCAGCGCCTGGTGTTCGCCGGGTTCTGGCAGATTGGAGTCAGAGACATTGAGGTTGTGACCGAACTCTTCGGCAACCGCCGCTTTCATGGTTGACATGGCAATTTCCTAACTCATCCGATGATGAACGTCGTTGTTGGTTGCGGATTAGGCGGATCTGGCCGCAGTCACCAGTCTTATAGATGAATGCGCATATGACCAGGGGTCTGCGGGAAGAACCAGGATGTTGCCATGGCAGTGAAATGCAGGGGAGTGATATCCAGTGCCTGAGGGTGAGCCTAGGAATCCGGTATGCAGGGCAGTGGCTCACAGTCAGTGCAGAGTGGCAGAAGGGGAAATGAAAAAGCCTCCGGGTGAACCGGAGGCTTTCTTACGAGTGCTGTCTCAAAGCTTCTCGAGTGGAGGATAGGGGATTCGAACCCCTGACCTTCTCCATGCCATGGAGACGCGCTACCAACTGCGCCAATCCCCCAGAACCCGTCTGGGCAACAGGTACTAGCTTAGACCATGCATCGGACCAATGCAAAATCGACGGCCCGTGAAGTCAGTCATTGCGCGGACCGCGGCGTTTGAGAACAACGACGGCGATTACTGCAGTGATGACGGCAATGGCACCGAGGATGACGAACTCGACGCCGGCTGATGAATTCTGCAGAACCCACCCTTCAATGCGCGCCTGCGTTCCTGCGCCGAGGAAGCCGGTCAGCTTGGCCGTGCCGCTTGTGAAGAACAGCAGTGCGGCAAGTGCCACCATGAGCAGACCGCCGATCAGGTTCGTCCACGTGGTTGTGATGGGTCCGAACGAAACCGGTCGCGGGCGGACCATTTTCTGGACAGCGGGCAGGCGCGTCCACAGGGCCGACAGCAGTACAAGAGGCAGAGCCATGCCGGCAGCGAAGAACACAAGGATCAGGCCACCCCACAGCGCGGATGCGCTTGCCGCGGCGACCGTCAGAACAGCTCCGAGAATAGGCCCCGCACAGACACCCGCCACCCCGTACACAGCACCGAGAAGATAGACCGATGCGGATGAACGCCCTGCACTCTGCACGCCTGAGGGCATGAACGGGAGATTCACGTTGAGAGCTGTGAGAACACCCATGATGGCGACCACGACGGCGGCCACCGCCACGACAGCTTCGCGGTGGATCGTGACGAAGGCGCCGACTGAACCGGCGAGAATTCCCAGCGGGACGAGCGTGGTCACCAGCCCCAGGTAGAAAATGAAGGTCCTTCCCAGCAGCTCTTTTGGTGACGTGAAAGCGTAGGAAAAGAATGCCGGCAGGAGCATTGCAGAGCACGGGCTCAAGAGTGTGAGAACTCCGCCGGCAAAAGCTCCAAGAAGCCCCAGGCTCATTGAGCTTCGGCCTTCTCCAGCTGCTCGTCGATGAATTCTTCAAAGTTCTCTACCGGCTGGGCGCCGCGCAGGGCGCTTTCGCCATCGGACGATGCGAAGAAGGGCACTGCCTGGATTCCGTAGTACTGCTGAGCCTTCGCAGTTTCGTCATTGACCTTGTCGATGAGCGCCTGGTCGTTCATGTCTTTGCGGAACTTCTCGATATCGCCAACACCAGCGGTTTCGGCAAACTCCACCAGCTTGTCTTCCGGAAGATCAGGGTGGCCCTTGTCGGGCGCGGCCGCATAGAGGGCATCCGAGTACTCGCTGTACTTGCCCTGTTTGCCGGCAGCTTCCATAGCTGAGCCGGCTGCCGCGGACTGTTCGCCGAAGAACGCCACGGTTATGAATTCGAAGCGCACCTTGCCGGTGTCAACGTATTTCTTCTGCAGGTCCGGAAGGATGTTGTTGTGGAAGTGCGCACAGAACGGGCAGCGCGGGTCGGTCCATTCGGTGATGACGACGGGAGCGTCAACATCGCCAACAGCGGCGGAGTCGTCTGCGTCCCGGCGGACCCATTCGCCCTCGGCACCGGCTGCGGCGGCTTCCGCGCCTTCCGATGAGTCGCCTTCTTGCGCATTGTCCCCATCGGCGGACGAGGCGGAGGGGGCACTGCGCTGTGCCTGCTCGTCACCGGAGGGCGTGCCGCCGGACGTGAACTGTGCGAGCGCGACAACCGCGATGAAGGCAGCCACCGCGATAATGGCGATGATGATGTAGGCGGTGCGACTGCGCCCCTGCTTGGTGCTGTGAGGTGAGTTTTCGGCCATGCTTCTCACCCTATCGGCTCCACCGTCACAAATCCTGGAGGAGCGGGAGTATCAGCGGAACATCAACAGCAGCAGCACACCGAAGACGATGACGGCTGCGCACAGGGCAAAGCAGCAGTAGGCGCACAGCAGCACGAGCTTCTGCGCACCGGGCGACAGCGGCACCTTCTTGGCTGCTTTGGCTGCTTTCTTTTCCGCCTTGCGGATCTGCTTGGGTGACATCACGGTGATGGCATCGGGAAATTCTGCCGGGTGAACCACCGGAGGCTTGCCGCCGGCCACAAGCAGACGCAGCCCGAGGGCATAGAAGCCCACGAGGAACACGGCTCCCGCCAAAGCGGTGATGAACACCAGGAGGAATGCGCCCCAGTCGATTGTGATCACGATTCTTCCTTTCCGCTGTCGCCGTCGAGGTTCAGCCGCTCGGCGCGGCGGCGCTCTTGCGCACGTGCCTGCCGCGGCGTGGGCGGGAGATCCGTGTCAACATCCACCGCGAAACCGGCATCGGCGACATCGTGTGACAGTGCTTCGTCGGGTTCGCCGCTGTCGCGCTTCGAGTACAGGTAGAGGCCGAGAACAATTGCAGTGGCTGCGATGAAGTCAATGACAAGACCGATGTTGCCCAGAAGAACAACGAAGATCGCGGCAAGAGCCCCGATGAGGCCTGCGGCCGGCAGAGTGACCAGCCAGCCGAGCACGATCTTTCCGGCCATGGACCATTTCACGGTTGAACCGCGCCTGCCCATGCCCGAACCGATGACAGAGCCTGATGCGACCTGGGTTGTTGACAGTGCGAAGCCGAGGGCGGACGAGGCGAGAATCGTCGCTGCTGTCGAGGACTCCGCGGCGAATCCCTGGGCTGGGCGCACCTGGGTGAGGCCCTTGCCGAGCGTGTGGATGATTCGCCAGCCGCCCATGTACGTACCCAGGGCAATTGTGAAGGCGCAGGCGAGGACAACCCACATCTGCGGATCGTGATCGGCAGACGACTGCCAGCCGACCGCGATAAGGACGAGGGTGATCACGCCCATCGTCTTCTGCGCGTCGTTCGTTCCGTGGGCGAGTGCAACGAGGCTTGAAGTGAGGATCTGCCCCCAGCGGAAGCCATCACGGCCCGAGGGCTTTTTGTCGTAGCGACGGGTAACGCCGTATGCGACCTTGGTCGCGACGAAGGCGATGATGCCGGCTGTCAGCGGCGAGAGGATGGCTGGCAGAACGATCTTGGACAGGACGCCGCCGACGTTGACGGCTGTGAACCCGATACCGACCATCGTCGCGCCGATCAGTCCGCCGAAAAGGGCGTGCGACGAACTTGAGGGAAGGCCCAAGAGCCACGTGAGCATGTTCCAGCAGATGGCGCCGATCAGTCCGGCAAAGATGAGGGAGGGGAACAGATCCCCGCCTATCCGGTCCTCGTTGATGATGCCGCCGGAGACTGTCTTGGAGACTTCCGTCGACAGGAGCGCACCGATGAGGTTGAGGATCGCTGCGAGTCCCACGGCTGTTTTCGGTTTGAGGGCCCCTGTTGCAATCGGGGTCGCCATTGCGTTGGCCGTGTCGTGAAAGCCGTTGGTGAAATCGAAGAACAGCGCCAAGGCGATGACGAGCACGACGATGAGTACGACGAAATCCACTGTCTTCTTCCGCTTATGTGCGAGATCGGCTCCGCGCGGTGAAGGACCCGTCACCGCAGAGCGTGCTCAGGCGGATGTGGGTCGGTGTGGAACCGAAGGATGACAAGGTTTACGTTAACGCTAAATGAACGCCGGGCAAAGTTTTAGTTGCTCAGTGTTTGCCAGTCCTGCGCGCCATCGCGTTCGCAGATGTCGGTCGCGGCTTCTGTTGCAGCCTGCAAAGCCTCTTCGGTCGAGAGTCCCCGGGCAACGGCTGCGGCCAGTGTTCCCGCGAACGTATCGCCCGCGCCCGTTGTGTCGACGGCCTCTATTCGGCGCGCGGGTGCGTGAATGCCGCGCCACAGAGCGCCCTGAGCGCCGAAGGTGATGCACACCCTTTCGTCAACGCGGTTGAGTCGTGCTGATTCCTGTTCGTTGACGATCACGATGTCAGCGGAGTCGGCGAGGCTCTGGGCTGCCTGCGTCCAGGGGGAGGGGTTGAGCAGGGTTGTCACGCCGCGTTCTTGAGCGGCTGCGAGGGCGCGCAAAGCCACCTGGTCTTGGATTTCCAAGACGATCGTCAGGACATCCCCGGGCTGTGCGTGCTCAAGAATGACCTCAATCTCCGGTTCGCCGACCGCGGCGTTCGCGCCCGGATCAAACAGAATCGCGTTGTTGCCGGAATCTTCGACGACGATCGTCGCCGACCCGGTGGGCCCCGAGGTGGTGCGCACGAACTCCGTACTCAGGCCGGAAGCTTGAAGGTGTTTGCGGTAGAAGGCCCCCTGGGCATCCGAACCAACACAGGACAAGAGGAGCGTTTCAGCGCCCGCCCGGTGTGCGGCAACAGCCTGATTGGCTCCTTTTCCGCCGGGCATGGTGCGCACGCTGTTCGCCATGAGTGTTTCACCCAGTCTGGGGTAGCGGGGAGCGCGGATGACCGTGTCGATGTTGATCGAACCGAGGACTATGACTTTGCCCATACCCCCATGATAGGTGCGAACATCCGGGTGGCCGCGGGTGTCTGTAGAAACAGTGCCTCGTTTGTGGCAAAGTGATGCGCATCGCACACAGGCGTGTGAAAAACAACAGCAAGGAGCACAGAGTCGTGACCCTGTCATATTCATCCGGCCCCGCATCAGCAGGGCTTCTCGGAGACACGATTGCCGGCAATTTCGCCACACAGACAGAAAAGACGCCGAACCTGCAGGCGCTCGTTGACCTTCCTACCGGCAGGTCGTGGACCTACGCGGAACTGGATCAAGATGCTGACCGCCTGGCCGCCGCCCTGATGGAACGCGGCCTGAAAAAGGGCGACCGCCTCGGGATCTTCGCCCAGAACATACCCGAATGGGTGCTGACGATGTACGCGGCGGCCAAACTCGGCGTCATCATCGTCAACATCAACCCGGCCTATCGGGAACACGAACTTGAGTTCATCCTCGAGCACTCCGGTGCCACGATGCTCATCAGCCAGGTATCGGCACCTCCTCACATCGACTTCGCCGAAGTGAGCAGGGCGGTCGCCGCAAAACTTGAGAACCTGTCGGTTGTCTACGTCGACACATCGCACGAACCGACCGCAACACCGATGAAACAACACGAGATCGCGCCGGAGGAAAAGTTCTCCGCACTTCTCGAAGCCGGGGAGAGGCTCCTGGCGGACGAAGGTGCCAAAGTGCGCACCCGCATTCGCCAGATCACGGACACACTCAGCTGTGACGAGCCGATCAACCTGCAGTACACCTCGGGAACAACCGGCTTCCCGAAAGGTGTGACGCTCACCCACCACAACATCCTCAACAACGGCTACCTGATCGGCGAGACCCTAGCGTACACAGAAGAGGACACGGTCGTCCTTCCCGTGCCGTTCTTCCACTGCTTCGGCATGGTCATCGGCATCCTCGCAGCGTTCAGCCACGGAAGCACGGCTGTGATTCCAAGCGCAGGATTCGACCCGAGTGCTGCCCTGAGAGCGGTGGAGAAAACGAAAGCGACATCGCTGTACGGCGTGCCGACGATGTTCATCGCCGAACTTGAACTGCCGAACTTCGACGACTACGGCCTTTCGACGCTGCGCACAGGCGTCATGGCGGGATCCACGTGCCCCGTCGAAGTCATGCGGGCCGTTATCGAACGGATGCACATGTCCGAAGTCGCCATCTGCTACGGAATGACGGAGACCGCGCCCGTGTCGACCATGACCCGAGTTGATGATTCACTCGAAGCCCGCACGGAAACCGTCGGGACGGTCATGCCGCACACGGAAGTCAAGGTCGTCGACCCCGTGACGGGGGAGACCCTGCCCCGGGGGCAGAAGGGCGAAGTGTGCACACGCGGCTACTGCGTCATGAAGGGCTACTGGAATCAGCCCGACAAAACCGCCGAGGTGCTCGATGCCGATGGCTGGATGCACACCGGGGACCTCGGGATCATGAACGAAGCGGGATACCTCGACATTTCGGGACGAATCAAAGACATGGTGATTCGCGGCGGCGAAAACGTCTACCCGCGCGAAATCGAAGAGTTCCTCTACACGCACCCGTCAATTCGCGATGTGCAGGTGGTCGGTGTGCCCGACCCCAAGTACGGCGAAGAGCTCATGGCCTGGGTCATCCTCCGCGAAGGAGTGGAAACACTGACAGCGGAAGATGTACGCGAATTCGCTCAGGGCAAACTGGCCCACTACAAGATTCCACGCTATGTCGAAGTCCGTGAGTCTTTCCCCATGACGGTTTCGGGCAAGATCCGCAAGGTCGAGCTGCGCGCAGAAGGAGCGGAGATCGTCTCCGCAGGCTGAGCGCCGACGGAACACACCACTGCGGAAGCGCAGGCAGATAGAAAGAGCCGCAGACAGTTAAGTCTGCGGCTCTTTCTGTGTCTTTCAACGCGGTGTCAGCTGAGCTGACCTGCGCTTATCAGATGTAGCGGATGAACTTCGCTCCGCGTTTGACCATCCAGGCGTAGCTGCGCTCGGATGTGCCGGTGCGGCGTGAACCCGCGTCGATCATCTTGCCCTTCTTGTCGGACACGATGCCGACGTGACCGGGTACCCAGATGATGTCGCCGGGCTTGGCCTCAGATGCCTTGACCACCTTGCCGGCGCTGCGCTGTGCGCCGGACACTCGCGGAATGTTGATTCCGTTCTTCTTGTACACGTACTGAGTGAAGCCCGAGCAGTCCCAGCCCTTCGTGGGGCTTGTGCCGCCCCACACGTAGCGGGTTCCGATTCCCTTGCGCGCTTCTTTGATGATGTTCTTGCGCAGCTGGTCTTCAGAAACCTTCTTCGACTTCTTGGGCTTCGAATCCTTCTTCTTAGGCTTCGGCTTCGGCTTTGGTTTCGGAGCAGGCTTCTTCGATTCCGGCTTCGGTGAGGGTTTGGGCGCCGGCTGCGGTGCCTGCGTCGACGGTGCGGGCTCAGGTGCCTGCGTCGACGGTGCTTCCGAAGGCTCCTGTGAAGCTTCGGAAGAAGGTTCAGGGCTCTGTTCCTGGCCGTTGTCGGTGTTGCCGCCCGGTGCCGGCTGCGTTTCAGGTTCCGGCTGCGGTGCAGGCTCCGGTGCGGGAGCCGCAACCTCCTTAACGCCGCCCTGGAAGCGCTGGGTGACGGAACCGTCTTCGTTGGTGACGGGTGCGTCGAGTGGGTAGCCCCACGAGCCGTTTTCAAAGCCGTTGGCGCGGTACTGCTGCCACATCTTGTCAACGACTGGTTCGGCGCCCGTCACAGGTGAGAAGAACAGCGCACCCTGCGCGAACGCCTGGTAGCAGCCGTTGTCCTTGATGACGCACTTGACTTCACCGGTCGCATTGCCGAGCAGCTGTGCGTGCTCAGTGGCAGCGGAGGCCATCTGCGCCGGTCCGGCTTCTTCAGATTCGGTTGAAATCTGCGTACCACCCAGGCTGCTGGTCTCGCCAGTGTCTCCCTGGGAAGTAGCGGGGGCAGCGCTGACCGCGGAACCGGATGCGATGCCCGTGCCGAATAGCATGACAGTCGCTGTTGCGGCGACCGTCACTTTATTCAAAAGAGACATGTTTCCCCGTATAAAAACTAACGGCCCGACTCGAAGGAGGAAGAAGGTCGAAGCCTAGGCTGTTGAGTTTCAAGAAGCCATAATATGACAAAACTGCAACATTGTCACAAGGAATTTATGAAATGACCGGCGCGTCGGCTTGAACATTCCCTAGATAGTGCGAGTTTTCGCCGGTGGCGGGCGGTTTGCTCCTCATGTGGTTGTGCTGGATTTCCTGCGAACTCTGCTCTGCAGGGCGAACTCTTGACCGCTCCCGAGGTGGACCTCGCTGGCTGCCGTGGGATGGATTTGCATCTGTGCGCAGGGTGTTCTAGAGTTATGACTTGTGCTCAAGAAGAGCACTAATCCTCCGTAGCTCAGTTGGCAGAGCATTCGACTGTTAATCGAAGGGTCGCTGGTTCGAGCCCAGCCGGAGGAGCGCTTCAGCCCCGATCCCAGGATCGGGGCTTTTTCGTCTTCGGTTTTTCCTCCCCGCCAGTTCTCTCAGCGGGTCTGCACTCGAACCCTGTACAGTGCTGGAGTGATCATTTGGGCAGCCTTGGGGTTTGCGCTGGTATCTGCGGTAGGACTTGCCGCAGGTGCGGCTGTGCAGCACTCCGGTGTAACGACATCGCACGACTCCGAGCGCTTCGGCATTCGCTCATTCTTCCAACTGTTCAAATCGGGCAGGTGGCTGCTGGGCACCGCGATCATGGTCATCGCCGTCACCGCCGGTGTCCTGTCCCTTGCTCTTGCCCCCGTCATGGTTGTTCAGCCCGTCGGTGCCATCTCGCTGGCCGTTTCCGTCCTCATCGCCCGATTCGCTCGTGGTCTGGTGTTCAAGAGGCGCGTCTACACGTCGGTTCTTCTCTGTGTCGCCGGTGTCGCCGGTTTTGTAGGAGTTTCTTCGCTCTTTGCCGTGTCTCGCGTCAGATTCGGTGCTGAGGCCCTCCCAATGGTGTGGGTCTCAGCGGCACTTCTCGCAATCACCGTTGTGGGCCGCCTTGTTCAGCGCCGACCGCATCAGCTGTTCAACGTGGTCAGCGCGGCCATTCTCTTTGCGTGTGTGGCAACCAATACGCATATCTGCGCGTCTCAGTTCCTTGCCGGGGGACTGCCGGCGGTGACCTGGAGCAACCTCTTGTGTGTTGCCGCGTGCGGTGGAATAGGTTCGTGGTTTGTGCAGGCCGGCTACGCTTCGGGACCGCCGGAAATCGTCATTGCAGGCCTGACGGTGATCGACCCGATCGTCGCGGTGATCCTCGGTGTTGTCGTACTCGATGAGGCCGCTGCCGCACCGTTGTGGGTTCCTGTGATTATGGTTGCGGCCGGACTGGTAGCGTGCTTGGGAGTTATCGTCCTCGCTCGCTTTCACCCCGATGTGCTTGAACGCCGAGAGCGTGACGAGAGCACCCCGTCCCCAACCTCACAGCGAGCATGAACCGTCCCCTCACAATCGTCATTCCCGCCGAAACCTACGCCCCGGAAGTCAACGGCGCTGCAACATTCGCCCAGCAGCTCGCCCAAGGTCTGGCTGGACGCGGGCACAGAGTCCACGTCATCTGCCCTTCACCCTCGGGCATGGCCTACCACCGAGCGGACGACTGCGGCGTTGAGGTCCACTACATCAAATCTCTGCGCTGGCCGCTGCATCCCACGTGGATGATCTGCATGCCCTGGGACGTCGCGCCGGCATTTGACCGGCTGATCGACCAGATTCAGCCCGACATCATCCATACCCAGGCACATTTCGTCATCGGACGGCGTGCTTTTACGACGGCGCGTCGCCGTCACATCCCCATTGTGGGCACCAACCACTTCATGCCCCAGAACGTCGCGCCATACGTCAGTGCGCCCGGGGCGATCGTCGCTGCGGCCGAGAAGGCCGCATGGTGGGACTTGAAGAAGAAATACCAGTCTGCTGACTACATCACGGTTCCCACCCAATTGGCCGCGGACCTGCTCCACCAACACGGCTTTGACAAGCCGATCCGAGCAGTGTCCTGCGGCATCGACCTGTCCCACTTCCACCCTGCCGACCCAGCAGAGGACAGGGCCGGCACCTCGCCGACAATCCTCTTTGTCGGTCGTCTGTCGGCTGAGAAGCACATCGAGGACATCATCGAGGCAATTGCCAAGACTGATCCGGCGCTGGACCTGCGGGCTGAGATCATCGGCGCGGGCGAACAGGAAAGAGTACTGGCGGACCTTGCAGACAAGCTTGGAGTTGCTGATCGCGTGGTTCTGCGCGGGAAGGTCAGCGATGCTGAACTCGTGGCCGCCTACCAGCGAGCAGACATTTTCTGCATGCCCTCAACCGCTGAACTGCAGTCGATTGCAACACTCGAGGCTCTGGCTACGGGTGTTCCCGTGGTTCTTGCAGATGCGGTGGCCCTCCCGCACCTTTGCGAGGACGGAGTCAACGGTCGACTCATCGCACCGAGGGACATCGACGGATACGCGCAGGCGTTCACTGAAATCGCCACGGCCCCTCTTGATGAGCGCGAGGCTATGAGCCTGGCCGCGCAGAAGATTGCGGCTCGTCACGATATCTCAGCAACTCTCGATACCTTTGAAGAGATCTACTCGGGTTGTCTTCAGAACTGAAGAAACTCGAAAAACTGAGTTCCACCTCGGGAACCGGTTTCCATCTGACTACCGAAGGCAGCAGATCCTCCTGCTGAATGACGAAAGGCGGCGCACAGGGTGAGTTCCGGAAAGCTGACACAGCAGCAGAGGCAGATTCTGTTGGTAGTGCTCATTCCGGTGTTCATGTCGCTGCTGAGCGTGTCGATCGTCAACGTCGTCCTACCGGGCATAGGCCGGGATCTTGACGCGCCGTCATCGGCTCTTCAGTGGGTTCTGTCCGGCTACACGCTGTCTTTCGGCGTGCTTCTGGTTGCAGCCGGGCGTGCTGGAGACGTGTATGGGCGCGGTCGCCTGTTCGTCATCGGTTCGATCCTGTTCGGCGCAGCGTCGCTGCTTGCCGGATTGGCGCCGAACGACATCGTGCTCAACATTGCCCGCGTCCTCATGGGCTTTGGATCCGGACTGCTGAATCCGCAGACCGTCGGCATCATCCAGCAGTATTTCTCCGGCCCTGAACGCGGCCGCGCATTCGGCTACTTCGGTTCGACGGTCGGCATTTCGGTGGCGATCGGTCCTGTGCTCGGCGGGGTCTTCATGGCTGCTTTCGGTGACGGCTGGGGCTGGCGTGCGTCCTTCCTCATCAACGTTCCCTTCGCGCTCATCGGGGCTTTTGCAGCGTTTCGCCTGTTCCCGGCGAGTGCGTGGACGAGTGCTGCTGACACAGCCGAGACTGACGGTCGTGGAAAGTCCCGCGCCGACATGGACCCGGTTGGAACAGTGCTCTTCGCGCTGGCGATCCTGCTGATCATGCTGCCCTTCATGGAGCGCGCACTCGGTGCCTGGGTGTTCTCGCTCGTGTTTGTGGGCCTTGCACTCATCGGCGTTTGGGTTGCCTGGGAGAAGCGCTACAAGGCCCGCGGGCGCGAACCGATGGTTGATCTCAGCCTCTTCCGGATCCCGAGCTTCGCAAACGGCTCACTGCTCATCGGCCTGTATTTCATGGGCACGACCAGCATCTGGGTTGTGTCTGCGGTGTTCCTGCAGGGCGGTCACGATTTCACCGCGCTGCAGGCTGGTCTTATTGGACTTCCGGGAGCACTCGGAACCATCGGGACCTCTGCCTGGGCCGGCCGCAGGGTCTTCGCCTACGGTCGACGCCTGGTTCTCTGGGGCATGGTGATCGCCATTGTGTGCGTTGCCGGCTCGATCGGTGTTGTTCTGCTTGCTCAGGCGGGGCTCGTGAGCATCTGGTGGCTTATGCTCCCGCTGTCTGTTCTGGGCACGGCACAGGGCGTCATCGTCAGTCCCAACCAGACTCTCACCCTGCTCGAGGTGCCGGTCCGGGATTCCGGAGCCGCCGGCGGGGTGCTCCAGACTGGGCAGAGGGTCGGTACGGCAGTGGGCATCGCCGCCATCACCGGAACCCTGTTCGCGGTCCAGGCGACTGCAGGCTGGGACGCTGCGTTCATCACTGCTTTCACCGTCATCGGCGTCATCATGAGTGCGGCCGCCGCGGTGGCCGTCTGGGATGTGATCGTTTCGGGCCGCCGGGGCGGCAGTCAGCCTCCGGGCCGCCAGACCGTATCTTCCAGCTGAACCCTGTGCGAAGTTTGCGCGCACGTGACGGTTTTCTGACCGCGGCAGCCTGTGTGTGAGACACTGGCAGCGCCCGCAAAAGGAAAAGGGGAGTAGCGCCAGTGACACACGATGCCAACGCCATCGGAGGTCCGGACCTCGAAGAGCTTGTGCGCTCCGGGGGAGTGCGTTCGCTGTTTTCTCCAGTCGTTGATGTCATTACCGGCATGGACGCCGGGTACCGCGTCAGACACAGTGCAGACACCGACGGAGCACCGATCAGCCCCCAAGATCTGCGACGGGCCGTCCGCGATTCGCACATGGTGGGGGACATCGATTCGTCCATCCGCGAACAGACTCTTCGGGATGCCGAAGCCGCGGGTCTTGAATCCCACACGCGACTGTTTGTGAACGCTGAACCGGAATCGCTCGTCACTCTTGAAGACCGCACGGATCGCGACGCTCGGATCATCCTGCAGCTCGACCCGTTGAGCATCGCCGCTCAGCCGGGGTCAGTGCTGCGTTCTGTGCGCTCCGCCCGCCAGCTGGGCTGGTCGATGGGGATATCGGGCGTCGGGCTCGACCTTGCTACAACGGCTTATCTGCCGCTGGTCAATCCCGCGGTGGTGGCTCTCCACCCGGGCGTGCTCAAAATAGAAGACAAAGAACACCTGGCTAAGCTCAATATGCTCTTGCGAGCCCACGTTGAACGCACCGGGGCGGTCGTTGTTGCCGAGGGTGTTGATTCCGAGGACGACCTCATCATGGTGAATGCGCTTGGTGCGCGGTTCGCCACGGGGGAACTGTACGCCGAGCCTACGGAAAAGCCGAACCCGGTGACCATCCCTCCCGAAGATGCGCTGTCTGGGCACTACACCCGCAACAAACAGATTCAGGGTACGCCCTATTCAATCGCGCTGGGGCTGCAGACTGATCCGCTGGTCGTCGACTACGACTTCATGATCGAGCACATGGTGCAGCTGCTGCAGCGGGCGTCCTCGGCGGGATCTTCAGCGCTCGTCGTCGGTGTGTTCGGCGAAGAAGAGAAGCTGCCCGACAAGGTCGAACAGGTGTATCGGTCTGTTGGCAGGACTGCGGGGCTTGCTGCGGTCCTATCGGGTGGTTTCGAAGAATCGCCGATGCCGAGTGTCCGGTCTGGACCGGTTGACCATTCCGATGCGCTGCGCGACGAATACGCGGTCATCGTTGTCGGGCCGGACTGGTCGAGCATGGTCAGTGCGCACCGCCGCAACGAGCTGGGCTCGGACGGTCGCCGCGAATTCGACCTGTTCATTACGACCGAGCGCTACACCAGCGTCGACGCCGCGCGGTCAGTTCTTTCCCGCATTCGCCTGCAGAAGCGCTGAAGACCAAGAACACTTCGGTTGCAAACACCGCCCGGTTCCGTTGGCCAAGAGGCAAAGCCAACGGAACCGGGCGGAGTGGTGCTCGGTGGAGCGTTTAATTCAGACTGCGCGGGAAAGCCAGCGAATCGGTGCGCCTTCTCCGGCGCGACGGAAAGCTTCGAGCTCGTCATCCCAGGCCTGGCCCAGGGCGAGGGACAGTTCGGCCTGCATGCGCTCGGAGTCTCCGGCGGAGCGTGCCATGACAGCGCGGATGATGTCCTCGCCGACGACAATGTTGCCGTGGACGTCGGTCAGCGCATGGAAAATGCCGAGGTCCGGTGTATGGCTCCACCGTGCGCCGTCGAATCCCGGAGACGCTTCCTCGGTGACTTCGTAGCGAACATTGGCCCAGCCTTTGAGAGCAGACGCGATCTTAGCGCCTGACCCAGCCGGGGCTGCCCAGCAGACTTCTGCCCGCAACAGACCAGGAGCTGCCGGCTGCGGTGACCAGTCAAACTTTGCTTGGGCACCAATAGCACCGCCTGCGGCCCATTCAATGTGAGGGCACAGCGCACGCGGTGCAGAGTGGACGAACAGTACGCCCTGAGTGTTATTCACTTTGCCTCCTTGATCGTTCCGAAAACGTCTTCCCCACGAATCGAAACGCCAAGAGGTTCCTAGCCATGATAGTGCAAAACGCTAAGAAGAGAAATACCGTCCCGGTGTGCGCACTGCTATGCTGTCGATGTTCTGACCCCCTGTAGCTCAGCTGGTTAGAGCAGGGGACTCATAATCCCTTGGTCGCCGGTTCAAGTCCGGCCGGGGGGACTCTCATTCAGCCATCAGAGCCGCTGACCGCGCGTCGGCTTAGGCCCTGTGGCAGAAACAATTCGGGGTGGGTATCGCAGTGATACCCACCCCGAAACAGTCAGCTGCTGAAGATCAGACGCTCTTGAAAAGTACGACGGCGTTGTGACCGCCGAAGCCGAACGAGTTCGACAGTGCGGCGATCGGACCGTCGGGCAGTTCTGCCGGCTTATCGCGGACGATGTTGAGATCGATCTTCGGATCGACATTCTCAATGTTGATCGTCGGCGGGGCCACGCGGTTGTGCAGAGCCAGGACGGTGAAGATCGCTTCAACAGCGCCCGCACCGCCGAGCAGGTGGCCGGTCATGGACTTCGTGCCGGTCACCAGAGCATCGTGTGTGTGCTCGCCGAGCAGTGCGTTGATAGCCAGGGATTCCGGCACATCGCCGACCGGCGTCGAGGTTGCGTGGGCATTGATGTGCTTGATGTCCTCAGGCTTGAGCTCGGCGCATTCGAGCGCCTGGCGCATGGCCCGCAGGGCGTACTTGCCTTCGGGTTCGTTGGCGGTGATGTGGTGCGCGTCGTTGGTGACGCCCCAGCCGCCGAGCTCCGCATAGATCTTCGCGCCGCGCGCTTCTGCGTGCTCCTTGGTTTCCAGCACGAGAGCGCCAGCGCCTTCGCCCATGACAAAGCCGTCACGGTCGACGTCGTAGGGACGCGATGCGGTTTCAGGCGAATCGGTACGGCGCGAAAGGGCGCGCATCGATGAGAAGGCCGACATTGTGAACGGGTGAATGGCGCTTTCTGAACCGCCTGCAATCACGACGTCAGCGCGGCCGGACCTGAGCACGTCAAAGGCGTGGCCAATGCTTTCGGTGGACGAAGCGCACGCGGAGACAACCGTCTGCACACCTGCGTGGGCGTGGTATTCCATGCCGATGGCAGCGGCGGGGCCGTTGGGCATGAGCATGGGGACGGTCAGCGGCATAACGCGGCGGGAGCCCTCTTCGCGCAGAGTGTCCCAGCCGTTGAGCAGGCTCCAGACGCCTCCGATGCCCGTGGCCCACGAAACGGCGAGTCGATCAGCATCGACTTCGGCGCCCTCTTCGCTGAAGCCGGCATCAGCCATAGCCTCTTTGGCGGAGATCAGTGCGAACTGGCTGGAGGGATCAAGGCGCTTGGCCTGGACTCGTGTGAGCTTGTCTTCGACAACTGCCGGATCGACGGCAGCCGCAAAGTTGACAGGGATGTCGTACTTTTCCTGCCAGTCGTTGTCGAGTGCTTTGACACCGGACGTGCCGGCGAGAGCTGATTCCCAGGTTTCTTCGGCGGTGCCGCCCAGAGGGGAGACAGCGCCGATGCCGGTGACGACAACTGTGGAAGTCATGTGGTTACCTCGTCGAATCTTGGGGGGTAAGCCGCCGAGCTCGTGCGAGCCCGGCGGCTTAGGGAGATCAGGCCTGCTGAGCCTTAACGATGTAGTCAACAGCGTTCTGGACGGTTTCCAGGTCCTTGACGTCGTCGTCCGGGATCTTGACGTCGAACTTCTTCTCAGCGTTGACGACGATGGTCATCATCGAGATCGAGTCGATGTCGAGGTCATCGGTGAACGACTTCTGCGGTTCAACAGCGTCGACGGCGAGGCCGGTTTCTTCGTTGACGATTTCTGCGAGTCCTGCAAGGACTTCTGCTTCGGTGTTAGCCATAGTTTCCTCTTTCTCTTTGACTGCTTGCAGTCGTGTGACATTGATTCGACGAATGCCCGAATCGATATTACGTCAGGAGGCGCGCTGTGTCCCGTGACTCAGCGGTCTCCAAGTCAATCAGGGGAGCTGCACTACCTGGGCTCCGTACACCAGGCCGGCGCCGAAGCCTATCTGCAGGGACAGGCCGCCGGACAGCTCCGGGTTTTCCTTCAGCAGGCGGTGGGTTGCCAGCGGAATGGACGCCGATGATGTGTTGCCGTTCTCTGCAATGTCTCGGCCGATCACGACGGAGTCTGGAACGCCGAGCTGCTTTGCCAGGTTGTCAATGATCCGCATGTTCGCCTGGTGTGGCACGAATGCGGCGAGGTCGGAAGCCTGAACGCCGGCGGCATCGAGCGCCTCCTTGGCGATCTCGACCATGTCGTAGACGGCCCAGCGGAAAACAGACGGTCCGTCTTGGCGCAGTGTGGGGAATCCAACTTCGCGGTCGTCCCGGTATTCGAAGAACGATGCGTGCATTTTGATGGTGTCCCACTTCTGCGGGTTTGATCCGATAACCGACTGTGAAATGCCGGGCGTGTCGGAAGACTGCACGACGGCAGCTCCCGCACCGTCTCCGAGGATGAAGGAAATCGACCGGTCTGTCGGGTCGATCCAGTCGGAGAGCTTCTCAGCGCCGACCACGAGGACGTTGTCGGCCATGCCCGAGCGCACGACAGCGTCGGCCTGGGCGATGCCGTAGCAGTATCCTGCGCACGCGGCTGAAATATCCCAGGCGGGGATCGGGCCGGTGCCCAGTTCAGCTGCGAGTTTTGCTGCCGCTGACGGCGTCGGGTAGGGGAAGGTTACGGTCGCGATGATGATCGCGCCGATGTCTTCGGGCGTAAGCCCGGCGTTCGCGATTGCCTCCTTGGATGCCTCCAGGGACATGTCGATGAGGCTCGTATCTTTGTCGGCGCGGCGGCGCGTGACGATGCCGGTGCGCTGCTGAATCCATTCGTCAGACGAATCGATGGGGCCGACGATGTCGTTGTTGTGTACGACGACGTTCGATCGACCGGCTCCGATGCCGGCGATGCGGGAATATCCCTGCGGGGTCGCGGTCTTGAGAGTTGCCACGTTGATCCCTTTCTTAGGCGTGGGCGGCGACGAAGGCGCGTGCTTCGTCGAGCTGATCGGCCGATGTCAAAGCGAAGGTCTCAACGCCCTTCATGCCGCGTCGGGCAATTCCGGTCAGCGTTCCACCGGGTAGGAGTTCGAGCAGACCAGTGACCCCGGCCTCCACGAGAGTCTGCTGGCACAGGTCCCATCTGACGGGCGAGGTGACCTGCGAAACCAGGGACTGGACGTACTCGCGGCCGTTTTCGACCGGACGGCCGTCGCGGTTCGACAGGATCGACACGGTCGGGTCGTTTGGGTTGAGTGAATCGGCCAGTTCCTGCAGTTCAGGCTGTGCCGATGCCATGAAGTCGGTGTGGAATGCACCGGCCACCTGCAGTGGGATGACGCGGGTGCGCTCCGGAGGGTTGTCCTTGAGCTTGTCGATGTTCTCAAGGGCGCCGGCGGCGACGATCTGTCCGCCGCCGTTGACGTTGGCCGGCTGAAGGCCCGCAGCCTCAATTGCCGCGAGGACGTCATCCTGGACTCCGCCGATGACAGCAGCCATACCCGTGGGCACGGCCTTGGAAGCCTGGGCCATGCCCCGGGAGCGGACGCCGACGAAGTTCATGGCGTCAGAATCGGTGAGAATGCCCGCGAGTGCGGCGGCGCCGATTTCACCCACCGAGTGTCCCGCGTAGAAGCTGGGTGCGGTGTCGCCGAGGACTTCGCGTGCCGAGGCGATTGCGGATGCAACAAGGAGCGGCTGCGCAATAGCGGTGTCCTTGATGGTTTCGTCATCCGATGAGGTGCCGTGGGCAATAAGGTCAAGGCCGACCGCTTCGGAAGCGCTGGCGATCGTCTGCTTAAAGCTGTCGATCTCCATAAAAGGCGTGAGGAATCCGGACTTCTGGGCGCCCTGACCCGGGCAGGCAACAACTAGCAAAGCTCTCCAACTTTCTCGACTGCGCAATGACGATAGTGTATTTGGCTGAAACCTCAGCGTGAATTGTCGTGGGCGTACAACTGCCCTGCGCTGTGCAGGTGGCCATACACCAAAGCGATCCGTATGACGAAGCCCGACCGCGCTTCGGTCGGATCGATCCCAAGAGCTTCTGTGAGCTTCTTGAGTCGATAGCGGACGGTGTTCGGGTGAACATCCAGGGCCCGCGCGGTTGTTTCCAGCGCACCGCCGTATTCGAGATAGGCGGCGGCGGTTGCCAGAAGCTGGCCGGACCCTGTTGCCAGGGGTTCGTAGTAGGAAGTCACAAGGGCGCGCACGGCGCTGCGGTCACCTGCCATGGCGCGTTCGGGAAGAAGATCATCGGCAAAGACGGGACGGGGAGTGTCGGGCCGGGCGCGTGCTGTGCGCAGACCCCACACGGCCGCTGATGCGCTCGTTCCCGCTTCGGCGAACGAACTGACCTCCGGGCCGATGACGATGTCCGACGGTCCGAAGAACGGCGATAGGTCCTCAGCGGCCGCTTCGATGTCAGACACACCGCCGAGCACAATGAGCAGTCGGTCGGAATGGACGCCGACCAGCGCGTCTTCGGCCCATTTCTTAGCCGTTGCGCGCACTTCTTCGATCGAGGCGCGGTCCTTGCGGCGCGGCGCGCGTCCCATGATGACGCGAATGGAGCCCTCAGAGTTCCAGCCGTAAGCGGCGGTGCGGCTGGCCAGTTCGTCAACGGAATCGCCGCGAACGAGAGCGTCGATGACCATCGCTTCGAGTCGAGCGTCCCAGCTGCCCCGCGCCTCGGCGGCGCGTGCATACACATCGGCGGCGGCAAAGGCGATTTCGCGCGAATAGATGAGCACCGCCTCGCGCAGTTCGGCCTGTTCGCCAGCGCGCGCAAGATCGCTCACCCGCTCTTCGACCACTTCGACGACTACGCGCAGCAGCTGCAGAGTCTGCTGCAGCGAAACCGACCGGACGAGTTCCTTCGGTGCGGATTTGAAGATGTCGTTGATGACCCGCAGGTGCCGGGTGGGATTGCGATACCACTCGATGAATGACGAAATTCCCGAGTTCGCAAGCACCACGACCCAGCCTTTGTCAGCCGAGGACAGCTGGGAGAACCAGCGCAGGCGTCCCTCAATGCGCTTCAGCGTCAGGTTCGACAGCGTGCGCTGACCGGCCTCGAGGCGGCGAATCGTGTCAGCGCGAGCAGCGGTCTTCGCGCCAGGTGCTTCATGGTCGGGCATGAGCACAACAATAGCGCCATAACGACAAAAGTCTTGTATTTGATACACAAAAGGGGCCGGGGAGTGGCCCCGGCCCCTTCTGCGGCGGAATCACTGCCGCGCGGCTGTGCTCATCAGGCGTCGCCGCCGGTGGTGCCCGATACACCCTTGCGCGGGTCGTCGAGTCCATACTTCTTAGCGGCCTCCGCAGCCTTCGACATGTCGATCTCGCCGGTGTCTGCCAGGCTGATGAGGGCCTGAACGACAACCGAGTGAGCGTCGATGAGGAAGTAACGGCGGGCTGCCGGACGCGTGTCGGAGATCGCGTAGCCGTCAGCTCCGAGGCTCGTGAAGTGGTTCGGCACGTACTGGCGGATCATGTCCGGAACGGTCCTGGTGAAGTCGCTCGTGGCGATGACCGGACCCTCCGAGCCCAGCAGCTTCTGCGTGACGAAGGGGACCCGGTGTTCAGCCTCCGGATCGAGCAGGCGAGCGTCGTCGGCTTCCTGGCCGTCACGGCGCAGCTCCTGCCACGAGGTGACAGACCACACGTCCGCGCTGACTCCCCAGTCCTTTTCCAGGATCTCCTGGGCCTCGAGGATCCACGGCACACCAACGCCGGAGGCCATGAGCTGAACCTTCGGGCCTTCGGTCTTGTTGCCGTCCTTGAGCTTGTACAGACCCTTGATGATGCCCTCGGTGTCGAGGTCTTCCGGTGCCTTCGGCTGGACCATCGGTTCGTTGTACATCGTGATGTAGTACATGACGTTCGGATCCTGGCGCGGGTCTTCGGGGTCGTACATCCGGTGCAGACCGTCGCGGATGATGGTCGCGATTTCGTAGGCGTAGGCCGGGTCGTAGGACACGATTGACGGGAAGGTCGAAGACAGGACGTGGGAGTGTCCATCGCCGTGCTGCAGACCCTCACCGGTCAGGGTGGTGCGTCCTGCGGTGGCACCGAGGATGAATCCGCGTGCCATCTGGTCGCTGGCCGCCCAGAACTGGTCGCCCGAACGCTGGAATCCGAACATCGAGTAGAAGATGTAGAACGGAATCATGGGTTCGCCGTGCGTGGCGTAGCTGGTGCCCGCGGCGGTCAGAGCGGTTGTCGAACCGGATTCGTTGATGCCCATGTGCAGCAGCTGGCCGTCGGTCGCTTCCTTGTAGGACAGGAAGAGGTCACGGTCGACCGAAATGTAGTTCTGGCCGTGCGGGTTGTAGATCTTCTTCGTGGGGAAGAAGGAGTCCATGCCGAAAGTGCGGGCTTCGTCAGGGATGATCGGCACGACGCGCTTGCCGAACTCCTTGTCGCGCATGAGGTCCTTGAGGATGCGGACAAACGCCATGGTCGAGGCGATTTCCTGCTTGCCGGAGCCGCGCATGCCTGGTTCGAAGACCTTGTCGTCGGGCAGTTTGATGTCGACGTACTTCGAGCGGCGTTCGGGGGTGAAGCCGCCGAGTTCGTGACGGCGGTCGAGGAGGTACTTGATCTCCGGTGCGTCCTCACCGGGATGGTAGTACGGCGGGAGTTCCGGGTTCTCTTCGAGCTGCTTGTCGGAGATCGGGATGGAGAAGTGGTCGCGAGCGGCCTTGAGGTCTTCGAGCGCCATCGTCTTCATCTGGTGGGTCGCGTTGCGGGCCTCGAAGTGAGGTCCGAGCGAGTAGCCCTTGACGGTCTTGACGAGGATGACGGTCGGCTGGCCGGTGTGCTCAAGCGCTGCCTTGTATGCCGCGTACACCTTGCGGTAGTCGTGGCCGCCGCGCTTGAGGTTCCAGATCTGCTGGTCGGTGTAGTCCTCGACCATGGCCTTCGTGCGGGGGTCGCGACCGAAGAAGTTGTCGCGGACAAATCCACCGGACTCGCCCTTGTAGGTCTGGTAGTCGCCGTCCGGGGTGGCGTTCATCAGATTGACCAGGGCGCCGTCGCGGTCCTTGGCCAGCAGCGGGTCCCACTCGCGGCCCCAGATGACCTTGATGACGTTCCAACCGGCACCTCGGAACCAGGATTCGAGTTCCTGGATGATCTTGCCGTTGCCGCGGACCGGGCCGTCGAGGCGCTGCAGGTTGCAGTTGATGACGAAGGTCAGGTTGTCGAGCTCTTCGTATGCGGCGTACTGGAGCATGCCGCGTGCTTCGGGCTCGTCCATTTCGCCGTCGCCGAGGAAAGCCCAGGTGTGCTGCTGGCTGGTGTCCTTGATGCCGCGGTTGTGCAGGTAGCGGTCGAACTGCGCCTGCGAAATGGCGGCCTGGGGGCCGATGCCCATGGAGACCGTGGGGTGCTCCCAGAAGTCCGGCATCTGCCGCGGGTGCGGGTAGGAGGGCAGACCGAAGGGCTTGCCGTTGACGTAGTGGGATGACTGCTGGCGGAAGCCGTCCATCTGCTCGGCGCTGAGGCGGCCTTCGAGGAAGGCGCGTGCATACATACCGGGGGAAGCGTGGCCCTGGTAGAAGATGTGGTCGCCGCCGCCGGGGTGGTCTTTGCCGCGGAAGAAGTGGTTAAGGCCCACTTCGTAGAGGGTCGCGGCTGAGGCATACGTCGAAATGTGTCCGCCGACGCCAATGCCCTCGCGCTGTGCGCGCTGGACCTGCACGGCTGCGTTCCAGCGAATCCACCTGCGGAAGCGGCGTTCGACTTCTTCGTCTCCCGGGAACCACGGTTCGTCTTCAGCGCCGATGGTGTTGACGTAGTCAGTGGCAGTCAGGCTGGGAACGCCGATTCGCTGCTGGCGAGCGCGCTGGATGAGGTTGAGCATGATGTAGCGGGCACGGGCAGTGCCGCCCTCTTCTACAAGCGCGTCAAGGGAGTCGATCCAGTCCTGCGTCTCCTGTGGGTCGATGTCCGGGACATTCGCGGGGAGACCATTGAGGATGGGGCCCTTGTTCTTGTTGTCCAAAGCAATTCCTCTCGCGTTTAAGGGACTTCGGATATGTGTCTAGGCTATTGCACATCGAGCCCGGGTGGTGCCGAACTTGGTGTGAAATGCTCCACCCTTCTGGACGCAGATTGTGCAAAATGGCCAATTTCGCGCATTTTGTCGGGGTGTCGGCCCTGTGATTGGCGAAACGCGGCGTTTCTGGTGAGAATAAAGCCATGAGTACAACTCCCTCAGGAAGGACGCTCGATTCCGCTCAGGCAGCACAGGTTGCTAACCCTCTGTCTCTGTCGAGCGGACAGTATGTTCAGGAAATCGGCTACGACGATGACGTTGATTTCCAGCTGCGCGATGACATCGCCGCAGTTACCGGCGAAGAGATGATTGACGGCGATGTTGACGATGTTTTCGACGTGATCGTCATGTGGTGGCGCAGCGATGACGATGACCTGACAGACGGCATCGTCGACGCGCAGACAACACTGAAGGACGGCGGTGTTGTGTGGCTTTTGACCCCGAAGGCCGGTCGTGCGGGTCACATTGACCCCGTCGACATCAACGATGCCGCTCCCGTGGCCGGTATGCACGTGACGAAAACGGTCCGTGCGGCGGCCGACTGGTCGGCCGTGTGCTTGATGAGCAAAAAGAACTTCGACTGATGACTGTGGAAACCGGTGCCGTCGGACCCCAGGTGGGTACGGCGGCACCTTCGCTTTCTCTGGCCTCCCATTTCGGTGAGCAGCTTTCCCTGGACGAGTGCAGGCGCCGGGCCGACGCTGATCGCGTTCTCGTGGTGTTCTTTCCCTTTGCCTTCTCGCCCGTGTGCAGTTCCGAAATGCGTGAGCTTGCCGGAATGTATGAGGGTCTGCTTTCCGGCGGCACAGAGGTCGTCGCTGTTTCCTGCGATCCCAAGTACACGCTGGCTGCGTGGGCGCAGGACCTCGGGCTGCCCTTTGTTCTTCTGTCTGACTTCTGGCCCCACGGTGCAGCCGCGAGGGCCTTCGGGGCTTTCGATGAGCAGCGCGGCTTTGCACGCCGACTGACCTTTCTTCTGGATGGCGAGGGTGCTGTGGTCGACACGGAGCACTCTTTGACTGGCAGCAAGCGCGACTTCAGTCGCTTCCTCAATCCTGCTGGGAGCTTCTGAGCCTGCTTCGCTGCCGCCTGAGCGGTTAGGGTGGTGACGAACCTGTCGTTCTTCCCAAGGAGGGGTTATGGCGTCCATCTTCACGAAAATCCTCGACGGTGACATTCCCGGCACGTTCGTCTACGAAGACGACCGCTGTGCTGCCTTTATGGACATCACACCGATGACTGACGGACACGTGCTCGTCATCCCGCGCGAAGAGATTGACCACTGGCTCGACATGCCGGAAGACCTCACAGCCCACCTCATGGCGGTTGCCCAGAAGATCGGCAAGGCGCAGAAGAAGGCGTTCTCCTGTGAGCGCGTCGGCGTGATGATCCAGGGCTTTGAAGTTCCGCACGTGCACATTCACGTGTGGCCCACGAACTCGATCGACGACTTCCGCCTGGACAACAAGCACGGTTCGACCGAGGCCGAAGACATCGCGGCAGCTGCCGAGAAGATCAAGGCCGCGCTTGCCTGAGGGCCATTCGATTCACCGCATTGCCCGCCGATTCAACGCTGATTTCGGCGGGCGCACGGTGACCGCTTCGTCACCCCAGGGACGCTTTTCCGACGGTGCCGCGCTCATCAGCGGCAGTGAGCTGGGGGAGTGCTATGCCGTTGGCAAGCACCTGTTCCTGCCTTTCGAGGGTGAGCGCACCGTGCGGGTCCACCTGGGGATCTACGGTGCCTGGGATTTTCTGTACGCTGCCGGCGCCTCTGACCGTGCCGGGCAGACAGGGGAGTATGCAGGATCGCTGGGGGCACCTCGGCGGGTGCGTGCCGGTGAGGTCGAAAGGGCGGAGGAGCTCGACGCTGTGTGGCCGCCCGAGCCGGTCGGCCAGGTGCGTCTGCGCCTGCTGACCGAGTCCGTGTGCGCTGATCTGCGCGGCCCGATGGTGTGCGAGGTTCTCGCTCCTCACGAGGTGGAGGCCCAGCTGGCATCTCTCGGACCGGACCCGCTGGTCGACGGGAACGCTCGAGGAGGACGCAGGTTTGCGCAGAATGTGCGCAGACGCCGTCCGATCGGCAGTCTGCTCATGGACCAGTCTGTTGTTGCCGGTATCGGCAACGTGTACAGGGCTGAGATGCTGTTCCGGGCTGGGCTCAGCCCGTTCAAACCCGGCACCGAGCTGACTGATGGCGAAGTTGCTGCGCTGTGGCGCGACTGGGTTCGCCTGCTGCCCGTGGGTGTTGAAACGGGTGTCATGCTCACCCGCACGAGACTGCGAGGCGCTAGTCGGCAGCGCGCAGTGGATTACAGTGAATTCCGCCATTTTGTCTATGGCCGCACAGGGCTGCCGTGTCGTGTGTGCAGAACTCCCGTCGCGATGACAGAAATGGAGGGGCGCAAACTCTATTGGTGCCCCGAGTGCCAGAAGTGACGAGGCTGGACGCGGCCCGTACCGCACCCAACCTCGCCTGTGACAGAGATTCGATCAGCCGGGCAGCAGCCCCAGAAGGTCAGCCAGCTGGTAGCTGCCGATCCCTATGACAATCAGAGTCACTGCACCGCCGAAGATATTGGCCCATACGCCGTTTGCGTGTTCGCCGACGACTTTCTTGCTGTTCATTGTCACCAGCAGGAAGATGGCGATGATCGGCAGGAGCAGGCCGTTGGCCGCCTGCGCAATGACGATGAGCTGAATCGGCTCAAAGCCGGTCAGAGCGATGATTGCGCCGACGGCGAGCACCGCGATCCACACTGCGCGGAACAGCGGGCTTTTCATATCTGTGCTCTTGCCGAGCATCCCCGTAATGGCATAAGCCGCCCCGAGCGGACCGGTGAGGGCGGACGTGAAGCCGGCCGCAAACAGGCCGAGTGCGAACACCCATGTGGCAGCTTCTCCCAGCAGCGGCTCCAGCGATACCGCGAGGTCCTCAGCCGTTTCTGCGCTCATACCGTGCATGAACAGCGCGCCAAAGGAGGTTGCCATCACCGCCAAAGTGATGAGCCCGCCGAAGGAAATCGAAGCGACGGTGTCAATGCGGGCTTCTTTCAGCGCTGTCTCCTTTGGAACATTCGCCCAGTTTTCCTGTACGAGGCTGGCGTGGAGGAAGACATTGTAGGGAACCACGGTGGTTCCGATGAGTGCAATTGCAGTCAGCGCGGACCCTGGAGGCATCGAGGGGACGAAAATCCCTTTGAGGATGTCGCCGATCGGAGGTTGAACGACGAAGACGGTGATGACGAACAGGACGGCAAGGATGACCACCATCACCATGAGAACCCGCTCGATGATCTTGTAGCTGCCGGTGATGAGCAGGGCGAAGATCGCGATGATGATTGCACCGACAATGATCCTGAGGTCTACTGGCGCAACCGCTGAAACGGCCAACGATGTGCCTGTTGTGTCACCGCCGGCGTAGGCAGCCCCGCCTATTCCGATTGCAGCGACGACGAGCACGATCATCAGCGTTCTCAGGACGGGGTTCTCCAATGCACGCCGCATAGCTTCGCCGAGCCCGAGTCCGGCGCCGAGGCCGAGTCTGACCGACATCTCCTGCAGAACAAGGGTGGCGATGATCGAGAAGAGGACAGACCACGCGAGTGTGAAGCCGAAGTCTGCGCCGGTGACGATTGCTGTGGTGATTGTTCCGGGGCCGATGAACGAAGCCGCGATCATAAGACCGGGGCCGAACAGCGCTCCCGTGCGCTTCTTTTTTACTGTATTTGTTGAAGAGGGGTTCACAGGCTACTCCTCTCGGCCCGGGGAGGCTCCCCGAAAGAGTGACCGTGAACACAACGGTAGTGATCTAAGCAGCCGACGCTGGGATGTTTTCCTGTGTATTGCCTGAACGACACGGCATGGCTTCTGGCCGTGCTCCAATCAAGAACGCCGGTTCTGGTCAGAAATGACCCACAAATGACCCGTTAGCAGCTGAAGCGGGCACAAAGAAAACCGGGACCCGCACGAATTCGCGGATCCCGACTTTCTTGTAGCGGTGGGCCCAGAGGGACTCGAACCCCCGACCCTCTCGGTGTAAACGAGATGCTCTAGCCAACTGAGCTATAGGCCCTGACCTGGATAAGGATACAGTCAGTCGGCGTTCCTGCCAATTCGGGTCAGAGCGGCGGCAAGAGCCGCCCGGCTGTCAGCCGGTCCTGCCGTCGAATCGAACAGGGAGCGGTTCTGCTCAAAGGCGACCGTCCCACAGGTGAGAACAACAGAAGAGTGGCGCTCCGCCTCGTCAGCGATCTGGGTTCGGACAGCGGTGGGCAGAACAGAATTACCCGAATGGGCGTAGGCGAGAGAAAAGATGTCGGCGCCATCGCGGTAGCGCAGAAGAACATCGTGCATGTGCAGCAGGATTTCGGTCGGGGCTAGGTCTGTGCCGTCTCCGAGGGCCTCATCAATTTCACCGGCGATGCGCCGGGCAACAAGGACGAAGATCTCCTGTTTGTTCTTCACGTGCCAATACAGAGCGGAAGGGCCGACCCCGAGGTCGCGAGCAAGCCTGCGCATAGATAGGTCACCCATGCCGTAGTCAGTGAGAATGGCGACCGCGGCATCGGCAATGCGGTGAACAGACAAGCTCATGGGGTCCATCATGGCAGGTCGAAGACGCGATTTCGCAATCAGCCCGCGGTGGGCTATAGTTGTCCCCGTTGCCAATCACGGGATATGGCGCAGTTTGGTAGCGCGCCTCGTTCGGGACGAGGAGGTCGTGGGTTCAAATCCCGCTATCCCGACAGACAGAAACCCGCTCATCGACTTACACGTCGAGAGCGGGTTTTCTCATTGCCTCCAACAGAAGCGGGGATGCCCTTTCAGGACATCCCCGCTTGGGTTTGAGCCTCAGGTCACGAGTGCGCGCCTTCGCGCAGTGAGCGCTTGAGGATCTTGCCCGCCGAGTTCTTCGGCAGAGCGTCCACGAAGTGCACAGCCTTGGGAACCTTGAAGCCTGCGAGCTTGCCCTTGACGTACTCGATCACGGCTTCTTCCGTCAGGCTTTCGCGGCCGGCGTCGGTGAGGACGACGTAGGCGGTGATCGCCTCGATCCACTTTTCATCCGGCATGCCGACAACGGAGACTTCTTCCACGCCGTCCATCGAGAAAATGGCGTCTTCGACTTCGCGGCTGGCCACGAGAACACCACCGGTGTTGATGACGTCCTTCACGCGGTCGACAACCGTGATGTAGCCCTCTTCGTCAGCTACAACGAGGTCACCGGAGTGGAACCATCCGCCCACGAAGGCCTCGGCGGTCTTTTCCGGCTTGTTCCAGTAGCCTTCGGCCAGCTGGGGTGAGCGGTAGAGGATTTCGCCGCGCTGGCCGACTTCGACGTCGTTGCCGTCGAGGTCGACAATTCGGGTCTCAACGAACAGCGCTGGGCGGCCTGCTGAGGCCGGGCGGTCGGCGTGCTCTTCAGGACGCAGAACGGTGCACAGCGGACCCATTTCGGACTGGCCGAAGCAGTTGTACAGGCCGAGCTCCGGCAGCTGCTTCTGCAGGCGCTCAATAATAGGGCCGGGCATGATGGATGCGCCGTAGTAGGCCTTCTTGAGCGACGAAAGGTCGCGCGTGGTGAAGTCCGGGTTGTTGGTCAGCGCAACCCACACGGTCGGGGCGGCGAAGAACGCGGTGATGCGCTCCTTTTCGATGAGCTCGAGCAGCTGCTGCGGAACAGGTGTGGGCACGATGATGCTGTATGCGCCGCGGATGAGGGCGGGAATCAGCAGCACGTGCATCTGAGCCGAGTGGTACAGCGGCAGAGCGTGGACGAAACGGTCAGAGCTGGTGATGTCCAGGGATGTCAGAACCGACAGGTACTGGTGCATGAGGCTGCGGTGCGTCATGACAGCACCCTTGGGCGACGACGTGGTTCCCGAGGTGTAGAGCAGCTGCACGCGGTCGGTGTCGACAGGGGAGAACTCGCCATCGCGAGCCGGGCCGTCGACTTTCAGTGCCGGTTCTACGAGGCTTTCCATGAGCATGCGCTCACGCTTTTGTCCGGCTTCGGTTTCCTCGATGAACGGCATGAGGGCTTCTTCGGCCAGGATCAGCTTGGGGTCCGAGTCCGACAGGATGTAGTCGAGTTCGTCCTTCGTCAGCTGGTAGTTGACCGGCACGTGGATGAGTCCGGCGCGTGCACAGGCCAAGAAGACGATGGCGAAGATGTCCGAGTTCTTGCTGTAGGCGGCTACGCGGTCGCCTTTTTCAAGGCCGTGCTCAACAAAAAAGCGGGCGATGTTTGTCACTGCCTGGTCGAGCTGACTGTACGTCCAGGTGCGGTCCTGGAAGACGATGGCGGTGTCCTTGGGGGAGCGCGCGGCGCTGCGCTTGACGATGTCTCCGATGACGGAGCGATTCTCTTCTGTGAGTTGTGTCATAGATGAATCGTGGCATAGTTCAAACGATCATTCAATTTTCTTGGGGTGTCTTTTTCGCCGGCTCAATGCGCTAGTTTGAAGGCATGACGAATGTGCGCGATGTAATGAACGTCTGTGAACAGCTCTGGCCGAACAACCTCGCGGAAGACTGGGACTCCGTTGGTTTGGCGGTAGGAGACCCAGAAGCCCCCGTGACGCACGTGCACTGCGCGCTGGACCCATCGGATGAAGTCATCGCAGAAGCCGTTGAGCTCGGTGCGGACTTCCTCTTCACCCACCACCCGCTGCTGCTGCGCGGCGTGACATCAGTCGCTGCCGACACGCTGAAGGGCGGTGCCGTACATACGCTGATCCGGTCTGGCATCGCACAGTTCAATGCCCATACGAACGCCGATTCAGCTCTTGGCGGGGTGTCCGATGTCCTCGCGGAGATCCTACAGCTGCGGGAAGTCGAACCCCTTGTGCAGAACCCCGATGCCGAGGCGGGGGTCGGCCTGGGCCGGGTCGGCACCGTGGAACCGACGACAGTTGAGGATATTGCCGTCCGCCTGGCACAGGGAGTTGACCTGTCTGTCCGGGGCATCGCCATCGGGGGTGACCCCGGTGCGGAAGTTACGCGTGTTGCCGTTCTCGGAGGAGCGGGAGACTCCATGTTCGGTGAGGCACGCAAGGCGGGAGCCCAGCTGTACATCACCTCGGACCTTCGCCATCACCCCGCATCGGAAGCCCTCGATACGGGTTCCCGGGGAGGCCCGCTTGAGCACCTCATCGACATTTCGCACTACTCGGCCGAATCGGCGTGGATCCCGCGCGCGGCCGTACAGCTCGACGAAGCCCTGCGGGCAGGTGGACACAGTGTTGAAGTGACTGTGTCCGGTGTGTGCTCTGACCCGTGGACAGCAGTCGTTCTTCCCGACTCCGAGGAGTGGCAGTGGAACTGAGCACACAGCAGCACGCGGCCGCGCTCGACTACGCATCACTGAGCGCGCAGATTCGTCGCAATCGCACCGAGGCAAAACAAGAAGAGCGCGTGGCGCGCCTGCAGGAACTGGCCGGTGAACACAAAGCGCTTGCCGCGAAAGCCACAAATCTGCGCGCCGAAATCGAGGGTCATCAGAAAGAAGCGCGCACGGCCGCTGCGCAAGCTGCCGATGGGCGGTCAAAAGCCGAAAGCATGGAGGTGAAGCTCAATGCCGGAGTCGGCCTGACAAGCCGGGACCTCGTTGCACTGCAGGCGGACATCGAGTCTGTGCGTACTGCTGTCGGCCACGCGGAAGACAGAGAACTGCAGGCTCTTGACAGCGCCGAATCTGCCGAATCCCAGCTGCAGAAGCTGCGCGCACGTGCCGAAGAGGTCGCTGCGGAAGGAAAAGCCGAAGGTCAGCGCAGGCAGGAAGAAGCGGCTCGCTTGGACGGCGAGCACGCGCAGCTGGTAGAACAGGCCACGGCCAAACTCGCCGAGCTTCCGGCTGAGGCAGCGTCGATCATCCGCTCATCCGGTATCGGAGTTCTCGCGGCAGGAGCCTGTGGAGCCTGTGGTGCAGCTTTGTCCGGAGTGCAGGCTGATGCGGTGCGCAATGCCGAGCGCACCTGGGCGTTTCAGTGCGAGGACTGCGAAGGCCTCATCGTTCAGGCCTGAAAGCGTGGATCCTTATCGTCACGCAGCTTCAGGCGTCGGGCAGAACCTCAGGCGTCAGGCAGTACGACCGTCAGCACTGCCGACTGTTTACCGCGGGGCGGGGCGTATTCGACCTCGAACTGTTCGGCAACAGCGTCAGCAATGGCTTCCGGTGAAGACGGCATCGGTTCACTGCGCTGCAGCAGGTGGGACGCAACCAGGCCGCGCGTGTGCTTAGCCCAGTGGGACACGGTTGTGCGCTTGCCGGCGACCTCTTTGACGACATTGACAGCCACGGTGTTTTCAGGAATGCCCGGCCACGGCCTGCGGTAGTCGCCCGACCGGCAGTCGAGCACCGGCGCATCTCCGAAGTGCTCGGCCAACGGTTCCCCCAGCGCCTCCTTCCACAGTTTCGCCAGTGGTCCCAGATCACCCAGTGAGGTCTTCATCGACAGCCGATAGGCGGGGATGTGATCAAGTGCGCCGACCATGCCGAAAAGCGCTGAGGCAATGAACACCCGCTCGACTCGTTCGCGTGGGGCCTGCAGCACAGCGGAAACATCGAGTGCCTCAAACAGGACACCCGTATAGACCGTCAGAGCCTGTGCCGTCGGTTCCGTGTCTAGATCAATGTTGCGCGCCACCTCGCCGGCAATGCGCTCACCTACACCCAACTGATCAAGGGCGTCCGGCGCGGCGCTGACTTTCTGCAGCTCGGCAAGCACCTCACGCCTCGTTTCATTGAGTTCCGGTAAGGACAGAGACGACAGGTCGACAGGCGCTCCGTCTTGCGCCGGTGTTTTGCCTTCGGACGGCGGCAGAAGAATGAACATGATGCTCATTCTAAAAGCCCGCACATATACACTTGGCCGAGGACAGGCCACCAGACGGTCGCGTTCGGGCCTCGTGCCCGGCCGAGGAAAGTCCGGGCTCCGCAGAGCGCGGTGGTGGCTAACAGCCACCCGGGGAAACCCGCGGGAAAGTGCCGCAGAAAGCTAAACCGCCAGCGTGCTGGTAAGGGTGAAAAGGTGGTGTAAGAGACCACCAGGGCCCGCGGTGACGCGGGCCGCTGGGTAAACCCCACCGGGAGCAAGATCGTGCAGACGGCTATACGGCTGCTCGTCGTGCCGTCGGGTGGATTGCTTGAGGCCTGCAGCAATGCAGGTCCTAGACAGATGACCGTCGTCCAGGCTTCCGCCTGGGAACAGAACCCGGCTTATCGGTGGCCTGTCCCTACACAAGCTGGCGCCGGGACTCAGCGCTGTAATGCTTTGCGACCGATGCTTTCGGCAACGTCAGCACCGTGGACCGCCGCGCCGATGATCCCTGAATCATTGAACATTGCCGCCGGGACAGCGGGCGTCTGAAGGTCGAGCAGGTGAAGCCAGTCGGCATGATCCTGCGAAATGCCCCCGCCGAAGATGAACGCGTCGGGGTTGATGAGCTTTTCCATTTCCCAGCAGTACCGGCTGAGCTTCGCAGCCCACGTGGGGTAGTCCATGCCAAACCGCACCTTTGCGCTTGCGGATGCGCTGAGCTCTGCGTCTTCGCCGCCTATCTCAACGTGGCCGAGTTCGGTGAACGGCACGAGCCTGCCGCGGGTGAACAGCGCCGAACCGATGCCGGTTCCCAAGGTGAGCATGAGAACGGTCCTGTCGTGCCAGTCGCGACCAGCGCCGAAGGTCATTTCGGCAATGCCGGCGGCATCAGCGTCATTGAGAAAAACACACGGACGGCCAAGCGCTGCCCCAATGGTCTGCTCAATATTCGCTCCAAGCCATGAATCGTCAAGATTGAACGCGAAGGTGACAACGCCGTTTTTGACCACCCCGGGGAATGCGACCCCGGCGGGAACAGGGGGAGTCAGCGGTGCCTCGTACCCGGATTCTGGTGACGAGGTGCCGCCCGGCTGCTGTGCCAGCACCTGGGCTGCCGCACCGCGGACTGCATTCGTGAGAGTTTCGGGAGTGGCGGGATGCGGCGTCGGCACAACGACACGCTCGCCCATGATCCGGCCGCGTTCGAGGTCGACCAGCCCGGCCTTGATAGACGAGCCGCCGATGTCAATGCCCAAAGCACAGGAGTGTGCTCCTGCCGAACCGCGCAGCTCGCCGCGATCAGTCACGGCCGGCCACGAGTTCGACATCGGGAAGCGTAAGGATGTCCGCGCCGTCTTCTGTCACCACGAGAGTGTGCTCGAACTGGGCGGAGCGGCGACGGTCGGCAGTCACAATCGTCCAGCCGTCATCCCACTGTTCCCAGTTGATGGTGCCCAGATTGAGCATCGGCTCGATTGTGAAGATCATGCCCGGCTGGATTTCGTCCGCGTAGTTCGGAGCGGCGTCATAGTGGGGGATGATGAGACCGGAGTGGAATTCGCGCCCGACCCCGTGACCCGTGTAGTCGCGAACAACTCCGTAGCCGAAGCGCTTCGCGTACTTTTCGATGACCCGGCCGATGATGTTGATTGAACGGCCCGGCTTGACGGCCTTGATGCCGCGCATGAGCGATTCGTGGGTCCGTTCAACCAGCAGGCGGGACTCTTCGTCGACGTTGCCGGCCACGAACGTGAAGTTCGTGTCGCCATGCATGCCGTTCTTGTAGGCGGTGACATCGAGGTTCACGATGTCACCGTCCTGAATCACGGTGGAGTCGGGGATGCCGTGGCAGACGACCTCGTTGATCGATGTGCACACCGACTTGGTGAAGCCCCGGTAGTCAAGAGTCGACGGATAGGCGCCGTGGTCCAGCAGGTATTCGTGGACGACAACGTCGATTTCGTCCGTCGTGCGGCCGGGCTCAACGAGCTTGCCGCCCTCGGCCATGGCGTTTGCAGCGATGCGGCCCGATTCGCGGACCAGCTCGATTTCTTCAGGTGTGTAGAAATTGCTGCCGCGACCTTCGTTCGGTTCGGCCTTGCCGACATATTCGGGACGTTCGATGTGGGCTGGAACGGAGCGCATGGGCGCCACGGTTCCCTTTGTAAGAGTTCCAAGCGGAGCAGAATTCGTCATGATGACATCATTGTAGACAGCTAGAGTTGAGCACAGGGAGGTGCGCTATGTCGTACGAAGAAGAGAAATACTGGTTCAACACCAAGACCGGCAAAGTTGAAAAGGGACGGAAGAGCTCCTTTGAGAACCGGCTGGGCCCCTATGACAGCGAAGCCGAAGCTCAGGCGGCACTCGCAACAGCCAGCGAGCGCAATCGCGAATGGGAAGAAGACGACGAGGACTGGCGCTGATGGGGCTGACCAAACAGCAGGAAGCGGTTCTGCGCGATGTCGATGACCGTGACGTGCGGTTTGTGCGTCTGTGGTTTCCCGACATCATGGGCCGCTTGAAGTCCGTTGCGATTGTTCCCGACGAACTTGACGGAGCATTCACCGAGGGCATCGGCTTCGACGGTTCGGCGCTCGAAGGCTTTTCGAGGGTCATCGAAGACGACATGGTTCTGCGCCCAGACTCGTCGACGTATTCGCTCCTGCCATGGCGAGGTGAGGTCGAGCCGACCGGTCGGATGTTCTGCGATGTGCTGACTCCCGATGGTGAACCTGCCGCTTCTTATCCGCGCAATATTCTGGCGCGCACCCTGGCGAAGGCGCGCGAGCGCGGCTTCACCTTCATCGTGCACCCGGAAATGGAGTTCTACCTGTTCCGTTCGGCCGAACTGGACGGCAAACCTCCTGTGCCGGTCGATGACGCCGGATACTTCGATCACGTCAACGGCGGCACCGCGAACGACTTCCGGCGCAGTGCAGTGCAGATGTTGGAATCCATGGGCATTTCCGTCGAGTTCTCGCATCACGAAGCCGGCCCCGGGCAGAACGAAATCGATCTGCGCTATGCCGACGCGATGACTATGGCCGACAACGTCATGACCTTCAAAGCGGTTGTGAAAGAAGTCGCGATTTCCCAGGGCGTGCACGCCACGTTTATGCCCAAGCCCCTGGCCGAGCATCCGGGCAACGGGATGCACACGCACCTGTCGCTGTTCGAAGGTGAAGACAACGCGTTCTTTGAGGCCGGCGCTGAATACCAGCTGTCGACCACCGGCCGGCAGTTCGCGGCAGGCCTGCTGCATCACGCCCCTGAGATCGCGGCGGTGACCAACCAGTACGTCAACTCCTACAAGCGCCTGTGGACCGGGCATGAAGCCCCGTCCTACATCAGCTGGGGTCGCACGGGCACTGCACTTGTACGGGTGCCGCAGTACAAGTCCGGCAAGGAATCGTCTGCTCGGATCGAGTACCGCGGTATGGACTCCTGCGCCAATCCCTACCTGGCCTACTCGGTGCTGCTGGCCGCGGGACTGAAAGGCATTGAGGAGGGCATGGAATTGCCTCCGGAAGTCGAAGACGACGTGTGGGATCTCAGCCGACGCGAGCGCAGCGCCATGGGCATTGAACCGCTGCCTGCGAGCCTGTCGGAAGCTCTTCGCTGCATGGAGAACAGCGAACTCGTCGCTGACACTCTGGGCGAAGAGGTATTCGACTTCTACCTGCGTGACAAAGCGCGGGAATGGAGAGACTACCGCGCGCAGGTGACCGCCTATGAACTCGATGGGCTCTACACCCAAACATGATTCGCAGGTTCGATCTCAGCCGGCGGCAGGACCCGACACGCACGCAGCGCGGTAAATTCGACTCGCGCTTTGAGCGCTTCCTTGGCCAGTTCTGCGAACTGACCGGTTTGGAAGGGCACGAATCGGCGATTAGGGAATTCGCCCGGTTCACCGGTGACCCCGGTTCTGTTTCGCTGGGCTTGGTGCGGGTCGCCGAGGCGGCAGCGGCAGCCGAGGTCGACCTCGGTGGGCTCGTGCAGGATTCTCAGCATCTGCTCGACCGACTTGTTCGGTTGGCCGGGAGTTCTGAGGCCTGCATTGACCACATTGTGCGGTGGCCTGAGTCGCTGCGGCTGCTGGCCGAAGACGAAGACTTCTTGCGGTCAAAGCGCAGGAGAAAGGCGCGTAAGCGCATTGCCCGTTCGGTGTACGACGCCGACGGTCAGCTGCTCTCAATCGAAGACGGCCGAATCGCCCTGCGCCGAGCGTACCGGGACGAACTCATCCAGCTGACAGCCGCAGACCTCGGCAGTCACGAACCGACCGCAGACTTCGACACTGTCAGCCGGACCCTGACGGAAATGGCTGAGGGTGCCCTCATGGCGGCACACGACCTCGCCGCGGGGGATTCAATACCCGACGGGTGCGCTGAACTTGCTGTTATCGCCATGGGCAAATGCGGCGCCCGCGAACTCAACTACGTATCTGATGTTGACGTGGTCTTCGCCTTCAGCCCGGAAACCACAGCGGACGGCGAACAGGCAGAATGCGCCCGCAGCTGCGCCTCGGCAGCGGCCCTGCAGATCATCGACCTCATTTCGGCTGCTGGAGCAGAACCCGCCCTGTGGGAAGTCGACGCAGCTCTTCGGCCGGAGGGCAAAGCGGGAGCGCTTGTGCGCACTGTCGACGAGTTTGCAGGCTATTACAGCGACATCGCAGAAAACTGGGAGTTCCAGGCTCTTTTCAAAGCCCGTCCCGTCGCCGGATCCGAAGAACTCGGACAGCAGTGGGCCGAGGCGTGTCTGCCCCAGGTGTGGACCGCCGCCCACCGGGACGATTTCATCCCGGAAGTACGGGCTATGCGACGCAGAGTTGTCGATCTCATCGACCGCGATGAAGCTGACCGGCAGCTGAAACTGGGGCCCGGCGGGCTCCGCGATGTCGAATTCTCCGCCCAGCTGCTTCAGCTGGTGCACGGAACGGAAGACCACGACATCCGCGAACCGAACACCCTCGAGGCCCTGCGCAGCCTTGAACGGGGCGGCTATTTGTCTGGGGACGATGCCGCGCTGATGGAAGAGGCCTACTCATTCCTGCGGGTTGTCGAACACCGCCTGCAGATTCCGCGCATGCGCCGTGCTGCAGTTCTGCCTGACAAACCAGAAGCACTCCGCGAACTGGCGCGCATGGTCTACCCGACCGGCGACCGGACAGAAGTACGGCTCAAACGCGAACGCGACGACTATTCCCGGCGCGTACGCGCTCTTCACGAACAGATTTTCTACCGTCCGATCCTCGACGCGGCCGTCGGGACCGGCGCAGTGACCTCGCTGCCGGCAAAAGCCGCGGAAAGCCGCCTGCGCGCCTTCGGCTTCGTCGACCCGCACTCAGCCATGCGGCATATCCACGACCTTTCAGCCGGCGTCAGCCGTGCTTCGCGCGTGCATCGACAAGTGCTGCCGGCCATGCTCGGCTGGCTGTCGGAGGGTGTTGATCCCGACGCCGGTCTGCTTGCCTACCGCAGGCTGTCGGAAAAGCTGAGCTCATCAACGTGGTACCTCAAGCTGCTGCGTGACTCCGGGCAGGGCGCAGAAGCGCTTGCCCGTGTGCTGTCACTGTCGCAGTACGCGGCATCGCACATCATGCACTACCACGGGTCAGTGCGCTGGCTTGCTGATCAGGACATGCTGCAGCCGACCCCGCTGGACTCGCTGCGCCAGGAAATGTGTGAACTGGTCGGCAGAGGCAGGGGAGTGGAAGGCGTGCGCGCCGTCTACGGACGCGAAAAGCTCAGGATCATCCTCGCCGACATTCTCGAGGTCATTCCCCGCAGCGCTGTCCCACAGGCCCTGTCTGACGTGATGAGCACAGCCATTGACGCAGCGCTTCTGTCAGTGCGGCGTGACCTGGACACTGAGCATAGAATCTATGACTACGATTTTGCGATCATCGCGATGGGACGCCTGGGCGGCCGCGAGATCGGGGTGTTCTCTGATGCCGACGTGTGCTTTGTCTACCGTCCCGCACACACCATGGGCGATGACGACCGCGAGGCTTTGGCAAAACACGCCCGTCGCGTCGCTCTCGAAGTGACCTCGGCGCTGAAAAGCGCACAGCAGGACCCGGCCATTGAACTCGATGCCGATCTGCGTCCTGAAGGCCGCAGCGGACCCTATGTCCGAACGCTTGAGTCCTATCGGCGCTATTACGAAGCGTGGAGCGAACCGTGGGAAGCACAAGCGCTCCTGCGTGCCCGCCCGATAGCCGGTGACAACGACCTCATGAGCGACTACGTCGACATGATCAACCCTCTGCGCTATCCGCAGATTCTCCCGGTGCGCTCCATCATGCAGGTGCGTCGGCTCAAAGCGCGGATGGAAGACGAACGACTCCCGCGCGGTGCTGATCGCCGTCAGCACGTGAAATTGGGAACCGGCGGGCTGAGCGATGTCGAGTGGACTGTGCAGCTGCTGCAGCTGCAGCACGCCGCCGAATACCCCGGGCTGCGCACAACCTCGACGCTGCCCGCCCTGGCCGCTGCACGTGATGAGGGGCTTGTGTCGGCGTCCGATCACGAGGTGCTGCGGACCGCCTGGTTAATGGCAACGGAAGTACGCAACGCCATCACGCTCTACAGGGGCAAACCCAGCGACAGTCTGCCCAGCGATATCCGCGAACTCGAAGCCGCGGCCAGGCTCATGGGCTATCCGCAGGGAAGCGCGCAGCTGCTGGTCGACGACTATCTGCGGGTCACCCGCTGGGCGCGTTCGACAATGGAAGTCATCTTCTACGGAGACGACCCCACAGACTGAGGTACACGCTCAGCTGGACCAGCTCCGACTGACAAAACGCGAATGGCCCAGCAGATGCCGGGCCATTCACATCACAGGCGACGATCAGAGATCAAAGTACAGTTCGAAGTCCGTCGGCGTCGGACGCAGACGTGCAACGTCGATTTCGTTTTCGTACTTGTAGTTGATCCAGGTTTCGATGAGGTCCTGAGTGAAGACATCGCCTTCCATGAGGAACTCATGGTCTTCCGCGAGAGCTTCGAGGGCACCTTCGAGCGAGTTCGGAACCATCTTGATGTTCTCGGTTTCTTCCGGCGGAAGCTCGTAGAGGTCCTTGTCGATCGGCTCCGGCGGTTCGATGCGGTTCTTGATTCCGTCGAGGCCGGCCATGAGCTGAGCGGAGAAGGACAGGTACGGGTTGCCCGATGGGTCGGGTGCGCGGAACTCCAGGCGCTTGGCCTTCGGCGACGTACCGGTGATCGGAATGCGGATGGCAGCCGAACGGTTGCGAGCCGAGTAGACCAGGTTGATCGGCGCCTCGAAACCGCGAACCAGACGACGGTAGGAGTTCATGGTCGGGTTGGTGAACGCAAGAACAGCGCCGGCGTGCTCAATGAGGCCGCCGATGTACCAGCGCGCAAGGTCCGACAGGCCCGCGTATCCGGTTTCGTCGTAGAACAGCGGCTTGCCGTCCTTCCACAGCGACTGGTGGCAGTGCATACCGGCACCGGCATCGCCCAGAAGCGGGCGCGGCATGAACGTGGCGGTCTTGTTGTTGGCCGCAGCAACGTTTTTGATGACGTACTTGAAGTCCAGCAGCTGGTCGCCGGCCTTCTGCAGGGTGTCGAACTTGTAGTTGATCTCCTGCTGCCCAGCCGTCGAGGTTTCGTGGTGAGCACGCTCCATTTCGAAGCCGATCTGCTCCAGCGTCAGCGACATTTCGTCGCGGATGTCCGCGAACTTATCGCGCGGGGGAACGGGGAAGTAGCCGCTGGTGTAGGGCGTCTTGTAGCCGAGGTTGTGGCCGTCTTCAGCAGCTCCGGTGTTCCACGCGGCTTCCAGGGAGTCGATCTCGTAGAAGCTGGTGCGGGCTGAATTGTCGTAGCGGATTGAGTCGAAGAGGTAGAACTCGGCTTCGGCACCTATGAAGGCAGTGTCGGCGATGCCGGTTGACTTCAGGTACGCTTCGGCCTTTGCCGCTACCTGGCGGGGGTCACGCGAGTACGGTTCGTTCGTGAACGGATCCACAATCGAGTGGATGACCACGAGGGTTTTTGCCTTGCGGAACGGATCGATGTAAGCGCTCGTCACGTCCGGGATGAGCTTCATGTCGGATTCGTGAATCGACTGGAAGCCGCGGATGGACGAACCGTCGAAGAGCAGGCCCTCTTCAATCACTTCTTCCGTGTAGGCCTTGCCGGGAAGATTGAAGTGCTGAACTACTCCGGGAAGATCGCAGAATCGGATGTCGACGAAATCGATCTCGTTGTCGCGAATATACGAAACGAGCTCGCTTGCGGTGGAAAACAACTTTTCTCCTGTATTGAGTCGTCGCGACGGTGCGGTACTGGCCGCCGGTGTTTTCATCTTAGCGGCTACACTCGTTTCCGTGTTCGACAGAGACAGTTTAGGTTCGTGGCTCCAGGGGCCGAAACTCGAAGAGGGAACCTACGCGGGGCAGCGCCTAGGCCTTCCCGAAACCGGTCCGGGATCAACAGCGTCTTTGATCCGCAGGGTCGGAAGCCTCTTCATCGACTGGGCACTGTGCGCCCTGATTGCTCGCTGGCTGGCGCCTGATTTCATGTTCGCGCCCCACCTGATCTTCATCATCGAATCCCTGCTGCTGCAGTCGCTGCTGGGCTACACCATCGGCCAGCGGATCTGTGGAGTGCGCATCATCAATCGCCACGGACGCCGACCCAACCCCCTGCGGCTGCTCGTTCGAATCGCACTGCAGCTGCTCATCATCCCCGGTCTTCTGTACAACCCCGACAACCGCGGCCTGCACGACCTCGCGGCCGACACCGCCGTTGTGCGGCTCTGACTGACATAGCCGACCACTCGCTCGGGCATGTCGCACAAACTGCTTTGCCTGCCGAGCAATGATCGTTCAGCCGAACGTGCAGCCACTGGGAAGCCGACGGCAGCCGGTGTGGATTTCTTCAGAACACAAGAAGCGCCGACCAACGTGGTCGGCGCTTCTTGTGTTTGAGATCAGCGTCCCCGCAGTGCGCGGCGGTTGGGGCGAGCGCGGTTGGGGTCGATGCCCTTGGGAATCGGCTGGTTTGTCGACATGGTGCCCAGAGCCGCCAAACGCTTGCGCACCTGAAGCACTTCGGCCTTCGTCAGCTTCTTCGGCAGTTTGTACACGGTCGAGACCAGTCGGTTCATGGGAACCTGGTTCTTGCCCTCACCGCCCTGGATGACGTGCACGGGAACGGAAGGCAGAATGCGCTCGTGGCGCTTCTGCTCCTTGGCCAGCAGCTTCGACACACGGCCAGCCGGACCTTCCGAAACCAGCACGACTCCACCTCGGCCGGTGGCGCGGAACACCAGGTCTTTGGTGCGTGGGTCACCGGCGACCGGCTGGTCGTCGGCAAGCCAGCTGCGGCGGACCGTGTTGAGCACCGCGCCGTAAGCGCCGGGCTGGTCCTTCATTTCTGCAAAGGCCGCGGTCTCGGCGTAGCGGCCGAGAATGAAGATCGCCAGCGTCAGACCGCCCAACAGGCCGATGATGGTCCACAGCCACACCGGCGGCAGCAGGAAGAAGCCCACGAGGAAGCCAATGCCGCCCAAGCCCAGGATCGCGGCGAGCATAAGCCACGGAACAGCGGGGAAGTGTTTGCGGGCAAGTTTGAAGACCTGACGCATCTGGCCGATGCGACCGGGCTTCGAAGGGTCCTTGGGACGCCGGCGGAAAAGTCCGCGGCGGCGTGGTTCTTCAGTCTGAGACATTCTGCTTTTCTGTTTGCTTGCGAAAAATGATCAACCAATGATGGGTCAGGAGAATTTTACCTCGTCGCCCGGGCCGAAAGTATCCACCACCGCCTGAGCTTCCTGACGGGCGGGAGCTTCGTTGTCAAGGTGAGCCAGGTGAGCGGGGATTTCCTGACTGCGACGGCGCATGGCCTGAGCCCACAGACGACCGGCACGGTAGGACGAACGGACCAGCGGACCGGACATGACTCCGGCAAAGCCGATTTCTTCGCCGATGTCGCGCAGCTCAACGAAGTCCTGCGGTTTGACCCACCGGTCGATGGGGTGGTGCAGGGCGCTGGGGCGCAGGTACTGCGTGATCGTCAGCAGGTCGCAGCCGGCTTCGTGGAGATCCTTCATCGCTTCGACCACTTCGTCGTTCGTTTCGCCCATGCCCAAGATGAGGTTGGACTTTGTGACCAGGCCGGCCTCGCGGGCCTTCGTGATGACCGACAGCGAGCGCTCGTAGCGGAAACCGGGGCGGATGCGCTTGAAGATGCGCGGCACCGTCTCAATGTTGTGTGCCAGCACTTCGGGACGTGACGAAAAGACCTCGGCCAGCTGGTCATCGTCAGAGTTGAAGTCGGGGATGAGCAGCTCGACACCAGTGCCGTGAACGTCACCGTGGTCGATTTCGTGGATGAGGCGGACCGTTTCCGCGTACAGCCACGCGCCGCCGTCATCAAGGTCATCGCGAGCAACACCCGTGATGGTCGAATAGCGCAGACCCATGGTCTTCACGGACTCAGCGACGCGACGGGGTTCATCAGCGTCGAAGTCAGCGGGTTTGCCGGTGTCGATCTGGCAGAAGTCGCAGCGGCGGGTGCACTGCTCACCGCCGATGAGGAACGTGGCCTCGCGGTCCTCCCAGCATTCAAAGATGTTGGGGCAACCCGCTTCCTCACACACGGTGTTGAGGCCTGCCGTGCGGACAAGCGATTTCAGTTCCGAGAACTCGGGGCCGATCTTAGCTTTCGCTTTGATCCACTTCGGCTTGTCTTCAATGGGAGTCTGCGAATTGCGAGCTTCCACTCGCAGCAGCTTGCGTCCTTCCGGGGCGATTGTCATGTCCTGGCCTTTCGTGGGGATCAGGCGGTGATGTGCTTGTCCAGCAGCTCCAGCAGGCGCTGGGCAGCCTGTTCCGGAGTTGTTTGGGTGCCGGTTTCGATGGAAATGCTAGTGGTCGCGGCGTCAGGAATGCCGCAGGGGACGATGTTTTCAAAGCCGGCGAGCTCGTTCGAGCAGTTCAAAGCCAGGCCGTGCATCGACACGCCGTTGTGAATGCGGATGCCGATCGCGAGGATCTTCCTGTCCGGTCCCGGGCCCTCGGTGATCCACACACCGGATCGGCCCTCAACCTGCTGCGCGGTGATTCCGTACTCGGCGAGCAGTTCGATTCCCGCTTTTTCGATCTGGTCGACGAAAAGGCGGACCTCTTTTTGGTCATTCAGGCGGTAGATGGGGTAGATGACCAGCTGCCCCGGACCGTGCCAGGTGATCTTTCCGCCTCGGTCGATGTCGATGACTTCCGTGCCGTCGCGGGGGCGTTCGTGGTCTTCAGTGCGTTTGCCCGCTGTGTAGACGGGGGAGTGTTCCAGCACGAGGAAGGTGGAGTTCTTCTTGCCGTCGACAACATCAGCGTGCGTCCGCCTTTGGACTTCCAGCGCTTCTCTGTAGTCAACGAATTCGGGTGCAAAACCCAGATGTTCGATGTCCCAAGCCATTCCATGACCATATGCCGACGAGGGCCCAAGCGGCAAAAGCACCGCAACAGTTATCCACAGATTGCGGTTTGGGGGTTTCGGTCCGTCTGCCGACGTGGTCGAATTTCTGCCTAAGGAGGCTGATATGCAGGTGTGCGAATGGATCTACGATGCCGAGGTCCGTCCCGGACTGTGGCGCGTGTTCAACGCCCACGAGGTCAAATGGTTCGTGTGTGCAGCAGACACGGCCGCTGGTGCCGGGAGGCCGGTTTCGGTTCTGGGCCCTGACATGGAGCCGGTTGCGGGGCTGCTCATTCCCAGATGTCGAGGCGGCATGCTCGAGGACGCGCTTCTCGGTCTGGCACCTCTGGGAGCGGAAGAGCTCGTGTGTCTTCTGCGCGGCACGATTGAGGCCACAGGCGGGACCGATGGCTCGATCCCGATTTCGCGGGCAAGCCTGGCGCTTGCCGATGACGGTTCCGTCTGCGCATTGCCGGGCATCGAGGTTCCAGGGGAGGAATCAGAAGCTCGGGAGCTGGGCGAACTTCTGTACGCTGCCGCGCAGGGCGTGACTTTCACTGAAACTGCTGTGCCTTTGAAGAATCGCGACAACAACCTGCCCACGGAACTTGTCGATCTCATTGATGCGCTGTTGCTGGACGGCGAAACAGGTGATCTTCCCAGAGGAGATCTTCTTGAGGCAGTGCGCAGATACCGAGGGGCAGAGCGGCTGCCCTTTTATCCGGGCGAACCTGGAGTTCCAGTCAATGATCCACCGACCGCTGGACTGCGCCCGGTCACAGCGGCTGTGAATAACGTCCCGGAGCAGACGGGCCCGAAGACAGGCGCTGAGGAGAAAGCTGAACAGGGGATTGGCGACACCGCGATAGCAGCCCTCCGAGGGGACACAGAACGCGCGCGCAAGAATCGAGGATCACAGGCACCTCGTCGTGGAGCCTGGAAACCGGAGAAGACAGCGAAGCGATCCGGGCCGAAAAGAAAAGAACCCACCGCGGCTGCACCGGGTGGAAAGATCCGCAGAGGTGTGCGTGCCGGTGTTATCGGTGCTGCAGCGCTGGCGACAGTGGCTGCCGGCATTGCGCTCATCATCGGTGGTGCGCAGCCGGACCAGACCGAGCCGACAGCGGCGGTTGACCAGGGGAAGCACGGCGAAGATCCGCGCAGCCCTAAGGCGGAGGATGAGCCCTCCGTGCCGGCAGAACAAAGCGGCGAGCCGGAAGACACCTCGGATGCTGCTCCAGACAGCAGTGGGCCCTGTGAGGGCTTCAAAGACCTGACACAGGCGCGGGCAGCTGCGTTCGCCGGCGGCAAGCCAGCAGACCTCGCAGGCCTTACAGTGCCAGGATCAAACGCTGCGAAAGCCGATGCGGAATCAGAAGACAAACCCGCTCAGCCCATGAACGTCACGATGAACGTCACAGAGTGCGAAGTTGAGGACAGCACTACAGAGACCGCGACTGTCCGGGCCGTTGTCTCTGCCGAGGTCGGCGGAGCGCCTGTTCCCGAAGCGCGGATCCGGGTGAGTTTGGAAAAGCACGAAGGCAAATGGAAGGTCAGCCGCACGGAGGAACTTCACGAGAACTGAGTCTTAAGCCGCCAGCCAGGTGCCCGCCAAGCAGAAGCGCCCGCGGACTTCTCCGCGGGCGCTTCTATTCAGGTTCGATCAGGATCGATCAGAGGTCGAGATCGGCCTCGAACGAACCGTTCTCAAGGCGGTTCTTGATGGCCTTGAGGAAACGACCGGCGTCCGCACCGTCAACCAGTTCGTGGTTGTAGGTCAGCGGAAGGTAGGCCATGTCGCGAATAGCGATTGCCTCGGTGCCGTCCTCGGTCTTGACGACCTGCGGGCGGCGCTTGATAGCACCGGTGCCCAGGATGCCGACCTCGGGGTGGTTGATGATCGGCGTGTCGAACAGAGCACCGAACGAACCGATGTTCGTGATGGTGAAGGTGCCGCCCGACAGCAGGTCAGGGCTGATCTTGCCATCGCGAGTCTTGGACGCGACGTCGTCGATTGCCTTGGCCAGGCCTGCGATCGAAAGGTCACCGGCGTTCTTGACGACCGGAACCAGCAGACCGCGTTCGGTGTCGACCGCAATGCCGAGGTTCTCAGAGTCGGGGTAGGAGATCTCTCCAGCCTTGACATCGAACGTGGCGTTGACACGCGGGTACGCCTGCAGGGCTTCTGCTACGGCCTTGGCGAAGAACGGCAGGTACGTCAGCTTAACGCCGTGCTTCTGCTGGAATTCTTCCTTCTTTGCCTTGCGCAGAGCCGAAACAGCAGTCATGTCGACTTCGGTCACCTGGGTGAGCTGAGCGGAGTTCTGCAGCGATTCGCGCATGCGCTGTGCAATGGTCCGGCGAATGCGCGACGCCTTCTGCGTGGTTCCGCGAAGCTTCTTGGCTTCTTCCGAAACCTCGATGACGAACGGTTCGCGGCCAGCAGGAGCAGACGCAGCCGGGGCAGAGGCACTGGCGGTGCTCTGTGCGGCAAGGACATCCTGCTTGCGGATACGACCGCCGACTCCCGTTCCGCGCACGGTCGAAAGGTCAACGCCCTTTTCGCGTGCAAGCTTGCGCACCAGCGGCGTGACGTACGGGGCCTGGCCCGACGTCACGGTCTGTGCGGCCGAAGAAGCGGACTCGGCGGAGCGGCTGGGTGCGCTGCTCGATTCGCCCGCAGCCTGCTTGGCAGCAGCGGTCTGGGCTTCGTCATCCGATGCTGTCGACTCAGAGGCAGGTGCCTTCTTGGGCTCTTCCTTCGACAGGTCCTTTTCGGACTCTTCGATGGCTTCTTCTTCGACATCGGCTTCGTCAGCGTTGTCAGCTTCGTCAGCCGAGTCTTCAGCCTGGTCGGCATCGTCAGCGTCGTCAGCCGAGTCTTCAGCCTGGTCGACATCGTCAGCGTCGTCCTGCTTGTCATCCGAAGCCGAAGCGTCGCCGTCGCCGATGCGCGCCAGGGGTGCGCCGACTTCAACGTCGTCGTCTTCTTCAGCAAGCAGTTCAAGCACGGTGCCTGCGACAGGGCTGGGGATTTCGGTGTCGACCTTGTCAGTCGACACTTCGAGAAGCGGTTCGTCGACCTCGACGGTGTCGCCGACTTCCTTCAGCCAGCGGGTGACGGTGCCCTCCGTCACCGATTCGCCGAGAGCCGGCATGGTGACTTCCTGCGATTCACCGGAACCGCCGGAGGGCTTGTCGTCCGACTTCGCAGCGGGAGCTTCGTCCTCTTCTTCGGCTGCGTCGTCTTCTGGGTCTTCGTCCGTCTCTGGTTCTTCGGCTTCTGGCTCTTCGGCTTCTGGTTCTTCGTCAGCGGAGTCGTCTTCAGCGGAGTCGCCGGAGCCTTCTCCGTCGCCGATGACAGCGAGGTCGCCGCCGACCTCGACGTCGTCGTCTTCTTCAGCCAGGATCTCCTGCAGAACGCCGGAGTACGGGCTGGGGATTTCGGTGTCGACCTTGTCAGTCGACACTTCGAGAAGCGGTTCGTCGACCTCGACGGTGTCGCCGACTTCCTTCAGCCAGCGGGTGACGGTGCCTTCCGTCACCGATTCGCCGAGGGCGGGCATCTTTACGGTGTTGGCCATTGTGTCAGTCTCCCTATGGCTCGATCAGCGGAAGTGCAGCGGCTTGCCGGCAAGCGCCAGCGCTGCTTCGCCGATGGCTTCGTTCTGGGTGGGGTGTCCGTGGATGAGCGATGCGACCTCTTCGGGGAAGGCCTCCCAGTTCACGATGAGCTGGGCTTCGCCGGCCTGCTCGGACAGGCGAGCGCCGAGTCCGTGAACGCCGACAATCGGGCCGTCCTTTTCGCGGATGATCTTGATGAATCCCTGCGTGTTGAGGATGGCGGACTTGGCGTTGCCGGCAAGCGGGAATTCGACCTTTTCGATCTTGTCTTCGCCGTACTTCTCAGCAGCCTTCTTTTCCGTGAGGCCGACGGAGAAGATCTCCGGGTCGCAGTAGGTGATGCGCGGAACGCCGGTTTCATCCAGCGGTGCCGGGTTCTTGCCCGCGATCTCTTCGGCAATGAAGATACCGTGCGCGAAGGAGCGGTGTGCAAGCTGAAGGCCGGGCACGATGTCGCCGGCGGCGTAGATGTTGCCGACACCGGTGTGCAGGCGCTCGTTCGTGGTGACGAAACCGCGGTCGAGCTTCACTCCCTGCTCTTCGAAGCCGAAGCCTTCGGTCACGGGACCGCGGCCGACAGCCACGAGCAGAACCTCGGCTTCGAGTTCAGTGCCGTCTTCGAGGGACACCTTGACGCCGTCGGAGGTCTGCTCGACTTCCTTGAAGAACACGCCGAGCTTCTGCTTGATCTTGCGCTTCTTGAATGCGCGCTCGAGGCCCTTGGAAACGGATGCGTCTTCGTTGGCCACGAGGTTCGGCAGTCCTTCGACGATTGTGACGTCGGATCCGAAGGAGTTCCAGATGCTTGCGAACTCAACGCCGATGACGCCGCCGCCGAGCACGATTGCGGACTTGGGAACGCGGTCGAGGTTGAGAGCTTCGGTGCTGGTGAGAACGTTGCCGCCGATCTCGATGCCGAGTGTGCGGGAAGTCGAACCGGTGGCCAGAACAATGTTCTTGCCCGTCAGTTCGACATCGCCTTCGTCGGTGGAGACGGTGACGGTGTCCTTGCCGGTCAGTTTGCCTTCGCCGATGACGGTGTCGATGCCGGCCATTTTGATGAGGCCCTGCAAGCCCTTGTGGTTCTTGTCGGTGATGCCGCTCTTGAACTTCAGCACGTCTTCGACGTTGATGTTGTTGAGGGTGGCATCGATGCCGAACACGCTGGCTTCGCGTGTCGAGTCTGCGACTTCGGCAACGTGGAGGAGTGCCTTGGTGGGGACGCAGCCGCGGTGAAGGCAGGTGCCTCCGACCTTGTCGCGCTCAATGAGAGCGACCTTCATGTCAAGCTGCGTCGCGCGGAGTGCCGCGGCGTAGCCGGCTGTGCCACCGCCGAGAACGATGAGGTCGTAGTTGTTTTGCGAATCGCTCACGAAATGTGCTCCTAGCAAAATGGTCGGTTGAGGACCGCTGTGGCGGCTAGTCCTATCTTTTCACTTAATTCCGATAAAGTCCCGCCCCGGCTCGGCAGTGTGACCACTGTCAAACCGGGGACGGGTGCGATCAGGCGAGGTTTTCGGCCACCTGGACGAGTGTGCGAACCGGAACGCCGGTGCCTTCGGCTGGGGTGTAGCCCCACGGCGATTCCGAGTTGAACGACGGTCCGGCGATGTCGATGTGTGCCCAATCCTGTTCGTCAGCGACGAACTCCTGCAGGAAGACGCCGGCGCTGAGCATGCCTCCGGGGCGCTTGCCGGAGTTCTTGATGTCAGCGGTTTCCGAATCGAAGTAGCTCAGAAGCTCTTCCGGGAAGGGCATCGGCCACATGGCCTCGCCGGTCTTCTCGGAGGCGAGGACTACTGCGTTGCGGGCATTCGTCCGGCCCATGACGCCCGAGGTGCGGTTGCCCAGGGCGACGATCTGCGCGCCGGTGAGGGTCGCGATGTCGATGATGAGGTCCGGGTTCTCCTTGCCTGCTGCAACAAGGGCATCGGCCAGCACCAGACGGCCTTCTGCGTCGGTGTTGGTCACCTCGACGGTCTTGCCGCCGTAGATGGTGATGACGTCGCTGGGTCGCTGTGCGTCAGCACCGGGCATGTTTTCAGCCATGGCGAGCCAGGCGGTGACCTTGACCGGCAGCTGCAGGCGGGCGATCGTGATGATGGCCTGAGCTGCGGCTGCGGCGCCTCCCATGTCGGACTTCATGTCCTCCATGCTTGCAGCGGGCTTCAGGGAAATGCCGCCGCTGTCGAAGGTGATTCCCTTGCCGACCAGGGCCAGGTGCTTGGAAGCACGGCGGGGTGCGTACTCGAGCTTCACCAGGCGGGGTCCGCGCTTTGAACCGCGGCCAACTCCGATGAGTCCGCCGAAGCCCTCGGCTTCGAGTTTCGCTGGATCCCAAACGGTTGCCTTGATCTTTTCGGCCTTCGCCTGCCTTACGACCTCAGCGGCGAACGTTTCCGGGTAAAGGTCAAGCGGCGGCTGGTTGACGAAGTCGCGTGCACCGCAGGTGCCGCGTGCAATGACGGCACCGCGCTCAACAGCCTTGAGGTTGGATTTCGCCGTGAGCACTTCAATGCCGGCTGCAAGGGTCTTCGCCTTGTCTTCGGAACGGTAGGCACCGTAGCGGTAGGCGCCGAGCACGGCACCGGTTGCGATCGCTTCGGCAACCGCGGCGTCGGGGCTGGGCAGAGCGAGCGCGACCGAACGGGCCTTCGTGATGCTGCGCAGAGCTGAACCGGCAGCGCGGCGCAGAGCATCGAGGGCCGCATCTGCCTTGGTCGGTTCAGTCAGGTCAGCCGGCGAGAATTCCCCAAGTCCGGCCAGCACGACAGAATCTGCCGCGACTCCAGCGGGTGCGGGCACCCGCGCCGTCGAGTCGAGTCGGCCGGACGCGTCGACGCTGACGGCGGCCTTCTCGAGGTCCTTGGCGAGAGCGGGCTTGAGGTCTTCTGCTAGAACGGTGCCCTCAGCGGTCAGCCCGACCACAAGCACATCGGCCTTGGCCTTGTGCGCGGCCGCGGTGCGTCCTGCTGCGGATGGAATCGACTGGGTCATGCGAAACCTTTCTTCTGCTTTCATTTGTTCCCGCGCGTGCCAGGCGGTAAAGATAGCTTTATGTACAAAGCCCTCTACCGCTCAGTTCTTGTCCGCTCTGACGCGGAGCTGGCGCACAGCGCGAGCTTCTCACTTCTTAACCTACTTGATTCTCTTCCCGGGGGCGGAGATCTCATCGGCTCCCTGTTCGGTGTGCGACCGAAACCGGCCACCGTCATGGGCTTGACGTTCCCCAATCGTCTGGGGCTGGCCGCCGGGTTCGACAAGAACGGCGTGGGCGTCCGGGCAATGTCCCGGCTGGGCTTCGGCCACATTGAGGTGGGCACTGTCACTGCTGAGGGCCAGCCCGGCAATCCGAAGAAGCGGCTGTTCCGCCTGGCCCAGTCGGAGGGCGTTCTCAACCGCATGGGCTTCAACAACGACGGTTCTGAACAGGCGGAGCGCAATCTGCAGCGTGCACGTCGGCAGATTGCTGAGCTTCCTGAAGATCGCCGTCCCATCATCGGGGTCAACATCGGCAAGACGAAAACTGTTCCCTTGGAGCAGGCGGCTGATGATTACCGGGTGTCGGCGTCGCGTCTTGCGAAGTACGCCGACTACCTCGTGATCAATGTCTCCTCGCCCAACACACCGGGACTGCGGGATCTGCAGACGGTCGAGGCGCTTCGTCCGATCCTCACTGCGGTTCTGGAAGAAACACGGGCGGTTGACTCATCTGATGTGCGTTCGACGCTCGGTCATGTTCCAGTGCTGGTCAAGATCGCACCGGACCTTGCCGATGACGATGTTCTGGCTGTCTGCGATCTCGCATCGGAGGTCGGCCTAGATGGGATTATCTGCACCAACACCGTTCTGGACCGTTCGGTACTCACCGGTGCGGATCGCGAACTTGCCGAGGCGGAAGCAGGCGGGATCTCGGGAGCCCCGGCTGCCGCGCGGTCCTTTGAAGTTCTGCGTTTGGTCCGCTCGCGGGTCGCGGAGGACATGACCGTCATCTCTGTTGGGGGAGTGCAGTCGCGTGCTGACTACCTCGCCAGGATTGCGGCAGGTGCAGATCTGGTGCAGGTGTACACGGGCCTCATCTACGAAGGTCCGCGCCTTGCACAGAAGATTCTCGGCCGCTGAATGTCCGGCTGCAGCTGCGGGTCAGCTGCAGCCGGCATGGTTGTCAGTTGGGGTATTCGCGCCGGCCGACGAGTGCGCGGGGAGTGCGAAGCATGCGCAGCTGAATGCTCCGCATAATCGCATAGAAGGTATTGCCGCGCTGCAGGTTTTCGGCTCCGAACTTGTCCGACATCTTCTTCTTCAGGGTGAAGTGGATGATGAAGCCATCGAGCACGACGAGGCCCAGAAGCACATAGATGACGTATGTCGAATAGGCCTGCACCTGAACGTTTTGAATGAACAGGCTCACCAGCAGGATGACAAGCGCAATGGGGATGAGCAGCTCGCCGAAGGAGTAGCGGGCGTCGACATAGTCGCGGATGTAGCGGCGCTGGGGGCCGACGTCACGGGCGGGGAGATAGCGCTCATCGCCTTCCATCATCCGTTCGCGGATGTAGTTGCGCTCACGGCGCATTTCGGCGCGGGCCTCAGCCTTGGCTGTTTTGCGGTCTTCGGGAACGAGAGGGCGACGGCGAGCCTGTTCCTGCTGGCGACGGGACGGTGTGGGGCGGTTCTTCTTCGCCTCGGGGTCCCGGTGCTGCTCGTTGGATTCTGGCTTGTCCGACATGCCTGGTTCGTCTCCTGATAATGCTTTCCGCGCGTGTATTGTGCGCGCTGCTTCCTGTGGCTGTACGGCGCTAATAGTATCGGAGCATGACCATTTCTGAATCTTCACAGCACGGAACTGCCCTGTCCAAGGCTCTGCACGAGCGGCTGGACGCCGTTTACTCGGAAGTCCTTGACAACCTCACCAAACTCGTCGCTGTGCCGTCGGTCGCATGGCCGAACGTCGATCCTCAGCACGTAGCTGATTCAGCGGCGCTCACAGCTGAGCTCGCCGAAGAAGTCGGCTTTGACAACGTTGAGATCCTGCGCGGTGCCAACCAGGACGGCAGCGAGGGGTATCCAGCGGTAGTGGCTCGCCGTGCGGCTCCGGAAGGGCAGCCCACGGTTCTGCTGTACGCGCATCACGACGTACAGCCCGCTGGCAGTCGCGATGACTGGGATACCGAACCGTTTGAGCTGACGGTGAAGGGTGACCGCGCCTACGGTCGTGGTTCGGCAGATGACAAAGCTGGCATCCTGGTTCACCTGACTGCGCTGCGATTGCTGGCGGACGAACTTGATGTCGGTGTGACTCTGTTCATTGAAGGTGAAGAAGAAGCCGGCTCTCCCAGCTTCCGAGACTTCATTGAGCGCTACCGGGACAAGCTGGCTGCTGATGTCATCATCGTTGCCGACTCCGGCAACTGGGCGGAGGGCAAACCCGCACTGACCACGAGCCTGCGCGGCATGGCGTCGCTCGAGTTCACCGTTACGACGATGAAGCACTCGGTTCACTCCGGCATGTACGGGGGAGTGGCGCCGGATGCACCGCTCGCCCTCATCCGCCTGCTGTCCAGCCTGCACAACGAGGACGGTTCGCCGGCGGTCGAGGGGCTCGTCGCCTCTGAAGAGGCCGCTGTTGAATACAGCGAGGAAGACCTGCGCCGCGATTCCGGTGTCCTGCCCGGGACAGACTTCATCGGGCGCGGCTCACTCGCCTCGCGTCTGTGGTCGCAGCCGGCACTTACCGTCATTGGGATGGACATGCCGAGCGTGGCTGATTCCTCGAACACTCTGCACGCTCGCGCCGGTGCGAAAGTGTCGATGCGTTTGGCGCCGGGGCAGGACCCAGAAGATGCCCTCGACAAGCTTCGCAAGCACCTCGAAGAACATGTGCCCTTCGGCGCGCAGATCGAGTTCGGCGCATCCGAGTTCGGCAGCCCCTGGCAGGCGGACGAATCTGACCTGGTTCTCGGCAAGGCACTCGAAGCGCTGACCGATGGCTTCGGGGAAGAAGCGGTGAAGATGGGCTTGGGCGGCTCCATCCCGTTCATTGCGGACCTGCTCGAGGTCTTCCCGAACGCCTCGATCCTCGTTACCGGCATTGAAGACCCCGACACTCGCGCCCACAGTGCCAACGAAAGTCTTTACCTGCCTGATTTCAAGCGGGCTATTGTGTCCGAGGCTCTTCTGCTCAAGCGGCTTGGCGAACGGGCCTGATCCGAGTTGTCGGCCGGGAATACTATGCTTGCCCCAGCCGTTTCCATACGTACCGTAGGCATTGCCGATGAATTGGAGTGAATATGACTGTTACGGAACAGGCGTCGCACGGAGTTGATCTTTCTTCAGCGGCAGCCGACAAAGTTCGCAGCCTCCTCGAGCAGGAAGGCCGCGACGACCTTCGCCTGCGTGTTGCTGTCCAGCCTGGAGGGTGCTCCGGCCTGATCTATCAGCTGTACTTTGACGAGCGCGTCCTCGACGGGGACGCAGTGCGCAATTTCGACGGCGTCGAGGTCATCGTCGACCGCATGAGCGTTCCCTACCTCGACGGATCCACCATCGACTTCTCGGACACCATCGAAAAGCAGGGCTTTACGATCGACAACCCCAATGCCGCTGGCTCGTGTGCCTGCGGGGATTCTTTCCACTGACGCACCTTCGTCAATGGGAATGCAACCGGCCGATCTCGCAGCTGTTTCACCGCAGCTGGAGATCGGCCGAATTGTTTCTGCCTATCGTGCCGGACTGTTTCCGATGGAACTCGGCGATGCGGGCTCAGACGGCTGCGGGTGGTGGTCGCCCAAAACGCGCGGTGTGCTTCTGCCGGGCGAGCTCAAGGTCTCTAAGAGCCTTCGCAAGTCGATGCGGGGAATGCGCATTACGTGGAACGAGGCGTTCGACGACGTCCTGGTCGGGTGTGCCGACCCCTCGCGCCCGGGTGCGTGGATCACCGACGACATAAAAGCCGTGTACACGGAGTTGGCCAGAACAGGATGGATGAAATCCGTCGATGTGTGGGACCGCGATGGCGAACTCATCGGCGGGCTGTTCGGGCTTGACCTGGGAAGCATATTTGCGGGTGAGTCCATGTTCCACAGGGAAACCGATGCCTCCAAAGCGGCCCTCGTCGGACTCGTTCGCCACATGGAGGACAGATGTGAGGAAGGGCAGTGGCTCATCGATGCGCAGTGGTCCACGCCACACTTAGAATCGCTCGGCGTGTCGGAAATCCCTGAGCTCGAGTACGCAAAAGCCGTAGAAATGCGGCTTCGCGGTCTTCGCACACAGGATTTTCTCATGCAATGAGCAGGTGAGTATGAAATTTCACCCCCGTTAGCGGTAGGGTGGTTAAGACAAAGTCAGAGTTGGGTGACTTCCGTCGGTTGGGGTCGCACCTATGAGCGCCGTCCAACACGCAGGATTCATCCGTTAGGTATCCGAAAGGCTGCACGTGGATTCTCCGAATCAGTCAGCACGCAGGTCTCCGAAGGCCTGGGCGAAGAAGGTGGGCGTCGCAGGCGCCCTGGCTTCTTCTGCCCTCCTCGCCGGCTGCTCCAACGGTGCGCCGGAGCTGGGCTATCTGCCCGCCGCTTCGAAAGGCGCGACGTCCCACACAGACGCGTACACCGCACTGTGGACCGGAGGCTGGATTGCTGCTCTAGCCGTAGGCGCCATCACATGGGGTCTGATGCTCTTCTGCATCGTCGCGTACCGCCGTCGTAAGAACGATCGCGGACTGCCGGTGCAGCTGCAGTACAACATGCCCGTCGAGATCATGTACACGGTCATTCCGATCATCCTTGTTGTCGGCTTCTTCTTCCACAACATGGCGCTGTTCGACGAGACCACGAATGACAAGACGCCGGGCGAAGAGAAGATCGAGGTTGTCGGCAAGCAGTGGGCTTGGGACTTCAACTACACCTCGCAGGACGTCCACTACGCAGGTGTTCAGGTAAACCTGGACGGTACTGAAAAGCCCGGTGAAGAAGCACCGACGCTGTACCTGCCGGCGAACACGGATCTTGAGATCCAGCTCCGTTCGCGCGATGTCATTCATTCCTTCTGGGTCCCTGCGTTCCTCGAGAAGCGCGACATGACCCCCGGCCGTGTGGAAACACTCCACCTCAAGGCCCTCAAGGAAGGCGAATACCTCGGCAAGTGTGCTGAACTCTGCGGTGAGTTCCACTCCGAAATGCTTTTCAACGTCAAGGTTGTGTCCAAGGACGAATACCTGGCCTACACCAACGAGCTCCGTGAACAGGGCAACACCGGTGTACTCGGCGAAGAATTCGACCGCACACACTGGTACTCCAACCCATACCAGAAAGAAGGTGCTGACAAATGACGGCGGTAGCTGATCGCCCCGTCGACCTCGGTGCTGCACCGAAGGTTCCGGTGAGTAAGGGCAAGGTCATCGTCAACTGGCTGACCTCCACCGACCACAAGACCATCGGGTACATGTACCTGATCGCGTCGTTCCTCTTCTTCTGCATCGCCGGTGTTATGGCCGTGCTCATCCGTCTTGAGCTGTTTGCACCCGGTATGCAGATCATCGAAACGAAGGAACAGTACAACCAGCTGTTCACCATGCACGGCACGCTTATGCTGCTGATGTTCGCAACGCCGCTGTTTGCCGGTTTTGCCAACGTCATCATGCCGCTGCAGATCGGTGCTCCCGACGTCGCATTCCCGCGACTGAACGCATTTGCTTTCTGGGTGTTCCTCTTCGGTTCGCTCATCGCCTGCTCCGGGTTCCTGACTCCGCAGGGTGCAGCATCGTTCGGTTGGACGGCTTACGCTCCGCTGAGCAACACGACATTCACCCCCGGACTGGGCGGTCACCTGTGGACGCTCGGCATCGCTTTCCAGGGCTTCGGCACGATCCTCGGTTCCGTGAACTTCATTACGACCGTGATCACCATGCGCGCTCCGGGTATGACGATGTTCCGTCTGTCGGTGTTCTCCTGGAATGTTCTGATCACCGGTATTCTCGTTCTGATGGCGTTCCCGCCGCTGGCTGCCGCTCTGTTCGCTGTTGCTGCAGACCGTGTTCTGGGCGCGCACATCTTCAGCCCGGAAAACGGCGGACCGATTCTCTACCAGCACCTGTTCTGGTTCTTCGGTCACCCTGAGGTCTACGTCATCGCACTGCCGTTCTTCGGCATCGTGTCTGAGATCTTCCCGACCTTCAGCCGCAAGCCGATCTTCGGCTACAAGATGCTTGTCTACGCGACAATCGCGATTGCAGCCCTGTCGGTCACCGTTTGGGCTCACCACATGTACGTCACCGGTGCAGTCATGCTTCCGTTCTTCGCGTTCATGACGATGCTCATCGCGGTTCCGACAGGTGTGAAGATCTTCAACTGGATCTTTACGATGTTCCGCGGTTCGCTGACTTTCGAAACCCCGATGCTCTGGTCGATCGGCTTCCTCGTCAGCTTCGTCTTCGGTGGTCTCACCGGCGTCGTTCTGGCAAGCCCGATCATGGACCAGCAGGTGTCAGACACCTACTTCGTTGTGGCTCACTTCCACTACGTGATCTTCGGTACCGTCGTCTTCGCGATGTTCGCAGGTTTCTACTTCTGGTGGCCGAAGTTCACCGGCAAGATGCTCAACGAAACCCTCGGCAAGATCCACTTCTGGATTCTGTTCATCGGCTTCCACGGCACCTTCCTCATCCAGCACTGGCTTGGAGTTGAGGGCATGCCGCGTCGTTACCCTGACTACCTGCCGCAGGACAACTTCACCTGGCAGAACCAGCTTTCGACCGTCGGCACGATCATCCTTGCAGCTTCCATGATCCCCTGGTTCTGGAACGTATGGATCACCGCACGCAAGGCGCCTAAGGTCACTGTGAACGACCCGTGGGGCTACGGCGGTTCGCTCGAATGGGCAACCTCCTGCCCGCCCCCGCGTCACAACTTCACGTCGCTGCCCCGCATCCGTTCGGAACGCCCGGCATTCGACGCGAACCACCCAGAACTTCTGGAACTGGCTGGTCACCCCAGTGACGCATACTCGCTGCCCGAAAGGAGCACCAAGTGAGGATCTCGGGCCTGATTTTCAGTGCAGGAATCTTCTTCTTCATTCCTGTTGCGTTCGTCTACGGTTACCTGACGGACTTCAAGGAACTGGTCGGCTTTCCAGCTATCTTGCTTGTCGGTCTGATGTCGCTCATGATCGGTGCGTTCGTCTTCTTGGAGGACAAGAAGATGGGCAAGCACCCGCAGGACATCGAATCTGCCGAGATCAGCGATGAATCCTACGAGTACGGCTTCTACAGCCCGTGGAGCTGGTGGCCTTTGGCCCTGGCTGCAGGCATCGGCATCTGCTTCCTCGGGGTTGCAGTCGGCTGGTGGATCATGCCCTTCGGTGGCGTTCTGTGCCTGGTATCGCTGATCGGACTCGTATACGAGTACGATCGCGGCAACCACGCGCACTGATCAACTCTGACTGAAGCGCCCCCGTGCATTGTGCACGGGGGCGCTTTGTTGTGCTTCTTAATTCCCACGTGTGGTCTTTGTGATTGCGCAGCTTCACTGTTGTCAGACGATCCCTCAGCGCAGTGAGCACACCAACAGCCTCGGAAACAACGTCGCGAACATAAAGGCCGCCTCGAGTCTTCGAGACTGTCACTGCTGCTCGTGTCAGCTCTAAGATGCCTTCACGTCTGTCTGAATTCAGGACAGCGTTCGCTTCAGCCGCTGAGAACTTGCCCGCTGATATTTTGGGCATCCATTCACGGCCCCTTTCTGGCGACCTGACACCCTTTAGCCGGATTCTTTGCCTTAGCAACAACTTCTAATGGGAGTTTCTATTGCTGAACGGTGTCTCGATGCGGCTAAAGCGTGGATTTGCTGCTGACGGGTGGGCCGCGGTATTTGCAGCCATGCAACAACCGTGCCGGCAAGAGACAAACCACAGGTCTCAGTAGGTTCTACAGATTAGGGCACATATTGGTTGCGTCCCTTAGTGTGGTGTAACGCTTTCTGATGGTGGGCCCTGGGAAATATAGGGGCGGCCACCGTCAGTAACCTTTCGACTCAACTACCACATCTCACCGAAAGGCAAGTAACGATGAACGCTGCTCCACATTCTATCGACCCGACAACCTATCTGGACGATCTGCTGGCACAGGCCTCCCCGGTTCTGATGCGTCAGATGCTGCAAGGGTTTATCAACCAGATCCTCTCCGCCCCAAGCCGACACCGTCTGCGGGGCCGAGTACGGCGTCGCTTCTGCCGCTGAGAACTTGGCCGCTGATATTTTGGGCATCCATTCACGGCCCCTTTCTGGCGACCTGACACCCTTTAGCCGGATTCTTCGCCCTAGCAACAACTGCTAACGGGAGTTTCTGTTGCTGAACGGAGTCTCGATGCGGCTAAAGCGTGGATTTGCTGCTAACAGGTGGGGCGCGGAATATAGGCAGCCATGCAACAACCGTGCTGGCAAGAAACAAACCACAGGTCTCAGTTGGTTCTACAGACTAGGGCACATATAGAGGCAGAAACGCACGGAGCCGCCTCATCTGAGCCCCGACCTGCGCATGCTCCGGCTTGGGGATAGGGTACCTATTGGGGGCGAAAAGCAGGGAACAATAGCCCACCACATCAGCCGCCCACACACAAAAAGCCGGGATATCGAGTGAATAATGATCCGGGCCTTGACCTTGAGCACAATCAGCTCTTAGCCGGGCGTCTCTAGCAGATGGCAGCAAGTCAGCTGGATGGACCTGTAGGGACCTGAATTTGATGGTAACAACTGTCGTAAGAATGACACTTGAATCCAAGTGACCCCCAACAGTCGATAGTGCGGCCAACACCCCGGCGACGGGCATGTGTTATTGACGAACGCCCCGGCGCGGAGAGCGCGATCTGAGGCCGGCAGACAAAGCAGAAGCCCCGCAGCCTCAATGGCTGCGGGGCTTAAGTTGCCTATTGTCAGTTCAGCTCTTTGCTGTCAGCTGCTTCGACCTCTTCGTGGTCGTGGTGTGCAGCGTCAAGCTCTGCCTTCGTGACGGGAGCAACGCGGTCTTCGTAGAAGAAGCGTGCAACACGTGCGCGGCGCTTCTCCGCCTTGGTGATGACTCCGTCTTCGTTGGGCTGCGCGGGGATGTAGCCCGGAGCTTCGAAGGCGGTCAGCTTCCACAGCCGGTCCTCAGACAGCGGCTTGTGGCGTTCCTGGAACTCACCGTGCGGCAGACGGATGATTTCACCCGACTCGAAACCGTGCAGTGCGATCTCCCGGTCCTTGCGCTGAAGGGCAAGGCAGATGCGCTTCGTCACGATGTAGCCGACGATCGGTCCAAGGAAGAACAGCGCTCGGAAGATGTAGATCATGTCGTTCAGCGACATGTGGAAGAACACTGCAACAAGGTCACCGGAAGCTGCTGCCCACAGGTTGATGTACCAGATGGCGGCAGCAACACCGAACGCGGTGCGCGTGGGGTTGTTGCGCGGGCGTTCGAGAACGTGGTGTTCGCGCGTGTCCTTTGTCAGCCACTGCTCGAAGAACGGCCAGACGATCATGCCGACAAACAGGACTCCGGTTGCAAGAAGCGCGGTGTTGATGTTGACGGAGATCGGGTAGCCGAAGACGTAGAACTCCATCCAACCGGGCAAGATTCGCAAAAATCCGTCGAGCCAGCCGATGTACCAGTCAGGCTGGGTACCAGCCGAAACAGGGGAGGGGTCGTACGGTCCGTAGTTCCACACGGCGTTGATTGTGAACACACCGGAGATCAGAGCCAGAAGGCCGAAGATCATGAAGAAGAAGCCGCCGCCCTTAGCCGCGAAGGTGGGCAGAACGGGTTCGCCGACAACGTTGCGGTTGGTGTGTCCGGCTCCGGGCCACTGGGTGTGCTTGTGGATCACAACGAACATCAGGTGCGCGCCGATCATTGCGATTAGCAGTGCTGGCACGACCATGATGTGCATCGAGTACAGGCGGGACACAATGTCTTCGCCAGGGAATTCCCCGCCGAACAGGAAGAACGAAATGTACGTTCCCACCAGCGGAATGGACTTCAGCAGACCGTCGATGATTCGCAGACCGTTACCCGACAGGAGGTCGTCCGGCAGCGAATAGCCGGTGAAGCCGGCTGCCATGCCCATGGCGATGAGTCCGACACCGATGATCCAGTTGATCTCACGGGGCTTGCGGTAAGCGCCGGTGAAGAACACACGCATCGCGTGGATCGAAAGAGCAGCCATGAACAGCAGAGCTGCCCAGTGGTGCATCTGACGGATGAACAGACCGCCGCGAACCTCAAACGAAATGTAGAGGGTCGATGCGTATGCCTCGGAGATCTGTACACCCTTGAGCGGGACAAACGGACCTTCGTAGATCACGTGACCCATGGTGGGGCGGAACCACAGCGTCAGGAAGGTTCCCGTAAGAACCAGAATGATGAAGCTGTAGAGTGCAACCTCGCCGAGCATGAACGACCAGTGGCTCGGGAAGATCTTCCGGCCGAACTCCTTGACGGCCTTGGAAGCGCCGGTGCGGGATTCAACCCAGCGGCCACCGGCAATCATTGCTTTGTTGTCAGTGAGTGTGTTGCTCATCAGGCGTCAGTCTCCCTCGTGTTGATCTCCCAGAAGGTCGGACCAACGGGCTCGTGGAAGTCGCTCTGGGCGACCAGGTAGCCTTCGCTGTCGACTTCGATCGGCAGCTGCGGAAGCGGACGCTTAGCAGGGCCGAAGATGACCTTGCAGTGCTGAGTCACGTCGAAGGTTGACTGGTGGCACGGGCACAGCAGGTGGTGCGTCTGGTGTTCGTACAGAGCGACAGGGCATCCAACGTGGGTGCAGATCTTGGAGTATGCGACAACTCCGTCAACGCCCCAGTCTTCCTTGCCGGGCTCAGTGTTGAGTTCGTCCGGGCTGATGCGCATAAGCAGAACAGCAGCCTTGGCCTTTTCGTTCAGCGGCTCTTCCGACTTGTGCATGCCTTCGGGCACCACGTGGTAAGCCGAGCCGATCGTGACGTCAGCGAGCTTGATCGCGCGCTCTTCGCCTTCACCGGGAACACCGCCCGGGTCGAGCACCAGACGGACGCCCTTCTTCCACAGGGTGGTGAACAGCTTGTCGCCCGGCAGCGGACCGAGGTCGCGCAGCACGAGGACGGCAGGCAGGGGAGCGATTGCAACGGCCGCGATGAGCATGTTGCGCAGAAGCGGACGGCGGGCAATACCCGACTCTTCCTTTGCCTGGTTGAGGATTTCCAGAGCAATAGCCTGGTCTTCTTCAGAACCGGCAATCGAGTGGCGATCTTCAACGACTTCGGCGTCGGGCAGAAGCGTGCGTGCCCAGTGGACAATGCCGATGCCGAGGCCGAACAGCGCAGCAGCCGAGCCGAGACCCAGCATGAGGGTCTGGAGGCGCAGGCCTGCGTGGGTGGGTTCCTCTCCCTTGGGTCCGAACAGGAAGAAGGAGACGATGAACCAGATGGTTCCGATCATCGACAGCAGGAACCACAGGGCTACCTGACGCTCTGCCGCCTTTTCGGCCAGTGGTTCAGCGTCGGTGATCCTGGGGTTGTGCTGCGGCAGGCCGGGGTTCTCAAACCCGTTCACCGGCTCAAGCTGGCCGGTGGTGCCAGTGTTGTGACTCGAGGTCATGTGCATCCTCGTCTAGTACTCGAAACGGATAAGGGCTTGGCTTACTTCGACCGGGCGGTGAGCCACACGGTGATGCCGATGACTGCGGACAGTCCGAAGAACCAGATGAAGAGACCTTCAGCAACCGGGCCGAGGGCTCCGAGCTTGAAGCCTCCCGGGGAGGGCTTCTTGGTGTCTTCGATGTAGGCGATGATGTCGCGCTTGTCTTCGGGGGTGAGGTTTGCGTCGTTGAAGATCGGCATGTTCTGCGGGCCGGTCTGCATTGCCTCGTAGAGGTGGCGCTCGGAAACTTCGCTGAGGTTCGGAGCGTACTTGCCTCGGGTCAGAGCACCACCGGCGCCGACCACGTTGTGGCACATGGCGCAGTTCGTGCGGAACAGGCCGCCGCCTGCTGCAGCGTCGCCCTTGGAGGCGTCGAGGTATTCAGCATCGGGAATTGCCGGGCCAGGACCAAGCGAGGCGACATATGCAGCCATGTCGTCGATTTCGTCCTGGTCGAACTGCGGGGCTTTCACGGGAGCCTGGGGGCCGTGCATCTGGAGCGGCATGCGGCCTGTGCCAACCTGGAAGTCGACCGCTGATGCGCCCACGCCGATGAGGCTGGGTCCGTTTTCAGTGCCTTCGGCGTTCATGCCGTGGCAGGTTGCGCAGTTCGTGACGAACAGCTTCTGACCGGCGTCGATCTGGTCAGCGGAGTATTCGTCTGCGTTGGCATCGCTTCCGCCGGTGAACAGCGCGTATGCCCCGCCGGTGAACAGCAGTCCGACCAGCAGGAGAACAACGAGCGCCATGGGGTGCCGGCGGCGTTCTGCAAGAAACTTCACGAGTCTTGTCCTTTACTAAATTTTCGCTGCGGGTGTGCGGGTCGTCCGCTTACTGGAGCAGGTAGATGATTGCGAACAGCGCAACCCAAACGATGTCGACGAAGTGCCAGTAGTAGGAAACACAAACTGCAAACGTCGATTCGCGGTGGCCGAAGCGCTTAGCCCCGTAGGCGCGTCCGATGACGAACAGGAACGCGATGAGTCCGCCGATGACGTGCAGACCGTGGAATCCGGTCGTCATGTAGAAGACGGAGCCGTAGGCGTTCGAGTTGATTGCTACGCCTTCGGAGACGAGCGTTGCGTACTCCATGACCTGACCGCCGACGAAGATCGAGCCGAGGATGAACGAGAGGAAGTACCACTCGATCATGCCCCACTGGCCGATGGCGAACAGACCCTTGCCCTCCGGGCGGCGAGGCTTGAAGTGCTCAGCGTGGTGAACGCCGATCTGGCAGGTCACGGAAGACAGGACCAGGATCGAAGTGTTCACGAGCGCGAAGGGCACTTCGAGCTTGGGCGTTTCCGCTGCCCACATGTCGGGAACCACGGAGCGGATCGTGAAGTACATGGCGAAGAGCGCGGCGAAGAACATCAGCTCGCTCGCAAGCCACACGATGAACCCGATGGTTGTCGTGTTCGGCCTGCTGATCACGGGATGAACCGGCGCTGTTTGAGATGAAGCTGCAGTTGACACACCACGATTATTACCCAGTCCGCAGGTGAATTTCATCTTTCACTCAGGATTCACTCATTAATTGAGATTTCAATACCCATCTTTCGGCGAGTTGGCGCGGTTTGTGAAGATTTACTCGATGCGGCACCCGGCCTTGCCTGCGTGTCGCACTACTGTGGTGCGTATCACTCACATTAGGTTCTGTTTATGTTTGGCGATAGTTTCACCCGTTTCGTTCACCAGCCACGACCAAGTGCCTGTTTTATGAGGTATGGGAGTCGCGGCATGGAGAGCTCAGAATCCTTGGCTTTTCATCATCTGATTGCGTGCGTGCCAGGCCGGGAACATGCTGTACCTTTCACGCCGATAGACTGACCGCGTTTGTCCCGCCGTACAGATTGCCCAGCAGAAAGGCACAGTTATGACCGTTCCCTTCACCGCGAACGAAAGCAGCGTCATGAAGGACGTGCGTAACTGGTCGGACCTCATTGTGGGACTCATGGATCACCGGCACATGGACCGAGGCACCGCGGCGTGGGCCATGGACCAGATCATGTCCGGTGACGTCCCCGACGTCACGATGGCCGCGTTCCTGGTAGCCCACCACGGCAAGGGCGAAACCGTCGAAGAGATCACGGGTCTTGTGTCGGCGATGATGGAGCACGCCGTTTCCATCGAAGGTCTCGACGGCTATGTCGACATCGTCGGCACCGGCGGCGACCGGGCCAAGACGGTGAACATCTCATCGACAGCTTCGTTCGTCATCGCCGGAACCGGGGTGCCGGTGGCAAAGCACGGAAACCGGGCCACCTCCTCGGCCTCGGGGTCGGCTGATGTTTTTGAACACCTTGGGCTGGCCCTGGACCTGACCCCGGAGGAGACTGCAGCGGTTGCCCAGAAAGTCGGCATGGCGTTCTTGTTTGCGAACGTCTACCACCCGTCTATGCGCTTCATCGCCCCTGTGCGCAAGCAGATTGCAGTGCCCAGTGCGTTCAACATCCTCGGCCCGCTCGCCAATCCGGCCGGCACGCGTTCGACCGCCATCGGCGTGTCGGATCCTGCTATGGCGCCGCTTATTGCGGGTGTGCTTGCTGAACGCGGCGATTCCGCTTTGGTCTTCCGTTCGCAGGACGGTCTTGACGAACTGTCCAACACCGCAGTCAACGACGTGTGGGAAGTGCGCGGCGGACAGATTGAGCACTCGGTATTCGATGCGACGTCGCTGGGCATTGCGCGTGTGACCAAGGACGACCTGCGCGGCGGCGATCCCGCATACAACGCCTCCGTTATCCGCCGCACCCTGGACGGCGAGGCCGGGCCTGTGCGAGATGCTGTGCTGCTCAATGCCGCGGCGGCGCTCGTGGCCGCTTCTGATGACGCCGAGGCGCCGCTTGCCGACCGCTTGTCGGCTCAGTTCCAGCGTGCTCAGGAAACGCTTGATGCCGGAAAGGCCGCGGCGAAGCTCGACCAGCTGGTTGAAGAGTCAGCCGCCGCGTCCGCTTGAGCCCAGCTGCGCTGAGGCATAGCTGAAACCTGTTCGCGGCAAAAGCAGAGGTGCCGTGGAACTGATGAGTACGGTTCCCTCTGCGTACAGCCACCCTGACAGAAGCGTGTGCTCTTCCAGCAGCGTGTGCTGATCAGGTTCAACGTGGGCGGCTGTCGCTTCGATCGCCTGTGCCGCGCTGAGCACGCCAGAGGTTTTTGCAGCAGTTTCTGATGCGGCCAGCCGTCCCCAGCGGATGAGCGCCAGTTCCCAGCTTCCGTCAGGTTGCGGGCGCGCAGCGGTTATCTGCTCGGTGTCCTTAAGCAGGTCTGCTGCTTCTGCCCGTGCTTGGACGCGCAGCATGTGCACTGCCGCATCCAGTGTTTCCCCGGCAGTTTCAAAGCGCTGATTCTGGGACAGCTGCCGCAGCCTTCCACGCAGCTGTTGGCTGAAATCGGACGTATTACCCGCTGCGAACTGCTCAAGCCCGCTTATGGCGTCCTGGTACGCCTGTTCGTCCGTTACACCAGAGCATGGGCCGCCGCACGCGTCGACCTGGCTGGCTGCGCACGGCCTGAACTTTTCGGACCGGGGGTTCTGAGTGCAGGTTTTCAGGGGATACAGCTGTTCCAACACCTGCTTGGCCTGGAGTGCGCTCTTGTGCGACGAAAAAGGGCCGGCGACCAGTAGATTTCGGGGTGGTCGAGAGCGTACTGCTGACAGCCGGGGAAACGCCTCGTCGGTGAACTTCAGCCACGTTTGGCGTTCTGGTCTCTTCGATCGCCGGTTGTAGGGAGGGGCGAGTTCGCCGATGAGCCGCACTTCGCGCACCGCGGCCTCGATTTCTGTTGCGCAGGGGATTGTGGTGACTTCCTGTGCGGCTGTCACCATTTCCGTCATGCGCCCTCGAGTTTCTCCGGCAGTGAAGTACGAGCGGACACGCGAGCGCATGTCGCGTGATTTTCCGATGTAGAGAACACGGCGCGCCCCGTCGAGGAACATGTAGACGCCGGGAGCTGAGGGAACATTTTCTGCCAAGTGCAGTTTCGTGCGCCTGCGGCCAAGCCCTTTGGGCTTGATCGACAGCAGTTCTTCGAGCGTTGTGACACCGTAGCCGCCCAGACGGTCGAAGAGGTGGTGGAGGAGCTCCGTCGTTGCTCGAGCATCTGCGAGTGCCCTGTGTTCGGGGTCAGTCGCTGTGCCGAAGTGCTGTGCGAGTGTCCCGAGCTTGTGATTGCGCACTTCCGTTTTGGGAAGCAGGCGCCTGGCGAGTGTGAGTGTGTCGACGACGGGAAAGCCAGGCCACGGATACTCGTGTTCTTCGCAGGCTCGCCTGAGAATGCCGATGTCGAACGGCGCATTGTGGGCAACTAAGACCGTGCCTCGTGCGAATTCCAAAAACGACGGCAGCACCGCCCTCATTTCCGGTGCTGTGACCACCATGGAATTGCTGATGCCGGTCAGTCGCTGCACAAACGGCGATATGGCCTGGCCGGCTGGATTGACGAGTGTCTGGAATTCTCCGTCGATTCTTCCGCCGCGAACGCGGACGGCGCCGATCTCTGTGACGTTGCCGCCGGCGCGGTCTGCTCCGGTGGTTTCGAAATCGAGCACCGTGAACGTGACGTCGCTTAGATCAGTGCCGATGTCGGCGATGCTCAGCTGGCCGGAACGTGCGGGTTCCGGGAGATCGAAGCCGGGAAATTCCTTCATTCCGGAATCGTCTCACTTGGCACTGACACGGAGATTCACACCTGCGCGCCGTCGTCAAAGCGGTCGGTGCGGGACTGGGGGAGGAACAGTATCAATGCAACCGCGCCTCCTGCGGCACACACGATGAAGAACGCGGTCACAAGTCCCGGTGCCGAGCGAAAGAACAGCGCGGTCAGGACTAGCCCGATGATCCCGAGCAGAAATGCGGCTGTGGATACGACGAGCCCTGGCCGAGCTGCGCGAATGCCGATCTTAGGCGCTGGGGGAGCCGTCCAGCCATCCTGCTCTGCGAGGTAGTCGGCAGTTTCTGAAGCAGGGACCTCGGAATTGACCGCGTCGAAATCGCTGTAGCCGGACATGATCGAGTCCCATTGCTCATCGGTGACCTTCTCATCCTGGTTCAGCCGATCCCACTCGGGTCCGTCTTCGTCACGCGCCACGGGATTCCTCCTGCAGCTGACGGATGACGGCGGTCAGCTCTTCTTCGATCTTGCCTGCGTCATAATCGAGGGTTGCAACGTGATTGCTCATGGGCAGCGGAACGGTTCTCATCGGTCCGCGCACACCTTGGCGCACACAGTTCCACGAACGCGGTTCCACCACATCGTCGGTCCCGGATAGGAAATAGGTGATCGGTGCGTGCACCCGCCACAGTTCGGAGCGCACGACCCGGATACCTCGGTACAGTTCACCGACGCTTGGCAGAGGCACCTGCGGGTACGCCTGTTCGTCCTGTCCGGGCTTGTTGATTGCGTTCTCAATCCCCGACACCCGTTTGATGAATGTGGACAGCGCACCGGCAAAAGGCGCGAAGGGGCTGTCGACATAGACGGCCGGGTTGATGAGACCGACGTGTGCAATGTCTGAGCGTTTGGCCGCAGTGTGCAGACTGAGGGCCCCGCCCATTGACAATCCGATGATGACGATTTCATCGCACTCGGTGCGCAGTTCGTCAGCGGCCTGGTCGACTGCTTCACTCCACTGCTGCCACGTGCTGGCAGCCATGTCCTTCAGATTCGTGCCGTGTCCGGGCAGCAGCGGAACAGAGGTCGGCGCGCCGGTGCTGGCGTGGAGTGCTTGCGCAAGTGGTCTCATCGCGGCGGGGGAGCCGGTGAAGCCGTGAACGGCGAGAATCCCGACGTCACCTGAGCCGTTCAGGCGGAGGGGCTGCGTCAAGTCTGTTGCGTGCTGGGCGGTCATGTTTCCAGGATGCCACAGCAGAGGGTCGCAAAGGTCCTATACTCGGAAGCGCAAACAAGCGCGGTGCGTCCCGAAAGGCTCTGAGTGTTCTACTGGCTGCTTAAGCGGATCTTCGTCGGTCCGCTTCTCAAGGCTCTTTTTCGTCCCTGGGTTCGCGGCCTCGAGAACATACCGACCGAGGGCGGGGCGATCATCGCCGGAAATCACCTTTCGTTTGTCGATTCAATCTTCACGCCGCTCGTTGCACCGCGTCCCGTTGTCTACTTGGCTAAGAAGGACTACTTCATGGGCCGCGGAATCACCGGCTTCTTCACCAAGTGGTTCTTCAAGGCCACGAATCAGCTCCCCATGGACCGAGGCGGAGGATCCGCTTCCGAGGCGTCGCTGCAGGCTGGTCTGAAAGTTCTCAAGAGCGGGGCTCTCCTGGGCATCTACCCGGAGGGCACGCGCAGTCCCGACGGGAAGCTCTACCGCGGTCGTACCGGCGTTGCCCGCCTGGTTCTCGAGGCTGGTGTGCCGGTCATTCCGGTTGCTGTCATCGGCACGGACAAGGTGCTCAAAACCGGTACCGTCATCCCCAAGCTGCGCCGTGTGGGCGTGGTGTTCGGTGAGCCGATGGACTTCAGCCGCTATCAGGATCTTGAGCACGACAGGTTCCTGCTGCGTTCGATCACCGATGAGGTGATGTACGAGATTCTGCGCCTGTCCGGGCAGCAGTACGAAGACAAGTACGCTTCCACGGTGAAAACCAGGCTGCTTGCGGAAAAGCAGCCCGAACGGGAAGGCTGAGCACAGTTTCGATTCCTAGGATAACGACGACACGCAGAAACGTTATCTTCTAAATGTTTGAAACGACTCCGCCCAGCACATAGGTTCTTCTTGAAGGCAGCCCCGGGCTCGTGTCTGTCCTATGCGGTAAACTCAGAGGACTTCGACAACGTGCCCTTACTTCCCCCAGGGGTCTAAGGAGGAGATGGCGTGAGCCACTCAACAGAAGAATCGGTCAAGCCGATTCCGCGCGCAGCCCAAGGGCTGCTTTTTGACGACGATCTTCCGGAGCTCGACGAAGACGCGGGCTACCGCGGTCCCACGGTGTGCCGTGTCGTTGACATCACGTACCGTCAGCTCGACTACTGGGCACGCACGGACCTCGTCGTTCCCTCTATTCGCACTGCAACCGGATCGGGTTCGCAGCGCCTGTATTCTTTCCGCGACATTCTGGTGCTCAAGGTCATCAAGCGCCTTCTTGATACCGGGGTCGCCCTTAACCAGATTCGCACCGCCGTGGGGCACCTGCGCGAACACGGAATCGATGATCTCTCGCGCATCACCCTGATGAGCGACGGCGCGTCGGTGTTTGAGTGCACGTCCGCTGATGAAGTCGTTGACCTCGTCCAGGGCGGTCAGGGCGTGTTCGGCATCGCCGTCGGCCAGGTATGGCGCGAAGTCGAAGGAACACTGTCTGAACTTCCCAGCGAAAGGCCCGAACAGGCACAGCTGCCGATTGACGAACTCGCACTTCGGAGGGCGCGCAAGTCAAGCTGATTTGCGCCCTGGGGGACTGAAGGCCTGATACACAGAGGCGGCCAGGAGAACATATCCTGGCCGCCTCTGTTGTGCTGTGTCTGGGTGTGCGTCAGTCTGCGCGCCTCTGGCGAAGTTCACGACGGCTGGGGTATGTGCCGTCGGGGCGCGGGCCGGTCAGTTTCGCGGGTTCGGACTTATCTGTCTGCGCTGTCTGTTCCGCCGGCTGGGTCTGTTCAGCCTGGCCTTTCGCCTTGGCGGTTTCAGCAGGCTTTTCGGCGGCGGGTTTCTGGCTTGGGCCAGTTTTCGTCGCAGGACCGCGTTTTTCTTCTGTACCGGGCTTTGCTGTGGGTGCGGCCTTGTCGGCCGGCTGGTTTTCCCGCTTGGCGGAGGTGCCTGCAGGCGCCGGCTTGTCGGACTGCGGGGCTTCCGGTTTGGTGGAATTTCCGACGGGCGCGGTGCCTACGTTCTGCGTCTGCGATGCAGCAGGGGCGGACGGTGCAGTGTTCGTCCCCTTGGGCTTGTCGAGCTTCGGGTCTGCAGGCTGGGCATGAGAACCGGCACCAGCACTTTGTGGTGTCTGGGCGGCTGTGTTCGAAGTCGGTGCGTCTGGCACAGCCGGGGGTTCTTCAGCGGGGCGTCGTCCCCGAATGTTTTCGCTGCGCAGCGCACGATCGAGAATCTTGTCAAAAGCGCGAGCAAGTTCGCTGGCGGGACGCCCAGGCCACTGGTGAATCGGTCGGGCAGAACCCTGTGCCTGCTGCAGAACAGTGCGTTCGGGAAGCGGCGGGTTGATCACCAGCGGCCCGAACATGTCCTTGAGTTCGTTGATGCGGAAGCTGTGTTCGCGCGACGACGGACGCACGCGGTTAAGCGCAATGCCCAGAGGCTGCAGGTCTTTGGCTGTGCGCTTGCGCAGTTCATCTGAGGCGCGCAGTGCACGATCAGCCGCAGCGACAGAGAACAGGCCGGGTTCAGTGACGACGAGAACCCGGTTGCTGGCTGTCCAGGCCGTGCGCGTAAGTCCGTTGAGTGATGGTGGGCAGTCGATGATGACCAGCCTGTAGACGTCCGACACCCGGTCAAGTGCATCGCGCAGCCTCTTGAGATAGCGCTCTGACAGACTGGGGCGATCGAATTCGGCGGCACGCGGTGAGCCGGGGATGACGTCGAGCCGGCTGGACCCCTTGTCGGTCCATCCGCTGGGCACCATCGCTTCGCGTGCGAGCTTTGATTTCGGTGCGGCAAGGACATCCGCGATGTCCAGCGGCGTGGAAATCGGGACGTCGAGACCCGTCGATGCGTCAGCCTGGGGGTCCATGTCGACCACGAGGGTCGGGATTCCGCGGCTCTGCGCGGCAGAAGCCAGGCCGAGAGTTACCGACGTCTTGCCGACGCCGCCTTTGAGACTGGAAATACTGAGGACAAGCACAGTTCCACGTTATCCGATTCTGCTGCTTACATGCTGGAGGCGCCCGGGGAATCTTTCAGCCCGGAGGTGTGGATGCTGGAACCGGCAGGACCCGGGTCGACGATGATCTTTGCTGGTATTGCCCGCTGCATGGATTCGACGTGGGAGATAACCCCGAGACAGCGACCTCCCGTGCGCAGTTCGTCGAGCACGGTGAGCACCGCGTCCAGTGAATCGGGGTCGAGGCTGCCGAAGCCTTCGTCAATGAAGAGGGTGTCCAGACGAAGGCCTCCTGCTGTTTCGGCAACTGTGTCTGCCAGGCCGAGCGCCAAAGCCAGCGCGGCCATGAATGACTCGCCGCCCGACAGGGAACGGGGGTCTCGTTCGCTTTCGGAAAACGCATCGTGGATGACGAGGCTGAGTCCCGCTTTGCGTTCCTTTCTCTGCCCAAGAGGATTCACTGACAGACGGTATCGCCCGCTGGTCATGGCGCTGAGTCGGTCTGAGGCGCTGCGTGTGACCGCTTCGAACAGTCCTAGAAGCGCGAACGAGCTCAAAGGCAGCTTCGAATGCTGCGCTGTGCCGCGTACAAGGTCCGACAATTGGACTTCTTCTTTCAGCCGATCAATTGCGCGGCGCTCATGATCGGATTCGGCTGTGAAGCGCTCGAGGAGTCTTTCCAGGGAATTCAGACGGTCGGCGACGACAGCTAGGCGCTGGTGCAGCCGCTGTGACTGCTGAGCCCAGGTGTCAGCAGCTGCGGCTGCCTCCGCGGCGCGATCATGACATTCCTGTGCGCTGGGCAGCGTCTGAGCTTCCGCGAACCAGTCGCTGTTGCGGTTTTCGTGCAGTTTGGTGTTTCGGTATTCATTCGCCGTCAGCACGTTTTCGAGCTGCTCGGCGTCGGAAGCCGCCGCCTTCTCAAGCTGGTGGTCATCCGCAAATGCGGATGCTTCGAGCTGGGCGGCGTAGTCAGCCGCACGCTGGGTGAACTCGCGCTCGGCGCGCTGCACGTGGTCTTCGGCAGTCTGCAGCTTGCGGATGAGCGACATTCGTCTGCTGAGGGCCTCGGCAACGGCGGATGCAGCCTCGGCAGTGTCCGGGACCTCGACCCCTGCGGCGCGGATGTCGGGAGCGAACACCGAATCATGCGTCTGTGACATGGCATCCATCTGCGAGTCAGCATCCGTAAAGCGCTCCCTGGCCGCATCGGTCTGCTGCTGCGCGGTTGTCAGCCGTTCGTGAGCAGATGCCAAGCGCAGAGCCGCGCGTTCTGCTGCCCCCTTGAGTTTCTGCTGAACTTCGCGTCCGCGTTGCAGTTCAGCGGCGGCTTTGTCCAAAGCCCCCCGAGCTTCGTCGGGGTCGGTGAACTTCGCATTCTGCACGGCCTCTTCCGCGGCAGCCTGCTGCGCTTGGGCCGATGAAACGGCAGTGCGTGCCTCGTCGAGTGCCGTTTGCGCCCGATCAGCTGCTCGTTCGGCCCGTTCTTCTGCATCCCGTGAGTTCTCTGCGCCCGCCGCCCGGGCCGGACTCGGGTGTTCTTCCGATCCGCACACTGGGCATGCGTGTCCTTGACGCAGGTCCCGGGCAAGTTCAGACGCTATTGCGCTCAGGCGCAGGCCCCGGACTTTCCGAAAGTGCTCTGTCGCATCACGTACGGTGTCTTCACGCTCGCGCAGCACCGCCTGTGCGCTCTGGACGAGGTCCTGCATTTCAGCGTGTCGCCTGTGGGCATTGAGCGCACTGTCGGCGTGCGTCGCGATGTCTTGGTGTTCGGCTTCGAGCTTGGCGAGATCGGGTGCTTCCGCGAGTTCGTTCTGCGCCGCCGTGTCGGCTTGGGCGGCTTCGGTGTGGGCCGCTTGGGCTTTCTTCAGCTCTTCGTGCGCGGCCTCGAGCGCTTCGCGGCATCGTCTGCTCTCAGCTTCGAGCGCTTCCCGCCTGCGCAGACTGCGGGCCAGGCTGCCTGCTGCGGAGTAAGCGGTGTTTGTGACGGATTCGCACTGTGCGAGATCCTCAACCTGGCCTAGTGAAGCTTTCAGTTCTTCCTGTGCCCGTTCGTGTTGCTGTTGAGCATCTGAAAGCGCTCGGTGAGCTTTTCTCTGTTCGCGCAGGCTCGGCATGATGCGATCCGCCGCTTTCTTGCGTTCGAGTTCGCAGCGGGCGGCCTCGACAGCCTCCCGCTGGTTCTCATGCTCAGCTTCCAACCGCCGGTGCTCTTCGAGAGCCTCGGATTTTACGGCGGCGCTTTTCAGTTCTTGGGCACGGTTGTTGTGAAGCTCAAGGCTTTCATCAGCGGTTCTGGCAGCGATGGTCGCTGTTTCTGCGTGCTCGACTGCAGCTGTTTTCGCAGCAGCCAGAAAAGCGACGACGTCAACGAAGCCCGGCCGTTGGTCGTCTGGCACTGCCAGGCGGTCGAGACACTGTTCAGCTGCGGTCTTCATGACATCGCAGCGGTGCCGCATGATGTCGTCGAATTTCTGCCTTGCGTCTTGTGACCGCTGTTGGAACCAGTCTTCGACGGAGCTGAAGCGCTCTGTTCCGAACAGCTTGCGCAGCAGGGGTTCTCGCTCAGCTGTGTCAGCTCTGAGGAAGGCCGTGAATTCTCCCTGGGGGAGCAGCACGATTTTGGTGAACTGCTCTGCTGTGAGGCCTATGACCGGTGCGAGGGCTTCGCCCACCTGGCGGCTGCCGGAAGCCACGGGCGTCCAATCCTTACCGCGCTGTTCAAACAGATATGCCCGCGGCTTTTCTTTCGTCGTGCCTTCGCCGCGCAGTTTTGGTCGGTCGTAGCTTGGGCTGCGTTCAACTTTCCACCTGCGTCCGCCCGCTGTGAAATCGAGCACGACGGTCGTGGGCGTGTCGGGACCGGCGTAGGTGGAACGCAGTTCGCCTGCATCATTGCGCACACCGGGAACACGGCCGAAAAGGGCAAACGTGACAGCGTCGAGGATGGTGGTCTTGCCTGAGCCCGTGGGGCCGGAAATGAGGAACAGGCCGTCATCGGCGAGAGCGTCGAAGTTGACTGTTTGGCGCTGGTTGAAGGCGCCGAAGCCTTCCACGGACAGCGAATGGAATTTCATCGAGTCCGCTCCTGAGCCCACTGCATCGCGTTGGCGAACAGTTCACGTTCGGATTCCGAAGGGGATCGACCGGCGGCTGCTCTGCAGAACTGCGCGAACACCTCGGCGTCGTCAATAGTCTCTTTTTTCCTGCCCCGTGGCGCCGTGGTCTGCACGAGGTTGATCCACTGGACGCTGAGCAGCTGCGGAAATGCTTTCCGGAGTGAGTCCAAAGCGCCCTGCGGGACCGTGGTGTTGGTCAGCCGCACCTCGATCGCGTGGTCCTGGTAATCGGGTGCTTTTACCAGCAGCTCCTCGACGCTGCCCGTAAGAGAAGCGATCGGCAGGATCTCCGGGATCGTCACAGAATCGATCGCTCCGGACCGGGTGTCGTAGAGCCACATGAGCTTGTCTGTGCCGGCCTCGGAAAAGGAATAGGGGAGGGGCGAACCCGAATACCGCACGTTCGGTGCGACGGTCTGTGGGCGGTGCAGGTGGCCGAGGGCGGCATAGTCAGCCCACGTGAAGAGGTCCGCTTCTGCCCTGCCCACACCTCCGATCTCAATTGATCTTTCGGATTCGCTGGGTTCGGCACCGGCGATGAATCCGTGTGCCATGACGATCGCCGTGTGGTCCGGACAGTGCTGCGCACGGTGGGCGAGTATGCGCCCTATTGCTGCATTGAGAACTGCGCTGTGTGTGCGCGAGGTGTCGAAGACGCCGCTGACGAGGGCAGGCTCCAAGTAGGGGATTCCGTATACGACTGTGCGGTCGCCGTCGTCGCCGAGCACAACGGGTCGTTCAATGTCGGAAAGGGACGTGCGAATGTACAGCCCGGAGGATTCCATGAGTCGGCGGCCGACCCCCAGCCTTTGGTGGGAGTCGTGATTGCCGCTGGTCAACACTGCGACTGCACCGGTGTCTAAGACCCGAGCCATCGTGGTTTCGTAGGCCTCCAGAGCGTCCAGCGGCGGAACGGCCCGGTCGAAGACATCGCCGGAGACAAGCAGCACATCAACCGAGCTGCTTTTGATGGTCTCAATGAGGAAGTCGGCGTACTCAAGGAAGTGCGGAACGGTGTTCATGCCGTGGAACGTCCGTCCGATGTGCCAGTCCGAAGTGTGAAGGATCCGCATGGGCACAAGCGTAGAGGGTGGCACGGACATAGACCTGTGCAAGCCGCATGACGGAGATCACTACCGCATTCGGTACAGTAGTTCAGACACAAACTGGAGGCCGCCCTTTAAGGGGCACAACCGGAATAGAGCTTGCCTGATGTTCAAGAAAGTCCTGGTAGCCAACCGCGGTGAAATCGCGGTGCGCGCATTCCGCGCAGCCTACGAACTCGGCGCGTCCACAGTCGCCGTCTTCCCCTACGAAGACCGCAACTCGGAGCACCGCCTCAAGGCTGACGAAGCGTACATGATCGGAGACGAAGGGCACCCGGTTCGGGCGTACCTCAACGTCGACGAGATCATTCGCGTGGCCAAGGAATCCGGAGCAGACGCCGTTTACCCCGGTTACGGGTTCCTGTCGGAGAACCCGGAACTTGCTCGTGCCTGCGACCGCGAGGGAATCACCTTCATCGGCCCGCGTGCCGATGTGCTCCAGATGGCCGGCAACAAGGTTGAGGCCATCGCCGCAGCACGCGAAGCGGGAGTTCCCACGCTCGATGCAACCCCGGCATCGACTGACCTCGACGAACTGCTCGAAGCCGCTGAGAACATGGAGTTCCCGCTGTTCGTCAAGGCAGTTGCCGGCGGCGGCGGTCGCGGTATGCGCCGTGTTGACAACCGCACCGAACTGGTTGAGGCCGCAAAGATCGCCATGCGCGAAGGCGAAGGTGCGTTCGGCAACCCGACCGTCTACATTGAGCAGGCCGTTCAGCGGCCCCGCCACATCGAAGTCCAGGTTCTTGCTGACAACGACTCGAACGCAGTTCACCTGTTCGAACGCGACTGCTCTATCCAGCGTCGCCACCAGAAGGTCGTCGAAATCGCCCCCGCGCCGAACCTCGACCCGGAAATCGCAAGCGCAATGCACGACGCTGCGCTGCAGTTCGCCCGTTCGATCGGCTACCAGAACGCCGGAACCGTCGAGTTCCTGCTGGAAACCGCCGGCCCGCGCGCAGGCAAGTTCGCCTTCATCGAAATGAACCCGCGCATCCAGGTTGAGCACACGATCACGGAAGAGATCACCGATGTCGACCTCGTGCAGGCGCAGATGCGCATTGCCGCGGGCACAAGCCTGGAAGAACTCGGCCTGACTCAGGACAAGATCAGCTACAAGGGTGCGGCCGTGCAGTGCCGCATCACTACGGAAGACCCCGCAAACTCCTTCCGCCCTGACACAGGAACGATCACCGCGTACCGTTCGGCCGGCGGTGCGGGCGTCCGGCTGGACGGCGGCACCGTCTACGCGGGTGCCGAGGTTTCGGCCCACTTCGACTCAATGCTCGTCAAGTGCACCGCACGAGGTGCCACCTACGACGTTGCGGTCAACCGCCAGCGTCGCGCACTTGCCGAATTCCGCATCCGCGGTGTCGCATCGAACATCGGCTTCCTCCGGGCTGTTCTCGACGACCCCGCGTTCATTCGCGGTGACCTGTCGACCAACTTCATTGAAGAGCGCCCCCACCTGCTGGAAGCACGCGTGGGCGCTGACCGCGGTTCGAAGGTCCTCGAATACCTCGCCGACGTGACCGTCAACCAGCCCTACGGCCCGTCACCGGTTGACCTCAAGCCCTCTGAAAAGCTCCCGCAGCTGGAACTTTCCGAAGAAACACCCGCGTCGTCGCGCAACAGCCTCCGGGAACTCGGCCCCGAGGGCTGGGCAAAGGCTCTGCGTGATGCCAAGGAACTCAAGGTGACTGACACCTCGTTCCGTGACGCCCACCAGTCGCTTCTGGCGACCCGTGTGCGCACCCGTGACCTCGAAGCTGTCGCACCGTACATCGCCCGGATGCTGCCCGAACTGCTCTCGGTAGAAGCATGGGGCGGCGCCACCTACGACGTCGCGCTGCGCTTCCTCGCGGAAGACCCGTGGGAACGTCTGGAGAAGCTGCGCTCGGCCATGCCGAACACCAACCTCCAGATGCTGCTGCGCGGCCGCAACACCGTCGGCTACACGCCCTATCCGACCGAAGTGACCGACGCCTTCGTCGACGAAGCCGCCCGCACCGGCATCGACGTGTTCCGCATCTTCGATGCCCTCAATGACGTCGAACAGATGCGCCCGGCAATTGAGGCTGTCCGCGGCACCGGCAAGGCAGTGGCCGAAGTCGCGCTGTGCTACACCTCGGATCTTCTCAACCCGAATGAAGAGGTGTACACCCTCGACTACTACCTGCGCCTTGCAGAGCAGATCGTCGAAGCCGGCGCCCACGTCCTCGCAATCAAGGACATGGCAGGCCTGCTGCGCCCCGCCGCAGCCACCAAGCTGGTCACCGCGCTGCGCAGTGAGTTCGACCTGCCGCTGCACCTGCACACCCACGACACCGCCGGCGGTCAGCTGGCCACCCTCATGGCCGCATCGGAAGCCGGCGTGGACGCTGTTGACGCAGCCTCCGCATCGATGGCCGGCACCACGAGCCAGCCGCCCATGTCGGCACTCGTGGCAGCCCTCGAGCACACCGAGCGCGACACCGGCCTCAACCTGGCCAACGTGCAGGACCTCGAACCGTACTGGGAGGCCGTGCGCAACGTCTACAAGCCGTTCGAATCCGGCCTGCCCGGACCGACGGGTCGCGTCTACCGCCACGAAATCCCCGGCGGCCAGCTGTCGAACCTGCGCCAGCAGGCAGTTGCACTCGGCCTGGGCGAACGCTTCGAAGAAGTCGAGCTCATGTACGAAGCAGCCGACAAGATCCTGGGCCACCTGGTAAAGGTGACTCCCTCCTCGAAGGTGGTCGGTGACCTCGCACTGCACCTCGTTGCAGTCAACGCCGACCCCAAGGAATTCGCGGAGAACCCCCAGAGCTTCGACATCCCGGACTCCGTCATCGGGTTCCTCAGCGGTGACCTCGGCGACCCGCCGGCAGGCTGGCCCGAGCCGTTCCGCACCAAGGCGCTGGAAGGCCGCAAGCACGTCAAGCCTGCTGAGCACCTTGAGGCGCACGAAGCTGAGCTCCTGCGTGAGCCCGGCAAGACACGCCAGGACACGCTCAACCGTCTGCTGTTCCCGCAGCCGACCAAGGAATACGGCCGCATGATCGACCAGTACGGCGACCTGTCGGTGCTGGAGACAAACGAATTCCTGTACGGCGTTCGCGAAGGTCACGAACACTCCGTCGTCATCGAAAAGGGCAAGGCTCTGCTCGTCGGCATCCAGGCGATCTCCTCGCCGGATGAACGGGGTATGCGCAACGTCATGGCAACGCTCAACGGCCAGCTGCGCCCGCTGTCGATCCGCGACCGTTCGGTTGACGTTGACATCGCGGTTGCAGAACGCGCCGACGAATCCAACCCGGGTCACGTGGCCAGCCCGTTCGCGGGTGTCGTCACCCTCCAGGTTGCCGAAGGCGACAAGGTCAAGGCAGGCCAGACGGTCGCCACGATCGAAGCGATGAAGATGGAAGCCTCCATCACGGCGACGATCGACGGCACCGTGTCGCGTGTGGCCATCGAACCGGTCGCGCAGCTTGAGGGTGGCGACCTCGTGGTGGTCATCGATGGCTGAACGAGCCATCAGGCTCTTCGGAGATCCCGTCTTGCGCACTGAGTGCCGGCCCGTCACCGAATTCGGGTCGGCAACTCGGGCGCTGGCGCAAGACCTCATCGACTCGTCGCTGCCCGACGGCCGTGCCGCCGTGGCAGCGCCCCAGATTGGGGTTGCCCTTCGAGCCTTCGGCTATGACGTCGACGGCCGCACCGGTGCGATCTTCAATCCCGAGATCATCGAAACGTCGGGCGAGAAGCGCGACATCGGCGAAGGCTGCCTGTCGATCCCGGGTCTGCAGTTTCCCACCCCGCGCTGGGAATATGCGGCCGTGAAGGGCTTCGACGCTGAAGGCAACCCGGTCGAACTGCGCGGTGATGGGGTGTTCGCGCAGATGCTCCAGCACGAAACAGACCACCTGAACGGCGTTGTGTACGTTCAGACACTGCCCGGGCCACGGCGGAAAGAGGCGATGAAGCAGATTCGCAATTCCGCTTGGTTCGGCAGCTGAAATCGGCGGCGGCCCGTAAAGGGTCGCCGCCTTTCGTCTTCGAAAGGAGAACAATGGAAATCACGAAAGCAGGTGTCATCGGCTCCGGCCTCATGGGCTCGGGCATTGCCGAGGTCCTCGCTCGTTCGGGTCTGGACGTCGTCGTCCGGGATATCAGCGACGAAGCTGTCGCAGCCGGCCGCGGCCGGATCGAGAAGTCCTTCGCCAAGGGCGTTGAGCGCGGCAAGCTCAGCCAGGAAGACGCCGACGCGGCTCTCGGCCGCCTGACCTTCACAACTGATCTGCAGGCCATGGCCGACCGTCAGCTGGTCATCGAAGCTGCCAGTGAAAACGAAGAGATCAAGAAGTCGATCTTCTCTGAACTCGACGGCATCGTCACCGATAAGAACGCGATTCTTGCGTCCAACACCTCGTCCATGCCGATCATCCGCTTCGCGCAGGTGACCTCACGTCCGGAGCGGGTTCTCGGTCTGCACTTCTTCAACCCCGCACCGGTGCAGCCGCTTGTCGAGATCATCAGCTCCGTGCTGACTGATCCGGAGGTTGCAAACACGATTGAGAAGTTCTCGATTGACGTTCTGGGTAAGAAGCCCATCCGCTCGGACGACCGCCCCGGCTTCATCGTCAACGCTCTGCTCATCCCGTACCTTTTCGCCGCCATCCGCATGTACGAAGCCGGTCACGCAACGAAGGAAGATATCGACAACGGCATGATGAACGGTGCCGCCCACCCCATGGGTCCGCTCACGCTTGCTGACCTCATCGGGCTGGACACGTGCCTGTTCGTCGGCCAGTCGATCTATGAAGAAACCGGTGCTGCCGCCGACAAGCCGCCGGTCCTGCTGTCGCGCATGGTCGACGGAGGACTGCTCGGCCGGAAGACCGGCCGCGGTTTCTACGACTACCGCTGACTGGGGAACAAGAAGAACGAGGCGGAGCTCACCAAAGTGAGCTCCGCCTCGTTCTTTCTTGGGGGAGGGTTCAGCCGAGTTCGGCTGCGGCCAGGCGCACGCAGGCGACCAGGCCTTCGGCTGCGGCGGTGACGTCTTCGAGGCTCGGCATTGAGGGCGCGATCCGGATGTAGGCGTCGTTGGGGTCAAGCCCGTGCGGGTGGGTGGAGCCTGCGGGGGTGAGAGCTACACCGGCTTCGGCCGCGTACTTCACAACCTTTGAGGCGGTGCCGTTGGGGACGCGCAGGGTGATGAAGTAGCCGCCGTTCGGCTGCGTCCATGACGCGACGTCGGAACTCAGACCGTTTTCAAGCGCGGTGAGCACGGCTTCGAACTTCGGGCGGATGATCTCTGCGTGGCGGCGCATGTGTTCGCGAACGCCGTCGGCATCGCGGAAGAACCGCAGGTGGCGCAGCTGGTTGATCTTGTCCGGGCCGATCATGGCGGCCCCCATGTGGGTGCGGTACCACTCGATGACGGCGGGGGAGCTGGCGAAGAACGCCACACCCGCGCCTGCGAAGGTCATCTTCGATGTCGAGGCGTAGATCCAGGGGCGGTCGGGGTGGCCTGCTTCGGCGCACAGGGACAGGATGTCGACCATGGGTGCCTGGTTGTCATCTGACAGGTGGTGCAGGCCGTAGGCGTTGTCCCACAGGAGGGTGAAGTCGTCTGCTGCCGCCTTGATTTCAGCGAGTTCGCGGGCCCTGGCTTCGCTGATCGATGTGCCGGTCGGGTTGGAGTACATGGGTACGAGCCACATGGCGCGGACATCTGGGTCTGCCACATAGCGGCGGACGTCGTCCATGACGGGTCCTTCATCGTCCGTGCGGATTGCGATGAGCTCGTAGCCGAGGGCTTCTGCCAACTGGAAATGGCGGTCGTAGCCGGGAACGGGGCAGAGGATCTTGGCATTCGTCCACGGGGCACCCGCGGGGGTGCCGTAGCGCTTGGCGAAGTCCAGGGTCATGTACTCAAGCGTCAAAGATGACGAACCCTGCGCCAAGATCTGCTCGGTGGGCACCTTGTAGAGCTCACCGAAGATTTCGCGGAGTTCCTTCAGTCCGTCAAGGCCGCCGTAGTTGCGGGTGTCGATTCCCGAAGGCGAGGTGAAGTCGTCACCCGTGACGTTCGTCAGCAGATCAGCCGACAGGTCAAGCTGTTCGGGTGCCGGCTTGCCTCGGGTGATGTCGAGATTGAGGCCGCGAGCGGCGAACGCGCGGTAGTCAGCCTGTGCCTGCTCAAGGGAAACGTCCATCATGGCCTTTCTGGTTCTTAAGAAGAAAACCCAGGAAATATACACTCTCGGTTCATTTTAGGCTCCCATTGGTACGCCGCAGACACCGGATAGGCTGGGTTGCAGCGAACCGACACACACCGCACGTGTGCCGCTTGAATCAACCCCAGCTGAGGAAGGCCTCCTATGCGTCGTTACACCCCGCAATCCGTCAAAGAGCAGATCTTCACTGGGCTTAAAGCCTTTGGACTGGCAGAAGACCAGGCGCAGGTGTGCACAGAGATCATGTTTGCCACCGACCTGTCGGGTGTTGACTCGCACGGCATTTCGATGCTTCCCCTGTACTGGCAGGAGATCTCCGACGGCACCCTGAATGAAAAGGCCGAACAGCGCCTGGATCACCAGTTCGGTGCGGTTTCGGTTTTTGACGCCGACCATGGCTTCGGTCATCCGGTGAGCGTGCGCGCGATGGACGCAGCAATCGAAGCGGCAGAGAAGTTCGGAGTGGGCATCGGGTCGGTGCGCAATGCGAATCACTTCGGGGCTGCCGGACAGTATGTCCTGCGAGCTGCTCGCAGGGGCATGGTGGGCATTGCAACGTGTTCGACGCGTTCGGCCATGCAGAAGCCGACCGGCGCCAAGCATGCGCTCATGGGAACGAATCCGATTGCCTTCGCACACCCGGTGAAGGACGAAGAGCCCATTTTCGTTGACATGGCCACCACCGTTGTGCCCGGCAACAAGGTCAAGGTCTACGCCTACGCGGATGAGCCACTCGCCGGTGAATGGGCAACGGATGGCAGCGGTGAGGTTGTCACGGACGGCATGCAGGTCTACAACGCTCTTTTGAACCCGGAAAGCTCCGACATTGGGCTTCTTCCGGTTGGCGGCAACAGCGCCGGTGGGCACAAGGGCTACGCGCTTGCCACGATGGTGCAGCTGCTCTCGGCTGCCCTGTCCGGTTCCGACCAGCCGGGTGATGTCGCCGGACGCCAGTCGATTGGCTACTTCTTCTTGGCGATTGATCCGCGCGCGTTCGGTGAAGGTGCCGACGCCGAAGAGTACGCACGCGTTCTGCGGGACACCCTGCGCGGTATGGAGCCCGTTGACCCGGACGAACCCGTGCAGGTTGCCGGTGATCCTGAGCACCGCTCGGTGGAGGACCGCTCCGTCAACGGCATTCCCATTTCGGACGGCATGGTGCAGGCGATCCGGGAAGCCGTCGAGGACGCCGGGGCGGAATTCATTCTGACCGAGGTCTGATGGCAAGCCCGAAGATTCGCCGCGATGCTAAAGGACGCGGCACTCTGTTCGGTGCTTCGGCATACGAGTACGAGCGCATTCGACCCAGCTATCCCGATACGGCCGTTCGCGCTGTCTCTGACCGCGCGCTGGCTGCTGCCGCCGAGGACGGGGGAGAGGTGCCCGCTGATCCTGCGGGACTTCGGGTGCTCGACGTTGGTTCCGGTACCGGGAAATACGGTCGGGCGCTTGCTGAGCGTGGCTTTGACGTTCACGCAGCCGATCCGGACTCGGCGCTCTTGGAGATCAACCCTCTGCCGTCGACAACCGCTCGGGCAGAACAGCTGCCCTTTTCTGATGCATCGTTCGACCTCGTAGTGTCTGCTCAAGCGTGGCACTGGTTTGATGCCGAGGCGGCCTCAGCGGAGTTCGCGAGGGTCCTCAAACCCGGGGGAGTGGCGGCCATAGTTCTCAACCAGCTCGATGTGCGGGTTGACTGGGTTCTACGACTGTCACGCATCATGCACGCCGGTGATGTCTATCGCCCGCAGTGGCGGCCCGAACTTGGAGCAGGTTTCGGTACGGTCGAAGCGCGCATTGATGAGTTCAGTGTGCCGATGACGATTGACGACACGGTTGCGCTGACAGCAACGCGTACGTACTGGCTGCGCTCAAATGACACGGTCCGCGCGCGTGTCGAGGGCAACCTGCGCGGCTATTTGACCGAAGAACATCCGGTGAGTGAGCCGTTTGATCTTCCGTACATGTGTTTGACGTACATGGCGCAGAAGCAATGACAGTGTTTATTGCTGGGGTCGACCTTGCTTCACAGACTGCCCAGACAGGTCTTGCGGTTGTGTCTGCTGACTCCTCAGCGCTTCGAGTTGAGCAGCTCGAGGTCGGTGCCCACGACAGCGCCATCATCGAAGCCATCCGGCGGTCGGTGAAGACCGGGGTCGATGTGCCGCTCGGCTGGCCGGACAGGTTCGTTGACCTGGTCAGTGCTCACCACGCTGGTGGGCCGCAGCAGTGTGCTGACTGGCGGACAGAGGCGGTTCTGCGGCTGACTGACAGAGTCCTCAAAGAGGATTTCGGTCTGCGCCCGCTGAGTGTGTCAACTGACAGGATCGCATATCCGGCACTGCGGTGGAGCGGCATTGAAGCGCAGCTGAAGCTATTGGGGATCGACACGGCGCGCGATGGATCAGGGCGGATCTGCGAGGTCTATCCGGCAGGCTTCCTCTTCCAGCACGGGCTTAAGCACCGTGGCTACAAAGGTGCCGCCAATGCGCAGGTGAGAGAAGAGATTCTTGGGTCCCTCCGCCTCGTCATGAGTCGCGAGCACAAGGATCTCTGTGTGGCAGATGACAACGCGCTCGATGCTGTTCTCGCCGCTTTGTCAGCACACACGGTGGTGACGGGCAAGGCTTATGAGCCTCCGGAAGAGCACAGACAGACTGCACTGCGCGAAGGCTGGATCTGGATGCCGCGCACCGATAACTGATACTTGTGTGCTGATCTACTCATTGACGGAAGGGAACACGCGCAGCAAGCTTGGCCGGTTGCAGATGGAGGGGCTGTTGTTGTGGCCTTCTCGTGTCTACCTGCGGGTGTGGGAAGGTGGCGCGGCTGGAGTAGTGATAAGGGCGGCTACAGCCATCGAGATGAAGAACGATGACCATGCTTCGCCCGTGAGAATGAAGAAGTAGAAAATCCTCATGAGCACATCGCTCACCACATGGCTCACACTCATGAAAATCTGGGCCTGAACTAAGGCATCGATCTGTGCGAGCAGAGCGTTCGAGAGAATGAACGCAACGGCCGAAATGGCGGCAGTTTTGGCGATGCGAGCCATTTTTCTTTCGCGTCCCCAGGCGCCGACCGCGAGGACCAGGGTCATGAGACCGGCGGCAACGACAGGCGGCCATCGGTGACCCTCTGGGATGTTCAGATACGCGGCGAACCCAAAGCTGTAAAGTGTCTGTATTGTGAATCCGCCCGCGAGAGCACTGACCATGATGAAACGGCGTCGCAGCACAAGCCCAGAGCTGTGTGGTCGATCAATAGCTTCCATAACCCACCATCTGAGCCTCTGGGCAGGCCCAACGAACCAGGCACGCAGCACTTGCGTACTTTCGCTTGTAGACAGTCTTCCACTTTCCGGTGGTTGAGGATACATACACCTCGTGATTCGGCATTTGACGATGGCTGCCAGAAATTATCCTGTAGGAGCCATTTTTAGTGATCGTGATCGTAAACGCGCCCTGAATCGAGTTGTGCTTGCAAAATGGGTTTCCTGCTTTTAGCCTGAAACGGAGATCGACGGCTGACTTTGTCTTTCCGAGCTGCTTAATTGACATGTCCTTGGCAGATGCCGTCTTCGTAGCTACAAGCTTGCCCTTCGAATTGTATACTTTCGTTGCGCCTACTTTATTGGAACTGCTAACGAGTCCCCGGCCGTCCCACCGTACATTCGCCGTCATACTCGTGCGAGAAGTCCCATAACTGGCATTGTAACCCCGGTTATCCCCACCGAACTTGTGCCCGCTCAGACTGCGGTAGCTACCACAACCTACCAGTGGTGCGCTGAGCTTTGCCTGCGGAATGAACGTCCGATATCGCACCGTCGATCCCTTACGCGCGGCCATTGCTTTAATTTTGGTGTTGTATTCCGCTGCCTCTGCCATTAGGTCCGGGGAGTCAGGAACGATGACGTCGAATCCATGAATCGTCGCATCTTCCGAGGTAGGAAGAGCCGTCCCCTCAGGGACAACGGTCTCCACACGATAGTGATAAATTGCGCCTGGCGAAGTGTTCGAGTCTCGGAAAGACCGTTCAGACGTTTCTGCAAGCAGTTCGTTGTCGCGAAACACGGCATACCTTCGTGTGGCGTCGACGCCCTCCCAAGAAAGATCAACTTGCTCTGTGTCGACTACCGCGAGTGCTCCATGCGCCACGAGAGAAGCGTCGACGATCACAGTTCTATCGCCTTTAAATGTGCCTATTTGCACCCCATCCTCGATGTCGAAGTTTGGCGTGCCGTTACGTGTCGAACTCTTTACGGAATCAATACCACCGATGACAAGATCGCGACTCGACAATGCGTCGAGAGTATACTCAGCATCTCGGACCTGCACACCTTCTGCTTGCGCGGGTAAGGCCATGTTCGCCAGAAACGCGCCCGTTGCCAGCGCAGACATAAACGTCCACACAATTCTTCTTTGCAGAATCATGAGCTCTTCGCCTCCGGATGTTCACGGCACACTGGGCTGTGTAGAGGGCTATGATTGCTTAATCTTGCCAAGCTGCGCCCCTATATCCCATCGCTTAAACGTCTGAATTGTTACTCGAGAATACGATAGCTATCGGGGCAATGGAATACCCTGCTGAAAGCGCTGCCATCCGCGTTGCCCAGACCGTAGGGCGGTAAACGAATCTGTGATTCCGATACTTACCGCCTCCAAAAATGTGCATCAACAAGGATGGATGGGTCCCAGTTAGCGATCCGCGACGATGATACGAGTTTGGCTTTCGGTCCCCGACTTTGTCGAAGCCGTAGGACAGCGATGCCACCACCTGCCGAAGTTTTCTGAGTTGCGAGGGTCCTCAAGCCCGGGCGTTACGACCTTACGACCGTAGTTGTCAGCGAAATCGTTGTGCTGGTCGACCGGGTTTTCGGCTTTCACGTACTATCCACGTTTGTGATGGCTTACGCTTACAGTGTCCGCCGGAACTTGGAGCCGACTTTGGTGCGGTTGGAGGGCGGATCGATGAGATCAGTGCGCCGATGGCGACTGGCAATATGGTCGCACCGACTATTGTGAGTGTAGGTAAGCCAGGGGAGCGGCTCAGGCGAAGAACTGGTCGTAGGTGAGTTTGCCCGCCAGGATGACGACAACGCAGAGAATCACGATGCGGACGAAGCCGGCGCCGCGACCGAGCACCATGCGCGCGCCAATGCGGGCGCCGATGATGTTCGTTACGGCGAGGCCCAGGCCCAGCAGCCACAGGACATCACCGCGCAGCCCGAACACAATGAGCGCGCCGAGATTGGTAGCGACGTTGAGGACCTTCGCCCAGGCTGCACTTGTCATAAAATCTCCGCGCATGAGCGCCGTGAGAGACATGATGAAGAACAGGCCGGTGCCGGGCCCGAATGCGCCGTCGTAGATGCCGATGGCCAGAATGATCGCTGCACCTGCTGTCCACGAGCGCTTTGACATAATGCGTGGTTCGCTGTCACGGCCAAAGGATGGACGCAGCAGAACGAAGAATCCGACAGCAACGAGGACGACGATGATAATCGGCCTCATGATGTGCTGATCAACGCTTGCGGCGATGAAAGCGCCGATGGCTGCGCCAACCAGAGCGAGGGGAGCCCAGCGCAGAGCGCCGAGAGCGGTTGGAATGCGGCGAGCCAGCGTAATCGCGGCACTCGTCGTGCCGAAGACCGCGGCGAACTTATTGGTGCCAAGTGCCTGAGCGTTCGTCAGCCCCGGCGCCATGATCATGATGAGCGGCAGCAGAATGAGTCCGCCGCCGCCGACAACGGCATCAATCCACCCGGCTGCCAGAGAGCCTGCGAGAAGCACGGTGATGACTGTCGTCGACATCGGGGAAGCGGCCTCTCAATCTTTACTTAACATAATGTATATTATCGGCGCTTATGGCAAAGGTGGCGTCACAGGACTGTTTCGCTGGCGAAGTCTCTGAGCTCAGACCGGATTGTCTGCTTGCTGTGCGGGACACGGCGCACTGCGCTTAGCCTGTCGTGACATACAGAAAGCGGCGCACTGCGCTGCGCCGCTTTCTGTATGCGTTATGTCAGAGAACCTGCCACTTGACGGTAGCAACTCCGTCGCCGCCGATCTGGTTCATTGCGGCGGTGGAAAGGTCCAGGCAGCGATTGCCGTGGTACGGTCCGCGGTCATTGATGCGGACGGTGACAGACTTTCCGTTGCTTGTATTCGTGACCTTGACGCGACTGTTGAACGGCAGCGTTTTGTGTGCTGCGGTCATTGCGTTGCGATTGAACCGTTCGCCGTTGGCGGTCTTCCTGCCGTGGAAGCCGTCACCCTGGCCGTAGGTCGAAGCTGGGCACGAACCGGCCTTGCCCGATGCCTTTGTGTTCTTCGGCTTGCCGCTGTCGCTGGCAGCGGCACCTGAGCCGGCCTTGTTGCCGCTCTTCTTGGAGGTACTGCCGGACTTGCCGGAGCTGCCCGCGGAGTTCGAGCTGCCTGCACTGCCCGACTGGGTGTCTTCAGCCGGCTCTTCTTCCTTGACGGACAGAGAACGCGCGCTGTCTTTCTGCTGCTTTTCGGCGTCCTTGGCAGCCTTTTCGGCAGCCGAGGTGTCGGGTGCGTCTGCTGCCGGAGCCGCATTCTGGGTGAACTGGGTCTGTTCGTCTTCTGCGCTTGGCGTTACAGCGAAGCCGGCTGCAACGATGCTTGCCGCAGCTGCGGTCGGTACGGCAATTGCTGCCAGGACCGGGCGGCGGCCTGCAGAGGCGAGAACTCCAGCGGCAGACTTCGGTTCGCTCCCGTAGCGCCCACGCTTGGACGAACGGCGAAAGAGGTCAAAAATGCTTCCGGAGGCCTTGGTGCCTTCAGCGCGGTGTTTGCTCACAGATCTTCCAATCGCAGATGAAAGTTTCGGAACGATAACGCAATGCTATATCAATTCGTAACGGAAAGGTAACGGAGCTGGGGTGTGTTTGAGCACGTTCCCGAAAGGGCGGTTTACAGCACCTGGTAGGAAACAGTGATGACGCCGGCTCCTGTTCCGCCAACAGCCTTCATTGCCGCGGTCGAAAGGTCGAGGCAACGGCCTGCAACGTACGGTCCGCGGTCATTGATGCGAACCGTGACGGACTTGCCGTTTGCCTTGTTCGTCACCTTTACGCGGCTGTTGAACGGCAGTGACTTGTGCGCGGCAGTGAGGTCGTTTGTGTTGAAACGCTCACCGGTGGCGGTCATCTGATCCTGCCAGTAGTACGAGGCCTTGCACGTGCCACCCGATCCGGATGCCTTGGTGTTGGCCTTTGGTTCAGACTTGCTGGACGCGCTCTTGCTTGATCCGCTCTTGTCAGAGGAGCTGTTGGCCTTCTCCCCCGCGTCCGATTCGGACTTTTCGGGTGCGGGCAGGGTCATGGAACCGGAAGCCTTCTTCTGTTCCTTTTCGGCCTTTGCCTGGGCGTCCTTCCGCTGCTTGTCGGCAGTGTCGTCTGTCGTTGCTTCGGGCGCTGCCTTGCTCTCGAAGGCCTGAGGTTCTTCTGCAGCTCCGGGAGCGGCGGCGAAACCGGCAGCCGTAATCGCAGCTGCTGCGGCAGTTGGAACCGCGATGGCTGCAAGAACCGGACGTCGGCGGCTGGCGCGCAGAATGTCGGATGCGCGCAGGATCTTCGAAGCCTTCGGCACAGTGTCACCTCTCGTTGCGAATCTGTAACGAGAGGTAAGTTTAGGTAACAAACAGGTTACGAAGCAAGCTCTACGCGCGGTCCTCGTTGTGATCTGTGCCGGAAAAACGCCGTGCGGCAGACTTAGCTTTCGTGCGCGCTCCGGCAATTCCGCTCTTCACACCGTCGGTTGAAGCTCCGCTCATCTTTCCTATGCGTTCGACCGTCGTATCAATGCTGTCGCTGACCCTGTCGATGAGTCCTCCGTCAACGGCTGCTGCACCCGCGGCTGTTTTTGCTGTGCGCGCTGCAGCTGATCCGGCGCTCTTGAGCCTCTCCCCTGCTGTTTTCGCCTGGCCGGCGAACTTGGACACCGACTGTGCCGTGCGCTCAGCGCGTGTGCGCGCTTTCAGATAGGTCATGTGGGCGCGTTTGAAGCTGGACTGTTCTTCTTTTGTCCACACGCCGTCGGGTTCGATCGGTTCGCGGTGCGTGCGCGGGGCGTCGTTCATACATGTGATTGTGTCACCTTGGCCTTAACGGGTCGTGTGTGCCGGGAATACTCGGCGGCGTTAGACTTGTTGTCTGCTTGAATACCCGCCCACCGAGTGAGAGGTTCAGTCACATGAGCGAACGCAGCCTGCGGGGCACCCAGCTTGGCTCCCGGTCCCTGGAATCGGAAGTCGGTGTCGAGCCGGCACCTCGTCAGCTTGTCGAATTCGTTTGCGAAGACGGCCACCGGTTCAAAGTTCCGTTCTCGACGGACGCAGATGTTCCGGACACGTGGGATTCCGGTACTCACGGCATCGGCATGCGCGTTGGCGTGTCCGAAGTCGAAGAAGAGGACGCTAAGCCCGCCCGCACTCACTGGGACATGCTCATGGAGCGCCGGTCGATGGAAGAGCTCCAGGTGATCCTGGAGGAGCGCCTGGCTATTCGCCGCGGCGAGAAGGCCCCCGAGGTCTGAACGCCCGCCCGCTTAAACGTGTGAGGGCCCGAAGCAGGAATACTGCTTCGGGCCCTCTTCTGTTGGTCTGCTCCCCCGCCGGCCGTACTCTTCTCACGAGGTGCCGCCGGGCTTCCGCTTGCTCTGTTCAGTCAGCGACGCAGAAGGCTGCGCACCTGCTGACTGCGGCGCTGCAGACCCCAGCGGGCAACATTGACGAAAGCCTCGCTGATGATGCTGCCTGACATCTTCGAAGCTCCCAGCTCACGTTCAACGAAGATGATGGGCACCTCGACAATCCTTGCCCCGGCACGGCGGGCACGGACGGTCATATCGATCTGGAAGCCGTAGCCGTGGGACTGCACACCGGCCAAGTCGATCCGCTGCAGCAAATTGCGCGAATAGGCGCGGAAGCCAGCAGTCGCGTCGGCCACGTGCAGCCCGATCGCCACATTGGCGTACAGGTTGGCTCCGCGGGAAAGCACATTGCGGTTCAGCGGCCAGTGGACCACCTCTCCCCCGCGCACCCAGCGAGATCCGATGGCCAACTCAGCTCCGCCTCGTACGGCTTTGAGAAGCAGAGGCAGGTCGCGGCCCCGGTGAGAACCGTCGGCATCCATCTGGCAGATGACGTCGTAGTCGTGGGCCAGCGCCCACGTGAAGCCGGCAACATAGGCCGGTCCCAGGCCTGCCTTTTCGGTTCGGCGCATAACGTGCACGCGGTCATCGCCGAGCTCGTCAGCCCAGTCGGCTGTTCCGTCCGGGGAACCGTCGTCAATGACCAGAACATCGACATCAGGCGAGTATTCGAATATCGCCTTCAGCGTGTTCGGCAGCGATTCGCGTTCGTTGTACGTGGGGATGCAGACGAGTACGTGCATCAGGAGTCCAGTACGACCGGTTTGCCTGCGCTCCACAGCGACACGAGCTCCGGAAGCGGAGTGCCCGGGGTCAGATCCGGCAACCCGGGCGTTCCTGAACGCGGGTCTGTGCTCCACGCCGCAACGCGTTCGTCAGCAGCCTGAACAACCAGGTTCTCAACCTTCCACCGTGCAATGTCCGCACGGCTGCCCGGCGCGATCACTCCCCCGCCGAAGTTGCCTAGCGCACGTTCGGCAAAGCGCGTCAGGCAGTTGAATGCTGCACGACCGCTGACGGTGGAACCGGGGGCGAAAATCGCCTGCCGCATGGCCTCCCACGGTTCACATGACGAGGCGAAGCTCACCTGTGCGCCCTCGCGCAGCAAAGCACCGACCGGCTGGGCAAAAGTGCGCGGGTCCACAGTGAGCGGAAGGGGCGACTGGCCGAGCGGGCCTGCGAAGTCTTCGGGAATCTGCACATTGGCGAACACGCGCCAGCCATTGAGGGCCGCGTGGCGCTTGAAGTCCGCGTCTGCCAGAGACCCGATATAGCTATTCAGGGCTTCGAGGTCATCAAGGATGACATACACGGCTGCGTCAGGGCGGTCGTCCGGCAGTCCAACGTGAGCACGTCGGTCCCCCGTGCCGTCGAGGCTGTAGCCGACAACGCGCAGCGGACCAGCATGCTCTGCGAAGGTCCTAAGCTGCTCGTCGGTGCCGATTGCGTGGACAGACACGATTCCAGCCGCAAGAAAATCACGCGGGGTCGCTTCTTCGCTGCGCAGGTCGACCGTTGTGATCATGGCCGGGGCAGCGAAATCATCGTGCAGATCAATGAGCTCAGAGCCCATCGCCTGCGCGGCCTCATCGCCGCCCACCCAGTCCACGACGTCACCGCTGACAGACGCGGCCGTCGCAAAGGGGTCGGCACTGCTGTAGACATCACCGTTGTACAGAACGAAATTCACCACCCTGCGATTCTTGCAGACGTTCCCCCGGCGTGTGATGGCGGCTCGGGTAGGCTGAGCCGCGTGAGCAGACTCGTCGTTCTCGATACCCCCGCCCTGTACTACCGGTCTTTTTACGCTCTGCCCTCGAGCATCACAGCCGCAGACGGCACACCGGTCGGGGCTCTGCGCGGCCTGCTGGACACAATTGCGGGCCTGGCTGACGATCTTCGCTCCACGCGGATCGTCGCAGCCATGGACGGCGACTGGCGACCGGCCTTTCGGACAGCCATCGTCCCGGAGTACAAAGCTCAGCGCGTACAGGACGAAGAGACGGGATCGGAAACTCCCGACGACCTCAAACCGCAGATCCCCCTCATCCGCGAAGCCCTCCGACTGGCGGGGATACCGGTTCTTGAGATTCCGGGTACCGAAGCTGATGACATCATCGGATCCTTTGCCGCCCAGATGGGTCCAGACGACGAACTGGTGGTGGTCTCCCCCGACCGAGACCTCATTTCAGTGCTGCGCGAAGACCGCAGAATCCAGCTGCATCGGCCCCGTCCGAAGGGCCAGTGGGCACCGCTGACATATGCGGATGTACCCACCGAATACGGGGTTAAGGGTGGGGCTCCGTACCGCGAAATGGCCGCCCTGCGCGGGGACCCTTCCGATGGTCTGCCCGGAGTTCCCGGTATCGGCGAAAAGACCGCGGCAAAGCTGCTGGCCGGCTACGGCGGCCTGGACGAACTCTTCCGTGCGGCAGCCAGCGGAGCAAAAGACCACGGTCTGAGCCCCAAGCGCGCTGCAGCTCTCCTAGAGAACGAAGACGCAGTGCGCCGAGCCGAAAAGGTCATGACGGTTCTAGAAGACCTCGACGTCCTGTACGCCGCCCAGGATGCCGCGGCGGTGCCGCAGCGCATGAACCGCGAAGCACTGCGAGCATTCGGCACCCAGTGGAGCACAGACCGGGCCGTTGCCCGCCTTCTGAAGACACTGGGTGGCGAGGTGCCGCCGACACCCGCAGGCCCCTCGCCGGCTGCTGACCGACGGGTGAGCAAGAACCAGCTCCCCGCCTTCACGGGCCCGTCCTGGACCACGTCCGAACTGTGGGGTTTCGATCTCGAAACCACAGGACTGGACCCGCACACCGTGCACATCGTCACGGCCGCCTGTGTGCGCCTGGGCAAGGTTGAAGGCGGCATCGAGCCGCTGGAGATCCGCACGTGGCTGGCCGATCCGGGAATTGAGATTCCCGAGGCCGCGAGCAGCGTGCACGGCATCACCAGTGACTACGCGCGTAAGCACGGAGCAGACCGCACCGCCGTTGTTGCCGAAGTGATCGCCTGCCTTGAGAACATTCGCCGCCGCGGCGGCAGCGTTGTCGGACACAACATCGTCTACGACCTCACGGTGCTCGAAGCTGAACGCCGCCGCTTGGGACTTCCCACACCCGTTGCCGATGTTCTGCCGCCGATCTTCGACACCCTGGTCCTTGATCGGGAAGTGGACCGTTTCCGCAGGGGCAAGCGGACGCTCGCAGACCTGTGTACCGTGTGGGGCGTCGAGCTGGACAACCACCACGACGCTCTGGCCGATGCGACTGCCGCCGGCTGCATTCTGTGGGCCATGGCGGACAAACATCAGCTGCTGGCTTCTGGATCGGGCGAAGAGCTGCACGCAGCACAGATCGAATGGAAGCGCGCACAGGCAGCTGATCTAGAAGAGTTTCTGCGTTCCAAAGGGCGCCACGCTACGATAAACCCCGATTGGCCTCTGGAAATCTAAAGCTGAGAGGAACGACTATGGGCTTTTTCGACCGACTGCTGGGCCGCCCCGGAGCGCAGGCAGACAAACGCGTCGGCTGGTTCGCAAAAGCCCAGAACGACCTCGATCGCTACGGCGATGAGTACGCGGATCTGCCGGATGAAGAACTGGCAGAAACCGCAGCGAAGCTGTTCACCCTGGAGGACCGCCGCGAATCACTCACCCGCTACGCGGCGCTTGTGCGAGAAGCTGCTGACCGGGCGCTGGGCGAACGGCCCTACTTCACACAGCTGAAAGGCCTCATCGGCTTGCTCGACGGCATGGTCGTGCAGATGCTCACGGGTGAAGGCAAGACCCTTGTCGGCGCGATGGCTGCAGCCGGCTACGCGCTTCAGGGCCGCACCGTTCACGTGGTGAGCGTCAACGACTACCTGGCCGCCCGTGACGTCGAGTGGATGCGTCCCCTGTTCGACCTGCTGGGTGTGACCGCAGCATCGGTGGGCGAATCTGATTCGGAAGAGTCTCGCCGAAAGTCCTACACGCAGGAAGTCGTGTACGCCTCGGTGCAGGAAGTCGGCTTTGACACTCTGCGCGACCGTTTCCTCACTCAGGGCCAGAAGCCCCGCATTGCCCAGCGTGATGTCGTGATCGTCGACGAGGCCGACTCGGTTCTCATTGACGAGGCGAGGGTCCCGCTGGTTTTGGCCGGCACCGCAAGCGTCGAGCAGGTCGATGCCGAGATCACGCGCCTTGTTGCCGGGCTGGAGGCCGGCAAGCACTACGAACTGTCTCACGATCGCACCGCTGTGTCCCTGACGGAAGCCGGCATCGACGCCGTCGAAGAAGCCCTTGGCGTGGACCTATACGGTGACGATGCGGAAACGCTGGCCGCGGTCAACCTCGCCCTGTACGCACTGGCCGTTGTCCACCGGGATGTCGACTACCTCGTTGTTGACGGCAGCATCAAGCTGATTTCGGATTCCCGAGGCCGCGTTGCTGACCTGCAGCGTTGGCCAGATGGCCTGCAGGCCGCCGTTGAAGCCAAGGAAGGCCTGACAACGTCGTCATCCGGTGAAATTCTCGACCAGATGACAGTCGAAGAGCTCATCCAGACCTACAGCACCGTGTGCGGTATGACGGGTACTGCGCTGGCCGTCGGCGATGACCTCAAAGAGTTCTACGACCTCGAAATCAGTGCTGTTGAGCCCAACGAGGACGTCATCCGTATTGATGAGCCAGATCGCCTGTACACGTACCAGGAGTCCAAAGAGCGGGCTATTGTCGACCAGGTTCTCGAAGAGCACCGCGAAGGTCGGCCGATCCTGATCGGCACCCGTTCGGTTGCTGAATCCGAAAGCCTCGCGCACAGGCTCAAGCAGCGCGGAGTCGAGGTCAGGGTTCTCAACGCCAAAGACGATTCACGCGAAGCAGACATCATTGCCCGGGCCGGTGAATCCGGCGCTGTCACCGTCTCTACCCAGATGGCAGGCCGCGGAACCGATATTCGCCTAGCTGACGACGAGGCACGCGACGCGGGCGGTCTGCTCGTCATCGGCGCTGGCCGCTATGACTCATCACGTCTAGACGATCAGCTGCGCGGACGCTCCGGCCGCCAGGGCGACCCGGGAACATCAGTCTTCTTCACCAGCCTGGAAGACGAACTGCTCACCCGCGTTCCCGAAATCCAGCGCTTTGTGGAAGACGGCGACGAAACCGGCTTCATCCAGTCGCGCAAAGCGGCCCAACTGGTCGAACACGCCCAGCGCATGGCTGAAGGTGAAAACACCGGCGTCCACCGTGACACCAGGCGCTTCAACGACCTCATGTCGAAGCAGCGCAAACAGGTGCTCAGCCGCCGCGAGGCTGTGCTCACGGAGGACTACGGCATTGATGAGCTGCTGGAGAAAGTCAGAGACCGTGACGATGTCAAGTCCGCAGGCGACGGCGCTGTTCGTGAGGCGCTGCGCGATATTCTCCTGTTCCAGATCGACGACCGCTGGGTTGCCCACCTGGCGTTTCTGAATGATCTGCGTGAAGGCATTCACCTGCGCACACTGGCAAAAGAACGTCCGCACGAAGCGTTCAACAAGGAATCCATGGCTCAGTTCAGCCAGTTCTGGTCAGACGTCATGGCAAGCACCGAGGACGTGCTCGAGGAAGTCGAATTCACCTCTGATGGGGTCGACCTTCCTGCCGTCGGAATGAAGCGCCCGTCGTCAACGTGGACCTATGTTGCTGCTGAATCGACCTTCGGCTCCGACATCGAGTCCGTGGTCAAGCGGATTCGCCGCTGATATTAGTAGTGGTCCATAACCACGCCGCGGCGCATGGCGTCCGCAGCGCGAGCAATCGTCTCCGCTGATTCAGGGCCCACCACGTTCTCAATCTGGCCCAGAACGTCGAGTGTCTGCTTGGCCCAGCGGACGAAGTCACCGGCCGAGATGTCTGTGCCCTCGAGCGCTGCGGCAAGGTTCTTGCCGTCTGTCCACCTGTAGATCGGCACGGCAATCCCGGATTCAGGCTCTGGGGTGATTGCCGTTCGAGCATCGCTTTCGGTCTTTGCGAGTGTGCGCCACAGGTCTTCCAAAGCGCCCACGCACTGTCGCAGAGTTTGAGTGGGCATGCGCGTATGGGTCAAAAGCTCGCGCCTGCTTTCATACACGAGGCACGACGCCATTGCCGCAGCTTCCGGCTCTGTCAGACCCTCCCACAGTCCGGCGCGCACCGACATGGCGATCAGCAGGTCCCGATCACCGTAGATGCGCCGCAGAATCGCGGTGTCATCCGGCAGGAATTCCAGGGTCCGCAGAACCGAGCAGACTCGGTCGAACACCTCGGCAATTGACGAGGTGCGCGATGTTATCTGGCTGGTGAGCTTCGCTCGGTCGCGTTCAAGCCGGTGTGCCCTTTCGGCCCACCGGGCGTGCTGTTCGCGTTCGGGGCATTCATGGCACGGGTGGGCGCGCATCTGCTGGCGCAGCGCGTCAACATCCTCCGAACCGACCTTAGGGCCCTTGGTCTTGCGCACCTGAACAGTGGCCGGATCTTTGACGCGTCCCTGTTCAATGGCTTGATCCAGGATGTCGAGCAGGCGGTTGCGTTCACGCGGATTGCGGTGATTGAACTTTCGCGGGCTTTTGATTTTGCCGAGGCTCACCGCAGGTTCTGTGACTTCGTGCGGGCGCAGGTGCCACACCTTGCCGGCGCTCGTGAGCACGGTCGGCAGACGCAGGCCAGTGTGGTCGTTGTGCATGGGATTGAGCACAACGCATGCGCCGAATTTCAGCCGCGAGGGCAGGAGGATGACACTGCCGAACTGCAGGTGCGACAGAGATTCGACAACGTCGCGCTGCTTGAGCTTTGTGCGCTGCTTGCCCGCCTGCTTCTCCATTTGCGCAATCGAAAGGCGGTAGCCGAAGTACTCCGAGAAATCACCCCGGTCGCACTGTGCGGCCTCCCTGTAGCCGGCAAGCGCTTCGTCCGTTTTGCGCACCCGTTTGGCAAGCCCCACAACGGATGAGTCGGCCTGGTACTGGGCGAACGAGGTTTCCAGCACCTTCCGTGCGTCATCGTGAGTCATGCGGGCAAGCAGGTTCGCAGCCATGTTGTAGGTGGGCACAAAGCGGCTGTTGAGCGCGTAGGTTCGCTTAGAAGCAAGGGAGGCGATGTCCGCGACTTCGATCGTGGGATGCCACACCGTGACCGCGTGCCCCTCGATGTCGATGCCGCGCCTGCCGGCACGGCCCGTCAGCTGCGTGTACTCCCCCGGCGTGATCTGCACGTGGGATTCGCCGTTGAACTTCTTGAGCTTGTCGAGCACCACCGAACGGGCCGGCATGTTGATGCCCAGAGCCAGCGTTTCGGTTGCGAACACAACCCGCATGAGTCCTTCGACGAACAGCTTTTCGACAAGCTCCTTGAACTGCGGGATGAGACCGGCGTGATGGACGCCGAAACCGGACATGAGACCGGCGGCGAAAGAACGGAAGCCGAGGACACCGAGGTCTTCGGCGACCAGGGACTCTTCGAGTTCTTCCAAGGCAGCAGCGATCTTGCGCTTTTCATTCTTCGTGGTCAGGTCCAGACCCGCGGCCAAACAGTGATCGAGCGCTTCATCGCACCCCTTGCGACTGAAGATGAAGAAAATGGCCGGCAGCAGCGACAGTTTGTCGAGTTCTGCGATGACAGCAGCCCGAGCCGGGCGCATGAAGCGGTGCCGAGCTCCGCCTCGGCGGCGGTCACGGCGGGAGCCGAAACCGGAGTACGGGCGGACAGCCGCCTCGAGACCCTTGTTGATGTCTTTGCCGTTCGGCGCGAACAGCGGCATCAGATCAGTGCCGACGGCCACGTGGTTGTGCAGCGGAACCGGACGGTGTTCGGACACGATGATGTCAGTGGTGCCGCGAACCTCAGCCAGCCAGGCACCGAACTCTTCCGCGTTCGACACGGTTGCAGACAAGCTGACAAGCAACACGTGAGCCGGCAGGTGGATGATGACCTCTTCCCACACCGGTCCGCGGAACCTGTCCCCCAGGTAGTGCACTTCATCGAGCACCACGAAACCGAGTTCAGACAGATCAGTGCCCGAATAGATCATGTTGCGCAGAACCTCGGTCGTCATGACGACGATCTGCGCATCGCGGTTGATGCTCGTATCCCCAGTCAGCAGACCAACGCGGTCAGCCCCGTACGCCTCAACGAGCTCATTGAACTTCTGGTTGGACAGAGCCTTAATCGGCGCGGTGTAGAAGACACGCACTCCGCGGGCAACAGCCAGCGCAATCGAGAACTGAGCGACAACAGTCTTACCAGCACCCGTGGGTGCGGCAACAAGAACAGAGTGATCATCCTGCAGACTGCGGCATGCGCGCAGCTGGAAGTCATCGAGTTCGTAGTCCAGGGAACGGCGGAAAGCCTCCAGTGGTGAACCCGCTTCGCTCTGGCGCTGAAGAAACTGTGAATATGCGTCAGCCGGAGACAGGTTGGATTCCATGTCCCCCAGTCTACTCAGTCAATAGGTTCGACCCACGTGCCGTCGGCGATCCGGCGCTTCTTCCGCCCCCGATCGATGATCGCGCAGATGAGCCATGCCAGGAAGAACATGAACAGCATCGGGATGACCAGGTAGAACATCGATACGGCATCCGGTGTGGGTGTGGCAATAGCGGCGAAGACGAAGACGAGCACCACCAGCCACCGCCAGGACCGGCGGATGGTCCTGGCTGACAGCAGGTCGAGCATGTTGAGCCCCACCATGAGGACAGGAAGCACGAAGGCAGCACCGAAGGCGATGATGACGACGGTGACGAACGACAGGTAGTCCTGTGCGGGAACGATGTACGAGGTTCCCTGCGGCACGAGTCCGCCCATTGTGCGCACCGCATTGGGCAGAGCGAAGAACGCAAGGGCGCCGCCGGCTAAGAAAAGCGGCAGCGCGGTGCCGAGAAAGCCGATGGTGTAGAGCTTCTCCTTGCGGTGCAGCCCGGGCATGATGAACGCCCAGATTTCGTACAGCCACACCGGGGCAGAAAGAATGATGCCGATGAAGATCGAGATTTTGATCTTCATGTCGAAGGGCGAAACAACGCCGGCGAAATTGAGCATGGCGGTTTTACCATCCGCTGCTGCAATGTCATCCAGCGGCTTCTGCAGAAGACCGAGAACGTCGTCGTAGAGGAACCAGCCGAGAACCGAGGCGATGAGCAGGGCAACGGCTGCCACTATCGCCCTGTTGCGAAGCTCCCGGAAATGATCGAGGAGCTTCATCCGCTTCTGCGGATTGCCCTTGAGCGGCAGGCGCTTGCGCGGGCTCACTTTCGCTTGTCGTCGTCCGCTTCGGTCTGCGCCGATGCCTGTTCGCCGGCGCTGTCAGAGCTGCCGGGCTGTGCGTTCTTTGATTCGATGGAACTGGGGTCCTTGGGAGCTGAGACGCTCGGTTCGTCCTTGCCGAAGTCCTTCATTTCGTCGCGGAAGATCTTCATCGACTTGCCGACGTTCTTGGCGACACCGGGCAGGCGGGAAGCGCCGAAGATCAGAACGATCACCAGAACGACGATGACGATTTGCCAGATTCCGGGTCTCACATGTGCTCCTTAGTTGTCAGCGTGCCCCACCAGTGTACTCGCCTGCTTCGCCTTGTTCGATAACGCGCTTCAGAATGCCGAGCGTGTCGGCCAGATCGGGCACCGGGTCGATTGAGCGGATCCAACGGCCCCACTGCAGAAGCTGACGATCCAGCCACGCCTGAGAGAGAACCGTGATGGTGCCGTAGGCGATGCCTGCTGCGTCGTCGAACTCAACGTCGCGAAAGGCGAACTCGTCGAGTATCCACGCCGCTGCCGAGGCGAAGCCGAAGCGGTAGTCAATGGGTTCTTCTGTTTTCTGGGGTGCGGGAGCGATGTCGGCGGCGCCGTCTGCCAGAGCGGCTGTTTCGATGTTGTCGACGCTGAACGTGCGCTCTCCCCCGGAGGTTTCACAGTAGGCGTCGAGGTACCAGCGGCCGGCCAGCCGCAGTCCGTGGGGACGGATGACGCGGCGGGTGAGTTCGTCCCGAGATGTGACGTAGTAGTCAATCACGATGGGCGTGCCGGAAGCTGAAGAACTCTGCAGGGCGCGGCGCAGGTCATCCGGAACGGCGGGCACGTCGACAACGGGCTCAGCCGACCGGTCGGCTGACTGCAGCTTTGCGCGCAGGTTTTCGATGCCCGCGACGTCAGGGTGAGCAGCCTGCAGATAGTCAAGCGCTACAACAAGGCTCGAGGCTTCCGCACCGCTGAGCCGCACAGGGGCATCGACTTCCGCGGCGTTGTCAATGAAAACGCCGTCGGGTCCCCAACGAGCGTCAATGAGGTCGTCCGGCATGTGGCCGGGCCGACCGCTGACGAACAGCAGCTGAAGATCGTCTTCGATCGTTTCAACAGGGACGTTGAAGTGGGCGGCGAGGTCTTCCAGCTGAGTACCGGGATTCGCCGTGATGAAAGGAACGAGCCCCAACAGGCGCGACAGTCTCTGAGTTGCTTCACACATGCGCGTCTCCCCCGTTGTCAACCGACTCCAGTGCCGCCAGGGTGGCCTGAGCTAGCTTCACGTGGGCTTCGCGCAGTTCCTGCGGGGAGACAACGCTGACGCTGTCGCCGAACCCGAGCAGCTCTTCGGCGAAGGACTGCAGATCAGCAAACGGCACCTCGTACGTCCCGTCGGCGGTTTTTGTACCCCTCAGACGCAGGGGCCGGCCCTTGCCGGGCACGAGGCGGAGCACGGCTTTCTGCGTGCGGGTTCCGGTGTGCGCGGTCTCGCCGACCGCGCGGGGACTGACCGCGAAGTCTTCCGGCACTGCGTCGCGAAGAGACTCGGCCAGTGGCGTGATGCGTCCGATAATGCGGGACAGGCGGAAGGCGCGCTGCGCTTTGCGCTCGAGGTCGTAGCCGACGACGTAGGTCTTCTCACCGCGGGTCAGCAGGCAATATCCAACGACTTCCCGCCTCTGAGGGGCTGAGCCGGGCTTTCGATACTGAAAGCGCATGGGGCGCCGGTCAGCCACGTACTCCATGATTTCGGCATAGCGGCTATCAACAGCACGCAGGTCAAAAGCCGCGGCCGTGTCGATGCTTCCTGCCGGAGGGGCGGCTTGGCCACGCAGCTTGTTCACGGCTGCGACTGCCGCACCGGAAACAGCGGAGCTGCGCATGACGTCGAGTGCGGCAGCCAGAAGCGAAATGTCCTCGGGACTCAGATCGATGGGTGGCAGCAGGTAGTCTTCGTCGCTGATCCGGTAGCCGTAGGCGGACTCGCCGGTGAACGGGTCGGACCAGTCGGTCGTGCTGATCTCAATGCCCAAATCCCGCAGTGCCTTCTTGTCGCGGTTGAACATCCGGTCGAAGGCTTCATCGTCTTTGTCGCGGTAGTCCGCGATTGTCTGGCGCAGAACATCGCGGTCGAGCCAACCGGAAACCGACCGCAGCGCGATGAGCAGGTTGAGCAGGCGCTCAGTCTGCCGACGCGCGCGGCCGGTCTTCGGACGGTCGATATCGGACATCGTCAGGCGATGGCCTCGAGATCGCAGACGAAGATAAGCGATTCACCCGGTGCGATGACGCCGGGCACGCCCTGGCTGCCATAGGCCAGGTGAGAGGGAATCCGCAGGGTGCGACGGCCGCCGACTTTCATACCGAGCAGACCCTGGTCCCAGCCGGGAATGACCATGCCGACGCCGACGCGGAAGTTCAGCGGCTGACCGCGGTCCCAGCTGGCATCAAACTGTTCGCCGGTGGAAAAGCCGACGCCGACGTAATGAACGCTGACGGTGTCGCCGGCCTCGACTTCGCGGCCGGTACCCTCAATGTCGTCAATGATTTCGAGTTCTGTTGGGGCGCTTTCGCCGGGGAATTCGACTTCGGGTTTAGTGCGGGACACGAGTATCTCCAATCAGTTTGCGGCGAGAATGTCGACGACGAACACGAGAGTTTTGTTTGGGCCGATGTTCGGTGGGCTGCCGGCTTCGCCGTAGGCCTTGTCCGGCGGTGCAATGAGCAGAACCTGCGAACCTACCTTCTGGCCTTCAAGACCTTCGGTCCAGCCCTTGATCACGCCGTCAAGCGGGAAAGTGGCCGGCTGACCGCGATCCCAGGACGAGTCAAAGGTCTTCGAGGAGTCATCCCACAGCCACCCGGAGTACTGAACCGTGACTTCCTGGTCCTTGCTGACCTTGGGGCCGTCACCTTCGATTGTCGGTTCGACGACGAGCTTCTTCGGCGGATCGCCCTCGGGCTTGCTGATCGACGGCTTGCCGTTCTTATCGCGGCTGACCTGTGGGAGATCCTTCTTCTGCGGAAGCTCCTTGCCTTCGGCACGGGTCTTGAGCTCTTCGGTCTTCACAACGTCGATGACGTACAGGATGCTCGGTCCGTTTTCACCCGGGGTGGCGAGAACAACGCGGGAGCCGACCTTCTGGCCGACGAGAGCATCGACGAGTTCCTTGGCAACCTGCTCTTCGTCCATGGGGAAGCCGGAGGGCTTGCCCTGGTCGTAGGTGGTCTGCTTGTTCTTCGGATCGCTGCCGTCGACGGTCGTCATGTGGGCGGTGACCTGTTCGCCATCCTTGATGACGTCGCCGTCGCCTTCCGTGTAGACCTTTGATTCGGCCTTTTCGACGGCAAAGGGAGCGTCGAACTCAACCTTCGGCTTTTCGTCTTGCTTACCGCTGACCTTGACACCGTCGAGGCTCGTTGTTTTGGCATCCTGTGCCTGTTCGGTGGCTGTGCTTTCGGCCGTTTGATCGTCGCCCTTAGAGCAGCCTGTCAGAAGAAGAGCTGCGATGGCGGCGGAACCGATCACCTGTCTGCGCACGTAGATACATCCCTTTCGATAGCTCACGCCAATCCTAGTGGGGCGAGTCTGGGCTTCGGCTGAGTGTCCTCAGGCTCAGATGACCGGTTCGGCCAGAGCCTCTGTCAGGGCGCGAGCCCTGTCGTCCTCAGTTGCGAACGGATCGCGGAGAACCACGGCCTTCTGAGTCTGGTCATTCAGTCGCAGGTGCACCCAGTCGACCGTGAAATCACGGCGGTGTTCCAACGCCTGTGCAATGAATTCACCGCGCAGTCTGGCTCGAGTGCTCTGCGGCGGTGTGCTCATTGCCCGCTGGGAGTCTTCCAAAGACACCGAGCGCTGAGCCAAGCCGGCCTGTTCTAGTTTCGGGAACAGGCCAATGCCGGGGGTGACATCGTGGTAGGCGTAGTCGAGACGCGTGATCTTCGGATCCTTCAGGCTTAGGCCTTCGCGTTCGAGGTAGCGGTCAAAGAGCTTCTTCTTGATGACCCAGTCGATTTCAGTGTCGACCGAGCTGAAATCACCGCTTTCAACTGCCTCGAGAACGCGCTTCCACCGGTCGAGTACGCGCTGTGCGGTTTCGTCGCTGCCGAGGCTGTGGTCGCCCCTGTCTGCGAGCTGCTGGGCGTGCTCCCAGTAGAAGCCCAGCAGCTCAAGTGGGGTCGTGGTTTCGCCAGAGCGCAGCTCCAGCTGAGCAGTGCCGGTGAGGTCGCGGGCCACGGTGCGGATATCTCGGATGGGATTGCGCAGAGTGTGGTCTGCAAGCGGCACACCGGTTTCCAGCAGGTCAAGCACGAGACCTGCCGATCCGACTTTGAGTTCGGTCGTGGTCTGCGACATCGAGGAATCGCCGACGATCACGTGCAGTCGGCGGTATTTTTCGGCATCGGCATGGGGTTCATCGCGGGCGTTGATGATCGGCCTGGAGCGCGTGGTTGCTGATGACACGCCCTCCCACATGACGTCGGAACGGCCGGATAGGCCGTAGACGATATCGCCGTGCAGCGGTTCGACCTTTGTCGCGTGGCCGCTGAGCGACGCCCGCTGGGAGTCAGCTGCGGGCATATCGGTGCTGGCGCGAGCGGGAATGACGCAGCCGGCACCTGCAATGAGCTGCCGGACCACGAGGAACGGCAGCAACGAGGTGGTCAGGCGCGTGAAGTCCATGGTGCGGCGCACGAGGAAGTTTTCGTGGCTGCCGAAGGAATTGCCCGCCGAATCGCGGTTGTTCTTCAGCATGTGCGCCGTGCCGTCGAGCCCGTCAGCCGTCAGTTCACGCTGAGCGGTCTCGAGATTCTGCGTCAGCAGCAGGGTGCCGGCTTCTTCTTGCGCAATGAGCTCATCGAGCGTTGAGCATTCCGCAGTCGCATATTCGGGGTGAGATCCCACGTCCAGGTACAGGCGACCGCCGTTGGCCAAAAAGGCGTTGGACGAACGGAACCTGCTGACGACCGGTTTGAACAGGTAGCGTGCGGTTTCTTCGGGGCCGAGGTGCCTGCCGCTGCCGGCGGAGTAGGTCAGACCGTACTCTGTCTCGATGCCGTAGATGCGCTTCATGCTTCTCCCCCGATGATCTGCTCGACGATCTCTGTGTTCAGCCGGCGGAATGTTCTGTGCCCTTCAGCGTTGCGGTCCAACAGTGCCGCTTCGATGTGCTGGGCGGGAATCGGAGCGTCAGCACCAAGAGCGCTGGCTGCCCACCGCAGGACTTCTGCACTCGTCATGGCGGTCGTGTCGATTTCAGCCAGCTTCTGGCTGTGCGCTTCCGAGTCCCCGCCGATGATGACCGCACTGGCCTCATCCGCAACTGAACCGTCATAGGACAGCCTGTAGATCCTGTCGTCGTCAGCATCAGCACCGAGCTCGGCGACGATGATCTCAACCTCGAAAGGCTTCGATTCGGTTGTGAAGACAGAGGCCAGCGTCTGGGCGTAGGCATTTGTCAGCCCTCGCGCAGTCACATCCGCCCTGTCGTAAGAGTATCCGCGCAGGTCCGCATAGCGCACACCGGCCTGGCGCAGCGACTCGAACTCGTTGTACTTGCCGACTGCTGCGAACCCGATTCGATCGTAGATTTCAGCAATCTTGTGCAGTGTTGTCGACGGGTTTTCGGCAACGAGCGCAATCCCGTCTGAGCAGCGGGCAACAAGGACGCAGCGGCCGCGCGAAATCCCCTTCCGGGCAAACTCGGCCCGGTCTTTCATGAGCTGTTCGGGTGAAACGTAGAAGGGCATACTCATGCCGATCCGCCTCCTCGGCGTGCTGCGACCTCAGCTGCCGCGGCCAAAATGACGTCAGTTTCGACTTCCCTGGCACCGTCGGAGTCAACCACCATCATGGTCGGCCCGATGCGGCGGATGAGGTCTGGTCCGGCGGTTCCCGAATCGTCGTCGGCGGCGTCGAAAAGGGCTTCGACTGCCACCTCGACAGCGGCTTCTTCGCTTAAGCCTGGCTTCCACCGCTTTTTGAGCGAACCGCGGGCAAAAGTCGAACCGGAGCCCACCGAGTGGTAGTCCTCTTCTTCGTACCTGCCGCCCGTGACGTCAAACGAGAAGATCCTGCCGGGAGTTTCGCCTTCTGCCTTCTGGTCGACACCGGCGAACAGCGGAACAACGGCGAGACCGCGCAGTGCGAAGCCGAGATTGGCTCGCAGCATTGAAGCCAAACGGTTGGCTTTGCCGTCAAGGGACAGGACCGTGCCCTCGATCTTTTCGTAGTGTTCGAGCTCCAACTGGAACAGCCGGACGAGCTCAAGCGCAATCCCCGCGGTTCCGGCGATGCCGACAACCGAGGCGTCATCGGCCCGGTGAACCTTCTCCATGGTGCGGCTGGCAATGAGCGAACCGATGGTCGCTCGGCGATCGCCGGCCATGAGCACACCATCTGCCGTTGTCAGTGCGACGATGGTCGTAGCGTGCGGGGCGATGCTGTCCGACACTGGAAGGTCACCCGAAGGCAGCACGTGCGGGGCAACAGTCCGTGCGAACTCAACAAAGGAGTTCGAGGCGGTGCTCAGATAGGCGGATGACAGACCTGTCACTGTCCGCCCTTCTGCACGAAGTTCTTCACGAAGTCTTCGGCATTGGTCTCCAGTACGGAGTCGATGTCATCGAGGATGTCGTCGAGACCCTGCGTGTTGATCTGTGCCTGGCCTCCGCCGACGTTCAGATCGCCGGGTTCTTCCGGTCCTTCTGCTCCGCCTGAGTGCCTGTGAATCTGATCCTGACCAGCCATTGTTCACATCCCGTAGTCGTCTGTGCTGTTGTTGTCGATTGTAGTGACACCGAGTGCAGCCAACAGGCTGTCGGTGTCAACGGCCCTGCTCAGCCGCTCTTCAAGAAGTTCGCGTGTGCCCTTGAGCGGTTCGCTCATGGGGATTCTGACTGCAGAATCGCCCCGGCGCATGACGATTGACTCCCAGCTGGCGGCAACGAGGTCTTCGCGCAGCCGGTCGACGACCGTGCCGCGCAGATAGGCGCGCGTGTCCTCCGGTGGTGTCGTCATGGCGCGCTCGACCTCTTCGTCAGTCGTGAGCCTGCGGAAGCGTCCTGCCCGCTCCAGGCGGTAGAACAGTCCCTTCTCCTGGCGGACGTCCGTGTACTGCACGTCGATGAGGGCGAGCTTCGGGCTGTTCCAGTCGAGGCCCTCACGCTGGCGGTAGCTGTTCATGAGCGCCAGTTTGCCAACCCAGTCAATCGAATCGGCCAGGCTCATGGGGTCGGTTGCAAGTCCTGTGAGCAAGCGGTCCCATTCCGCAAGCACCTGCGCGGTCTGTTCGTCACTCGGATCTGCTGCATTGGCAGCCGCAGTATAGAACGCGCGCTGAATTTCGAGTGCAGTCATGGTCGACCCATCAGCCAGTTCAAGCGGAGCGCTGAGGCTTAAGTCGTGCGACACCGTCTGCAGTGCGGCCACCGGGTCAGCCAGCTCGATGACGGGTGCCAGACCCTGTTCGATCAGGCTCAGCACGAGACTCGTAGAGCCGAAGCGCACGAAAGTGGCGACTTCGGCGAGGGTCGCATCGCCGATGATGACGTGCAGGCGCCGGTATTTGACAGGGTCAGCGTGCGGCTCATCGCGCGTGTTGACGATCGGCCGGCGCAGGGTCGTTTCAAGCCCCACGCATTCTTCGAAGAAGTCTGCCCGCTGAGAAATCTGGAAGCCGGGTTCTTCGCCTTCCCTGCCGATGCCGACCTTGCCGGCTCCGCAGAAAATCTGCCGCGTGGCGAAGAACGGCAGCAGCCCTTCGACAATCTTCTCGAAATCGGTGTTGCGGTCGACGAGGTAGTTTTCGTGTGTACCGTACGAGGCTCCCTTGGAGTCCGTGTTGTTTTTGTAGAGGTCGACAGGCTGCCCCGTTGTCAGCAGCTGTTTGACGGCCTCTTCTGCTACTCGGTCGCCCGCGCGGTCCCACGTGACGATGTCGCGCGGATTGGTGACCTCCGGCGATGAATACTCGGGATGAGCGTGGTCAACATAGAGGCGCGCTCCGTTTTCCAGCACAACATTGGCCAAGTACTGCGCTTCCGGCTGCGCCTGCGGCAGGTGGGTCAGCTGCGATTCGTGCGCGTCGGCAAGGTTCATGAGAAAGCCGCGTGCGTCTGCCAGCGGTGTTTCCGAACCGAAGTCCCAGAAACTCTGCGCGGACTTCAGGCCGCGCGGGCCCGCGTAGGCATCGACGACACGCGCGGAGTCGCGCATGGGCGCTTGCGGGCGACCGCCGACGGCGACAATGCCGAACTCGGTTTCTGAGCCCATGATCCGCTGGACGGTGATCATTGTGCCTCACTGCCTTTCGTAGACTGTGGCCTGTGGCTAAGCGTTCTTCTCATATTTTCACTGCACTCGTCGCCGACATCATCTTGGTGATCGCCTTTGCGGCTGTCGGCTTCTACACCCACGCCCAGGTTCTCACGGTCGACGGTGTTGTTCAGACCTCGTGGCCTTTCCTGGTGGGCCTTGGGTGTGCGTGGATTCTCAGCGCGGCTTGGACCGCTCCCCTGGCACCCATGCGCACCGGTGTTGCGATCTGGTCGACGACGATCCTGCTCGGCATGATCGTCCGCTTTGCAGTGGGTGCGGGAATCGCCGGGCCGTTCATCATCGTGGCCTCCGCTTTGAACTTCCTGACGCTGGTGGGCTGGCGTGTGATCGCCCGCGCTGTCGGCGGGCGATCAGCCAAACGCTGAAGAAAGCACAGGGGCAGTTCTTCAGATGAGGCTGCTGTCTCCCCTGGCGGTCTGAACGGACGAGGTGCCGCTGCCGGCACCGCTGTCCGCACGGTTTTCCCGGTCGGCGACATCGGCTGCCAGGACCAGGTGTGTGATCCTTTCGCCCTTCCTCCCGGAGATGCGAGCCCATTCGTCTGGGTTCGTCGTGTTCGGCAGGTCTTCGTGTTCGCTGAACTCTTCCCGGATGCCCCGGTACAGGTGATCCCACGTAATACCGTGTTCGCCCAGGTCGAGGTAGGCCTTGATGGCGTGCTTCTTCGCCCGATCGACGACGTTGGAGATCATGGCTCCCGAGGTGAACTCGGCAAAGTAGAGCATTTCGCGCCGACCGTTGGCGTAGGTCACTTCGACGAAGCGGTTGCGGTCGGTCTCGGCGTACATTTCCTCAACACAGCGTTCGATGAGGCTTTCGACGGCGGCGGCCTTTGTCGTCGTGATCTCGGATTCTGCGACCGGCAGGTCCTCTGTCAGGTATTTGCTGAAGATGTCCTTCGCGCCTTCCCTGTCGGGACGTTCGATGCGGATCTTCACGTCGAGTCGTCCGGGCCGGAGGATGGCGGGGTCGATGAGGTCTTCGCGGTTGGACGCACCAATCACGATGACGTTGTCCAGCTGTTCAACACCGTCGATTTCGGTCAGCAGCTGCGGCACGATCGTGGTTTCGACATCGGAGGACTTGCCTGTTCCGCGCGTGCGGAACAGGGCTTCCATTTCGTCGAAGAACACGACGACTGGCGAACCGGCCGTGGCCTTTTCGCGGGCGCGGGCGAAGATGGTGCGCAGCTGACGCTCGGTTTCGCCGACGTACTTGTCCAGCAGCTCCGGACCTTTGATGTTGAGGAAGTACGAGCGGGTGTTTTCTCCGCCGCGACGCTGGGCAAGCGAGTTTGCAACAGCCTTCGCGATGAGAGTCTTGCCGTTGCCGGGCGGCCCGTACAGCAGAATGCCCTTGGGCGGCTTGAGTCCGTGCTCGGTGTACAGCTGAGGGTGCTCGAAGGGCAGTTCGACAGCATCGCGGATTTCGCTGATCTGTGCGGACAGGCCGCCGATGTCGGAGTACGAAATGTCCGGAACGGTTTCCAGCATAAGGGATGCCGTTTCGGCCCTTTCAAGCCTTTCGACAACCAGCCCGCTGCGGGAATCGAAGACGAGCGAATCCCCCACTCGAACGGGCTTGTCGCGCAGCGGCTGAGCCAGTGTCACGACCCGTTCTTCGTCCGTGGATGTCGCAGCGAGCACGCGGGTGTCGTCGATGAGTTCACGCACTGTGACCACCGAGCCTTCGTCAACAAAGCCGAGTGCTTCGACGATGACGAGGCCTTCAGTCAGGCGAACGCGTCGACCCGGCGTGAGGTCGCGCAGCGGAACTTCCGTGCTTACAGACAGGCGCATGGGACGGCCCGCGTAGTGGACGTCGGCGAAGACGACATCGCCTTCGCGCACGGTGCCGAGCACTACTGCGTAGGAGTTCGGCGGTTCGGCAATCCTTTCGGCCTCGGTCTTCAGCCTGTCCAGTTCAGCCCGAGCAGCTTTGAGTGCTGTGCTGAGCTGTTCGTTGCGCTGGGAAGCTGAGAACAGCTGCTGGCGGAGGCCAGCTGCGTCCTGACGGACCTTCGACAGTTCTTGTCGCATTGTCGAATCATCCATTGAGCTCTCCTTCGCTGCTGTTGAGAATGTCAAGCCGGGAACCCGCCTCGCGGACGGAACGGCGGATCTTCTTCGGCGTGGGGTACTTGACCCCAACGGATTCGTCGGTGACTTCGGGACCGAACCACACGTCGAGATCCTTCTGGTCCGGTTCGGCCTGCTGGCCGCGTTTTGTGCGGCGCAGCGGGGTTGTTCCCTGTGCCACGCGACGGGCGAAGACAAGGAAGCCGGTGTGGCCGATCATGCGGTGCTCGGGCCTGACTGCCAGGCCGTCGAGGTGCCAGTCGCGGACGGTTGACTCCAAAGCGTGCGGCTTTGTGTAGTTGCCCGACTCCTGCAGCGCCTGCACGGTGCGGGACATCTGCGTAACCGTCGCAACGTAGACCACGAGCACTCCGCCGGGCACAAGTGCTTCTGTCACAGCGTCCAGGCAGTCCCAGGGGGCGAGCATGTCGAGCACGACGCGGTCGACTTCGCCCGGTCCGTAGGCCTTGGGAAGCTCTTCTGCGAGGTCTCCCACCGTGATGTTCCACGCGGGGTGCGGGCCTGCGAAGAAATCAGAGATATTGCCCTCGGCGATCTGCGCGAATTCTTCACGCAGCTCAAAGGAGTGGACGCTTCCGGAATCGCCCACGGCTCGAAGCAGGGCGATTGTGAGAGCACCAGAGCCCACACCCGCCTCGACAACCCGGGCACCGGGGAAGATGTCACCGAAACCGGTGATCAGGGCGGCGTCTTTCGGATAGATGATCGCGGCACCGCGCGGCATTGAGAGAACGAAGTCCGAATACAGGGGTTTGAGAACCTGGTATTCAACGCCGACGGAATTCTGCACGGTCACACCGTCGGGTGCGCCGATGATGTCGTCGTGGGCGATGATCCCGCGATGAGTGTGGAATTCTCCGCCGGGTTTGAGGACGATGGTGTTCATCCTGCCTTTGGAGTCGGTCAGCTGGACCTTGTCTCCTGCTTTGAGAAGACCCCGACGGTCATCGGCGCCGGCCGGAACGGGTGCGGATTCAAGACTCATGATTCCCCAGTCTAGCCGGGCAGGTTCTGCTGTGAGGGCCCCTCGGGTGCAGTCTCAGTCTTCGAGAAGCTCGTGGAAGAACTCCTGCAGATCGATGATGCCTGCAAGCGTCGAACCCTCCATGATGAGGCAGAACTGCGCTTTGGGCCTGTGGGTGAGGGATTCCAGAAGATGCGGTGCGGAAATTCCGCGCGGCACGCCGATCCACGCACCCAGCGGACTGGAGAAATCGCCGACCACAGCGCTGCCGGGGCCGCCGACGGTCGTTGCCGACCTTTCTGCAAGCTGCCTGTTGAGCAGACCGGTGGGCAGACCTGAGCGGTCGAGGATCACCACCAGCGCTGCACCGTCAGCGGTTCTCGCGGCGTCTGCGGCGCGCAGTGTTTCTTCTACATCAGCGTCGAAGGCCGCTGCGATTGCCGGTTGGATGACCTGGTCGAGATCGTAGGTTTCCATGCGGCGGGCGCGTTTGGCGTGAGCCGCGGCATCAGCTGCCGAAACCCACAGCATGACCGCAATTGCTGTCGTCCAGATGACGGTCACGAGGTCCGGTTTGGATCCCACCGTGTAGGGGTATGCGACAGCGCCGACGACGAATCCGACCGCCACGATCCGGCCGATGAGGCTGGCGATCATGGTGCCGCGGAACTGGCTGCCGGTGAACCGCCAGATGAGCGCCTGCAGGGCCCACCCGCCGTCCAGCGGGATGCCGGGCAGCAGGTTGATGACGCCAAGTGCCACATTGGCAAAGGTCAGGGCGGCACACAGCAGCCACGGGATGCTTCCCGGACTGGAGTGATTCATGCCGATCCAGCCGCCTGCGGCAAGAATGATGTTGACGACGGGGCCCACGATCGACACGTAGAAGCTCGTCATCGCAGTGCGCTTCGCGTCGTCGTCGATTTTGGGTTCGAACTTGGTGAAGCCGCCCCACACGTTGAGTTCGATGACGGACACCTTCTGTCCGCCGAGCGTGCCTGCAACACCGTGGGCGAATTCGTGCAGAAACACCGAGGTGAACAGAAGGATCGCGTAGAGGAACGCGACGAACATCGACGTCGGAACGCTCATGCTGGGCGATAGCGTGCGAATGAAGGGCGCCAGAAGGGCCGTGATGAGGATCGCGGCAATGAACCACGTCCATGACAGCACAATGGGCGCGCCGAGGGCGCGGCCGATCACAAGGCCGCCGGCTGTGCCGTCCTTACTCGCATTCGCTTGAGACATATGCGCCATCCTAACTGCCGGAGTCGACAACATCGCGACCTTCGACCGCGTGCCTACTAGGCTGTGGTCATGGTCTCGCTCAATGCTCTTTCACCGTCACGCGCCAACGACTTCGTGTCGTGTCCGCTGAAGTTTCGATTCCGCACAATCGACAAGCTTCCCGAACCGCCGAGTGAAGCCGCGTTCAAGGGAACGCTCGTCCACTCGGTGCTTGAGGGGCTCTTCGACCTGCCCGCTGAAGAGAGGACTTCTGGAGCAGGGCGATCGCTCATCGAGCCGAGCTTTGCCGAACTTGAGAGCAAAAACACAGCGGAGATCGCAGAGCTCTTTCCCGACGAACCGTCTCGTCTGAGGCTGTTCGCGCAGGCAGGTGAACTCGTTGACCGCTATTTCACCCTCGAACTTCCAGACCGGCTGGAACCGGCGGGACGTGAGCAGTTTGTGCAGACGAAGCTGGACAACGGACTGCTGCTGCGCGGATTCATTGACAGGGTCGACGTGGCTCCCGGCGGCGAAGTGCGACTCGTCGACTACAAGACCGGCAAGGAGCCCAAGCCCCAGTATTCGCGGGAAGCGGAGTTCCAGATGCGGTTCTACGGCGTCCTCAAGCACCGCACTGACGGCACTTTGGCCCACACGCTGCAGCTGATGTACCTAGGCTCCGGCACCATCAAAGCCATGCGCCCACAGATGTCGGACATTGAGAGGACGGAAGCGGAGATCCTGCACATTTGGGATGACATCGTGCAGGCTGCCCTGACGGACACCTGGCGGCCGAAGAAATCGCCCTTGTGCGGGTGGTGTCACTTCAAAGACATCTGCCCCGCCTGGGGCGGACGGGCCCCGGAAACCCCCGAAATCACTGCGATTGCCGGGCGATAGCCGCTCGCTGAAACTCTGCCAGCGACAGGCCTTCCAGGCTCTGGGCAATCGACCAGCGCGGGTCTTCGGGAATGTCAACGTGGCACGGCACGACGAGCGTGTGTGCCCCAGCACTTGAAGCTGAGAGTGCCCCATTGAGGGAGTCCTCAATCGCTATGCACTCCTGCGGGCGCAGACCGAGGGCCTTCGCTCCCACCTCGTAGGGTTCCGGGTGCGGTTTGCCGTGCTGAACCTCGTCACCGGTGATGACAGCATCAAAGGTGCCCTCGGGCAGGCTGGCGACAACAGCATCAGCCAGGGGGCGAAACGACATCGTGACCATTGCGGACGGAATCCCCGCTTCGCGCAGCTGTGCAAACAGCTCCCGCACACCGGGACGGAACGGCACGCGCTCCTGCACCTGGGCAATGACATCGCGCGTGAGCCGATTGATGATCTCCAGCGGCTCAAGCGGAACGCCGAGGTCGATGAACACCTGCGCTGAAACCGTAAGGGCATTGCCCACCAGCTTCAGCCCGTCTTCTTGTGACCACGGGAGGCCGAATTCGGCAGTCAGCCGATGTTCGGCTTCGATCCAGTACGGTTCGGTGTCGACGATAGTGCCGTCCATGTCCCATAGGACTCCAGAGAATTCCATGCTTCAACCCTAAGAGCTCTGCGCGGCTTTCGGGCAACACCCCGGTGAACACGACTAGGCTGGTCACATGGCATTTCTTCCGAGTCAAGACGGACAGATCGTGATCGTCGGCCTGCAGGGGCCCAACAGCCCCGACGACGCTGCGGCAGTCGTCATCGACATCCTCAAACGGCACCTGGACGACTATCACCTGATCGATGTCAGCGTGGCAGAAAGCTATGACCGCACGCAGTACCCGCCGTTCATCATCCGCTCCGAAGGGGAGCCCGTCGTCGTTCATCCGCAGGTCGTCGGCATCGAAGGCTCAATCGAGCGAGCCGGCAGGTTTGTGCAGACCCTGCTGGTCACAGGGCCGACGCCGCTCGACATGTGGGAAGAGCTCATCGAAGACCTGCTGATGCCGCTGCGCCCAGAAAGCGACGTCGTTATGCTCCTGGCCTCAGAGCCAGCCGCTGTCCCGCACACGCGCAGCCTGCCAGTCCGGCTGACATCAGAGGACCCGGACATCGTGGACATCTCAGAAGTCCAGACGGCGGAATACGAAGGAACAGCGAACCTGCAGGATGTCATGGCCGTGGCCCTGTACGAAAAGGGAATTCCCACAGTCTCGCTGACATGCGAGATCCCCGACTACGCGGCTCTTTCACCATCGCCGAAGGCGGCACTGGCCCTTCTGTCCGCGCTCGAAGACATCACCGGGATGACGTTCGACCCCGAGGACCTGACCGAAGCATCCCGAGCCTGGTCGGACAGCGTCGACATGTTCGCAGAATCAGACTCGGACCTTGCCAAGAGGATCGCGATGATGGAAGAAGAGTACGACCTCGCGACCGAGCACGACGGCGAAGACATTGCCCGGGAGTTCGAAAAACTGCTGCGCAGGCGCGAAGAGGACCGCTGATAGGCCTCAGGGACAGAAGTCAGAGCTTGATGCCCAGGAGAGCATCAACTGCGGCGACGACAGCCTGAGTGTTCTCGTCCGCATCTGCTTCGGTCTGCCGGGCAGCCGCCCAGTCGTCAATGACGCACAGCGCGTTGGGCGTGTCGAGGTCGTCCGCCAGTTCGCGGCGGATCTCGGCAACGACCTCAGCCGGATCAGACGAGTTTCCACAGCCGGCTGCTGCGCGCCAGGCTGCCAAGCGGTTCTCAGCGGCGGCCAGCACACCGTCGCTGTACTCCCAGTCCGACCGGTAGTGGTTGCCGAGAATCGCCAGGCGGATGGCCATGGGGTCGGTTCCGGCGGCTGTCAGGTTCGACACAAGCACCAGGTTGCCCAGGGACTTGCTCATCTTTTCGCCTTCGTAGGCGACCATGCCGGTGTGCATGTAGGCATCGGCAAACGGTGTGTCCGTCAGGGCGATTGCGTGAGCCGCACCCATTTCGTGGTGCGGGAAGATGAGGTCTGATCCTCCGCCCTGCACGGTCAGCGGGTACCCCGCGTACTTGCCGGCGATGACAGCGCATTCGATGTGCCAGCCTGGGCGGCCCGGTCCCAGTTTGCCGCCGGGCCACTGCGGTTCGCCTTCGCGGGCAGCGCGCCACAGAAGAGCGTCGAGCGGATCTTCTTTGCCGGGTGTGTCTGGGTCTCCCCCGCGTTCGGGGAAGATTTCAAGCATGTGTTCGCGGCTGTAGTGCGATTCCGAACCGAACGGCGGTTCGACTTCCGTGCTGATGCGGTAGTAGACGTCGCCGTTGTCCAGGGTGTAGGCGGCGCCGCGCTCAAGCAGCTTTTCTACGGCTTCAACAACGTCCGGAATCGATTCGACAGCGCCGATGTAGTGCTTCGGCGGGATGACGCGCAGCGCCTCCATGTCAGAAAAGAACAGCTCAATCTGGCTGTCGGCCAGTTCGCGCCAGTCAACTCCGGTCGCCTCAGCGCGTTCAAGGAGGGGGTCGTCAATATCCGTTGTGTTCTGGACGTAGACGACATCAGCTCCAGCATCAATCCAGCTGCGCAGCAGGACGTCGAAGGTGACGTAGGTCGATGCGTGGCCCAGGTGCGTTGCATCGTAGGGAGTGATGCCGCACACGTAGAGCCGGGCCGTCCCATCTACGAGGAGGCCGCTGACGGGGCCCCTGGCCGAAGTGCTGTAGACAGTGCTGTCGGCTGGAGCTGCCGGCAGGACTGGGAAGTCGGACAGGGACGGGACTGCGGGAGCTGACCAAGGTTTCACGCCACCCAGCATAACCGTCATGTGTCTACACCGGGGGCCAGGGAATCGGAATTCGGTCCTGTGGCATCGACGGCATGGTGCCGTTGCCTGCGAGCTGTCCGGCACGCAGCGCGAGAGCTCGGTTTTCGTCCGGAGTGAGGAGCTCTGACAGCTCAGCGGGAACTGCGCCGGCGATAGAATCCAGCGCTTCGCACAGGTCGCCCGGCACCGGTACTCGATCAAACCCCCACAGGATCGTGCGCAGCTTTGGCTCCGTGTGGAACGTAAGGCCGTTGTCGATTCCGAAGAATTGAGCTTCCGCCAGCGGATCCCATGCCCCGGAAAGGATGTGGCTGCCCTTGCGGTCGGCGTTGTTGGCAACGATGTCGAACACTGCCAGGCGCAGGATCTGCTCATCGGGACTGTGGGCGATGACCACCTGTTCGCCCGTTTCGGTTTCACCTGCCGCAGCGGGGAGCCAGCCGTCGGGAAGCTCAGAGGGCAGGCAGATCGTCACGGGCGGTTCGTCGTCGCCGTCTGAAAGCACATAGGCCTGCAGAGACCCTGGCCCCAGCGGGCCGTCATCAAGAAAGACCGTCGGCGGCACCTCGTCAATTCCCAAGTGGTGAGCCAAGCGGTAGGCGGCCACTTCCCTGCGTGCGAGTGTTCCTGCGGGAAAGTCGTGCAGCGGCCTTTCGCCGCGCACCGGCTTGTAGATGCCTCGGCGTACGGTGGGGCCGGTTCCGAAGTCCCCTTCCAGCAGGCACAGAAAAACCGCATTCGAGGCGCCGGGCACCCGGCCGAGCACCGTCATGTGTGCTTCGGCCAACGCCGATTCGATCACCTGGGCACCCCGTTGGCCCGCGGGCACAGGTGACCGCCTGGATCCAGCGGAAGCGAGCAGAAGGGGCAGTCAGCACGGCCCGCGTTGACCACCTGGTCGGCACGGCGAGCGAACTCGCGAGCGGCTTCGGCGGAAAGAACAACGCGCAGGACAGGCGATTGGGAGTCCTCGTCGTCGTGCCCGAAGCTGATGGCCGAGCACTCGATTTCCAAATGCCGGCGACGCGTGTCCCACCCCAGGCTCATGGTGCCCACGCGAAATTCGGGTTCCACCGGCATTTCGAGGTTGGCGTTGTCAGCATCTGCCGGATCCGGACCGGCCGGGATCATGTAGCCGTCGGCGGAGCGTGACCGCACCATGTCCAGAAGCTCGTTGATGCGCTCACCAAGGAGCTCCACCTGCTCCTTTTCGACAGCTGCCGTAACGACCCTGTCGGCGTCCTTTGCCTGAAGGTAGAAAGAGCGATCTCCCGGCAGGCCGACGGTGCCGACTATGAACCGTTCGGGGGCGGGAAAAACATATTCGCTTTCAGCCATGGTCAACAGGGTAGTCGCTTCGGCCCCGCGCGGTTACGATGGAGCCATGAGCTCAGAACCGGAAGTCGCCCTCGAAGCCTTCATCGCAGCGATTCGCGAACACTACGCGGCCTCAGTCAACCGGACCTCCGACACCGACGAACGCGTCGAAGCCGCCTACATGGCGCTGGCTGACGCCTATGAAATCTACGAAGACGCCCTGTACGTCGCCTACGACGAAGTGACTCCGTTTGAGCTTTTCGACGACATCGAGGACGCCCGCGAAGACGGCACCTTTGATGACTTCGACGATGACTTCGACGACTTCGATGACGACGAAGAATACGACGACGAGGATGACGAAGACGACGACTGACCGCCGCCGGTCAACTGTGTGCAAGCTCTAAGCCGACCGCGGGCGCGTTTCCGCGCACTGGCCAGCCTTGTCCGTTAGAGTCCCGTAGGGCCTGCTCAGACTGACAGGACCGACTGTCGTTTTCGAAGGGATCGCATGGACTGGCTAGTGGCGACCGTTTTGGGAATCGTGCAGGGGCTCACCGAGTTCTTGCCGGTGTCCTCGTCTGCACATCTGAGGATCGTCGGCGAATTCCTCATGCCCGGCCGTGAACCGGGCGCATTCTTCACCGCAATTATCCAGATCGGCACTGAGCTGGCCGTTCTCGTGTACTTCTGGAATGACATCGTCACGATCATCACCAAGTGGTTCAAAGCCCTGTTCGGCAAGCACGACCGGCGTGATCCCGAGGTGCGGCTCGGCTGGCTGATCATCATCGGCTCGATCCCGATTGGTGTGCTGGGCCTGCTGTTCGAAGATCAGATCACCTCGACGTTCCGCTCACTGTGGATTGTCGCGACGATGCTCATCGTCTTCGCAATCTTCATCGGCCTTGCTGATGCCTTCGGCAAGCGGGTCAACACGCTTGACTCCATGCACTGGGGTCAGGGCCTCACGTTCGGCTTTGCGCAGGCACTGGCTCTTGTGCCCGGTGTATCGCGTTCCGGCGGCACGATCATGGCCGGTCGCATCATGGGCTTCACGCGTCCTGCAGCGGCACGCTATTCGTTCCTGTTGGCAATCCCGGCCGTCATGGCCTCCGGTGTTTACAGTCTTTTCAAAGCGATCAAGGATCAAGTAGACGGGACTGCGTCGATGACAATCGGCTGGGGACCCACCCTGCTGGCCACCGTCGTGTCTTTTGCAGTCGGCTACGCCGTCATCGTCGGCTTCCTGAAATTCGTGCAGACGAAGTCGTTTGCGATCTTCGTGTGGTACCGCATTGCGCTGGGTCTGGTCATCTACGTTTTGCTGGGCACGGGAGTTCTCGCGGCTTCCTGATCACGAGGTGCCGGTCGGCTTTTCAGGCTCCTCCCCCGAGGGTGCTCGCTTGGCCGGTTCTTCCGGCTGGTGTCACGGACAGTGCGGTGAGCACGGGAACTCTGCTCGCATAGTCGATTGTCGTCAGCGAACCGGGTGCGACTGCTGTTCGCTGAAAGTTCTGCAGCTGCAGCCCCAAGGCGTCTGCGACGGCCATTTTGATGATGTCTCCATGAGTGACGACAACTGCGACGGCTTCACTGTTGCGTTCGCGAAGTTCGTCGAGGACTTTCTCAACACCTTGGCGGGTGCGAAGCCAGGCGTCGTGCTGTGCTTCCCCACCGGGAAACACCATGTCCTGCGGAGTGTTCTGGACGCGTTCCCATTCCGGCAGTCTGCGCAGTTCTTCAAGGGGACGGCCGGACCAATCCCCGTAGTCGACTTCTGAGAATTCCCCCATGACGGCGGCGGCAGGTACGGCAGAGTCGTGGTTCTTCGCATGGGTGCGCATCAGCAGATCAGCCGTTTCGGCGCATCGTGCTACTTCAGAGACCTTCCACAGGGCGATGCTGGAAGGCAGCAGATCAGCCGCGGCACAGGCCTGCTGACGGCCAGCAGCAGTCAGCGGATTGGCGCCCCGCCGGCCTGCGAGTACGCCAGCGAGATTTGCCTCCGATTGTCCGTGGCGCGCGAAGATGATCTTCACCATAGAATCAGGCTAGCGCGATGATACAGTGACGGCCACCCCAGGGAAGGAGCACAAGCCCAGGTGAAGCGAGAAGTCGAATACGAAATGCGGCAGGTGACATTTCACCCGAAGATTTCGCGCAGCGAATCTCTGCGCGCACTGACCGAAGCTGCCGACACCGGTCGGTGGGAGCTGGCACGGACGGTCGTCGGTATGGGTGGGCAGAAGACCGTTTGGCTTCGTCGCCGCGTTATGACGGTCGTGCGCACCGCATGAGGTCCGGCGCAAATCTCCTCTACATTCTTCCGGCGATTGCGACCGGACTCGCTGTTTCCCTGCAGGGAAAGTACAACGGCGAACTCACCGTTGAAATCGGTCACTGGATCTACAGTGCGGCAGTGTCTTTCGGCGGCGGACTCATCATCATTGCGGCAGTCACCGCAGCCCTGCCGGCTGGGCGCCGGGCCATTGCCACGACCATCAAACTTCTGCGTTCTGGTGAGTTCCCCTGGTGGATGTGCCTGGGCGGGCTCGGCGGAGCGACGATCGTCATCGCTCAGGGTGTCACGGTTCCCGCTTTCGGCGTTGCCGTATTCACCATGAGCTTCACATCCGGGCAGCTGCTCGGTGCGCTCGTCGTCGACAGCACGCGGCTGCCGGCCGGCGGACCGAAGCCCATCACTCTGGGCCGTCTAGTAGGCGTCGCTGTTGTTCTGGCCGGTGTTGCAATCATGAGTGCGGGAGCCGTCACGTCCGGACTGCAGTGGTGGATTCCGCTCGTTCCCTTTGCCTCGGGCGTTCTCACCGGACTGCAGCACGCTTTCAACGGCAGGCTGTCAGCCGCTTCGGGCTCCGCACTTGCTGCGACAACCATGAACTTCGTTGTCGGCTTTACGGCTCTGGCCGTTGCGTGCGCTGTGGTGTTCGCCTCCGGCACTCCCCCGCTGCGTTTCCCGCCCGAACCTCTGCTGTACTCCGGTGGTGTGTTCGGCGTTGCCTTCATCCTGGTGTCCGCTCTCATCGTTCCCCGCCTGGGTGTGCTCATACTGAGCCTGTCCACGTTGGTCGGCAATATGGGCGGTTCGCTCATCATTGATGCGCTGGCCGGAAATGAACAGGCGTTCACGATTACCGCTCTGACCTCGATTGCGCTGGTCGTACTCGGAGTTGTCATTGCAACACTGCCCGGCAGGCCGGTTTTCGGCGGCCGCCGGGCAGTGCGCGCAAGAATCGACGTCGAGGGCTGAGCCTGTGTTCGCCGTCCGTCAGGCTTAAAGGGCAAACGCGTGGTGGTTACGCGTTGACGAGGAAATCTCCCAGGATCTGGGTGCCGAACTCCAGCGTTTCGGTCGGCACCCGTTCGTCAGCCCCGTGGAACATTGCGGGGAAGTCAAGGTCGGCCGGCAGACGCAGCGGAATGAAACCGTAGCCGGTGATCCCCAAAAAGCTCAGAGCCTTGTTATCAGTACCGGCAGACAGCGCGTAGGGCAGAACGTGAGCTTCAGGGTCGTAGGCGTGGACGCTCTTCTTCATCTGCTCGACCAGATCGCCTTCGAACGGCGTTTCCAATGACACGTGCTGCACGACTGGAACGATGTCCACGTCAGGGCCTGCGAGTTCTTTCAGTGTGAGAAGCGCATCCTCCGTCCGGCCGGGAATCGGACGGCAGTCGATAAGCGCCTCAGCGGAACCGGGGATGACATTGTGCTTGTATCCCCCACCGAGAGCGGTCGGATTGGCGCTCGTCGCGAATGTGGGGCCGACGAACTTTTCGACCGAGCCGAGTTCTTTCAGCAGCGCTGGGAAATTGTCTTCCGTGTATTCGATCCCGGTGAGGTCGGCGACGCCCTTGAGCAGCTCACGGGTCGCCTGAGGAATCTCGACGGGCCATTCGTAGCGCCCGATCCGCGCCACAGCTTCGGCGAGTTTCACAATCGGATTGTCGTCGTTGCGCTGCGAGCCGTGTCCGGCGGAGCCCTTGGCTACCAGTTTGAGCCACTGCAGGCCCTTTTCGGCGGTCTGGACCAAGTAGATCTTCTCACCGCGCACATCAACGGAGTAGCCGCCGACTTCCGAAACCGCCTCGGCAGCGCCTGCGAACACCTCGGGGTGGTTATCGACCATCCAGCCGGAGCCGTACGTTCCGCCGGCTTCTTCGTCAGCGAAGAAGACCACGAGGATGTCACGGTCCGGGACAATGTTCTCGCGCATCATCTGGCGCACTACGGCAATGATCATGGCGCAGCCGTTCTTCATGTCGACGGCACCTCGGCCCCACAGAAGACCGTCCTTGACTTCGCCGCCGAACGGGTCAACGCTCCACTCCGAGGCGTCAGCGGGGACGACATCCGTATGCCCGTGCATGACGAGTGCTGGGCGATCAGGATTCTTGCCTTTGATGCGTGCCACGAGATTGGCCCGGCCGGGGGCTGATTCGTAGATTTCGGAGTCAAGCCCGACTTCGTGGAACTTCTCTGCGATGTAGTCGGCGGCGGGCCGTTCCGGGTTGGCTTTGCCTTCACCCCAGTTCTGCGTGTCAATCTTGATGAGATCCGAACAGATCTGCACAACTTCGGACTGAGCGGCGGAGAAGTCGATGGTCATGGGTTACTCCTGTGTTTCGTCAGCCTGTGCTTCCTTTGCGGCGGACCAGCTGCCGAAGAATTTGCGCAGCGCCGGTCCTGAGGGGCGGTGCGCTCCCGCGGCGTTCTGGCGAGCCACCCACTCACCGTATGCCCGGAAGGACTGATCGGTCGAAGATTCTGCAATAAAGTCCGTCACAGCCCGCACGTACTGATCTCTGCTGAAGCGTGTAGGCCCGGGAGCTTTGCCTCGCGAGGAAATGGGAATGCCAAGGCTGCGCATGGCTGTGTTCCACTGCTGGCCGCCAAGCTGGGCGCGCACGGTTTGGCTGGTGGGCGGCCACAGGCGGACTCCCGCACTGCCGGCGCGGACAAGACGCGAAACAAACTGCCTGCGGGTCTTGTCGTAGGAAACAGCGCTGAGCGGCTTCGCCTCGTCCGATCCGATGTGCTGCTGGGCCGCTGCGATGAGGCCCTCAACTTCGCTGATCTTCTCTGTGGGGGTGCCCTGCTGTTCGAAGCGGTTCAGGAGAAGAGCGCGCACTTCAGGGGTGAGGACGCGGACACTCACATGGGCCTGCAGCCGGTGGATGCGCGCGTAGGCTGCCAAAACCGCAGCGGTGGTCAGCTCCGATTCGAGATGCGCTTCTGTCATGCGTTCTCCGTTCATCCCAGCGCTCTTTCAGCTGATTTCTAAGCGTACCGCGGGGCACAAGAGGGCTCATGCAATTCAGCCGTGTAAAGCACAAGGCCCGGAACCTTAAGTTCCGGGCCTTGTTTCGCTGTGCGCGGAGGGGGACTTGAACCCCCACGACCGTATAAATGGCCACTAGCACCTCAAGCTAGCGCGTCTACCAATTCCGCCACCCGCGCTGGGCAACAGCTGACACTCTACACCCTGGTAAGACGATTGCAAAATCGACTGTGCGTCACCGGTTGCGCCGTGTATTCACGCGCCCAACGGGGTGATTTTGGAGATCACGTGAGGCGCCCCATCGGACTTGCGGGTGACAGCCGTTGTAACGCTTTCTCCAGCCCGCTGCAGGCTGAAATCAACCGTGCTTGGCAGCAGAAGAGGCTTGGCGAACTGAATCTCCCACACATATGTTTCACTTGCGACATCAGTCGCATTGAGCGCACGCGCGGCCGTGTACATTCCGTGGGCAATGCGCCGCGGGAAGCCGAAGGCCTTTGCGGCAACACCGCTGAGATGAATCGGGTTGCGGTCCCCTGACACCGCGGCATAGCTGCGGCCGATAGCAGGATCGAGCTTCCACTGAGCTGTCGGCAGGCTGTCCGCCTGCCATTCAATCCGCGGAATCGCTTCGCCTTCATCAGCATCGATCAGTTCCGCACCCTTAGCCAGATAAACCGAGGTTTCTTCGAAAACCGGGGCTCCACCTCGGCGGCCCGTGACCCTGATGTCCACAACGGCACCCTTGGGGTGCCGGCGGGGAGCGGAAACGGATGTCTCCACGGTCAGTTCGTCACCCACCCACACGGGTGCGAGAAGCTCAAAGCGGTTATAGACGTGGACCATGCCGAGCACCGGCAGAGGAAACTGGCTGTCAGCCATGAGCTCAAGTGAGGGCAGGAACCCAAGCGTGTGCAGATAGGCGGGGCTGACGCTGTTGCCAACGGGCCCGGACGTGACGCGCTGGAAACGAGCCCACGCGGCAGGGTCGATGCGATGTTCCTCGGTCACTGTTCGCGCGGGTGCGGCTGCTTTCTGCGGCCCTCGACGCAATGCAGTCAGAGCGGCCTTCGCGTAGGTTGAAGCGCTCATCACGCACCGACCATGTTCTGTCCGCAAACGCGCAGCGTCTGCCCGTTGATGCCGCCGGCAGCTGGGCTTGCAAGGAATGCAATGGCCTCAGCGACATCGACGGGAAGGCCGCCCTGCTGCAGGCTGGACAGGCGCCTGGCCACCTGGCGGGTGAGAAACGGCATCGCCGCGGTCATATCGGTTTCAATAAAGCCCGGCGCCACCGCGTTGATGCTTCCGCCGCGAGCGGCGAAGTCTTCCGCGCACGCCGCGGCAATGCCGATGACACCAGCCTTGGACGCAGAGTAGTTCGTCTGACCGCGGTTGCCGGCAATTCCCGATGTCGAGGCGAGGCTCACCACGTGTGGTTCGCTCCCCCACGCATCGGCCAGCTGGGAGTTGATCCGCAATTGGGATTCAAGGTTGACCGCAAGAACCGAATCCCACTGCTGCTGATTCATATTCGCCAGCAGCTTGTCGCGGGTGATGCCGGCGTTGTGCACGAGGATGTCCACGGGAGCGCCAACAGCCTCAGCAAGGCGCACACCGGCGTCTTCAGCAGTGACATCGAGTGCGCAGGCGCGCCCGCCGATCGAGTTCATGGTTTTTGCGAGAGCATCGCCGGCCGGCGGGACGTCAACGCCGACGACGTCGGCACCGTCGCGGGCGAGGGTCTTCGCAATCGCTGCGCCAATGCCCCGGGCGGCACCCGTAACGACAGCCGTCTTCCCTGCCAGGGGGCCGGCCTGCCCGGTGGCAGCGAACTGTTCGGCGTCAATCGACGTACCGGCTGTCGAGTTCACGCGCAGGAACTGACCGGACACATAGGCCGACTTCGACGACAGGAGGAACCACAGGGCGCCCCGGACGCTCGGGGCATCGAGGCCCACGCCTTCCAGCTGAATGCCGTTTGTCGTTGAACCGCGCAGCATTTCGTGTGCCAGCGAACGCGTGATGCCCTCGACGGCCTGGCGTGCAGAGTTGAGCTCTGCAGATGCGCTGGTGTCAGGGGCGTGCGCAATCGTGATGATCCGGGCGCATGCGGCCAGCCGCTTCAGAGCAGAGCCAATTTCCAGCGTGATCTCTGCGAGGTCTGCTGGTGTTTCGATCTGCGTGTAGTCGGCGACGATTCCGCCGTAGCGGTAGGCCGGATCAAAGCTTCGATGCACGAGGAAGCCGTTGTCTTCCAGCAGCTGTGCCAGCGTGTCTGCTGCACGGCCGGCGCCCACCAGAAGAATCGGTTCTTTCAGATAGGCCGCGCCAGAATCGAAGCGACGCAGCTTCACGGGCGATGGCAGGCCGAGCTTCTTGACGATCCCGGCCAGCGGGCCATTTGCGATTTCGATGTACTTATCAGCCATGTCATGCCTCCACGATTGCTGCGAGTCCCTGACCGCCGGCCGCGCAGATGGAGATGAGTGCGCGCTTACCGCCGATTTCCTTCAGGTGTTTGGCCGCCGAAGCGACGATCCGTCCACCGGTTGCCGCGAACGGATGTCCGGCGGCCAGCGACGATCCGTTCGGGTTGATCTTGCTGCGCTCAATCACACCGAGTGGCGATTCCAAACCCAGGCGTTCGCGGCAGAACTCTTCAGATTCCCACGCGGCCAGGTGACACAGAACGGTCGACGCGAACGCCTCGTGGATCTCAAAGAAGTCGAAATCAGCGAAGGTCAGCCCGTTGCGGTCCAGCAGGCGCGGAACTGCGTAGGCGGGTGCCATGAGCATGCCCTCGTTGCCGGTGACGAAGTCGACTGCCGCGACCTCGGCGTCCTTGAGGTAGGCAAGCGGCTCGAAGCCGTGTGCCTGAGCCCAGTCCGGGCTTGCCAGAAGAACCGTCGATGCGCCGTCGGTCAGCGGTGTCGAGTTGCCGGCGGTCATGGTTGCCGGAGTGTCGAGGCTGTGCCCGAAGACCGTGCCGAGTTTTGCCAGCGCTTCCGGGGTCGAGTCTGGGCGCAGGTTGCCATCGCGGGTGAGCCCCAAGTACGGGGTGACGAGGTCGTCGAAGAAACCGCGTTCCCATGCCGCGGCGAGGTTCTGGTGCGAGGCGGCTGCGAGGATGTCCTGGTCTTCGCGGCTGATGCCCCACGCGGCGGTTGTGCGGGCCTGGTGTTCACCCATCGACAGTCCGGTGCGCGGTTCGGTGTTGCTCGGTGGCGCGGGGGCGAGGTCGGCAGGGCGAATGCTCGCCAGCGCTTTGAGGCGGGCGGGCAGGGTGCGTGCCCGGGAAGCCTCGAGCAGTGCCCTGCGCAGGCCCTCGCTGACTGCGATCGGAGCGTCCGAGGCGGAGTCAACTCCTGATGCGATGCCGGCTTCGATCTGGCCCACCTTGATCTTCTGGGCGATCGAGACGACGGATTCGAGGCCCGTGGCGCAGGCCTGCCCCAGGTCAAAAGCGGGAGTCTGAGGTGCGAGAGCTGAGCCGAGCACCGCCTCGCGTGTGATGTTGAGATCACGTGAGTGGCGAAGAACGGCTCCACCGGCAACAGCCCCAAGGGTCTGTCCTGCAAGGCCGAAGCGGGCGCTGAGACCGTCGATGGCTGATGTGAGCATGTCCTGCACGGAAGCTTCGGCGTACTCACGGTTGGCGCGGGCGAAAGGAATGCGGTTGCCGCCGAGAATTGCGGCCGGAGTCTGTGACACGGGAACCTCCTGAAGAGTTATCTGATACGAACAGTACTTGATACTGTGGCGGTATGGAACCGCAGAGACGCGACGGCCGCGCAGCACGATGGGACGCTCACCGCGCCCGCAGGCGTGCTGACCTGCTTCGATCGGCGCGCAAAGCGGTCGATGCCCACGGCGATCTTTCAATGGACGACATCGCCGCCCAGATCGGGACGTCAAAAACTGTTCTCTACCGCTACTTCGGTGATCGCACCGGCCTGCGTCGCGCTATGGGCGAATGGGCTCTGGGCCGCATAGAGCGCAGCCTCGACACCGGCGGGCAGGGCAGCCCGCAAGGCGAACTGCGCGACATGGTCTTTGCGTTCGCCCAGTTCGCAGCCGGATCCCCCAATGTCTACCGCTTCTGCGATATAGCGGTAAGCCCTGACAGCCCTTTTATGAAGGGCATTGCAGAGCTCATCGCCTCCCGGCTGCGTTTGGCCGGACCTGATGGACTGGCATGGTCCTACGGCGCGCTCGGGTTCATCCACTCCGCCACCCAGCACTGGCTAGCCCAGGCCCCCGCACAGCCCGCTGCTGACCTGCCGGCTGACAGCCTTCCCTCCCACGATCATCTTGCCGCCACGCTGACCGACTGGCTGTACGCATCAGCCCGCACCCTTCCAGGAGAATCATGAGAAGCAAAGACCGCCTGACACTCGACGTTGAAGTCCTCTCAGCCCTGCTGGATGGGACACGTGCAGAATCTCGCGCCGCCGGCCGTGCATTCGCAGGAGGCGACGGCCTTCTGCTCGAAGACAGCTGGACGCTGGAGGAAAAGCGCGAAGCAACGCGCGAAAGCCTGCAGAAGCTGGTTGAAACGGGCATCGCGCGCACTCCCCTGCCCGAGCGACTCGGCGGCGAGAACCAGCACGACCAGCACATCACAATGTTCGAAGAGATCGTCACGGTCAGTCCTTCCCTACAGATCAAAGCGGGCGTGCAGATCGGACTGTTCGCCGGCGCCATTCAGCACCTGGGCAATGAAGAACAGCACGATGCCTGGCTGCTCGACGCAATAGAAGGCCGCCTTCTGGGCTCTTTCGCGATGACGGAAATCGGCCACGGCTCCGACGTCGCGGCGGTCGCCACAACCGCCGAGTACGACCCTGAAACACAGGAATTCGTCATCAACACCCCCTTCCGTGCGGCCTACAAGGAATACATCGGCAACGCGGCCTGCCACGCACAGGCAGCAGTCGTGTTCGCCCGCCTCATCACCGCCGGGGTTGATCACGGCGTACACGCACTGTTCGTACCCGTACGCGATGAATCCGGCAACCCCTTGCCGGGCATCTCGATCGAAGACGACGGATACAAGGGCGGACTTCCCGGTGTCGACAACGGCCGCTTTGCCTTCGACCACGTGCGCGTCCCCCGCACCAACCTCCTGGACCGCTACGGAAGCGTCTCAGAAGACGGCGAGTACTCTTCGCCCATCGAATCCCCCGGCCGGCGCTTCTTCACAATGCTCGGCACCCTGGTGCAGGGCCGTGTCTCCCTTGTCGGAGCATCCAACACGGCGGCGAAACTGGCCGCTGACATCGCAGTGCGCTACGCACGCGCCAGGCGCCAATTCCAATCACCAGACGCCGCGGAAGAATCCACACTGCTTTCCTACCGCCGTCATCAGCGCCGACTCATGCCGAAGCTCGCACAGATCTGGGCCAACCAAGCCGCATACGAGCGCCTTCTGGACCAATTCGACGCGGTGTTCTCCGGACGGGACGACACCGAAGAAGCCCGAGCGGAACTCGAAACGCTGGCCGCCGGACTGAAGGCCACAACCACCTGGGAAGCCCTCGACATCATCCAGGAAGCACGCGAAGCCTGCGGTGGTGCTGGCTTCATGGCCGAAAACCGGCTCGTGGGGCTGCGCCACGACCTCGACGTGTACGCCACCTTCGAAGGTGACAACACGGTCCTGCTGCAGCTGGTCGGCAAGCGCCTCCTGACGGACTACGCGAGCGAAATGCGCGACCTCGACGTCGGCGGCATTGCCCGCTACGTCGGCAGCTACGCCGCTGAGCGCACTCTCTTCCGCTCCGGCATTGCCAATGTCAGCTCGACCATCGGGGACCTCTTCACCCCGGCAATGAACGAAAAGCGCATCCGGTCCGGCCGCCTGCAAGAAGCTCTTCTGGCATCCCGAGCAGAGGTGACGCTGACTGAACTGGCAGCGAACCTCCGACCGGCGAACAAGATGAGCTCGACCGACGCCGCCGAACTCTTCAACGACCACCAGAACGACCTCATCGAAACCGCACGCGCATTCATTGAGCTGCACAAGTGGCGCGCACTCAATGACCTCATGCACTCCGTCGATCCGAAGGACAACCCGGCAGAAGCGAAGTTCCTGCGCCGCATTCGCGACCTCTACGGCCTCGAGCTGATCAGCGCTCACGCCGGATGGCACATTGCCAACGGACGTCTGTCCATGAACCGTGCCCGCCAGATCGAGCCGACCATCAACCGTCTGGTGCGCAAACTCGCCGCCAACGCCGGTGATGCTGTTGCCGCGTTCGGCTATGGCCCCGAACACCGTCGCTGCCCGATTGCCGACGGTGCCGAAGAACAGCGCCAGCAGGAAACACGGGACTACTACGCCGAGCTCAAGCGCAGCGGAAACATGCCGCAGGATGAAAAGGACATCTATCGTCGCAAACAGCAGCGAGAAGCGCAGCTGAAAGAAAAATCAGCAGAGCGCTGAGCTGCGGCAAGGCGTCTGACAGCGTCCACCGCTGCCGTTAATGTCGTATGCATCGTACTGACGGCCGGTTTGGAAGCGAATCGAGGAGAACAATGGCCACCGAGCACACCAGCAGCCGACAGACCCGCAGAATCAAACCGTGGGCGTGGGGTGTTGGTGCGCTCGGGCTTGTCGCAGTGCTCGTGATCATCGTTGTTGCCATAACGGCAACGGGAAAGCTGCAGGCCGAGACGACGGGAAACGACTGTTCGGGCCTTTCGGATGATCAGGCCAGTCCCAGCGCTGCACCGAACACCACGTGGGAGTCGTATGGCGATTCACCTTTCACGCTTCCTACGTCAGACGAATTCGGACCGCTCGACCACGACGGCGCAATGCCAAGGTGCTTCGCCCATTCCCCGACAGGTGCTGCCTACGCAGCAGCCAACCTCGCAGCCGCATTTTCCATCGGCAAGGAAATAGAGGCCGCAGCGGATTCACCCGAAGCGAAGAAGCAGCTCGAAGCCGAAAAGCTGCAGGGCGAAAACGGCATATTCATGCAGCCCGAGGGGTTTCGGATTGAAAGCTACACAGAAGCTGGCGCGGAAGTGACTCTCTACGCGACGAAAGACACCACCAAGGGTGCATTCACCTACCGGCTCGTCTGGGATGACGACGCCGGCGACTGGCGTCTCGATATGACAGCGCCTCCGCAGTACGATCCGGACCCTCAGGCCTCAGACTTCGTCATGTGGAAGTGAACCGGCCCTCAACCCCTCGCTGGTGAAGCCGAAAAGGCTGCTCCGCCTCGTCAGCTGAGGAACTGCGACACGTACGCACCGACCGCGCGAGCTTCCGTGAGGAAGCCGTCGTGGCCCACGTCCGTGGGAATCTCGGCGTACTCAACCTGCCCCGGCAGGTTGTCGGCGATGAGCTTCACCTGCTTCGGCGGGTACAGCCGGTCTGTCGACAGCGACAGAACCAATGCCGGACCCGTGTAGCGCGCAAGGGCCTCATTGAGCGTGTCAGCACGACCGCGGCGCACATCGTGGTCGCGCAGCGCTTCCGTCAGAAGAATGTACGCCTGAGCATCAAAACGACCCACGAGCTTGTCCCCGTGGTAGTCCAAATAGGACTGCACGGCGTAATAGGGGTCGTCAGACATGTGCTGGAGATTCCGACCGAAACGCGAGTTGAGCTCCGCGTCGCTGCGGTAGGTCAGGTGGGCAATCTGGCGGGCCAAGCCCAGACCCCTTTCAGGCACCGAGCCCAGCGCAGCGTAGTCACCGCCTGCGTAGTCAGGATCCATAGTGATGGCGGCGACCTGCGCGTGAGCCCAGGCGATCTGGTCGGCCTCCGAATAGGCGGGCGCGGCAAGAACCGTCAGCCGCTGCACCCGCTCCGGCGCTTCGAGCGCCAGTTCCAGAGCACGTGCTCCGCCCATCGAACCGCCGATCGCGGCGTACAGGTGATCAATGCCCAAGTGGTCCAGCAGGAGAAGCTCCAAACGCGCCATGTCGCGGATGCTGACCCGCGGGAACCGTCCGCCGTAGGGCAGGCCGTCAGGTGCTGTTGACAGCGGACCCGTAGTGCCGGTGCATCCGCCGAGAGCGTTGGTGCAGATGACGAAGAAGCGGTCAGTGTCAATAGGTCGCCCCGGGCCGACGAGTTCCTCCCACCACCCGGGCGCGGCGCCGGCCGCACGGGAATCCGTGCGGCCGGACGTCACGTGGGAGTCACCGGTGAGAGCATGTTCGACAATCACCGCATTCGACTTTTCAGCGTTGAGCGTGCCGAATGTTTCGTATGCGAGGCTGATGTGATCGAGAACCCCGGATTCAAGGGTGAAGCCGTCGATCTCAAGAACTCTGTTCACACTGGTGACTGTCATCGTGGATCAGCCGCGGGCTGCGGCAAAGCCCTTCTCGAGGTCGGCGATGATGTCGTCAATGCCCTCAATGCCCACCGACAGGCGAACGAATGCGGGGTTGACGCCCGCTGCGAGCTGCTCTTCTTCACTCAGCTGCGAGTGGGTAGTCGAAGCCGGGTGGATGACCAGCGAGCGGACATCGCCGATATTGGCCACGTGGCTGTGCAGTTCGAGTGCCTCAACGAACTTCACCGCTGCGTCATAGCCGCCGCCGATGTTGAAGCCAAGAACCGCGCCGACACCCTTGGGCAGGTATTTCTTGCCCAGTTCGTGCCACGGCGAGGACTCCAGTCCCGCGTAGGACACCGATTCGACGTCATCACGCTCTTCGAGCCACTGGGCGACACGCGTGGCGTTCTCTACGTGACGCTCCATGCGCAAAGACAGGGTTTCAATACCCTGCTGCAGGAGGAACGCGTTGAACGGCGACGCTGAAGTGCCGAGGTCGCGCAGCAGTTGGACGCGGATCTTCAGGCCATAGGACACGTTCGCGCCGAATGGCGAGTCAGCCCCGAGGTCACGGGCGAACACCAAACCGTTGTAGGAGTCGTCCGGTTCGTTGAAGCCGGGGAACTTCTCTGGGTTCTTGCCGTAGTCGAAGTTGCCGGAGTCGACGATGACACCGGCGATCGAGGTGCCGTGTCCGCCGAGGAACTTGGTTGCCGAGTGGACGACAACGTCAGCACCGTGCTCGATGGGGCGCAGCAGGTACGGGGTGGCAAGGGTGTTGTCGACAATGAGCGGCACACCGGCTTCGTGTGCGACATCGGAAACGGCGCGGATGTCGAGCACGTCCGAACGAGGATTAGAGATTGTTTCGCCGAAGAAGGCCTTGGTGTTGGGCTTCACGGCACGCTTCCACGCGTCGATGTCGCTGGGGTCGTCAACGAAGGTCGTTTCGATGCCGAGCTTGCGCAGGGTCACATTGAGCAGGTTGTAGGTGCCGCCGTAGAGGCTGGGGCTGGACACGATGTGGTCACCGGCCTCGACGATGTTGATCAGCGACAGGAACTCTGCCGACTGACCCGAGGACACGAGAACCGCGTGGACGCCGCCTTCGAGGCTCGCGATCCGGTTTTCAACCGCTTCGGTCGTCGGGTTGGTCAGGCGGGTGTAAATGGGGCCCAGCTCTGCAAGGGCAAAGCGGTTTGCAGCGGTCTTCGTGGAGTCGAAGACGAACGAGGTGGTCTGGTAGATGGGCAGCGCACGTGCGCCGGTTTCGCTGTCCACTACCTGGCCGGCGTGGATCTGACGGGTTTCAAAAGCCTGTTCAGTCAAGGGAATCTCCTAAGTCTTTTCCCGGATCTGGTGTGGTCTGGGATGCTGATGCTCACGCTAGGTTCGGCTTCTGGCCCGCGGCCGCGGTCTCGTCATGTCTGCGTCACGGCTCGTCACATTCGGTCATAGAGTCGTCTGTTCGCGTCATGAACCTGTCCTGCTCGACCCAAAAGGACCGGTTTCTGCCCAAAGCTGCGGCTCTACTGGAAGTCGCGGGAGCGGATGGGGACGTCGACTTCCAGCGGCACGATGCTGTGGGCGTAGAGGCTGATGACGCTTCCCGCACGCTGGATGAGCCCCGTGACGGCAATTGCGCTGCGGGTCAGCGCGTGGGGTGAAAAACGGCGGATGAGCCCGCGGGTGCACACGATGTTGAGCATGCCGAATTCGTCTTCCAGGTTGATAAAGGTGATGCCCTGGGACGTACTCGGCCGCTGACGGTGCGTCACAATTCCGGCAACGGTCACGCGCTGGCCCTGGGCGGCACGCTGCACGTCCGCCGTCGACCAGCAGCCGCGAGCAGCAAGCTGCGCGCGCAGGTGCTCCGTCGGATAGCCCTCGACCGTGATTCCGGTAGAGAACAGCTGCGCGAGCGTGACATCGAAGTCGTCCATAGCCGGCAGCGTGGGAGGCTGTGCAGCCGGTGCGGTCCCCGGCAGCGTCTGCGGTCCCGCCCGTCCCAAAGCACCGGCCGTCCACAGTGCCTGCCGGCGATCCACCTCGAAACAGTCAAAAGCCCCGGCCGTGGCAAGAGCCTCAAGGACCCGCACCCCCACCCCGGTGCGTTCGGCGACATCGACGATCGAGGTGTACTCCCCCACCTGCCGTTCCCGCTCTAGGGCAGAAGCAGCATCGGCAACGCCTTTGACCTCATCCAGTCCCAAGCGGATGGCGAACCCGCCGGAAGACTCAGCATCCGCCTCGAGATCCGTGCGTGCAGCGGAAAGATTGATGTGCACCGGGCGGATGGCAATGCCGTGGCGCCGGGCGTCGGAAATGAGCGACTGCGACGAATAGAAGCCCATCGGCTGACTGCGCAGAAGCCCAGCTGTGAAGGCCGCGTGGTGGCGGTATTTGAACCACGCGGACTCATAGACCAGGCCGGCAAAGGACAGAGCGTGGGATTCGGGAAAGCCGTAGTTGGCAAACGCTGCGATCTTGTCGAAGATGACCTGCGCTGTCTGTTCGTCAATCCCTCGCTGTCTGCACCCTGTGTGGAAGCGCTGCTGAAGTTCGCGCATCTTCCGCTGACTGCGGGAAGCACCCATGGCGCGGCGCAGCTCATCGGCATCCGTTCCCGAAAAACCCGCAACATCGATTGCCAGCTGCATGAGCTGTTCCTGAAACAGCGGAACGCCGAGCGTCTTTTCCAGTGCCCGCCGCGTGCTGGGGTGAATGTAGTCAACGTCCTCCAGACCCTGCCGGCGGCGAATATACGGGTGGACGGATCCACCCTGGATGGGGCCGGGGCGGATGAGCGCCACCTGTACCGCGAGGTCATAGAAGTTGCGGGGTTTGAGTCTGGGGAGTGTGGCCAGCTGAGCGCGTGACTCCACTTGGAACACGCCCAGGGCATCGGCCCGGCACAGCATGTCGTAGACCCCGTCCTCCTGGGGTATCTGTGCCCTGTCGATGCGTGTTCCCGTGTGCTGCTGAACGAGGTCGACCATTTCGTGCAGGGCACCGAGCATGCCGAGTCCCAGAAGATCGAACTTCACTAAGTCCATTGCCGCGCAGTCGTCTTTGTCCCACTGCAGGACGGTGCGGCCGGGCATAGAAGCCTGTTCGATGGGCACGACTTCGCCCAGTGGGCGGTCGGCAAGCACCATGCCGCCGGAGTGGATCCCCAGGTGACGCGGTGTGCCCAGCAGACCCTCCGCAAGCTGGAGCACTTGGGGCGGAGCCGGGGATTCGTCTGCGGGAGGCAGGGTTCGCCAGCGGCTGACGCCCTTCGTGAAGGCGTCCTGCTGGCCGGGACTGTAGCCCAGGGCGTGTGCGGCATCGCGAATGGCTGAGCGGGGCCTGTAGGTGATGTAGTTGGCCACCTGTGCGGCACGGTCGCGCCCGTATGTGCGGTAGGTGTACTGGATGACCTCTTCGCGGCGACTGGATTCGATGTCGAGGTCGATGTCCGGGTAGCCCGCACGCTCGGGGCTGAGGAAGCGGTCGAACAGCAGCTGGAACTGGACGGCGTCGACGGCGGTTACGCCGAGGACAAAGCACACCGCCGAGTTCGCCGCTGACCCTCTCCCCTGGCAGAAGATGTTGTTCTCACGGCAGAATCGCGCAATGTCTTCGACTATGAGGAAGTAGCCGGCCAGTCCCATGGAATCGATGACGTCGAGTTCACTGTGGATCTGCTCCCACGCCCGAGGTGCCTGTTCCGGATTGCCGTATCGTTGCCGGGCTCCTTGAATCACCAGGTCGCGCAGGTGCTCGGTGTCTGTTCTCCCAGCTGGTACGGGTGGGCTGGGCAGTCCGGCGCGTGCTGCGCGCAGCTCGAACGCGCATTCCTCGCCGATGGCTGCAGCAGTCGTGACCGGGCCGTGGCCGAAGCGCGCCAGCATTTCGGCGGGTGTGTGAATCCTGGCCGAGGCTGTTGGAGGCAGCCACCCGGCCAGTTCAGACAGCGGCAGGCGCGAGCGGATGGAGGCCCGCACCTGCGCATCGTGGAATCTTGTGCGGTCGGCGTAGTGCACTGCGTTTGTTGCCGCAGCGGGCAGACGAAACTGGGCGGCGAGCTCCTGCAGGTGGGCTATGCGCGCATCGTCGCCCGGCAGTCCGAAGCGAGTGAGCTCGACGACGACCCGATCGCGGCCGAACAGGTCAACAAGCCGTCGCAGCGCCGCAGCTCCCCCGTCGGGATCATTGAGTGCCCGCCCCAAATGCCCTTTGCGGCAGCCGGTGAGGATCTTCCAGTCGGCCTCAAGAGCGGCGAGTTCTTCGAGTTCGAACACCGGCCGGTTCTTTTCGCCGCGCATATTGGCTCGGGTGATCGCCGCTGAGAGCTGACGGTACCCCTCCACTCCGACGGCGAGCACCTGCAGGTGGTGAGCCTCCGGGTCGATCTGACCGGGAATCTTTTCCTGCAGTCCGAGCGACAGTTCCGCACCGAACACCGTGGGGACATCGTGTTCGCGGGCGGCCTGAGCGAACTGCACGGCACCGCCGAGACTGTTGTGGTCTGTCAGCGCCATTGCGCTCAGTCCCACCCGGGATGCTTCAGCTATCAGTTCGTCTGGCTGCGATGCTCCGTCGAGGAAGCTGTAGACCGAATGCGCGTGCAGTTCGGCATAGCGGACGGAGTGTGGAGCCGTGCGCACTGCCGGTGCGGCCTGGGCCTGAGCGGGCTCCGCTGACGAGGCGGCGGGCCAGCCGGCGCCGACGGGGCGGCTGGCCGCGGGGTCGGGCTTTGTGGCTGATAGGCGGCGTTCGAGTTCTGACCACGGTGTGCGGGGGTTGAAGCCGCTCATTCGTACCTGCCGGCTATTGACCACTGGCCGTTTTCCTTTTTCAGCAGCAGGGCGCGGTCGTCGTCGGTCAGCACCTGCAGACGCACCCGGTACTGTCCCGGTGGGTCCCACCATTCGGCTTCGACCGGCCACGCCGATGAGTAGGCGATGACACGACTGTGCTCCCCGCCCGGCCACACAATCCTGTCCGGTGGACTGTCCAGCCCCGAGGGTCTGGCCACGACAGTGCTGCCGTGGGCGTCAAGAAGGTCGATGTCAGCTGTGTCGACGAGGGTCGGCTGGGGTGCCGGGAGAGCACCGGGCCAGGGTGCCCGGCTGTCCCTGAGCGGCCGAGGTGTCTGCTGCCACGGGGTCCACAGGTTCGTTTCGCTGGGCTCACGGCCGCCTTGCACGTGCGGTACGCGTACAGCGTCGGGGCCGAAGAGGCCCTGTAGACGCTCGAGTGTGCGGCTGACGTCCCCTGAACGCGTGCTGAAGAGGTCCGCGGTGTTTTCCAGCGGTCGGACGAGTTCAGCCGCTGTGAGTTCGATGAGGCTGATGCCGTCATCTGTTCCGTCACCCGTATCAGGTGGGCTGGCAGCCGTCGAGGCCTGCGGTTCTGCGCTCCCGCCTCGTGTGGCCAGCCAGCCGTCAGCCTGCCAGCGGACACGGTCGGCGATGTGCGATTCGTCCATGTCCGGCAGTCGCCACGTGCGCTGTTCGGCCTCTGCGCCGGAAGCATGGAGGACGACTGTCACCTGCGTGCACACCAGCCCGGTGCTGCGAACACGACGGAAGAGGTCTGCGGCAGCACTGCGCGCGTAGAAGGACAGTGCGTCGGTTCGGCCCGTGGGCGGTTCAATGGGACAGGAGACGGTCACATCGGCTGTCCGAAGGTGCGTGGCTGGAAGAGATTCGGTCAGTCCCGCCGCCAACAGCCTGGCTGTCTGACCGACAGAGCCGAAGCGCGTGTAGACGCTGTCAGCTGACAGTGCTGCGAGATCGCCCAGAGTTCCAAGTCCCAGACGGCCCAGCTGCTGTGTGAAGTCCGCGTAGCGCTCCGGGTGGGCTTCTGCCAGTGTGCTGACCGGCAGCGGTGCGAGGAACTCTGCTGTTTGCCCTGGTTCAACGCGGTGTGAGCGATGTGCTGCAAGAACTGCTGCAAACGGTGAATCGGCAATGCCTGCCAGCACTTCCCAGCCGGTGGCGTCGGTCAGCGCCGTCAGCAGCTCTTCTGCAGCGGTGTCTTCCGTGTGGGTGCGGGCGAAAGAGCTGACGGGAACGCCGATGGTGCCTGGTCGAAGCAGGGTGAAGCGAGCCATGCGGTCTTCGAGGATTCCCACGCTGCGGGCAAAAAGCCGCTGTTCGGTGTCTTCGCTGTAGTTGAGTACGGCAGCCTGCGGGCAGCGGTGGCCGACTGCTCGTCGGTTCAGCCCCACGGCAATACCCGCGGCCCTGGCCTGTGCGTCTGCGCTGATGACCCGCCCGGCGTGCAGAACAACCGCTGGGGTGCTCGGCGAAACACCGGCGGCTTCGGCATGGGCGACGGCGGTGAAGTCCGGTACGTGAAGCACGAGTGTGCGCAGTGTTCCGCCGGGCTCAGCCGGCTGCTTCTGGACCGCTGAGCCCGCGGTGCCGCTGCGGTGAGCATCAGACAAGGCGGATGCCCCTTTCCTCAGCGCGGCCGGATGCTCCGGGCAGCAGCAGGTGGACGCGTTCGCGACCGTGGTCGACCGTGACGGCGCATTCGCTCAGCGTTCCCGCGCCCTGGGCCAGGCCCGCCCACCGCGGAGCAGAGACAGACACCGTGCGGTCCGCGGTTCCCTTCGGCTGTCGGCTGCTGCCCACCACCAGGAGGCTCATGCTGCGTTCACGCACTTTCGCTCGCAGGCGCGCCTGTTCGGTGGGTGTGAGAGAAAAGCCCGGACGGACGATGATCGCGGAAAAGGACTCCACGAGAATCGACACTGCCCGCAGCCAGTCGCGAGCGTCGACCTCAACGCTGGCGAAGCGGCTGAGCGAAACCCCGTAGTCGGCAATCGCCTGCACAGCGGGCTCCCCCACCCCCACGGCGGCCGCCCAGTGGTCCTCCGCGCTCAGACGAGCCACGGCGGCCAGTGCCAGCGACAGAGCCTGCGGACCGACGATCTCAGTCACCTCGCCGCGCGGAAGCCCAGTAGGAAACACTGAGCGCAGAGCAGAGACCACGGGGAACGTGAGCTTAGCGTCCGCCAGGTCGCGAGCAGTGCTCACGCCCGGCAGACGACGAAGCTGCGCGAGTGCAGCGGGCACGGCGTGAACGGACATACCTCCAGTATCGAACGTGTGTTCTAATAGCGCAAATGGATTTTCGAATAGACTGGTGGCCCTATGAAGCTCAGCATCGTCTTCCACACTCCCGAAATCCCCGGCAATACGGGCAACGCCATCCGTCTGGCCGCTGTGACGGGAGCTCATCTTCACCTGGTGGAACCGCTGGGCTTCGATTTGTCTGACGCAAAGCTGCGCCGCGCAGGACTGGACTATCACGACCTCGCGCACGTTACGGTTCACCCGAATATCGACGACGCCTTCGAACAGCTGGCCGGCCGGCGCATCATTGCGTTCACAACCCACACCGACAAGCACTTCGGCAGCCTTGAGTACCGCGAAGACGACGTCCTGCTCTTCGGTCGCGAATCCACGGGCCTGCCGCAGAGCGTTGCCGACGACCCGCGGATTGACGAGCGCGTGCGCATCCCCATGCTGCCCAGTCGCCGCTCCCTCAACCTCGCCAACTCCGCATCCATCGCCGCCTACGAAGCCTGGCGCCAGCTGGGCTACCCCGGCGGCAGCTGAACGTCAGAAGGAGACAGACTATGACGCATCGACGCGCGCTGACAGTTGCCGGATCCGATGTTTCCGGTGGCGCCGGCATTGCCGCGGACCTCAAGATGTTCAACGAATACGGGGTCTTCGGCGCATCTGTCCTCACCTGCATCGTCACCTTCGATCCGGCGGAGGGCTTTGATCACACTATTGACTTCACCACGCCCGAAAGCGTGATCCGACAGTTCGATTCCACGCTCGGCATCCACCGTTTCCACGCCGTCAAATCAGGCATGCTCGGAAGTGTTGACACGGCACCCATGCTTGCCGAGCGCCTGCGCGACATTGACGCCCCGTACGTCTTCGATCCCGTGCTGACCTACAAGGGCACCGGCAAGGGTGTGATCGATCTGTCCCAGATGATGTTGGAGACCTACGTGCCCGCCGCCTCGGTCATGACGCCCAATCTGGACGAAGCGGCAAAGCTGGTTGGGGCCGACTCCCTTGACTCTGTTGAGGACATGACCGCCGCCGCCAAACAGCTGCACGCACTCGGCGCTGCAAGCGTCGTCGTCAAGGGCGGCGCCCGCTTCCCCGGATCCGACGCCGTCGATGTCTTCTACGACGGTTCGGAAGTCCACGTGCTGCGCTCGCGTAAGGTCAATGACGAACTCGTCAACGGCGCCGGATGCTCCTTTGCGTCCTCCATCGCTGCGGGCCTCGCGCTGGGGCACAAACCACTCGACGCGGTCGTCAGCGCCAAGGTGAAGGTTGCCCACGGGATTGCCCGCTCCATGCCCAATGCTATGGGCGTCAACTCGATGTTCCATCCGGCAGCCCGCGTCTGGCCGCACCCGGATGTCGCCGTCACCGTCAGCTGAAGCAGTCCCGCCCATCAGGTGAGATCCACCTCGCAGGCGGTGTTCGGCAAGCGCGCATTCCAGGGTTCGCGTCCGGAAAGCAGAAAGCCGCCGGTCCCACGCAGGGATCCGGCGGCTTTTTCGGCGCTGCTTACTTGCGCTTGCCGAAGGACTTGTAGCGGTCCTTGAACTTTTCGACACGGCCAGCGGAGTCGAGAATGCGCTGCTTGCCGGTGTAGAACGGGTGCGATTCCGACGAGATTTCAACGTCGACGAGCGGGTAGGTGTTGCCGTCTTCCCACTCGATGGTCTTGTCGCTCTTGACCGTCGAACGGGTCAGGAGCTTCTTGCCCGAAGCGAGGTCGTTGAAGACAACCGCCTGGTATTCGGGGTGAATGTCCTTCTGCATAAGTCTTTCCTTTGAATTCGTCAGAGCCCCTGGTGCGACCGAGTCGCCTGCCAGCTGCTCAAATTCGGATTGATCGACGCTGAGGCGTCAACCTATGAAACTATACCGGCTCATCCCCTGCAAAGCGAACCGAAGCGACGGGCGTGCCAGCGGTCCATGGTGTTTCAGGATTGCCTCACCGAGTCAGCCAGCGAATGAGCCCCGCGTAGTTGTACGGAGGAATGTTGTCATCCAGCGGCACACAGACTTCCACCTGTCCCTGAGCTTCGGCAACGAAGAGCGCCGGGTCGTTGCAGTCGGCATAGCCCACGGTGCGAAGTCCCCTGCTGGCCGCTGCTCCCGCCCAGCCGTGGTCGGCAACCACGAGGTCGGGCATGGGCTGGCCCGCTTCTTCCAGTGCGTCAAGCAGAGCGTGCATGGGCTCTGCCAGGTGGGTGTGCGGCAGACCGCCGTGAATGTGCCAGTGCCACACAGCGCCGATCTGGCGGACGTCACCGCCTTCAGACTGCAGCGGAATGAACTGGTTCAGGCACACAATGTCAGCACCCAACTGTTCAGCCCAGGCGGCCGTGGCTTCGTGAACCGGCAGCAGACCAGAAGGGTGGCCCGTGGCGAACAGGATTCGCCCGCCGCGTCCGGCGACTTCGGATACAGCAGCGCGCAGACGATCCAGCCCATCAAGGCACAGTTCAGTGGAGATCGTGTCAACGCCCTCCGTGTAATCGCGTTCCGGGCGGATACCGCAGCGGGCGACCATGACGTCAAACACGGAGTCGTAATCCCAGTCTTGGATGAGCGGCACACCGAAGTCGAAGTTGCGCTCCTGCGCCAAGAACCTGTGGATGTGCGACAGGTTGTTCTCTCGCGGAGTGGCGACTTCTCCCGTCACCCCGCCTTCAACCAGAGATTCGGCAGCGGCATCGCGCGTGATTTCAGCCATCGGCATCCTCCTGGAGTGCAAAGACAGCCACGGCTGCTGCCGCGGCTACATTGAGCGAATCGATTCCGTGAGACATAGGAATGATGACGCAGGCATCGGCGGCTTCGATCGTCCGGCGGCTGAGCCCAGCGCCTTCCGTGCCCATGATCAGCGCGGTTTTGGCATGCCCGGCACGGGCGAACTCGCGAACGCTGCTCGCTCCGTCGCGCAGAGCGAGAGCCGCGGTCGTGAAGCCGTGTTCGCGCAGCAGGTCGATACCTGCCGGCCAGGGGTCGATCCGCGCCCACGGCACCGAGAACACGGTGCCCATCGACACCCGGATCGACCGACGGTACAGGGGGTCGGCGCATCGTGGGCTGATGAGAACCGCATCGGCACCCAGAGCCGCCGCGGAACGGAAGATCGCACCGACATTGGTGTGGTCGACAATGTCCTCCAGCACCACGATCCGCTCAGCCCGGCCAAGGATTTCCCTAAGCTCCGGCTGAGGTTTCCGTTCCATGGAGGCCAGGGCACCCCTGTGCAGGTGGAAACCGACGATTCTCTCGAGTTCTGCGGGCGTCCCCAGGATGATCGGAGCGTCTGATCCAGCCAGCTGCGGCGCGAGATCCTCCAGCCAGTTGGGCCGCAGAAGAAACGAACGTGCCGCGTAACCGGCCGCGAGAGCCCGCGTGACGATTTTGGAGGACTCTGCAATGAACAGGCCCTCGGCCGGTTCCCGCTTGCTGCGCAGCTGAACGTCCGTCAGATCCGTATAGTCCGCAAGCAGCGACGCAGGCGCGTGGGCGGAGCGAACAACGCGAGATTCGTCGATTCCGTGAGCACGGAGGATCTGCTGTATCTGCGCGTCGTCGATATCGCGTTTGGCCGGCGTGTTCACAGTTGGATGATGCGGAAGAAAGCGATGATGCTGAGGACGACGATGATGCCGCGCAACAGCGGGTCTGGCAGTTTCTGGGCGAACTTCGCACCCGCGTATCCGCCGATGAGCGAACCGGCTGCCACCAAGAGCACGGCCGTCCAGTTGATCTTGTCAAAGCCGACGATCATGTAGACGATCGCCGCAACCGTGTTGACACCGAGCACCAAAACGTTTTTGAAGCCGTTGATCTGCTGCAGCGAGTACGCCGTGAGCACACCCAGGAGACCGACGAGCAGAACACCCTGCGCGGCAGCGAAGTAGCCGCCGTAGATCGCGGTGAAGAAGATCGCGGCAAGGACTGCCGCCTTCATAGCGCTCGAGGCGTCTTCCGGCTTGGCCGGAGCTGTGCGGCCAGCTTTTGCGGCACGTTTGGCAAGCGCCCTCTTGAGGAAGGGCTGGCCGATCACCATGATGACCGCAAGCACGATGAGCACGGGAACGACAGCTTCAAAGGTCGTTGACGGCAGAACCACCAGCAACAGCGCGCCGACGATTGAACCGAGGATCGACGCGGGCAGCCAAGCGGCCACCTGTTTGCCGTAGCCGGCCATCTGCTTGCGGTAGCCGAAGGAGCTGGCCACATTGCCGGGGATAAGACCCAGTGCGTTGCTCATAGTCGCTGTCTGCGGTGGGACGCCGAAGGCGACGAGAGCCGGGAATGTGATGAGCGTGCCGGAGCCGACAGCAGCGTTGATTGCTCCGGCGCCGAGGCCCGCCGAGAAGATGAGCAGGGCCTCGACGAGGGTGAATGAACCCATCAGCTCAGGCGTGCCTGCGCGTGGAAGCGCCCTTCGGTGACGGTGAGCTGGATGGGCAGGCCGAATGTCTCCGACAGGTTGGCTTCTGTGATGGTGTCCTTGATGTCGCCGGCTGCAACGACACCGCCTTCGCGGATGAGCAGAGCGTGCGTCATCGACTGCGGGATCTCTTCAACGTGGTGGGTCACCATGACGGTGGTCGGCGCGTACTTCGAGCCGATGATCTCAGTCAGTGCCTGCAGGAGCTCTTCGCGTCCACCCAGGTCAAGACCGGTTGCCGGTTCGTCCAGCAGCAGGAGTTCGGGGTCGGTCATGAGCGAACGGGCAATCTGCACGCGCTTCTTTTCGCCGTCTGACAGTGTGCCGAAGCGGCGGGTGCCGAAGCCGGCAATGCCGAAGGCCGACAGGAGGTCATCAGCACGGTCGAGGTCGATCTCGTCGTACTCTTCGACCCAGCGGCCCAGCACGCCGTAGGCGGCGGTGAGCACGACATCGTGAACTTTTTCGCTGCCGGGAATGCGCTTTGCCAGCTGCGATGACGTGTAGCCGATCCGTGGGCGCAGCTCGAAGACGTCAACGCGTCCAAGGCGCTCCTCGAGGATGTCGACGGTGCCTTCCGTGGGATGCATGCGTCCGGCCGCAAGCTCCAAAAGGGTTGTCTTTCCGGCGCCGTTGGGGCCGAGAACAGCCCAGTGCTGACCTTCTTCAACCGTGAGGGAGAAATCAGAGAGGAGGTGGTTGGCTCCTCGGCGGACACCGACGTTGTCTAGCTGCAGGACAGTGCTCATGTATCAGACTCTAACGCACTGGCACCTATACTCGGGCGGATGAATCCCCTTTCTCCCGATGCTTCGGCTGTGTTCTTCGCCGCGGCGCTGCAGAGCCTGCTTTCCCAGCGCCGTTCACCGGACACGATTGTCGATGCCTACGCCTCGGCCAGCACCCCGGTTCCCCTCATCGTCGACGACCCGGTGTTCGGCTCTGACACGCCTCAGGGGCTTCTTCTGTGGGCCGCACAGCTGCGACGGGAGGGCATCGACTCGGCACACACCGTTTTCATCCACCCCACGCTTCCCCACCGGGTGCCGCGGACCGATCGGGAGCACCGGCGTCTGTTGGCTCGGGTCTCAAGCGTCACAGTCCTTGAACAGGCTGGTGTTTCGCGCGCCATCGTCGTGCTCAATGCCGACGGAGCTGCCCAGGTGATTCCCACTGCTGCCGTGTCTTCTGCTCCTCTGGGCACTGTTTCGGCTGCCGAGGCGGTGCGGGAGCTGCGCGAATGCACGATGGAGTGGCTGGCTCTTGTTGAGCGGCTGGGAGACGAACTGCCGGAGAACCTGCGGCAGGCGCCGTGGCGAGACTGGCAGGCGGACATGGCGCTGGGCCGCCTGGCAGACAACATCGGGGACCTTCTGCCGGAGCCGAGGTGGGCGGCAAGTCTCGTCACAGCCTGCGAAATCCATTCACTGCTGTCACCGGTTTTGGCTCCCCACACCATGCAGCCGCCGGAATTCGGAGCGCTGCTGGCCCGCCTGCACGCTGCGGCAGCGGCCGTCGTGTGGTCTGTTACCCGAGCTCAGTAGACCGGATGCACTCACATAGAATCGCGGCATGGATCGACTCAGCATCATCACCGACGACGGCGGTCTCTTCGTACACTCGGATCTGTTTGACGAAGACGAACGCGATATCGTTGCCCGCGAACTGCTGGAGCAGTACCCCGGCGGCGATCTGTGGGCCGTCCCGCTGCCGTTGGGCCTGCTGGGCCCGGAGCTTGTCGTGATGGACGTCGATTCGACTTTCATCAACGAAGAGGTCATTGAAAAGCTCGCAGCCCACGCCGGCCGCGAAGCCGAGGTGCGAGCCGTGACGGAGCGCGCGATGGCCGGTGAGCTCGACTTCGCCGAATCTCTCATTCACCGCGTCGAACAGCTGAAAGGCGTGCCGGCCTCAGCCCTTGACGAAGTCGCCGCGTCTGTCACCCTGACCCCGGGTGTAGAAAAGCTCGTTGCGAACCTGCACAATGCCGAATGCCACATCGCGCTGGTCTCTGGTGGCTTCACCGCGATCGTCGAGCAGATCGCCGGTCCCCTCGGCATTGACGATGTCACCGCCAACGGCTTGGAGATCGTCGACGGTGTTCTCACCGGCAGGGTCAGCGGGCCGATAGTCGACAGGCAGACGAAAGCCCGCCGACTTCTGGAAATCGTTGAAGACGAAGGGCTCGACATTGCCCGCACCGTGGCGATCGGCGATGGCGCAAACGACATCGACATGATTGAAACCGCCGGCTTCGGAATCGCCTTCTGTGCCAAGCCGGCACTCGTGGAGCACGCGGATGCCCAGCTGCGCACCCGGCGCCTTGACGCGGTCTACCCCGGGCTTACGGGCATGAGCCTCTAACCGATTCGACCTTCGCACCGCTGAGCAGAGGCCAACACAGATGAGGCGGTGAGCACCTAGCTTGGAGTGCTCACCGCCTCATCTGTCTATATGCAGTCGATCTCAAACCGCTGTCATACCTGCTGAATCACGCCCTTTGGACGAAATCGCGGATCTGCGGTTGAGGGAGGATTCCTGCCGCATCATCCCAGCTGTCGAACTCGAATACTGCGATAGAGCTGGGGCGGAACTTCTCAACCGGACGGCCTGAGAACTCAGCCACGGCATCGGCGACGGTGGGGTTGTGGCCCACGATGATCGCCGCCTGTGACTCCGCCGGAATCGTCGCTACAGCTTCCCGCCAGTCCAGCACCTGCGCCTGGTACAGAGCGTCATCCAGGCGGAGCTCAGGCTCAGCGTTCAGCTGTTCGATGATGAGCTGCGCGGTTTCCGCTATGCGCCGCGCGCTCGAAGCGATGGCACTGTCGATCGGCAGATCAGCAAGAAATTCACCAGCCCTGCGAGCCTCATCACGGCCCTCCTGAGTCAGCGGACGTCCATAGTCCGGACCGGGTTCGTGCGAAGCGTGCGCGTGGCGGGCGAAGATCAGAATCGGCATGGCCCCAGCCTCAGGATCCGGTCGAGTGCAGGCCGCCGTCGACGTGAATCATCGAACCGGTGGTCTTGGGGAACCAGTCGGACAGCAGGGCGACGATGCCGCGGCCGGCCGGTTCCGTGTCGCTCTGATCCCAGCCGAGTGGTGCGCGGTCGCCCCACACGTCTTCGAAAGCCTCGAAGCCGGGGATGGATTTCGCTGCGGTCGTCTTGAGCGGGCCTGCCGAAATGAGGTTGACGCGGATGTCGTGCTCACCCAGGTAGCGGGCCAGGTAGCGGCTGGTGGATTCAAGGGCGGCCTTGGACACACCCATCCAGTCGTATGCGGGCCAGGCAACAGTTGCATCGAAAGTCAGGCCGACAATCGATGCTCCCTTGTTGAGCACCGGCTGAGCTGCCACGGCAATGGCCTTGAGCGAGTACGCCGACACGTGGAGCGCGTTTGACACCGACTCCCACGGGGTGTCGAGGAAAACACCGCCGAGTGCGTCCTTCGGGGCGAATGCGATTGCGTGGACAATGCCGTCGATGTTTCCGCCCAGACGTTCGGGCAGCGCCGCGAGGTCGTCTTCGTTGGTTGCGTCGAGTTCGATGACTTCGGCGGGCTTCGGCAGACGTTCAGCGATGATCGAGGTGATCTTCATCTGGCGGCCGAAGGAGGACAGGATGACTTCGGCACCCTGTTCCTGGGCCAGGCGGGCCGCCGAAAAGGCGATAGACGATTCGGTGAGCACACCCGTGACGAGGATGCGCTTGCCTTCAAGAATTCCCATGGTGTTCCTTTCTTAGGATTCTGCTGTCAGTGGCCCATGCCCAGGCCGCCGTCGACCGGAATGACGGCGCCGGAGATATAGGCGGCATCGTCCGATGCGAGCCAGGCGACGACGCCCGCGACCTCTTCGGGAAGGGCGAAGCGCTTAGCCGGGATGGTGTCGAGGTATTCCTTCTGCTGCTTTTCAGGCAGTTCGTCCGTCATGTCCGTCTTGATGAAGCCGGGAGCTACGACGTTTGCGGTGATGCCGCGCGCACCGAGTTCGCGGGTGAGTGAACGTGCCATGCCCACGAGTCCGGCCTTGGCCGCCGAATAGTTGAACTGGCCGGGCACGCCGTAAAGACCGGAAACGGAGGAGATGAAGATGATGCGGCCGAACCGTGAGCGGATCATGTTGGTGATGCCCGGCTTGACGGTGCGGTACACGCCGGTGAGGTTGGTGTCGATGACCTGCTCGAAGTCCTCTTCCGACATGCGCATCAGCAGGTTGTCGCGCGTGATGCCGGCATTGGCCACAACAACGTCAACCGCGCCCAGTTCCTTTTCAATAGCCTCGTAGGCCGCTTCGAGCGACGCGAGGTCCGTGACGTCTGCGGCGACTGCGAAAGCTCCTTCGGGAGCATCGCCGTTGCGCGAGGTGACGGCGACCTTGTCGCCCTGGGCGAGGAAACGTTCGGCGATCGTGCGACCGATGCCGCGGTTTCCGCCGGTTACAAGAACAACACGGGGTTCAGCCACGCTGATCCTTTCAGTCTGAAGTCAATCTCTCCCAACCTAGCCTAAAGCCCAGTGGGGCGTGGCTGCACAACAAAGGAGCGATATGCTTTTGTAGTCCGTTTGAAAGGTGGGGAAACGTGAAGAGCAGGCCCGCGGTCAGCATCACCTCGGCCAGCGAATCTCACGAAGCTGATCTCAACGCCCGCACCCGCAAATACCTGATTCTCATGGCCATTCGCATGGTCTGCTTTGTCGGGGCGGTCTTTGCACACGGCTGGTTTCGCTGGGCGCTCGTCGCCGGCGCCGTTGTTCTGCCGTGGATCGCAGTTCTCATAGCCAACGCTGTCAAGAGCCGCTACCAGCAAACCGACGCCGAGCCGTCCGTGCCGACGGCCGCCTCACTCGGCTCACCCGGCGAACGAAGCCAACCGGACCACTCTGATGTCGACGTTCCGATCATCATCGATGGCGAAATCGTGGAGGGCGACGATGACTGACCTGCAGTGCTCAGCCAAAGGCTGCCCAGCATTGGCGTCGTGGGCGCTCCTGTGGAACAACCCGAAACTGCACTCGGACGAACGCCGCAAAGTGTGGCTGGCCTGCAGTCTGCATCGAGAAACCCTCGAAGAATTCCTCACACTTCGATCATTTCTGCGTGAAACTGTGCCCGCAGATCGTATCCCCCCAGGAGCTGGATAAGTGCGCTACGGATTCATCTTCTCCGCAAAATGGCTTCGCTACATCGCCATTGCGATCATCTTCGCCATTGCCTGTGCGCTTTTGGCCAACTGGCAGAACAGCCGCCGGGAAGCCCGAAACGCTGAAATCCAGCGCATCGAAGCCAACTACAGTGCCCAACCACAGCAGCTGGACGCCGCGGTGCCATCGGCATCGGATCAACTGCCGGATGACGACGACTGGAAACACGTGACCGTCACCGGAACCTACGACGCTGAGCGCACGGTACTGGCGCGCAACAGGCCCTTAAGCGGCCAACCCGGCTACTTCGTCGTGACACCCCTGAATACCGAAGCCGGTCCTGTTGCGGTTGTGCGCGGCTGGACCGCCAGCTCCAGCGATCCGGATCCGAGCAGCGTCCCCGCTCCCCCTTCTGGCACCGTCACGGTTGACGGTTGGATCCGCCCGGCAGAAGAAGGCGATGCCGACGACAACACACCCGGCACCGTCAAGCAGCTCGACCCGAAGGTCATGAACGGCTACGAGGGCGGCTACACGGGTCTGTACCTCCAGGTGGGCTCCGAAAACCCGCAGGCGCAACAGTCCCTGCAGACGCTGCCGAAGCCGTCTGTCGACCCGGGTTCCCACCTGTCCTACACGATGCAGTGGATTCTGTTCGGACTCATGGCCCTCGGCGCTCTCATCGTCGCGCTGGTGCGGGAGCGAAAAGCAATTGCAGAAGGCAAGACCGAAGAGAACACCGACTACGTTGTCCTGGAAAAGGCAGCTATCGCCCACGGAGTGCGGGCGTCAGGAAGTCGCTACGGCGACGGCCGACGCCGTGTGAAGTCAGGTCGCCGCGACCGTTCGGCAGAAGACGACGAGGACGCCGCATTGGATTCTCAGGGCTGGGGCTGAAGCAAGATGCTCGGCCGAACACAGGCCCAAACGCACCCAGCCGCGCAAGGGCAACTCAGGCCAGCTCGACAAGCTCCAGGTAGTCGTCACTCCACAGATCTTCGTCTGCGTCCGGCAGAAGCAGCACCCTGTCGGGGTTAAGAGCCTCAACTGCGCCCGCATCGTGCGTCACCAGCAGAATCGCGCCCTCGTAACGCTCGATGGCTGAGAGAATCTCGACCCTCGACTGGGGGTCGAGGTTGTTCGTCGGCTCGTCAAGAAGAAGCACGTTTGCTGAGGACACCACGAGGCACGCGAGGGCCAGACGAGTCTTCTCACCACCGGACAGGACTCCAGCCGGTTTGTCGACGTCGTCCCCGGAGAACAGGAACGAACCGAGCACGGTGCGCACCTTCGTGTCGTCAAACGAGTCTGGTGCGGCTGACTGCATGTTCTCCAGGACCGTCCGGTCGAGGTCCAGAGTGTCGTGTTCCTGCGCAAAATAGCCGAGCTTAAGACCGTGTCCGGCGACCACTTCACCGCTGTCGGGTTCTTCTACGCCAGCCAGAAGCCTCAGAAGGGTTGTCTTGCCGGCGCCGTTGAAGCCGAGAATGACCACCCGCGTCCCCCGGTCAACAGCGAGGTCAACACCCGTGAACACCTCTGTTGAACCGTAGGCCTTGGACAAGCCCTTGGCTTCAAGCGGAACTCGGCCGCACTTGGCAGGTTCGGGGAACCTGAGGTCTGCGACCTTTTCGCGCTGCCTCTCCCCCTGTGTGCCGGCCAGCAGGCGGTCGGCGCGCTTGGCCATGTTCTGCGCGGCGACGGTCTTCGTGGCTTTCGCGCGCATCTTGTCGGCCTGGGCGTGCAGGGCCGCCGCTTTCTTTTCAGCGTTGGCGCGTTCGCGCCTCCTGCGCCGCTCATCGTCTTCGCGCTGTTTGAGGTACTGGCGATAGCCCATCGAGTAGATGTCAATGCACTGACGCGTGGCGTCAAGGAAGAACACCTTGTTGACGACCTCGTCGATCAAATCGAGGTCGTGCGAAATGATGATCAGCCCACCGGGGTATTTGGCGAGGTAGTCCCGCAGCCACAGAACGCTTTCGGCATCCAGGTGGTTGGTCGGTTCGTCCAAGATCATGGTCTTCGGCGCTTCGAACAGGATGCGGGCAAGCTCCACTCTGCGCCGCTGACCACCGGACAGAGTCTCAAGCTCCTGTTTCAAAAGCTCAGCGTCCAGCCCCAAATTAGCTGCGATCGCAAGGGCTTCGGACTCTGCCGCGTAGCCTCCGGCCGCGATGAACTCGTCTTCAATCCGGGGGTACTTGTCGATTGCCTTCGATGCAATGTCCGGGTCGGGCGAGGACATCTGCTCTTCGGTCCGGCGCAGGCGTTTGGCGAGCACATCGAGCTCACGTCCTGCCAGGATCCTCTCTTTGCCCGTCATGCGGAGGTTGCCGGTCCTCGGGTCCTGCGGCAGATAGCCGACCGAACCAGACCGGAACACCTGTCCGGCACTCGGCGGCACCTCGTCCATGAGCACTTTCGTCAAGGTTGTCTTGCCCGCTCCATTGCGCCCGACCAGACCAACCCGGTCGCCCTTTTCCACCCGGAAGGTGACATCGGACATGAGCACGCGTGCTCCGACGGTGATTTCAAGACCGGAAGCGGCGATCATCCACGGACCGCCTTCTCAACGAGGCCCGCCAGGTAGTCCTGCGGCCGGACGCCCTCGCTGCGTGCCTGTTCAGCAATTGCGGAGGCGAGGTCCCGCGGAACATCGGCCCAGATGCGCACGGTGTCTTCGGCTGATTTTTCCGAGGCCGCGCTGCCGGCTGCCGAGGTGCCGGCTTCCGAGGTGCCTTCTGGGGAGTTCTCTTCTGCCCGGGTATCGGCGGACTTGTGGGTGTCTCCGACAATTCCCGCAAAACCGGGACCACTGTCGGGTTCCGTGCCGTTCTGGTATGCGCCGGCAGCGGCGCGGGCGAGGTCGTCAGCCCGTTCGTTCATCCGATGATTGGCGTGCCCCTTCACCCATTCGTATGTAATGGAACGGCCCGCAGACTTAGCGGCAGACATGAGTTCGTCCAGCTGCTTCATCAGATCGTCGTTGAGCACGGGCTTGCCGTCGGCCTTTTTCCATCCGCGCTTCTTCCACCCGGCCATCCACTTGGTGATGGAGTTGATGGCGTACTGCGAATCGCACAGAACGTGAACATCCGAGCCGGAATCCTCAACGGCCCGCAGCAGTTCGATGACAGCCTGCAGCTCCCCGCGGTTGTTCGTCGCTTTGGGCCACCCACCCGAGGCCCACTGGTCCTCGCTGATGTACCAGGCCCACCCGGCGGGACCGGGATTGCCAAGAGCGGAACCGTCAACGGCGGCGATGATCGTCACAGAACTCCTAGAAATAAGTGTGGGGGCGGGTAGATTCTACCCGCCCCCAAAACATCAGATGATCAGATGTTGAAGCCCAAAGCGCGCATCTGCATGCGGCCGTCTTCCGTGATCTTCTCGGGACCCCACGGCGGCATCCAGATCCAGTTGAGGCGGAACGCCGGGACGATCCCGTCGAGAGCCTGGGCAATCTGGTCCTCGATGACGTCGCTCAGCGGGCATGCCGCCGAGGTCAGGGTGATGTCGATGACAGCAGTGCCGTCTTCTTCGACAACAACCCCGTAGACGAGCCCGAGGTCGACGACGTTGACGCCGAGTTCCGGGTCGACGACGTCAAGGAGCGCTTCTGTGACTTCTTCTGCCGAGGCGTTGCTCGGCGAGTCGATGACTTCGGTCACACTGTCCTCCTTGTTGGATCAGGCGTTCTGGAAGAAGCGGTCGTAGCCTTCGTTCTCCAGACGCTCGGCCAGTTCCGGGCCGCCCTCTTCGACGATCTTGCCGTCGACGATCACATGCACGAAGTCCGGCTTGATGTACTGCAGGATGCGCGTGTAGTGGGTGATGAGCAGGATGCCGACGTCCGTGTTCTCCTTGGCGCGGTTGACGCCTTCGGACACGATGCGCAGGGCGTCGACGTCCAGACCGGAGTCGGTTTCGTCGAGGATCGCAAAGCGCGGCTTGAGCAGCTCCATCTGGAGGATTTCATGGCGCTTCTTTTCACCGCCGGAGAATCCTTCGTTGACGTTGCGGGTGGCAAACGCCGGGTCAACGCGCAGCTTCTCCATTGCTTCGCCCAGTTCCTTCGACCAGGTGCGCAGCTTCGGCGCCTCGCCGTCGATGGCGGTCTTGGCCGAGCGCAGGAAGTTTGTGACGGTCACGCCGGGAACTTCCACGGGGTACTGCATTGCGAGGAACAGGCCGGCCTTGGCGCGTTCGTCGGCTTCCATTTCGGTGATGTCTTCACCGTCGAGCTCAATCGTGCCCGAGGTGATGGTGTAGGCGGGGTGGCCAGCCAGAGCGTAGGCCAGGGTCGACTTACCCGAGCCGTTGGGGCCCATAACGGTGTGGGTCTTCTTCGAGTTGATGTCGAGAGACAGGCCCTTGAGGATCTCCTTGGGGCCTTCGTCGGTTTCTACGCTGACGTGGAGGTCGCGGATAGAGAGAATGGACATGTTTCCTGCTTTCAGTGCGTCGAGTTGATGTCTACGAAGATCGTGCCGTCGCGCTCTTCGGCGGCGTAGACGGCGACTGGTTCAAAAGCCGGCGGTGACTGCGGCTCGCCCGTTGTGAGGTCGAAGGCCGAGCCGTGCAGCCAGCATTCGATCGAACAGCCCGAGACTTCGCCTTCGGCAAGCGATACTTCGCCGTGCGTGCAGACGTCGTTGACGGCGTGGACCGCACCGTCTTCCGTGCGCGCAATGCACACTTCGACGTCGTCGATCACCACGCGGACAGCGGTGCCGACTGCGAGCTCGTCCGATTTCAGTGCCGGCTTGCCGCTCATTCGGCCATGCTCCGGGCGAGCTCTTCTTCGATCTTCTGGTTGAGGACGTCTTCGACTTCCTCGTTTTCGATCTTTTGGATGATTTCGTTGAAGAAGCCGCGCACCACAAGGCGGCGTGCTTCGTCTTCGGGAATGCCGCGGCTCATGAGGTAGAACAGGTGCTCTTCGTCGAACTGGCCGGTCGACGATGCGTGACCGGCGCCTTCGATTTCGCCGGTTTCGATTTCCAGGTTCGGAACCGAGTCGGCGCGTGCACCCTTGCTCAGCAGCAGGTTGCGGTTCATTTCGTAGGTGTCGATGCCAAGGGCCTCGGGGCGGATGAGCACATCGCCAATCCAGACGGTGCGCGCATCCTTGCCGTAGAGGGCTCCCTTGTAGAGCACGTTCGACACGGCCTTCGGGGTGTTGTGGTCCACGTAGGTGCGGTGTTCGAAGTGCTGTCCGGCATCGGCAAAGTACAGGCCGTACATTTCGGCTTCCCCGCCGGGTGCGGAGTAGCGGACGTTGGTGTTCAGACGCACGATCTTTCCGCCGAGCGTGATCTGCACGTGCTTGAAGTACGCGTCCTTGCCGACGACAGCATCGTGCTGCGCGGCGTGCAGGGCGGTGTCGTCCCACAGCTGCAGTTCGATGAAGTCGACGTTTGCGCCGTCGCCCACAACGGTCGTGATGAGCTCGCTGTAGTCGACAGCACCCCTGTGGGTGACGATGAAATCAACGTGGGCATTGTCGCCGACGGTCACGAGGGTGTGGCCGTGGACGAGGCCGCCTTCACCCGTGAGGTCGATGCGGACGGGTTCTCTGATTTCAGCGCCGGCTTCCACCGAGTAGTGGGTGACGGCTTCAGCCTGGTTTGCGGCAACGACAGCCGGGAGGTCTTCCGGTGCCACGGCGCCGAGTTCACGAGCACGCTCCAGCGTGATCCTCTCGACGGTGACGCCTTCGGGCAACGTCTCTTCACGGCCCAGCGAACCGCTTCCGGTCTGATTCTGGAGAAGCGCGTCAAGCTTCTTGACCGGGCTGAAGCGCCATTCTTCTTCCCGGCCGGTTACCGCCGGGAAATCGGCAATGTCGAAGCTGCGCGTACGCTGCGAACGAGTGGTGGCAGGCACCTGCTTGGAAGCGGTGCTGCTCGAGGTCTGGGTCATTTCTCTCCTTTGACAGTCGGCGTGGTCTTCGCTGAGGTGATCAGCCGACCGCGCCTTCCATCTGAAGTTCGATAAGGCGGTTGAGTTCGAGTGCGTATTCCATCGGCAGTTCGCGCGCAATGGGCTCGACGAAGCCGCGGACGATCATGGCGTAGGCCTCGGTTTCGTCCAGGCCGCGGCTCATGAGGTAGAACAGCTGGTCTGCCGACACCTTCGACACGGTTGCCTCGTGGCCCAGCGTGACATCGTCGTTGCGGATGTCGATGTACGGGTACGTGTCCGAACGCGAATGGTTGTCCACCAGCAGGGCGTCACACAGCACGTTGTTGGCCGAACCGGACGCGTTCGGGTAGACGTGCACGAGTCCGCGGTATGCGGAACGGCCGCCGCCGCGGGCAACGGACTTCGCAACGATGTTCGAGGACGTGTTCGGAGCGGCGTGCACCATCTTCGAACCGGTGTCCTGATCCTGACCGGAGCCGGCGAAGGCAACCGACAGGGTTTCACCGCGAGCGTGCTCACCGGTCAGCCAGATGGCCGGGTACTTCATGGTGACCTTCGAACCGATGTTGCCGTCGATCCACTCCATGGTGGCGCCCTCTTCGGCGATCGCGCGCTTGGTCACGAGGTTGTACACGTTGTTCGACCAGTTCTGGACGGTCGTGTAGCGGACTTTCGCACCCTTCTTGGCGACGATTTCGACGACCGCCGAGTGCAGCGAGTCTGACTTGTAGATCGGAGCGGTGCAGCCTTCGACGTAGTGCACCGACGAACCTTCGTCGGCGATGATGAGCGTGCGCTCGAACTGGCCCATGTTCTCGGTGTTGATGCGGAAGTAGGCCTGCAGCGGAATTTCGACGTGAACGCCCTTGGGGACGTAGACGAACGAACCGCCGGACCACACCGCGGTGTTGAGCGCGGAGAACTTGTTGTCACCAGACGGGATGACGGTGCCGAAGTACTCTTCGAAGATCTCCGGGTAGTCCCGCAGACCGGTGTCCGTGTCAACGAAGATGACGCCCTGGCGTTCCAGCTCTTCGTTGATCTTGTGGTACACGACCTCGGATTCGTACTGGGCGGCAACACCTGCGACCAGGCGTTGCTTTTCAGCCTCAGGGATTCCCAGGCGATCGTAGGTGTTCTTGATGTCCTCCGGCAGGTCGTCCCACGTCTGCGCCTGCTCCTCGGTGGAGCGCACAAAGTACTTGATGCTGTCGAAGTCGATGTCGCCCAGGTCCGGGCCCCACTGCGGCAGCGGCTTCTTCTCAAAGAGCTCGAGCGCGCGCAGGCGGCGCTGCAGCATCCATTCGGGCTCGTCCTTCAGCTTCGAAATGTTGCGGACGACATCCTCATTGAGCCCGCGCTGAGCATTGGCGCCTGCTTCATCAGAATCTCGCCAGCCGTATTCGTAGGCGTTCCCGATGTCCTTCAGTTCGGGATTGGCTTCCAGAATCCAGTTGGATTCAGTGGTGTCAGTCACCTTGCTCCTCCTTGGTTTTGATCCGGCGCATCGATCAGCGGTCTGTTGACGTCCGAGGTCGGCACGTGTGTGTTGCACACGTGGCCGCCGGCCGCGAGCGTCGACAGGCGCCTGATGTCTACGCCCAGAAATTCAGAGAAGGCATCGAGCTCTGCTTCGCAGAACTGCGGATACCTTGCGGCAGCTTTGTGTATGGGGCAGTGCCCTTGGCACAGCTGCATGGCCTCCAGCGGTGTTCCCACCGCCACCGGAATGGCCGATGCCGCGTAGCCTTCGTCGTCCAGCGCTGCGGCGAGATCGCGTGAGCGTCCCGCCACGGTTGCCGATCGCCGGCCGACGCGCGCTTCGACACGCTCCATGAGTTCGCCGATTCGCTGCCTGGCGAACTCTTCGATCGCGCCCTCCCCCAGCTTATCTTCGAGGAATTCGAGTGCTTCCACGGTCAGCTCGTCATAGGAGTGGCTGATCCTGCTGTGCCCCGCGGTCGAGACCACGTAGTGCCGTGCCGGCCGTCCCCGACCGGTCTTCGCACCGGCGAGTTCGCGTACCTCGATTGCCCCTTCGTCTGTCAGAGCGTCGAGGTGCCGCCTGATGGCAGCGGCGGTCAGATCGAGCTGGCGGGCGATACTGGCAGCGGTGATCGGCCCGTGGTCCAACACCGCCTGCAGCACCCGCGCACGGGTGCGCAGCACAGCCTGCGAACTCTGCTGAGACATAACCTGCCTTGTAGTGTTGATTTGCGAGGCTTTTCGCCTCATCACCATTCAATAACATTAATGTGCCCTAAATTGTTCCACAACCGCTGGGCGAGGGCATCCTCCCGGATCGATCGGCGCGCCGGCTACAGTGGACGCCTGTGACAGCTCTCCAAGTCCGCAATGTGCGATATTCCTACGGCCGCAGCCCTGCCGTCGACGGAATTTCGCTTTCTGTTGAACCGGGTATGACGACCGCGGTTCTGGGCCCCAACGGGGCCGGCAAGTCCACACTCATCTCACTGTGCACGGGCCTTCTTCGCCCGCAGTCCGGAACCGTTAAAGTCTTCGGCCTCAGCCCTCTGGAGACTCAGGCCAGAGCCATGATCGGGGTCATGCTGCAGGATGGTGGGCTGCCGATGGCCGCAAAGCCGCCGGCGATCCTCAAACACCTGGCTCACATGTACGCAGATCCTGCTGACCCGAACGAGCTCATGGATCAGCTTGGAATCCGCTCTTTCGCCGACAGGTCCATCCGTCGGCTCTCCGGCGGACAGAAACAGCGAGTGGGCCTGGCCGCAGCACTCATCGGCAGGCCCAGCCTGGTGTTCCTCGACGAACCGACGGCGGGACTCGACCCGCAGGCATCCCTGGCAGTCAAGGAAATCGTCAGCAGCCTCGCCGACAGTGGAACCGCTGTCGTTTTGACCACCCACAACATGTCCGACGCGCAAGAGCTCGCCGACAACGTCCACATCGTCGACCACGGACGAATCATCGCCGAGGGAACACCATCGGAACTCACTGCCGGTCGTGCTTCTGCCCTGCGCCTGACCTTCGCGGACGCTCCCCCAAGCAAGCTCAGCGAAAAGCTGCGGTCCCGCTGGGGCTTGAGCCCCACCTCGGCAACGGCTATGAACTCAGCCGGCACCTTCAGTGCCGACGACCTCAGCCAGATTACCGCGGAGATCGCAGCCAGCGGAGCAGAGCTGACCGGCCTGTCCATGAGCTCCGGTGACCTGGGGGATGTCTTCCTCCAGCTGACGGGAAGGAGCCTGCGGTGAGCGCGCACACACCCGGTACACAGTCCAACGAGCTCCACCAGCAGCCCGCACCGGCTTTTCGCCGGATAGCAGCTCGGGCAGTGTTTGAAGCCAAGGCAATCCTAGGCAATGGCGAACAGCTCATCCTGTCGATCGTGCTGCCTCTGGCCATCCTGTTCACCCTGTCACTGACAGACATACTCGAAGTCTTCGGCTACACCGGAAGCAACCACACGGCTGTCGCGCTGGCAGGCGTGCTCGGTGTGTCGATTGCCTCCAACGCCTTCACGGGTCAGGCGATCGCAACTGCTTTTGAGCGCCGCTACGGGGTTCTGCGCCACACCGCCACCACCCCGCTGGGCGCAAGTGGACTCGTGGCCGGCAAGATCATCGCAGTACTCGGCGTGACCGTCGTCCAGTACGCACTCGCCTTCGCCTGCGCGGCATTTCTCGGCCTGGACGCCAACATCAACATCGCAGCCGTTGTCATCAGCGCTGTCGTGGGAACAGCGGCCTTCGTCGGCTTGGGTCTGCTCATGGCGGGCACCATGAGGCCCGAGGCGGTGCTCGCCTTTGCGAACCTTTTGTGGGCCGCCATGGCAGGCGGGGGCGGACTGCTCATCGATCACGGGGGCGCGTGGGGTGCAATCGTCGGCTTCCTGCCGTCTGGGGCGTTGGGCTCTGCTCTGCGCAGCGCAATCATCGACGGACGCTTCGATTGGATGAGCCTGCTCGTTCTCGCTGTCTGGGCGGTCATTGCAGCGGCAGCGGCTCGCCGTTGGTTCTCCTTCGACGACAGGTGAGAGAATAGGCCCTATGTCGACCTCCGCCTCTGATCTTTCCGCGGCCCAGCCGCAGAACACCACGACTCTCCCTCGCCGCATTCGCGTGGCTGCATGGGTTGTTCTCATCGCTCAAGTGAGCATCATCGTCACTTCGACCGCTGTGCGCCTGACAGGCTCCGGTTTGGGATGCTCCGACTGGCCCATGTGCGAACCCGGATCGCTCACCAACACCCCGGAGATGGGCATTCACGGCTTCATTGAGTTCGGCAACCGCGTCCTGGGTGTTGTTCTGGGCCTCATCTGCCTGGCTGCGCTCATCGTGGTCTGGCCGTGGCGGCGCGAACGGCCCGAACTTGCGTGGTCGACATTTGCACTCCTCATGGTTGTGCCGGTCCAGGCTGTCATCGGCGGTCTGTCAGTGCTGAGCAAACTCAATCCATGGGTTGTCGCCAGCCATTTCATTCCATCGGCCGCATCGGTCGCGGTCGCCGCGTACCTGATTGTGCGTGTGTATTCCGGACCCGGTCCGCGTCGCCCCGTTGGCCCGGAGAAGCTGCGCAAGCTCATGTGGGTTATTGTTGCTCTGCTCGTCGTTGTCCTTGTATTCGGTGTTCTCACCACCGGAGCCGGCCCGCACGCGGGCGACCGCGAATCCGCCCGCAACGGTCTGCCCACCGTATGGATGGCGCGCTTCCACGCATTCCCGGTGTGGCTCATGGTGATCACCGCGGTGTGGACTCGCGTTATCGCGGCAAAAGAAGGAGCAGTCCCCCAGGCTCGCGCCATCGACTTCCTGCTGGTCGTCACAGTGCTTCAGGGCCTGATCGGCTACGTGCAGTACTTCACCGGCCTGCCGATTGGCATTGTGCTCGTTCACATGTTCGGGCTGACGCTGGTCATTATGGCCGCGGTCTTCGCCATCATGTCCAACTATTCGTGGAAGGCCGCTCCAGCGCACCCCGCCGACGACATTCTCGAACCCGCAGACAGCCGAGCTTGACGCATGCTTCTGCGTCTTTTCCGCAGCTTTGCCCTGCCCCTTTGGCCTGCGCTGTTGGGCCTGCTCTTTTTTGAGGCCCTGCAGATCGCCGCATCCCTTGCGCTGCCGGCGCTCAACGCGCGGGTCGTCGACGACGGCATCGCCGTGGGCAACACCGCCGAGGTGTGGCGCCTGGGAGGCATCATGCTCGCCGTCACCTTTGGGCAGGTCATCGCCAACGTCCTCGCGATCGCCTGCGGCGCCTACGCCTCGCTCAAGGGAGCGCAGCGGATCCGCTCGGCGTTCTTCGACAAGGTCTCGTCCTTCGGATTCCAGGAGCTGGCGGAGTTCAGCTCCTCCAGCCTCGTGACCCGCTCGACGAATGACGTCCGCCAGGTCCAGCAGTTCCTCACCATGGCCATGTCGATCACGATCATGGCCCCGTTCATGGCCGCCGGCGGACTCATCATGGCGATGACCCAGGACGTCAAGCTGTCCTGGACCGTTCTCGTGACAGTCGGGCTGCTCGTCATCGTCATGGTGTGGGCCATCCGCGGCATGGTGCCGAGCTTCCGCGCCATGCAGGAGCGGCTGGACGCCATGGGCTCGGTTCTGGCTCAGCAGCTGTCCGGCCTGCGCGTCATCCGGGCCTTCGTGAAGGAGGACCGCGAAAAGCAGAGCTACGCCGAGGTCAACAGGTCGATGACGGATGCCTATATGACCGTCGGCAAGTACTTCGTGACGCTCTTTCCGCTCATCATGCTCGTCGTCGGACTCGGCGAGATGGCGATCATCTGGTTCGGCGCCCTCGGCGTCGAATCGGGCGATACGCAGGTCGGCACGCTCATGGCGTTCACGCAGTACCTCATGCTCATCCTCATGGGCGTCATGATGGCCTCGTTCTTGGCCATGATGCTGCCGCGCGCCGAAGTCGCGGCCGGCCGCATCTGGAACGTGCTCAAGACGGAGCCGGCGCAGACGCGCTCCGGCGACGTCGACGAGTTGCCCGCCCCGGGCGCCCTCGAGCTCGCCGGCGTCACCTTCTGCTTCCCCGGGGCCGAGGCGCCCGTCGTCTCCGACGTGTCCTTCTCCGCTGCACCGGGAACCACGACCGCCGTCATCGGCGCGACGGGCTCCGGCAAGACGGTGCTCATGCAGCTCATCGTCGGCCTGCTCGAGCCGACGAGCGGCTCAGTTCGCATCGGGGGCGTGCCGGCTGGCGATCTCACTGCTGATACCCGCAGCGCCCAGTTCGGCTATGTGCCGCAGAAGCCGCAGGTCTTCGCCGACACGATCGCGGGCAATCTGCGCAAGGGCAATCCGACCGCCTCGGACGCCGAGATCCGCGAGGCTCTGCAGACCGCGCAGGCGTGGGAGTACGTCGAGCGGCTCGACGGCCAGACGGAGTTCACCGTGAACCAGGGCGGCACCAACCTCTCGGGCGGACAGCGGCAGCGCCTGGCGATCGCCATGGCGCTCGTCCGCACAAGCCCGATCCTCATGTTCGACGATTCGTTCTCCGCCCTCGACACGACCACGGAGGCCGCAGTGCGCTCCAGAATCGACGCGTCCGGGGAACGCACGCAGGTCGTCGTCACACAGCGCTGCTCCACAGCTGAGAAGGCCGATCAGATCGTCGTCCTCGACGCCGGCCGCGCAGTCGCGGTGGGCACGCACAGCGAGCTCGTCGAGTCCTCCGAGGTCTACCGCGAGATCGTCGAATCGCAGACGGGAGTCAGCCATGAGCGATGAGCGTCCGCCGAACGAGAAGTCGACGCACTTCTGGAAGACCGTCCGCCGCGTGATCGGCGAATTCGGCGCCCACCGCGGCCAGATGGTCATCACCGTCATCACGCTGTTCATCGGAACGGTGCTCACGATCGCCGCGCCGTATGTCTTCGGCCTGGCGACCGATGCCGTGTTCGCCGGCTATCTGTCGTCGAAGACCTCGCCCGGACAGTCGACGGCGGAGGCCGCCGCGGAGCTCCAGGCCGGCGGGCAGTCCGATCTCGCGGCCGTCCTCGACACGATGGACGTCGTGCCCGGCGCCGGCATGGACTTCGGCCTCATCGGCCGGCTCGTCATGCTGGGCGTGGCCGTCTACGCGCTGTCGTCGCTGTTCACCTACATCGGCGGGCGCGTGAGCATCGGCGTGGTCAACACCGTCATGAGCGGCATGCGCACGCGCGTCGAGGCGAAGCTCCACCGCGTGCCCCTGTCGTACTCGGACCGCCAGCGCCGCGGCGATGTCCTCTCCAGGCTCAACAACGACCTCGACAATCTCACGCAGGTCGCCAATGAGAACCTGCAGCAGATCATCACGAGCGTCATCACCTTCGTCGGCGTGCTCGCCGTCATGTTCACCCTGTCCTGGCAGCTGGCGCTCGTTGCGATTGCCGCGATCCCGCTGACGGCGATCATCTTCGCCCTAGTCGGCGTGCCCAGCCAGAGGCAGTTCAAGAAGCAGTGGACCACGACCGGCGAGCTCAACGCGCATGTCGAGGAGTCGATCTCCGGCCTGTCGCTGCTGCGCGTCCACGGCGGCCTTCCGACTGCCCGCGAGGAGTTCGAGAAGATGAACGCGGACGTCTACTCCTCCAGTGTGCGCGCCCAGATCCTGTCGGGCTCGATGATGCCGGCGATGCTCTTCGTGTCGAACCTCGTCTTCGTGGCCACTGCCATCCTCGGCGCGGCCCTCGTGGCCGGAGGGGCCCTCACGCTCGGCGTCGTGCAGGCGTTCGTCTGGTACTCCCGCCAGTTCTCCCAGACCTTCGGGCAGCTGGGCGGCATGGCCTCGCGGCTGCAGTCGGCGGCCGCCAGCGCCGAACGCGTCTACGAGCTGCTCGACGCACCCGAGGAGACCCCGAACGCCGATGCCGAGCCGTTCTCCCCGACCGCCGGTCGGGTCGAGTTCGATGAGGTCGACTTCTCCTATGATCCCGAGGCGGAGCTCATCAAGGGCCTCTCCCTCACCGCCGAGCCGGGCCAGACGATCGCCGTCGTGGGGCCCACCGGCGCAGGCAAGACGACGGTCGTCAACCTGCTCATGCGCTTCTACGACGTCGACTCCGGAGCCATCCGCATCGACGGCCGGGATGTGCGCGATATGAGCCGGACGGATCTGCGCCGGCCGATCGGAATGGTCCTGCAGGACACCTGGCTGTTCGAGGGAAGCATTCGGGACAACATCGCATACGGCAACGAGAACGCCGACCGGCAGGCCATCGAGGCTGCGGCCGAGGCCGCCTATGTCGATCGCTTCGCCAAGCACCTCCCCGACGGGCTGGACTCTGTCATCACGGAGACGGCGGACAACATATCGGCCGGTGAGCGCCAGCTCATCACGATTGCGCGCGCCTTCGCCTCCGAGCCGACGATCCTCATCCTCGACGAGGCGACCTCGAACGTCGACACCCGAACAGAGGTGCTCGTGCAGGAGGCAATGAACCGCCTGCAGGCCGGACGGACGAGCTTCGTCATCGCCCACCGTCTGTCGACCATCCGCAATGCCGATGTCATCGTCGTCATGAACAAAGGTCGGATTGTCGAACAGGGATCGCATGCCGAACTCATTGCCTCTGGCGGCCTCTACGCATCACTGCACGCGGCAGGTTTTGAGGAAGACTGAGGCTCAGGAGTGGGTCCGTCAAAGATCGCAGCGCGAAGCGCACTACTCGGATAGCGGCGTGAGCACCCTTGCTTTCACAGCAGTCTCCTGAACACCGGCCGCCATCCTCGTCAACAGAGCCCACCAACAGCAGACAGAAAAACGCGGGGCCGGTGAGAACTGATTCTCACCGGCCCCGCTCTTTCAGCTTTCAGAACATCAGCCGATGAACGGGTTGAGGAACGGGTCGATGGCAACTGCCAGGAACAGGATCGACAGATAGGTGATGGATCCGTGGAACACGCGCATTGCCTTCAACTGGGTTCCGCTCAGACCCTTCTTGGCGCGCTTGAGGAAGGTGATGCACTCCCACAGGAACCAAGCACCGGAGCCCAGAGCGACAACCGCGTAGAGCGGCCCCATGGGCGCCAGCGGGATAACTGCCAGGGATGCTGCGATCATGGCCACGGTGTAGCCGATCATCTGCACGCCGACGGTCTTCGGCGGAACCTTGTTCGGAAGCATCGGAACATCCGCAGCTTCGTAGTCCGCCTTGTACTTAATGGCCAGCGGCCAGTAGTGCGGCGGAGTCCAGAAGAACACCACCAGGAACAGCGCGACGGGAGCCCAGTCGAGCGAACCGGTGACAGCTGACCAGCCGATGAAAACCGGCATGCAGCCAGCGGCGCCTCCCCAGACGATGTTCTGGGTGGTGCGGCGCTTGAGGATCATGGTGTAGAAGACGGCGTACAGGAGGATCGCGGCGGCGGTCAGACCGGCCGCAACCCAGTTGGTGAAGCCGCCCATCCACAGGATCGAGCCGATGGCCAGCGTGAAGGCGAAGATCGTTGCTTCCTTCACCGAAATTTCACCCGTGACGAGCGGACGGGTTTCGGTGCGCGCCATGCGGGCATCGATATCGCGGTCGAAAATCGAGTTGAAAACAGACGCCGATGCGGCTGCCGCCGAACCGCCGATCAGGGTGGCGATGATGAGCCACAGGTTGGGCAGTCCGCGTTCGGCAAGGAACATCACCGGCGCCGTCGTAACGAGCAGAAGCTCGATAACGCGGGGTTTGGTGAGCGAAACGAACGCCATGAAGCGGCTGCGGTTCTCAACCGAAGCAGCCGGTCGCTGTTCATCCCGAAGACGCTGCAGCGGACGTTCTGCTTGGTGCTGCTGATGAGCGCTCACGCATTCACTTCCTGTTAATCGACGCGAAGATTCTCACTGGATTTTCCCAGCGTCCGCTCATTCTATCTGCTGTGCCTGTGAATACCAGCTCCCACCCGGTGCGCACGCCCGTTACAGTTGGTGTGGACGCACGTCAACAGGAGGAACCTACGCATGAGCCCGCTGAACTGGTCTGCCGAAGATCAGGCTGCTGTCAACACCGCTCGACTTCTCGCCGCTGATGCCGTTCAGGCCGCCGGCAATGGCCACCCGGGCACGGCGATGAGCCTCGCCCCGGCAGCGCACTACCTGTACCAATACGCGATGACCCACAGCCCCGCCGACCCGGACTGGGTGGGCCGCGACCGTTTCGTTCTATCGGCCGGCCACGCCAGCCTCACGCAGTACGTTCAGCTGTTCCTCACCGGCTACGGGCTGGAACTGGACGACATCAAGCAACTGCGTCAGTTGGGTTCGCTCACTCCCGGCCACCCCGAGGTGGGGCACACTGCTGGTGTCGAAATCACCACCGGCCCGCTGGGCTCGGGTATTGCCAGTGCTGTTGGCATGGCAATGGCAGCACGCCGGGAACGCGGCCTGTTCGACCCGGAGACTCCGAAGGGCGAAAGCGTTTTCGACCACAACATCTTCGTCATCGCCGGTGACGGAGACCTACAGGAAGGCGTGTCCGGCGAAGCATCGTCGCTTGCCGGCACACAGCGCCTGAGCAACCTCATCGTCATCTGGGATGACAACCGCATCTCGATTGAAGACGACACCTCGATTGCGTTCACAGAAGACGTCGAAGCGCGCTACGCCGCATACGGCTGGCACACTCAGCACGTCTCCTGGGTCAAGGAAGACGGCACCTACGTCGAAGACCTCGACGCCCTCCACCTCGCCGTGGAAGCTGCCAAGGAAGACGACCGACCGTCGTTCATCCGCCTGTCGACCATCATCGCCTGGCCCGCCCCGAACGCCCAGAACACGGGTGCTTCGCACGGCGCCGCACTGGGCGATGACGAAATCGCCCAGACTAAGAAGATGCTGGGCTTCGACCCCGAAGAGAAGTTCGCGGTCGCCCCAGCGGTCCTCGACTACACCCGAAAGGCAGCTGAGCGCGGCCGCGAAGCACAGCGGGAATGGGACGAGCGCTTCCAGCAGTGGCGCACGGCCAATCCGGAAGCCGCCGAACTGTTTGACCGTCTGCAGGCTCGCGAACTCCCCGAAGGTCTTGCAGACACCCTGCCGACTTTCGACGCCGACGACAAGGGCATCGCCACCCGCGCAGCCTCGGGTCAGGTCCTGCAGGCGCTCGGTGCGGCAATGCCCGAACTTTGGGGTGGATCCTCCGACCTCGCGGGCTCGAACAACACCCTCATCAAGGCCGACCCGTCCTTCCTGCCGGAAGACCGCTCTTCCGACATGTTCAGCGGCAATGAATACGGCCGCAACCTGCACTTCGGCGTTCGTGAGTTCGCAGCGGGCCTCATCTGCAACGGCATTGCCCTGCACGGTCCCACCCGCCCCTACTCCGGCACGTTCCTCGTGTTCTCCGACTACCAGCGCGCTGCCGTTCGCCTGGCAGCTCTGCAGAACCTGCCGAACGTGTTCGTGTGGACGCACGACTCCATCGGCCTGGGCGAAGACGGACCAACCCACCAGCCGGTTGAGCACCTCAGCTCCCTGCGCGCCATCCCCGGGCTCGACGTTGTCCGCCCCGCAGACGCCAACGAAACAGTGTTCGCGTGGCTGAAGATCCTCGAACGCACCGACGGACCATCCGGCCTCGTGCTGTCACGGCAGAACCTGCCGGTGTTCGACCGCACGGAACTGGCAGGTGCCGAGAACACCGCCAAGGGCGCCTACGTGCTTTCCGACGACGCTGACGCTGAAGTCATCCTGATGGCTACCGGTTCGGAAGTGCAGCTGGCGCTCGAAGCAGCCCAGCAGCTGCGCCACGACGGCACGGCAGTGCGCGTCGTTTCGATGCCCAGCCACGAATGGTTCGACGCACAGCCTTCCGACTACCGCGACAGCGTTCTGCCATCACACATCCGCGCACGCGTTTCGGTTGAAGCCGGTTCGGCCATGAGCTGGCACCGCTACCTCGGAACGGACGGACGAGCCGTGTCACTCGAACACTTCGGCGCATCCGCCGACTACAAGCGCCTCTACCAGGAATTCGGCATCACCGCCGACGCTGTTGTCGCCGCCGCCCGCGAATCCATCCGCGCGGCCAAGGGGGAACAGTGAGCCTTGAAGCACTGAGCACAAACGGCGTATCCATTTGGCTTGACGACCTTTCGCGCACGCGAATCGAATCCGGTTCGCTCGCGAAGTCCGTGGCGGAAGACTCCGTCGTCGGTGTGACCACGAACCCGACGATCTTCGCAGCCGCACTTGCGGAAGGAAGCGGCTACGAAGACCAGCTGAGCGAGCTCAAGGCCAGCGGCACCTCGACAGAGGATGCCGTTGATGCCCTGACCGTTCGGGATGTCCAGCTCGCCTGCGACATCCTCGAGCCGGTCTATGACGCAACGGGTGGTCGTGACGGTCGCGTGTCGATTGAGGTGCCGCCGACGCTCGCTCACGATGCCGAGGGCACAGCTGAATGCGCGCGCAAGCTGCACCGCATGATCGACCGGCCCGGCGTCATGATCAAAATCCCAGCAACCCCCGAGGGCCTGCGGGCCATCACCGCGGTCACGGCTGAGGGCATCAGCGTCAATGTCACGCTGATCTTCTCGCTCGATCGCTACCGCCGGGTGGTTGAGGCCTACATCAACGGCCTTGAGAGGGCGCGAGAAGCAGGCCACGACCTGAGCACCATCCACTCGGTCGCCTCGATTTTCGTCTCTCGCGTAGACACCGAGGTGGACAAGCGGCTGGAGAACATCGGGACCGACGCGGCTATGGCGCTGCGCGGCAAAGCCGGCATCGCCAACTGCCGTGCCGCCTACCGCATTGCCGAAGAGCAGTTCAGCTCGGAGCGGTTCGCTGTGCTCGAAGCAGCCGGTGCCAACCGCCAGCGTCCGCTGTGGGCCTCGACCGGCACGAAGAACCCCGAGTACCGCGACACGCTCTATGTTGAAGAGCTCACGGCCCCGGGAACGGTCAACACTATGCCGGAGAAGACCCTGCGCGCCTACGCCGATCACGGCGAGGACAAGGGCGACACCGTCACCGGCACTGCTGCCGAAGCCAGCAGCGTTCTTGACGCTTTGGCCGCTGCGGGCATTGACTACGCCGACGTTATGCGGGTTCTGGAAGAAGAGGGCCTGCAGAAGTTCGACGACAGCTGGGCTGAGCTCGTGCAGACGGTCGAGGAGGGTCTGCGATGAAGGTCGTCCTCTCCCCCGCCTCCGCTGAATCCTACGAACACGAACTCGCGATCCTCACGGAAGCTCGCGCCGCGTCGCGCCTCGCCGCGCGTGACGCGCACCTATGGGGCGATTCCAGCGCACAGACCGCAGAGAACCGTCTGGGCTGGGTTGACCTGCCCGCTTCAGATCACCCGGAGATCGCCCGCGCAGAAGAGCTGCGACACGAACTCGCCAAGCGAGGCGTGCACCGTTTCGTCCTGTCCGGTATGGGAGGATCGTCACTGGGTGCGGCTGTTATCGCCAAGGCTCTCGAGGTGGAGCTCACCTTCCTGACAAGCACCGCACCAGCCGCTGTGCGCCGAGCTTTCGGCGATGATCTCAAGCACACGGGGCTCATTGTCGCCTCGAAGTCCGGCACAACCGTCGAAACCCGGTCACACTTGGCTGCCTTTGAGGCGGCTTGTGCCGACGCTGGGCTCGATGCGGCTGAGCGCCTTGTCGCAATCACCGACGCAGGTTCGGAACTCGATGACGCTGCGCGCTTTGCCGCGGTATTCACGGCTCCCGCCGATGTCGGGGGACGCTATTCGGCCTTTACGGCCTTTGGACTTGTGCCGGCGGTTCTTGCCGGCGGTGATCCGCGTTCACTGGTGGATTCAGCCGCAAAGTGCGCAGCTGTCCTCGCTGGCGACGAAGACAACCCGGCAATGGAACTGGCAGCGTTCCTTTCCAGTGCGCATGCCCGCGATGTTGACAAGCTCGTCCTTGCCGATCAGACAGGTGTTGGTCTGGGCGCGTGGATTGAGCAGCTCATCGGCGAATCACTCGGCAAAAACGGCAGGGGTCTGCTGCCGATCGCGGTTGAAGATCCGGCCTCGGAACTCATTCAGAATGCCGGCCCGGATGTCAGCACTGTCGTGCTGGCCTCGAGCGGCGCTGAATACACGGAACCGCCAGCCCCCGTGTCTGGTCATTTCGGCGCGGTCTCGGGTTCGCTGGGCGGCGCACTCTACCTGTGGGAGTTCACAACCGCCCTCCTTGCCTTCTCGACGGCTGTTGACCCTTTCGACCAGCCTGACGTCGAATCAGCTAAAGTCTCTGCCCGCGCAGCGCTTGCCGATCCGGAATCCGTGCAGAGCATGGATCTGGTCTTCAGCTATGAAAACATCGACGTCTACGGTGATGAACACACACTGGGCAGCGTGCGCAGCATCAGCGGTGCCGTTCGCGCATTGACCGATGCAGTGCCGGAGTTCGGCTATCTGGCCATCCAGGCTTTCGTCGATCCGGACCGCTTTGCTGCGATCGGCGCTCTTCGCGAAGCAGTTTTCCGTCTGACCGGTGTTGTGACAACATTCGGCTACGGCCCCGCGTACCTGCATTCCACGGGCCAGTACCACAAGGGCGGACGCAATAACGGTGCGTTCATCCAGATCACGGCTGACCGTGTCGGAGATGACCTTCCCGTTCCGGGCAAGGACTGTACGTTTGCACAGCTTCTCCGAGCCCAAGCCGATGGCGACGCAGACGCACTCCGGCGTGCCGAACGTCCCGTGATTCGCCTACACTTGCGGACTGACGGCTGGGAGCAGCTCGGCCGGTCTCTAGGCCTGGAAATATAACGGAATCAGAACCTTCCTGGTCGGAACTTGTGCATTCTCTCAGCATTTCCCCTAAGGTGAGTTCATGGCGTGGATCACAGTGACTCTGTGAATTCACAGCTGAGACCATGTACCCGAACTTCGGAGAGATTATGATCTCTGGCTCACGACCAGATTTCCTGGCACAAGAGGGCTCGTCACTCGAGTCCGTCGACGCGACCATTCAGAGCATTCTGGGACCGTTCTCAGACTGGCTCAACAAGGTGGTCTTCTACGCGCCGAGTGTCGGCGGCGTCGAGATTCCGCTCATCGTCGTCTGGCTTATGGCCGGCGCTATCTTCCTGACCGTCTACTTCCGGTTCCAGCCGTTCACCGGCCTGAAGTACTCCTACAAGGTGGTTCAGGGCCGCCTGACCCGAAAGACGGACCCCGGCCAGGTGTCATCGTTCCAGGCTCTTGCCACCGAACTCTCCGGTACGGTAGGGCTCGGCAACATTGCCGGTGTGGCTGTCGCCATTACGATCGGCGGTCCGGGCGCTGTCCTGTGGATCATCATCTTCGGCTTCCTCGCCATGACTATGAAGATGGTCGAAGCAACCCTTGGTGTTAAATACCGCGAAGTCGATGACAAGGGCGAAGTCATCGGCGGCCCCATGTACTACCTGCGCAACGGTCTGCGCGAAAAGGGCATGCCGGGCTTCGGTTCCTTCCTCGGCTACTTCTACGCCATCGCAACCCTCGTCGGCGTGTTCGGCGCAGGCAACCTGTTCCAGGCCAACCAGGTCGCCATGCTCGTACAGAACGCCACCGGCGGCGAGGAATCGTTCTTCGCCGGTCGCCTGTGGATCATCGGCCTCATCATGGCGATCCTCGCCGGTATTGTGATCCTCGGCGGCATCAGCCGCATCGCACAGTGGACTTCGGCTATCACCCCGCTCATGGGTGTCATGTACGTAGCATGTGTCCTCATCATCCTCGTCATCAACGTGCAGTACCTGCCGGGCGCTGTCGGCGCCATCTTCACCGGCGCATTCACGGGTGAAGGTGTGACCGGCGGTATCGTGGGTGTCGCAATCGTCGGTATTCAGCGAGCTCTGTTCTCGAACGTCGGTGGTGTTGGTACCGCAGGTATGGCCCACGCAGCAGTCAAGACTCGCCACCCCGCAACTGAGGGCTTCACCGCCCTGTGGGAGCCGTTCGTCGACTCCGTCGTCATCTGCACCCTGACCGGTCTGGCCATCACCGTCACCGGTGTCTACCAGGGTGACGCCAGCGGCGACGGCATCGTCCTGACCACCGAGGCATTCGCCACTGTCACCTCGTGGTTCCCGATCTTCGTCACCGTTGCTGCCGTTCTGTTCGGCTTCTCGACAGTGCTGTCCTACGCCTACTACGGCGAGGTTGCGATCGGGTTCCTCACCAAGAAGAGCCGTGCTGCCGTCCTCGCCTTCCACATCGTGTGGATCCTCGCAGTCGTCATCGGTTCGGCTATGACCCTGGAAAGCGTTGTCGGCATTTCCGACGCCACGCTGTTCATCATGGCCTTCCCGAACCTCCTGGGCATCTACTTCCTGGCACGCAGGGCTAAGAAGGAAATCTGGGTCTACCGAGCCCGCGTCAAGGCCGGCACCCTCGACGAGATCCCGGAAGACCTGCAGGTGGGTCTGCGCGACCACGAACCGACACAGCAGCAGATCGACGAGGAATACGCTCGTCTGAAGGCAGAACGCGAAGAACAGTCGCGTGTCCGCAAGGCATTCCGCAAGATCACTGCTGATCGTCGCGAAGGACGCGAAGACAAGCACACCAAGCTGTAACAACAGCTTGAAACGCACGGCGGAGCTTTCCGCCTGAACGACTGAGGGCCCCGCAGCCATGTGCTGCGGGGCCCTCAGTCGTTCGTCAAAACTTCCTACGTGCGCCTTCCGCGCCATTCCCCTCACCTGGAATCCTCCCATCGGCAGCAGATCCACTCCTTAGCCGCGCAGAAACTCCCGGCAGCCGGAGTCTGCGCCTTAGCAACAACTGCTGACGGGAGTTTCTGTTGCTGAAGCGTGGGCAGCCGGTGCCGGAAGTGAAGATTTGGTTCCTGTACCAACCGCGGTGGCCGCTGTTGCGGGACGCTGCCGAGGCGGGGTGCCAGTAACAGCTGCCTCATCATGTGCGGGATACTCACGAGGCGGAGGTCCAGTGCCGAGGTATGTTCTGCCCCCAGCCGGGGCGGCACCTCGGACTTAAGCCCGAGCAGAAAGCCTCCGGACAGCACAAAAGCGCCGCTGCCACACGGGCAGCGGCGCTTCAGAGATCAGCCCTCTTACTGGAAACGGACGATAAGTCCCAGAAGAACAATGGCGGCAACCCACACGATCGCGGTGAGCGCGGTGAACCTGTTGAGGTTGCCTTCAGCGACACCGGACGCACCAAGGTTGGCGCTCATGCCGCCGCCGAACATGTCGGACATGCCGCCGCCCTTGCCTTTGTGCAGAAGAATGAACAGCACAAGAATGAAGCTCGAGAGCACGAGTACGCCTGTCAGAATCCACGTCAGAATAGTCACGCCGGATATCCTATCAGTCAGCCGTGGCTCGTACAGCGCTCAGGCACAGCGTGGCGAAACCTGTCGGATCGAGGCTCGCTCCTCCGACAAGGGCACCATCGACATCAGCCTGGCGCATGATGTCGCCGACATTGTCCTGGTTGACGGAACCGCCGTACAGAATGCGCACCGACTGCGCGAATGCATCCCCGTAGGAGTCACTCAAGAGCCCGCGGACGGCCGTAGCCATCGTGCCGGCGTCCTCAGCCGTTGCGGTTTCGCCCGTGCCGATAGCCCACACGGGTTCATAGGCGATGACGAGTCCTTCAAGGTCGTCCGCAGACTGTCCTTCAAGCGCCCCAGTTACCTGCGACAGGGTGTACTCGATGTGGCTTCCCTCTGCACGGACTTCCTGCGGTTCGCCCACACAGAGAATCGGCGTAAGCCCGTGGCGCCGCGCGGCGCGAACCTTCTGACCGACGAGCGCGTCGTCCTCACCGTGGTGTGCACGGCGCTCGGAGTGGCCGACGACAACGTACTCGCAGCCCAGCTGGCTGAGGAAACGACCGCTGATTTCGCCGGTGTAGGCGCCTTCGTCGTGAACTGAGAGGTCCTGTGCCCCGTAAGACACTGGAACCTTGTCGGCCTGGACGAGTGTCTGCACCGAACGGATATCGGTGAACGGTGGGATCACTGCGATGTCAGCGGTCGAGCCGTCGAAGCGCGCGTCGCGCAGCGACCATGCCAGCTTCTGGACCGAGGCGATCGCCTCGAGATGATCGTTGTTCATCTTCCAGTTGCCGGCCAGGAGTGGTTTGCGGGTCATTACTGTGCTTTCAGTTGAGTGCTGTCAGTCCGGGCAGTTCTTTGCCTTCGAGGTATTCGAGGCTCGCACCGCCGCCGGTCGAGATGTGGCCGAAGTCGTCATCGGAGAAGCCGAGAGAGCGCACCGCCGCGGCGGAGTCTCCCCCGCCGACAACTGTGAGCCGGCCATCGGCCTCGGAACCGTGGACGGTGGTCAGCGCCTCGGCTACCGCCTTGGTGCCGGCCGCGAAAGCCGGGATTTCAAAGACTCCCATGGGACCGTTCCAGAAGACGGTCTTGGCCTGCTTGATGATCTCAGCGAAGTGCGCCGCGGATTCCGGCCCGATGTCGAGGCCAAGAGCATCCGCACCGGCCGGGGTGTCCTCGAGTGCGTCAACCGGTGCAACCCAATGCTGCGCGTCCGCACCGAACTTTTCCGCCATGACAATGTCGGTGGGCAGCACGATGTCAACACCGGCCTTTTCGGCCTTTTCGAGGTAGCCCTTGACGGTGTCGATCTGGTCCTCTTCCAGCAGCGAAGACCCGATCTCGAAGCCCTGGGCTTTGAGGAAGGTGAAGACCATACCGCCACCGATCAGCAGCGAATCAGCACGATCAATGAGCGAATCGATAACGCCGAGCTTGTCCGACACCTTCGAACCGCCGAGGACAACCGCGTAGGGACGCTTGGGATCGTGCAGCAGGCGTTCGCTCACTTCGACTTCAGCGGCGACGAGACCGCCCGCGAAGTGCGGAAGGCGTGCAGGAAGGTCGAACACGCTGGCCTGCTTGCGGTGAACAACACCGAAACCGTCAGAGACGAAGGCCTCCCCCAGGGCTGCCAGCTGGTCCGCGAAGGCGCCGCGTTCGGCATCGTCCTTCGATGTTTCGCCCGGGTTGAAGCGCAGGTTCTCCAACAGCAGGACTTCGCCGTCGGCCAGCGCGCCAGCGCGGGCTGCTGCGTCTTCACCCACGGTGTCCGTGGCGAACTGCACCGGACGGCCGATGGCCTCAGCCAGTGCCGGGGCTACCGGACCAAGGCTGAACTCGGGGTTCGGTTCGCCCTTTGGACGGCCCAGGTGCGCAATGACGATGACGCGAGCACCCGCTTCGGCCAACGAGGCGATGGTCGGAGCGGAGGCCTCGATTCGGCCGGGGTCGGTGATGGTGTCGCCGTCCATCGGCACGTTGAGGTCAGAACGAACGATGACGCGCTTGCCGGCGAAGTCGCTCGGATTGGTGAGAGTCTGCATAGTGTCCTTTTCTCAGTGCCGTTGTTCAGAGGCGTTCGGCTACGTAGTTTGTCAGATCGACCAGGCGCTCGGAGTAGCCCCACTCGTTGTCGTACCAGGAAACGACCTTGATCTGGTCGCCGACTTTGCGGGTGAGCTGAGCATCGAAGATCGAGGAGCGGTCTTCCATCACGATGTCCGAGGACACGATCGGGTCTTCCGTATACCCGAGAATTCCCTTCAGCGGGCCCTCGGCGGCCTTTTTGACCGCAGCGTTGACTTCTTCGACCGTGGCGGCCTTGCTGGGGAGGAACGTCAGGTCGACGAGCGATCCCGTGACGACCGGCACGCGGACTGCGAAGCCGTCCAGCTTGCCTTCGAGTTCAGGCAGAACCTTGCCGACGGCATTTGCAGCACCGGTGGTTGTCGGCACGATGTTGACAGCGGCAGCACGTGCACGGCGCAGGTCCTTGTGCGGCCCGTCGACGAGAGCCTGACCACCCGTGTAGGCGTGGATCGTGGTCATGATGCCGGATTCGATGCCGAACTCTTCGTGCAGGACCTTCGCCAGCGGAGCCAAGCAGTTGGTGGTGCATGACGCATTCGAGAACACGTGGTGCTTCTGCGGGTCGAAGTCTTCGTGGTTGACGCCCATGACGAACATGCCGTCGTCTTTTTTGCCCGGAGCTGACAGAAGAACCTTCTTAGCACCTCCGTCGATGTGCTTCTGGGCCTGGTCGCGCTTGCGGAACTTGCCGGTCGCTTCGATGACGATGTCGACGCCGAGCTCACCCCACGGGATGTCAGACGGGTCTTTGTGGGCGCTGGCGTGGATCGTCTTGCCATCGATGATGAGTGCGTCGTCGGTGTGTTCTACGGTGCCGCCGAAGCGGCCCCACACGGTGTCGTAGCGGAACAGGTGGGCGAGGCTTGCGTTGTCGGTGAGGTCGTTGACGGCAACCACTTCGAGCGAAGTGTTCCCGGCGAGGATCTGGCGCAGGACGGAACGGCCGATGCGGCCGAACCCGTTGATTCCGATGCGGACTGTCATGGTGTCTGCCTTTCGCGTGTGCAGGGTTCCGTGAGTACGAGGTGGTGGTCAGACGTCGTCGAGCATTTCGGGGGTGAGGCTGGCCTTCGTGTCGGGAACGCCCATTTCTTCAGCCTTTTTGTCCGCGGTGGCCAGCAGCCTGCGAACACGGCCGGCAATGGCGTCTTTTGTCATGGGCGGATCGGCCAGCTGGCCGAGCTCTTCCAGCGAGGCCTGCTTGTGCTTGAGCCTCAGCTTCCCAGCGTAGCGGAGGTGATCGGGAACATCGTCACCGAGAATCTCGAGTGCTCGCTCAACGCGGGCGCCGGCTGCGACAGCGGCACGGGCGCTGCGGCGCAGGTTGGCATCGTCGAAGTTCGCCAGGCGGTTGGCGGTGGCGCGGACTTCACGGCGCTGGCGACCTTCTTCCCACTCTTTGCGCACCTCGGTCGCGCCCATGGCTTCAAGAAGTTCGCCGATTGCTTCACCGTCACGGATGACCACCCGGTCGACTCCGCGGACTTCGCGGGCCTTCGCGATGATGCCCAGGCGGCGAGCAGCACCGACGAGGGCCAGTGCCGCTTCCGGTCCGGGGCACGTGACTTCGAGAGCTGATGACCGGCCCGGTTCGGTGAGCGAACCGTGAGCGAGGAACGCACCTCGCCATGCGGCCTTCGAATCGTTGATGGAACCGTTGACAACGGCCGGCGGCAGGCCCCGGACTGGGCGGCCGCGGTTGTCGATCAGGCCCGTCTGGCGGGCCAGTGCCGGCCCTTCGGCGGTGACGCGCACGATGTAGCGTTCGCGCTTGTTCAGGCCCGAGGCTCCCATGACGGCGACTTCGGGCGATGCACCGTAGAGGGTTGCGATTTCGCCGTACAGGCGGCGGGCTGCCGCCGCAGTGTCGAGTTCAGCTTCGATGACGATTGAACCGGCCACAATGTGCAGAGCCGACGCGAAGCGCAGCGTCGACGCGACCTCAGCTTTGCGGGCGGGCGAACGGCGTTCTTCCACCCGGGTGAGTTCGTCTTTGACCTTTGCGGTCAGGGACATGGGGTTCCTTCCTCAGTCACCACTGTTCATCGGTCTTCAGACCGGCGTTGACAAACATATCGCGATAGCAGGCAGCCAGCTTCAGCGTGTCGTGCTGGCCGCGGATACGCGCGGCCAGTGGACGCTCCCACAGCGTTGCCGAAAAGAGCTTTTCCGCTGCCTCTCGCAGACCTTTTTCCTCCGCGGCTGCTGTTTCGTCGACCAGAATGTAGTCGAAGTGCAATCCCGGCGCGTGCTCTTTCAGCGATTCCAGGTGGTCAGTCAGACTCAGCCCCCGGGTTTCTGCTGATGCTCCCGGCAGGTTGAGGGTGAGCGACTTCACAGCTGACGAGGTGCAGATCGCCTTGGCCAGTTCCGGCACCAACAGGTGCGGCATGACCGAGGTGTACCACGATCCGGGGCCGAGGTTGAGAACATCGGCCTGCTCCACCTCGGCAATTGTCTCCGACCGCGCCGGCGGCGCGGCGGGATCGAGCCGCACTTGAGACACGGTCCCCTGACTCGAGGCAATCTGAGACTGCCCGCGTATAACACCGACTGAGCCATGGCTGTCGGCAACGTCGGCTTCGATCGTCAGCGGCAGCGACGACATGGGCAGAACTCGGCCGTGAGCGCGCAGCAGGCGGGCCACCCAGTCGAGGCCGTCGACTTCGTCCCCATGGATCTGCCACAGGGCGCTAATGAGAAGATTGCCCACCGAGTGGCCGTCGAGGGGACCCGTGGAAGCGAAGCGGTGCTGAATAACGTCGCGCCAGATGCGGCCCCATTCGCTGTCATCCGTCAGAGCGGCCAGAGCCATGCGCAGGTCCCCCGGCGGCAGACCGCCGAACTCCTGACGCAGACGTCCGGAGGAACCACCGTCGTCAGCGACTGTGACAACCGCAACGAGGTCCTCCGTCAGCAGGCGAAACGCCCGCAGGGCTGCGTACAGGCCGTGACCGCCGCCGAAAGACACGACCTTCGGGCCGGAGCGCTTGGCGGGATGCTTCAGATACAGCGGAAGCTCCGCTGTTGTGACCGGGGGTTCCATGTCATTCCTTCCCCAGATCACGGTGGCGCAGAGTGACGGACGCGTTCGTCAGTTCCGCCAAGCGACGGTGAATGGCTTCGGCCACAGCGACAGAGCGGTGTTTGCCGCCGGTGCAGCCAATGGCGATCGTCGCGTAGGGACGGTGGTCGGCCAAATAGCCGTCAATGACGATTTCCAGGGCCGACACGTAGCGGTCAATGAAGTCTTGGGCGCGAGGCTGTGTGAGAACGTATTCGGCGACCGGCTCATCTGTTCCGCGCAGCGATTTGAGTTCCGGCACCCAGAAGGGGTTCGGCAGGAAGCGCACGTCGGCCACGTAGTCGGCGTCTTTCGGGGTGCCGTATTTGAATCCAAAGCTCATAACGGTCAAGCGCAAAGCAGATGACCCGTCCTTGTCGAACAGACGGCGGATTTCATCGCTCAGCTGGTGAACGTTGAGGTCGGACGTGTCGATGATGACATCAGCGCTGGAGCGCACCGGTTCAAGCTCGCTGCGCTCAGCTTGGAGCCCGTCGACAATCGTGCCGTCCCCCTGCAGCGGGTGAGGGCGGCGAACAGATTCGTAGCGGCGCACAAGGGCGTCGTCGTTGGCGTCAAGATAGAGAATGCGAATGCCCTCGGGGCCATGCAGGTTACGCAGCGTGTCTTTGAGCGTTGTGAACATGCCGCGCCCTCGGACATCGGCAACGACCGCGACCTTCGGGGCGTCGCCGTCGACTCGGCTTACAAGGTCGACAAGACCGCTGATCATCTGCGGCGGCAGATTGTCCACAACGTACCAGCCCATGTCTTCGAGGGCCTTCGCCGCGGTTGAACGTCCGGCACCGGACATGCCCGTCACGACGAGCACAGTGTCACGCTGATTGGTGGTCATGCGTTCTCCTTATTGCTTCCCCGCCTGATTCTTTCAGTCTTTTCTGAACGCGGCCACAATGCGCTCGGCCAAAGCGGGGCCGATCCCCTTGACTTCGGTCAGCTCTTCGACGCTGGCCTTTTTGATCTTCGTGACGGAGCCGAAGTGGTCAAGAAGAGCAGTGCGTTTGGCGGCACCAAGGCCTTCGACGGTGTCGAGTGCCGAGGCGGTGATCTTTCGTTTGCTGCGCTGGAAGGTGATGGCGAAGCGGTGCGCTTCGTCGCGGATGCGCTGCAGCATGAACAGGCCTTCCGAGTTGCGAGGGAAGATGACGGGGAAGTCATCCCACGACACCCATACCTCTTCGAGCCGCTTGGCCAGGCCGACGACTGTAATGTCGACCAAACCAAGGTCATCGAGTGCTCGTCTGGCAGCCGACACCTGCGGCAGGGCGCCGTCGACCACGAGCAGCGAGGGTCGGTAGCCGAACTTGGGATCCTCGTCTTCACTGGCCAGGGATTCCAGGTACCGGCTGAATCTGCGGGACACGACGTCGTACATTGCCGAGGTGTCGTCCCGGGCCGCGTCCCCTGTCACCGAGAACCTGCGGTAGTCCCGCTTGACCGGCAGGCCGTCTTCGAACACCACGAGTGAACCGACGACGTCCTCACCGTGGAAGTGCGAGTTGTCGATGCACTCAATGCGCAGGGGAGCTTCTTCCAATCCCAGATTCTCTTGGATTTCATTGAGCGCCTGGCTGCGCGTTGTCAGGTCTGACGACCGCCGTTTCTTGTGCAGTTCAAGCGCCTGCTCGGCGTTGGCAATGACGGTTGTGAGCGCTGCGGCCTTCTCCCCGCGTTCGGGAACCCTGATCGTCACCTTCGAACCGCGCGTTTCGCCGAGCCAGTCTTCCAGCACCGTGTGGTCTTCCGGAAGGGTATCGACGAGGATTTCCTTCGGAATGGCATCGGCTTCGACGTCCAGGTATGCCTGCCGCAGGTAGTCACTTGTCAGCTGGGCTGCAGTGAGGTCCTGCATGCGTTCGATGATCCACCCGCGCTGACCGCGGATTCGGCCGCCGCGGACGTGGAACACCTGGACTGATGCTTCGAGTTCTTCGACCGTCAGTCCGAAGATGTCGGTGTCGACGTTCTGCGACAGCATGACGGAGGATTTGTCGACGATTTTTTCTAAAGCCTCGATTTCGTCACGCAGCTGCGCGGCTCTTTCGAAGTCGAGTTCGCCGGCGGCCTCTTTCATTGCCCGCTTGCGCGTCGAAATGATCTTCCCGGTGCTGCCGGACATGAACTCTGTAACACCGTCGACAAGCTCCCGATGCGCCTCTGGGGTAATCCGGTCAACACACGGAGCGGAGCACTTGTCGATGTAGCCCAACAGGCACGGTCTGCCCGAGCGCGCGGCACGGTCAAAAACTGTTTTTGCGCACGTGCGAACGGGGAATGCCTTCAGCAGCAGATCCAGCGATTCGCGGATCGCCCACACGGCAGTGAACGGGCCGAAGTACTTGACACCCTTGCGGCGTTTGCCGCGAGTGACGAAAACCCGCGGGTACCGGTCCTTCACAGTGACCGCCAGGTAAGGGTAAGACTTGTCGTCGCGGAACATTACGTTGAACCGCGGCTTGAATTCGTTGATCCACGTCCATTCCAGGCGCAGCGCCTCGACTTCGCTTTCCACGATCGTCCACTCAACGGACGAAGCCGTGTGGACCATAGTGAAAGTCCGCGGGTGCAGGCCCGCGGGATTGGCGAAATAGGAGTTCAGCCGATTGCGCAGATTCTTCGCCTTGCCGACGTAGATGATCCGCCGTTCGTCATCGCGAAATCGGTAGACCCCCGGAAGCGTGGGGATCTCACCCGGTTTCGGCCGATACTGACTCGGATCAGCCAATGCGGCTCGCGATCTCCGGCATGGCAGCCAGGTAGCGCCCGGTGTGGCTTGCCTCAACCTGAGCCACTTCCTCAGGTGTGCCGGCAGCGACAACCGTGCCGCCACCTCGGCCGCCTTCGGGGCCCATGTCGATGATGTAGTCGCTCGCGGCGATCACGTCGAGATTGTGCTCGATGACGATGACCGTGTTGCCCTTGTCGACCAGCCCCTGCAGCACCAGCAGCAGCTTGCGGATGTCCTCAAAGTGCAGGCCCGTGGTCGGTTCATCGAGCACATAGACGGCGCGACCGCGCGTGCGCTTCTGCAGTTCAGCTGCGAGCTTGACGCGCTGGGCCTCACCGCCGGACAGCGTGGTTGCCGGCTGGCCCAGGCGCACATAGCCCAAGCCCACCTTGACGAGCGTGTTGAGGTGACGCGAAATTGCCGGAACCGCTTCGAAGAATTCGGCCGCCTCTTCGATCGGCATGTCGAGTACCTCGGCAATCGACTTGCCCTTGAACTTCACTTCGAGCGTTTCGCGGTTGTACCGCGCTCCCCCGCACACTTCACAGGGCACGTAGACGTCCGGCAGGAAGTTCATTTCGATCTTGATGGTGCCGTCACCGGAGCAGTTCTCGCAGCGACCGCCCTTGACGTTGAAGGAGAAGCGGCCCGGCTGATAGCCGCGCATGCGTGCCGTCTCAGTCTCTGCGAACAGCCGGCGCACGTGGTCGAAAACACCCGTGTAGGTGGCCGGATTCGACCTGGGTGTGCGGCCAATGGGCGACTGGTCGACGTGGATGACCTTGTCGAGCTCTTCAACACCCGTCACCCGCTTATGCAGGCCGGGTACGCGCTTGGCGTTGTTGAGCTTGTTGGCCAGCTCGCTGTACAGGATGTCGTTGACCAGCGTCGACTTGCCGGAACCGGACACACCCGTGACGGCGGTGAGAACTGACAGCGGGAACTTGACCGAAATGTCCTTGAGGTTGTTCGCCCGAGCCCGCTCGACACCGAGCATCCGCTTGCGGTCGACCGGCCTGCGCACATCAGGCACGCCGACCTTCTTACGTCCGGCAAGGTAATCACCGGTTGCCGAACCGTCTGCCTCTGGCAGACCCTTAACGGGCCCGGAGTAGACAACCTGACCACCGTGTTCACCAGCGCCCGGGCCGATATCGACAATCCAGTCCGCCGCATCGATCGTCTCTTCGTCGTGTTCGACGACGATGAGGGTGTTGCCGAGGTCCCGCAGCTTGATGAGGGTGTCGATGAGCCGGCGGTTGTCCCGCTGGTGCAGGCCGATGGACGGTTCGTCGAGAACGTACAGAACGCCGACCAGTCCGGAGCCGATCTGCGTGGCAAGCCGGATCCGCTGTGCCTCACCGCCGGACAGCGTTCCGGCGGCCCGGTCGAGTGACAGGTATTCCAGGCCAACGTCCAGCAGGAACTGCAGACGCGCCCGAATCTCTTTCATCACCTGGTCGGCAATACGTGCGTCACGTGCGCTCAGTTCGAGGCCGCCGAGGAACTCTGCCGCCTGATCAATCGCCATCCGGCTGACATCCGCAATCGAGGTGCCCGCCACCGTGACGGCAAGCGCCTCCGGTTTCAGGCGGGTTCCGTCACAGGACGCGCAGGGGACTTCGCGCATGTACGCCTCGTAGCGGTCACGGGCGGTGTCTGATTCGGTTTCGCCGTGCTTGCGCAGGATGTAGTTGAAAACGCCTTCGAAGCCCGTCGAGTAGGTGCGCTCACGGCCGAAGCGGTTGCGGTACTTGACGTGGACTTTGTAGTCCTTGCCCTCAAGAATCGCGGTGCGGACCTTCTTCGGCAGATCTTTCCACGGGGTCTTCAGATCGAAGCCGATTTCGTCGCCCAGGCCTTTGAGCAGGCGGTTGAAGTACTTCATGGTCGACTTGCCGTGCGACCACGCGGCGATGGCGCCCTCGGCGAGGGTCAGTTCGTCATCCGGGACGACGAGGTGCTCGTCAACCTGCAGGCGCACTCCGATTCCGTCGCACACGGGGCAGGCGCCGAAGGGCGAGTTGAACGAAAAAGTGCGCGGCTCGATCGTATCGGTGGTCAGCGGGTGGTCGTTGGGGCACGACATGTGTTCGGAAAACGTGCGGATCTCGTCTGAGTCGACAAGCAGAACGTCGAGGCGACCGTCAGCTGTGCGCAGCGCTGTTTCGACCGAGTCCGTGAGCCGCTGGCGGATGCCGTCCTTGCTAATGAGGCGGTCGACGACCACCGAAATGTCGTGCTTGTACTGTTTCTTCAGCGTGGGCGGCTCGCTCAGGCTGATCTGTTCCCCGTCAACCCAGGCTCGTGAAAAGCCCTGGCTCTGGAGCTGTTGGAACAGCTCGGCGAACTCACCCTTGCGCTGCCTGACTACCGGTGCCATGACGATGAACTTGGTGCGCTCCGGCAGGGTCAGCAGCTGATCGACGATCTGCTGGGGTGTTTGGCTGGAGATCTCCTCACCGCACTGCGGGCAGTGGGGAACGCCGATGCGCGCCCACAGAAGGCGCATGAAGTCATAGACCTCGGTGATGGTGCCGACTGTCGAACGCGGGTTGCGCGAGGTGGACTTCTGGTCGATCGACACCGCCGGGGAGAGCCCCTCGATCATGTCAACGTCGGGTTTGTCCATCTGGCCGAGGAACATGCGGGCATAAGACGACAGCGATTCAACGTAGCGGCGCTGCCCTTCGGCGAAGATCGTGTCGAAGGCGAGTGAGGATTTGCCGGAGCCAGAAAGACCGGAGAACACAACGAGACTGTCCCGCGGCACCTCGACATCGATGTTTTTGAGGTTGTGTGCCCGGGCGCCCTGCACGATGATCGTGTCGAGGTGAGACACTCCCCCGCCGGCGGGCCTGTGAATCTGGGATTCGTATGCGGTCATGTATCAGCTCTCCATTTCCGAACGTGGGGCGACGTCGATGATCGTCACCGCAGGTTCTCCAAGATCATCCGAGGCGTCTAGATCGACTTGGGCGCGAATGGCCCAATCCCTGTCGCCTTCAGGGTCGTCGAGTATCTGGTCGACCATCCAGGTTCTGCCGTCACGGCGGATGTGCACGAAAGCAGCCGAACGCGCATCGGCGCCGACTCCGAGGTCACCGTATTCGTCGTAGAAGGCTTCGATCGCATCCTCCCACTGCCGGTGGTCCCATCCGTCCTCACCGTCGAGCTCACCCAGGGCCCGGTAAGCGGCGCGCTCGGCCAGAAGCACACGGTGGAACAGGGCGTTGCGGACAAGTATCGTGAAAGCGCGCTCATCGTCGGTGAGCTTACGGGCTGCGTGCTCCAGGGGAAGGGTATCGGTCTCTTCAGCACCGGCCCTGCGCAGAGCCTCCCATTCCTGCACGAGGGAGGAATCAACGCGCAGCACGAGATCACCCAGCCAGTCGATGATGTTCTGCAGCGGTTCCGTCACAAGGTCTTCCGGCACTGTCTGGACGAGCGCGCGATAGACATCCGTCAGATAGCGCAGCAGTCCGCCCTCAACGCGAGCCAGCTTGTAGTACATGACGAACTGCGAGAAGTTCATGGCCTGGCTGATCATGTCGGCCACAACGGCTTTTGGCTCAATGCCGATCTCGCGCAACCACGGAGCGTGCTCCGTGAACGCCTCAAAGGCCTCATCCAGCACGTCCCCGTTGGGGCGGGGCAGCTCCATTTCGTCGATAATCGCCATGCGCTCGTCATAGGGCACACCCTCAGACTTGAGCGCCTGGATCTCTTCACCCTTGAGCCGATCCAGCTGTCCACGCAGAACGTGGTACGGGACTTCTGTCGTCGCCTCGATGACGCTGAGGACGTTGTCCGCCCAGTCGTCTGCTTCGGGGTCAAAAAGCTCCAAGGCAGCCAAAGCGAAAGGTGAGAGCGGCTGGTTGAGTGCGAACTGCGGACCGAAGTCCTCGGCGAGTTCGAAGCGCACCCTGCCGTCCTCTTCTGTGCGCACGAGGACGTCCGCATTGAGCAATGCTCGGCCGATGCGCAGCGCGCGCAGCTGCATGTCGAGTTTGCGCGACGGAGTTTCGTGAGTCGAGGCAATGAAGTCGCGCACGGTCTTCACGACATCTCCCCCGCGGGCGGCGAGGTTGATGACAGTCGAGTGGGTGATCTTCATGCGCGAGCGGAGCTCTTCGACTTCGCTGTCGCGCAGGTTCTCGAAAGTATCCTGTGACCAGCCCACGAAGCCCGCCGGCGGCTGCTTCTTAGCCGGTTTGCGCTTCTTATTGCTGTTGGCGGCCTTATCCGCCGCCTTCTTGTTTTCGATTTCGTGTTCGGGTGCCTGCGCGACCACAAAACCGACGGTGTCGAAGCCCGCACGGCCGGCGCGGCCGGCGATCTGCTGGAATTCGCGGACTGTGAGCCTGCGCATCTTCGAACCGTCGAACTTCGTCAGCGCTGTCAGCAGAACTGTTCGGATGGGCACGTTGATGCCGATGCCGAGCGTGTCCGTGCCCGAAATGACTTTGAGCAGCCCCTTGCCAGCCAAGTGTTCAACAAGGCGTCGGTATTTGGGCAGCATCCCGGCATGGTGGACGCCGATGCCGTGCAGCAGAAGCCGCTTGAGCGTCGTTCCGAAGCCCTTCTGAAAGCCGAAGCCGCGAATCTCATCGGCGATCGCCTCGCGCTCCTCTCGGGTGGCGAGATTGGCGCTCACAATCGACCCGGCCAGCTCTGCTGCCTGCCGCTGGGAAAACGACACAACGTAGACGGGAGCCTGATCGTGGCGGACGAGGGCGTGAAGGGTTTCCTGCAGCGGTTCTTCCGAGTAGCTGAATTCCAGCGGCACCGGTCTCTGCGCACCCGTCACATAGGACGTGGACCGTCCGGTGAGCTCCTCCATGCCCTTGGCGATAGCGGTAGTGTCGCCGAGGGTTGCGGACATGAGGACGAACTGCGACTGCGGCAGCGTCAGCAGCGGCACCTGCCACGCCCAGCCGCGCTGGGGATCGCCGAAGTAGTGGAACTCGTCCATGATGACGATTCCCACGTCCAGCATTGGGCCTTCACGCAGCGCCTGGTTGGCGAGGATCTCCGCCGTGGCGCAGATGACGGGAGCGTCCGCGTTGACCGAACTGTCACCGGTGACCATGCCGACGTTGTCGGCACCCAAGCGCTCGCTTAAGTCAAAGAACTTTTCAGATACGAGAGCCTTGATCGGAGCGGTGTAGTAGACCCGCACCCCGGTGCTGACACCCCAGTAGGCGCCGGCGAGGGCCACCATCGACTTTCCGGAGCCGGTGGGTGTTGCGACGATCGTGTTGTCGCCTGCGAGAACTGCGAGTATCGCTTCCTGCTGAGCGTCGTACAAGCTCAGGCCCAAACCGCTCACATAGTCTTCGAATGCTTCGTACACGGTGTCGGCAGAGGCGAATTCTTCCGGTATCTGCTCAAGTGCACTCACGAAGCGATTACCCATTCCTGAACTAGACTGACTGGGACTACCCATTATTCCCCATGAGAGGAACGCCATGGCTTTCTATGCGGTCACCTATCGCTACAGCGACGATGAACAGACGCGACTGGAGGTGCGTCCCACGCACCGGGAGTGGCTGGCCAAACTGGCTGATGCCGGCATGCTCATGGCGTCGGGTCCTCTCGCCAATGTTCAACAGCCGGGTGCCCTCCTGATATTCCAAGCCGACGACAAGGCCAATGTCGAAGACCTCCTGACGAACGATCCCTTCGCAGAAGCTCGGGTCATCACCGAGACCACGATCGACGAATGGGACATCGTCATCGGAGGTTTCGGACAGGCACGCTGATCTGATCTTCAACGACAAGGGCGGACGCACATGCGTCCGCCCTTTTTGTGCTGTTCGGTCGGCTGACCTCAGCTGCCGAGGTGCTCGCTGCGGAAGTGCCGGTAGTCGCGCCGGCGCTTGACGAGGCTGGCGATGACGGCAACCGTCATGGAGACCACGATGACGCCGAGTGAGACTGCCAGAGGGATTTCCGGAAGCTGGTGGGCGAAGGTTTCGCGGGCTGCCGTGTAGATGAGTTTGAAGCCGATGTAGCCGAGGATGACGGCGATTCCGTACTTGAGGTACTGCAGGTTGTCGGCCATGTTCTCCAGCAGGAAGTACAGCTGGCGCAGACCCATGAGTGCGAACAGGTTTGCGGTGAAGATGATGAACGCCGAACGGGTGACCGCCATAATCGCAGGGATCGAGTCGAGTGCGAACATGATGTCCGTGGTGCCGATCGCGATGAACACCAGAAGCATCGGTGTGGCAAACCGCTTGCCGTCGATCTTCACGAAGATCTTGTTGTCGTGGTAATCGTCCGTGAACGGAAACCGCTTCTTCACCATGCGGACGAGCAGGTTGTCACCGCCGTCGTCGTCGTCTTTCTCCGTGGCCTGCTTCCACGCGGTCCACAGGAGGAACGCGCCGAAGATGAAGAACACCCAGATGAACTTCTCGATGACCCACACGCCCGCGAGGATGAAGATGCCCCGGAAGACCAGCGAAATGATGATGCCAACCATGAGGACTTCCTGCTGATACCGGGGCGGCACCTTGAAGGCAGACAGCACGATGATGAACACGAAGACGTTGTCGATTGACAGCGAATACTCCATGAGCCATCCGGCGAGAAACTCGCCGCTGGCCTGCTTATTGCCGAAGAGATACAGCACGCCCGCGAAGATCAGGGCGAGTGCGACGTAGAAGCCGACCCACAGGCCGGCTTCGCGGTTGGAAGGCCGGTGTGGGCGTTTGAGGATGAGCAGCAGGTCTGCCAGGAGAAGCACACAGAGTGCGCCGAGGACGATGAATTCAAAGGTCAGCGAAAGGCCGCTGGCTGATTCGTGGTGCACGAGAGTTCTTTCTTAGGGGTCGATGACGTCCGTGAAAGTCTTTCCTGCGCCGCTGCTGCGCGCTGCTGACCCGGAACCCGACCCGGCTGGCCGCCGGACGGTTTCGTGTTGACGAATCAGCACATGAGGATACTCCCCTTCACCGGCTATCCAGTCTAGAGCACAGCGAGGACCGACTGCTCAGCTTTCGCGCTGGATCTGACGCAGATCACGTTTGAGCTCCTGCAGTTCGTCGCGCAGACGTGCCGCGAGTTCAAACTGCAGGTCGGCTGCCGCCTGGTTCATCTGTTCGGTCAGTTCAGCAATGAGCTCAGGCAGGTCGGTCGTCGGTGGGCGCACCGATGTCGGCTGCCCTGTCTCCTGACCGGCAGAACGGGCGCGCTGCTCATCGGTTTGGGCCGAGTTGTAGCCGCGTTTGCCCTTGCCGTAGTCGAAGTCGTTGAGAAGCTCCGCGGTGTCTTCGTTGTCGCGCTTGAGCCGTTCTGTGATGTCCGCGATCTTCTTGACCAGCGGCTTCGGATCGATTCCGTGCTCTTTGTTGAACGCGATCTGCTTTTCGCGGCGGCGCTCGGTTTCCTCAATGGCCTTCTGCATGGACTCCGTGCGGGTATCTGCGTACATGTGCACTTCGCCGTTGACGTTTCGGGCAGCACGGCCGATGGTCTGAATGAGCGAGGTGGTGGATCGCAGGAATCCCTCCTTGTCCGCATCGAGGATCGACACGAGCGACACCTCGGGCAGGTCGAGACCCTCACGCAGCAGGTTGATGCCGACCAGCACATCGAAAACACCGGAGCGCAGTTCGCTCAGCAGCTCAACACGGCGGAGGGTGTCAACATCCGAGTGGAGGTATTCAACCCGTACGTTGTGGTTGAGCAGATAGTCCGTCAGGTCTTCGGCCATCTTCTTCGTCAGCGTCGTCACGAGCACCCGCTCGTTGCGCTCCACCCGCAGGTTGATTTCATCCAGCAGGTCGTCAATCTGACCGCGCGTGGGTTTGACGATGACCTTCGGGTCCACCAGGCCGGTGGGGCGAATGATCTGTTCGACAACGCCGTTGGAGCGCTCGAGCTCATAGTCACCGGGTGTAGCGGACAGGTAGACGGTCTGGCCGATCCGATCCTGGAACTCCGAGAACCGCAGCGGCCTGTTGTCCAGGGCGCTCGGCAGGCGGAAGCCGTGCTCAACGAGTGTCCGCTTGCGCGACATGTCGCCTTCGTACATACCGCCGATCTGCGGGATTGTGACGTGCGATTCGTCGACCACCAGTAGGAAGTCCTCCGGGAAGTAGTCCAACAGACAGTTCGGCGCGGTGCCGGCCGCACGACCGTCGATGTGCCGCGAGTAGTTCTCAATCCCGGACGTGAAGCCCATCGACTGCATCATTTCGAGGTCGTAGGTGGTGCGCATCTTCAGACGCTGGGCTTCCAGCAGCTTGTTCTGGCCCTCGAGTTCGGCCAGTCGTTCCTGCAGTTCCGCCTCGATATCTGCAATTGCCCGAGCCATGCGGTCTTCACCAGCCACATAGTGCGACGCCGGGAAGATGTGGATGACCTCTTCTTCGCGAATGATTTCGCCGGTCAGCGGGTGCAGGGTGTAGAGAGCTTCGATTTCGTCGCCGAAGAACTCAATGCGGATGGCGAGCTCTTCGTACTGCGGGATGATTTCGACCGTGTCACCGCGCACGCGAAACGTACCGCGGGTGAATGCCACGTCGTTGCGGGTGTACTGCATTGTGACGAACTGTTTGAGCAGCGCATCACGGTCGACCTCTTCACCCACTTCGAGTGACACCATGCGGTCCACGTACTCTTCCGGAGTTCCCAGACCGTAAATGCAGGACACCGTTGACACGACGACGACATCCCTGCGGGTCAGCAGTGCGTTCGTTGCGGAGTGGCGCAGACGCTCAACCTCGTCATTGATCGACGAGTCCTTTTCGATGAATGTGTCCGTCTGCGGCACATAGGCTTCCGGCTGGTAGTAGTCGTAGTAGGACACAAAGTATTCGACTGCATTGTTCGGCAGCAGCTGCCGGAACTCATTGGCCAGCTGAGCGGCCAGGGTTTTGTTGTGCGCCATGATGAGCGTGGGCCGCTGCACTTCTTCGATCAGCCACGCTGTTGTCGCTGACTTACCCGTACCCGTAGCACCCATCAGCACGACGTCTTTTTCGCCCGCCCGCAGCCGCTCGGCCATTTCGGCAATGGCCGTGGGCTGATCGCCAGACGGCTTGTACTCGCTGACGACCTCGAACGGGGCCACCGAGCGGGTGACTTCCGGCCGGTGACCGATCTTGGGAACGGGAAGAGACTGCTGCGCCATGCTCCCAGGCTACTCTGCACGACAGCGCTCCACGAGCGCCGGAGTGGCCAAAGCGCATAGAGTTGGAGTGAACCCCAATCTGAGGAGGCAAAATGAGCCGCGTAACAAAAGCACAGGCCACCTGGAAGGGCCACCTGGCTGACGGCGAAGGTTCCGCTTCGCTGGAAAGTTCAGGTTTAGGCCCGTTCACCGTCAACTGGACGAACCGAGCAGAATCCCAGGTCGACAAGGTCACCAACCCCGAAGAGCTGATCGGTGCCGGCCTGGCATCGTGTTTCTCGATGGCGCTGGCCAACATCGTCGCAGAAGAGGGAGCCACTCCCGAACAGATCACGACGGGTGCTGACATCACCTTCGACCCGGTCAAGGGAATCCAGGAAATCCACCTCGTGACCGTGGGTCGTGCGGAAGGCATCGAACAGAAGACCTTCCAGACCCTTGCCGAGCGGGCCAAGAAGACCTGCCCCGCTGCAAAAGCTCTCTCAGGTGTGAAGATCACGCTCAGCGCCACAATGGCCTGATCTGCCCGCAGACATGAGAACAGCGCCGTCATTGACGGCGCTGTTTCCTTTTGTCCGTGTGGATCTGCTGGACAGCTGACTCACGAGGCGGAGCTTCCGCAGATCTGTCAGTTTCCGGAGGGTGTGCTCAGGCTTTGCGCGCTGCCGGTTCGATCACGTTCTGGAAGGCGTCTGCGAAGCGCTCCTCGAATTCTTCGGGAGTGCCTGAATTGTCGAGTACGACATCCGCAATGGCCTGACGCTGGTCATCAGAGGCCTGGCGGAGGATCCGCTGACGGGCGTCAGCTTCGTCCATACCGCGAAGTTCAACCAGGCGCTGCAGGCGCACTTCCGCGGGGACATCGACAACAACAACCAGGTCGTAGTCGTCCTCCAGGCCGTTTTCGGCCAGCAGCGGAACATCGTGGACGACAATCGGCGCGTCGGCATGTTCGGCAAACAGCTCCCGTGTCCGCTGTGCAATAGCCGGGTGCATGATGTCGTTGAGAGCCCGGGTGGATTGGGCGTCGGCAAAGGCAAGGCGTGCCAGTTCCGCGCGGTCAAGTTCACCGTCCTTGAGAACCGATTCGCCGAAGCGCTCCCGCAGAGCTTCCAAAGCCGGCTGACCGGGCTCGACGATTTCGCGAGCGACGACATCCGAATCGATGACGGGAATGCCGCGCGCGGTGAAAAGTGCCGCAGCAGTTGATTTGCCGGCTCCGATACCGCCGGTCAGACCGATTTTCAGCATCCTTGCTCCTTGCTCAGTTTGATCGTCCACACCCCTCCGGTGTGCTGGGGTGATACACCAGCAGCGGCTCCGACAGCGCGGGCGATGTCCGGGGCCGGCTGCGGCAGGTAGAAGCCGTCATCTGCGATGAGGATGTAGTCCACTCCCCCGCGGCACAGTTCCCGAACTCCGTCCCTCAGGTCTTCGGCGCGCGGCACCGGAGAGTCACGGTGTTCTTCTAGGAGAATATCGAGCGAATCGGCGGCAGCCGCGTAGGTGACGGGTGCGTCGTCGCGTCCGCCGATGAAATAGCCCCCGGTTTCCCGGTAGTGCATGCCGGACACCGCCTGCCAGAGCATCGCCTCGTCCGCCCGAGGGTAGGCCCAGGCCCGGGGTCTGGGAAGTGTTTTGACGAGTGCACCTGCGGGAATCGCATCCCGTACCTGATCGGTGTAGAACTCTGGGATGTGCAGATCGCGGGCTGGGACAGGAGCCGCAGAGGTCAGAACGAGGACTCCGCTCAGAGCAGTGCCGATAAGCGCGCGTGACGAAACTCGTCTGGCGCTGTTCAGCAAAAGCGCAGACAGGACAGAGCAGGCCAGGACCACGTGGACCATGAGCCGCATCGGGAGGATATTGCTGAGCACCGGGATCAGCTCTACCAGGCGGAACGGTCCGTAGGGCAGCAGCTGCTCACCGCCTAAGAAGATGGGCGAGCCCAGGGACAGCACCCACATGCCGAAGCCAGTACACGCTGCGGTGCGGGCAGCCGGACTGCGGTTCCACAGGAGTACTACGGCAGCGAGACACACAACGAGCCACAGGATGCTGAGGTAGCCGCCTAATTCAGACGGGTCAATCGGTTCGACGCGGGACAGTTCACGCCCGGTGCCTATCCGCGTGTACGGGCCCGGCGTCATGACGTCCAGCACGTCTGTGTTCCACACTCCGTGCGGACGAATAGAATCGCGCGGACCGTTTGCCTTCAGCCACATGGTGAACAGCAGAGGTGAGGCGATGACAAGGGCGATCCCGGCCGCGGCTGAGCCGCGCAGGAGAAGCGCAGAAATGAATGGCCGAACGTGTGGCCACGCTGTCAGACACGCACCCGCAGAGAATACGAGAACCGCGAGGAAGGTGCCTGCCAGCAGCTCTGTCGAAATATAGAACTGCCAGCCCAGAACAATGCCGAACGGGACAGTCCACCGGCGGTCGTGTGCGACAAGAACCATCATGAGCACGACTAAAGGTGGGAACACCGCCCATGCCAGGTTGAGGTGACCCGATGACTGCGCGATCGTGTAGGTCGAGAAACCGTAGAGAGCACCGCCGAAGAACGCCGGCACTAGACGGGTGAAACGGCGAATGAGCAGCGCTGCCGTCAGAGCAGACACTACCGGGGCGCACACGATCGCAAGGTTGTAGCTGACGACGGGCCCGAATACCCATGTCACCGGAACAAGCGGGAGGCCAATGCCGACCAGGGACGTGTTCCACGCTCCGTTGACTCCCACGGGAGCGTTCATCGCAGTGGTGTACAGCAATGAACCGCCGCCGGTGGTCCTGCCGAACCATCCCGCGACGACATCGGCCGTATGTGCAATCCACCAGATGAAAAGCGAGGAATCGTCGTTGTCGGCAAAGACCCTGCCATCGAAATCAGCCAAGAGCTCAGCGTAGACACAAGCGGACAGGCATAGGAGCGCCGCTGCGTAGATCAGCCAGGGAACAATCTTCTTCATGCCAAAAGAAGAGGCCGTGGCCACTCCGGAGGGAGCGGCCACGGCCTAACTTCAGAGAAGGTCAGCTGCCAGCGAGCTTTTCGCGCAGAGCGGCGAGAGCTTCGTCGGAAGCCAGGGTGCCTTCGTCTTCAGCGGATTCTTCCGTGCTGAACGAAGCGCCCGCACCGGCTGCGTCGTCGCCAGCCTGAGCGGCGGCTTCTGCGTCGGCGGCGATTGCGCGAGCAACCTGCTTCTTGTGCTCTTCCCAGCGTTCCTGGGCGGCTGCGTACTGCTGCTCCCATTCTTCGCGCTGTGCTTCGTAGCCTTCCATCCATTCCTGGGTTTCGGGGTCGAAGCCTTCGGGGTACTTGTAGTTGCCGTCTTCGTCGTACTCCTGGAGCATGCCGTAGAGGGCCGGGTCGAGGAATTCCTCGGCGTCCGGGTCTACACCTTCGTTGGCCTGCTTGAGCGACAGCGAGATGCGGCGGCGGTCCAGGTCGATGTCGATGACCTTGACGTAGATGGTTTCGTCGACCGACACGACCTGTTCGGGCAGGTCGATGTGGCGGACAGCGAGTTCGGAGATGTGCACGAGGCCCTCGATGCCGTCTTCGACGCGAACGAACGCACCGAACGGAACGAGCTTGGTGACCTTACCGGGCACGATCTGGCCGATGACGTGGGTGCGAGCGAAGTGCTGCCACGGGTCTTCCTGGGTTGCCTTGAGCGACAGGGAGACGCGTTCGCGGTCCATGTCGACGTCGAGAACCTCGACTGTGACTTCGTCGCCGACTGCGACGACCTCGGACGGGTGGTCGATGTGCTTCCAGGACAGTTCGGACACGTGGACGAGCCCGTCGACTCCGCCCAGGTCCACGAAGGCACCGAAGTTGACGATCGACGACACGACACCGGGGCGCACCTGGCCCTTCTGCAGGGTCTGCAGGAAGTCGTGGCGAACGGCCGACTGGGTTTCTTCCAGCCATGCGCGGCGCGACAGAACAACGTTGTTGCGGTTCTTGTCGAGCTCGATGATCTTGGCTTCGACTTCCTGGCCGATGTACGGCGTGAGGTCGCGCACGCGGCGCATTTCAACAAGCGAAGCGGGCAGGAAGCCGCGCAGTCCGATGTCTACGATGAGGCCGCCCTTGACAACCTCGATGACCGAACCGGTGACGACGCCGTCGTCTTCCTTGATCTTTTCGATGTCGCCCCAAGCGCGCTCGTACTGTGCGCGCTTCTTCGAGAGCATCAGGCGACCGTCTTTGTCTTCCTTCGTCAGCACGAGGGCTTCGATCGGATCCCCGACTTCGACAACCTCAGAGGGGTCGACGTCGTGCTTGATCGACAGTTCGCGCGAAAGGATGACACCTTCCGTCTTGTATCCGATGTCGACCAGGACTTCGTCGCGGTCGACCTTGACGACTGTGCCCTCAACGATGTCTCCGTCGTTGAAGTACTTGATGGTTTCGTCGACTGCCGCGAGGAAATCTTCCGCAGATCCGATGTCGTCGACAGCGATCTGCTTGGTGTTCGCCGCGTCCGGCGTGCTAGTGGTCATAAAGTTAGGGACTCCGATTTGGATTATCCGGTCCGGGCGGGCTGCTCGGTCCGGAGCTCGTGTTGATATGGACAGATATTCTGTGTACGCGGGCGCGTTATCAGCGCAAGCATTACACAGTGGATAATCGTAACATCCATTGAGGCGGTTTAGAATAGACAACCCGCTGTTCAATAGGAATGGAAGTGTATGAGCACGTCTGACGGCTACCCCAGCATCATCTCCGGCGGATACTTTCCGATCGACGAAGAGGCCTCTGTCAGGGCAAATCGCACCTATTGGGACAATTCGGCGGAAGACTATCTGGCCGAACACGGCTCATTCCTCGGCGCTAAAGAATTCATCTGGTGTCCAGAGGGGGTTAACGAAGACGACGTCAACCTGCTCGGCGATGTTGCGCGCCGGCAGGTGCTCGAAATCGGCTGTGGCGCGGGCCAGTGTTCGCGCTGGGTTGCCGAACAGGGCGGCATTGTCACCGGGTGCGATGTTTCGTCCGGCATGCTGGAACAGGCTGCGCGTCTGTCCAGGGAGAACCCGCTGAGCGAATCCGCCACTCCGCCCACCTTCCTGCTGGCCGATGCTCGCCAGCTGCCCTTCCCTTCGGGTTCCTTTGACATCGCCTTTTCGTCTTACGGCGCTCTGCCCTTCGTGAAGGACGCTGAAAAGGTTCTGGCCGAAACTGCCCGGGTTCTTCGGCCCGGGGGCCGCTGGGTGTTCTCCGTAACCCACCCGCTGCGGTGGATCTTCCCGGATGTTCCGGGTGAAGACGGCCTGTGCGTCGAATACTCCTACTTCGACCGCACTCCCTACGTCGAACTCGACGAACAGGGCAACCCGGTCTACGCCGAGCACCACCGAACGCTGGGCGACTGGATTTCACTCATCCACGGTGCCGGTTTCGTCCTGGAAAAGCTCACGGAACCTGAATGGCCCGAAGACAACGACACTTCGTGGGGCGGCTGGTCTCCCCTGCGCGGCAAGCTGATGCCGGGCACCGCGATCTTCTCAACGCGACTGGCTGACTAACCACAGATGAGTGTGGCCCCGCCGCCGGGCGGGGCCACACTCATCTGTACGGTCTGTCAGTGAGCCGCTGACTGCCAGTCCGGGCCGCGTCCCACATTGACGTCCAGGGGAACACTGAGCTCAGCCGCGCTGCTCATCGTGTCGACCACAATCTTCTCGACGCTGTCGAACTCACCCGCAGCGCACTCGACGATCACTTCATCGTGCACCTGCAGAAGAATGCGGGACTTGAGCTCCGCCTCGGCCAATGCGTCGGCAATCCTGCACATGGCGATCTTCATGATGTCTGCCGCGGTGCCCTGAATAGGGCTGTTGAGAGCTGCGCGTTCGGCCATTTCACGCTGCGGACGGCTATCCGACTGCAGGGCCGGCAGATAGCGGCGACGACCGTACATCGTCTGCGTGTAGCCCATCTTCCGTGCTTCTTCGACGGAACCGTCGAGGTATTCCTTCACCGCGCCGAAGCGCGAGAAGTACTCGGCCATGAGCTCCGAGGCTTCGTTCGGGCTGATGCCCAGCTGATTCGACAGACCGTAGGCAGACAAACCGTAGACCAGGCCGTAGGACATGGCCTTGACCTTTTCGCGCTGCGGGCGGCTGACCTCCTCCACTGGAATCTGGAACACCTGGCCGGCGACGAAGGAGTGCAGGTCCTCACCGTCGCGAAACGCATCAATGAGCGCTTCGTCCCCGGAAAGGTGGGCCATGATCCGCATTTCGATCTGCGAATAGTCAGCGCTCATCAAGTCCGTGAATCCGGCGTCCGCGTCTGCGGTGAAAACACCGCGGATGCGCCTTCCCGAGTCCGTGCGGACCGGGATGTTCTGCAGGTTTGGGTCTTTTGAGCTGAGCCTGCCTGTAGCCGTCATCGTCTGCAGATAGGTGGTGTGAATCCGCCCGTCGTCGGAGATTTCCTTCTTCAGACCGACAACCGTCTGCTTGAGCTTGGTGCGCTCTCGGTGAGCCAGCAGGTGCTCCAAGAAAGGGTGCTGCGTTTTGCGGAACAGATCGTTGAGCGCATCCGCATTCGTGGTGTAGCCCGTTTTCGTCTTCTTGGTCTTCGGCATGTCGAGTTCATCGAACAGCACGGTCTGCAGCTGTTTTGGCGAACCGAGGTTGACGGTGTGGCCGATAGCCGCGTACGCGTCTTCTGCGCTCTGGTCGGCTTCACGCCCGAACTCGTCAATGAGCTTCTGCAGCTGCGAGGAATCGATATTGATGCCGACGAGCTCCATCTGAGCAAGAACAGCCTGTGTGGGCATTTCAATGTCATCAAGGACCGCCAGCTGGCTGTATTCGTCCAGCTGTTCTCGCAGCAGCGGTGCCAGTCGCGAGGCGAGGTAGGCTCTCCTGCCCGCAGCCTCGTCATCCGTGTTCTCAAGCAGGGTGCCGGCGTTCTCGTCAGGCTGCGCGGCTGCGATTCCGGCACGGCTCTGAGCGAGCTCTTCGAGATCGTAGCCGCGCGCATCCGGCATCAGCAGATAGGCGGCAAGCTCCGTGTCAGTCCACACGCGCACCCGCAGGCCGTTGTCGGCAAGCGCTTTGATCTGCGGCTTAGCGTCGTGCATGGTGATCTGCGGATGCTCTGCAAGCAGGCTGGCGACCTGTTTTTCGGCTTCCGGGCCAAGTGCGGTCATGTCGATAAGCCACGCGCTGTCACCGGCGGCAAAGCCGAGCACGTCCGGTGTTTCGAGGTCGACGTCGACACCCAAAACTTCACCCTCGGCGGCAGCGACAACAGCCGCCACATCGTCAGTCTTCTGCGGTGCGGGCACTTCGCTTCCCGCCGGCGCCTGAATCTCAGCACCACCGAGGAATGGGCCGATCTCAGCTGAGAGCTGGCGGAACTCGAGAACATCGAACAGTTCGCCGATCGCCTCGGCGCTGCCGCGTCCCAGCGCTGCATCGCCCAGTTCCAGCGGAATGTCGAGATCGTCGATAAGACGGTTAAGACGGTAATTCCGCTCGACATCGGCAAGGTGGTCGCGCAGGCTCTGCCCGACTTTGCCTCCGATGTCCTCCGCGTTGTCGATGATAGCCGGCAGATCACCGTACTTCGTCAGCCATTTTGCGGCGGTCTTTTCGCCGACTCCCGGAACCCCGGGCAGGTTGTCGGCCTTTTCGCCCACGAGAGCAGCAAGGCCTCGGTAGTTGGCAGGGCTGACGCCGTATTTGTCTTCCACCGCCTGCGGCGTCATGTGCTGCAGGTCGGTGAAGCCCCTCTTGGGATACATGATCGTGATGTTGTCGTCGGCCAGCTGGAAGGAGTCTTTGTCACCCGAGGCGATGAGGGTGTCATAGCCCTCCCCCGCACCCCGGCGAGCAAGCGAGGCCAACAGATCATCCGCCTCGTACCCCTCCCGGGTGATGACCGGAACGCCGAAGGCGGCAAGCATGTCCTTGATGAGGTCGACCTGGCCGTGGAAGTCCTCCGGCGTCTTGGCGCGTCCGGCCTTGTACTCCGGGTACTCCTCGAGCCGGAAGGTCTGCCGGCCCAAATCGAAAGCCACGGCCACATGCGTGGGCTCAAGCGTGTTGACCGCCGTCAACAGCATCCGGGCGAAACCGAAAACAGCGTTCGTGGTCTGCCCGTCAGCCGTCGAGAAGTTCTCCGGCGGCAGAGCGTAGTACGCCCGGTAGGCAAGGGAATGGCCGTCAATCAGAAGAAGTCGCTTCGTGCTCACACCTCAACACTACCGGCAAAGCTGCGGCAAGGCGGGGCGGATTCAATCGACTACAGTGACCCCACAAGGAGGAACATGAAGCAGATCACACCACTGGCGAAGGGATTGAGCGAAGAAGAATACGCGGCAATCCTCGCCGACTACCAGAAGTTTGACGACGACACCCTCATGGCCGCTATGAACATGTCGGTGGACACCCTGGGCTACGAATTCCTGACGGGCAGCGTGCCGGTTGAGGGCAATAAGCAGCCCGCGGGCCTTTTCCACGGCGGCGCACACGTGGCGCTTGCAGAATCCCTGGCTTCGCTGCACTCTTTCATGCGCGCCGGGACGAACGTCGTCGGCGTTGACCTCAACGCCACCCACCTGAAAGCCGCTCGCAGCGGACGGGTTTGGGGACGCGCTGAAGTCATCCACGCTGGACGCACCATCATCAACCACGAGGTTCGCATGACGGACGACAACGGCAAGCTCCTGTCGATTGTGCGGATCACCAACCTGGTGCTCCAGCCGCAGCGATGATGACGCTGTCTGTACCGACCTGCGAACCGAACCACCAGCCACCCGCGCACAGCAAAGGCGGCCCCGCCCGCTAACGGGTCAGGACCGCCTTCAGCGAAAGCTCAGTCTTTCGAATCGAGCTGGTTGAGAACAGTTTCGGCGACTTCGCGCATTGTCAGACGACGGTCCATTGACGTCTTCTGAATCCAGCGGAACGCTTCGGGTTCGGTCAGCCCCATGTTGGAGATGAGCAGACCCTTGGCTCGTTCGACCAGCTTCCGGGTTTCGAAGCGGTCGGTCATATCCGCAATCTCAGATTCCAGTGCCTGGATCTCCTGGTAGCGCGACTGGGCGATTTCCAAGGCGGGAACCAGGTCGGCAGCCGTGAACGGCTTGACCACATAGGCCATGGCACCGGCATCGCGGGCGCGCTCAACGAGTTCCTTCTGCGAGAACGCAGTGAGCAGCACGACGGGGGCAATGCTGGCCCGAGCGATCTTCTCGGCTGCGGAAATGCCGTCGAGCTTCGGCATTTTGATGTCCATGACCACAAGGTCGGGACGGAGCTCTTCGGCAAGGCGGACGGCTGATTCGCCGTCGCCCGCTTCGCCTACGACGTCGTAGCCGACTTCCCGGAGCATTTCCACAATGTCGAGTCGGATAACGGATTCGTCTTCGGCGACGATGACTCGGCGTACGGGCTGAAGTTCTTGATCTGGGTTAGACACGCCTCCATCGTAGTCGCCCCAGCGCGCAAACGGTATGGCAGGCCGGGTCTGGGCGTGAAAGACCACGCCGGTGACACCTGTTTTGTGCATCTGAGCGCGTGCACTACGATTGCCCTGATGCCGGATTGGCGGAATTGGTAGACGCGGAGCACTCAAAATGCTCTATCGCAAGATGTGCGGGTTCGAGTCCCGCATCCGGTACGAAACAATCTCGGGACATCGTAGAAACGATGTCCCGAGATTTTCTGTTTGGGGCAGCCTGCGCGGCACCGCTGGTGAAGCACACGAGGCGGCCGGCAGGTTCTGCCGGTTACCTCACGAGGCGCCGGTCACCGGTCAGAAGTTCGGTTCGGTGATCTTTCCGTAGCCTGCTTCCGGGTGGCTGAAGATCTGGTTGTCATCCCGGTATGCCGGCGCCAGGCCCTTGATGGCGTCACCGAGTTTGTGCACGCGCAGGGCGTTGGTCGACCCGGGCAGTCCCGGGGGCGATCCGGCCACGATGACGCAGTATTCACCTTCATCGGCCATTCCCTCGCCCAGCAGGATTTCATCGGTCTGCCGGGCCATCTGGTCGGTGTGGCTGACTTCGTTCACGAGGATCGTTTCAACACCCCAGGTGAGTGCAAGCTGGTGACGCACCTTGACGTCAGGCGTGAATGCAAGAAGTCGACGAGGCGCACGCAGCCGCGACATGCGGCGCACCGAGTCACCCGTCTGCGTGAACACGCACATGTGGTCGATGTCGAGGTCGTGGGCGACCTGCACGGCAGCCGCGGTGATTGCACCGCCGCGGGTCTTCGGCTCGCTGCCCAGTTCGGGAACAAGGTGCAGGCCCTGTTGTTCGGAGGATTCGATGATGCGGGCCATTGTGCGCACCGCATCGAGCCAGTGCTGACCGACCGAGGTTTCACCGGAGAGCATGAGCGCATCCGCGCCGTCGAACACTGCGTTGGCGCAGTCGGAAGCTTCAGCGCGGGTGGGCCGTGGCTCTTCGATCATCGATTCGAGCATCTGGGTGGCCACAATGACAGGCTTGGCTTCGCGCCGGCACTTGGCGATCGCGCGCTTCTGCACGAGGGGAACCTGTTCCAGCGGAACTTCGACGCCAAGGTCGCCGCGGGCAACCATGAGCCCGTCGAAGGCATCGACGATTTCGTCGAGCTTTTCGACAGCCTGCGGTTTCTCCAGTTTCGCGATGACGGGGATGTGGATGCCCTCGTCGTCCATGATCGAGCGAATAAGCTCAGCATCTGCAGCATCGCGCACGAAGGACAGCGCCACCCAGTCCACACCCATGCGCAGCCCGAAGCGGAGGTCGGCGATGTCCTTTTCGGTCATCGCCGGCACTGAGACTGCTACGCCGGGTAGGTTGACGCCCTTGTGGTCGGACAGGTAGCCCGGAACTTCGACCTCAACCAGAATGTCGGTTTCGTCGACTTCTACTGCCCGCAGGCGCACGCGACCGTCATCGACCAGCAGCGGGTCGCCGACGCTGACATCGCCGGGCAGACCCGGGTAGGTGGTTGAGATGCGCTCGACCGTTCCTTCGACGTCGTCGGTTGTGATCGTGAATTGCTGACCGCGTTCGAAGTAGTGCTTCTTGCCGTCAGCGAACGTGCCCAGCCGAATCTTGGGCCCCTGCAGGTCCATGAGGACCGCAACGGGACGGCCGGTGTCGTTGGCCGCTTCGCGCGCCCATCCGTACAGGCGCTTGTGATCAGCGTGGGTGCCGTGGGAGAAGTTGAAGCGAAGAACATCGACTCCGGCATCGATGATGGCACGGATGTCTTCGTAGGATTTCTGAGCAGGTCCGAGGGTTGCAACGATCTTGGCTAGCCGCATAGTTCCACCCTAGTCGAATGTTGTCCCCGGTGAGAGACCCGCCGCGGATCAATCAGCCGTCGTGCTTGCCGTCTTCGTGTTTGCTCACCTGCGGAACGATCGAGATCGTCGATGTCACCGCACCGAAATATCCGAATGACCGTCCTGACACCGGAAGTTCCGAAGTTTCGGGATCAGCGATCACGGGCAGCGCCTGTGTGACAGGACCGAAGCCGATCTCCTCTCCCCTGTCCGACTGCCGGGGCAGAGCGGAGGTTTCTGCCGAGGTGCCGCTTGCCTGAGTGCGTTCGTCACCCCGTGATCCGCTCAGTGTGATGTCCGGGTTGAACTTGGGGTACCGGATACGCGATACCACGAGCAGGACAGCACCGAGGATGAACACCAGGATCGACGTCCACACGTTGAGCCGCAGACCAAGAATGTGCTCCGCCGTGTCGATGCGCAGCGCTTCGATCCACACCCGTCCCAGTGTGTAATAGCAGATGTATGAGAAGAACACCTGGCCGTGATCCAGCCGGAACCGTTTGCCCAGCCAGATGAGCAGCAGTGCCCCAAGGATGTTCCAGATTGATTCATACAGGAACGTTGGATGGAACAGCGTGCCTTCGGGAATCGAGGGGTCGGGCCAGTTGGGGTTGAGGCGGCCGTTGATCACCTGGTCGATGTGCAGACCCCACGGAAGTGTGGTCGGCGCGCCGAACAGCTCCTGATTGAACCAGTTGCCCCAGCGGCCGATCCCCTGCGCCAGCAGCAGACCGGGAGCGGCAGCGTCGAGAAAAGCGCCGAAGCGAATGTCGAGCTTGCGCGCCACGAAGTACGCCACCAGAACACCCAGGGCGACAGCACCCCAAATGCCGAGTCCGCCGTTCCAGATGTAGAAAGCCGCAACCGGGTTTCCTCCCTCCCCAAAGTACGGGGCGGGTGTAGAGAACACGTGGTAGAGCCGACCGCCGATGATGCCAGCGGGGATCGTCCACATGGCGATCGTCCACAGATCATCGGAATCTCCGCCTCGTGCTGTCCACCTGCGATTCGTCAGCCACAGGGCCACAAAGATGCCTGTGATGATGCACAGCGCGTAGGCGTGGATGGTCAGCGGGCCGAGCGAAAAGCCCTGCCAGGTCGGTGAGGGAATCGCCGCCTGGTACGTCACGAGCGAACCGTTCCTTCGCGCAGCTCTTCCGCGAGTCGGCCGACCGCGGCGGGACCGTCCTCGTCAAGAGCCCGCACCAGAGCGGAGCCGACAATGACACCATCGGCGTAGGCGGCGACTTCGCGCGCCTGTTCGCGGTTCGAGACTCCGAGCCCCACGCACACGTGCTCAGCACCAGCGTCGCGCACACGACCTACGAGGTCTTCCGCGTGCGAGTCCACCTGGTCGCGGGTGCCTGTGACACCCATTGTCGAGGCGGCATAGACGAAGCCGCGAGAACGCGAGCTGATGAGAGCGAGGCGCTCGGGCGTTGATGACGGTGCGGCCAGGAAGATCCTGTCGAGGTCGTGAGCGTCCGAGGCTGCATCCCACGCGGCGCAGTCGTCCGGCAGCAGGTCCGGCGTGATGATGCCGTGACCACCGGCGGACGCGAGGTCGCGGGCGTAGGCTTCGACGCCGTACTGGAGGATGAGGTTCCAGTAGCTCATGACAACGGGAACAGCTCCCGCGTTCGCTGCGGCTTCAACAGCGCGCAGCGAATCGGCAACGCGCACGCCGGCCTGCAGAGCAGCATCGGCCGCCCGCTGGATGACGGGACCGTCCATGCCGGGGTCGGTGTACGGGATGCCGACTTCGATGATGTCAGCGCCGCCGCGGGCCAGTTCTGCCATCGCGTCGAGGGAGCCGGGAACATCGGGGAAGCCGACGGGCAGGTAGCCCACGAGGGCGGCACGCCCGTCGTTCTTGGTCTGTGTGAGGACTTCAGCCGTGCTCATACCTGGACCGCTCCTTCGTCGATGTAGTCAAACCACCGGGCGGCGGTCGTCATGTCCTTGTCGCCGCGCCCGGACAGGCTCACGAGGATAACAGCGTCTTCTCCGAGCTCCCTGCCGACCTTCATGGCACCGGCAAGAGCGTGCGAGCTTTCGATAGCCGGGATGATTCCCTCGGTGCGGGCCAACAGGCGGAAGGCCTCCATGGCCTCGTCGTCGACGATCGGACGGTACTCAGCCCGTCCGGAGTCATTGAGGTAGGAGTGTTCGGGGCCGACCGACGGGTAGTCCAGGCCTGCGGACACCGAGTGCGACGGCAGGGTCTGGCCGTCTTCGTCCTGCAGGATGTAGGTGGCCGAACCGTGGAGAACACCGGGGCGCCCGCCGGAGAATCGTGCAGCGTGACGGCCGGTGTCAACGCCGTCGCCGCCGGCTTCGAAACCGTACAGGCGGACGTTCTCATCGCCGATGAACGCCGCGAAGATTCCCATGGCGTTCGAACCGCCGCCCACACAGGCGCACACGGCGTCAGGCAGACGGCCGGCCTTCTGCTGGATCTGTTCGCGCGCTTCGTCCGACATGACGCGCTGGAAGCTGCGCACCATAGCCGGGAACGGGTGGGGTCCGGCGACCGTGCCGATCATGTAGTGCGTTGTCTCAACGTTCGCCACCCAGTCGCGCATGGCTTCGTTCATGGCGTCTTTCAGGGTGCGAGTGCCGGTGCGCACAGGAACGACTTCGGCGCCCAGCAGGCGCATGCGGGCCACGTTGAGCGACTGCCGCTGAGTGTCTTCTTCACCCATGTACACGGTGCACTCAAGGCCGAAAAGAGCTGCGGCGGTCGCTGCTGCAACGCCGTGCTGGCCGGCACCGGTTTCGGCAATGACACGGGTCTTGCCCATGCGCACCGTGAGAAGAGCCTGCCCGAGCACGTTGTTGATCTTGTGCGAGCCCGTGTGGTTGAGGTCTTCGCGCTTGAGGAAGACGCGTGCGCCTCCGCAGTGTTCAGCAAAGCGCGGCGCTTCCGTCAGCAGACTGGGACGGCCCGTATATTCAAGCTGCAGACGGGTGAGCTCTTCGGCGAACTCGGGATCGACCATTGCTTTGCGCCACGCTTCCTCGATCTGGTCGAGGGCGGGCACGAGGGCTTCCGGGAAGAACCGGCCGCCGAACTCGCCGAAGTACGGGCCGGCTTCTGCTGCTGGGATTTCAGGCATGTCACTTCCGTTCTGTGTGGGCGGCTCGGGATGTTAGAGCACGAGGCGCCTGTACGCGGGCGGCTTGCTGTGGGTGTGCGCTGCGATTGGGTCGCTAGGGCCGCTGTGCGCGGCCTGCGCGGGTGAACTCGGCAACCGCGGTCTGCGGGTCGCCGTGCTTCACGAGTGCTTCGCCGACGAGCACGAGGTCTGCGCCGGCCGCCGCGTAGAGTTCGACTTCGGCGCTTGTTGCGACACCGCTTTCAGCGACCAGGTGGGTGTGCCCCGTCGCTTCAGCGGCCAGGGGCGCAAAGCGCGCGGGATCAACCGACAGGTCCTTGAGGTTGCGGGTGTTCACACCGAGGATCTTCGCCCCGAGCTTCGCCGCACGCGTGATCTCTTCGCTGGTGTGAGCTTCGACGAGGACTGCCATGCCGAGTTCGTGGGCAAGCTCGTAGAGGCTGCGCATCTGCTCGTCGTCGAGAGCCGCGACGATCAGCAGGATGATGTCCGCCCCGTAGGCGCGGGCTTCGTACACCTGGTATTCGTCGACCGTGAAGTCCTTGCGCAGCAGCGGGACGTCCACGCGGGCTCGGACGGCCGCGAAGTCTTCCAGGCTGCCGCCGAAGCGTCGCTCCTCCGTGAGCACCGAAATTGCTGCCGCACCTCCGGCCTCGTAGGCGGCGGCGAGTTCAGCCGGGTCTGCGATATCGGCCAGCGCTCCCTTGGAAGGTGACGAACGCTTGACTTCGCAGATCAGCCCGAACTGTTCGGGTGTGAAGGAGCGCGCAGGGGCTGCTGCCACTGCGCGCTCTTTCATCTGCTCGAGGTCGACACGAGCGCGGCGCTGTTCGAGGTCTTCGCGGACCCCGTCAATGATCTCGCCGAGAACTGTCAACGCTGCAGGGTGTTGCGGTGAATCTTCGGGCCCAGGCCTGCCTTGACCAGGATGGGGCCGACGATTGCGCCGAGCACGACGATTCCGCAGCCGACGAAGAACAGCGTCCAGCCGCTGTTGTTGACGATCAGGGTGCCGATGCTGGCAACAGCAACGCCGACGAACACGAGGATGACGCCGATCCACGCACCGACAGAGTGCATGTGGCCGGGGTCCTGGATTGCCTCGTAGTCGATGCTCGACTTGTCGAGGTCAGAGGGTCCGTTGCGGTACTTGGTCTTAGACATTGTGCTCCTTCATTCTGCTGTCAGGATTCTCTCACGAAAGACTGAGTTGCTGGCAATCGGCTCGCCATGAGAGGCGAATCATCTGATGTCGTCGGGGTCTTCGCCGCGCGAAAGCGCGTCCCAGGCGGCAGCCGGGTCGTCGTCGGGATCTGCTTCGCCCTCCACGATGTCAGCGCGTTCGAACTTCTGGCTGGTGCGCCACTGAGTACGTCCGAATCCGGCAAGACCAGCGGCAACGGCTGCCACAAGGCCGGCTGCAGCTGCGATCCACGCCCAGGGTGTGGCGTCTTGGCCCAGGGCGATGCCGAGGCCGGTGCCGAAGTAGCCGAACCCCAGCAGGACCATGAGTACGCCGGTGATTCTTCGGCCTGCGGTTCCGAGCATCGCCAGCAGCAGAGCCGTCACGGCAAACGCAGCCGCCTGTGCCGTGAGAACAGGCGAGCCTCCGCCGCCCGATGCTCCGGGGGCGGCGTCAGCAACACCTGCCGGGCCGGTGTTGACCGCACCCGTCATCGTCACGAGTTCACGTGTCGAGACGAACCACAGGATTCCCGCTGCCGCTAGGAGGAGCAGAACGGACCGTCCGCGGGTCATTTGCGCTCACCCGGCTCTTCGAGGTCATCTGCCGACACCGCTGCTCGCAGCGTCTGCGCGGCAGCAGCAGAATTGAGCACCGACGCCGCCTTGGTGCGGGTTTCCTGGTATTCGGATTCGGGCACGGAGTCTGCAACAACACCGGCACCGGCATAGACGGCCACAACACCGTCTTTGAGCACACCCGTGCGAATGGCAATCGCCATGTCGAGATCACCGGCAAACGACAGGTAGCCGACAACACCGCCGTACAGTCCGCGGCCAATTGGTTCGAGTTCGTCGATCAGCTGCAGGGCCCGCGGCTTCGGTGCGCCCGAAAGCGTACCCGCCGGGAACGCAGCGCGGATGACGTCCATGCCGTCGACGTCGTCGCGCAGAGTGCCCGTGACAGTAGATTCAATGTGCATGATGTGGCTGTAGCGGGCGACCTCCATGAACTCAGCGACGTCCACGGTGCCCGGTTGGCACACTTTCGCCAGGTCGTTGCGCGCCAGGTCAACCAACATGATGTGCTCGGAGCGCTCTTTCGCATCGCCGATGAGTTCTTCCGCAAGCCGGCGGTCTTCAACCTCAGTATTGCCGCGTGGCCGCGAACCGGCAATCGGGTGAGTGAGGACCTCGCGGTCTTTCACCGTCACGAGTGCTTCAGGAGAGGAGCCGATGATGCTGAAGGGCTCGCCTTCGGAGTTTTCCACCTCGAGCAGGTACATGTACGAGCTCGGGTTCGTGCGCCGCAGGACACGGTAGATGTCGAGAGCCGAAGCCGAGGTGTCGCTTTCGAACCGCTGTCCCGGAACCACCTGAAACACGTCACCGCGGCGAATGTGCTCTTTCGCGGTTTCAACGGTCGCGAGGAAGTCTTCGTGCTCCGTGTGGGACCGCACCGTCGGTGCCGGCCAATCGAGCGTCGAAATGACGGGTTTACGCCGCTCATTGAGGTCGCGCAGCATGGCGTCGATCCGCTTGCGGCCGTTCTCATAGGCCTGTTCGATGCGCTCTGGTGATCCATCGGCGTTGAGCACGTTTGCGACCAGGGTGAGTTCAGCCGTGTAGTGGTCGAACACTACGACATCGCCGGGGATCGACAGGTGGATCTCCGGGATGTTCGACACAGCGTCGGGGCCAGCGCCGAGCTTCTCAAAGCGGCGAACCGCATCCCAGCCGATGTAGCCCACGAGCGACGACGTCATCGGGGGAAGATCCACCGGCGGAGGGCTCTTGAGCAGGCTGAGAACCTGCGAAACGCCCTCCAACGGATCGCCGCCGGTCGGCGCACCCGCGGGCACTGTTCCCTGCCACGTGAGTTCTCCACCGCGCTGTGCGCTCAGCGTTGAGAGCGGGTTGCGACCCACAAAGGAGTATCGCTGCCAGGAACCCTGCGAAGCCGACTCCAACAGAAACGCTCCCGGACGACCGTGAGCAATGGCGCGGTAGATCGACATCGGAGTTTCCCCGTCGCCGAGAACCGTGGCCGTGACTGGAACAACCCGGTGGTGTTTGCCGAGTTCGCGGAACTCACTGAGCGGAGTGATCATCCATCCTCCTGTCGGAAAAGCACGACGGCGTGTTCGTGTGGCAAGCCGGACCGGTCTGGCGCACCTCGTACAGGACGGTGTCACCGTCACAGTCGTGGCTGACCCGCATGACCTGCTGCGCGTGCCCGGAAGTTTCGCCCTTCACCCAGTACTCACCACGTGAACGCGACCAGTACGTGGCCTTGCGCGTGTCGAGCGTGCGGCGCACCGCCTCGGCGTCAACCCAGGCGAGCATGAGCACCTCGCGAGTGTCGTACTCCTGGACGACAGCCGGCAGCAGACCGTCAGCACCGTAGCGCAAGTCCTCGGGGCGAAGAATCTCAGTCATCGAACTTCGATGCCCTCAGAGCGCAGAGCGTCTTTCACATCGGCGATCGTGAACGTCCCATAGTGGAAGACGGAGGCGGCCAGCACAGCATCGGCGCCAGCGCGCACAGCCGGTGCGAAGTGCTCAAGTTTGCCGGCGCCGCCGGATGCGATGAGCGGAACCGCGATGTGCGGGCGAACGTCGCGGATCAGCTCGAGGTCGAATCCCTCCTTGGTGCCGTCAGCGTCCATGGAGTTCAGGAGGACCTCGCCGACGCCCCGTTCCTGAGCTTCACGCACCCATTCGAGAGCGTCCAGGCCGGTGCCCCTCTTGCCGCCGTGCGTGGTCACCTCATAGCCGGAGGCGGTATCTCCGCGACGCACATCGGCGGAGAGCACGAGGACCTGCGAACCGAAGCGGTCGACGATTTCGCCGATGACTTCCGGGCGGGCGATGGCGGCGGTGTTGATCGACGCTTTGTCGGCACCTGCGCGCAGCAGCCGGTCGACGTCGTCAGCGGTGCGGACTCCCCCGCCGACTGTCAGGGGGATGAAAACCTGCTCTGCGGTCTTCTTCACCACGTCGTACAGGGTTTCGCGGTTCCCACTGGAGGCGCCGATGTCGAGGAACGTCAGTTCGTCAGCCCCGCCGGCGCCGTAGCGCTCGGCGAGTTCAACGGGGTCGCCGACGTCTTTCAGCCCCTTGAAGTTCACGCCTTTGACTACGCGCCCGCCGTCAACGTCGAGACATGGGATGATTCGCACGGCAGGCATCAGATACCCAGCTTTCGGTAGCGGTCAATCCGCTGGTAGCGGCGGCGCGACGGGTGGACGCGCATGAGGTCGATGATTTCGTATTCCAGGGTCTGCGCCACACGTTCGGAGAATTCGCGCGGTTCTTGGGCCGCGTTCGGCTTTTCCGCAATGACCCGATCCACGATTCCATGTTCGACGAGCTTTTCGCAGTGCACCTGCTGGGCCTGCGCCATTTCGGCGGCGCGGTCTCTCGTCCGATGCACGATTGCCGATGCGCCCTCTGGCGGCAGCGGCGACAGCCAGCCGTTTTCGGCACTGAGCACACGGTCGGCGGGAATGAGCGCGAGAGCTCCGCCTCCTGAGCCCTCACCGAGGATGACCGACACCGTCGGTGCCTTCAGCGCAATGAGGTCAGACAGGGAGCGGGCGATTTCACCGGCAAGTCCGCCCTCTTCGGCGTCCTTGGAAAGGGCCGCACCCGGGGTGTCGATGACGGTGACCAACGGGATGTGCAGTTCGTCGGCCAAGCGCATCCCGCGGCGGGCTTCGCGCAGGGCAGCAGGACCCATCGGTTCGTACTTGCGCTGTCCGCGGCGGTCTTGGCCGAGCACAATGCACGGCGCAGAGCCGAACGTGGCCAGGGCAAGGATCATGCCGCGGTCTTTTTCACCCTGTCCCGTGCCGTTGAGCGGCAGCACATTGCGGGCCCCGTAGCGCAGCAGTTCGCGCACTCCGGGCCGCTTTTCATCGCGCGAGGCGGTGATGATGTCCCACGCGTTCGTGCCGCTTGGCATGGGGTTCGGCGAGGTGTCGGGATTGTCGACGGGCGCCGGCACCTCGAGTGCGCCCATGAGGACGTCGAGCGCCTTCGCTGCGGTCTCCCCCAGACGTTCGGGGCCCATAACGGCGTCGACGAGGCCGCGACGGTGGAGGTTGTCTCCGGTCTGCACATTGGTTGGGAAGGGCTCGCCGTAGAGCTCTTCGTACACGCGTGGACCGAGGAAGCCCACGAGCGCGCCCGGTTCGGCAACGGAGAAGTGGCCGAGCGAGCCCCACGAGGCGAACACTCCGCCGGTGGTGGGGTGGCGCAGGTAGACGAGGATCGGCAGACCGGCCTTGCGGTGGTCGTTGACGGCTGCCGTGATCTTGACCATCGACAGGAAGGCGACCGTGCCCTCCTGCATGCGGGTGCCGCCTGATGCTGGGCCGGCCAGCAGCGGCAGCCCTTCCGCGGTTGCGCGTTCAATGGCGGACGTCAGACGCTCTGCCGCGGCAATGCCGATCGAGCCTGCGAGGAAGCGGAACTCGCTGGCCACAATGGCAACACGACGTCCCCGCACTCGGCCTTCGCCCGTAAGAATCGCTTCGTCGGCACCAGACTTTTCGCGGGCTGCCGCAAGTTCTGCAGCGTATTCCTCCGAGATTCCTGCCGCCGGTGTGATCGGTTCAGTGTCCCAAGACTCAAACGTGCCCTCATCAACGACGAGGTCGATGAGTTCGCGGGCGGAGTACCGCTTGGTCATGCTTCACCGTCCAACCAGGCGCGGATGGCCTCAGAGTCTGCGTTGAGAACAGGGGGTGCCTTGTGTTCGGAGAATGTCGTTTCTACTTCGCCTTCTTCACCGCCGTCGAAGAAGCGCAGAACCGGGCCGGCGAGGTCCATGTCGCCGACAACGGGGTGGTCCACCGTGATCTTGAGGCCCTGCGAGAGTGCCTGATCCCATTCGTAGACTTCGTCGAGCGTGCGGACAACACCGGCCGGAATGCCGGCTTCGCTGAGCTTGGCCAGCACTTCTTCGGAATCGAGGTCGGCAAAAGCACCTTCGACAGCAGCAGTGACTGCTTCGCGGTTCTTCACGCGCGCGTCGTTGTCGGCCATGCCATCAGCTTCGGGGTCGAGTCCGAAGGCATTACAGAACTTCTGCCACAGCGACTGGTTGCCCACCGACATCTGGACCGCACCGCCTTCGCCGCCCTTGCAGCGGAAAAGACCGTAGGGCGACAGCGCCGGGTGGTGGTTGCCATTGGGCTTAGGCGTCACACCGCCGACGAGTTGCGAGGTGGCCTGGAAGGCGTGCACGCCGACAATGCCGGCGATGAGCGAGGTGCGAACGATCTTGCCCTTGCCGGTGCGTTCGCGTTCAAGGAGAGCCGCAAGAACACCGAGGGTTCCGTTGATACCGCCCAGGAGGTCGGCAATCGGCACGCCGACCCGCTGGAAGTCGTCCGGGCCCGAACCCGTGACCGACATGAGCCCCGCCTCGCCCTGGGCGATCTGGTCGTAGCCGGCACGACCGCCCTCTGGACCGTCGTGGCCGAAGCCGGTGATCGACAGGATCACCAAGCGCGGGTTGAGCTCCAGGCAGCGCTGCGTGGAAAAGCCCAGGCGGTCCATAACGCCGGTGCGGAAGTTCTCGATGACCACGTCTGCGCGCTTGATGAGCTCTTCGAGAACGTGCTTGCCGTCCTCGCTCTTGAGATCCAGCGCGATGGATTCCTTGTTGCGGTTGCACGCCAGGAAGTACGTGGCCTGCTTCTGGTCTTCCGGCCCCACGTACTGCGGGCCCCAGCTGCGCGTGTCGTCACCGCTGGTGGGATTTTCTACTTTGATGACCCGCGCACCGAGGTCGCCGAAGATCTGGCCTGCGTGAGGGCCGGCGAGAGCGCGGGAGAGGTCGACGACGGTGTAGCCGTTGAGTGGTCCTTGCGACATGTCAGTCCTTCCTGGTGTGGCAGCCGCCGGCGTCGGTGCTGGCGGCCGGTGTCAGATGCGGCAGGCGTCGATGCGGCTGACGAGGATTGCCCGCGCGCCGACGCTGTAGAGCTTGTCCATGAGTGTGTGCTGGTCGGCTGAGGGCACCATGGCCCGGACGGCAAACCAGCCGCGATCGTGCAGGGTTGACACGGTCGGGCTTTCAAAGCCCGGGGTGATGGCGATCGCCGCTTCGAGGTTCTCTTCGGCAACGTCGTAGTCGATGAGCACGTAGTCGCGGGCGACGATGACGCTTTCCAGGCGGCGCAGCAGGATGTCAGTCCTGAGCTCGATCTGCTTGGGGTCTTCGGCTTCGCGCGGCGGACCGTCACGGCCGATGAGAACGCCCTCCGAGCGCAGAATCGGCTCGCCGATTGTCTCCAGTCCCGCGGCGCGCAGGGTGGTGCCGGTTTCGACGACGTCCGCGATAGCGTCGGCAACGCCCAGCTGGATGGACACTTCAACAGCCCCGTCCAGCGGCACGATTGATGCGCTCATCCCACGCTGCTTAAGATCCTGCTGGACGAGTTCCGGGTAGGAGGTCGCAATGCTCTTGCCGCTGAGCTCACTCGGGTCGGCAAAAGCGCCGGCGGGACCGGCGTAGTGGAATCGTGAAGCTCCGAAGCCCAGGGACATGATCTCTTTGGCTTCCGCACCGGATTCGAGCAGAAGGTCGCGACCGGTGATCCCGATGTCGAGGATTCCCCGCCCGATGTACACCGCGATGTCGCGCGGGCGCAGGTAGAAGAACTCGATTTCGTTGACGTTGTCGGTGTGGGCCAGCGTCTTCGCGTTGGGCCGCAGCGAGTAGCCGGCGGCGCGGAGCATCTCCGTGGCTTTTTCTGACAGTGATCCCTTGTTGGGAACGGCGACTCTGAGCACAGGGGCCTTTCTTACAGGTACCGGTAGATGTCTTCGGGGGTCAGTCCGCGTGCGAGCATCATGACCTGCAGGTGGTAGATCGCCTGGGAGATCTCTTCGGCCAGTTCGCTGTCCGACTGGTATTCGGCAGCCATCCAGACCTCAGCGGCCTCTTCGACAATCTTCTTTCCGATCTGATGCACTCCGGCGTCAAGTTCGGCGACGGTCGACGACCCTTCCGGGCGGGTCTCCGCTTTGGTCTTCAATTCGGCAAAAAGCTCGTCAAAGGTCTTCACGGTGCCAGATTAGTACACGGCTCAAGCGCGATGTATCGCGGCTCACGTTGTGGGAATCTCAACTGATCACGCACGAGGTGCCGGCTGCTCAGGCTGTTTCCTCACCGTGGATCGTGGCGGCGGCTGAGGACGGTGAGGAAATCGTCTGGCGCGATCTCTTGGCCCAGTCGCGCATGCCCATGAGAACCATGATGAGGAAGATGAAGTAGACGATTCCGGAGAACAGCAGGCCGCCCATGACTGCCAGCGGGATGCCCACAAGGTCAACCGCCAGCCACACGAACCAGAATTCGACGATCGCCTTGCCCTGGGCGTACATCGCAACGAGTGAGCCGATGAAGATATACGCGTCCGGGTAGGGGTTCCACGACCAGTCCCCCAGTTTCAGAACAGTGCCGAATACGGCGGTGCCCACAATGAGAGCAGCCAGCAGAACGGCGCGCTCTTTCCAGGTGGCCCAGCGAACCTCGATCGAGCCGGTTTCGCTCTTCGATTTCTGCCACGTGCTCCACCCCCACACGGCGGCGGCGATGATGACCACCTGTCGGCTGGCGTTGCCGCCCAGGTGGGCGGACAGGGACGCGCTCAGCAGCAGGATGGAGCCCAGAATCTGCACGGGCCACGACCACACACTGCGTTTGAGTGCGAGTCCCACCGTCAGCAGGGCGAAGATGTTGCCGATGAGGTCTGACCACGGGACCGGTTTGCCCGCCAGCCAGAAAGCCGGGGTGTTGAGGATTCCGAAAAGGTCGGTCAGCAAGCGTGTTCTCCTGCGAGTTCACGCAGCCGCGTAATCTGCGCGGCAGGATTGTCAGCTCCGTAGACAGCGGAGCCTGCCACAAAGACGTCGGCGCCGGCCTCTGCTGCGCGACCGATCGTGTCCTCGGAGATCCCCCCGTCCACCTGGACGGTCAGCTCGAGATTGGCAGCCGAGATCGCTTCGCGGATCCGGCGGACCTTCGGCAGGCACACGTCGAGGAACTTCTGTCCGCCGAAGCCAGGTTCGACGGTCATGATGAGCACCTGGTCGAATTCGCCAAGCAGGTCAATGAGCGGTTCGACGGGGGTCGCCGGTTTGACCGCGACGGAGGCCTTTGCACCCAGGCGGCGCAGTTCACGCGCTGTGCGCACCGGAGCGGCCGAGGCCTCCAGGTGGAAGGTCACTGACTCGCAGCCCATTTCGGCATAGACCGGTGCGTGCCGGTCGGCTTCAGAGATCATGAGGTGCATGTCCAGCGGGATGGGCGAGACAGCCTTGATTCGCTCAACAACGGGCGGGCCGAACGTGAGGTTGGGCACGAAGTGGTTGTCCATGATGTCGACGTGCGCCATGTCGGCGTCGGCGATTTTTGCCAGTTCGCGGTCGAACTGCGCAAAGTCACAGGACAGGATGCTGGGGTTGATGGAAATCGACACGAGTGTCCTCTCAGGCTGGGCAGCGGATGAGGCAGATGAACATGCCGTCGGTTTCGTGAACGTGGGACCACAGCTGAGCAGCGGCACCGTCACCCACGGCGGACGAGGCGAAGCTTTCGGCTGGCTGTCCCGTCACCCGGGCCAGGTGGTCGGGTGTGTTGAGAATCTGCACCGCGGGGGTGTCTGCTGCGAAGGCGCGGACCACGTCGAGGGTTTCGTGTTTGTGCGGTGAGCACGTGGAGTAGGCGATGACGCCGCCGGGCGCACACGCCTGCCATGCGGCACGAAGTAGGCCGTCCTGCAGCGGGCGCAGTGTGCGCACGTCTTCGGAGCTGCGCCGCCAGCGCGCTTCCGGCCTGCGCCGCAGCGCACCCAAACCTGAGCAGGGAACGTCCACGAGCACCCGGGTGAATTCACCGGGATACGCTTCGGCGAATTCGCGTCCGTCACCTTTGAACACTTCGACGGTGTCGGCAAAAGCGCGCGTGCTGTCGACCACGAGGTCAGCTCGGTGACCTGACGCATCGAGGGCTGTCACGGGCACACCCCGCTCGGCTGCCGTGGCGGCCAGAATTGCGGTTTTGCCGCCGGGGCCGGCGCACATGTCGAGCCATTCGCCCTCGGGAGCTTCTGCCTCCAGCAGGGTGAGTGCTGTCAGCTGGGAGCCTTCGTCCTGCACCCGCGCACGTCCCGTTCGCACCGCCTCGAGATTCCCCGGGTCACCGCGGTCGAGAATCACACCCAGGGGTGACAGCTCGGTGGGAGTTCCGGGAAGTTCGCTGCGGTCCAGTCCCGGCAGTGCCGTGAGCACGACGGGAGCAGGATCGTTGTGGGACTGCAGCAGCAAATCGATTTCCGCCGAACTGCGCCCGTGAGCTTCGAGGGCCTCCCGCAGGGCGCTGACGATCCAGGCCGGGTGCGAGTACCGCAGGGACTTCGCCTGGTCTTCGGGCAGACCGGCTGTCATGAGTGCCAGCCAGTCGTCATAGCTGCGTTCACCGATCCGGCGCAGGACGGCGTTGACGATCCCGGATGCGCGCGGCAGCGACTGCTTGATGACGGCTACTGTTTCGCCGACTGCCGCGTGGTCGGGAATGCGCATGGCCAGCAGCTGGTGCGCTCCCATCCGCATGGCATTAAGCACCGGGATTTCCAGGGTGTCGACTTTGCGGGACGCCGCTTCGGCGATGATCGCGTCGTAGAGACCGCGGGCGCGCAGCGTTCCGTAGGTCAGTTCGGTTGCCAGTGCCGCATCATCAGCGCGCAGGCGCGTGCGCGCGATCTTGCGCGGCAGCAGAAGGTTGGCATAGGCGTCGTCTTCATCAACCGCGACGAGCACCTCCCACGCGAGGATGCGGGCGAGATTGGCTTTCTGCGGGTTGTTCCGGCCCCGACTGCGACGAGCGTCAGGCCGGCTCATGCGCCCTCACCCAGGTCAAAGCTGACGCCGGGGTTGCCGCGCAGGAAGTCCGCGGCGGCCATGCGCTGCTTGCCGAACGGCTGGATTGTCTCGATGAATACCGGATGGCTTCCCGTGCCGATCAGCATTCCGCCATCGGCACTGGCGGTGTGGCCCGGTTCAAGCGAACCCTCGGCTGGTGCGAGCGGGCCAAGCTTAGTGCGCTTGCCGTCGATTGTGCTCCACGGTCCAGGGGCCGGCGAGGTGCCGCGCGAGCGGGCGATGAGCTGTTCGGCTGGCTGCTGGAAGTCCAGGTGCGCATCAGCGGCGGTGATCTTGGGTGCGAGTGTCCCCTCGGTCGGCTGCCGAGTGAACTGTGCCGTGCCGTTTTCTACCGCGCTGAGAGCATCCGCGAGAACAGCCGCGCCCTTGTCGGCATAGTCGGCAAGAGCCGCGCCTGCGTCGACGTGGTCAAGCGGCAGTTCGAGTGCGCTGACGATGTCGCCGGTGTCCATCCCCTCATCAAGTCGGAACACGGTCACACCAGACGTGGTGTGCCCGTCGATGAGGGCGCGCTGGACAGGAGCGGCACCTCGATAATCGGGAAGAAGCGAGAAGTGGAGGTTGTACCAGCCCAGGCGGGCGGCCGCGAGTGACCGCGGTCCGGCCAGCGCCCCGTAGGCCACGACCGCAACGGCATCGACCTTAAGCTCTTCGATCTGTGTCACGACATCACCGACCAGACGGCTGGCCTCAATGACGGGAAGACCGAGTTCCTGCGCTGCCATCTTCACCGGACTGGGCGTCAGAACGCGCTTACGTCCGACCGGCGCATCGGGTCGGGTGAGCACAGCTGCCACGCTGTGCTGCGAGGCGACGGCGCGCAAGGAGGGAACGGCGGGTTCCGGAGTGCCGGCAAACAGGATTCTCACGCAGTTCAGTCTAGTGGGCGGCTGCTGTCACAGGGCGTCGGGATCGTCCATGCGGACGCGAATCTGCACGTCGCCGCGCATTGACCGGCTGGCGGTTTCGGCCGCCAAGTGCTCTGAGAGCGTGCTGCCAGTCGAAGCGGGAATGCCGAGAACCGCCGTGACGACGGATTCATCGACCTCGTCGCCGGGGCGGGTGAAGCGCGACCGGGGCGGGCCGTCGCGCAGTTCGTACAGCCGCGCGTCGAAGTCTTCACAGCAGCCTTCCGCAACGTCTTCGACCGCTTGGCGTGCACCCGTGACCTCAGCTGTTCGCCAAGCCGGCGGGAACCCCGCTTCCGTACGATCCGCGAGTTCTCCCGCGGCGTAGACTTCCGGATCCCAGCGGGTCAGGGTGCGGACGACGTCCGGGTCATCATCCAAGATGAGAACACGGCCGCCGACACGGGAGGGGCGGACCATGGCTGCCGCCCGCATGCGCCTGGCAATTGCCCTGTCAGTTGCTCTGAGCACGGGGCCAGGCCACAGAGTGTCGAGCAGAACCGCAGCCGCATAGCCGCCGTCCACATAGGGTTCAGCACCCGTTGAGGCAACGACGATGTCCGCTGGATCATCCAGCCTGGAGAAGATCTTGCTGCCGCCGGAGCGCACAACCGTGAAGCCGGGAAACGCGCGCCCCAGCTGTGCGTGAATTCCGTCGAGTCCCGCACTGCGGAAGCTGAAGCGCCTACTTCGGCAGCTGCGGCACGCCAGCTGCTCGATGTGCCATCCGCACCGCGCACACGCAAAGGGGCCTTCCGGCCCGGCGGCGCTCAACGGCGCTTCGCACGACGGGCAGAGCGCAGGATTGCTGCACCCCGAGCAGGTCAGAAACGTCGAATAGCCGGTGCGCGGAACCTGCACGAGAACCGGGCCGACGGCGGCCTCGCTTTTCGCTCGCCCCAGGGCACCCCGGATCACGCTGAACACAGCCTCGGGCAGCTGTGTCAGATCGCTGATGCTGCGCTCTGTCTGCGGGCGGAACACGACGGGGGCTGACTCGCGCCGCTCCTGGCGGGAGGTGCGCAGCTCCCCCACCCAGCCGGCGCCGATCAGGAACTGCACGTCGACCGTGCGCGTGCGGTCAAGAAACAGAAGAGCCGCACCCGTTCGGCGAACACGCTCCTGCAGAACGAAGCGGGCGTGCGCATACGGTGCTCGGCCGAAGAGATAGGAGTCATTGCCATCATCGAACATCAGAATGAGTCCGAGGCTCTGCATCGGGGCAAAAGCTGCAGCCTGCATCCCCAACACCAAGCGCGACCGTCCGGTCAGCACCCGAACCCACGCGGCCCATCGCGCTTCCGGTCCCTGGTCCGCACTGAGCACGGAGGTGAACTCACCAAGAGCGCCCAGCTGGCGTTTGACTGCCTCGAGTTCCCGATAGTCGGGCACCAGCCACAGCACGGTCCGCCCCTCGGCGATGACCCGCGCGGCTGCCTCAAACCCGAAGCGCACCCAGTCGACACCACCGGAATCTCCCGGCAGAACCGTGTAGGCGCCCCTAGGTCCAGCTTCGGGCTCTGACCGTTCAGATGAGTTCGCGTTCTCAGCCCACGACTTCAGGGCCGCGAGGTAATCGGCTTCGGCGGCTGGGACAAGGTCGGCCGGTGGGGCCTCAAGCACAGCGCGGGCAGCCTCAGCTGCCCCGTCAGGATCACCGGGTGCAGACTTCAGAACGTTCTTTTCACCGCGGGCGTGGCGTGCGGGTACACCCAGCCTGACAACATCCGCCGTCGTCCCGGCAAAGCGCGCAGCAACAGCCTGACAGAGACCGTACAGTTCCTCACCCAGCACGGGAAGCGGCGAAACGACAGAGGCAAGGGGTGCGAGTTCACCATCGACATCGGTCGTATCCGTGCGCTCGACGATAAAACCGGAAAGCTTCCGCCCTGAAAAGCGAACCCGGACGCGAGCTCCGATGACCGCCTCATCAGCCTGCTCCTGCGTTACGGCGTAGTCGAACAGACGATCCAGGTGCGGAAGCGGGGACTCCAGCAGGACGCGCGCCACGGGACGGTCCTCAGCAGGCTGTGCACCGCCGCGGATCCTCAGGCGAGGCTCCTCAGCGTCTGCAAACAGCTGAGCGTCGTCCACGGTTCTCAGCTGAAATAGGACTTCAGCGCATCGGCGCGGTCAGTGTTCTCCCACGTGAAATCAGAGTCTTCGCGGCCGAAGTGGCCGTAGGTCGAAGTCTTGCGGTAAATGGGACGATTGAGGTCGAGCTCGGCGATGATCGCCGCGGGGCGAAGGTCAAAGACCTCGCGCACCGCTCCGGCCAGCTTCACCGGATCGACTTCGCTGGTGCCGAAGGTTTCGACGTAAAGGCCGACGGGGCTGGCAGCGCCAATCGCATAGGCCACCTGGACTTCTGCACGCTCAGCAAGGCCCGCGGCGACGATGTTCTTGGCCACCCAGCGAGTTGCGTAGGCGCCCGAACGGTCAACCTTCGACGGGTCCTTGCCGGAGAAAGCGCCGCCGCCGTGACGGGCAAAACCGCCGTAGGTGTCGACGATGATCTTCCGGCCGGTCAGACCGGCATCGCCCATCGGTCCGCCCGTGATGAACGGACCCGCGGGGTTGATGAAGTAGTTGGTTCGCGAGGTGTCAAGCCCGGACTCTTCCAACACCGGGTCGACCACGTGGGCGCGGATGTCTTGGGCGAGCTCAGCGTGGGTCACGGTCTCGTCGTGCTGCGTGGAAAGAACAACAGCTTCAACCGTCACAGCCTTGTCGCCGTCATAGCCCACCGTCACCTGCGACTTACCGTCAGGGCGCAGGTACGGCAGGGTGCCGGACTTGCGAACTGCGGTGAGCCTTTCAGTCAGCCTGTGCGACCAGTAGATCGGCGTGGGCATGAGGGTCGCAGTCGAATTGTCCGCATACCCGAACATGAGACCCTGATCGCCAGCACCCAGGGAGCTGTAAAGATCGGTCGTACCGGAGCGGGCCTCCAGCGAACGGGTCACGCCCTCGGAGATGTCGTTCGACTGAGCGCCGATCGACAGCGAAACGCCGCAGGTGTGGCCGTCGAAGCCCTTGGACGAAGAGTCGTAGCCGATGTCGGTGATGACATCGCGCACCAGCTGTGCGATGTCGGCATAGCCGGAGGTCGTTACCTCGCCGGCGACGTGCACAAGACCGGTCGTGACCATCGTTTCGACAGCAACGCGGGCGCGACGGTCCTGTTCGAGGAGGGCGTCAAGCACGGCATCGCTGATCTGGTCGCAGATCTTGTCCGGGTGGCCCTCGGTTACGGATTCAGAGGTGAATTGACGAAGTTCAGACACGCTTCAATCCTATTCGACCGCGTGTTTCGCGATCGTTTCCATGACAGAAACCGACACATCGGCTTTTTCTCCGGTGAATACGCCGAGTCCCACAACGCCCGTACCCGTCAGGGCGAGCACTTCGACGTGCGTGGTGTCGTGGCCGAAGGTCTTGCCGTCGGACACGTCGTTGAATACGAGGATGTCGCAGCCCTTGCGCACGATCTTCTGCCTGGCCAGTTCGTCCGCCGGGGTCTCGGGACTTCCCGTTTCAGCGGCGAATCCGACGATCGTCTGGCCCTCACGGCGGTCGGCAACAAGACCGGCGAGGATGTCGGGATTCTGCACAAGCTCGATTGTCAGTCCGGCGTCGCCGTCCTTCTTCATTTTGTGGCCGGCTGCCTGAGCTGGACGGTAGTCAGAAACAGCGGCAGCCATGATGACGATGTCAGCTTCTGCTGCCTGTTCACGGCACACGCTTTCCAACTGGGCGGTGGTTTCGACTTCGCGAATGTCAATGCCCGACGGCAGGGTCTCAAGAATCGCAGAATCGACATTCGCCGCAGCCAGAACAACCTCGGCTCCAAAACGGTGAGCGGCCGCAGCAAGAGCCGCACCCTGTTTACCCGATGAGCGGTTGCCGAGGAAGCGAACCGGATCAAGCGGTTCGCGCGTGCCGCCGGCGCTGATGAACACCCGGCGGCCGGCAAGCAGTCCACTGTCAGACCTGTCTGTACGAGGCGATGCCTCACGGAGAACCGACAGAGCGAAGTCCACGATGTCCTGCGGTTCGGGCAGACGTCCCGGCCCGGAATCAGCACCGGTCAGACGACCCGATGCGGGTTCGAGGACGTGCACACCACGTGCCCGCAGAACCGCGACGTTGTCGACGGTGGCCGGGTTGAACCACATCTCGGTGTGCATGGCGGGAGCAACCACGACAGGCGCCGTCGTGGTGAGCACCGTGGCAGTCAGAAGATCATCGGCCATGCCAGCGCGAATGCGCGCCAGGCTGTCCGCCGTTGCCGGGGCGATCAGCACGAGGTCGGCCTGCTGGCCGATGAGAACGTGTTCGACCTCTTCGACGCGAGTGAAGACGTCCGTCTGCACCGGCTGACCAGAAAGCGCTTCCCACGTGGGTGCGCCGACAAAGCGCAGAGCGCTTTCGGTGGGAACAACGCGGACGCTGTGTCCCGCTTCTTTCAGAAGTCTGACTACGTGAGCCGCTTTGTACGCGGCAATGCCCCCGGTGACGCCGAGAACGATGTTCACAGTGCGTCGGGGTCCAAGCTGAAGTCGAACTCTTCTGCGAGAGCTTCTTCCTGAGCGAGCTCTTCTGCAGTGGCCTCACGGCTGACAAGCTTGCCTTCGTTGATTTCGCGCAGGGCAATCGACAGCGGCTTTTCGCCGGCTTCCGGAGTCACGAGCGGACCGACGTTTTCCAGCAGTCCGTCCTGCAGCTGTGCGTAGTACGAGTTGATCTGGCGGGCGCGACGTGCGGCCTCGATGACGAGTTCGTACTTCGACGGCGTCACATTGAGCAGATCGTCGATCGGCGGGTTGGTGATGCCTTCGGGGTTAGCAGTCAAGAAATTTCTCCACATTCACCTAGGGGTGTCTGATGACAGTCCCATCAAGTCTACTAGTTCGGCAGCCGCTGCTGAAACATCGGTGTTGACGATCACGTGGTCGAATTCGTCCTGTGCCGCCAGTTCAGTGCGCGCGGTCTCAAGGCGACGGGCAATCTGTTCGGGCGTTTCGGTGCCGCGGCCGGTGAGTCGGCGGACGAGTTCGTCCCAGCTGGGTGGAGCCATGAACACGAAACGCGCATTCGGTGCGTGCTCACGCACTTGGCGCGCCCCGTCGAGGTCGATTTCCAGAAGCGGCGCCAGGCCATCGGCCAGAGCCTGCTCGACAGGGTCCGACGGCGTTCCGTAGCGGTGATGACCGTGGACGACCGCGTATTCGAGCATTTTGCCCGCATCAATGAGGTCGTCGAACTCGGCGTCAGTCACAAAGCGATAGTGCACTCCGTCGACTTCGCCCGGGCGAGGATCGCGTGTTGTTGCGGACACCGACAGCCACATGCGGTCAGCGCTGTTCTTGGCATGCTGGACGACGGTGCCCTTGCCGACCGCGGAAGGGCCGGTGAGCACGGTCAGAACTGGTTCACTCAAATTTCTCCAATAGCGCGGCTCGCTGGTGTACACCCAAGCCTCTGATACGACGAGACATGGCGATGCCGACTTCTTCCATAATGGCCTCTGCACGTCTGTCCCCCACCTTGGGGATTGCGCGCAGGAGGTCATAGACCTTCATTTTCTGCAGCGCCTCGCTGTCACCCGCTTCCGCGAGCACCTGGGCGAGCGTCTTCTTGCCTGATTTCAGATCTGCTTTGGCTTCCGCCCGTTCGACACGAGCGTCAAAGGCCTTGCGCAGGGCAGCTGAACGCTGCTCCTCAGTCAACGGCGTCAGTACCAATGTGTCCCCCTCCTCAAGATCCGTTTATAGATCGGGACACTCGCAGTCTATCGGCCTTTTGGCCTCAAAGCTTCGATAACCGTGGTTATTTCATCCGCAATGTCGGCACTGTCCGGACCGCGACGCGAAAGGGAACGCGAGGCATTGACGATCACCCTCCCGTCGCTGTAGGCATCCCCGAACACCGCCTCGAGGTCGGCGACCCCGGCTCCCTGCGAACCGAAACCCGGCGACAACACGGGCCCCGAAAAGCTCGGCAGATCAATTCCAAGATCAGCCGCGGCAGTGCCGATAGTCGCACCGACCACCAGGCCGATCAGCGGCACATCGAGCTGACCGTTGACCTCCTCAGCGTGCCGGACCACCTCGGCGGCTACTGCCCTACCCTCCTGGGTTCGGGCGTGCTGCACTTCCCTGCCCTCCGGATTGGAAGTCAGGGCGAGAACAAACAGGCCCTTGCCGTGTTCTGCCGCAAGCTCCATGGCCGGCCGCAGTGACCCGACCCCCAGGTAGGGCGACACGGTCAGCGCGTCAGCTGCCAGCGGTCGTGCAGGGTTGAGGTAGGCGTCGGCGTAGCCGGCCATAGTCGAACCGATGTCGCCGCGTTTGGCGTCGAGGATCGACATGACGCCGGCTTCACGAGCCTGCGCCAACAGATCTTCGAGAACCGCGATCCCGGCTGAGCCGTGCCGTTCAAAGAAAGCTGACTGGGGCTTGATGAACTTCGCCCGTTCTGTGGCCGCGCTCAGCACATTCTGTGCGAAAGTGCCGAGCGCGTCCGGGGTGTCCGGCAGACCCCACTGCGCGATCTGCTCGGGATGAGGATCAATTCCCACGCACAGGGGGCTTGCCTGTGCGGCGTCGTGCCAGTTCCTGAACGTCATGCCCAGTCCTGGAGCGAACGGACTTCGGCAGTTCCCCGACGGCGTACGTCGATGGCGCCGACAGCCGATGAGAAAGCGGCCGTCGTGGTCATAATCGGCACGTTCGCGGCAATGGCCGCCGCGCGGATCTCGTAGCCGTCGGAGCGCTCCTGGCGGCCAGACGGAACATTGACCACGAGGTCGATTTCCCGCCGGTCGATCTTCTGCAGAATCGTGTCCTCGCCGTCAGCGGCTTCGTAGTGCTTGGCAATCCGCGTGCTGGGCACTCCGTGGCGGGCCAGAACATCTGCCGTGCCGGCGGTGGCGACGATTTCAAAGCCCATGTCGGCAAGGGTCTTGACCGGCAGGACGATCGAGCGCTTGTCGCGGTCGGCAATCGACACGAACACGCGGCCGCCTGTGGGCAGCGCGGTCGAGGCGCCCAGCTGAGCTTTCGCGAATGCTTCCGGGAAGTTCGGGGCAATGCCCATGACTTCGCCGGTCGAACGCATTTCCGGGCCGAGGATCGAGTCGACGACTTTGCCCTCCGGGGTGCGGAAACGGCGGAACGGAAGAACAACTTCCTTCACCGTGACCGGGTGGTCCAACGGCAGGTGCGAACCGTCGGACTCTTCGGCGAGGATCGTGCCGCGCAGCTGGCTGATGGTGCTGCCGACGGCAATGAGGGCCGCGGCCTTGGCCAGCTGGCGGTGGGTTGCCTTCGACACGAACGGCACGGTGCGCGAAGCACGCGGGTTGGCCTCGATGACGTACAGAATGTCAGCTGCAACCGCGAACTGGATGTTGAGCAGGCCGCGCACACCCGTGCCGCGGGCAATCGCAAGCGTTGCTTCGCGAACGCGCTGCAGAACGCTCTCACCCAGGCTGATCGAAGGCAGAACAGACGTCGAGTCACCGGAGTGCACACCGGCCTCTTCGATGTGCTCGGAAATTCCGCCGATGTAGAGCTCTTCGCCGTCGTACAGGGCGTCGACGTCGATTTCCACGGCATCGTCGAGGAACTTGTCAACGAGCACCGGCCGGTCGGACGACACCTCTGTTGCGGTCTCCATGTAGGAGCGCAGCTGCTCGGAGTCGTACACAATCTGCATGCCGCGACCGCCCAGCACATAGGAGGGGCGCACGAGCACCGGGTAGCCGATCTCCTCGGCAATGTCGACAGCCTCATCAAAGGTGACGGCGGTGCCGTGCTTGGGTGCCACGAGGTTGGCTTCGGCCATGATCCGGCCGAACTCACCGCGGTCCTCCGCCAAGTCGATCGCTTCGGGCTGGGTGCCGAGAATCGGCACGCCCGCATCCTTGAGAGCGGTTGCCAGACCCAGCGGGGTCTGCCCGCCCAGGGTACAGATGACACCGGCAACCGGACCGGCCTGCGCCTCGGCGTGGTACACCTCGAGAACGTCCTCAAGCGTCAGCGGCTCGAAGTACAGACGGTCGGCGGTGTCATAGTCCGTCGACACGGTTTCCGGGTTGCAGTTGACCATGACGGTTTCGTATCCGGCAGATTCGAGCGCCATAGCCGCGTGCACGCAGGAGTAGTCGAATTCGATGCCCTGGCCGATGCGGTTGGGACCGGAGCCCAAGATGATGACGGCTTCGCGTTCCCGCGGTGCGACTTCGCTCGTCGCGTCGTAGCTCGAGTAGTAATACGGGGTCTTCGCTTCGAATTCCCCGGCGCACGTGTCGACCGACTTGTAGACCGGGCGAACGCCCAGCGCATGGCGAACCCCCATGACAACAGCCGGGTCGAGGTTGCGCAGCTGCGCTATCTGCCGGTCCGAGAAGCCGTGCTTCTTGGCGATCGTCAGGGCCTCCGGAGTCAGGTCCTCGGCTTCGCGAACGAAGTCGGCAACTTCGTTGATGAGCGCAATCTGGTCGAGGAACCAGCGGTCGATCTTCGTGTGTTCGAAGACGTCGTCAATGCTCATACCCGACATGAGGGCGCGCTGAACCGTGTAGATGCGGTCCTCGGTTGCGTGTGCGAGCTTTGCTTCGACATCAGTGCGCACACTGCTGTCTTCGAGGTTGAACGGAGCGTCGAAGGAGAACTCGGAGTTCTTCTTCTCGAGGCTGCGCAGCGCCTTCTGCAGCGCGGTCGTGAAGTTGCGGCCGAGCGCCATGACTTCGCCGACGGCCTTCATGGTGGTCGTCAGGGTCGGGTCAGCGGCCGGGAACTTCTCAAAGGCAAAGCGCGGAATCTTCGCCACCACGTAGTCCAGGGCGGGTTCGAACGCCGCCGGGGTTGTTGCCGTGATGTCGTTCGGGATTTCGTCGAGCGTGTAGCCCACGGCGAGCTTCGCCGCGATCTTTGCAATCGGGAAGCCCGTTGCCTTCGAGGCCAGTGCCGAGGAGCGCGACACGCGGGGGTTCATTTCGATGACGACGATGCGGCCGGTATCAGGATGGATGGCGAACTGGATGTTGCAGCCGCCGGTTTCCACGCCGACACCGCGGATGATCGCAATGCCGATGTCGCGCAGCTTCTGATACTCGACGTCCGTCAGGGTCAGCGACGGAGCCACCGTGATGGCATCACCGGTGTGCACGCCGACGGGGTCGAAGTTCTCGATTGCGCACACGACGATGACGTTGTCGTTCTTGTCGCGAATGAGTTCGAGTTCGAACTCCTTCCACCCGAGAATGCTCTCTTCGAGCAGCACCTCGTTTGTCAGCGAGTCGTGCAGGCCGTCACCGGCGATCCGGCGCAGGTCCTCTTCGCAGTAGGCCATGCCCGAGCCCAGGCCGCCCATTGTGAACGACGGACGCACCACGAGCGGGTAGCCGAGCTTTTCAGCGCCGTCGAGGACTTCGTCCATTGTGTTCGCAATGTAGGAGCGGGCGACTTCGGCACCGCACTGTTCGACGACGTCTTTGAACTGCTGGCGGTCTTCACCGCGCTGGATCGCATCGACGTCAGCGCCGATGAGCTCAACACCGTGCTTGGCAAGAACTCCCGATTCGTGCAGGTTGATGGCCGCATTGAGCGCCGTCTGCCCGCCGAGAGTCGGCAGAAGCGCGTCCGGCTTTTCTTTTTCGATGATCTTCTCGATCACATCGGGGTCGATCGGCTCGACATAGGTGGCGTCGGCCAGCTCCGGGTCGGTCATGATGGTCGCCGGGTTGGAGTTCACGAGCACAACCCGCAGACCTTCGCGGCGCAGAATGCGGCACGCCTGGGTTCCCGAGTAGTCGAATTCGCAAGCCTGGCCGATGACGATCGGACCCGAGCCGATGACCATGACGGTCTTGATGTCTGTACGCAGCGGCATCAGTTCTCCTTGGCGTTGTCAGCCAGCAGCTGGACGAAAGTGTCGAAAAGGGTGCGCGAATCATGGGGTCCCGCCGCTGATTCCGGGTGGAACTGCACCGAGAATGCGGGGATGTCGAGGCACTTGAGCCCCTCGACAACCTTGTCGTTCATGCCGATGTGCGAAACCTGCACCCTGCCGTACTCGGAGTTCGGTGCCGTGACCGGCTCACCCAGCGGCGCATCGACCGCGAAGCCGTGATTCTGCGTGGTGATTTCGACACGGCCCGACGCGACGTCGAGAACCGGCTGGTTCGATCCGCGGTGGCCGAAGGTCAGTTTGTAGGTGTCAAAGCCCAGGGCGCGGCCCAGCAGCTGGTTGCCGAAGCAGATGCCGAAGAACGGGATGCGCTCTTTCAGCACGTACTGCAGCACTGCGATCGGCTGCTTCATGGCAGAGGGGTCGCCCGGACCATTGGAGAAGAACACGCCGTCGGGGGAAAGCTCGGTGAGTTCCTCAACCGTCGTGTTTGCCGGCACCACGGTCACTTCGAGGCCGCGCTGGGCCAGCTGCTCCAGCGTTGTCTTCTTCACGCCGAGGTCGTAGGCCACAACCGAGAAGCGCTTCTCGGTTTGAGCGGGAATCGTGTAGGGGGCATCGCAGGTGACTTCCGAGGCGAGGTCCGCGCCCTCCATCTGCAGGGCCTGGCGGACGATCTCAAGCAGCTCATCCACTGGCTTCTGAGCGTCATCACCGGAGAAAATGCCCATCCGCATGGCGCCCTTGTCCCGCAGGTGCAGGGTCAGCGCACGAGTGTCGACGTCGCAGATGCCGACCAGCCCGATGGACTTCAGGTGTTCTTCGTAGTCACCTTCTGCGCGCCAGTTCGATGTGATCCGGGAAGGGTCGCGGACGACGACGCCGGCTGCCCAGCAGCGGCGTGATTCGCTGTCTTCGCTGTTGACCCCGGTGTTGCCGATGTGGGGGAACGCGTGAATCACGATCTGCCGGTGGTACGAAGGGTCGGTCAGGGTCTCCTGGTAGCCGGTCATAGCGGTGGTGAAGACCGCCTCGCCGACCGTTGTGCCCAGGGCCCCGAAACCGGCTCCCGTGTAGTGCGTGCCGTCTTCCAGAACGAGCTGGGCGGGCTGTGTGCGCAGGCTCATCGTCTCCTACCTTTGAGTGTGTCGATTTCCGCGGCGATGGTCTTCTTGGCACTGTGTTCTCGGGGGCGGAAGCCGGTGTCGACTTCGTGGTCTCCGAGGTTCCAGCGGATGATGATGATTCCGTCTTTTTCGGTGAACTTGCCGATCATGCCGGAGCCGAAGAAAACATCCACGATGTCTTCGGCGGGGATCCGGAACGCGTCGCGCCCGTCGAGGCTGAACACGACCCCGTCGTCTTGGACGTCGAGTCCGGCGCCTGTTCGCACACCGAGACCGTGGACGTTGATCCTCTCGAGGTGCTGGCCGGCCGGCGTTGTCGCAATGTAGTAGCCGTCGTAACCGCTGTCCGTCGGTGCGGCCGGCTGCGGTGCGGGGATGTCGGCCTGGCGTTTCTGTCGAGCTTTCCATCCCCAGCGCATGAGCACGAGGATCCCCACTGCGATGGCGGCGAGGACGAGCACCGGGATCAGCCGATCCACGAGCCCTCCCGAAGTTCGTGCTTGCGAACGATGTCGCCGTTTTCAACGATGTGGGTGCCGTACAGGATGGTGTGCACGACCCGCGTGTTGGTCTCGAGCCCGCGGAAGGGGTTGTTGCGGCCCTTGGTCGCGTGGGTGTCAGGTTCGACGACACCGGGAGCATTCGGGTCGACCAGAATGATGTTCGCACCCGTTCCGACTTCCAATGAGCCGTGTTCGGTGTGCCCGGCAATCGATGCCGGGTTGGTGCTCATGACGCGTGCGATGTCTGCCCAGCCGAAATCGTAGTCGCGCATAGCTTCAACCACGATCGGCAGAGCCGATTCCATGCCGACCATGCCCATGGCCGCAGCTGACCATTCGCAGCACTTGTGTTCTGCGGGGTGCGGTGCGTGGTCGGTGGCCACAATGTCGATTGTGCCGTCGGCCAGGCCGTCGCGGACCGCTTCGACGTCGCGGCGGGTGCGCAGCGGCGGGTTGACCTTGTACACCGGATCGAAAGATTCGACGAGTTCGTCGGTGAGCATGAGGTGGTGCGGGGTGACCTCGGCAGTGACCCGGACGCCGCGCGATTTCGCCCAGCGCACCAGTTCAACCGAACCGGCTGTTGACAGGTGGCACACGTGCAGGCGCGAACCCACGTGTTCGGCCAGCAGGATGTCCCGGGCGATGATCGATTCTTCGGCAACGGCCGGCCAGCCGGGCAGACCGAGCTTGGCCGATACGGTGCCCTCGTTCATCTGCGCTCCCTCGGTCAGCCGAGGGTCCTGCGCGTGCTGGGCGATGATGCCGTCAAAGGTCTTGACGTATTCGAGAGCCCTGCGCATAAGGAGCGGATCGTGCACGCACATGCCGTCATCGGAGAAGATGCGCACCTGTGCTGCGCTGCCGGCCATGGCGCCCAGCTCTGCCAACTGAGTGCCCTCCTGGCCGACGGTGACCGCGCCGATCGGAGCCACCTCGGTCAGCCCCACCTCGCGGCCCAGGTGCCACACCTGCTCAACGACACCCGCGGTGTCAGCCACAGGCTGTGTGTTGGCCATGGCGTTGACGGCGGTGAAGCCGCCGCGGGCGGCTGAGGCCGAACCGGTGGCAACTGTCTCAGCGTCTTCTTTGCCGGGTTCGCGCAGGTGGACGTGCATGTCGACAAGACCGGGCAGGGCCACAAGCCCCGTCGCGTCGATCGTGGTGTCGGGGCTGTCGACGGATTCGACGATCCGGCCGTCGCGAACGGCAATCGAACCTGTGCTGCCGTCGGGCAGCTGGGCGTTGGTGATGAGCAGGGATGTCATTGCATGTCCTCCGAAGTGCGACCGGTCAGAAGGCGATAGAGGGCCGCCATGCGCACGTAGACGCCGTTTTCCACCTGTCCGAGGACGGCGGCGCGGGGCGAATCGGCGGCGGCCGCACAGATTTCAAAACCGCGGTTCATGGGCCCGGGGTGCAGAATCGCGGCTGTTTCGGGCAGACGGCGGTAGCGGTCCTCCGTGAGCCCCCACAGGCGCGTGTATTCGCGCGGTCCGGGGAAGAACGCCTGGTGCATGCGCTCACGCTGCACGCGAAGCATCATGACGGCGTCGAAGGAGAACTCTTCGAGCGCGGCATCGAAGTCATAGCGGACTTCACACGGCCAGCTTTCTGCGCCCCATGGCAGCAGGGTGGGCGGGGCGATGAGGACAACTGATGCCCCGAGCGTCTCAAGCAGATGCACATTTGAGCGCGCCACGCGGGAGTGCAGAACATCGCCGACGATGGCCACCCTCATGCCTGCGAGGTCCTTGCCGAAGCTCGCTTCAGCCGGACCGGAAACCGGTTCGTCCGACAGGATGCGGCGCAGCGTGAAAGCGTCGAGCAGCGCCTGCGTGGGATGTTCGTGCATGCCGTCACCGGCGTTGAGGATGTGTGCGTCAGTCCATTCGCTGCCGGCCAGGAAGTGCGGTGTGCCAGAACCGGGGTGGCGGATGACGATTGCATCGATGCCCATGGCCCCGAGCGTCTGCACCGTGTCCTGCAGGCTTTCTCCCTTGGAGACCGACGAGCCCTTGGCCGAGAAGTTGATGACGTCCGCGCTCAGCCGCTTGGCTGCTGCCTCGAAGGAAATGCGCGTGCGGGTGGAGTCTTCGAAGAACAGGTTGACGACGGTGCGCCCGCGCAGCGCGGGCAGCTTCTTGACCGCCTGACCGCCGGAGACGGTCATGGCTTCAGCAATGTCGAGCAGGTCGACCGCGTCGGCCTTCGCCAGGTCCGAGGTGCCAAGCAGGTGCTGCATCACTCGTCACCTCCCGCCGGGGAGGTGATGACGACCCGGTCATCCGCATCGTCCGTTTCGGACAGCGAGACCGTAACCCGTTCCTCGGCGGAGGTGGGCAGGTTCTTGCCGACAAAGTCAGCGCGGATCGGCAGCTGGCGGTGACCGCGGTCGACGAGGACAGCCAGGCGGACCGCCTGCGGGCGGCCGTAGTCGTGCAGCGCGTCGAGTGCAGCCCGCACCGTACGCCCCGAGTACAGAACGTCATCGACGAGTACGACAGTGCGGCCGTCAATGCCGCTTTCGGGCAGCTGGGTGGGCAGAGCCGGACGGAGCTTGCCCGTGTTGAGATCGTCCCGGTGCATCGTCGCATCGATGCTGCCGACGATCTTGTCAGCACTCACACCCGGTTCAATGGCGGAAATGCGCTGGGCCAAACGCTGAGCCAGCGGTACACCGCGCGTGGGAATGCCCAAGAGCAGAAGCCCTTCGGCACCCTTGTTGGATTCGAGAATTTCGTGGGCAATGCGTGTCAGCGCACGCGAGATCTCACTCGCGTCGAAAACTTCGGCTGTGCGCATCGGTCCCCCTTCCCCGCCTCACTGGACGGTCATTAAAGGAGTGATTTCCATCAGCATAGCCGAACCCGGATCAGTCCTGTTCGTCTGAGCCTTCGTCGGACTGTGCTGAGTCCGGCTGCGGTTGTGACGCAGCCTGGCCTGAAGGGCCGCGGTCCTTCTTCCCCTGCTTGCTCACACGGTCTAGGAGCGCGTTGATGAAGGCCGGCGAATCGTCGGTCGAATAGCCCGCGGCGAGGCTGACGGTTTCGTCGATCGCAATGGGATCGTCGAGTTCGTCGTTGTAGAGAACTTCCCACAGGCCCATGCGCAACAGGGCCACGTCGACCTTCGGGAGCTGGTCGACGTTCCATTCCGAATACTCACGCAGTGTGGCGTCGATGTCGTCGCGGTGTTCAACAACACCGCGCACGATTTCGACCGCGTACTCCTTCATGGGGTATTCGGGGTCGCCGGAGCGCAGCTGGATGAGTTCGTTTTCATCCAGCTTGCGCTCCCCGGCTTCAAAAAGAAGTTCAAGCGCCCTGCGGCGGGCGCGGCTGCGGGCGCTCAATCGCGAACGCGCCCGAGGTACTCACCGGAGCGGGTGTCCACACGCACCGGGGTGCCCTCTTCGAGGAACAGCGGAACCTGGATTTCGTATCCGGTGTCCAGGGTTGCCGGCTTGGTGCCGCCGGAAGAGCGGTCGCCCTGCAGACCGGGTTCGGTGTGTGCAATCGTCAGTTCGACGATCGGCGGGAGCTCAACGTAGAGCGGGTTGCCTTCGTGGAAGGCAATCTGCAGAGACTGGTTTTCCAGCATGAAGTTGGCAGCGTCGCCCACGAGGTCGGGGCCGATGGACACCTGCTCGTAGTCCTTTTCGTCCATGAAGACGTAGTCGGTGCCGTCGTTGTACAGGTACTGCATGTCGCGGCGGTCAACCGTGGCTGTCTCCACCTTGGTGCCCGCGTTGAACGTGCGGTCGACGATCTTGCCTGACAGAACGTTCTTGATCTTGGAGCGAACGAAAGCCGGGCCCTTGCCGGGTTTGACGTGCAGGAACTCCAGCACCTGCCACAGTTCGTTGTCGAGAACCAGCACCATGCCGTTCTTCAGATCATTCGTCGTTGCCACGTTTCTCCTTCATTGAATGAATGGGCGAAAACCCCGTCGATTGTATCAGTGCTCAGCTCAGCCGCGTGATGGGCGAATCTGTTCCGATTGCGGTGTACGCGCTGAACGGCAGCGATGTGTCGGTTGCCTCCAGCACGGCCGGGCGGCCGATGTCCTCAAGGACGACGAACCGCAGCAGCGAACCGCGGGCCTTTTTGTCCCGCCGCATGGTGTCGAGCAGCTGTGGCCATTTGTCACCGCGGTAGCCGGTGGGCAGACCCAGGTGCTCAAGAATGCCGCGCAGACGGTTGACGTTTTCCTCCGACAGGTTCTTGGTGAGCACCGACAGCTCCGCGGCGAACATCATGCCGACGGCAACCGCTGCCCCGTGGCGCCACTGGTAGCGCTCCAGGCGTTCGATAGCGTGGCCCAGGGTGTGCCCGAAGTTGAGGAATTCGCGTTTGCCCGATTCCTGGAAGTCTTCGCTCACAATGGCCGCCTTGACCGCAATGGAACGCCGGATGACCTCGAACAGCTCCGGCGATTCGGGGTCGGTAAGTGAATCCTTGGGCGTCTTTTCGATGATGTCGAGGATTTCCGGATCGGCAATGAAGCCGCACTTGACGCTTTCGGCAAGACCCGTGAACAGTTCGTTCGGCGGCAGAGTGCCCAGCGTTTCCAGATCGCACAGAACACCCGCTGGCGCGTGGAAGGCGCCGACCAGGTTCTTGCCCTCTTCCGTGTTGATGCCGGTTTTGCCTCCCACTGCAGCATCAACCATGCCGAGCACCGTCGTGGGGATGTTGATGTAGCGGATGCCGCGCAGCCACGTGGCGGCGACAAAGCCGCCGAGGTCGGTCACCGCTCCCCCGCCGACGTTGACGATGACGTCGGTGCGGGTGAAGTCGGACTGTCCGAGGATCTTCCAGCAGAATTCGGCTACACGGCTGTGCTTAGCCTCTTCAGCATCCGGAATCTCTGCCGCGAGAGCCTCGTAGCCTGCCGCCTGGAGATCGTCGCGGACGAGGTCACCGGTTGTCCGCAGTGCCCGCGGGTAGATGATGAGCACTTTCTGCGCGCGACCGCCGATGAGCTCCGGCAGTCGGTGCATGAGCTTGTGTCCGATAACGACGTCGTAGTCTCCCCCGGCGCTGACCGGCACGACTGCTTCTGTCACTGCAACTCCTGTTCCTGGCTGCTTTCACGGAATTTTTCGTATTCTTCGGCCCGCTGCAGGCCGGTGATGATCCCGATGATCCGGTTGACCGCTGTCGAGGGCGGGCCGTCATCGGCTTGGATGACAGCCGTTGCGGCATCTTCGTATAGGCTGCGCCGTTCGTCGAACACCCGCTGCCAGCGGGCACCGGGGTCATCGCTGTCATCCAGAAGCGGTCGTCTGGAACCGCCGAGGCGCTGCACGGCTGTCGTGCTGTCGATCTCAATGGCGATCGTCTTGATCGCAGGATGCTTGAGCTGAGCTCGCGTGCCCGGGTTGAGCACCGCACCGCCGCCGAGCGATACGACTCCCGGCCGTTCCAGCAGGCGCCGCAGTTCACGGCGCACAACGGCGCGCTCGTATTCCCTGAAGCGGTCCTCACCGCGCTCGGCGAAGATCTGCGGGATCGGCCCGTAGAGTTCGGCGATCCGGTGGTCGGTGTCGACAAAGGGAATGTCGAGCCGTTCGGCGATCAGCCGCCCAATGGTTGATTTTCCCGCCGCGGGTGGGCCAACCATGACAATGCGCGCTCCGGCCGCCGGGACGGGGTCGACGGGCGGGGCCGGTCGTGGCAGCGGCCGTTCGGTCATGTCGTCGGGAAGTTCAGTTGGGCCACGTAGGCATCGAAGTTGCGCTTGGTTTCTTCAAGCGAGTCCCCACCGAATTTCTCGGTGACGCTTTCGGCGATGACGAGAGCCACCATCGCTTCGGCGACAACGCCCGCGGCTGGAACAGCGCAGACATCTGAACGCTGGTGGTGGGCTTTTGCGGCTTCCCTCTTCTGAACATCGATTGTGCCCAGGGCGCGCGGCACGGTGGCGATCGGCTTCATGGCTGCACGCACAACGAGCGGTTCGCCCGTCGTCATACCGCCTTCCGTTCCGCCGGCTCGGTTGCTGGAGCGAACGGCGTTATCGCCGTCGAGGCCGATTTCGTCATGTGCCTGCGATCCGCGGCGACGCGCGGTTTCGAACCCGTCGCCGACTTCAACACCCTTGATGGCCTGAATGCCCATGAGGGCTCCCGCAAGGCGAGAGTCAATGCGACGGTCCCAGTGCACGTGAGAGCCCAAGCCGACTGGCAGTCCGTAGGCAACGACCTCGACGACGCCGCCCAGGGTATCGCCGGATTTCTTGGCGTCGTCGACCTCTGCGACCATGCGGGCCGACAGTTCCTGATCAAAGCACCGCATGGGGTCAGCATCGAGGGCTTCGACATCGTCAGCCGTTGGGCGGGCCGCAACGCGGGAACCTTCAACCGGTCCGATCGACACGGTGTGCGAGACCAGCGTAATGCCGAGTTCTGACAGGAATGACTGTGCGACGGCACCCAGCGCAACCCGCATGGCGGTTTCGCGCGCGGATGCCCGTTCGAGGATCGGACGGGCCTCGTCGAAGCGGTATTTCTCCATGCCGACCAGGTCGGCATGGCCGGGACGAGGACGAGTGAGAGCCTGAGCCCGGGCCTGGCCTTCGAGTTCGGCCGGGTCTACCGGGTCGGGGCTCATAACCTTTTCCCACTTGGGCCATTCGGTGTTGCCGACCTCAATTGCGATCGGCGAACCCAGGGTGCGTCCGTGGACAACGCCGCCGAGCACGCGAACGGCATCTGCTTCGAACTTCATTCGCGCCCCGCGACCGTAGCCCAGGCGGCGTCTGGCCAGGGCGGCCGAAATCATCTCGGACGTCACGGGGACGTGGGAGGGCAGGCCTTCGATAATGCCCGTCAGAGCTTCGCCGTGGGATTCGCCGGCGGTCAACCATCTCAACATTCTTCAGAGTCTACAAAGCCAGCGGCGTGAGCAGAACGGCAGTCCACGTGCCGATAAGCAGATGTGGTCCGAAAGCGATGTGGGTGGCCTTGGCGCGTTTAATGAACTTGGTGTTGATCCAGTACACCAGAGCGGATGCGTTGGCGACTGCCAAGACCACTATGAGGCCCCACAGGCTGACCATCCCGACGGCCAGTCCGATGAGCGCGCCGAGTTTCACATCGCCTAAGCCGATAGTGTCCCAGCGGCCCACGTAGGCCACGAGGTTGAGAACACCGAAGACCGCCACGACAATCAATGCGCCGATCAGACCCCGGATGCCGGCAGTCTGCGCGGCTTTGACGGTTTCGAAGTACCCCACCACCAGGCCGACGGCGGTCACGAGGAACATGGCTGCGCCCAGCGGAAGCACGAGCCTGTCCGGCAGGCGGTGGATTCTGCTGTCGATCCAGAACAGCCAGCCGGTGGCTCCGGCAAGAAGCGACAGCGCGGAGACGGGAAAGAGGGTTCCCAGTTCATCGCCGAAGACAACCGGGGTGATGAAGGCGGCCAACCAAGCCAGAACGAAGGCGATAGCCGTGAACACGACCGCCAGGAAGCGCGGCGGTTTGTGCGGCCAAGTGCCTTGGCCGATCAGCAGGCGCAGTCCCGCTTCGTCGTGAATGATGTCGGCGAAGCGGAAGCGGATGACAAGACTCGTTCCGACGCTGAGAGCTGAGCTTATGAGCAGCGCCAAGCCGAGCGTCAGAGTGTCATTCACAGTGTTTGCGCCTCCTGAGTCATCGTTTCTTCCAAAGCGGTGAGTGTCTGTGCGTCGAATGGACCTGCCAGCTGTCCTTGGGCGATGCCGAACAGCTCAATCTGGCGAATGGCCTGGTGGATGAGCATGCGCTGCCCGGACACCGCTGTTCCGCCGCGCTCGGCTGCGGCCCTGGCAAGCGAAAAGCCGCCGGGGGCATAGCCGGCCTCAAAGACAGTAGTCTGGCAGTTCTCCGGCAGCTCCAGGGAGTCTTCGGTCAGAACCCCCGAGGGCAGGGTCGACAGGACTGTCGAGCAGCTGGCGAGGGGGAGCCCCCCTATTGCCTGTGTGTGCGACTGTGCGCCGAGGTACTGGGCGAAATCGGCCAGGGCCTGGGCTTTGTGCGCAGACCGGGCGTACACATCGACCCGTTCAGCGCCCAGGTGCACAGCGGCGAGCACCGCCGACTTCGCTGTCGCTCCGCTGCCGACAACAGCGCACGCGGACACGTCCGCGCGCACTTCACGCAGAGCCTGTTCAATGCCGTATACATCGATGTTGAAGACCCCTGGCACCGGACCGCCTACCCACGTGTTTCCCCCGCCGGTCAGCCGGGCGGTGTCATCAACGGCCCATCCGCGCTGCCCGGCCAAGCGAACCAGCTCGGTTTTGAGCGGCATGGTCAAAGAAAACCCAGCCCAGCCTGAGTGAGCGTCGAGAAAAGAGGCGAGATCCGCCTCGGCGACTTCAAATCGCCCGTACTCCCAGTCCCAGCCCAAGGTGCGGTATGCCGCAGCGTGCAGAGCCGGTGACAGTGAGTGCGCTATCGGCGAACCGAGGACGGCAAGCTGTGTGTCAGCCATTCTTTTCGCGGTGCTCCCTGAGCCACTTCTGGTATTCCTTGACGTTCTTTTCGTGCTCCGAATAGGTCTCGGCGAACTTCACTTCGCCCTTATCCGGGTCAGTTGCCACGAAGTACTCCCACTTGCCCTCGGCCGGGTTCTTTGCCGCGGCGAAGGCACCGTCGGACGGCGAGTTCACCGGTCCAGGCGGCAGGCCCTTGTGCTTGTACGTGTTGTATGGACTGTCGGATTTGCGCTGCTCGGCCGTAGTCGACAGATCCTGGCGGGCTCCGAAGATATAGGCCACGGTCGCATCAGACTGCAGGTAGCCGTGGGTTTCGGAGTCCTTGGACAGACGGTTGATGAACACTCGAGCAACCTTGGCGCGCACCTCGGGATCACCGGTCGCTTCGATCTCCACGAGGCTGGCCAAAGTCATGAAGTAGTTGGCGTCGTCATTGCTGATGGCCTGCTCGTTGAGCATATTCTTCGTGCCGTCGACCATCGACTGCACAAGCTTTTCCGGCGTCGTATCAGCGTGGATTTCATATGTCGCCGGGTGCAGATAACCCTCGAGACTCGGCGCATCGACATCGAGCCCGTAGTCCTTCGGCTTTTTGTCATCAAGGGCCGCGTTGATCTCGTCCTCGGAGAATTCGTGCTCGGCAAGCTTCTTTTTGAGCACCTTAATCGTGTTGCCCTCGGCCAAAGTCAGCTTGTTCGCCGCCTCAGCGGCTTCCAGAACATCAGCTGCCGCTTTCGAGCTCATCTCGCGGCGCATAGTGAACGTACCCGCCTGAATGACGATCTCGCGCTCCTCAATCTGCTTGAGGAACGGACCGGCTGCCTTGATGACGCCCTCATCGACCAGCTGATTGGCAACCTGACGAGCAGATGAGCCCGGAGCGATCGAGATTTTGACCTCGTCCTTGCCCTCACCCTCGTAGTCACCCCGGCTCAGCAGCGCATCGCCCAGAGAGTTCTTCGTTGTGAGCACTCCGACGACAGCCCCGCCGCCCAGCAGAAGCACAGCGATGACGAGGATCGCAACCAGGCGGCGCCTGCGGAACTTCTTGCGGCGTTCCCGTGCTCTGCGTTCGGCACGGGTCATTGTGTCCGTGCCGAATTCGTCCACGAGGCTGTTCATGCGGGCTCCTCCCCGACGCCGACAGATTCCGTCAGCGGCCCATTGGAGCGCTCGTATTCGAGGGCGCTCTGCAAGATGATGACGGCTGCCTGCGCGTCCACGATTTCGCGACGCTGCTTTGAGTTCCGTCCCGCTTCGGCAAGCTGCGCGTGCGCCTGCGAAGTCGAGAACCGCTCGTCCATGAGTTTGATGGGCATGCCCACGGCACGGGACAGCTGTTCCGTGAAAGCCAGAGCTTTTTTCGCGGATGCCCGCTGCCTGCCGTCGAGCGACGTGGGTTTGCCGCTGATGATTTCGATCGGCTCGTATTCTTCGATGAGCTGTGCGAACTGCTTCAGCACGGCCTCGTCGCCTTCGCGCCGATAGAGCGTCCCGACAGGGCTGGCGAGGATGCCGTCGGGATCGCACGCGGCAACGCCCACGCGGACCGTGCCGACATCAACCGCCAGGCGTCGTCCTCGTCGAAACGTCACCCGCGCTCCTGAAGTTCACGACGGACAGCCGCGATCGCCTCGTCGATCTTGGAGGCGTCTTGACCGCCGCCCTGGGCGAGGTCGGGTTTTCCTCCGCCACCGCCGCCAAGCACACCGGTTGCGGTCTTGACGAGGTCACCGGCCTTGAAGCCGAGCTCCTGCGCTGCGGGGCTGACCGCCACGACAACCGTGGGGCGTCCGCCGGCAGCGCCGAATGCGGCAACGACGGAGGCAGTGTCGCCCAAGCGCTGCTTGACGTCCTGTGCAAAGGTGCGCACGTCACCGCCGCCGGCTTCGCCGAGGTTGACGCCGACAAAGCGCACATCTCCCACGGTCTGCGCATCCTGCGCAGCCTCGCCCGCACCGGCCAGCACCTTGTCGCGTTCGAGCTGCGCAATGGTCTTCTCGGCTTCCTTGATGCGCCCAAGCAGACCGCCAACACGGTCGAAGACTTCCGGACCGGGCACCTTGAGCAGGTCAGACAGCGCCTGAACGATGGCGCGTTCCTTCGACAGCGAGCGAATCGCGTCAAGGCCGACACTGGCTTCCACACGGCGCGTGCCGGAGCCGACCGAGCTTTCGGAGTACAGCGAAATCGGGCCGATCTCAGCTGTCGACTTCACATGCGTACCACCGCAGAGTTCGCGCGACCACAGACCTCCGATGTCGACCACACGGACGATCTCGGGATACTTTTCGCCGAACAGTGCGGTCGCACCGGACTTCTTGGCGTCCTCGTAGGACATGTACTCGTAGCCGACTTCGAAGTTGTTGCGCACTGCCAGGTTTGCGGCTTCTTCGACTTCAGCCCGCATCTGCGCGGTCATGGCCTCCGGATAGGAGTAGTCGAAGCGCAGGTAGCCGGGCTGGTTGAGCGAACCGGCCTGCGTTGCGGTTTCACCCAGGACTTCGCGCAGAGCGGCATGAATCATGTGGGTTGCCGAGTGAGCCTGCTGAGCCTGGTAGCGGTGTTCGGAGTCGACCTGCGCTGACAGGCTGGCGCCCGCTTCAAGTTCGCCCTCGAGGATCTCGATGCGGTGGGCGGCAAGACCGGCAACCGGGTTCTGCACATCGTGGACCCGCGCCTTGAAGCCGTCGCCCACGAAGATGCCGATGTCGGACGTCTGACCACCGGATTCGGCATAGAACGGCGTGAGGTCAAGAACGGCATCGACGGTTTCGCCAGCGCGTGCCACGGGAACGGAGGCACCGTCTGCAACCAGGCCGCGCACAGTGGAGTCAGCCACGAGCGCGTCATAGCCGACGAACTCGCTGGGACCGCCTTCGCGCAGAGCGGCAAAGGCGCTCAGGTCGGTCTGCAGTCCGCCCTTCTTGGCCTTTGCATCGGCCTTTGCGCGGGTGCGCTGTTCCTTCATAAGCGCTTCGAAGCCTTCGCGGTCGACCTTCACACCGGCTTCTTCGGCCATTTCCATAGTCAGGTCAATTGGGAAGCCGTGCGTGTCGTGCAGTGCAAAGGCGACATCACCGGACAGTGTTCCGCCGCGGCTGATCTCTGCAACAGAGTTCTCCAGCAGCTGGGTGCCGGATTCCAGTGTGCGCAGGAACGCCCGCTCTTCTGCGTAGGCAACCTGCGAGATGCGCTTGAAGTCCTTTTCGAGTTCGGGGTAGGACTCCTTCATGGCATCGCGCGACACCGGCAGGAGTGAGGGCAGGACCTCGTCCTTCACACCCAGCAGGCGCATAGCGCGAATCGAGCGGCGCAGCAGACGCCGGAGAATGTACCCGCGGCCTTCGTTACCGGGACGCACACCGTCGCCGATGATGACGAGCGCGGAACGCACGTGGTCGGCCACGACGCGCAGGCGGACATCGTCTTCTTCGTCATCGCCGTAGGAAATGCCTGCCATGTCCGCGGCCGCCTTGATGACCGGGAAGACTTCGTCGACTTCGTACATGTTCTCGACGCCCTGCTTAAGGAAAGCAACGCGCTCAAGGCCCATGCCGGTGTCGATGTTCTTTGCGGGAAGTTCGCCCTTGATGTCGAAATCGGTCTTCGAGCGAACCTCGGAGAGCTCGAACTCCATGAACACGAGGTTCCAGATTTCGATGTAGCGGTCTTCATCGGCTTCCGGGCCGCCTTCCACACCGTAGTCGGGGCCGCGGTCGAAGTAGATTTCCGAGCAGTAGCCGCCGGGCCCGGGCTGGCCGGTGTGCCAGAAGTTGTCTTCGTTTCCGCGGGACTGAATGCGCTCACGCGGAATGTCGGTTTCTTCCAGCCACAGTTCGATCGAGGCTTCGTCTTCGCGGTGGACGGTGACCCACAGGCGTTCGGGGTCAAAGCCCAGACCGCCCTTGTCTTCGGGGGTGCTGAGCAGTTCCCACGCGAACTGGATGGCTTCGCGCTTGAAGTAGTCGCCGAAGCTGAAATTGCCGTTCATCTGGAAGAACGTGCCGTGGCGGGTGGTTTTGCCGACCTCTTCGATGTCTGCGGTGCGCACGCACTTCTGCACGCTCGTGGCGCGCGGGTAGGGGGCGGGGACGTCGCCGGAAAGGTACGGAATGAACTGCACCATGCCCGCGATGTTGAACAGGATCGACGGGTCGTTGCTGATCACCGAGGCCGAGGGAACGACGGTGTGCCCTTTCGACTCGAAGAACTCGAGCCACCGGCGCTTGATCTCAGCAGTTTTCATTCCGGGCCTTTCCGTTTGGGTGTTGGCAGCCTGCCAGGCAGGACGCGTGCTTTGTCGAGTCTAGTGCACCTACAAACAACAAGTGCCCGGGCCGACACGGCCCGGGCACTTGAATAAAGCAGATCAGCGCGAGTAGTACTCGACGACCATCTGGACGTCACAGGTGACGGGGACTTCTTCGCGCTTGGGGCGGCGGGCCAGGGTGGCCTGCAGTGCCTCAAGGTTCACGGTCAGGTAACCGGGAACGGTCGGAAGAACGTCGCGGTGTGCACCGGCTGCGGCAACCTGGAACGGGTCCATGCCGACCGAACGTTCGCGCACGCGGATCATCTGACCCGGCTTGACGCGGTAGGACGGACGGTCGACCAGCTGATTGTCCACCATGATGTGGCGGTGAACGACGAACTGGCGTGCCTGAGCGATGGTGCGGGCGAAGCCAGCGCGCAGGACGAGGGCGTCCAGGCGCATTTCGAGCAGCTCGACCAGGGTTTCACCGGTCAGACCGGGGGTGCGGGCTGCTTCCTTGAACAGGTTGAGCATCTGAGCTTCGCGGATGCCGTACTGAGCGCGGAGGCGCTGCTTTTCCTTCAGACGGACCGAGTAGTCGCTGTCGTTGCGGCGACGTGCACGGCCGTGCTCACCGGGAGCGTAGGGACGGCGTTCGAAGTACTTTTCAGCCTTCGGGGTCAGCGGGATGCCGAGAGCGCGCGACAGGCGGACCTGTCGGCGTGAACGTGACGGAGCCATGTTCACCTTTCATTTTCAGAGTATTGTGCTTCGGCCGACTTGCCTCGGTCGGATCAGAAGCTGTTGTTTCCCCCTGTGGGAAAGAGGTGATCATCGCGAGGTCGAATGATCACGACCGCCTATTCATATGAGGCACAACAGCGGTCCAGTTTAGTTCATTGACAGCCCGGGGCACAATGCGGGCTGGCGTGTCGTCGCCCACGCTCCCCTGACGAGGTGCCGCTGTCAGTCTTCCTGTTTGCCTTCTGTCTGTGTCGGCTCGCCTTTTTCGGCACTGTCTATGCGCTGTGGTCTGCCGGTGCGCAGCGCTTCGAGGGCGGCCAGACGGTCTTCCATTGTGCGTTCGGCTCCGTTGGCGGTGGGCCGATAGTAGCGCTTGCCGCGCAGCGGTTCGGGCATGTACTCCTGGGGTGAAACGGAGTACGGGTAGTCGTGTGAGTAGCGGTAGTCGACTCCGTGGCCGAGTGCTTTTGCTCCGGGATAGTGGGCATCGCGCAGCGGTTTGGGGACTTCGCCGAAGCTTCCCTTTTTGATGTCGGCCAGAGCTTCCCCGATTGCCTTGTAGGACGCGTTCGATTTCGGCGCGCAGGCCAGATATACAACTGCCTGGGCCATGGGGATCCGCCCTTCGGGCATCCCGATCCGTTCGACCGCGGTCTGCGCAGAGACTGCAACGGTCAGCGCCTGCGGGTCGGCCATGCCGATGTCCTCCGAAGCCGAAATCACGATGCGGCGGCAGATGAACCGAGGGTCCTCCCCCGCTGAGATCATGCGCGCAAGGTAGTGCAGTGCAGCGTCCGGGTCAGAACCGCGAATCGACTTGATGAACGCGGACACGACGTCGTAGTGCTGATCCCCCGCCCTGTCATAGCGAACCCGGGCTTCGTTGGCGGCTTCGAGCACCTCGGCTTCCGTGATGACAGGAGTCCCGCCCTCGGTGCGGGCCTCAGCGATGCCGGCTGCCGCCTCGAGAACGGTCAGAGACTTCCGCGCGTCCCCGGATGCGGTCTGCACTATGTGCTCAAGCGCTTCTTCCTCAAGTTCATAGCCGTCGGCCAGACCTCGTGGTGAGTGCAGGGCGCGCTCAAGAAGGGAACGAATATCGTCTTCGCTCAGAGGTTCGAGCTGCAGCACGAGTGAGCGCGACACGAGCGGGGCGATGACAGAAAAGGACGGATTTTCCGTTGTTGCGGCAACCAGCACAACGAGCCGGTTTTCCACTGCCGGCAGCAGTGCGTCCTGCTGGGCTTTTGTGAACCGGTGGATCTCATCGAGGAACAGAACCGTTGTGCGTCCGTAGAGGTCACGGTCATTGCGGGCGGTCTCGATGACCTGGCGGACGTCTTTCACGGTTGCCGAAATCGCCGACAGTTCGACAAAGGAGCGGTCGGGAGCGTGCGAGACAACGTGAGCGATCGTGGTTTTGCCGACCCCGGGCGGGCCGAACAAGATCACCGAGCTGGGGCCGGCTTTCGAACCAGCCTGCGAGGTGGCCAGCTGCTGCAGCGGCGATCCGGGATACGTGAGGTGCTTCTGTCCCGCTATTTCGTCCATTGTGCGCGGGCGCATGCGCACCGCAAGCGGGTCAAGAGCAGAAACGGAGCCCGAACCGGCGTTCGGTTCGGGCTCCGCGGAGAACAGGTCAGCCAATCAGGCGTCCTTTGATTCCTTCGGCTTGGCGTCAACGCCGGCATCCTTGCGCTGCTGCGCGGTGATGGGCGCCGGGGCAGCCGTCAGCGGGTCGTAGCCCGCGCCGGTCTTCGGGAAGGCGATGACGTCGCGAATCGAGTCTGTGCCGGCCAGCAGGGCCACAATGCGGTCCCAACCGAAGGCGATGCCGCCGTGCGGGGGTGCACCGTAGCTGAAGGCCTCGAGCAGGAAGCCGAACTTCTCCTGGGCTTCTTCTTCGTCCAGGCCCATGACTTTGAACACGCGCTCCTGGATGTCGCGGCGGTGGATGCGGATCGAACCGCCGCCGATTTCGTTGCCGTTGCACACGATGTCGTAGGCGTTGGTCAGCGCCGATGCGGGGTCCTGGTCGAAGGTGTCCAGGTGATCCGGCTTCGGTGCAGTGAAGGCGTGGTGAACTGCGGTCCAGCGTCCGCTGCCGACAGCGACATCGCCGGCAGCCTCGGCTTCTTCAGCCGATTCAAACATGGGTGCGTCGACAATCCAGACGAAGGCCCAGTCGCCGTCCTTGATCAGGCCGGTGCGTTCAGCGATTTCTCCGCGGGCGGCACCCAGCAGGGCACGCGATGCGTTCTTTTCGCCGGCTGCGAAGAAAATCGCGTCACCGTTGGATGCGCCAACGGCCTCCTGCAGGCCTGCGCGTTCAGCATCCGACAGGTTCTTCGCGACAGGACCGCCGAGTTCGCCGTCTTCGCCGATGAGCACATAGGCAAGACCCTTGGCACCGTGCTGCTTGGCCCACTCCTGCCACGCATCCAGCTGGCGACGCGGCAGCGAAGCACCGCCCGGGTAGACGACAGCACCGACGTAGGGAGCTTGGAAAACGCGGAACGGCGTGTCCTTGAAGAACTCCGTCAGTTCCGTCAGTTCGAGACCGAAGCGCAGGTCCGGTTTGTCCGAACCGTAGCGGGCCATGGCCTCGTGGTAGGTCATGTGCGGAATCGATGCGGGCAGTTTCACGTCAATGAGAGCCCACACTTCGCGCAGGATGTCTTCGGCAATTGCGATGACGTCTTCCTGTTCGACGAAGGAAGCTTCGATGTCGAGTTGGGTGAATTCCGGCTGGCGGTCAGCGCGGAAGTCTTCGTCGCGGTAGCAGCGGGCAATCTGGTAGTACTTCTCGATGCCGCCCACCTGGAGCAGCTGCTTGAACAGCTGCGGGGACTGCGGCAGTGCGTACCAGGAGCCGGGCTTAAGGCGAGCGGGCACGAGGAAGTCGCGCGCACCTTCCGGGGTGGAGCGGGTGAGCGTGGGGGTTTCCACTTCGATGAATCCGTGGTCGTCGAGCACGCGGCGGGCTGCGCGGTTTGCGTTGGAGCGCAGACGCATGCGCTGTGCCTGTTCCGAACGGCGCAGGTCGAGGTAGCGGTAGCGCAGGCGGGTTTCTTCACCCACCTGGCCGGAGTCCTCTGCGTGGTCGGACACCTGGAACGGGAGGGCTTCAGCCAGGCTGAGCAGTTCGACCTGGGTGTCTACCACTTCGATGTCACCGGTGGGAAGCTGCGGGTTGGCGTTGCCTTCCGGGCGGGCTTCGACGGTTCCGGTCACCTTGATGACGGATTCGCTGCGCAGGCGGTCGGCGACGTCTTCGCGGACGACGACCTGCACAATGCCCGAGGCGTCGCGGAGGTCGATGAATGCAACCCCGCCGTGGTCACGGCGACGGTCGACCCATCCGGTGAGGGTGACGGTCTGGCCCTTGTCGGTCAGACGCAGGGATCCTGCTTCGCGGGTTCTCAGCACTGCGCGGTCTCCTTGGAGGTTGTTTCGAGGGTGTCTGTGTTCAGTTTAGCCATCGCGGCGGGGTTCATTCGGCGTCGACGCGGAGCACGCGGGGCCAGATGTCCTCTTCGGGCGGTGCCCACAGGTCCGGGTCGGCTGAAACCTGTTCGCCGGTCCGAATGTCTTTGACTTCGCTGCCGGTTTCGGCCGATGGGAACCATACGAAGGGAATGCCCCGGCGTTCGGCAAAGCGGATCTGCTTGCCGAACTTGTCCGCGGATGGGGAAACGTCGACGGGAATGCCCCGCCGGCGCAGGGCCGTGGCGATCTGATCAGCTTCTGGCCGCTGGTCTTCTGCCGTCACGGCGACAAGAACTGCGGTCGGCACACCGCGGGTGGCTGTAAGCGCCCGGTTGGCTCCGACAAGGCGTGACATGAGGCGGGAGACCCCGAGCGACATGCCCACGCCGGGGTAGACCTTCTTATCGGTTTTGGCCAGTGCGTCGTAGCGGCCGCCGGAAGCAACCGAGCCCAGGGATTCGTGGCCTTTGAGGAAAGTTTCGTACACGGTTCCGGTGTAGTAGTCGAGGCCGCGGGCGATCTTCAACTGGGCTTTGACTGCTCCCGGGTGCAGACGGTTGGCCGAATCGAGAAGCGCGACGAGAGTCGCGATTCCCTCGTTAAGCAGCGGGTGCTCAACACCGAGGGCGATGACGTCTTCGGCAAATGCCGAAGTTCCCGATTCGATCTCTGCCAGGCGGAGGCACTGCTTGGCCTGTGTCTGGTCGGCGCCGGCAGTTTCAATCAGCAGCTCTTCGACCTTTTCCGGGCCGATTTTGTCGAGCTTGTCGATGGCGCGCAGAACCGAGGTGACGTCGTCCAGCCCCAGTCCGCGGGCAAAGCCCTCGAGGAGTTTGCGGTTGTTGGCAACAATGCCGGCCTCGGGCACACCGAGTTCGCGCAGAGCGTCGAACGCCTGCACCATGACCAGCGGGATTTCGACTTCGAAGTGGTCGGCGAGGACCTCATCGCCGATGACGTCGATGTCTGCCTGAATGAATTCGCGGAAGCGACCGTCCTGCGGGCGCTCACCGCGCCACACCGGCTGAATCGAGTAGCGCTTGAACGGGAAGTTCAGGTGACCGGCGTTCTCCAGCACGTAGCGTGCGGTCGGCACGGTCAGGTCGAAGTGCAGGCCCAGCGGGTTGCGCTCTTTGCCCTCCGAGTGAAGCCTCCCGAGGGTGAAGATCTCTTTGTCGATCTCACCGTCTTTGGCGAGGATCGAAAGCGGTTCGACAGCGCGCACGTTGACCGCAGCGAAGCCGTTGAGTTCAAAGGTGTGCTTGAGCAGATCGAGGACGCGCTCCTCGATGATCCGGTCCTGCGGAAGCCATTCGGGGAAACCCGACAGCTTTGCGGCTTTGGACATGACAGTGCTCCTTGAAAAATCCGTAGTTCGGAAACAGTAGGCCGGACTCAGCCGACCAGGAAGGGGTTGGTGGCGACTTCGTGGGAAAGTTCTGTGCCGGGGCCGTGGCCCGGGTACACGGGCGCTGCCGCGAATGTCCGCAGTGCAGCCAGGGACTCCTGCATGGCGGCGTGGTCTCCCCCAGGTAGGTCCGTCCGGCCGATGGAACCGGCAAACAGGACATCACCGCTGAAGTACACCCTGTCGGAACCGTCTGTGACGGAGAAGACCGTTGAGCCCTCCGTATGACCGGGAAGATGATGAGCAGAGATCTGCAGGCCGGCAAGATCCCACTCATGGCCGTCAGCAAAGGATTCGGGCTTCGGTGGTGCCCACCCCTGCAGAACATCGGCGAGCATGGGCTGGAACTGTGCCGACATGGTCGCGGCGGGGTCATCGAGCCGGTAGACATCGGCTTCGTGCAGCCACACGGGAACGTCCCAGTGCTGCATGTAGTCGGGCAGACCCAGCACGTGGTCGACGTGACCGTGGGTCAGCAGAACAGCGACGGGAGTCAGGCCGTGTTGCTGCAGTCCAGCGGCAAGAGCATCCGTGTTGCCGTATCCGGCGTCGACGAGCACGCAGTCGCTGCTGCTGTCCGCAGCCACCGCGTAGCAGTTGACGCCCAGAAAAGGGGCTTCTGAATTGAGGATGCGCATAGGCGACAGTCTAATGACAACTGAAGACAGGCCGCACAGCGGGTCCGACACCAATGCTGGAGCTCGCATGAAAGCGCCTGCCGGGGCGACCGGGCAGAGCAAACCCCTGTCCGAGCAGCCGAACAGTCCACAACAACCGCACAGAAAAGCCGAAGAATCGCTATGCTGGCAGTGTTTCGCGCCCGCGGGCGCCGTATTGCAGACAAAACCGAAGGCAGACGATGACCGACTCACCCGCTCCCAAGCCGCGCCCCGTCCCCAAGCCGGCTCCTCGCCCAGCCGCCGCAGCAGCACCCGCTCAGCCCAGCTCAGAGGCGCTTATTGCGGCCATGAACTGCGGACGCGCAGACGACGAAGGCAATGTGTATCTGACCACCTCGAAAGGCGAGGTTGTTGTCGGCCAATACCCGTCGGCCTCGAAAGAGCAGGCGCTTGAGTTCTACGCGCGCCGCTTCCTCGAGCACGCATCGGCCGTTGACCTGCTGGAGGAGCGCCTGGCCGCCGGCACAAAGGCCGATGACATCATCCGCTCGGTCGAAAAAGCGCGGACCGACCTTGACGAAGCTCGTGTGGTCGGCGATGTCGAAGGCCTGAAGGAGCGCCTCGACAAGCTCGAAAAGCGTGCGAAGGAAGCCGCGAAAGAGCAGGCTGCAGACCACGAAAAGGCGCGCGAAGAAGGCGTGCAGAAGCGCATGACGGTCATTGAGCGGGCAGAAGAGCTCATCGCCCAGGCTCCCGGCAGCATCCACTGGAAGAACACCTCGGCGAAGATGAACGAGCTCTTCGACGAATGGAAGGACATCCAGAAGAGCTTCCCCCGCATTCCCCGCGCCCAGGACACCGAACTGTGGGAGCGCTTCAAAAAGGCCCGCGGATCCTTTGAGAAGATGCGCCGCGAGTTCTTCGCCGAACTCGACAAGCGCAGCGCCGAAGGCAAGAAGATCAAAGAGAAGATCGTCGAAGAAGCCGAGCAGCTTGCCGATTCGACCGCATGGCGCGAAACCAGCAGCCGCTTCCGCGAACTCATGAGCCGGTGGAAGGCCTCGCCGCGCGCTCAGCGGGGGGACGACGACAAACTGTGGGAGCGCTTCCGCTCCGCACAGGACAAATTCTTCGGAGCTCGCAGCGCCGACCAGGCCGAACGCGACGAAGAGTACCGAGGCAACCTCGAAGTCAAGGAAGAGCTGCTGGCCCAGGCCAAGGCGCTTCTGCCGATTGAGGACCACAAGAAGGCCAAACAGCAGCTGCGCACCATCCAGGACAAGTGGGAAGAAGCCGGTCCGGTCCCCCGTGCTGACATCAGCCGCATGGAAAACGGACTGCGCGAAGTCGAACGCGCAATCGAAGACGCCGAACAGGCCGAATGGAAGCGCACCGACCCCGACAAGCAGGACCGTGCCTCCGGCATGCTCGCACAGCTGGAACAGCAGACTGCCCAGCTGAAGGAAAAAGCAGACAAGGCCGAAGCTGACGGTGATTCAGCCACGGCAGCCAAGCTGCGTGACGAGCTCGCAACCAAGGAACAGTGGCTCGAACAGCTGCGCCGCACAGCCGCTGATTTCAGCTGACATCCGCTGACCGTACGTTCAGCCGAAGCAGGCCCCCGAAAGTTATCCACAGCTTTCGGGGGCCTCTTGTTTCACCGGGATCCACCGCGGAAAGTGGATGCATGGACACGATCATTCGCACAGGAAAGCCGCTGAGCGCACTCCAGCTGTATGCGCTCAGACGCGACGGCCTGCTGGTACAGCTGACAGAAACCTCTTGGATACGCGCGGGTGCGGTGCTGACGCCCAAGCTGCGCGCCGCCGCTCTCGGCGCCCCGCCGATTCACGGGACAGCCTTTTCCCACGCGGCTGCGCACTGGGTGTGGTGGGGCAGCGCACAGGCTCCCGCGCTTCTGGACGTCACAACTTTGGTCAGACGCCGTGTGCGTCGCGTACCCGAAGGCACCGCTGTGTGGGAACGGAGCTTAGGCGGTGACCAGTACCGGGAGTTCGGCGACTGCCGTGTGACGGAACCGCTCAAAACGCTGTTCGACATAGTCGTCGACTGCATTCTGCCGATCGAGGACCTCACGCAGCGCAAACGAGCCGCTCGTTCGGTGCTCGCTCCCACGGCCCCACAGCAGCGCAGGGCGTTGGCAGCACTGGCGGAAGATTCCTTTCGCCGTCCCGGGGTTGTCGAGATCCGCAGGCTTCTGCGTTCAATTGACCCCGCCTCGCACGCGGGTCTGTGACCCGAACAGGCTCTGGCGGAAGGCGGTTTTCCCGGCGGCTAGCCGGTGATGCGGTAGACGTCGAAAACGCCGTCGACCTTGCGCACGGCGTTGAGAACCGTTTCGAGGTGGCCCGAGTCCCCCATTTCGAAGACGAAGCGCGACTGTGCAACGCGTGCCTTCGACGTGGCGATCGTGGCGGACAGGATGTTGACGTGGTTGTCGGTGAGAACCTTGGTGATGTCGGACAGCAGACCCGCCCGGTCAAGCGCTTCGACCTGGATCTGCACCAGGTAGACGCCGCGAGCATCGTCAACCCACTCGACGTCGATGATGCGCTCGGGCGAGGCTTTCAGCTGAGCGACGTTGCGGCAGTCAGTCCTGTGCACCGATACTCCGTCACCGCGGGTCACCCAGCCGATGATGTCGTCACCGGGAACGGGAGTGCAGCAGCGAGCCAGCTTGATGAGGATGTCGTCGACACCCTTGACCCGCACACCCGAGGTGGAGGAATGGTGTCCGCGGGAACGCCCGGAGGCGTTCGAGGGCGGGACGGGTGAGGTCTCTTCGACGTCTTCGGTATCGTTTTCGACTTCCCGAGCCAGCAGATCAACCACGTGAGCAGCAGAGATCGTGCCGTTGCCGATAGCCGCGTAGAGAGCGGAAACATCGTCAAAGTGCTGCCCCGTGGTGACAGCTTCGAGCGCTTCGCCGCTCATGAGCCTTTCGGCAGACAGGTGGTGTCGGCGCATGGCCCGGGCCAGCTGTTCGCGGCCGGTTTCAATTGCCTCTTCCCGGCGTTCCTTGGAGAACCACTGGCGGATCTTGTTGCGTGCACGCGCCGAAGCGACAAAGGTCAGCCAATCGCGGCTGGGGCCTGCGTTTTCGTCCTTCGAGGTGAGGATCTCAACAACGTCGCCGTTCTTCAGCGCGGTGTCCAGCGGCAGCAGTCGTCCGTTGACGCGGGCGCCGATTGTCTTGTGCCCCACCTCGGTGTGGACGGTGTAGGCGAAGTCGACCGGTGTCGCACCGGACGGCAGCGAAATGATGTCGCCCTTCGGAGTGAAGGCGTAGACGTCCTGCGCATTGACCTGGTAGCGCAGGCTGTCGAGGAATTCATCAGGGTCCTGGACGTCCTTCTGCCAGTCCATCAGCTGACGCAGCCACGCCACCTGGTCGACTTCACCGCCGTCGCCGACTTTCGCAGTCCGGGCTCCGGCGGCCCCGAGAGTCGCTGCAGTGCCGCCCCGGTTCTTGTACTTCCAGTGGGCTGCAACACCGAATTCGGCCCTGCGGTGCATTTCGCGGGTGCGGATCTGAATTTCAACAGGCTTGCCGTACGGACCGATCACAGTCGTGTGCAGGCTTTGGTACATGTTGAACTTCGGCATCGCGATGTAGTCCTTGAAGCGGCCGGCAACCGGACTCCAGTGCGAGTGGACAAGGCCCAGCACCGCGTAGCATTCGCGGACGGTCTCCACCAGGACACGGACACCCACGAGGTCGTAGATGTCTTCGAAGTCGTGGCCGCGGACGACCATCTTCTGGTAGATCGAGTAGTAGTGCTTGGGCCTGCCGGTGATGTCGGCGTCAATGTGTGCTTCAGCAAGTTCAGCGCCGAGTTCCTTGGCGACGATGCCCAAGTATTTGTCGCGTTCGGGAGTGCGTTCGGCCACCAGGCGCACAACCTCGGAATACACCTTGGGGTAGAGCACCTGGAAGGACAGGTCCTCAAGCTCCCACTTGATGGTGTTCATACCCAGGCGGTGAGCCAAGGGTGCGTAGATGTCAAGGGTTTCGCGTGCCTTGCGCGATGAGGATTCAGGGGAAACGTACTTCCACGTACGCGCGTTGTGCAGTCGGTCGGCAAGTTTGATGACGAGCACCCGGATATCGCGCGACATGGCGATGACCATTTTGCGCACCGTTTCGGCCTGGGTGGCCTGCCCGTACTCGATCTTGTCGAGCTTTGTAACGCCGTCGACCATGACGGCGATTTCGTCGCCGAATTCTTCGCGCACATAGTCAAGCGAATAGTCGGTGTCTTCCACGACATCGTGCAGCAGCGCTGCAGCGAGCGTAATGGGCGGCATACCGATCTCTGCAAGGATCGTCGCCACTGCTACGGGGTGCGTGATGTAGGGGTCGCCGCTTCGGCGCATCTGCCCCTTGTGGGCTTTGTCAGCCAAACGGTACGCCCGGAGGATCACATCCGTGTCGAGCTTCGGATGGTTTTCTTTGACGATCTGCAGCAGCGGGGCCAGGACTTTCGGCGTCTGTGGGCTGTTCTGCGCGCGCGCCGTCCAAAAAGCAAAGCGACGGCTGAGTCCGCGTCGACCGGAACCTGAGTGTGGCTGTTGAGTCATCTTCCCCTCTGAAACGCCGAAGGTGCTTCCCCATTGTACGCGTGGGGAAGCACCTTCGGGATCAGAACACGGACCGTGCCGTCACGGGGTCACGATGCGACCGGCTCCTTTTCGGCGGAAGGCTTCGCGGTCTCGCGGACCAGACGCTCCTGCTCGCGCACCTTTTCCTCTGTGCCGCGCAGAACTGCGTACAGGGGCGAAGCGACGAACAGCGTGGAGACCGTGGCGACGATCGTTCCGACGAACAGCGACAGCGCGATGTCGGTGAGAGTTCCCGCGCCCAGCAGGAACACGCCGATGAACAGAATCGCACCGATCGGCAGGGCGCCGATGGCTGTCGTGTTGATCGAACGGACGGTCGTCTGGTTAACACCGAGCTCAACCAGCGACGAGAACGTCTGTTTGCGGTTGTCCTCAAAGCCCTTTGTGGTCTCGCGGATCTTGTCGAACACCACCACGGTGTCGTACAGCGAAAACGAAAGAACCGTGAGGAAGCCGATGATCGCCTCGGGCGTGATCTCAAAGCCGGTTGCCGCGTAGATGCCCGTGGTGAGCACCATGACGAAGAACAGACCGACGATCGCTGCCAGCGACATTTTGAACGTGCGGAAGTACAGCGCCATGATGATGAGCGCCAGACCCACGTAGATGACCAGTGCGAGCGTCATCTTCTTGGTGATGTTCTGTCCCCACAGCGGGCCCACGAAGTTCGATGTCACGTTCTCCGCGCTGACTTCGAAGGACTCAATGAGCGAATCGCGCACTTTCTGCATTTCATCGTCATTGAGCTGACGCGTCTCGATTTTGAGCGAGTCGTTCGAGGTCGGCACAGTGCGCGGTTCAGCACCGGGCACGGCGTCGGTCACGGCCTTGTTGGCCTGCGCTTCGGCTGACGAGTCAACGTGGTCGACCTGGAATTCCGAACCGCCGGTGAAGGCAATCCCGAGGTTGAACGGCTCCGCACCCGCCATGCCGCGGACAACGGGCACCATGAGCGACAGGACGGTGAGCAGCGCGGCAAGTCCCAGCCACAGCTTGCGCTTGCGCACAAACGGGATCGAAACTTCGCCCGAATGCAGCTTGTTGCCGAAATCAAAAAACTTCTTCATCAGTCTTCCCCTGCTTCTTCGGCGGCGGCTGCTGCTTTGCGTGCGGCAAGCGATGACGATGTGTCGCGTTCCCTGCGCTTGCGCGCACTTTCGCGCCTCTCAGCTTCCTCAGCGGAGCGGCCGGTGGTCTTCTGCTTCGCCTTTTCGAGGTCAAGCCCCATGGCGCCGCGGTAGGCGGAGGGCTTGACACCCAACTGACGGGGGTCCATACCGGACATCGGGTGGCCTTCGCCGAAGAACTTCGTGCGGGCCAGCAACTGCAGCATCGGGTGGGTGAAGAACACGACGATGACGACGTCGACGATCACAGTCAGACCAAGGGTGAAGGCGAAGCCTCGCACCGAGCCGACAGCGAGGATGTACAGGATGACAGCCGCCAGCATGTTGACTGCCTTTGAGGCGTAGATCGTCTGGCGTGCGCGCACCCAGCCGACTTCCACCGCGGACGTCAGACGACGGCCGTCGCGAATTTCGTCTCGGATGCGTTCGAAGTACACGATGAACGAGTCGGCCGTCATGCCGATGCCGATGATGATGCCGGCCAGACCTGCCAGCGACAGACGGTATCCGTATCGCCAGGACGCAAACAGCAGCAGGAGGTAGGTGAGAATACCCGCCGCCACGAGGCTGGCGATCGTCACGGTTGACAGCGCACGGTACTGCAGCACCGAGTACAGAACCACGAGCAGCAGGCCGATAGCACCGGCGATGAGGCCCTTCTGCAGGTAGTCAGCACCGAGGGTGGGCGAAATCTGCTCTTCGGACTGCACCTGGAAGGAGATCGGCAGAGCACCGTTCTTCAGCTGGTTGGACAGGGTCTGCGCTTCTTCTTCGGAGAAGCTGCCGGTGATCTGCGCGCGGCCGTCGGTCACGGCTGACTGCGAGGCCGGGGCGGACAGCACGAGTCCGTCAAGTTCGATTGCGAACTGGTTGTACGGCTGCTGCTGGCCGGTGATGGTCTGCGTGATTTCGCCGAACACCTTGCGGCCGACCTCATCGAATTCCATCGTCACGGCCAGACGGTTGGTCTGCTGGCCCGATGACGAGGTTTCAAAACCGTAGGAGGCGTCCTTGACGTGCTCACCGGAAAGCTCAACCGGGCCGAGCACGAACTTCGCCGAACCGTCCTGCGCACATTCGACGACGACTTCATCTGCCGGCGTCTGCTTTCCGCCGGTGCGGTTGGCGGGGTCGGTGCAGTCGAGTTCGGTGAATTCCTTCATGACCTTCTGCGACTGCCAGCTGGTGTCGGTCATCGGGTCGAAGCGGGGGTGCTTATCCGCATCTTCTTTGCCGTCCTTGGGCGCGGCAGGGGTTTCACCTTCAGCTGGCTTCTTTGCGTCTTCGCCGACGGCGGGAGCAGAAGCAGTTCCGCCTCCCTGGGGAGCGTCGCCGTCTTCCTGTTCGCCCTCCTGGTCACCGATGAGGTCCTCGATCCGCTTCTTGTCTTCGTCAGACAGGCCCTCGGACTTCTTCTTGTTTGCGTCCTCTTGTTCCTTCTGCTGCTCTTCCTGTGCAGCAGCGGATTCGGGCGGACCGACGAAGGCCACACGGCGGAAGGACAGCTGAGCCGAGGAGCGGACCAGGTTGCGGGTCTTCTCGTCGGGGTTGCCGGGCAGGTTCACAACGATGTTGCGGTCACCCTGCGTTGAGATCTCAGCTTCCGACACACCCGTGGAGTCGACGCGCTGACGGATGATCTCAACAGCCTGTTCCAGCTGCTCCTTGGTGATCTGCTGATCTTCGATCTGGGGTTCCAGGATGATCGAGGTGCCGCCTTCGAGGTCGAGGGCGAGCTTCGGGGCCCAGGTCGCCGAGGAGAACACAACTCCCAGGGCTACAAGACCAGCAAGCAGTGCGGAGAAGATTCCCAGCACTGCGAAGCTGCGTCCCGGGCGAGCTTTTTTATCTGAAGCGGACACGGTCTGCTTTCTGGTTGATGTTACTTAGCGTCGTCAGAGTCGTCGACGTCGTCGCCCTTGGCGCGCTTGGCTTCGTTGTGGGCGTCGAGTTCGGCGTCGGTGATGCTGGGTTCGGAGTTCTTCAGCGGGGTTTCGTCGGCATCGTCACGCTGGATGGGACCCTGGTTGGTGCTGGGCTCGGCCGATGCAGCCGGTGCGGCTGGTTCATCGACTTCGATCTGGCCGATGGCCTGACGGTGGACGATGAGCTGGGTTCCGGGACCGGATTCGATCGTCACCTGGTTGGTTTCTTCGTCAACCGAGACGACGGTGCCGAAGATGCCCGCACCGGTCATAACGCGCGCTCCGGGCACAAGGCCGCGCGAGATCTGCTCCTGGCGGGCTTTCTGCTTGCGGCGGGAGCTGACCATCATGAAGATGAGCAGCGCGCCGAGGGCGAGCATGATGAGGAGATTGGGGTTCACCGGAAACCTCTTTCGCATGTGGGGTCAGAACAAACCTCGGACATTCTACCGTTGTCGTCAATCACTGCGAAAACCGTCGGCGAGTGTGACCGGCGGCAGACCCGGTCAGAACATCTGGGAAAGAGCGCCTTCAGGCGGTGTCAAACCGATGTGCTCCCAGCCTTCCGCGGTTGCGATCCGGCCCCGGGGCGTGCGAGAAAGCAGTCCTTCGCGCACGAGGAAAGGTTCGGCGACCTCTTCAACCGTTTCGGACTCTTCGCCGACGGAAACCGCAAGCGTCTGCAGCCCCACCGGTCCCCCGCCGAAACGACGGCACAGGGTGTCGAGCACTGCGCGGTCCAGCCGGTCGAGTCCTCGACTGTCGACTTCGTAGACTTCCAGCGCGGCCTGGGCCGCGTGGCGGTCGATGATTCCGCTGCCGCGCACCTGCGCCCAGTCGCGTACGCGGCGCAGCAGGCGGTTGGCAATGCGCGGTGTGCCGCGGGATCGGCCGGCGATTTCGGCCAGACCGTCAGAATCAGCTTCTATGCCGAGCATCCGCGCTGATCTGCGCAGCACGATCAGCAGGTCTTCTGGCGAATAGAAGTCGAGATGCCCCGTGAAGCCGAACCTGTCGCGCAGGGGTGCTGGAAGCAGACCGCTGCGCGTGGTTGCGCCCACCATGGTGAAGGGCGGCAGGTCAAGGGGAATTGCTGTGGCGCCGGGGCCTTTGCCCACAATGACGTCGACTCGGAAATCCTCCATGGCCACGTAGAGCATTTCCTCTGCGGCGCGGGCCATGCGGTGCACTTCGTCAATGAAGAGGACTTCGCCCTCTTCCAGAGAAGACAGAATCGCAGCGAGGTCACCCGCGTGCTGGACGGCCGGGCCCGAGGTGATGCGGATCTGCGAGTTCATTTCGTGGGCGATGATCATCGCCAAGGTCGTTTTGCCCAGTCCCGGAGGGCCGGACAACAGCACGTGGTCGGGTGCTTTGCCCCGGGCTCGCGCGGCATCGAGTACGAGCGAGAGCTGTTCGCGTACCTGCGGCTGCCCCGTGAAATCACCTAGGCCCTTGGGGCGCAGAGCAGCTTCGGCAGCGCGTTCATCCGAACCCGCACCGGCGCTCATAAGCCGTTCAAGTTCAGCTGGTGTCGGTTCGTCTGCACCGAAGTCGATTTCGTAGCTGTCGCTCATCGTTTCTTCCCGAGTTCGCGCAGGCTGGCCTTGAGCAGACTGCTGACCTCGCTGTTGGCGTCATCTTCAGCCGCAGCTTCCACGACCGGCTGTACGTTGGCTTCTTTCCAGCCCAGGCCGATGAGTGCCTGCACGACTTCGGCGATGATTGCCTGTTTGCCGCCCGTCTGGGGAGCAGTTTCTGCCCCCGTGGGCGCGGCTGTGATCTTTCCGGACAGTTCCAGCACCAAGCGACCCGCAACCTTGGGCCCAACGCCGGGAACCCGAGTGAGCGCCTTGGTGTCTCCGTTTTCTACAGCGGCGGCAAGTTCGCCCGGGGTGAGCACTGCCAGGACCGCCATCGCAAGCTTCGGCCCAACGCCCGAGGCTGATTGCAGAGTGACAAAGGTGTCCCGTTCATCGCGGGAAGAAAAGCCGAACAGGGTGAGTGCGTCTTCGCGAACCACCAGCTCCGTGTGGATCCCGACGTCCTGCCCGTGTCGAACACTGCTCAGAAGTGACGGGCTGACAAAGACCTTGCGGCCGATGCCGTGGGTGAGAATGACAACGGAGTCAGCGTGAATCGACTCAACGCTCCCCTGGATAAAGCTGATCAAAGAAAACCCTCAGATTTTTAGAACAGGCGTACGAAAACAGTATGTCACTTCGTCAGCGTGATTTGGCGGTCCGAATCGCCGCGGCCCACTGTTCCTGTGCCTTCGTCATGCCGGAACCCTGCAGACCTTGAGCGCGGCGAGCCAGAACGTCCTTCGTCGAACCGGGAGTCGACTGGGCCCCCACTGCACCGCGCCACAGGTGGCATATGGCAACTGCCAAGGCGTCTGCCGCGTCGGCGGGTTTGGGAGGCTCATCGAGTCGGAGAATGCGGGTGACCATGTTCGTCACCTGCTTCTTGTCGGCCCGGCCGTTGCCGGAGACGGCCTTCTTGATTTCCGACGGCGTGTGCATGGCCACGGGGATTCCGCGCCTGGCCGCAAGACCCATCGTCAGCCCTGAGGCCTGCGCGGTCCCCATGATCGTCGAAACATCCGAACGGGCGAAGGGCCGTTCGATCGCGACAACGTCCGGTCGACAGTCGTCAAGAAAACGGTCGAAGGCATCCGCAATGAGGCCCAGACGAACGTCCGAGGCCCCGTAGGCGTCGGTGCGGATGACGTCGACGGCCACAAGCGACGGCCGGGATGCGCGCCCGGAGTCGATCACGCCGATACCGCAGCGGGTCAGCCCCGGGTCGACGCCGAGAACACGCATGTCAGTCTTCGGCCAGCGCAGCCGCTACTTCGTCCGAGATGTCTGCGTTGTCGTAGATGTTCTGCACGTCGTCGAGGTCTTCGATCGCATCGACGAGCGTGGCGAGCTTACGCGCATCTTCAACCGACAGCGGAACTTCGACGTTCGGCACGAAGGCCAGGTCGGCACTGTCGTAGTCAATGCCCGCTTCCTGCAGAGCGGAGCGGACCGGCACAAGGTCAGTGGCTTCCGAAATGACTTCCCATGTTTCGCCCTGGTCCTTGACCTCTTCGGCACCTGCGTCCATGGTCGCCTCAAGAATCGCCATGTCGTCAGCAGCGGACTGCTTGACCACGACGACGCCCTTGCGGGCGAAGTTGAAGGCGACCGAACCGGGATCAGCCAGGTTGCCGTTGTTGCGGCTGACTGCCACGCGGACCTCAGAAGCCGCGCGGTTCTTGTTGTCGGTCAGACATTCGATGAGCAGGCCGACACCGCCGGGGCCGTAGGCTTCGTAGGTGATGGGGAAATACTCCACACCATCGCCGTCAAGACCGCCGCCGCGCTTGACTGCGCGTTCGATGTTGTCGGCGGGAACCGAGTTCTTCTTGGCCTTCTGAATGGCGTCGAACAGGGTGGGGTTGCCTTCAACATCGGGGCCGCCGGCACGGGCGGCCACTTCGATGTTCTTGACGAGCTTCGCGAAGAGTTTGCCGCGCTTAGCGTCGATAGCGGCCTTTTTGTGTTTGGTTGTCGCCCATTTTGAGTGACCTGCCACGAATTCTCTCCTCGCGTTCGATTGATGTCCGGTCTACATTGTAAGACCACCCACGGACTTAAGAGTCCGACCGTCTACTCAACACCGCTGGGAACGCCCAAGGAGAGCGGCGACACGGGTTCGGCACCCGTGCTGACAAGGTCGATCAGCAAGGGAAGCTCAGGAGGGTAAATCACCTCGGAAGAGCTCTCGACTTCCTCTTTGGACCACCAGCGCGAACCGGTGATAGCGGCTTTCTCTTTGTCACTCCACATGGCCTCGTCAAGATCGATGTCTTCCGTGCAGCGCATGCCGAAATACACCTCGTCCTGCACCAGGACACCGGTGGAGAACTGGATGGAGACCCGGCGTGTGGCCAGCGGGCCCAGAAGCTCGGAGGGGTCGCACTCGATGCCGGTCTCTTCGGCGAGTTCGCGTGCCGCGGTCTGCTTCGAGGTCTCCCCCAGTTCGGCTCCGCCGCCGACGGTGAACCAGTAGCGCCTCGAGTCATCGCCCAGGTCGCGGCACTGGAGCATGAAGACTTCGTCTTCGGCATTGAGAAGCACCACGCGGGCGGCCGAGCGGACCTTCATAGCGCGTCCTCCGATTTCACGCTCAGGAACACTGAGCGCATTCTCTGAAAAACAGTCACAAGGGCACCGGCGGCAACCAGTGCAAGAGCAATAGTGAGCAGACTATACGGCGCACCGAGGCCAACACAACCAGCGGCCACCAGCACCACGACCAAGCGCTCCGTGCGCTCCATCAGACCACCCGAACCGTCCCCGCCGACAGCTTCACCTCGGGCACGGGTGTAAGACACCGTGAAGGCGAAGACCAGGGCAAACAGAGCCAGCCCACCCGTGACCGGCCGGTCGGTGAGAAAAGCGGCGGCGGCAAGACTGCCGAACACCGCCCCGTCGGCAACCCGATCGAGTGTCGAGTCCAGAAAAGCTCCCCACCGGCTGGTGGTGCCGTGCAGGCGCGCGAGCGTCCCATCCAGCATGTCGAACAGGACGAAGAACGTCACAGCAAGCGTGCCCCAGAAATAGTGCTGGAGCGGGTACAGAACAGCGGCTGATAGGACGGTGCCGACGGTGCCGATGACCGTGATCGCGTTCGGTGTCAGCCCCAGCCTGCCCAGCACGGCCGCAACGGGACGCGTACAGACCTCGGCCGCACCGCGGAGCTTAGAGGTCAGCATCGCCGTCGTGCGGTTCCTGCCGGTTCCATTCTTCGCTGTAGAGCTTCTGCACCTGCCCGTGAACCAGCGGCAGAGCCTTGGTTTCGGCAATGATCGGGAAGAAGTTCGCATCCCCTCCCCACCGGGGCACGATGTGCTGGTGCAGGTGAGCGGCAATTCCCGCTCCCGCGACGGCTCCCTGGTTCATGCCCAGATTGAACCCGTGCGGCGAAGACACCGCCCGGATGACGCGCATCATCTTCTGCGACATCTGGGCGATTTCAACGGTTTCCTCAGCTGTCAGATCCGTGTAGTCGGCGACGTGGCGGTACGGGCAGACGAGCACGTGACCCGGGTTGTACGGGTACAGGTTAAGGACCACGAAGGCGTGCTCACCGCGGGCGACGATGAGCCCGTCCTCGTCGCTGCGCTCAGGTGCCGAGCAGAACGGGCAGGACTGTTCGCTGGAGTCGGCGGGCTTGTCCTCCCCGCCGACGTACGCGAAGCGATGGGGTGTCCACAGTCGCTGCAGTCCGTCGGGTTCGCCGGGAAACCCGGCGGCTGCTTCCGGTTCGGGGATTCCCGCCATCAGACCTGTGCCCGTTCCTCAATCGCCTTGACGATCCGTTCGACGGCTTCGTCGATCGGCACGCCGTTGTCCTGGCTGCCGTCGCGGAAGCGGAAGGACACAGCACCTGCGTCACGGTCCTCTCCGCCGGCGATGAGCGTGTAGGGCACCTTGGACTTCGATGCGTTGCGGATCTTCTTGGGGAAGCGGTCGTCGGAGGTGTCGACCTCCACGCGCACTCCCCTGGCCTTGAGCTTCTGGGCAATGTCGTGGCAGTAGTCGTCGAATTCGTCGGCCACCGGAACCAGCGTCGCCTGGACCGGTGAGAGCCACACGGGGAACGCTCCGGCATAGTGCTCGGTGAGCACGCCGATGAAACGCTCAATCGAACCGAACTTGGCCGAGTGGATCATGACGGGGCGACGGCGGGTGCCGTCCGAAGCGCTGTATTCAAGGTCGAAGCGCTCCGGCTGGTTGAAGTCCATCTGCACCGTCGACATCTGCCAGGTGCGGCCGATGGCATCGCGCGCCTGCACCGAGATCTTCGGACCGTAGAAGGCTGCACCGCCCGGGTCCGGTACGAGCTCAAGGCCCGTGGCTTCGGCAACTTCGCGCAGGGTGTTCGTGGCGATTTCCCACTGTTCGTCGGAGCCGATGAACTTGTCCTTCTTAGCACCGTCGACTTCGCGGGTGGACAGTTCGAGGTAGAAATCGTCCAGGCCGAAGTCGCGCAGCAGCGACAGCATGAAGTCCAGCAGGTGCTTGATTTCCGCTGCCGCTTCCTCTTCTGCCACGTAGGAGTGCGAATCGTCCTGTGCGAAGCCGCGCACGCGCGTCAGGCCGTGGATAACACCGGACGGTTCGTCGCGGTACACGGTGCCGAATTCAAACAGACGCAGCGGGAGGTCGCGGTAGGAACGGCCGCGAGATCGGTAGATGAGGTTGTGCATCGGGCAATTCATTGCCTTCAGCCGGTAGTCCGTGCCTTCGTGGGTGACGGTGCCGTCTTCGGCAACGTGCTTGTCGACGGTGAAGGGCGGGAACATGTTCTCGCCGTAGTACGGCAGGTGGCCCGAGGTGTAGTACAGGGTCTCCTTGGAGATGTGCGGGGTGCCCACGTACTCAAAGCCCTCTTCAATGTGGCGCTGCCGGACGTAGTCCTCCATAACGCGTTTGATGACGCCGCCCTTGGGGTGAAAGACGGGAAGGCCCGAACCGAGTTCGTCAGGGAAGGAGAACAGGTCGAGTTCCGCACCGAGCTTGCGGTGGTCACGGCGCTCGGCCTCTGCGATGCGCTCCTGGTAGGCGCGCAGTTCATCCTTCGAGGGCCACGCGGTTCCATAGACGCGCTGCAGGCTGGCGTTGGACTGGTCGCCCCGCCAGTACGCTGCGGAGGATTTGGTGACGGCAAAGCCGTTGCCGATGAGCTTGGTAGACGGCAGGTGGGGACCACGGCAGAGGTCTTCCCACACGATGTCGCCCTTGCGGTTGCGGTTTTCGTAGATGGTCAGCTGGTCGCCGCCGACCTCAACGCTGGCACCTTCGGCACCCTTGCCCTTGTCTTCGACGAGCTCGAGCTTGAAGGGCTCGTCGGCCAGGCGGGTGCGAGCTTCGTCGTCGCTGACTTCGGTGCGGTGGAAGGTCTGGCCTTCTTTCACGATCCGCTGGCAGCGCTTCTCAATGGCTTTGAGGTCCTGCGGTGTGAACGGCTCTTCAACCTGGAAGTCGTAGTAGAAGCCGTCAGTGATGTAGGGGCCGATGCCGAGCTTGGTTCCCGGAAACAGTTCCTGTACGGCCTGTGCGACAACGTGCGCCGTGGAGTGGCGAAGAATGTTGAGGCCCTCTTCACTGCTGATGCTGATGGGCTCGACGACATCGCCGGGCTGCAGCTCACGGTGAAGGTCGCAGGAAGCGCCGTTGATCCAGACGGCCACTGTCGTCGGATCGGATGCAAAGAGCTCTGTGCTCGTCATCCCTTCGGTGTAGGGAATCTCTTCTCCGGCGACGGTCAGCGTGTCAGACACGGCTTCTCCTTTTACGTGGTCGTTTCAGCGTTTCTACTGTACCCGCTGGCAGGTGTGGTCGTACGTCCGATTCAGCAGTCAGGAACTGCTGGCTCTTACGGGAACGAGCCCGGATCTGGTGACCAGCCAACTTAAAGACTGTGCGGGGTGGGAACCGCCTGTTCCCACCCCGCATTCACCAGCCTGTGTCAAGCAGGGTCACTTGATCTTGAATTCCTCTTCGTCACTCCAGTCCTTGTTCATGATCGAAATCGAGATCTCGGCGTCTCCAGCGCGATCGTATTCGATTGCCTGTGCTGTAAGGAACTCGTGTTCCTTACCGGCTTTGAGGGGTTTGGCACCGAGGTCGAGGGTCGGGACGTCAAGGTTCCTGTCGCCGATCTTGCCGTGCACATTCTTAGAACAGTCCTGACCGTTGGCAATGCAGTTGATGCGAGCGGAGCCAATCTGAGCGTCTTTGTCACTCGTGTTCTTCAGGAAGTACTTGATGACAAGAACCTCACGGCCGGCAAATGCTTCAGGAATCGAGTACTTATCAGGTTTGCCGCTGGTGATGTACGCACGGATCTCAATGCCTTCGTACGTTCCGATCAACGTGGCTTTGTCAGATCCGGCGTTGATGTCGCCTCCTTCAGCAGCACCGTCGCCCGCAGCTTCGCCCTTGTCGCCGGATTCGTCCGGGTCACCGTCGCCTTGTGGTTCTGCCGGGGCTTCAGTGCCGCTGCCGGGATCATCCGGAGCGGGCGCTGGGTTTGCCGAACCTATGCCGATAACGACGAAGATCACGACGATCACAGTGACGATCAAGCCGACCACAGTCGTGAAGAAGCCCAGGATAAGACCGGTCAGGCCAACGCCCTTGTTGTTGGCCTGGCCGTTTTTGACGGCCTTGAGGCTCATAAAGCCCGTGATGATCGCAACAATTCCGGCGAGCCAGATGAAAAATCCAACGATGCCGGAGACCAGTGAAATGACGCCCAGACTGTTCTTTTCAGTGCTCGATGGACCACCCGGGCCCCCGGGACCGCCTGCCCCGTAGAGGTCACTGCCGCCGTACGCCTGCGGGTCTTGCTGGTAGTCGGCGTAGCCGCCCTGGCTACCGACAGGCTGCTGGTAGTCGGCGTAGCCGCCCTGGCTGCCAACAGGCTGCTGAGCATCTTGCCCGTAGCTGCTGCCGAAGTCAGCCTGCGAGTACTGGCTCCCGTAATCACCCTGGCCGTAGTTTCCCTGGCCATAATTGCCCTGACCGTAGCTTCCGGAGCTGCTTCCCGAAGGGTCGTAATTGTTGCCGTAGTGGCTGTTCTGCGGGTTCGAGCCGTTATGCCCGGAGGGGTTCTCGCTCATGCGGTTTCCTTTTGTTTTTGTTCGTTCAGGTGCAATCGAGCATGATCTTCACTGATCATTCGAACTTCCCAAAGCATAACGCCGATACTGGCAGAAATTTCCAGGAGAACTTCATTTCACGTTCACCGGGAATCTCCAGATACAGCAGACCACAGCCGCAAGACACAAAAAAGCCGGGGGCTTAAACCCCCGGCTGTCTGTGCGCGATACTGGGATCGAACCAGTGACCTCTTCCGTGTCAGGGAAGCGCGCTACCGCTGCGCCAATCGCGCCTAAAAAGGCTATTCAGTTATGGAGCGAACTCCGTGCGCGATACTGGGATCGAACCAGTGACCTCTTCCGTGTGAAGGAAGCGCGCTACCGCTGCGCCAATCGCGCCAGCCCTGTTCGAGGTGGCGACGGGATTCGAACCCGTGTATACGGCTTTGCAGGCCGCTGCCTCGCCTCTCGGCCACGCCACCAGAGGCGACCGCCATATCTGGCGAACCAGAGCGGATGACGGGACTCGAACCCGCGACCCTCACCTTGGCAAGGTGATGCTCTACCAACTGAGCCACATCCGCGTGGTGCACTTTAAAGGTTTCCCTTCGTGCCGTGCAACAGGACTAAACATTACACACCCTTTTGCAGAAAACCAAATCGGCAGACAGTGACCCTCGTCACCATCTGCCGATCAGAGTTCGCAAAGCCCGTAAATCCGGTCAGCTTCCGCTCTCATCAGCGCCGTCGACAGACTTCGACGACAGCGCTGTCATGCGCGAAAGGCAGCGCATGTACTTCTTTCGGTATCCCCCACCGAGCATTTCGTCAGAGAAGATCTTGTCCAGGCGGATACCGGAGTTCACTATCCCGATGTCAGCGTCGTACAGGCGGTCGACGAGAGCCACAAAGCGCAGCGCGACACCTTCGTTGCTGATCGGCTCAACTTGCCGCCACGAGGCAAACTGCACACCATCAATGAGCCTGCGGTACTTCGAAGGGTGGATTCGCTGCAGGTGCTCAACGAGTTCGGGGAACTCATCAGTCGCAAGCACTCGCCCATCACTCAGAACCTTCTCCTCGGCACTTGCGAGCTCTTCATCGCCCAAGGGCTCCGGCGGTTCGGTGATTTCACGGTGGCGGTAGTCATCACCGTCGATTCGCAGCACGTCGAACTGATCAGACAGCGCCTGAATTTCACGCAGGAAGTCCTGTGCGGCAAAGCGTCCCTGCCCCAGAGCACCGGGCAGAGTGTTTGAGGTGGCGACGATCTTCGTGCCGGCATCGGTCAGTTCGCGCATCAGACGCGACATCATGACGGTGTCGCCGGGATCATCGAGTTCGAACTCGTCAATGCAGACAAGCTTCATCTTTTCGAGCTCTGCTTTGGCAGTGGGAAAGCCCAGAGCGCCGATGAGGTTGGTGTATTCGACGAACGTGCCGAACGCGGCCGGCTTCTCAGAGGCGTGCCACGCTGAGGCCAGCAGGTGGGTTTTGCCGACACCGTAGCCGCCGTCTAGGTAGATGCCCTTCTCAGCTAACTTGTCGCCCTTGCCGAAGAGCTTCTTGAACAGTCCTCTTCCACCTCGTCCGGCCTGCGCAAAAGCCTGCAGGCTGTCTCGCGCCTGCGACTGGGACGGCTGGGCCGGGTCCGGTTGGTAGCTGTCGAAGGACACCCCTTCGAACTGCGGAGGCGGTACGAAGTCGGCGAGAAGTTCGTCGCGGTTGACGCGGGGGTCACGGTCGGTGAGATGAACGGCTTGAGTCACGCCGGCAAGTGTAGCCGGATGCGCCGGACGGCACCGACGTCAGCCCGCAGCGACGCCTATTCGAATTCGAAGCCCAGGCGACCCAGAGCCCGCGGATCACGCTGCCAGTCCTTCGCAACCTTCACGTGCAGGTCCAGGTAGACAGGGGTGCCGAGGATGCCCTCAATGTGCTTGCGCGCCTTGCGACCGACCTCTTTCAGGCGAGATCCGCCTCGGCCGATGATGATGGCCTTCTGACTCTGCCGCTCCACGTACATGTTGACGTAGACCTCCATGAGGGGACGGTCTTCTGGCCGGTCTTCACGAGGGCGGATCTCTTCGACCTGCACCGCTAGGGAGTGCGGCAGTTCGTCGCGAATGTCTTCGAGTGCGGCCTCGCGAACGAACTCCGCAATGAGGACTCGTTCGGGTTCGTCCGTGATGTCCCCGTCCGGGTACAGCGGCGGACTCAGCGGCAGGTGTTTGGCGAGAACCTCGTCGACCGTGTCGACCTGGAAGTCATCAACAGCGGACACCGGAACGATGTCCGCGAAGTCCATGAGCTCACCGGCGGCGGTGAGAGCCTCAACAAGGCCAGCACGGTCGACCTTGTCGGCTTTCGTCACAATGCAGACGACCGGTGTGGAGCCCCGTGAATCAGCCAGCTGTTCGGCGATGTAGCGGTCACCGGGGCCGATCTTTTCATCTGCGGGGATGCACAGCGCAATGACGTCAACGCTGCGCAGAGTGTCGGCTACAAGGTCGTTCAGGCGTGAACCCAGCAGGGTGCGCGGACGGTGCAGACCGGGGGTGTCGACAAGAACCAGCTGGTGGTCATCCCGGTGGACGATCCCGCGGATCGTGTGACGCGTGGTCTGCGGCTTCGACGATGTGATGGCGATCTTCGTGCCGACCAGCGCATTCGTCAGCGTCGACTTGCCAGCGTTGGGGCGGCCGACGAAGCAGGCAAAACCAGCGCGGAAGTCGTCGGGAACTTCGCGGAACAGACTCATTCTTCCTCCCGGGTGATGATGACGTGGCTGATGCGGTGGCGGCGACCCTGACCGGGCTCGGCAACCAGCCGCAGCCCGCTGATGACGGCCTCGGAGCCGGCGATCGGCACCTCGCCCAGTTCGCTTGCCAGCAGACCGCCGACGGTGGTGACGTCTTCCTCGTCGATCCGCACGTCAAAGTATTCTGCAACGTCCTCGATGTCGGTGCGGGTAGCAACGCGCGCTCCCCCGCCTTCGAGCGGAACGATGTCGTCTTCATCGCGGTCGTACTCATCGGCGATTTCCCCGACGATCTCTTCGACGATGTCCTCAATTGTGATCAGACCGGCGGTGCCGCCGTACTCGTCGACGATGATGACCATGTGAGTCGCTTCGACCTGCATGAAGCGCAGGAGCGAGTCCACCGTTTTGGTGTCCGGCACGAAAGTCACGGGGCGGGCGATGTCGAGGGCCGGCTGGTCGCGATCCTCAGGGTGGGTGTGCAGGCGCCGGGCGACGTCCTTGAGGAACACGATGCCGCGGACGTCGTCAAGATCCTTGCCCACAACCGGGATGCGCGAAAAGCCCGAGCGCAGGAACACCGTCATGGCATGTTCGAGTGTGCTTTCAGAGCGCAGGTACACGAGGTCGGGCCTGGGCACCATGACTTTGTACGCCCGGGTGTCGCCCAAGTTGAAGACGCTTTCGATCATGTCGCGTTCGTCGTCTTCGATGATGTTGCCCGCGCTGGCCCGATCCACGAGGTCGCGCAGCTGCTCTTCTGTCACGAACGGGCCATCGCGGAACACCTTTGCCGGGGTGAGCATGTTGCCCAGCCATACGAGCACGCGGGCCACCGGGCCGAGCGCTTGGCGCAGGCCGGAGACCAGCGGAGCCGAAGCAAGCACAACCGTGAGGTTTTTGCGTCGCCCGATTGTCCTGGGCGAAACGCCTGCGATGACGAACACGGCGACAGCTGATGTCAGGGCGGTGACAATGAGCGCTGTGGGCATGCTGTCGATGAAGCTTGTAAAGCCCAGCAGGGTGAACACGACGGCAGCAGTTTCAAACAGCTGCCGCACAAAGGTCAGCACGTTGATGTGCGTGGGCAGGTCTTTCAGGATCCGCTCAGCCTTCGGGGCTGTGCGCTTGCCGTCCTCGACTGCTTCTTCGACTTCGTGATGGCTGACTGTGGAAAACGCGGCGTCAGCAGCTGCCAGCACCGCCGCCAGGGTGAGGCTCAGCAGTGCCAGCAGGAAGTTCAGGGCTATTTCCACTTAGGACTCCGTGGGGATCGGCAGCCGCGTTCGCTCGGGTTCTGTGCGGGCAAACCAGGCGCGAAGAATATCGGCCTGTTTGCCGAACATCTCCTGCTTTTCTTCAGCCGTTCCGTGGTCGTAGCCGGCCAGATGGAGAACACCGTGGACGGTGAGCAGCTGGATTTCGTCAGCTTGGCTGTGGCCGTTGGCTTCTGCCTGCTGCTGTGCGACGTCAGGGCAGATGACGATGTCACCAAGCATGCCGGCCTGAGCGCCCGGCTGCAGTTCGTCCATGGGGAAGGACATGACGTCGGTGGGGCCTTCAAGGTCCATCCACTGCACGTGCAGCTGGCTCATCTGTTCGGTGTCGATGAACTGGATGGACAGTTCAACATCCGGGTGGATCTGCAGATGTTCCAACGCGAGTGCAGCTACGCCGCGCACCGCTTCAAGGTCGACGTCCGCGGGTGTTTCGTTGTGGATTTCTATGCTCATGGTCGGTGCTGTTCTACGCCCATTCTTCGTAGGCTTGGACGATCTTCGTCACGAGTGAGTGTCGAACGACGTCTTTCGCGGTCAGCCGGTGGAATTTGATGTCGTCGACATTGCCGAGGATCGACTGAACCACGTTGAGTCCAGAGTTCGTTCCGCCGGGCAGGTCGATCTGGCTGGTGTCGCCGGTGACGACCATGCGGGAATTGAAGCCCAGGCGGGTCAGGAACATCTTCATCTGCTCGGGCGTGGTGTTCTGTGCTTCGTCGAGGATGATGAATGCGTCGTTGAGTGTGCGGCCGCGCATGTAGGCCAGTGGGGCCACTTCGATGATCCCCTGGTCCAGCAGCGATGAGATGCGCTCGGCTTCGATCATGTCGTGCAGCGCGTCATACAGCGGCCGCACGTACGGGTCGATCTTTTCGTCAAGAGTGCCGGGCAGGAAGCCGAGCTTCTCCCCCGCTTCGACCGCTGGGCGGGCCAGGATGATGCGGGAGACCTCCTGGTTCTGCAGGGCGCGCACAGCCATGGCGATTGCCAGGTAGGTCTTGCCGGTACCTGCCGGGCCGATGCCGAACGTGATGGTGTTCTCGCGGATCGAGGTGACGTATTCGTGCTGGCCGAAAGTCTTCGGCCGTACGGTCTTGCCGCGGGTGGAGAGAATGTTGTCGGTCATGACCTTCGCCGAGTCCTGCCCGTCATCGAGCATTCCCGCCACGCGGGACACGGCTTCGGGGTCCAGGCGGCCGCCGCTAGCAATGATTTTGCGCATGTGGCCGAAAACTTCGGTCACGCGGGCCACACTCGTGGGGTCGCCGGTCAGCTGGATGGTGCGCTGGCGGACATGGATTTTGACGTCGGGGAACAGCTTTTCGACTGTCCGCAGGTTCTGATCCTGCGGTCCGTACAGTGCGATGAGGTCGACGGATTCGGGAACGGACAGTGCGGTGCTCTGGTCAGTGTCCAGGAGAGCTTCCTTTCCTCAGTTGTCTTCTACCAGCCTAGCTGTTTTCGGACGGGTCCCAGCGCCCCAGTTCTTGTTGGGCCAGGGCGAGTGCGATTGGGCCTGCCGAAGATGCCCGCAGAACCGTAGGGCCGAGCACTGCAGTGACGGCTCCAGCCTCTTGCATCTGCTGTTGTTCTGCGTCCGTGATACCGCCCTCGGGGCCGACGACCACGTAGATTTCATGCGCTTCACGCTGGCTGAGCTCACTGCGCAGGGTCTGCACGAAGGGCCGGGTTCCGCTTTCGTGCAGAACGATGACGAGCGCGCCTTCGCGCGCTTTCTGGACGGCGAACGAGGTGGAGCTCAGCTGCTCGAGCTGTGGAAAGTTCACGCGCCGGGACTGGAGGGCTGCCGCCTGGATGAGGTTGGCCCATTTGTCGTGTGCTTTGGCTGCCTTCGAACCTTTCCACTGCACGATTGAGCGCTGCGCCTGCCACGGAACAACCACGTCGACGCCGACTTCAACCGCGGTTTCCACTGCCGCCAGATCGCGATCGCCCTTAGCCAAAGCCTGGATCAGACCAAGCCGAGGGGTCTGCGGATGCTCGCGCTCCACCTCGTGAATGATGAGGGTAGCGGCTTCTTTAGAAGCCGATTCGAGAACCCCGCGCACCCGCAGGCCAGCCCCGTCGGTGAGCTCCAGGGCTTCGCCGGCTTTCATCCGCCGCACGATCACGGCGTGGTGGTGTGCCTGGCCGGTGATCGGCAGGCTCTGGCCGGGGCTGGCATTCGCCAGCGGGGCGTCAGTGTAGAAGACCGGAAGAGTCACGACCTGTGTGCGAACCTTTCGCGGAAGCGGCTGAAGGGGCTCTTGGACTTCTTCTGCAGACCGTGGTCGGCAGAGTCTTCGCCGCGCATTTCTGAGAGCTGCTGCAGGAGCTTCTTCTGTTCACCGCTGAGTTTGGTGGGCGTCTGCACGACGACCGTCACCAGCAGGTCGCCGCGGCTTTCACGGCGCAGGCGGCCCGCACCGAGTCCGGACAGTGTTTCCACGGTGCCGGTCTGGGTGCCCGGTTCGATCGTGAGTTCACGCGGACCGTCGAAGGTTTCGAGTGTGACGGTGCTGCCGAGAGCCGCGGTGGTCATGGGCACAGACAGTTCAGCTCGCAGGTTGTCGCCGTCACGAGTGAAGACGTCGTGCTCGCGGACGGTGATTTCGATGTGGAGGTCACCAGCCGGGCCGCCGCCGGGGCCGACCTCACCGTGGCCGGACAGGAGGATGCGGGTGCCGTCGTGCACACCGGCGGGAATCTTGACGGCGAGGGTCTTCTCTTCGCGCACGCGGCCTTCACCGCCACAGCTGTTGCAGGGGTCTTTGATGACATCGCCGTAGCCGGAGCAGTTACCGCACACCTGCTGGGTGCGCATGTCACCCAGGATGGTCCGCTGAACAGCCGAAATGGTGCCCGCTCCGTGGCACAGGCTGCAGGTTTCGGGTTTGGTGCCTTCGCGGGCACCGCCGCCGTGGCAGGTTTCGCACGTGACGGCCGTCTGCACGCGAATGTCCTCTTTTCCGCCGAAGACAGCGGTTTCGAGGTCGATGGTGAGTTCCACGAGGGCATCGCGGCCGGGGCGCACGCGCTGGTTCGGCGGGCCAGCATGGCGAGGTCCTCCCCCGCCGAAGAACGTGTCGAACAGGTCAGAGAAGCCGCCGAATCCGCCTGCACCGCCAGTGGATCCGCCCATGTCGTACTGGCGTCGCTTATCCGGGTCGGACAGTGTTTCGTAGGCGACGGAGACTTTTTTGAATTCGTCTTCGTGGCCGGGATTGACGTCCGGGTGGTACTTGCGGGCGAGCTTCCGGTAGGCCTTTTTGATGTCGTCTGCGGAAGCGTCGCGTTCAACGCCAAGTGTTTCGTAGTGATCGCTCACTGCTTCTTCTTTCGTTCGGATGCGTCTGTGAAAAGTTCGGGGTTCGGTTGTGTGCTTGCGGTCTTCGGTCGGACGATCAGCCGGTCAGAGCGCCCGTCAGTCCGACAGGATGGTTGACACGTATTTCGCTACAGCTCTGACGGCGGCCATTGTTGTTGGGTAGTCCATGCGGGTGGGGCCAAGAACTGCCAGTGAGGCGGTTGTGTCTTCTGTTCCGTAGCCGGTTGCAATAAGGGATGCTCCGGCCAGGGCTTCGAAGCGGTTCTCACTGCCGATCTGCACGGCAATTCCGTCGGCCTGCATATCCGCGAGCAGTTTCAGCAGCACAACCTGTTCTTCGATTGCTTCGAGCAGCGGACCCATGTGGGTGCCGAACTCACTGCCTGCTCGGGCGAGGTTGGCGGCGCCTGCCATGATCAGCCGGTCCTGCCTCTTGCTGCGGGCAAGTTCCACCAGCCGTTCAGCGATTGCGGTTGCTGTCTGCGCGAGTGCGGCGGGCACCGCGAGTCCGCTGAGGGTGTCTTCGACAGCATCCAGCCGCGTATCTTCCAGCACCTCGTTGAAGGCGCGCCGCATGCCCCGGACATCGTCTTCGTCAACCGGGTCGAGCACTTCGACTATGCGCTGTTCGACTTCGCCGGTGTCGGTGATGAGAATGACAAGGATCCGCTCAGGGCTCAGCTGGACCAACTCGATGCGCCGGATGGTGGTCTGTGTTCGCACCGGGTACTGAATGAGGGCCACTTGGTGAGTCAGCCGTGAGAGCAGTCGGACTGTCTGCGCGAGAGTGTCGTCAATGCTCTGGGTGCTGGACAGAATCTGCGAGATGGCCCGCTTTTCTGCACTGGAGAGCGGTTTGACGTCGTCAATGCGGTCCACAAAAGCGCGATATCCCGCATCGGTTGGGATGCGGCCGGCTGACGTGTGGGGCTGTGCGATGAGGCCTTCTTGTTCAAGTGCCGCCATGTCGTTGCGGATAGTGGCCGAGGAAACGCCGAGCTTGTGGCGTTCGACAAGGGCTTTTGAGCCGACCGGCTCGTTGGTGGCCACATAGTCTTCGACGATGGCCCGCAGAACTCTGCTGCGCCGCTCGTCGTTCATCCCGCATCGCTCCCATCTGCACCCAACCGGACGGTGTGTGTCAGCTCCGCCGTCTTGGCACTCTCAGTCTTAGAGTGCCAATTCTAGTGATGCGCGCACATCTATACAAACCCCCCTGCCTCTGCGAATGTCGGCTCTGCGAGCAACACCACGCACGACAATGCGACCGACGGCACTGGCACGCGGTTATCGTGGTCGTCATGTCTGACCGCTACGGACGCGATGTCCTCTCTTCTGGCCGCACCCACCAACGACCCAAGACCCAGCAGGTGGAGGTCAAACGCGGAATGGTCGTTGAAGAGGTAGAGACCGGCTACGTCGGGGCGATCGTCAAGCTTGAGAAGACCAACGGCGGTTTCCTCATCCACCTTGAAGACCGGCACGGTCGCACGCAGGCCTTCCCCCTGGGCTTCGGCTACCTGTTAGAAGGCAAGTCGGTAGAGCTCGTGCGCCCACGGCCAGCAGCACAGAAACAGCCAGGGCGCACCGCCTCGGGAAGCCGTGCCGTGCAGACCAAGGCGCGGGTTGCCCGGGGCAGCCGCATCTGGGTTGAGGGAAAGCACGATGCAGAGCTGGTCGAGAAGATCTGGGGTGACGACCTGCGGGTCGAAGGCGTTGTCGTCGAACCCTTGGGCGGCCTGGATGACCTCATGGAAGCACTCGTCGAATTTCAGCCGGACGCCGAACACCGGGTGGGTGTTCTTGCCGACCACCTGATTGAAGGCACGAAGGAAACGCGGATCGTCAGCGAAGTCGCCAGGCAGCCGTGGGCTGAGCACGTGCGCGTTACGGGACATCCGTACGTCGACATTTGGCAGGCAGTGAAGCCCTCTGTTGTTGGGATTGCCGAATGGCCACAGGTGCCGCGCGGCGAAGACTGGAAGCTGGGCGTTTTGCGCCGAATCGGCTGGCCGCACACCGACCACACCGACACGGCGAGAGCCTGGCAGCGGATTCTGGGTTCAGTGAAGTCCATTGGGGATGTCGACTGGACCCTGTCGGGCCGGGTAGAAGAGCTCATTGACTTCGTGACCGTAGGCAGGCACTGATGGCACCAGTAATCTGCACGTGAGATACACCTAGTCATTTTTTCGAAATAAGTACCTATATTCATGCGAATCTGGTAAAGTCCTGAGTTGCTCTTCAGAAATCCCTGCGCACAGGTCTTTGGGAGGGCATTGTCTGTTTGAACATCGCCATCTGCTGCACTCAGCGGGTGGCGATGCGAGCATCTCGGAAGGGAACCACCGTGGCCATTGTTCGACGTCTTGCGACTGCTGTCACTGCCGGTGCACTCATTGGCGGTATGACCTTCGGCGGCATTGCAGTTGCCGCCCCAGCTGATACTGCGCCCGCCGCAGATACGCAGAAGTCCGATATTGATCAGCTCGAGGAAGACCTGGCTAAGGCCAAGGACGCGCTGGCAAAAGCGGAAGAAGAACTCGCCGCGCAGGACCCGGACGCTCCAGCTGCTCTAGAGGCTGCACAGAAGGACGTTGACGCAGCTCAGGCTGACGCTGACGCCGCGCAGAAGGCTCTTGACGACGCGAAGAAGACCAACGAAGCGGCGAAGTCGGCGCAGGACAAGGCCCAGAAGGACCTTGACAACAAGCAGGCCGCAGCCGACAAGGCCGCAAAGGAGCGCGATGCCGCGCAGAAGGCCTACGACGATGCCGTCGAAGAAGCCGCGAGCGACGAAGAAATCGCCAAGCTGAAAGCCGATGTCGAGAAAAAGCAGGAAGCTCTCGACTCGGCTAAGGACAAGGCAAAGACCGCTGCGAATGCTCTCAACGAGGCAAAGAAGGATGCTTCGGAAGCAAAAACCGCTGCCGACGCAGCACAGAAGAAAGCTGACGACGCCAAAAAAGCCGCTGACGACGCAGCAGGCGAGAAGACAGCGGCTGAAAAGAAGCGCGACGAAGCGCAGACGGCTGTAGATAAGGCCCAGCAGGCTCTGAACACAGCGAAAGAAAAGCGTGACGCCGCGTGCGCCGCTGTTGAAGACACTCCTGCTGTCAAGGAAGCGCAGCAGAAGCTCGACAATGCCCGGAAGAACCAGACTGCACAGCAGACTGCGCTGGACAACGCTGAGAAGAAGGCCGAGCAGGTCCTCAAGGACGAACAGCAGGGCACTGCCGGCTTCTTCCGCTGGCTCGGCGAGGAAAAGAACGACGCCGATGCGAAGCGCGCCTTTAACCTTCTGACCACCGGAAAATACACGGATTCAAACGGCCAGACGAAGGACATCAGCACGCTCACGGACGAAGACGGCGATTTCTTTGCCCAAACTCAGCTCAACAAAGAAGGCGATGCCACAACGCTGAAGAACTTCAAGGCATCGCTGGGACACATCGACAAGGGCAATGAGCTGCGCGGGAACGACGAGCACTTCCCAAGCCGAACGGACTTGAAGGTCAATTCACTGCTCATGGCGGCCTCACAGATTCAGACCAACGCATCGAGTACAGTGCTTGCTCACCGTACGCACATCGTCGGCAACGAAAACCTTGCCTGGGGTCGCACCAACCCATTTGATGGTTGGTACACAAGAGAAAAGGCTCTCTACGAGCAGGAACCCGTTGGCCATAAGGAGGGCACCGGTCATTACAAGAACATAGTGAACGACGACTTTGAGCTGACCGGCTTTGCTGTCGTCAACAAATCCGACACCATTTATGGCATCGCCCATGGCCAGGTGTTTGACCGCAAATCACCCATGTACACCGACAGCAGTGCCCCCTCGTACACTACTGCGGACTACAGTGCGCTGATCTCCGAACACGAGAAGTACCTCGATGAAGGCAAGAAGGAAGTCGACGAAGCCCAGAAGGCGCTGAACGAAGCTAAGGCTGAAGTCACGGCAGCCGAGCAGGCCCTGAAGAACGCACAGGCTTCTGCTTCTAAGGAATGCCAGACCGCAGAGGCTGAACTTACGAAGGCTCAGGACGCTCTGACCGCAGCTCAGAAGGACCTTGATTCCGAAAAGGCGAACGCTGAAACAGCTGCGAAGGCCGCTGAGGATGCCGCGGCCAAGAGCGACGAAGCGAAGAAGGAAGCAGAGGAAGCTCAGAAGGCCAAGGCTGACGAGGACGCTGCAGTTGACACAGCCCAGGCTGACGCTGACAAAGCCGATGGCGCTGTGACGACGGCACAGTCTGAGCTTGGCGACGCGCAGAAGGCCCTTGCTGAGGCCACTCCGCAGCTTGACGACCTGAAGAAGGCTGCCGACGCTGCACAGGACAAGGCTGACAAGGCAGACGCGGCGGTTGCTGCTGCTAAGACGGCTCTTGCTGAGGCTGACGGTAAGGCCGAGGGGGCGGCCCAGGCTGTTGAGGATGCTGAAAAGGCTCTCGAGGATGCGAAGAAGGCTCTCGCAGGGGCTGAAGCTGCCCGCGATGGTCTCAAGGCCCCCGCCAAGGCCTACGAAGACGCTCTGGCCGAGGTGAACAAGGCCAAGGACGCTGTCCGTGATGCCCAGAAGGCTCTCGACGCCGCCACGGCACCGAGCGAAGAAGAGCCGGAAACCCCTGGCGACAAGGGCAACGACAACGACGGTGACAACAGCGGCCAGCCTTCAGAAGGTGGTGACACCGACGGCGGTGACAAGGGTGGCGATAAGGGCGGCCAGTCCGGTCCCGGCGGGTCGTCGACTGGCACCTCGTCCGGTTCCGACACCAACGGTTCCGCTGCAGACAAGGCGAAGAGCAAGGGCAAGCAGTCGATGCCGGTAACCGGTGCGGCCGCTGTTCCGCTCGCACTCATAGGTGCGGCTCTCGTCGCGGCAGGTGCCGTGATGGTGCGCGTGCGCCGCATGAAGGGCTGATTCTAGACTGAGCCGCAACGATGATGGGGCCGTCACCTTCGATGGTGGCGGCCCCAACTCTTTGCTCCGAACCGCAGGTACACGATTGACTTCTACAAGCGCGCCCCGCACTCTAGACCGATGACGCCCAGCGAGAACCCTTTCCTCAATTCCAGTGAACTGTCTGACGGCACTGTGACTCTCCGCCCGTACCGGCTGGAGGACGCAGACGACCTCGTGGCCACCTGCACCGACCCCTCGGTGCTCGAATGGACGCGGGTCCCCCAGCACTACACCCGCGACATGGCGCTTGACTGGTGCACAAACCCACCAAAACCTTCATGGGTCATCACCGCCCCGACAACAGAACACGCTGACCGCTACATGGGGCAGATTGAAGTGCGCGTCCACGCCGACCATTACGTGTCGTTGGGCTACATGTCCGCCCCGTGGGCACGCGGAAAAGGACTCATGACAGCGGCCGTGCGAGCCGTGACGGATTTCGCCTTTGGGCGCGGCGCACAGCGGGTTGAAATCTGCGTCCACCCCGACAATGCAGCGTCACGCAAAGTTGCTGAGAAAGCGGGGTTCACATTCGAGGGCATCCGCCGCAACGGCGAAGTGCTTCGCGGCGATGTTCGCGACCTCGCGGTTTACTCCGCGGTTCCAGAAGAAGCCTGAACGCAACCGCACAATGCAGCAGGGCAGTCACCGTCAGCGGTGACTGCCCTGCCATTAGGGGCGCCTATCGGCACACACGTCAGTGCTTAGCTTTGCGCCTCGTTCCCATCAGCAGCACACTGCCCGTGCCGATGCCCACCAGGGCAAGCACGACCAGCGCGGCCGCTTCGGTTCCCGTACGCGGAAGCGCACCAGACTGCGAACCTGAACCAGCTGACGCGCCCTCTGCCGAGGTGCCGCTGCCGGAACCGCTGTCTTCTGCGGTGTCGCTGCCGGTCGAGTCTTCCGAGGTGCCGCCACCCGACTGACCATCGCCGGCGTCACCCGGTTCTCCACCTTCCGAACCGTCTGAGTCCGAGCCGCCCGGCTCTGACTCACCCGGTTCTTCACCTTCACCGGGTTCTTCACCGTCACCTTCATCAGGGTTCTCCGGCGCTTCCGGCTCCGGCTGTTCGTTATCAGCTGCAGGAACTGTCACCTGCTGGGTGGCAGTACGGCCATTGACTGTCACGCTCAGCTTTGCCGTTCCCGGGCGAAGAGCTGTGATCTCGCCGGTGGACGGATTGAATCGAATGACAGCGTCCTGAGCTGCCGCACGCTCGAACTGCTGGCCGCCATCGACGACCTGCACGCCGTCGCCGCCCCACTGAGCGGTAACAGGCCAAGCCACCGGAACAGTACGGCCGTCCTGCGTAAAGGATGCGGTAGCCGAGCTGCTCTCACCGAGCGGAACAACACCGGCGGCCTCGAGAGACACCTCGTCAACCCAGGGCCGGGTTTCAGCGGCCAGCCAGTTCACGCGGTCCTGAGGTGACGGGTTCTTTCCGACCTTGCCCTTGGCCGGGTCGATTCCGAGCATCGTCCAGCCGGTGAAGCCGCCGGTTTCCGGTGTTCCCGCCGGGTTCTTACCCGAGTTTCCGTTGATCAGATAGGTCACACCCTCAACAGCCGAACCGTGGAAAGCACCGACGTGACCGTTGATGACCGCAGCCGACTTACCCGAGGATCGCTTGAAATCAGCCATGAGCTTCTCAAAAGCACGAGCTTCACGCTGATCCGACAGCTGGCTGCTCTTGGTGGGCAGCGGATCGTTCGGCGGGTGGTGGAAGAACACCGTGACACCCGTCAGCTTGTCATCAGCCGCGACTTCGTCCATCTGCTTTTCAAGCTTTTCGATCTGGTCGATTCCACCACTGCGCAGCGAACCGCCAGCGGTGTTGAGCGTGATCACGCGGGTGCCATCGAGGTCCTGCGAAGTTGTTGCCGGGCCGATCTCCTTTTCGAACACGCCGATGTCTTTGCTGCCCATGATTTCGTGGTTGCCGGGCACGTAGATGTGCGGAATGCTCTTATCCCACTCTTCGTCGAGGATCTTCTTTGCAAGAGCGAAGTCCTCCTTCGACCCTTCGTCCACGAAGTCACCGTCGATGATGAGCAGGTCAGGCTTAGCTTCGCGGATTTCACGCAAAGTGCGGCGAGCGCCTTCAACGGCGGCGGAGTCTGGCTTAGCGGCGATGAACTGCGCATCGCTCATCACGGCGATCCGCTGGGGGCGGTCTGCTGTGGTCCCGTGGGCAAGCAGTGCCGGGTCGTGGATTGCGGAGTCCTTTTCGCCTTCCGCAGTCGGCACTGTTGTCACCTGGAGGTTGGAGACCGCGATGTCGCCCTTGTACTGGGCTTCCGGTCGGGTTTCCATGATGCGGATGCGGTCAACTGTCAGAGGCTGCGCCAGGCCGTTCGGGACGGCGAACCTGACCTTCTGCCAGCCTTCTTCTTCGAGGTGGTCCCCGTCGAGGTTGGCAACTGTGCCATTGGCGTCGGTCACCTGCAGACGGGGCCACGCGCCTGTGCCATCACTTTTCACGTCGAGGCTGAAGCCGATGGCTGTGCCGTCGACGGGTTCGGTTTCCTTCGAGCCCAGGTAGAAGCCGCGGGTGGCTGCCGAGGTGGTGAAGTCGTACTTCATGCCGATGGCAGGCTTGCCGTCCCGGCCTTCTGCTTTGGCGATCTCGCCGGACGCGCGTGCATTCGCGGTTTCGAAGTTCTCGGGGTCCGAGAAGTCCCACACGGCAGTGTCCTTGGTTCCGTAGGCGACTGTCACAGTGGTGCTGAGGTCGCCGACGGTGAAGGTGATCTTGCCCGTGGGTGTTTCGCCTGTCGCCTTAACGGTCCAGGTGCCCAGTCCGTCGTCTTCGACTTCTACTCCCCCGGTGGTGCTGACCTTGACGTCGGAGGTTTCGATGCGCGCCCGCTGGCCGTCAGCGTCAAGACCGGTGAGGGTGATCTTCGCGCTGGCGTCTGCATCGGGCAGGCTGAGTGACTTCTCCGAGGCGCGCAGGGCGATGGCTTTGCCGAGCACCCGCAGCTTCGTTTCGTCGCTATTGTCGCCCGCGCTGTAGGTGACCGTGCCGGTTCCGCGTTCTTCACCGGTAATGCGGGCTGTGTTCTTATCAGTCGACGCGACCTTCAGGGGCGCGTCTGCGCTGAACTTTCCTGCGGCTTCAGCCGGGGAGAGGTTGGAGGACAGTCCCGTGCCCTTCACGGTGCGGGTCAGGCCGGGGAACACCGCGCCCTCGCCTTTCAGACCGAGGCTCAGCTGAACGCCCGAGGTGTCGTCGGACTTTGCGGAGGAGTAGAAGACGAGGGCGTTGGGCACCTCGCGCACCTGTCCATCCGAGGGGGTGTTCCAGATCTTGGGACCGTCATCACCTGCTACGCGGGCGGACATGGCGGACGATCCACCGCCGTCGAGGTTGAGCGCGTTGTGCGCACCCATGTCGCGCAGCAGCTCACCGATTTCGGTGAGGTTCATACCGCGTGACTTGTTTGAGCGGCCGTCGAGGACCATGACGTACAGTTCGGTTCCATCTTTGCTGATGCCGACGGCGGTGCGCGGGTGGGTGCCCGTTGCCAGGCTGTCGGTCATCTTCGGCACTGTGCCGTTGGTGAGAATCTGGTGTGATCCTGCGATGCCGAGGTCGACGTCTTCAGACGGTCCCACTTCGATTTCAACCTTGTCGCCCTCTTCCAGCTGGGCGATGGTCTCGGCGCCTGCTTCACGGCCGATGAGCACCTGGGTGCCATCGGCCACGCGGCGCTTGCCGAAGCTGTCGACAATGTCGGTGGTTTCCGTGACGGTGCCGTCTTCGATAACGGCCGCGGCGATCTTCTTAGCCTTCTTGTCCGGCGCTCCCACCGGGCGGTCGAGGGTATAGTCACCCCACGCCGAGGTGTAGACGCCGATTCCATCCACGGCCAGCTGCGGGGTGTTCATGCCGGCAAGTTCGTGCTTCTTGCCTTCAGGCAGTGTTGCAGTCCCCGTCGCGGAAAGCTGCTGGACTGCTGCACGGCCCTGATCGATCGTCAGGGACGGCTGAGGCTTCGCATTTCCTGCACGCAGGCCGTCGCTGCTCACCGAGGTGTAGATCGGGGCGTCGGAGTGGTTGATGTCGAAGAAGGTGCCGTTGACTGCGGCAACAGCTTCTTTTCCACGCGGACCCTGGTGCATCACATCGTCCAGCGGTGCGCGTCCCGTTACCGTCCCGGTGTCGCGCAGGTCAGTTGAAAGTGTCGACTCGCCCAGATCAGCGGTGAGAACGCTGCCTTCGTTCCAGCCGGGCTGTTCGAGGCGGGAGAAAGTGGTCAGGTCCAGGCCGGGAGCAACCGGCTGGGTTTCCGAGGTCCGCAGTACGCCGCCCTTGGACAGCTGTTCGTCGGTGACCTCTGCGGCAGCAGGTGCGGCCTGCCATGTTTCGAGTGCGGTCAGCCCCGGTGTGAGAAGCGCAAAGACCGCAAGCAGCGCAAAAATGCGAGCGCGGATCGTTTGGTGCTTCAGAGAGCCGAGATGGGCAGTGTCTGTGTGCTCAGCAGCTGGAGAGCGCATCAAAGCCTTCCTGGGAAAACAATGTGTGGGTGCTCTGAAACCGTAAAAGGGCGAAGCGTCACTCAGATCACTCGCAGATGAATATCGCGTAACCACTCACGGCCTATCTGACCAGCAACGATGATGGCAGGAGAACCCAGGTGAGCACCCGGCAAACCGGGCAGAGAAAGGGTGCCGGCGGCACCTCGTGAGTGATATCGAGGTGAACTCCCCGTGAAGGAGGAGAGGAAGCGCGACCAAACCACCTGCTCAAAGGCTTAGCCGATGTAACACTGGTTGCCTAACGACAGAGAGGTCACGATGTTCTCCTTTTTCAAGAAGAAGCACAGCGAGCCGGCGGCGGCTCCGCTTGGCGATTCCCCTGACGCGAGCCCGGTACCCGCAGTGGATTTTAATTTCGCGGCGCAGGCGCCTGACGGTTGGGAGCTGCTCATCGATGGTGAGAATCCCACTGCGATCGGATCCTTCGACCAGGTGCGCTCGGCACTTGCGGGACTGGAGGAATGGGCGTTCGCCGCAGTTCAGAAGTCTGGTGACCCAGCGTTGAGCGCTCAGGCGCTGTACAAGGGTGAGCGCTGCTATCAGGCTGAAGTGCTCACTGACAGTGAACCGCTCATCTACGGGCTTCCCACAAAGAAGGGCCGCAACAGCGAAGAGGCGGGACTCGATGACGCCGCCCTAGTGCTGTGCACCTTCATCCGCGATGACGGAGCGCTCCCCCAGATTCCGCACCTCGTGACTTCTCACCCCGAGCCGGGGGTTTCCTTCGGCGGGCTCTGAGCGCAGGCTCCGAGGTTGAAGGCTGGAGCCGGTCTGGCATTTCAGTCATCGTCTGTCACAGAGCGTCAAAGAAACCACCCCAAGATGACGGAATCTTTCCGGCCGTGACAGTGGAGCCGCGAGGGCGCCTCGTGCGTGCCTAGCGTCGGCGGTGTTGAGCAATTCCACCGAAGAATGCAGAGGCGCCCATGACCGCGAAACAGCTGCCCATCCTTGATCTCAGCCTGGCCGACGACCCGGCAACCGCCGAGCAGTTCCGCGAAGAGCTGCGCCGGGTGACACACGAAATCGGGTTCTTCTACCTGACAGGTCACGGAATTCCCGCTGAGGATTTCGCACAGATTCTCGAAGTCTCGCAGAAGTTCTTCGACCTGCCGGAAGAAGAGAAACTCGCAATTGAGAACACTCACTCCAAGCACTTCCGCGGATACACCCGCACCGGCGGCGAACACACGCGAGGTGTTGTCGACTGGCGCGAACAGATCGACATCGGTGCTGACCGGCCCGCGATTGCCGAACCGGAACACGATTACGACAACCTACGCGGCCCCAATCAGTACCCGGAGTCACTCCCGGAGCTCAAAACCATCACCGACAGCTGGTTTAAGCAGCTCACAGAAGTCGGCGACAAGCTGCTGAGCGAATGGGCGCTGAGCCTGGGCCAGCCGGCTGATCACTTCGCACCCGCATTTGCGAATGAGCCCGAATCGTTCATCAAGATCGTCCGCTACCCCGCAGCCGAGGATGACTCGGTCACGCAGGGCGTGGGCGAACACCGCGACTCCGGAACACTCACACTGCTGTACCCACAGCCGGGAACTTCGGGACTGCAGGTGCTGACAGCCGACGGGTGGATCGATGCTGACCCGATTGAGAACACTTTCATCGTCAACATCGGCAAACTGCTGGAAGTCGCAACCGACGGCTACCTCAAAGCCACTCTCCACCGTGTGCTGCCGACTAAGCCCGGTGAAGACAGGATCTCGGTGCCGTTCTTCTACAACCCAGCACTGAGCGCGCAGCTGCCGGCAGTGACTCTCCCGCCGGGGCTTGCCTCGAAGGCGCGCGGGGTCTCGGTCGACGAACTCGATGTCCTGCACACCGTCTACGGCGACAACGCCTTCGCTTCCCGCCTGCGCAGCCACCCCAATGTGACCGAGAAGCACTACCCCCACCTCGCCGGAGCACAGTGAGGGGCGCGGTGAAGTGTCTGTTCAGGCACCGGGCCGATAAATTAGCGGCTAACAGGCCGATAAACTGCCTGGTAACGAGGCGATAAGTTGGCGGTTATCTCCTCGATAAATCGGCGGTTAGCCTGCTATTGTTCAGACTATGGCCATCGACTACCCGACTGACAGCCCCTCGTATCTCCCGCGCTACATCGACCTTGAATTGGACGAGCTGACGGGGGCATCTGCCATCGCCATCGACGGACCAAAAGCAGTGGGCAAGTCCGAGACGGCCACAAGGCGAGCGAATCGAACATACTTCCTCGACCGTGACAGCGAACGGGAGCTCCTTCGAGCTGACATGGACGCCCTATTGGTTGCCGAAGACACACTGTGCATCGATGAATGGCAGCACTTGCCTCAAGTTTGGGATGCGGTGAGGAGGAATGTAGACAAGCAGGTAACCACGCGCTACCTGCTGACCGGAAGCGCCACACCCAAGCAGGGCGTCGATACGCACTCAGGCGCCGGACGTGTGATCAGCCTACGGATGCGACCACTCGCCCTGTCTGAGCGCGCTGACACCTCACCAACGGTCAAAATCGCTGAGCTCTTCACAGGCACAGCCACAATCTCCGGCCACACAGACTATTCGCTGACAGACTATGCTGAAGCACTGTCCGCTACCGGACTGCCGGGCGTCTGCCGACAGCCAGCCCGGCTTCGTCGCCAGCTCATCGACGCCTATGTTCAGCGCGTTATCGACCGCGACGTTCCAGAGCAGGGACTCCTGGTGCGCAAACCAGAATCGCTGCGTGCATGGTGGGCGGCATACGCAGCGGCATCCTCAACCACCACCTCGTACACCAAAATTCTGAACGCCGCCTCTCCGGGTGACGCTGCCAAAATCTCCAAAGATTCGGCTCTGGGTTACCGCGACATCCTCAGCAAACTATGGCTGTTGGATCCGGTACCGGCATGGTTCCCCAACCCCTCCCCATTCAAAAAGCTCACTGCTGCCCCGAAGCATCAGATATTTGATCCCGGCATTGCGGCCGCTCTGCTCGGTCTTACGCCGAACATCCTTACCTCCGGCGAGCCCGGCTCGTGGGAGCTGTTTGGCCAGCTCTTCGAATCGCTGGTCACTCTCACTGTTCGCGCGGCTGGACAGGCTTCCGAGGCGAAGGTCTCACATCTGCGCACACAAGGCGGAGCACAGGAGATCGACCTGATTCTTGAACGGTACGACGGCAGGGTCGTTGCCTTCGAAGTGAAGTTGAAGCCAACACCCACGGACAGGGACGTTCGCCACCTGCATTGGTTGGGCGATCACATCGGTCCGCGCTTGGCGGACAAGGTCGTGGTCACAACGGGCACAGATGCTTACCGAAGACCGGACGGTGTGGCCGTTGTCCCACTCGCACTGCTGTGTTGAAGGCACAGGTTCACAGCCGTCATTATTCAATCCGCATAGGGATGCTGTCGTATGTCGGGTGCGGGTCGGTCGTCAGCCTCCCGTAGGTGTCAACGTCGATCCGCTGGCCGTCAATGAGGAACTTTGCTCGCTCGGTGCCCTCTTTGATGAAGCCAGCGGATCGCGCCACATGTCCGGATGCAGGGTTGTTCACCCGGTGGCCGAGTTCAAGCCGTTCCAAGCCTTCGTGGTCGAGTGCCCAATCTGCCTCGGTGGCTGCTGCCCTGCTTGTCCAGCCTCGGCCGCGGGCCCGTGCAGTCATCCAGTACCAGAACCAGCCAGAACGGTTCTCTTCGTCGACGGTCACACAGACCACACCGACAAGAGACTCGCTGTCGCAGACTGCCCACGGCCGGTGGGGGGAAGAAGCTTCGCACAGTTTGCCGACATAGCGCTCAGCATCCGCAAGGGTTGTCACATCGCCTTGCCGGGCCATATCCGGGGCGGACAAGAATGCGTCCAAAACAGCGGTCACATCGGAAGTGCGCAGTCGGCGGAGGATCGGTGTCAACGCGAGTTTCCTTTCGCGGCTTGGTTCCGGGTGCTGTTTTCTTCGTGCGTTTTGCGCCGCATCAAAGCCAGGATTGGAATCTATCGCGTTTTGGACACCTGTGATACAACGTGATCCATGAAGCTCCGCAGACGCCGCACCACCTACCTCGAAGTCGAGGGGCACCACTTTCGTGTCGTCGCTACCCCACGGACACAGCACGTGGATTGGCTGACCTGCCCGAGTGAAGAGTTCCCCAGCGGGTACTCTTCGGGTGCATACGTCGCGGCGAACAGCAGATTCACCTATTGGATCGAAACGCTGAAGCTGATGCTCTTTGGCCCGCTGCCGACTGATGAGCAGCTAAGCGACGAAATTGCCGACTGGCTTTCGCTCACGCTGTCCGAAGAAGACGACGACTGACGGAAGTGCCCGGGGTTGGGTTTAACCGGATTCCGCCCCTCGGCCCCTTTTTTCAGCCGCGGCATGTATTCAATGCCGCGGCTGAAACGTTACTTACACGTTCATTTTGATACAAGCCGCTGGGTGAGTGCATTTGCGGCGGGGGTGCAAATGGTTGATCAGCCTAGCGTGTCCCTGGGCGGTGGATGCTGCGGTGGAGTGCCAGACTTTCCGGCCGAACCAGCCGCCGCAATCGGCGCATTTAATCTTGTTCGCGAACGGATGGCTGGTGGAGGTTCCCCGGTCTGCGCGGCGAGCCAGTTCTGCCTGGACAGCTTCTTGGGGAATCTAGCGAATTATTTTTCAGTGGATGAATACCGGCAGCAGAAACGCCATGCCTACGCCCCAGGTGAGATGCATTACAGCTGCCGAGATTAGTCTGTTCGACCTCTTTACTTCCATAGTCGCGAATCCTCCGATGAGGAGGGCGGCGACGAAAAGAAGGGGGACTCCCATCGTCGCGGTGACTGCAATGTAGAGAGCTATTTGAGAGATGATCGCCATCGAAGGTTTCAAACTTCGGTCAAATTCGCTCTGGGCGACGCCCCTGAAAAACATTTCCTCACCGATGCCGTTGACGACCAACGTGACGAGTGTCAGCCACACCGTGCTGGTTGCCATGTTCGCGAGCAGCTCAGCGACGGGGACTGCCAAAGTCGGGACGAAACGGACTCCCATCGCGCCAACGATGAACACGGCGACGAGACCGAGCCCCAGCGCCATGCCTCTAGCCGATTCCCGCAGGTAGTTGCCGGTAAACGCGTCGCGTTGCCCCGCCAGTAGCCATGAGACGAGCCATACTGCTGCCGTGAAAAATGTCGCCGCATAGAAACCGACCGACCCGGCTCCCGAAATGGCCGAGACGAATAAGCCGATTGCCCCCAGCGCAGCAGGAAGAAGGACCCTGAAGGCAATCCGGCCCATCGCTGGTGCAATGAGAGTGTTGGGGACTGAAGATGGCATAAGACCAGTCTGGCACGAGAAGCACACCTGTGGCCGAATTGGCAAGGGTACGTATGCTGGGACCACATAGCGTATTTGGCAATCGCCAACGAGAGGACAAGTCTGTCATGGACACAGACAACACCACATCCACCCCACGTCTGGCCCTGGTCACCGGAGCTACCGGTTACGTCGGTGGGAACGTCACCCGTGAGCTAATTGATAGGGGGTGGGCCGTGCGCACCTTGTCTCGTAGCCGTGACAAGGCCCTGTCCATGGAGTGGGGTGACCATATCGTTGACGAGGGGGACACCGCTGGTGCCGGCCAGGTTGAGGTCTTTGAAGGTGACGCATCGCGGCCCGAGGACCTCGACCAGGCCCTAAGGGACATCGATGTGGCCTGGTATCTGGTGCATTCTATGTCCAGCGATGACGATTTCAAAGACACAGAGGTCGCCATGGCTAGGGATTTCGCCAAGGCCGCAGAGAAGCACGAGGTGGGACGAATTGTCTACCTGGGCGGTCTGCACCCCGACGGTGAGGAACTATCCGAGCATTTGGATTCCCGGGTGAAAGTTGGCGAGGTATTCCTCAACTCTGACGTTCCCACGGCTGCGCTCCAGGCGGGTGTAGTGCTCGGTGCGGGGTCGATATCTTTCGAGATGCTCAGGCATCTTTCCGAACGCCTCCCGGGTGCCATCGGTCCTAAGTGGATTCAAAACAAAATCACGCCTATTTCCGTCCGAGACGTCGTCTTCTACCTCGCCGGTGCCGCAGACTTGCCCGAGGAGGTCAACCGCACCTTCGACGTCGGAGGCCCGGATACTCACAGGTATGCGGACATGATGAAGGAATACGCGGCTACGCTCCGACTTGGCCCGAGGGTGATTTTCTCTGCTCCCGTGGCAACACCCGAGCTCGCTGCGCACTGGATCTCTCTGGTCACACCCGTTGACGCTCAGATTGCGAAGCCTCTTATTGGGAGTTTGATGCATGACACGGTGGTCAAGGAGCGCGACCTGGAGTCCTACATCGGCACTCCGGAGGGCGGTAATCAGTCCTTTGAAGAAGCTGTCCTGGCTGCTACGGAGCATGTAGATACGCGTCGCTGGCTGCGTACTTTCGCAACGGTGGGAGCTGCGGTTACCGCATGCGCGACCGTGGGCAGCGTCCTTGCCGATCCGAATAACAAGGAATATCACCGCTTGAACCTGCCGTCGTGGCAGCCCCCGGCGTGGATTTTCCCGGTCGTCTGGACTGCGTTGTACGCCGATATTGCTGTGGTGAACTCGTTAGTCCTGTCCGACAACCTGGAATCCGACGATAAAAACGATAAGAATGCCCAGCGCCGCAACAGCGTGGCACTGGGAATCAACCTTCTGCTAAATGCCGGCTGGCCCGGGGTGTTCTTCCGATCGAAGAAGAAGGGGCTGGCCACAGTGTGGTCTGGCGCCCTGGCCCTAAGCTCCGCTGACTTGGTACGCCGAGCATGGAAATCCGCCCCGCAGCGCGGAGCCGTTCTGGCTCCCTATGCCGCATGGACTTCCTTCGCCACGGTTCTCAGCGGAGCAATTCGCAGGCAAAATAGGTAGGGGCCGGTCACTCAGGTTCTTGACCTGAGAGGACCTATCGGGGCAGGTCGATGCCTTCCCGGTAGAGTTTCCAGAACTCCTCTGACTGAGAGCCCCAGGCAACGTTGACTCCGTCGGGTGCCATGCGGGTGGGCAGGGTTGCGGGGACGGTGTTCACCGCGATCGGGGCATTCTGGCCTGTTCAGCTCCGGGTTTGGTAGAGGCTGTTATTGTTGGTTTTTTATGCTGCCGCGGGTTGTGGCGTGGCCTGGTTGATCCATGCTGAATGGAACTCGTTAGGTGGTCGGTAGTCGATTGCCGAATGTAGCCGCCTTTGGTTGTACCAGGCCACCCATTGAGAGGTTTCTGCTATCGCCTGGATCAAACCTGACCAGACGTGACCGTCTATTAGTTCGGCTTTATAAACTGAGTTCAGAGCCTCGGCCATGGCGTTATCGTATGAGTCCCCGCGTGATCCGACCGACGCGATGATCTGTGATTCTGCGAGGGTTTGGCCATAGCGAATTGACCGAAATTGAACGGCGCGATCGCTGTGGTGGACAAGTCCCGGGACGTCTTCGCCAGCCCGATACTTTGCCGCCAAAGCCATCGTCAGAGCATCCCTGGCCAGGGACTCACGCAGATGGTTCGTCGCCTGCCAACCAACGATCTGGCGGTTGAACACATCGAGAATGAACGTCGTGTATACCCACCCAGCCCGCGTAGGCACATAGGTGATGTCGGCCACCCACAAGCGGTTTGGAGCCGGTGCCTTGAACTCGCGTTCGACCAGGTCATCCGGGCATTCTTCAGCTCTGGCGGAGGCTGTCTTGGGGCGCTTGCGCTTGCGCCGGAGCCCGTCGATGCCTAACTGGCGCATCCACCGCTCCACCGTGCATCGAGCCACAGGACCGAACTGGTCGGCGTGCTCGCGGTTGATCGCCCGCCACATCTTGCGTACCCCGTAGCAGGAGTAGTTAGCCTCATAAACGTCCCGGATACAGGCCATGAGCGCCTGGTCCCGACGGGCCCGGGCCGATGGCTGACGCTTCTTGTAAGCGTAATACGAGCTCACAGCAATCCGTGCAGCAATCCCTTTCAGGGCACGCACGATTGGCTCGACTCCAAACTCGTGTTTGTTCTCATCAATGAAGGTGACGATCACTTTGATGGGTGGTCGAGCTCCGCCGCGAAGAAAGCCGAAGCCCGGCGCAGGATCTCATTGGCCCTCTTAGCTTCGGCCAGCTCGGCCCGAAGCCTGCGGTTCTCTGTCTCAAAATCGATCGATTCTGCTGGCGTGCTACGACCCGAGGCTTTGTACTTACGCACCCACACCCGCAAGGTCTCTTTGTTCACACCAAGCTCAGCTGCCACACGACCGATCCCGCCGAAGCCGAGATCGAACGCACCTACCAGCGCAACTCCCTCAGCCACGCCCAGGCGGAGCACGTCCGAAAGGTCCTCAACGACGTGTTCGATCAGCTCGAAGGATCCAGCGAGGACGAACGCAAGCTCCTGACCACCCAGCGCGACAAGCTCGAAGCCGAACGCCTCAAACTCGTCCAAGCCCACTACGCCGACGCGATACCACTCGACCTCCTCAAAAGCGAACAAGACCGCATCCGCGCCAGCCTCGACCAGATCACCACCCGACTCGACAACCTCACCGACACCTACGCCGAGGCCCGAACAGGCTTGGACCAGCTCACCGATCTCCTGGTCGACCTCAACGACCTCTACAGCAAGCGCGAACCAGCCAAACGACGCACCCTCAACCGCGCCCTGTTCACCCGCATCACCATCGACGACGAAGAGAACGCCACCTACACACCCGAGCAGACCACCGCGAAAGTCCTCGCCCACACCAGCATCGACACCCCGGCGCACATCACCGCAGAAACAAAACTGCCCCGCCATCAGGCGGGGCGAGTTTCGGTCTTATCATCTTCCGTGGACCTAGCAGAAGGCTTGTCGAAACTCGCCCCACCGGTGGGTTACATGAGATCACTGCACCGAACGATCCGCAGTCGCGCGGAGCGGCCTACCCAACGTGAGCCAGAACCGGTAAGTCCGCACCGCAGCATCGGTAGCGAGGCACTCGACTCTCTGGAACGGCGGTATCACGATGGCGAGGCGCTCCGCGCGATCGCGAACGATGTCGGGCTGAGCCGTCACCGACTGGCGTCACTGCTTCGGGGGCGAGGCGTCCGCATCCGCGGAGCGTCTCCTTCTTCCGCAGAGGTTCGAGAGATGGCCCGGCTCTACCGGGCCGGCGAATCACTAAAACGCATTGGTGACGACTTGGGGTACTCAGCTGGCACGATTCGGAACCACTTGCTCGCGGTCGGCGTGACTCTGCGGGGCTCGCAGGCCCGTGATCGATGAAGGAAATAGTGCGTTGGAGAGGGACCCCGAGTGTCGCTCTACTCGGAGTCAGTGATCGGTACACGGGCCACGGCGACGCTGAACCCCATGGTGACGAGTTGACGGCCTTGCTGCATCAGGTTCAGCTTGCTGAAGAACGGGAGCCAGTCGCGTCCCTCGCGAGTCGAGTTCGCGATAACTGCGTACGTGACGCGGTACCGCGATCTATCTACCGTCTCGTCGACTCTCGGCACGAGCCGGAGCCAGGTCTCGCGTGACTCCGCCGCGACCTCGTCTTCAATCAGCTGGCGGACTTGGGTTCGGAACGCGCCGTCGTTGATGAAGGTGGAGGCGGAGACGCTTCCTTGCGCGAATAGGTGGCTCAATGTTGCGGAGCGGGACTTCCGTTTGACGTGGATCAGGTCACCCTGGTCGGAGAGGACGTCACAGAACTCTATGCCACTGCTAGCACCGCCAGGTCGTTTGATGCGTGCGTCCAATTTCAGCAGGTGCTGTGGCGAGGACGCCGCCAGGCGAGTGTTGTAGTCGGCTTCGATTTCACCTGAACGTGCCGGCGGAAGGGCCACGTGCGTGTCTGGTAGGCCAGCAGCAAACGCGTCTACCTCCTCGACGAGCGTGGAGCTGACAGCGAACCAGCGTCCTTCGATGAGGACATGAAGGCGGCTATCGAGCCGCTGTTCGGTCACGATGCACTGATAGAGGTTCCACCGCTTGTCGAAGTTCCCCGAGCGCCCGAACCGGACGGAGACAGACCTAGTCTTAAGGTTCTTCAGCGTGATTGTGGCGCGGTCGTCACCAAGTCGGCTCAGATAATCATCGAGGTCCAGGTCTTCGTAGACGTGGCTGCGAGTTCCGGCGATCGTGAATCCGTCGATGTCCTCCCAGTCGATCGTCTCTGGCATGGCGAGGTGTGTCGCCCCAGTTGACCCAGTCCGCAGCTGCGCTACAAGAAGATTGTTGAGTGCTTCGACGGTCGCGTCATCCCGCACGAGTGAGAGCTGGTCGATCCAGCCGAAGTCCGTCTTGTAGTCGTCTGCGTCGAAAGCAGTCAAAAGGTCGTCGCAGATGGCAGGAAGTTCCAACGATGGGGTCGTGACACCCATGACCAGTGAGTCCGCTCCAGCGATTCTCTTGGAGAATGTTTGGTCGCGGGGTTCGCCGGTTACCGCGCGCAGAATGTCTCGGGAGATGTCGACACCAAAGGTCGGCAGCTCAGCACTCTTGCTCACTTGAGTGTTGGTTGACACGACAAGATCCTCGAACGTCTTGGTGTCGAGGCTGCGGATCTGACGAGGATCGATGCGGTTGAGCGCGACGCGTAGACCGAATTGGTACTCGATCTTGGAGAGGTCAAGCAATGATCGTCCATATCCGAAGGTGAGCGCGAAGATCCGGCCGCTCGTCCGGAGGAGCAACAGTCCCGATGTGGAAGCTGAGCGGATGCCACTGAGTTGGTCCGTCAGTAGAGGTTGCACGAAGCTAACCCATGCCGGCACGGATGGCTGGGGCTTGACGTAGAAGAAACGGCCGTCGATACCGGTGGATGGGTCGATCTCGACGGTCACACTTGGCTTGTCCGGGTCGAGAGCATCGTCGAAGTCGGCGATGTCCTCTCGTAGGAGGTAGAACGTGAGTCGTCTCGATTTCATGATGCTCCTGTCGGCGGTGACGGGGCTGTCCGCGGAGCCAGATCGCCTATTGGGCTCCGCGGACAGGCACGGCAATCATCCCTTTGAAGACCGTGGATCGCTGCCAGGGGCGATAGTGTCCTGTGCACGGATGGTCCCCTTCTTGGAACGCACCTGTAGCTCGCCGCCCCCGTCGTTGCCGAGGATGGTGCGCGCCCTGCCAATGCCGGCGGCCTGCGTTGGCGTGACCGCACTTGCCCGCGAAGCGCCTGGCTTCCGGACCTCCCAGTCGCCGTTGTCGCGTTGTTGCACCACGCGCTTGTTGGGCTTTCCCATGATGCTCTTCCCCTTCTTCTACATGAACTCGTGCGGGAGTGCCGAGTTCGGGTCATTCGGCCGATTCGGCACGAGAGTCAATTTCGGCTGCGGATCGTCAATGCCTGCCAGGCGTCGCACGTGACGGGGGGTCATCTGAAGGTCGGCTGCGATCTTGGCGAGGCTGGTCCCAGAGCCATCAAGAAGGTCGATCGCTGACTTCAGCAGCTCCGGACGCTCTCCAGGAAAGTCACCAATAGGCATCGGCCGTCGCGGAAGGCTGTTCAGCGTGATGTAGCCGCGGCGAACCGTGGACTCGGAGAGGAGATCAAGTTCACGGGATCGATAGAGCAGCGATGCCACTGAGACACCCCACCGCTGGCTGATCTGTTCGTAGCGGTTGAAGTTGACCCGCCTCGGTAGCTCGTTGGCGATCACGTCGCGCGGGGTTAGGAACTCGGCGGCGAACATGTCTGCTTGACGTTCCAACTGACTGTCGGTCCCATGTCGACCGTGATGTAGCACGATGTGCCCCAGTTCGTGCGCTGCTGAAAAGCGGTGCCGCATCACGTCGTTCGCCTTGTCAGGTGTGAGCACGATCATCGGGCGAGGGAGTGCCGTGGTCGAGAACGCGTCAATGCGGCTCTTCTCGTCCAAGCTGTCGTCCTGCTTCATGGAGAAGAAGACCGTCAGGATTCCGTGCTGTTCGATCTGGTACACAAGATGCCGGATGGGTTCGTTCCCCAAGGACCAGTGTCGCCGAACGGCTTGTGCCGCAGTCACGGGGTCCGGAACATCGGCGGAGTCAACGCTGGCCCACTCCGGAAGGTCGACTTCCGGAAACTCGACGCTCTCTTCGAGGTAGCACGCCAGTTCCCAGGCTTGCTCGACGTAAGCAGTGGCCTGCTGTTGTTGAGCGACGCTGGTAGAGCGGAGACGCCGGAAGGAAGCCTCAGCGATGTCGACCTGGGCGCGAGGTCGCCCAAGGGCGAAGAAACCCGGCGGAACGCGAAGGGCGTCGGCCAGCGCGGCTACAGTTTCGGCCCGAGGGCGAACCTCCCCACGTTCGTATTGTCCGATAGCGGCGGCGGAGACGCCGACTTTGCGGTGGAGCTCTGCCTTGGACATCTTGTTGATGCGTCGAGCTTGGGTAAGTCGGGCGGGGTCGAAAAGTCTCGCAACATCAGCCGCGTCTGTGGACTGACTACGGGGGGCGCCCATCGTTAACTGCCTTCCTTCTCGGCCGGGCGAGGGCGAAGCCTCACGGTAGTGCGGGGGCGATCACCATCCGCGAAGCTGCCAACAGGCGCGAGCACGGCTGCGGGCGCCTCGCCCGCAACAGGCACCTGATAAGTGAGGCGTTCGGGGTCGGTGAACCCCAGGTAGCGGCCGTTGAGCTGTGCCGGAGCGAAGTAAATCGTGCCGACCCCCTGGGGCGAGCTGCTGTAGTACGGCACGAACAGTGTTGCGCGCGTGTCACCTTCACTGAGGACGGTGAGCGCGTCGCTGAGTCGGGCGGGCTGCTCGACACCGAAAGCCTCGTCAAGCTCGAACAGTCCGGCGTCGACGTACTTGGTGTTGCTGGTCTGCTCCAAGAGTTCGCGACGCGACTCCGGGAGGTAGTTAAGTCTGATGCGGCGGTGGTTTCGAGGCATCTGCTTGCCCACCCGGAGCGGGAAAATCAGTGCATTGCCGAGGAAAGTCAGCGTGCGGCGACTCCTGGGTATCTGCACCTCGCGGTAGGAGAAGAAGTTGGCGAGAAGAGTGCGGAGTTCCTTCTGCACACCACGGGACATACCGGCGCCGTACACGTCTTGGTCGCCATCAGGGTCGTCGTACTCCGTGTGGGCTCGGGCGGAACGCTCCTGACTCCTCTGGATCGCATGCGGAACATCCCGGCGGATTGCACATAGTTCCTCTCGTGTGAACTCGCCGCGCCAGTCCTGGCGTTCGCGCTGCCCGGTCATGGGACTCCTCTCGATGGCGAGTTCAGACTACCCCAAACTTCAGCCTTGCGCACAGATCCGTCATTCTCACGCGTGTCGTGACCATCTGATCGCTCGTAAATGCAGGAGCTTCGTACCTCCCGAGGTCAATTCGCTCCACGTTCGTGTCGCCTGGGGCGCCGCCAGTGAGCCCGACTCCGCGTTCTCGGGGTACAGCTCGACTCCGCGGCCAGAACAGGTCACGTGACATGCAGCCCGGCCGGAGATGCCGATCACATTGTCGGACCTACGGGCTTCCTCTCGACGGTCACTGATCTTGGAGCGGTATTGGAGCTGCGCGGAGGCACCGCCGCCTGCGCTCGTTCCGCAGCGACCCGCGCGCGGGCGCGGTCGATCTTCTGCGTCGTGCCCTCGGGCTGGGCGCCGAGCGGGGCCGGGTCGCTGATCTGGTACCGGTCACGGTAAGCGGCTACAACCAGGGCGCGGCGTCGCCACTGCTGCCGCTCCCGACCGCCGGCGGGTATCGGACCGAGTGCCATAGCCCATGGTTCTTGCGTCTGCAGGGCGGTGTCGAGGACTGCTTCTGCTCGGGTTTCGATGAGGTGGCGGCGCTCGGTCAGGGCCTGTTGCATGTCGGGGGTCATGGGGCCGGTGGCTTCGGGGATCAGCCCGGCGATGAGACGCGGTGCCTGGCGGGTGCGGCCGGAGCCGGCGGGTCGGGTGGTGGCGTGGGTGAGGCGGTGGTGGATGACGGAGGGGATGTCGTCGGCGTCGGCGAACCCGCGAGCCTTGATGAGGCGTGGTAGGAGGGTGTCGATGTGGTGGTGGTTGGCTTCGGCCCGGCGCAGTTCCGCGGTCAATGCGCCGAAGGCGTCGGAGTCGATGACCGCTTGCGCTTGCTCGTCGGTGAGCCCGGAGCCGCGGACCAAGGTGGTCCAGCGGTCGTGCTGGGCTGCAGCGGCGATGGTTTCGTATTCGGCGGCGAGTTGGGCGATCGAGCCCCACTGCTCCTGTTCGGCGGTGATGGTCTCGTGCGCCGACAGCTCAGCACCGCTGTGTTGGAGCACGCCATAGAGGACCGTACGGGCGGTGGCATCGGGATTGTCGCCCGGATGCGGCTCAGCGTGGTCGTCGGAACGGTCAAGGATCACGTAGGCCTGATTCGATGCGCGTCCGCGGGTCATCGCGACATACAGGTTCTCCCGAGTGGTGGTGGGCTCCACCAGCACATGGGCGGAGTCGGTGGTGAGGCCTTGGGCGCGGTGGGCGGTGACGGCGTAGCCGAGGTCGACGTGCTCAGCCACGTAGTCAGCGGGCAGGACGATGCTGTTGCCGAACCGGGCACCGGGAGGTCGGATCGTGACCGACCCATCGCCGTGCACGGCGGTGATGGTCCAAGTTTGGCCGTTGCGGACCCAGCCGTGCCGGTTCCGCAGCCGACGGTCATTGCGGCGGGTGATGATCGTGTCACCCACGCCCGCTGCCGATCCGTCGGACAGAGTGATTTCGGGGCCGGGCTTCAGCGTGCCGTCGAGGATGAGGTCGGCGCGGGCTCGGACGTTGAGGGCGGTGACGTTCTCGCGGGTTTCAGCGATCAGCACCGACACCAACCCCGACTGTCGGTCGTGGCGCCAGGCGGTGTAGGCGGCATCGGTCATGGCCTCGGCGTCACCGTCATGGATGCGGTCATGTGCCAGGTACGTGTCGATGACTGGGGTGCGGCCGTGCCGCAGTTCCAGGGATGCGGTCTTCTCCCAGTCGTGGGTGAAGCGGTGGACGTCGACCAGCTCGGGAGCATCGTCGCGGTCGTGAATCAACAGGCTGAACGCACCACCGGCATCGACAGACTGGAGCTGTGCGTAGTCACCGACCAGCAGCACCTTCACCCCCGCTTCCTCGGCTGCCTGCGTGATCCGGTCCAAGGAGAGGGTGCCTGCGAAGGAGGCTTCGTCGATGATGACCAGCTGCCAGGGCTGGAAGGTGGCGCCGGTGTGTTGGTGGGTGGTCCACCACTTCGCCGTGTTCTCCGTCTGAATGCCCAGATCGTCGGCCAGCACTTGCGCCGCCACCGCCGACGGGGCCAACCCCACCACCGACCCAGCACCATGCGAGGTCTCCCACGCCCGGCGCAGCGCATTCATTGCCGTCGTCTTGCCGGCACCCGCCGGCCCCACCAACACATCCACCACCCGGCCCGAGACGGCAACCGACGCCAAGGCTTCAGCCTGGTCGGGACCGAGCACCCGCCCCTCGGCGTCAGGCTTGCTCGTGATCGTTTCGACGGTGGCCAGGTCGATACTCGGGCCAGTCGTGGCACGGGCCCGTTGCAGGAGGCGGTCCTCTGCGGCGAGGAGGGTGTCGGACGAGAACACGGTCGAGTGCTTCGGGCGGAACACGCTGGTTCCGTCCGGGCGGCGAAACTCCACCGGACTCACCGCTAGCTCGGGTGGGGTCAGGCGCAGGGACGCGTGTTCGGCAGCGTCGGCGACCATGGCGGTGATGGCTTCACGGTCCTCAACGGTGGCGAACCGCCACCCCATCGTTTGGCGGGCGGCTTCGGCCATCAGGTTCCAGCGCCGCCACGTCGAGCGCTTCTCACCGACCACCTCGACCACCGAGCGCCCGACCTGCTCGATCAGGTCTAACGGCACATCATCAGCCCGCAACAGCATCTGCCGTTCCCCGGCAGTGACGGTCCGCGCCCACGCGGTGGCATCCGTGCCGAGCTGCTGGCTGGCGCGGGTGCGCCACTCGGCTGTTAGCTCCGTCAACGAGCGGACCTGCTTCTCTGGACGGGTCGCGAGCGTGGCTTGGGCGCGCAACCGGATCACGGTGGCATCCGATGGCTGCTGTCCGTGGGTAGCCACGTACTCAGCTACCAGCTGGTCCTTCTCCACCTCGATCTGTCGCGCCCGGGTGGAGAACTCCGCCACCAGTTCCTCGGGGACGTCAGTGATCGCCCATGACGGGTTCCGGTCCCGACCCATCTCCCGCGGCTCCCAGCTCACGCCGAAGGTGCGGGTCATGTGGTCGGCGAACACGGCCTCGTGCAGCTCGGACAACGCGACAACCGCGGCATGCATCGGACGCCCATCCAAACTCCGCCACTTCCCATCCAAGACCGTTTGGGCCTTGTTGCTGATCACCACATGCGTATGCAAGTGCGGATCCGCGGCGCGGGAATCAAAGTGATCAAACGCCTTCGCGATCAAACCCGTCACGTCAACTTGTGCAACCGCGCCATCCCCAGCAGTAGCCCCCGTGCGGGTGGCTGCAACCTCGCGCTCCATGAACGCAACCACCGCCGCAACCGCCTCATGATGAGCTTGCGCAATCAACGCCTGCGTCCCCGCGTCCGCAACCGCCCACAACACCGACGCCGACTTCGGCACACTGAACGTGAAATCAAACCCCGCCACCGCACGCCGCGACCCCCGCCCAGCCTCCTCCGCCTCGATCTGCGCAACCCTGCGACCCCGCTCCACCGCCCCCAGCGCCGGGTCAAGTTGCGCGACACGGTCCGCGACCCGCTCCGCAGCCGAGCTGTACACCGGATACGCCCGCCCCAATGGCACACCAGTAATCGGATCCCGCCCCATCCCCACCAGCAACTGGAGCTGTGCCTCTGAGACCTGGGCGCCAGGTGTGAGTTCGCCATTACCCAGAGCGGTGACGCCGGAGCCGAGCCAGCGTCCGGGTGGGGTGCCAGCCTCGGCGTAGTAGCGGGTCAGCGGAGTGGACAGCGACCGGTCACCGTCACCCGCCGCCACGGTGCGCAGCAGGTACTTGTAGCCGTCCCCGGCCGACATCACCCGCATCGACACCGTCACCCAAACCACCCCTTACCTGCTCCTCACACAGGTGAGCCGGCGCCTTCCCGACCTCGATCTGCAAGACGCGTGGCAGATCTGTCGAGGTCTCTCACGGAACGAATCTCGATGATGCCGAGGCTCTGCGGCCTTGGGTTAGCTCGGGATTCGTACTGGCCAGCATTGATACGGATCTCCGCGTCTTTGGGCAGAGACGGGATATTGAGTCGCTGAATGGCGACGGGATCGCCTACACTCGGTGACATGTTGTACGGCACTGCTTCGCTGCGTCTGCGCAGCCGCTAACAGCGGCGAGCACCCTCCACAGGTTGTTGCTCCCGCACCCGGTGATCACGGCCGGGCGGCTCTTTCAGCGTGCCCGGCTCCGCAACAACCACGGAGTAAACAGTGCCTACCTATCGAGGTGGCCGTCATGAGCACGGCCAAAACTTCCTGACTGACCCATCCATCATTGCCACGATCACACGGCTCGTGGCTGCCACCGAGGGCCCGATCATCGAGATCGGCCCCGGTGACGGAGCACTCACCACCCCGCTGGCCCAGCTCGGGCGACCTGTAACAGCCGTCGAGATCGACACCCGGCTCGCCCGACGCTTGACCCAACGACTCCCGTCGCACGTGGAGGTCGTCGCCGACGACTTCCTGACCTACCGGCTTCCAACATCTGCGCATGTGCTCGTCGGCAACCTGCCGTTTCACCAGACCACGGCCATACTGCGCCGCATCCTGCATTCCCCGGCATGGACCGATGCAATCGTGCTCGTGCAATGGGAAGTCGCGCGGCGCAGAGCGGGCGTCGGCGGTGCCACGATGATGACGGCGCAATGGGCGCCTTGGTTCGAGTTCACGCTGCACAGTCGTGTTCCCGCTCGCGCGTTCACCCCGCGTCCGGGAGTCGACGGCGGAATCCTCACCATCCACCGTCGCGAACATCCGCTGCTGTCCCCGACACGGCGACGCCAGTTCCATGCCCTAGTCCACCGCGTCTACACCGGCCCCGGCCGCGGGCTGGCCCAGATCCTCGCGCGCACCACCTCACTCGGGTCACCACAGATCGCACGAGCGTGGCTAACACGCCACGGCATGACCTCTGCAGGACTCCCGAAGGACATGCCCGTCGAGGCATGGGTGGACTTGTTCAAGACCACCGATTCTTCACCGCCTGCACACCGTGCGCAGACGCAGCAGGTGAAGTCGAGGAGGCGCCGTCGATGACCATCGCAGCGCGGCACCAGGCCTGCCGCTACACGTCAACAGCTAGGAGTGCCACGGAGCGCCGTTCCGGTGAAACATCCACAGAACTGGCAGCGCGGCTGCTCGCAGAAGCACCTCACCGGGATTGGCTACTCCGTGACCTTGCCGCGCTGGTTCACCTCTCGGTGTCACAGCTGGGCAGAGCGTTCACACAACGATTCGGGATGCCGCCCATGCGGTACCTGGCTCACATTCGGGCCCATCGGCTGGCTCATCTTCTGGTCGAGACTGATCTTCCCATCGGCGTCGCCATGACAAAAGTCGGGTGGCGCAGCCGTGGACATGCCGCACGGCAGTTCACCGCCATCGTCGGGATCAGCCCGTCCGAATATCGGCGCACTGCGATTGGGCGCACTCTCACGGAGACCAGCCCGTGGCCATCAGCAACGCAGGGCAGTCCTCAATCAAAAGGCCACCTCACGACAGGAGTGCCATGATGCCGTCGGTGAGAATCTCGCGTGGACTGGTGTGGTGCGTCGCGTGGAGCCGCGCATAGGTAGGAGCTTGGTCAGGGTCAATGGCGACGCGTTTCTCGTCAGACGCCATGGGAGCGGTCAGCGAGGCGCCAATCACCAGGTTGGACAATCGGTAGGCAGTTCCCAGCGGATCCGGGGTACCCGCTTGTTCGAGCAGGACGCACATCCGCTCGGAAAGGGCCAGGTACGCCGGGCCCCTGGGAGCGCGCATACCGATCACCAGGCCGGCCCACCGGTGGGTCGTGAGGTGCTCAAGAAGGCGTGTATCAGGGCAGGCAGGTCGGCGTTGCGGATCGACTCGGACATCACGGGATCGTCTGCAAGCGCTGTGTCGAGGGCGAGGTCGAACAGATCGTCGACGGATTCGACGCGGGAGTACAGGCTGGCTGGAGCGACACCCACCTGTTGCGCCACAGATCGCAGGGTGAGGGCCCTCAACCCGCCTTCGTCCAGCAGCCTCACCGATGCCCTCGCAACCTCCCCGATGTCCACTGCGCGGAGGCGTCGCACAGGTTTGCGGTGTTCCCAGTAGCTCACCCCACCAGCCTAACCAAACACGCTTCAGTTAGCTATCCATTCTATGTTAGGTTTAGCGCGTGCTGGATGCCACCACCCTCCCGATCACCTTTGAGAACACTCGCCTACGCCCCCCTCTCTGAGCTGGACGCAGACGCGTATGCAGCCGGCACCAAGGATGAAGCTGTGCGGCGCTTCGGCCACCTGCCCGAGTCCGACTACACCCCCGAGTCCGTGCGATGGATGATCCGTGACGAGGTTGCTGAGGGTCTGTCGTCCGGCACGCTGGCAGTCCTCGCACTTGCCGACGCCGAGACGGACCGGTTTGTGGGCTCCTTGGTGCTCTTCGACGTCAGCTCCGAGGCTGCCGAGGTCGGGTTCTGGATTCATCCGGATGCGCGGGGAGCAGGGCACGCTCGTCGGGGCCTGGAGTTGGCATCGCGCTTCGCACGCAACAGTGGACTGCGAACCTTGACAGCACGCACGCTCCTGGAGAACAAGGCCTCCCAGCGGTGCTTGACGAACGCAGGGTTCCGTGAGGTCGAGCGAGCCGTCGGGACCACGCCCGCAGGGCAGTGCGAGGAACTATTCCATTACCGGCGCGACCTCAAGCCCACCGCCCAGTGGCCGTTGGCGACGGAGCGGCTTCGGCTCCGTCCACATAACGCCGACGATGCCGAATGGCTTCACGAGCTGTACTCGCGACCCGACGTTGCCCGCTACCTGCTGGACGAACCATGGACCGCGGAAGTCACCCACGACAAGCTCACAGAACGCCTAGCGAAGACTGACATCGATGGCGAGACTGGCGCGCTTGCGCTGGTCATCGAGCATGACGGCGTCCCGATCGGAGACGTCGCGTTGTGGCTCACCGATCACGAGCACCGTCAAGGCGAGATCGGGTGGGTTCTCGACCCGGCGCACGGTGGGCAAGGTTTCGCCAGCGAAGCCGTCCGAGCAGTGCTCGCCCTCGGGTTTGACCACTACCGGCTCCACCGCATCACCGCGCAGATGGATGCCCGAAACAGCGCCTCGGCAGCACTGGCTCGTCGTGTCGGGCTCCGGCTCGAAGCACATCACGTCCAGGACTGGTTCAGCAAGGGCGAATGGACCGACACCCTCATCTTCGCGCGACTTACCTCCGAGAACATTCGCCGATGATCGGGAATTTGGCTTTCATACTCTCTCTGCTAAAGGCAATTACAGCACTCAACGCGAAGCCCTGATACCCGGGCCCGATTCCATTACCTTCTGGTTTCGAGGCGCCGCTGGCCTGCCGCTGTGACTACAGGTATTCCGACAGCTCGCGGACGATGAAATCGGCCATGAGGCGACCGCGCAGCGAAAGCGCAAGCCATTCCTCATCAGGTTCTACAAGCCCCTGCTTGGCAAACTGTTCCAGCAGCACCCCAGTGCCGGCAGGCAGCTCACTCAAACGCATGCCCCGCCGGATCCTAGCCCGCAGCATGAGGTCTTCCAACCTGCGGGTATCCGCATCAAGCTCTTCTCGGCCAATGGCCGGTGACTGCCCCTGTGCAAGTCGGTCAGCCCATGCTCGCGGGTGCTTAGCATTCCAGAAGCGCACTCCCCCAATGTGCGAGTGTGCCCCGGCACCAAAACCCCACCAGTCCTGGCCGGTCCAGTAGGCATTGTTGTGGCGGCATTCGTGGTCAGCACTGCGTGCCCAGTTGCTTACCTCGTACCAGTGCAGACCGGCGGCAGAAAATGCAGCATCAGCCGCCGCGTACTTATCTGCCAGATCATCTTCATCGGGCATGGGAAGCTCACCACGGCGAACCTGCGCCCCCATCTTCGTGCCCGGTTCGACAATGAGCGAATATGCCGAAATATGGTCCGGTTCCATCGCGACGGCTGCCTCAACTGAGCGCTGCCAGTCCTCGGCTGACTCCCCCGGTGTGCCGTAGATAAGGTCAACTGACACCTGCATACCGGCGTCCTTAACCCACTGAACAGCTTTGGGAACCTGCTCCGGATTATGTGTGCGATCCAGTGTCGCCAACACGTGCGGAACGGCCGACTGCATGCCCATCGACACGCGCGTAAAACCAGCCTCCGCCAACTGGGCCACATATTCCGGGCTCAGAGTGTCCGGGTTCGCCTCCGTCGTAACCTCGGCGTCCTCCGCCAAACCGAAAGCATCCCGCACGCGTTCAAGCGCGCAGGCCAAATCAGCGGCTGGCAGAAGAGTCGGCGTGCCCCCGCCGAAAAACACGGTGCTCACCGGCCTGGCAGGAAAGTCAGCGAGAACGCGGGAGGCGAGCTCCACCTCGTGAGCTAGATTGCCCGCCCAATCAGAGCGATTGGCACCCGGACCGAGTTCCTCGGCCGTATAGGTGTTGAAATCGCAGTACCCGCAGCGCACCCGGCAATAGGGCACGTGGATATAGGCACTGAGCGTGCGTGATTCGGCCCCGGCCTGCGCTGAGACAGGCAGAAAACCGTCAAGCGGAGGAACGTCGCCGTCAGGCTGTGCCGGCACCGATCAGATCTTCCGTCAGTTCTTCCCGCCGCCGGCAGCATCCGACGACAGCGCGGCAATGAACGCTTCCTGCGGAACCTCGACAGTTCCGACCATCTTCATGCGCTTCTTGCCTTCCTTCTGCTTTTCCAGCAGCTTGCGCTTACGGCTGATGTCACCGCCGTAGCACTTGGACAGAACATCCTTGCGGATCGCGCGAATCGTCTCGCGCGCAATGATGCGCGAACCGATAGCCGCCTGCACGGGAACTTCGAACTGCTGCCTGGGGATAAGCTCCTTGAGCTTCCCAGCCATCTTCACGCCGTAGTGGTAGGCGTCATCACGGTGGACAATCGCAGAGAACGCATCCACGTGATCACCGTGCAGCAGAATGTCGACCTTGACGAGGTTGGCGGCCTGATCGCCGTCATCCTGGTAGTCAAGAGAAGCGTAGCCGCGGGTGCGGGACTTCAGCTGGTCGAAGAAGTCAAACACGATCTCAGCCAACGGCATGCGGTAGCGCAGCTCCACACGGTCTTCCGACAGGTAGTCCATACCGTTCATCTGGCCGCGCTTGCTCTGACACAGCTCCATGACGGGGCCAACAAAATCCGACGGGGTGAGGATCGTTGCCGCAACCATCGGTTCGCGGACTTCCTTGATCTTGCCTTCCGGATATTCGCTGGGGTTGGTCACCGTGTAATCGGTGCCGTCTTCCATCGTCACTTGGTACACAACAGACGGGGCGGTCGAAATGAGCGAAAGATCGTATTCGCGTTCCAGACGGTCGCGCACAATCTCCAAGTGCAGCAGCCCCAGGTAGCCGCAGCGGAAACCGAAGCCCAAAGCCGCAGACGTTTCAGGCTCAAAGGTCAACGCAGCATCGTTGAGCTGCAGCTTCTCCAGCGCATCACGCAGCACCGGGTAGTCCGAACCGTCAATCGGGAACAGACCGGAGAACACCATCGGCTTGGGCTCCTGATAGCCCTCGAGCGCCTCTTCAGCAGGGTCAGCGGCGGTTGTGATCGTGTCACCGACCTTCGACTGGCGCACGTCTTTGACACCCGTGATGAGGTAGCCGACCTCACCAACTCCCAGACCCTTCGACGGTTTGGGCTCCGGCGAGGACACACCGATCTCCAGGGTTTCGTGCGTCGAACCAGTGGAGAACATTTGGATCTTTTCGCGCGGACCCAGCTTTCCGTCGACCACGCGGACATAGGTGACAACACCGCGGTAGGTGTCGTAGACGGAGTCGAAGATCATGGCACGCGCCGGCGCGTCCTTATTGCCCTCAGGTGCGGGGATGTCGCTGACAATCCGGTCGAGAACAGCCTCAACACCCTCGCCGGTCTTACCGGACACGCGCAGGCAGTCTTCGGGTTCAACACCGATAAGGTTGGCAAGCTCTTCTGCGTACTTGTCCGGGTTCGCAGCCGGCAAGTCGATCTTGTTGAGCACGGGAACAATCGTCAGATCGTGCTCCATGGCCATGTAGAGGTTCGCCAGCGTCTGGGCTTCAATGCCCTGAGCCGAATCAACCAGCAGAAGCGCACCTTCGCATGCGGCCAGCGAACGCGAAACCTCGTAGGAGAAGTCCACGTGGCCGGGGGTGTCGATCATGTTGAGCGCAAACGGTTCGCCGTCATCCGTCATCCACGGCATGCGCACCGCCTGCGATTTGATCGTGATGCCGCGCTCGCGCTCGATGTCCATCCGGTCGAGGTACTGGGCGCGCATTTCACGCGGCTGCACCACCCCGGTCATCTGCAGCATACGGTCGGCAAGAGTCGACTTACCGTGGTCGATGTGGGCGATGATGCAGAAGTTGCGGATATTCGCAGGGTCGGTGGACGCCACCTGAATCCGCTGGGCAGCAGTATCGCTCACCTGAGGCATGAACGCTCCTTTGTGGGTCTCAAACAGCTCCTCATTGTCTCATACGCCTGTCCAGCGCTTATCGTTGACACATGGCGAACTCCAACTTCTCACAGCGCCTCATCCGCAGGGGGCTGCGCGCAGGAATCAACGCGCTCAGCCGCAGCATCGACCAAGAACAGGTGGGTCGGCTGGCAGCCGACCTCCTCCTGGGAGGCGGGACCTCCACCTCGTCAGACTCACGAGGTGGAACTCACCGCGGTCCTGACACCTCACCTGGACGGGCCGATAAACAGAAGACAAGCCCGCAGAAACGCGGTGGCGGCCAGAAGAAACGCGACGACTTCTCGATCGCCAGGCGAGCGGAGAAGCAGCCGATCAAACAGGGCTTCCCCAAGCGTCCCTCCGGCGGCTATCCCGGTGACTTCACCGGCACGGTCCGCCCCGTCTACTCCCCCGACCTTGACGGCAATCCGGACCCCGGCGAAGTCGTGTGGGCGTGGGTTCCCTACGAAGAGGACTCCACGAAGGGCAAAGACAGGCCTGTGCTGCTTGTTGGCCACGACGGTTCGTGGCTGCTGGGGCTCATGCTCACCTCACAAGACCACGTGCCCGGCAATGTCGGCGAAATCCGGCAGAACGACGGAACACCGTGGATCAACATCGGCTCCGGCGATTGGGATTCTAAAAACCGACCGTCTGAAATCCGTCTGGATCGGGTCATCCGCATTGCCCCCAACGCTGTGCGACGCGAGGGTTCCATCATGCCCATGACGCTGTATTCGAAGATCGTGGAGAACATAGACAACGGCGGGCAGGGCTGACCGCAGCGCTGTGGGGCTGAGACGAAGCCCCGCGTGTGGTGAAGACAACCGCTCGAACACCCCGCGAGAATTAGCGTTCGGACCCGCAAACCGCTAAGCTTTTGGCCGTATGTCCGCCAAGGTGTGTGTCTCACCATGGTCGGGCGGATGTACTCCTGATATTCAGGCGCCGGACGCTTTCCCCGCTGAGGGCGCATCGATTATCGGGAAGCCCTCACGACCTATTGAATTCGACAGAAGAGTGTTGAAGTGGCAAATATCAAGTCTCAGATCAAGCGGAACAAGACCAACGAAAAGGCTCGCCTGCGCAACCGCGCTGTGCGCAGCGAAGTTCGCGGTCAGATCCGCAACGTCCGCGCAGCTATCGAAGCTGGCAACGCTGACGAAGCACAGGCAGCCCTGCAGGTTGCCTCGCGCAAGATCGACAAGGCAGTGAGCAAGGGTGTGCTGCACAAGAAGAACGCAGCAAACCGCAAGTCGCGCCTGGCTAAGGCTGTGAACGCGCTCAAGGCCTGATAAAGCCGACAAAAGGGGACGAACCACGTGGTTCGTCCCCTTTTTCGTGCTGTTTTTGGAGTGCTTGGGGTGGGTTGCGACCGGAGACAGTCGTAGTTCAGTGCGGGGTTCGCTTCAGCGCCTGCGGGCTGATTGGGCGACTTCCCGCACGAGGGTTTCGACGGCGAACTCGGGGTCCCGTCCCCCGCCCTTCACGGCTGCGTCAGCGGCAGCCACACTGAGAAGAGCCCGGCCGAGTTCCGCCTCGTTCCACTGGCGCACCTGCCGGCGTGCCCGATCCACCTGCCACGGCGCCATTTTGAGTTCCGCCGCCAGCTGTCCCGACGAACCACTGAGCCCCTGCACCTTCGCCAGCTGACGAAGCTTCAGCGCAATCGCCGCAACAATCGGCACGGGATCAGTTCCCGTTGACAGTGCGTGACGGGTCAGCGCGAGCGCTTGCCCCGTATTGCCGGAACACGCCGCATCAGCCACCTTGAAACCTGTCGCCTCGACCCGACCTCCGTAGTAGCGGTCGACGATCTGGTGGGTGATCTCGCCTTCCGTATCTGCAAGCAGCTGGCGGATACCCTGGTCGAGTTCAGAAACATCTGATCCGAGCGCATCCATCAGGGCCGCGAGCGCATCCGGGCGAATGGATCGTCCGGCACGTTTGAATTCGCCTTCGGCAAAGGCGTTCTTGTCGGCTTCTGATTTCAGGGCCGATGCGTCAATGCGGGGAAACTCTGCTTTTTCGAGCGCCTTGATCAGCCGCGCTCCCCTGTTGCCGCCTGAGTGTTTGAGGATGACGACCATGTCATCTGAGGGTTCAGCTGCGTAGGCGAGCGCGTCTTCTAGGAAGGCATCGTTCATGGTGGCGCAGTTGTCGACCACCACAATCCCGCGCGTGGTGAAAAGCGACGGCGCGGCGGCCTGTGCAAGCTCACCCGGCTGATAAGAGCTGGCATCGAGGTGGGTGATGTCATCCCCGTGGGTTTTCTTCGCCTTGCTCAGCACGGTGTCTTGGGCTTTTCTGGCAAGAACGGCTTCCGGCCCGGAAATCAGCACGATGGGTGCCGGTTTGGCCCGGTGCCACGGAGTGAGGGTTTTCTTCGCTGCCACGGGATCAGCCTAGCGGTTCACGGCTGCTGAGCACCCGCCGAGGCCTGTCAGCTGTCCGTCCCGGCGAAGTACAACGGTGCCGCATTCGTCTGTGCGCAGCACCGGCACGGGGCCGAATGCGTCAAGCGCCTGCTGTGTTGGGTGGCCATAGCGATTGTCAGCTCCCACCGACACGATTCCGGCGGAGGCTCCCACCTGGGTGAAGAAACCCTCATCGATGAACCGGGAACCGTGGTGGGGTGCGGTGAGGATGTCGGCATCTATGTTCTCAGCCGCCATGGCTCTCTGCCCGTCTTCTTCGACGTCGCCTGTGACAAGAACTGAGACTCCGGCGGTTTCGACCTTGATGACAGCTGAGATCTGATTGCGTCCGTCGGTCTGTGCTGCCATCGCAGGAGGCGGCCACAGTACTTCCCACCGGATATCACCGGCTGAAAAGGCCATGCCGTCTGAAAGTCCCTGCACCTCGTGACCCGTGAGAGTCTGCACTTCGCTTACTCTGGGGTCCGCGAGGCTCGGAGCGGATGTCCACACTGCTTCGACTGTCCGCCCACCCGTCGTGGCAGCGCGCAGGCCCGCGTAGTGGTCGGCGTCGAAGTGGCTGATGATGACACTCGTCTGCCGCACTCTCAGAGCAGACAAGCAGTCGGCGAGTTTCACCTCGTCCGGTCCGGCATCGATCAGCAGGGAGTGTGCGGAATCGAGCCGAACCACAGTCGCACTGCCCTGCCCCACATCGCAGAACGCGACCGTCCAGTCACCAGCGGGACGGTGAATAAAAGGCAGCCCCATCCCGGCTGCCAGCGCACAGACAGCGACAGCGGACGCGACCCAGCGAATCTTGGTTTTCCGAAAGCCAAGGACAGCAACACCAATCGCGACACCGAGCACGGCAGCCAGAATGACGCCCGCGATTCCCTCTGCCCACGGCAGCACAGAACCGGGCAAAGCCGCGGCCACGTGTGAGACCACGACAATCCACTGGGCCGGCCACTGCAGCAGCCAGCCCACACCATCAGCGAAGTATCCGAAAACGGCCCAGCCAGTGAGTACGTGCAGACCCCCGGATGCCAGCACTGCCAGCCCTCCGATGACAATCGGCCCCAGTGCGGGAACCGCCACGATGTTTGCCGGTATCGACCACAGGCTCGGCTGACTGTCGATTGTCAGCAGAACCGGGAAAACACCCAGCTGGGCACACACCGGAACCGCGAGGAGGTTCGCAGCAAAAGACGGCATCCACCGACACAGTGCGGTTGTCATCGGCTGACTCAGCACAATCAGCGCACCGGCAGCACACACCGACAAGATGAATCCGATCGATGTGGACAGCTCTGGTCGGATGATGATGACGCCGATGACTGCCGCCGCTATGAGCGCCAGACTGCGCTTACCGGTTCCGCGCACAACGGCGTAGGCTCCCACGAGCCCCATACCCGCGGCACGGATGACCGACGGCGCCGGACCCACAATGAAGACGAACCCTGCCACGATCACGACGGCCACTGCAGTCGATGCCAGCGGACGATGGCTGATCCAGCGGGCCAGCCACAGTGCGGTCATCGCAACAATCGCCAAGTGCGTACCCGAGACCGCCGACACGTGGGTCAGCGAGGCGATCTTCATGTCTTCCAACAGCGCGTCATCGGCCGTGGTCCGATTGCCGACCACCAGACCGGGCACCAACCCCGCACCTTCACTGCCTGCTGACACCGCCGCGTGGAACTCCTGTCGCACGTCCCGCCTGATGCGCCACGCGCCAACCGGTTCGCGCACATCTTCAAGCGCGGTGACGAAACCGGTTGCCTGCGCCCCTGCGCGCTTGAGCGACAGTTCCGCCTGGGCTGTGCTGCCGGCTTCGGGGAGTTCTTCACGTGACAACAGGGTGACCGGGCCGTCATCTGTTGAGGCCGCCGCTCGCCACCACCCCGAAGCGCTCTGGACCGGATCGCTGACGATCTTGACCTGCCCCGACAGGTCGCCTCCGTCTGGTGTGCCGAGCATGCGCACCGTGCTGACACCCACTGCGGCCATCCCAACGACAACACACGTCACCGCTACGAGCGCTGTCTTCTGCACGCCGCCGGATGACCGCGCAGTCCACGCCCACAGGCCAACAGCAATGAGTGCAAATGCCCCGGAGCCCAGCAGGATCGTCCAATCGGGGCCGGGAAGAGCAGCACACACCCACACGGCCGCAGCCGTTGCCACCAGGCGGAGTGTGACGGGATACTTCAGCGCATATCGAAAAAGATGCTCAGACGGTGGCGTTCGGCTTGATCTTCTCAAGGGTGGCCTCCCCGATGCCTGACACCTCTGTCAGCGCATCCACCGAGGCAAAAGGCCCTTTCTCCTCGCGGTACGCCACGATCGCGGCTGCCGTAACCGGTCCGATACCGGGCAGGTTCTCAAGTTCAGCTGCCGAGGCGGAATTGATGTTGATCTTCTGGCCCGCACCCGCCGCTGTGCCGCCGGCCGCGGAACCGGTGCCGCCTCCGGCTGTGCCCTGTGCCGTCTGCGGTGCGTTTGCACCGGCATCGTCAGCGATTTCCGGTACAACGATCTGTTCACCGTCTTTGACGACCCTGGCGAGATTCACCTGGGTGAGATCAGCGTTCTTCTTCGTCCCTCCGGCGGCGTCGAGAGCATCAACCACCCGTGCTTGTCCGTCGAGGGTGACAACACCCGGCTTCTTCACAGCCCCTGCGACGTGCACCTGCACGCTTGCCTTTTCGGTCGGCTGCGCAGTGATCTGCGCTGCCTCAGGCTGGCTGGTTCCGCGTGTCCTGAGGAAACCGAAAACACAGAGGGCGATGAGGACGATGATCATAAGCGACACAATAACCATCCGCCGCGGGAGCGGGCGGCTTTTGGGCAGCAGGTCGGCGATGTCATCGACGTCGTCGTCGGGCTGCCAGCCCTGCGCTGAGTTTTCCCGCAGGGCACCCAGTCTGTCTTCTGGTGAGCGTTTCATGCACCGCATTCAACCCCGTCGCCAAGCCCAGCGGAGGGTGCCTGTGGACAGTGCGAAACCATCCACAGCGGCAGACACAGAAGTGCCCGCCTGAAGTTGCAGGAGCTGTTTAGGGAACCAGTCGCACTTCTACGCCAGCAGCGCCTGGACCCACATGGGCTGTCACAACAGTCGACAGAACCGCCGTGTCCACGTCATCCCATTGAGCCTGTGCGGCCTCAAGAATGGCGCGAAACAGCGTGCTGGCTTCACCGTCTGTGGCCTCGGGGTGCATAACGGTCGCCTGCACCCGCAGGTTTTCCGCCCCGTCAAGCGTCCGCATCGCGTCCACGGCGGCCACGGCCTCGTCGACTGCGCGACGTGCGGCCTTTGCGGTGGTGCGGACCCTGGCTGCCGGTTCAACGCGGCCTTCGTCGACCTGCAAGACGGGCACGATCTTCAGTGCGCGTCCGAACAAAGCCGCCGCGCCGCCGATTCTTCCTCCCCTGTGCAGGTACTCGAGTGTTTCGGGGACAAAGAAAGTTGCGCTGTACTGTGCGGCGGCTTTCTCTGCGGCATCGCCGCAAACGGCGACACCCTGCTGCGCATATGCGGCCGCCCAGTGGGCGATGCCGACGGAGCCGGCGCTGGCGGTGCGCGAGTCGATCACCCGGATGCCCACGGCCTCGCCTGGCCGAACACCCTCAGCCCCAGCATCGCCGTCAGCCTCAATACCCCGTTCCTGCGCAACCTGCGCGGCAGCCGCAGTCGCGGCCTTGTAGGTACCGGACATTTCTGCCGACAGCGTGATGATGATGACCCCGTCGGCTCCGTCGTCTAGCAATTCGCGAATCGCAGCGGCGAAGTCCTCGACGGCGGGCATCGAAGTCCGCGCCGTGCTTCCGCCGCGCATACGCGAGCACAGCTCAGACGGATCCAGCTGTGAGTCCCGGAACTCGTCATCGTCAATCGTGACCGTGAGGTCGACTGTGCGCACCCGCCCGGCAAAAGCCTCGGCGATCACTTCGCGGTCAGAGTCGCACAGCCGAACGGTGGAGTCGAGGATCAGGCCGATCACAGCGCACCTCCGCGCCGATCTACCCCGCGGCCATCCACCTCGCCGCCGTCACTCCCGCTGGCACCAACGCCGCGCCCGCCGAAGCAACCTGAGCTCATTCCTGCCTGCCCAGGCCGCGGACCGTCCAGCCGGCGTCGCGATAGGCTTTGCGGTCGACGACGTTGCGGCCGTCCACAATGATCTTCCGTGCAACGAGTTTGCCGGCAGCCACCGGGTCGAGGTCCTTGTACTGTTTCCATTCCGTCAGCAGGACGACACCGTCAGCTCCTGTAAGCGCTTCGGTGAGGTCCGGCGTGTAGGTCAGTTCGGGATCGCGCAGGCGTGCGTTTTCAATCGCCTCGGGGTCGGTGATGACGACCTGTGCGCCGGCCTGTTCCAGCCGCTCAGCAACATCGAGTGCAGGAGAGTCTCGGACGTCGTCGGTATTCGGTTTGAACGCAATGCCGAGCACCGTGATCCGCTTGCCGGTGAGGTCGCCGCCGAGTGCTTCGCACGTCAGGTCGACCATGCGGGCACGCCTGCGCAGGTTGATGCTGTCGACTTCCCGCAGGAAGCTCACGGCCTGTTCAACTCCGAGTTCGTCAGCACGGGCAATGAAGGCGCGAATGTCCTTCGGCAGGCAGCCGCCGCCGAAGCCCAGGCCGGCGTTGAGGAACCGACGCCCAATGCGCTTGTCCATGCCGATCGCATCAGCCAGCACGGCAACGTCGCCACCGGCGGTTTCACACAGTTCGGCCATGGCGTTGATAAACGAAATCTTGGTCGCGAGGAACGAATTCGCGGCAGTCTTGACCAGTTCCGCCGTCTGGTAGTCCATGACGAGCCGCGGGGTTGTTTCCTCTTCACCCAGGTTGTGCGCGTACACCTCGTCGAGGATTGCCACAGCAGGGTCGTCTTCACTGCCGCTTTCAACCCCGTAGATGATCCGATCCGGACGCAGGGTGTCTTCGACAGCGTGGCCTTCGCGCAGAAACTCCGGGTTCCAGGCGAGTTTCGCTCCCGTCGGGGCGATCTTTTTGGCCAGTTCAGCGGCCGACCCCACGGGCACGGTCGACTTCCCGACAACCAGGTCTCCGGGCTTAAGGTGGGGCATGAGGTCGGCGATCGCGGAGTTCACATAGGTCATGTCGGCCGCGTTGCTGTCTTTCGACTGCGGCGTGCCCACACAGATGAAGTGGACCGTAGCTTCGGCGGCACGCGAGATATCCGAGGTGAACAGCAGACGCTGCGCTGTTCCGTCCGCACTTTCCTGGCCGGCTGAATGATCGGCCTGCCCGGCTTCCAGAAGCTCGGCAAGTCCGGGTTCAAAGAACGGCGGCTGGTAGTTTTCCAGCTTCTGCAGCTTCTGCTTGTCCGTGTCGATTCCGACGACGGTGTGACCAACAGAAGCCATAGCGGCGGCGTGCACCGCTCCGAGATAACCACAGCCGATGACCGAAATGTGAGTCAATTGACCCTCTCCTCGCAGGTGATCAGTTCTGCCTCCCATAGTCCCACGGGTGTCCGTACTAAGGTTGACAGTGTGAAGCGTTTTACCGACTTTCTCGTGAATTCCCTGCCGGCGCTGCTCATTGCGGTCGCCGCTGTTGTCATTGTGGCTGTGGGAATCGTCGCGGCTGTCATCTTCCCCGGTACCGCAGCTGTTGTCATCGGCCTCATCGTCATCGTCGCAGGTCTGATCGTTTTGGCCGGCACCGTCGGCATCGGCGCTGAGTGGGCGCGCACGCAGAACCGCATTGACGCACTCAATGCAGAAATCGCGGAAGCTCGCAGGGCTGAGAACACCATCTACTACGCGGCCGAACTGCCAGAAGACGACCAGCCTGATGCTCCCGCCGCGCAGAAGCTGCTCGAGACCTTCGCCGCGGACAGCCCGCTCATGGAGAACCTCCGCATCGACCGCGGCCAGGATCTCCCGGCCCAAGGCGCCGCCCAACTTGACGGCTTTCTCAGCTCCTCGGCCAAACAGTCGTTCTCTGATGCGGCGGTCCACTCTGCTTTTATGAGTGTTTTCCGTGCCGCCCGCGATCTGCGCGAATGGCTCAAGGCTGAAACGGCGGAAGCTGACGGCATCCTGTCGATCATCCCGGGCGACGCTCGGGAAGGCGGATGGCGCGAGTTTTCGGCGGCTGCGGCACGCGGCGATGTTCTCGCCCAGAACCTGCTGACTGCACGCTCGGCATTTGAACGCGCCGCACTCGAAGCCGACCTCCTGTGAGTTCCGCTGCCCACGCAGCCGAACCGCCCGGTTCTGAACGCCGCGGCACCACAGCGCACGCCTCCCCCGCGCCTCCGCACCTGCTGAGCAGGTTGGCGGCGGTTTTCATCGGCGGTATGGCCGGCACAGCTCTTCGCGCAGGACTGGGGCTGGTGTTTGCAGAAGGACCAGCCCTGTTTGCCGCCAATACCGTGGCGTGCGGTCTGCTTGGCTTCGCCCTGACATCACGCCTCACCGCACGCCCTCTGGTGCGGCTGGCCCTCGGCACGGGACTGGCTGGTGCGCTGTCCAGCACATCTGCAATCGCCGTGCACAGTGTGCTGACCGAATCCGCGTTCTACCCACTGCTGTCAATCGCGGCGGGGCTTGCGGCAGCGGTCGCCGCAATAATCATCGGCCGCCGATTCTCAGGGCGAGCATGACCGGGCTTGTTTTCTTCGCCGTGTGCGCCGCGGGCGGCCTGGGTGCGGTCGCGCGCTATCTGCTCGACAGCGCTCTCACGCGCCTGTTCCGCTCTCCCGCGTGGCCTGTCGGCATCTTTGCTGTCAACCTGGTCGGCAGCTGTGCTGCCGGAGCCGCCGCGGCCAGTCTTACTGGGAACGAGGTGCCGCTGATCTCGACCGGTTTCCTCGGGGGCTTCACAACGTTCTCAACACTCATGGTGTCAGTCGTGCAGATGTTGTCTACTCGCCGGATTGCTCTAGCGGTCAGCTACCTCGCGGCCACCGCGATCTTCTGCGGTGCCGGCGCCTGGGTGTTCTACCTGCTGTCCGGCTGAGGCCTTTGGGCACGCGAACTCAGCAGCGAATCCACCAGTCGGTCTGCGGTGTTACCGGCACGGTGCGCTTGTGCCTGCTGCGCATAAAGAGCTGTTCGATTTTCATCGCGACGTCGTCGGGGACTTCGCCGCCTTCGAGGTAGGTGTCGATCTCCTCGTAGCTCACACCGAGCGCGTCTTCGTCGGACTGTCCGGGCGCGTCGTCCAGCAGGTCAGCTGTCGGCGTCTTCTCGTACAGGCGGGCGGGAGCTTCCATTTCTTCCAAAAGGGCACGGCCCTGGCGTTTGGTCAGCCCGTACAGGGGCATGACGTCCGCTCCTCCGTCACCGAACTTCGTGTAGAAGCCCGTGACTGCTTCTGCCGCGTGGTCGGAGCCGACAACCAGCTGGCCAGCAGCACCGGCGATTGCGTACTGGGCGGTCATGCGGATGCGGGCTTTCACGTTGCCGCGGTTGAAATCGCTTATCGGTTCGCCGAGAGTTTCAGTGAATTCGTCTGCGAGAGCATCAACGGAGTTGCCGATGTTGAAGTCAACGTCTTTGTCAGGCTGGATGAACTCCATGGCCAGCTGCACGTCTTCGTGGTCTGACTGGACGCGGTAGGGCAGCCGCACAGCGGTGAAGGTGACGTCTTCGCCCAGCGAGCGCAGCTTCTCCGCTGCCATCTGGCACATACGGCCGGCAAGTGTGGAATCCTGGCCGCCGGAAATGCCCAGCACAAAACCGCGGGCCCCCGTTGTCAGGCAGTAGTCGACAAGGAACTGCACGCGCACAGCGATTTCGTCGCGCGGTTCAATGGTCGGCCTTACTACCAGGGAAGCCCGGATCTCATCAGCAAGCCTAGTCATGAGCTCCACGGTAGCCCGAAGAAGAATTCACACCAATTAAACAGCGCACAAACAGACCGTCTGCAGGTGTGAGTTTCACAACAGCAGACGGCCTGCGTCACAAAAGGGCGTCGGAAGCTTTAGGCGTCCGGCACCAGGTTGACGAGCTTGGGGGCCTTGACGATCACGCGGCGCAGACCTGCACCGGCCAGTGCCCGCTGGGCCCCCGGCGATTCGATGGCGAGCTTCTCAAGCTCTTCTTCCGTGATGTCTGCAGGAACTTCGAGCCGGTCGCGGACTTTGCCCTTGACCTGCACGACTGCAGTCACGGTTTCGGCCTTGAGGTAGCGTTCGTCAGCTTCCGGGAAGGCGCGGTAGGCCAGGGTTTCTTCATGCCCCAAGCGCTCCCACAGCTCTTCCGCAATGTGCGGTGCCAGCGGGCCGGTCATCTGCACGAGGGCCTCAACAGCCTCCCGAGGCGCCTTCCCCGCCTTGGTCAGGTGGTTGGTGAGAACAATGAGCTTCGCCACCGCGGTGTTGAAGTGCATGTTCTCCATGTCTTCCGTGACACCGGCGATCGCCGTGTGCATGGCGCGCAGGGTCTCTTCGTCCGGGGCGTCATCGGTGACCAGCAGCTCACCGGAGTCCTCATCCACAACCAGACGCCACAGGCGCTGCAGGAAGCGCTGCGAGCCGACAACCGCGCGGGTCTCCCACGGTCGCGACATGACGAGCGGGCCCATCGACATTTCGTAGACACGGAAGGTGTCGGCACCGAAAGCGGCATACATTTCATCCGGAGTGACGACGTTCTTGAGCGATTTGCCCATCTTGCCGTATTCGCGGTTCACCTCTTCGCCGTCGAACCAGTAGGTGGTTTCACCGGCCTCATCCGTACGCTCTTCGACTTCCGCGGCCGGCACGTAGACCCCGCGGGAATCCGTGTAGGCATAAGCCTGAATGTAGCCCTGGTTCACCAGACGATGGAACGGCTCAGACGAGGAAATGTGGCCAAGGTCGAACAGCACCTTGTGCCAGAAGCGGGCGTACAGCAGGTGCAGAACTGCGTGTTCAACACCGCCGACGTAAAGACCCGCACCGCCGGCAGGCCGCTCCGCTGTCGGGCCAAGCCAGTACGCCTCGTTCTGCGGGTCGACCAGAACACTGTCGTTCTTCGGGTCCGCGTAGCGCAGCTGGTACCAAGACGATCCGGCCCAGTTGGGCATCGTGTTGGTTTCCCGGCGGTACTGCTTGGGCCCATCGCCCAGGTCGAGGGTAACGTTGACCCACTCTTCCTTGCGTCCAAGCGGCGGTTCCGGTTCCGAAGCAGCGTCGTCCGCATCGAAGGTGCGCGGCGAGAAGTCGTCCATTTCCGGCAGGTCGACCGGCAGCTGGTCTTCCGGAAGTGCGTGTGGGACGCCGTCTTCGTCATACACGATGGGGAAAGGCTCACCCCAGTAGCGCTGACGGGAGAACAGCCAGTCGCGCAGACGGTACTGCGTGGTCTCTTCAGCCAGGCCCTGGCCGGCTAGCCATTCGACGACAGCGGCCTTGGCAGCTTCGACTTCCATGCCGTTGACATCGATGTCGGCGTTGGCGGAGTTGATCTTCTCCCCTTCACCCTGATAGGCCGAGTCTTCGTCGTGGTCGGCATCCGGCTGGACGGTGCGGATGTAGGGCAGGTCGAACACCTTCGCGAAGTCCCAGTCACGGGGGTCTTCAGCGGGAACACCCATAACGGCGCCCGTGCCGTAGCCCATGAGCACATAGTCAGCAATGAAGACGGGAATGCGCTTGCCCGTTGCCGGGTTCGTTGAATAGGTGCCGGTGAAGACACCGGTCTTGTTCTTGTCCTGCTGTCGCTCCACGGGGGTGCGCCCAGCTGCCCAGCGCTGGTACTCCTCTACCGCAGCAGCGGGGGTGTCCTTACCGCCCTTCCAGCTGTCGGGAGTGTCAGCGGGCCACTGCTCGGCAGTGTAGGACTCGACGAGCGGGTGCTCCGGTGACAGAACGAGGAACGTTCCGCCGAACACCGTGTCGGCGCGGGTCGTGTAGACCTCAATGCGCTCCAGGCCCTCTGTCTGCGGTTCGTAGCGCAGGAAAGCACCCGTCGAACGGCCGATCCAGTTGCGCTGCATGGCCTTGATCGCATCCGGCCAGTCGACCTTGTCAAGGTCATCGGCCAGGCGGTCGGCATAGGCGGTGATGCGCATGTTCCACTGCCGCAGGCTTCGGGTGTACACCGGGAAGTTTCCGCGCTCTGAAAGGCCTTCGGCCGTGACCTCTTCGTTCGCGAGCACTGTTCCCAGGCCCGGGCACCAGTTGACCGGGGATTCCGAAACATAGGCCAGGCGGTATTCCTGCAGCACGTCTTCACGCTCGGCGGCACTGAGCTCGGCCCATGGACCGCGGCCGGTGTCGCGCCCCTGCTCGAACTGAGCGACCAGTTCCGAGATCGGGCGGGCGGCACCTCGTCCGCCCTCAGCTTCAGGGTCGTACCAGGAATTGAAGATCTGCAGGAAGATCCACTGCGTCCACTTGACGAACTCCGGGTCCGTCGTGGCAAAAGAACGGCGAGGGTCGTGTGCCAGGCCCATGCGGAACAGCTGCTTCTGCATGTTGGCGATGGCAGCGTCCGTCGTCACACGCGGGTGCTGACCTGTCTGCAGTGCGTACTGTTCGGCCGGCAGGCCGAAGGCGTCATAGCCCAGGGCGTGCATGACGTTCTTGCCGCGCATGCGCAGGAACCGGCCGTAGGTGTCAGTCGACACGTAGCCCAGCGGGTGTCCCACGTGAAGGCCAGCGCCCGAAGGGTACGGGAACATGTCCATGATGTAGACCGGTTCGCGGTCTTTCGCCGAAAACCCGTTGATCGGCTCGGCGAGATCACCCGTGGGGTTCGGAGCGGCGAAGGTCTGCTGCTCCTGCCACCGACGCTGCCACTTCTGTTCGATCTTTTCGGCAAGAGCCGCGTCGTATCGAAAAGAGGCGGGCTTGGGCGACGTAGACGTCATCGGGGTCCTTCCAGGTGAACAGGGTGGGTCGCGGCCAATTCTATGCACAGGCGCAAGCGAACGCTCAGCGTGTCCGAAAGGTGCACAGGCGCGAGATCACCAATACGATGGCAGTAACAATTCGAAGGAGATTGCATGACGCTGATGATGCCGATGTCGTCGACGCCGCTCGAGTTCGAGCTTGACACCGTGTCGACCATCCCCGACGCCCTGATCGCACGAGTGGAAATCGACCCCCACGCGCATCTGCTCAGCCGTCTTGAGAGCGGCCGCGAAGAAGAAGTGAGCGCCCGCGAATTCCTGTCCGACATCCTGGCGCGCGCAAAAGGACTCATGAAGCGCGGAGTCGGCCCCGGCGTGCGCGTGGGCATCTTCGGGCCCACCAGCTACGACTGGACCGTCATGGACTTCGCCATCAGCTTCGCCGGCGGCATTTCGGTCCCTTTCTACGACACGTCAAGCCGTGACCAGGTCGCATGGATCCTCGAAGACGCCGGCGTCACGATCGCCGCTGCACAAGACGAGGAATACGCCCAGCGCCTGCGCGAAGCCGCAGCCGGTGACATCGAGGTCGTCGTCTGGGACAACGGCTGCCCCGAGCTCGTCGCCGAAGGCCGTTCGGTCAGCGACGACGAACTCACACAGCACCGCTCCGCAGTCCAGCAGGCTGATGTCGCCACGATCATCTACACCTCCGGCACCACCGGCAAATCGCGCGGCTGCGAACTCACCCACGCCAACTTCGTACAGACGGTGCAGGCGGCCCGCGCCCACGTTCCGGAAGTCTTCTACACCGGAGCCCGCTGCCTGCTGTTCTTGCCCACAGCACACGTTTTCGCCCGCTTCATCCAGACGGCGTGCATCATCCAGGGCGTCGTACTGGCTCACGAAGCCGATCTGACCAAACTCACCGAATCGCTCGGCCTGTTCCGCCCCACCTTCATCCTGGGCGTGCCCCGCGTCTTCGAAAAGGTGTTCAACGCCGCCCTGCAGAACGCTGAGTCCTCCGGCAAGGGAAAGATCTTCAGCGCTGCCGAAAACGTCGCCGTCGCCTTCTCGGAGGCCAAGTCCAAAGGCAAGGTGCCACTGGGCCTGAAACTGCAGCACGCAGTGTTCGACAAGCTTGTCTACAGCAAGCTGCGCAACATCCTCGGCGGCCAGGCGGCACACGCCGTGTCTGGCGGGGGCCCGCTGGGCTCTCGCCTGGGTCACTTCTTCGCCGGCGTCGGCATCGATGTCCTGGAAGGCTACGGTCTGACGGAGACCACGGCGCCCATCAGCGTCAACACCCCGGGGCGCAGCCGTATCGGCACGGTCGGCACTCCCCTGCCGGGCTGTTCTGTCGCGCTGGCACCCGACGGTGAAATGCTCGCCAAGGGCGTGTGCGTGTTCAAGGACTACCTGCACAACGACGAAGCCACCAAGAACAGCTTCGTCGACGGCTGGTTCCGCACCGGGGACATGGGATCGATTGACGAAGACGGATTCATCACCATCACCGGTCGCAAAAAGGAGCTCATCGTCACCGCCGGCGGCAAGAACGTCGCACCGGCGCCCTTGGAAGACATCATCAGGCGCCACCCTGTGGTCGGCCAGCCGGTCGTCATCGGCGAGGGACAGAAGTTCGTTTCCGCGCTCATCTTCCTCGATTCGGAAATGCTTCCCGGTTGGCTCGAAAGCAAGGGCCTGCCGGAAATGAGCCTTGAGGAAGCGGCCAAGCACGAACGGGTGCAGCACGCTGTTCAAAAGGTTATCGACCGGGCGAACAAGACGGTGTCCCGCGCAGAGTCGATTCGCTCCTTCCGTATTCTGCCGGTCGAACTGACCGTCGAGAACGGTTACCTGTCGGCCAAGCAGTCGGTCAAGCGCCACCTGGTCACGCGCGACTTCGCTGAGGCCATCGACGACATCTACGCACAGCACAAACCAGCCGAATGATCATCTGAGATCACGCGGCAAGACGCACGCTTCTGATCCATGAACAGACGCTCCATGAACCCTGTGAATTCTCTTAAGATGGAACTATGAACGCTCAGAACAAAGACCCGCGCAAGCCCTCCACCACTCCCGTGCAGAAACCGGAAGGCGCCACCGCGAAGCCGGCCGCCAAGAAGCCCGCAGCAGCAGCCACTGACAAGCCCGACACCTCGGCCCCTGCGGCTGACAAGTCGCAGTCGACCGACGCGGCACAGACCACGAAGTCCGATGCCGACGCCGAATTCGAACTCACACCCAAGGGTGTGCCGGACTTCGCCAACGAAATCGACTCGATTCGCTCGCTGCGCAACAGCCTGGAAAAGCGCAAGGGGCCGAAGTCGGACGCGTGGAAGATCAACTACCCGTACGACGAAAAGCTCGGCCGCAAGGAATACGAGAAGACCAAGCGGGCACTGCAGATCGAACTGCTGAAGCTGCAGACCTGGATCAAGGAAAGCGGCCAGAAGCTCGTCATCATCTTCGAAGGCCGCGACGCAGCCGGCAAGGGCGGAACCATCAAGCGGTTCATGGAGCACCTCAACCCGCGCGGTGCCCGCGTCGTCGCCCTGGAAAAGCCGACTGAGCGCGAACAGACCCAGTGGTACTTCCAGCGCTACGTCTACCACCTGCCGGCAGCCGGCGAAATGGTGCTGTTCGACCGCTCCTGGTACAACCGTGCCGGCGTTGAGCGCGTCATGGGCTACTGCACGCCGGAAGAGTACCTCGAGTTCACCCGCTCGGCCCCGCAGTTCGAGAACATGCTCGTCAACTCCGGAATCCACCTGGTCAAGTTCTGGTTCTCCGTCGGCCGTGAAGAACAGCTGCACCGCTTCGCATCGCGCAGCAACGACCCGGTTCGCCAGTGGAAGCTCTCCCCGACTGACCTCGCCAGCCTCGACAAGTGGGACTCCTACACCGAGGCCAAGGAGGCCATGTTCTTCTACACCGACACCGCCGCAGCACCGTGGACGGTTGTGAAGTCCAACGACAAGAAGCGCGCCCGCCTCGAGGCTATTCGCCACGTTCTCAACCAGTTTGACTACCCTGGCAAGGACGAAGAGATCGCAACCGCACCCGACCCACTCATCCTCGGGTCCCGCTTCGACATCTACGATTCGGGTGAAACTCCCGGCGTGCGGTTCGACACCCTCGAAATCTGATTAGGAACCTATGACTCAGCTTCTGACGGACAAGAAAAGCGAAGACGAATATTCGGTCCCGCTGACGGCCCGTCCGGCCATCGCCCACCTCATTCGGGCGATGAGCCGTTTCGGAGCCCGTTTGGGCAACCAGTTCGGCGCTGCGATCACGTACTTCCTCGTGCTCGCCATGATCCCGATCCTCATGTTCGCCTTCTCCGCACTCGGGTTCTTCCTCGATGTTGTCCGTCCAGAACTGGTCGACACCGTCAACGACTACATCGAAAGCTCGCTTGGCTCCAGTGATGAAATGGCCGCGATGCTGACGAACTTCATCTCCAACTGGAAGGCCGTCGGCATCGTCGGTATTCTCTCGGCGCTCTACACCGCCCAGGGATTCATCGGCAACCTCAAAGACGCGATCCGCTCGCAGCTGGCTGCCGACATGGACGAGATTCCCAAGCAGTCGTTCCCCGTTCGCGTCATCACGAACATCGGAACGCTCATCGGGATTCTCATCCTCACGGGGCTGACGATCGCCGGCACCGTGATCGGCACCGGCCTGCAGTCGTTCATCGCCGAACTGTTCCAGCTGCCCGGCTGGGCGGCACCGGTGCTCAACATCGTCACGATCGTGTTGACCCTGGCACTGGGCTGGGTGCTGTTCATGTTCATCTTCTGGTCGATCCCGGCGAAGCCGCTGCCGAAGAACACGCTCATGCTCGGCTCCCTGTTCGGTGCAATCGCCCTGACGCTTCTGCTCAACCTGGCGACCGTGCTCATTTCGATGTTCTCCGGTTCGCCCACCGCGGCACTGTTCGGACCGGTCATCGCAATCATGCTGTCGATGAACCTGTTCGCCCGCATCATCCTGGTGGTCGCGGCCTGGATGGGCACCACCGCGGAAGCTCCCGTGTTCGGCCGCGTCAGCGAAGACCCGCAGGCAGTTGCTGAACGTGAAAACGTCGAACCGCCGTCGGCGGCCGCCCACCTGGGCGCACTGGTCGTCGGAACCGGCATCGTCGCAGCAACCATTCTGGGACTCAAACGCTACGAAGAGAAGCACTGATCAACACATACGGATCCAGGGCGGAGGAAGGCTTCTTCCTCCGCTCTGCCCTTTCCCTCGCCCCGGATCTTCTTGGCCGAGTTCTCATCAACACGAGTACCGACGGAACCGTTGCGCTGCGCATCACCGAGGTTGAAGCCTACGTCGGCAGCGCCGACCCCGGTTCTCATGCTTTTCGCGGCAGAACACAGCGCAATGCGTCCATGTTCCGCTCCGGTGGGCACCTGTACTGCTATTTCATCTACGGAATGCACTTCTCGATCAACATCGTGGCCGACCGTGCGGGATGCGGCACAGGGGTGCTCATCCGCTCCGGCGAAATCCTCGAAGGCACAGACCTCGCCGGGCAGCGCCGCATGGCACGCAGAACCACGCCCGTCGCCCACCGGCTCCTGGCTTCCGGCCCCGGCAATCTCGCACAGGCTCTCGGAGCTGACCGAAGCGACGACGGAGCGGACCTTCTCAACCCTGGCCCGTGGCATCTGCGCATGGGAATCGACCAACCCGACCGGCGCCTCGTAAGACACGGCCCCCGCGTGGGAGTCGGCGGCGAAGGAGGCGACCCGGAGGTGTTCCCGTGGCGCTTCTGGCTTGAAGGCGACCCGACGGTTTCACAATTCCGCCCCGGACGCGACATCCGCCCTGCGAGCCGCTGGGCGATAGGACCGCGTCCCCAGTAGAATGGAGGCGATCATCAGCCAAAGGAAGGAACCCCCAGGGTGAGTGAGCTTACCGAGAAGCGCCTGAGCGAATGGAACGCAAAAGCAGAAGCAGCTGAACAGCTTCTTCCCGCTGTCGGCCGCCTCTACCGGAACAACCGCGTACAGCTGACCATCTTCGGTCGCACACTGCAGAACAAGTCGGTCAACGGCATCATCAAGGCCGCCCGCTACGCGCGCCACCACAACAACGGAGTCGAACTCGACCTCAGCACCGCAGCTGAAATCGCCGGCGTCCTCGAAACCCTCGAACTGGGTGAAAGCACCATCGACCTGGGCCGCCTGACCGCTGGCTTCCAGGGTGGCGACCTCGAAGAATACCTCCGCAACGAACTCGCCGACGCTGTCGGCAAGGCAGGCAAGTCACCCGCACCGCGTGACGTTGTGCTCTACGGCTTCGGCCGCATCGGCCGTCTGCTGGCCCGCATCCTCGTCCAGCAGGCCGGCGGCAACGGCCTGAACCTGCGCGCCATCGTGGTCCGCAAGGGATCTGATGACGACATCATCAAGCGCGCCTCGCTGCTGCGCCGCGACTCGATTCACGGCAAGTTCGACGGCAACATCGTCGTCGACGAAGAGAACAGCACCATCCAGGCAAACGGCGTTCTCATCAACGTCATCTACTCGTCTGACCCCGCCAGCGTCGACTACACGGAATACGGCATCAACGATGCCATCGTCGTCGACAACACCGGCGTGTGGCGCGACGAGGCCGGCCTGGGCCAGCACCTGAAGTCGAAGGGTGTCAGCAAGGTCATCCTCACTGCTCCCGGCAAGGGCGACATCAAGAACATCGTCTACGGTGTCAACACAGCAGACATCGAAGAGGGCGACACCATCCTGTCGGCAGCATCGTGCACCACGAACGCCATCACGCCCACGCTCAAGGTCATCAACGACCGCTTCGGCATCCGCAACGGCCACGTCGAAACCGTGCACGCATTCACCAACGACCAGAACCTCATCGACAACTTCCACAAGGGAGCACGTCGCGGCCGCGCAGCCGGTCTGAACATGGTTCTGACCGAAACCGGTGCTGCAAAGGCCGTGTCCAAGGCCCTGCCGGAACTCGAGGGCAAGCTGTCCGGCAACGCCATCCGCGTTCCCACCCCGGACGTTTCGATGGCCATCCTCAACCTCAACCTGGACAAGGCCACCACCAAGGACGAACTCAACACCCACCTGCGCGATGTTTCACTGGATTCGCCGCTGCGCAACCAGATCGACTACATCGCAAGCCCCGAGGTCGTCTCGACTGACTTCGTCGGCTCGCACCGCGCCGGCATCGTCGACGGCCTGGCCACGATCGTCGACGGCGACCGCGCCGTCGTCTACGTCTGGTACGACAACGAGTACGGCTACTCGTGGCAGGTTGTCCGCTGCCTCGCAGTCATGGCCGGGGTTCAGGCACCCTCGCTGCCCGGCAACGACTGATCATGTACCTGCTCGCCCTCGATGAGGGGACGACGAGCACCCGTGCGGTCATCTTCGCTGAAGATGGCCGCACGGTCGCTTCTGCGTCCACCGAATTCACGCAAAGCTTCCCACAGCCCGGCTGGGTTGAACACGACGCCCAGGAAATCTGGCTGACCTCCAGCCAGGTGATCGGCGCAGCTTTGGGCCGTGCGCGTCTGACAAAAGACGATATCCGCGCGCTCGGCATCACCAATCAGCGCGAAACCACGGTCGTGTGGGACCGGCAGACGGGTGTCCCCGTTGGTCCCGCGATTGTCTGGCAGGACGGCCGCGGCACCGACATCGCCGAAACGCTCACCGAGCACACCGATGAGATCCGAGCCATCACCGGCCTGCCCGTCAACACGTATTTTTCTGCCGTGAAGCTCATGTGGATGCTGCGTGAGCACGACGGCCTGCGGGGCCGTGCCGAAGCTGGGGAACTGGCCTTCGGCACGATTGATTCGTGGCTCATCTGGAATCTGACCGGCGGGGTGCACGCAACGGACGTCACAAATGCTTCGCGCACCATGCTCATGGATCTGCGCACAGGCCAGTGGTCAGACAGGATGCTTGAGCTCACGGGAATTCCCCGGGCGATGCTTCCGGAGATCAAACCGTCGGTCGGCTTCTTCGGCGAGGTCTCTGAGGGCCAGCTGCTGCGCGGCACGCCGATCACCGGTGTTCTGGGCGACCAGCAGGCCGCCGCGTTCGGCCAGTGCTGCTACCAGCCCGGCGACACCAAGAACACCTACGGCACCGGTGGTTTTCTGCTGACCAACACAGGCACCGACATCCCGAGCTCTGACAGCGGACTCGTATCCACAGTCGCCTACGGACGCGAGGGCAGTGAGCTGACCTACGCGCTGGAAGGGTCCATTGCCGTCGCAGGGTCCCTCATTCAGTGGCTGCGTGACAATTTGGGCCTGGTGCGCTCCTCAGATGAAATCGAACCGTTGGCCCGCTCTGTCAGCGACAACGGCGACGTCTACCTGGTGCCGGCTTTCTCCGGTCTCCTGGCTCCCCACTGGCGGCCGGATGCACGCGGCGTTCTTGTGGGGCTGACCCGCTTTGCCGGCCGTGGGCACATTGCCCGCGCCGCTTTGGAGTCAACCGCCTACCAGACAGCGGAAGTGCTCGATGCCATGCGCGCTGATTCCGGCTATGACATCAGCGAAATCCGCGCTGATGGCGGTATGAGCCTGAACAATCTGCTCATGCAGTTCCAAGCGGACCTCCTGGGCACCCCCGTGATCCGGTCCTCCACCTTGGAATCGACCGCCCTGGGAGCTGCGTTCGCAGCGGGACTCGGCTGTGGTCTCTACTCGGATCTTGCCGAACTCACTCAGCTGTGGTCTGCTGACCGGACATTCGAACCTGAACGTGATCGCGACTGGGCACAGGCCCGGATGACCCGCTGGTCTCAGGCAGTCGAGCGCTCCCTCGGCTGGGTCTGATCTTTCCTCTAGGTGCGCGCTGATCTTCGGTCAGCGTGCTCCCGCTGACGAGGCGGAGCTCACCTCGGAGCTGTCTTCGAGGGTTGTGCGTGTACTTCCCTGTTTGCCCACCGTTGTGGCCAGCGGAATCTCCTTGATGAACAGCAGGATGGCCGCGGCGATGGCCAGCAGCGGAACAACCCACAGGAAGATCGGCACTAAAGCGTCGTTGTAGGACGCAATGACCGCATCGTGGATGGGTGCGGGAAGTTCAGCCGCTTTCGCCGGGGTCAGCTGACCCGAAGCGTCTGCCGCACCCTTAGCCTTGGCGGGAAGGGATTCTGCGAGGTTCGTCATGAGCCTGGCTGTGAAGACTGATCCGATGACCGACATGCCCAGTGTCGCGCCGATCTGACGGAAAAAGTTATTCGACGCTGTTGCGGTGCCGACCATGCTCACGGGGAAGGAATTCTGCACGATCAGCACCAGCAGCTGCATCGACAGGCCAATGCCCAGGCCCAGCAGTGCCAGCAGCGCAATCGGAATGACGGCGGAGTCGTCAGGATGCATGCGCGACATGAAGAAAAGCGCCAGCCCAATGATGACAGTCCCGATGATCGGGTAGATCTTGTAGCGCCCCCAGCGGGACACGACGAAGCCGATTCCGGTGGACACAATGAGCATGCAGCCCATCATCGGCGTCATCATGAGCCCTGCGCGGGCGGCCTCAACACCGTGCACCATCTGCAGGTAGGTCGGCATGTACGACAGAACGCCGAACATTGCCACGCCGATGAATACACCGGCGATTGTGCTCAGCGTGAAGTTGCGGTCCGCAAACAGCAACATGGGCACAATCGGTTCGGTCACCTTGAGTTCGACGAATACGAAGGTGACCGCTGAAACCAGCGATGCGGCTCCCAGGCCGATGATGACCGGATCGGTCCACTCGTACTGGTGGCCGCCCCACGCCGACATCAGCACGAGGCAGGTGGTGAACACGGCAATGAGCATCATGCCGGCCCCATCGATGCGGGGACGTTCGTCTGCTTTCTGGTGCGGCAGTTTGAGCAGGAAAGCGGCCGTCAGAATCGCGAGCGCTCCCAGCGGCAGGTTGATGACAAAAGCCCACCGCCAGCCCGGCCCCTCCGTGATCCAGCCGCCCAGCAGCGGCCCGGCAACCGAGGACACAGCAAAGGCCGAACCCATGATGCCCATGTACTTGCCGCGGCTGCGCGCAGGCACGATGGTTGCGATGATCGCCTGGGAGAGCGTCATGAGCCCTCCCCCGCCAAGGCCCTGAAAAACGCGTCCGGTGATGAGCATTGCCATTGAATCTGCGAACAGAGCGATGACGGAGCCCAGTATGAAGATCGAAATGGCCACGAGGAACAGGGGTTTGCGGCCGAAGAGGTCGCCGATCTTCCCGTAGGCGGGCATCGTTGCGGTCGATGCGAGCATGAAGGCGGTTGAGACCCACAGCATGCTGTCCCAGCCGTCGAGTTCACCGACAATTGTCGGCAGCGCTGTCGCCAGCACCGTCTGGTTCAGCGAGAACATGAACATCGACACGAGCAGTCCGACGAACACCCACAGAACAGCGCCCCGCGACATGGGCTCAGCGGGGTTCGCGTCGGCACCGGCGACGGTCGTGTCGTCTGTCATTTCATCCTTTCCAAAAGCTGTCTGCACAGGTCCACCGTGTCGGCGAAAGTCCGGTCGAATTCCTCCTGGCCTTCTCCGCTGAGCTGGTAGGCCAGAGCCAGGGGTACAGAGCACACGCGAATGATCATGCGGCCTACAACCGTGCGATCACCGTCGGGCAGCTGCACGCCGAGGCTTTCAACGCGATCCGCGATCTGTTCTGCCAAGTGCGTTTCGATGCCGCGGGCAATCTCGACGTTGCGCCGCACCAACATCGGGTAGCGGCGCAGAATCGCCTTGCGCTTGTCTTTGTCGACGTCATCACCGCCAATGCGGCTGTACACCGACCGCATGACCGCTGATACGTCTTCCAGCGGGCTGCCCGCCAGTGGACAGTCTGCGACGTATTCAGCCAGCCGCTGCGGGTTGAGGGTCTGATCGCTCAGCCCGATGATGGCGTCTTCTTTTGTGTCGTAGTAGTTGAAGAACGTGCGCGGTGACACGCCTGCGGCTTCGGCGATCTGCGCGGTCGTCACCGTTTCTAAGGACCCCGCGTAGACGAGTTCGACTGCCGCTGCATGCAGCGCTGATCGGGTGGCGTTCTGTTTGCGCACGCGCAGCGAATCCTGTTCAGTCACACAGACAATTATGCACTCACTGCAAAGTTACATCAACTGCAACTTTTGGGATATTGCTCACGAGGCGAGTTGATGCGGGTGCGCTCAGCACCTCTCCTTGGGCACCAGGATGCTCACATAGCACTCCCGTATTCTTGGGGACATGGCTCAAGAGTCCTCCATTCCCCACATCCTTTCGATGCTGCGCATCATTCTGCATTTGAGCTTCGCGGCGCTGCTGGGCGTCGGCATCCTGCGGACGTTCATCGAACAGACCCAGCTTGCGCCGCTCATCTGCATTCTTCTGACAGCAGCGTTCACCGCCTGCCTGTACTTTGTGGGGACTCTCAGCGAAATCCGCTTCGCCAAAGGGCAGTCATCCTTTGACCCGCGGTCTTTGACCACGTGGTGGCTGGCTTCCATCCTGGTCCTGTGGGCCGGGCTGGCAATGTCGGGCGAAAGCTTTGTGTGGGTGTCCTTTCCGCTGTTCTTCCTCGTCCTCTACGCGTGGCCTCCGATCGGCGCGGCAGCAGCCATTGTTGGGATGCTCGTCGTCATCGCCGGCAGCAGCGTTCTGCACTCCGCATTCACCCCCGGAGTCATCATCGGACCGCTTGTCGGCGCGATCGTGGCCGTAACGATTTCGGCGGTGTACGCAAAGCTTGTCGACGAAGCCGTGCGCACGCGGGCGGCATTTGATGAGCTGCGCGCCGCGCAGGCGAAGCTCGCCCTGTCTCAGCAGCAGGAGGGCCGCCTGGCTGAGCGGCAGAAAGTTGCCGCAGAGTTCCACGACACAATTGCTCAGAGCCTACTGTCGATTGTGCTCATCTCCCGCGCCGGGCAGAACCGCAACGACGTGCAGGAACTGCAGGGCGACCTGTCGACAATCGAAAATACAGCCTCGCACAGCCTCACAACAGTCCGCGGTTTCCTCGCGGGTGAAGAACTGGGCGGGGGCTCCGCCGAAGCAGAACTCGCGGAAGCCTGCACAACCGTTGAAGCTGCAGCTGCGGCCATCGGCACTCCCCTGCGCGCCGAGTTTTCCTCCGAGGGCGCAAAAATCGGTCTGGCGCCGTCACTTGAATATTTCTTTTCGCGTGCCGGGCAGTCACTTCTGTCAAATGCTCTCCTGCACTCCGAAGCCGACTACGTATCCGTGAGCCTGCACTACTGGGGAACGGCTGTCGGCCTCGATGTCGTTGACAACGGCAAGGGATTCGCCGGCAGCCACTACGGCTACGGACTGAATTCGCTCAATGAGCGCACAGAGGAACTCGGCGGTTCCATGACCGTTCGCTCATCCCCCGGTGCAGGCACCGAAGTGAGCGTCTTCGTCCCGATCACAGGAGATTCTCTCGCCCGTCCGGCAGGCACCTCGGCTCCCCTGAACGCCCAGACCGCCCGGCAGGAGGGAGCATCGTGATTCGCGTTCTTCTGGTTGATGACCACCCTGTCGTGCGCGCCGGGCTGGCGGCCGTCATTTCCAGCGCTGACGACATTGACGTTGTCGACGTCGCCGAATCCGGCACAGATGCTCTGAACCGCCTGCGCACTGTCGATGTAGACCTGGTCGTCTCTGATCTGCAGATGCCTGACGGTGACGGCATCGAGCTCATAAAAGCCCTGCCCGACGGCCCTCCCGTGCTCATTCTCACGACTTTCGACACCCAGTCGCTGGTCTACCGGGCGGTCGATGCGGGTGCGGCGGGCTATCTGCTCAAGGACTCCCCCGCACAGACCCTTCTGGATGGCATCCGGCGGGCCGCCGCGGGGCAGCCGGTCATGTCCGATGCCGCGGCAACAGCGCTCATGCAGCGCACCCGCATGTCCCACAGCGAACTGTCCGAACGCGAAACCGAGATCGTCCGCCTGCTGGCAGCCGGGCGCACCAACAGCGATATCGCCGGTGAGCTGTTCATTTCACTGGCAACCGTAAAAACCCACGTCAGCCGCATTTTCGACAAGCTCGACGTCGACAACCGGACTGCTGCCGCGAAAAGAGCCCGGGAGTTGGGCCTCATCAGCTGAGGCTGTACATCACATGTGCTGGCGCAGCCTGGCCCGCTGACGTTCGAGCACCTGCAGCTGTTCCAGCAGCTTGGCCGAGGTTTCGACATCGCTCGGATCGGTGCGCAGCAGCTGCGAGTGCAGAAGCCCGGCGATGCGCACAATGTCCTTGTCGAAAAGCCGCGCAACAATCGAGCGGCAGTAGCGCTCCACCTCGTCTTCCTTCTGTGCCGGAAGAGCTCGCACCACGAGTTCCGCCACGATCTGCTTTGCCCGTTCATCAGCGTTTTCGATCACGCGCTCGGGCCAGTTCTGCGGATTCTGCACTGCCCAGGCCATACCGCCGGCGGCCTGCATGGCCTGGAAGACGGCGCGGCTGCCCGGATCGTTGAACGCTTCGGGCTTGAGCCGGTCAAACAGCCTGACGTTGATGAAGTCCGGTTTCTGCAGCGCCACCTGCAGTGCGCCGCGCTCAATGCGGAAACCGGTCGAGTCCTGTTCGGTCCCGCCGATTTCCCGCTGATAGGACTCGACGTCACTGGCAATCCGGGCGCCTGGATCCTCCGCGTAGCCGCGCTGGTGACCGGAGTAGCTGCCCGCCTGCTGGCTTCCCCCGCGAGGCGCCTGCTGCTGCCAGCCGCGGTTCTGCTGATCGCGTCCCGGCTGGGCGGAAGGTCGGTTCGCCGCGGCGGCACGCTGCACGGCGTCGCGGATTTCGTCGAAGGTCATACCCAGCCGGCCCGAGAGCCAGCGCTCATAGCCCGGCCGCATACCACGGTCGCGAATAGCAGCGACAATCGGTGCGGCTTCGCGCAGAGCTTTCACGCGCCCCTCAACAGTGTCGAGGTCGTAGTCGGCGATTGCCTTCGAAAGTGCGAATTCAAAAAGCGGTCGGCGGGACTCAATGAGGTCGCGCAGCGCGCCGTCGCCCTTCTGCAGACGGATGTCCGCAGGATCGAGTCCGGAGCGCTCGACCGCAACAAAAGTGTCTGCAGTGAATTCGCTGTCTTCGCGAAACGCGCGCAGAGCTGCCTGCTGGCCTGCCTCGTCGCCGTCGAAGGTGAAGATGACCTCACCCGTTTTCGATGCAGCATCCCCCATGAGGCGGCGGATGATCTTGGTGTGCTCAGCTCCGAACGCCGTACCGCAGGTTGCAACCGCGCAGTCAATGCCGGCCAGGTGAGCGGCCATAACATCCGTGTACCCCTCAACGACGACCGCCCGGCCGTCCTTGGCGATCGCCCTTTTCGCCCGGTCCAGCCCGTAGAGCACTTGGTTTTTGCGGTAGAGCGGAGTTTCGGGGGTGTTGAGGTACTTGGGACCTTCGTCATCGTCGTACAGTTTGCGCGCCCCAAAGCCAATCACACGTCCCGTCACATCCCGGATCGGCCAGATCAGGCGACCTCGGAAGCGGTCGTAGACTCCGCCTCGGCGGCCTTCCGCGGCCAGCCCTCCCGCGGTCAGCTCTTTGTCGAGGAAACCGCGCGAGCGCAGGTGCTTGCTGAGATTGTCCCAACCGCGCGGCGCATAGCCCACCCCGAAGGACGTGAGTGCGTCTTCGTCGAAGCCGCGCTCAGCCATGTAGCGGCGGGCTTTTTCAGCTTCGGGTGAGCGGATGTTCGCCCGGAAGAAGTCCTGGGCCTCTTTGTGCGCCTCAAACAGCCGGGCCCGCTGACCGGCCTCGCGTCTATCCGGTCCGCTGCCCTTTTCATAGCGCAGCTGCATACCGGCGCGCTCAGCCAACCGTTCGACGGCTTCTGTGAATGTGCAGCCGTCCATCTTCTGCAGGAACGTGTAGGCGTCGCCGCTTTCGCCGCAGCCGAAGCAGTGGTAGTACCCCGAGCTCGGCCTGACGTGGAAGGACGGGGTCTTTTCGTCGTGGAAGGGACACAGGCCCTTCATCGAATCGACCCCCGCACTGCGCAGGGTGACGTACTCACCGACAACATCGTCGATCCGTACGCGCGAGCGCACCTCGTCGATGTCCTCGCGCACTATCAGCCCTGCCATTGCGTCCTCCCCCTTAAGAATCCTGTCCCCGGCGCCTGCCTACACGCTCACCTGTCCGGGCAGCGTACCTGCGCAGCAGACCTGAACGGCGGCTTACAGAAGGCTGCCGGTGTCCTCCTGCATTGCATGGTAGGCCGACCACGCTGAGTGGTCGGTCAGGCTTGCCACTTGGTCGATGACGGCGCGGACTTTCCCGTCGTCGCTGTCGGAATCCCGGTAGTCCATCCAGAACATGGTGTCCATGGCTTCGGGCTTTTCGCTGAAGTATTCGCACAGCGCACTCAGCACTCGGCCTTGGATGCGCTGGGTCTGCATGCGCTCTTCGGCAACCATGACCGTGACGGTTGCCAGACCTTTGAGCACCGCGATTTCGTGTTCGGTCGTCTGCGGCACGACGAGGTTGCCCTGATAGCGGCCCAGCGGCTCCCAGCCGTAGCCTTCGCGGGTTGCTGCTTCGGCCGCACCGACGAACCGGCCGATGAGCTGGCTTGTCAGGTGCTTCATGGCAGCCTGCGCACGGCGGGACCCGTCAAAGCGCTCCCTAGGCCAGTAGGCGGTGGAGCGCAGGCGGTCGAGCGCATCGATGATGTCTTCGTCGCGTGCCCCCGGCAGATACCAGGACCGCGTGATGTCGATCAGGCCGGCCATGGCGTGATCGTTTTCGTAGGCTTCGAACACCAGGTGGCCGGAGTTGACCGCGTCTTCGACGTCGTGGACGGAGTACGCGATGTCATCGGCGAGATCCATCAGTTGGGCCTCAATGCAGCGCTGTGTTCCCGTTCTGCCGTCGCGGATGAATTCGAAGACCGTGCTGTCGTCTTCGTAGGCTCCGAACTTGCGCACGGGGGCACCCGCTTTGTCCGGTGTGGGCGCGTTCTCCCGCGACCACGGGTATTTGATGCAGGCGTCGAGGGTTGCGCGCGTCAGGTTGAGTCCCGCCGGTCCGCCCTGGTCGGTGAAGACCTTCGGCTCTAGGCGAGTGAGGATCCGCAGTGTCTGCGCGTTGCCCTCGAAGCCGCCTATGTCCTTGGCGAAGTCATCGAGAATGGTTTCGCCGTTGTGCCCAAACGGCGGGTGGCCGAGGTCGTGGGCCAGTGACGCTGTTTCGACGATGTCGGGGTCGCACCCGAGGTACCGGGCCAGTTCGCGGCCCACCTGCCCCACCTCGAGGGAGTGGGTCAGGCGGTTGCGCACAAAGTCATCAGTTCCGGGTGAGACGACCTGGGTTTTTGCGGACAGCCGGCGCAGTGCCGACGAGTGCAGGAGCCGTCCGCGGTCGCGCTGAAAGGCCGAACGGCGCGGGTTCTTTCGGGGTTCGACAACCCACCGTTCGCGCGAGTGGTCGTCGTATTCGGCAACACCGCCGGTCAGTGACACATCAGCCTCCGGAAATGTCGAGTTCAGCTTCGGAAATGTCCGCGTGGGCTTCGTGGTCGAAGATCCGGTCGTCCAGCCAGCCGTCGGGCAGGTGGGGGCGGCGAGCGCGTCCGGTGCGTCCGCGCACACCTTCCGCAGCAGCCCCCGGGTAGGGCGCGGAATGGTCGAGTTCGTCAAGGAAGCTGCGCAGCTCTTCGAGGCTGGACACCATGGCCAGGCGGGTGCGCAGGGTTCCGCCGACCGGATACCCCTTGAAGTACCAGGCCATGTGTTTGCGCAGATCGCGTACGCCGAAGAATTCGTCGTCATAGTAGTCGCGCAGGTATTCGCCGTGGCGGTACACGATGTCGGCGACTTCCCCCAGGGTGGGGCGGTGACGTTCATCAGAGCCGTTCAGGGCGTTCTGCAGGTCGCCGAACAGCCACGGCCGTCCCTGGCAGCCGCGTCCGATGACGACGCCGTCGCAGCCGGTTGTGGCCATCATGGCCTGGGCGTCTTCAGCGGCGAAGATGTCTCCGTTGCCGAGCACCGGCACGCGGTCGCCGACGAAGTCTTTGAGCCTGGCGATGGCGTCCCAGTCGGCTTTTCCTGAGTAGAGATCGGCGGTGGTGCGTCCGTGCAGCGTCATGGCTGCTACGCCCGCGTCAATGCCGATGCGTGCCGCGTCGAGGTATGTCAGGTGGTCGGCGTCGACGCCCTTGCGCAGTTTGATGGTCAGCGGGATGTCGCCCTTGTCGGCTTCGCGCACGGTGGTGTGGACGATGTCGCTGAACAGGTCGAGCTTCCACGGCAGAGCGGATCCGCCGCCCTTGCGGGTGACTTTCGGGACGGGGCAGCCGAAGTTGAGGTCGATGTGGTCCGCCCTGTCTTCTTCGACGAGCATCCTTACGGCCGCACCCATGGTTTCGGGATCGACCCCGTACAGCTGAACTGAGCGCGGCGTTTCCCAATCTTCGTGCTGGATGATCCGCATGCTCTTGTCGTTGCGTTCGATGAGGGCGCGGCTGGTGACCATTTCGGTCACGTACAGTCCGGCACCGTATTCGCGGCACAGCCTGCGGAACGCGGTGTTGGTGATGCCGGCCATCGGGGCGAGCACCACCGGGGAATCCAGTTCGATGTCGCCGATTCGCAGCTTCGTCTTCTCAGTCACAGTCACGGGCACATTATCCCAGGCGGGGCAAATCCACGGCACCTCCGGTGTGTGCCGGAGGGGGCAAACATGACTGAGTCGTGCGCTTTCTCTGTTCAGCAGACTTCGGGAGGGCTAGTGTGACGCTATGTCCCTCTTCCTCATGGCCCTTCCGGTTCTCACCGCGGTCGGCATTCTTCTGCTGGGACGAGGTGCCGTCACCGCTGCCCTGGCTTCTGCTGCTGTCGCTGTCGTCATCGGGGTGGCCACGGGCGGGCTGTCGTGGCACCACCTGGGCGAGGCCGGCGAGTATGGCCTGCTGACTCTTCAGGTGCTGCTCATTCTGCTGTTCGGCATGTTGTTGGCCGCACTGCTGGAGCGTTCGGGGGCCATGGCGGAGCTTTCCCGCTTCCTTTCTGAGTCTGTGCCTACCCCAACACTGGGGGCGGCAGCCGTTGTGTTCGGTGTCGTGCCCTTTGCCGAGTCAGTCACCGGCTACGGGGTCGGCGTGACAGTAGGCGTGCCGATTCTGCGTGCTTTGGGCTTTGCCCCGGCAAAAGCGGTGATCTTGGGCATGCTGGGCCTCAATGCGGTGGCGTGGGGCGCACTGGGCCCCGGCACGTCAATCGCCGCGCAGCTTTCGGGACAGACGTTTCAGGACATCGGTGTGTTCTCCGCCCTTTTCAACGGCCCGACTCTCCTGCTTGTTGCGGTACTCGTGTGGCTGACAATGCGGTTTGCCGGCGGTGAGCCCGGCCAGTCTTCCGACCACCGTCCCGGGTTTGGCAGCGCGCTCGCCGTGTTAGCTTCAACCGCGCTCCTGTGGGTTTCGGTGCTGACGGTCAATCTGCTCATCGGCACCGCCGTTGCCGGTGTTCTCGGCGGTCTTGCGGTGTTGCTCGCGCTGTTTGTGTTCTTCCGGATTCGCACCGGCAGGCTTCCGGCAACGCGGGCCACGGCAATTGCGGGTGTGCCCTACGCGGTTCTCACCGGCGGCTTGCTTGCCTCCTACGCCGCCCACGGAGTGTGGGAGAACACGCTGACCGCTGTTCTCATTTGGCCGCCCGTGTGGCTGGCTGCGGCGTGTGCGACCGTTTTCTTCATCTGGCGGGGCCGCGCTCTGCTTCCCGAGGTGCCCGCAGCTGCCCGCCGCTGGGTTCCGGTGGGAGTCTCAACGGCCGGTTTTATGGTTCTCGGCTGGATCATGACTGTCACCGGAATGAGCACCGCACTGGGCCAGGCGGCTTCTGTTCTCGGGGTGTGGCCAGCTCCGGCGCTCAACACTGTTGGGGCCTATCTGGTGGGCAGCACCACCGGTTCGAACGCGATGTTCGCCCAGACAATCGCGGCGATGGCCTCTGGCAGCGGTGCGAATGTGCTTGTGACGATCGCTGCGGCCAATGTGGCCGGTTCTTTGGCAATCATCGCTTCTCCCCCGCGCATTCTGCTGGGCATGCAGATGGCCGGAGCCAATGCCGCCACCGATCAGCGTCCCGTGACCCGAACCCTGAGTGTCGCGGTGAGCGTCAACACGCTCACCGTCACCGCGGTCCTTGCTGTCGCACTCACGTTCGTCGCGGCCTGATCTGCCGCGTGGACCGCTGCCCTTGACCCGCTGGTCGGCCGCGTGTTCGTCACGGACACAAACGCTAGGATTCACATATGAGCTACACCACAACACTGACCGTTTCACCGCACGGCGCGGGAGACGCACTGCGCACTGCCGCCGAAACCGACTGGGCTGCCGCAGTTGATCACCGCTTCGTCCGCGAACTGTTTGCCGGGACCGTCGACGAGGCTGTCCTGCGCACCTACGTCGAACAGGACTACACGTTCTTCACCGATTTCGTCGCGCTGCTCGGCGGCTGTGTTGCCACGGCGCCGAAGCCCGAATCCAAAATCCGCTACGCCACCCAGCTCGGAATGCTCGCAGCTGATGAAGACACGTACTTCACACGCGCACTCGAGGCGGTAGGCGGAGAGAATCTGCAGCGCCGCCAGGACGCATGGAAGCAGCCGACGCGGGACTTCAACCGCCTCATGCACGACGCCGCGCAGTCGCAGAACTACGCGCAGATGCTCACCGTTCTGCTCGTCGCCGAATGGCTCTATCTGGACTGGGGCGAGCGCACTGATCTCGGCGAACCGGACTCATGGCTGCACCTGGACTGGATTGACCTGCACCGAGGCGAGGACTTTCGCGCCTGGGCGCAGTTCCTGCTGGACGAACTGGAGGAGGTCTGGCCGGCGGACAAGACTGAACAGGACCGTCTGACGAACCTCTTCTGTGAGTGTGTCGCCGTGGAACGGGCGTTCTTCGACGCAGCCTACTGACCCTCCTTAAAACCACGAGGCGCCGGCCCGGTGACGTGAGTACGTCACCGAACCGGCACCTCGTCAGTTCAGGACCGTCAGCAGCCCAGGCGAGCAGCCAGGTAGGACTCCACCTGGTCGAGCGCCACGCGCTCCTGGCTCATGTCATCGCGGTTGCGGATGGTGACCGCGTTGTCATCGAGCGAATCGAAGTCATAGGTGATGCAGAACGGCGTGCCGATCTCATCATTGCGGCGGTAGCGGCGACCGATAGCGCCGGCGTCGTCGAATTCGACGTTCCAGCGACGACGCAGCTTGTCAGCCAGTTCGCGTGCCTGCGGGGACAGCTTTTCGTTGCGCGACAGCGGCAGAACAGCGGCCTTGACCGGTGCGAGCCTGGGGTCGAGCTTGAGCACGGTGCGCTTGTCTACCCCGCCCTTGGCGTTGGGAGCTTCGTCTTCGACGTAGGCATCGACGAGGAACGCCATGAGCGCGCGCGTCAGGCCGAAGGACGGTTCGATGACGTACGGCGTGTAGCGCTCACCCGTGGCCTGGTCGAAGTACTGCATCTTCTGGTTGGAGTGCTCCGTGTGGCGGCCCAGGTCGTAGTCGGTTCGGTTGGCTACACCCATGAGCTCGCCCCATTCACCGCCGGAGAAGCCGAAGCGGTACTCCAGGTCGATCGTGCCGTCGGAGTAGTGTGCGCGTTCGTCTTCTGGAACATCGAACTTGCGCATGTTGTCCGGGTTGATGCCAAGCTCGACAAACCAGTTCCAGCAGTCCTCAACCCAGGACTCGAAGAACTTCTGCGCGTCATCCGGGTGGACGAAGAACTCAATCTCCATCTGCTCGAATTCGCGGGTGCGGAAAATGAAGTTGCCCGGCGTGATCTCGTTGCGGAACGCCTTGCCGATCTGTCCGATGCCGAACGGCGGCTTCTTGCGCGCGGCAGTCACAACATTGGCGAAGTTCACAAAGATGCCCTGCGCGGTTTCGGGGCGCAGGTAGTGCAGGCCCTGGCCGTCATCAACAGCGCCCAGGTAGGTCTTGACCAAACCGGAGAACATCTGCGGTTCCGTCCACTTGCCCTCCTGGCCCGTTTCCGGGTCGCGGATGTCAGCCAGACCGTTTTCGGGTTCCTTGCCGTGCTTGGCGATGTAGGCCTCGATGAGGTGGTCGGCGCGGTAGCGCTTGTTGGTGTGCAGGGACTCCACGAGCGGGTCGACAAAGGTTTCGACGTGGCCGGATGCTTCCCACACCTGACGCGGCAGAATGATCGACGAGTCGAGGCCGACCATGTCAGCCCGACCGCGCACAAAGGCCTGCCACCACTGCTGCTTGATGTTCTCCTTCAGCTCAACGCCGAGCGGACCGTAGTCCCAAGCTGAACGTGACCCCCCGTAGATCTCTCCGGCCTGGAAGACGAAGCCTCGCCGCTTGGCCAGGGTGATGACGGAATCCAGAGTCGATGCCACAGATGCTCCTTGATGCGTTGTGCAGCCGGTTCGCTGCCGGTACGGGGTCGCTGCGATTGCGCAGCCTCCATAAGGTTACCGAACTCACGGTCATTGGCGACGCGGCGGGCACGGGTGTGGCTTAGACTTGAACCTGCACCCAAACCGTGTGCGCCGACAGGCAGCGCAGCATCTTCTGCGCACTCGGCGCGCAAACTCTCTGGGCTTTCCGTGCGTTTATGAGTGCACACCGGCCTAGAACGGGCAGATCGCCAATTCAGTTCTCAGCGATCAAGCGTGCACACGCACAGAAACGAGTCCCATGGACAGCGCAGAAAACCACGCAGAAAACACCTCGGCAGGCACCGCGCAGCAAGACAGCCCGCAGTTCTCCGAATTCGACCTCCACCCCTCCGTTCTCGCCGCGATCTCCGATCTCGGCTTCGAATCCCCCTCGCCCATTCAGGCGCAGACCATCCCGCTGCTGCTGGAAGGCCGTGACGTCATCGGCCTGGCCCAGACGGGAACCGGCAAGACCGCCGCGTTCGCCCTGCCGATGCTGACTCACCTGGCTGATGCCGGACGTGCCGACGACGGCCCGTTCGCGCTCATCCTCACCCCCACCCGGGAACTGGCCATCCAGGTGGCCGAAGCACTCACGAGCTTCGCGGCGAACCTGCCCGACTTCTCTGTTCTGCCGATCTACGGCGGACAGTCCTACACACCGCAGCTGGCCGGCCTTAAGCGCGGCGCTCAGGTTGTCGTCGGAACGCCCGGCCGTGTCATCGACCACCTCAAGCGCGGTTCGCTCAAACTGCAGAACCTGCGCCACATGGTGCTGGATGAAGCAGACGAAATGCTCAAGATGGGCTTCCAGGAAGACATCGAAGAGATCTTCGCCGCATCCGGCTCCGCCCGCCAGGTGGCGCTGTTCTCCGCGACCATGCCGTCGTCCATCCACCGGATCACCGGGCAGTACCTGGAAGACCCGGCAGAGGTCCGCATCAAGCAGGCCACCGCAACCGGTGCGAACATCCGCCAGCGCTTCCTGACGGTCATGCACTCCAACAAGCTCGACGCGCTGACCCGCATTCTCGAAGTCGAGGAAGCCGACGGCATCATCATGTTCGTCCGCACCAAGCAGGCAACAGAAGAACTGTCGGAAAAGCTGCGGGCCCGCGGCATGCGTGCCGCCGCCATCAACGGCGACATTCCCCAGCAGGCCCGCGAACGCACAGTCGAAGCGCTGCGCTCCGGTTCGATCGACATTCTGGTCGCCACCGACGTTGCTGCCCGCGGTCTTGACGTCGAGCGGATTTCGCTCGTGGTCAACTACGACATTCCGCTGGACACGGAGTCCTACGTCCACCGCATCGGCCGGACGGGCCGCGCCGGACGCACCGGTGAGGCGATCCTCTTCGTGACCCCGCGCGAACAGCGCATGCTGCGTTCAATTGAAAAGGCCACCCGCCAGAAGGTTGAGCCGCTGACCATGCCGACGGTCGACGAACTCGCAGATTCCCGCACCCAGAAGTTCAAGGAGCAGATCTCCGAGGCACTCGCCTCAACCGACCTGTCGGAGCTGCGTCCCGTCATCGACGCCTACGAACTCGAACACGATGTCCCAGCTGCCGACATCGCTGCGGCACTGGCGGCACTCGTGTTGGGCACCTCAACCCTGAAACCGGAACCGCTGCCCGAACCGAAGGCGCGCCCCGACCGCAATGAACGCGCCCGCACCGCAGAGGGCATGACCACCTACCGCATCGCAGTCGGCCGCAACGAGCGCGTCAACCCCGGTGCGATCGTCGGCGCCATCGCCAACGAGGGCGGCATCACGAACAAGCAGATCGGCCACATCAACATCCGATCAAACCACTCGCTGATCGACCTGCCGGAAGACCTCGACCCGGCGGTTCTCGACCGCCTGAAGAACACCAAGATTCAGGGCAAGCGCATCGACATCCGCGTTGATACCGGCCGCCCCGGCCGCCCGTTTAAGCGCAAAGACCGCAAAGCCGGCTCCGACCGTCCGTTCAAGCGCGGCGGCCGTGGTTTCCGCAATGACAAACGCGGCGGTGACCGCCGCCGCTGAGAGCGGAGTCCCGGCTGAACCGGTCAGCGTTCACGCTTAACAGCAAAGCGGGCCCGAGACCAGTTTCGGGCCCGCTTCTTCTGTCTTCTCAGCGCTTGCCGGCAACCTTGTCGACGGCTCCGCCGAAACGCCGGTCGCGGCTGGCATACTCTTCGATCGCCTTCCACAGCGTGGTCCGGTCGACATCCGGCCACAGGACGTCCTGGAAGACCAGTTCGGCATAGGCCGACTGCCACAGCAGGAAGTTCGAGGTGCGCTGCTCACCGGAAGAGCGCAGGAACAGATCGACATCGGGAAGGTCCGGTGCGTAGAGCCGTGCAGCCATTGACTTCGCGGTCACTTTGCCGGGCTTGAGCTTGCCCTGAGCGACCTCCCGCGTGATCTCGTTGACCGCATCGAGGATTTCAGCCCGCCCACCGTAGTTGACGCAGAACTGCAGGGTCATGCGGGTGTTGTTCTTCGTGCGCTCACGCGCAACCTCAAGTTCCTTGATGACCGAGCGCCACAGACGGCCTTCCCTGCCCGACCACACCATGCGCACACCCAGGGCATCGAGTTCATCAACCCTGCGTCGAATGACATCGCGGTTGAAGCCCATGAGGAAGCGCACCTCTTCAGGGGAGCGCTTCCAGTTCTCCGTCGAAAATGCATAAGCAGACAGCACCTCGACGCCCATTTCCAGGCTGCCGTAGATGACCTCCATCAGCGAGGCCTCGCCGGCTTTGTGGCCTTCTGTGCGCGGCAGACCGCGCTCATTCGCCCACCGGCCGTTGCCGTCCATGACAACGGCGATGTGCTTTGGAATGAACTTCGACGGGATCGCCGGCGGCTGGGCGCCCTGCGGGTGCGGGGGAATCGGCTGATGCTTCACGCCGCCATTATGGCAGGACAGCCGTTCAGCGCTCCAACAGCGCCAGCGATTTCACACGCCTCTCCAAGTGCCACTGCACAAAAGCGGTCACCACTTTTGATGCCGCCTGCACGTCATAGTCGGCAACCGTGCCCGGCTCAGGCCAGTCTGCCGTGCTGATCCTGTGCAGGTATGCCAACGCATCGGGCCCGGGGAGGTGCTCCCCTCCCCGCCTGCATGCCCGGCATACAGCACCTCCTGCTTCAAGGGAGAACGCGCGGTGCGGACCGGGAGCCCCGCAGCGGGCACAGTCGATGAGACTCGGCGCCCAACCGGCCAGCGACATCGCCCGAATCAAATAGGCGTCAAGCGACGAACGCGCAGGATGTTCGCGCCGACACATAGAGCGCAGAGCGGCAACCAGCAGAAGAAACTGGTCTTCCGTGTGCGGATCGTCTTCCGTCAACCGCAGAGCGGTTTCTGCCATCACGGAACCCGCAGTGTAGTAGTCGTAGTCGGAGATGAGCCCTTGGGCGAAGGGCTCAATGAGCTCCACCTGAGTGACAACATCGAGGTTTCTGCCGCGGTTGGCCTGCAGGTCGATCATCATGAGCGGTTCCAAACGCGAACCGAAGCGGCTCGAAGTTCTGCGAACCCCCTTCGCAACGGCGCGGACTACCCCGCTGCGGCGCGTGAGGATCGTGACGATCCGGTCGGCTTCGCCGAGCTTATGGGTGCCCAGGACAACACCCGCGTCACGATATTTCCTCACCTGTCCATTGTCCCCCACACGCCACGAGGCGGTGCGTCGGCACCGCCTCGTGAGCTTGTTTCGGGTTGGGGTCAGTCGTCGCTGTTGTCCCGCAGGTAGCGGTTGACAGCCGAAATGACGGCCTTGAGCGAAGCCTTCGCGATGTTCGGGTGCATGCCCGCACCCCACATGATCCGGTCGCCGATCATGACTTCGACGTAGGCGGCGGCCGCAACGTCGGCACCCGCACCGACAGCGTGTTCGGAGTAGTCCTGTACGCGCATATCGAGGTCGAAGTTGTCGTTCAGGATGTTGACCAGGGCGTTGAGCGGTCCGGTGCCCAGCCCCTCGAATTCCCGGTCCTGACCGTCGATGCTGAGTGCCACCTCGACCTTTTCGGCGTGGCGGCCGGCCTCGTCATCGCCCAGCGATTCGGTGCGCAGGCCCGTGATGCGGAAGCGGCCCCACGCGTTGTCGGTCGGCAGGTACTCGTCGCTGAAGGCAGACCAGATGGCCTCGGCGGACAGTTCCCCACCACCCGCGGTGACGTCTTTGATGACCTTGGAGAACTCCACCTGCATACGACGCGGAAGATCCAGCCCGTATTCGGTCTTGAGCAGGTACGTGACCCCGCCCTTGCCCGACTGGGAATTGACCCGGATGATTGCCTCGTAGCTGCGGCCGAGGTCTTTCGGGTCGACCGGCAGGTACGGCATATCCCATTCCATGAGGTCGATCGGGGTGCTCGTTTCACGCGCCCGACGCTCACGTTCGGCAAAGGCCTTGTTGATGGCGTCCTGGTGGGAACCGGAGAACGAGGTGAACACGAGGTCACCGCCGTAGGGGTGGCGTTCGTGCACGCCGATCTGGTTGCAGTGCTCAACCGTCTGGATGACTTCGTTGATGTCGGAGAAGTCCAGTTCCGGGTCAACACCCTGCGTGTACAGGTTCATGGCAACCGTCACGAGGTCGAGGTTGCCGGTGCGCTCCCCGTTGCCGAACAGGCACCCTTCAATGCGGTCGGCACCGGCCATGAGTCCCAGCTCTGCCGCTGCGACGCCCGTGCCGCGGTCGTTGTGCGGGTGCAGCGACACCGCAACCTGATCGCGGTGCGGAATGTGGCGGCAGAACCATTCGATCTGATCGGCGTAGGTGTTCGGGGTGCCCCGCTCAACAGTGGCCGGCAGATTGACGACAGTGTCGCGGCCCTCTTCCGGCTGCCACATGTCGAGCACTCCCGCGACGACGTCAAGAGCGAAATCGGGTTCCGTGTCGACGAAGATCTCCGGCGAGTACTGGTAACCGAAATCGGTGTTCGGCAGGACGGATTCGGCTGCCTTCATAACGGCCTGGGTTCCGCGCAGCGCGATGTCCTTCGTCTGTGCGCGGCCGTCGCCGTCAAAGCCGAAGACGACCGAGCGGAACACCGGGGCCGTCGCGTTGTACATGTGGATGGTGGCCTTGTCCGCGCCGATGAGCGATTCGGCGGTGCGCTCAATGAGGTCTTCGCGTGCCTGGGTCAGAACCGAGATGCGCACATCATCCGGGATCATGTCCTTTTCGATGATGTGGCGGACAAAGTCGAAGTCCGGCTGGCTGGCTGAGGGGAATCCGACTTCGATTTCCTTGAAGCCGATCTTCACCAGCAGTTCGAACATCTTGATTTTGCGTTCGACCGTCATGGGGTCGATGAGAGCCTGGTTTCCGTCACGCAGATCGGTCGAGAGCCAGCGCGGGGCGCGGGTCAGGCGCTGGTCCGGCCACGTGCGGTCGGACATGTCAAGGTCAATGCGGTCGAAGAACGACTTGTACTTCGTGAACGGCATGGGGCTTGGCTTCTGCAGATTCGTCATGTGATCTCCTTAGGTGGTCTTCAGGCGACCGAACAGCACTGACTCCGCGACGAGGGTCGGCCTTGTTCAGGACTCGCCGCGGCAGCTAAGGAGAAGCAGACGCATACTGTGACCCTACTCTCGCCCCGTCGGGTCTCGAATTATTGTCTTAGCGTTTGAGACAGACCCGTGTCAGTCGAACTTGAACTCCGCCTTGCGCACGTGGAAGCTGCCGCCCGGTCCCTTGCAGCGCACACCGTCTTTCTGCGATGAGCACTCAAAACCGTGGGCCTTGATGGTTTTGCCGTAGCCCAGCTCTTCCGGGCTTGGACCTTCGCCCACGTTCTTGCACGAAAAGCCGGAAGCCTTCTTGGTCACTTCCGCAACGCTTCCCCACTCAACATCGTCAGAGCAGTTCTCCGGTTTGTCACCGGGCGAATAGTCGAAGCTGTAGACGGTGCAGCGCGCACGGTCCTTGTAGATGACGCACGAAATATTGCCCGACGGGGTGATGAACGCTTTCGCATCCGAAGCATCGAAGGTCGGGGTGCTTTCGGCTGGTTCGCTCTCTTCGGGTTGCGCTTCAGACGACGCGCCGCCCACCTCCGGCGGTGCAGTTGTTTCGACTTGGTCATCAGAGGACCGCATGTCAAAGAAGATGTACAGGCCACCGCCGACGAGGAACAGCGCCAGCACGGTGGTGAAGGCGATAGCGGCCCACGGAAGATTCGACTTTTTCTTCTTGGGCTCTTCTTGCTGCTGCGCGTCCTGGTGAGGAGCCTGAGCTGATGCGGCCGCGTAACCCGCCGATGCGTGGCCGGCCGGCGCATAACCCGCGTAACCCGCCTGCGGACCCATCTGCGGACTGAACTGCCCAGCTGCCTGTCGTCCCCCGTGGTGCACCTGTTGGGCACCTACAGTCGGAGCTGTCGGAGGCACGGGAGGAGGCGGAAAAGCGTCAACGTCCGACTGCGCGCGGATGGCAGGCCGCTCTGGCGAAACCGGTGGGGCTGACGGCGCGGACGAACCGGACCGAGGCGGTGCTGCCGGCGGAGGAGGCGGTGTGAATCGCTCTGCTTCGGAAGAGCGCTGCCGACCGATTTCGCTGATTTCGTCCAGGCTCATTTGGCGAGTCGAATCGCCATCGACCTCGCTGTCGAAGATCTCTCGGTGCAGGCTCCCGGCCCCAGAGCTGTTTTCGGATGAAAAGCCTGGGCTGCCGTTGGACGGTGTGCCGTTGGAACCGGCGTCGGACGGTTTGCTCATGCGGTGCAGTCTAGCCGACACTGCCGTACGGCAGGCTTTCGGCAGAACCGCGCACCTACTGCAGACACGCCCGGTCCACCATCTTGCACGTTCGGAATGAGATACTGGGCTGCATGGACAACGCGCGATCGAACTCGCCATCCGCGAAGCCGTGGTGGATAATTCCAGCGGCCGGTGTTCTTGCCGGTGCGCTTGCACTGGCTGTAGCAGCCGCCAACCAGTCGACCCCGGCGATCGCCGAAGGCGATCAGCTCACCGCGCCCACCCTGCGCACACCCGGCGATTTTTCCGCACCCGTTCTGCACATCCGCGGCGGTGACAGCAGCGAAGTCCACACCTCAATCCCCCAGCTGGGCCCCAAAACGGCCGCCCAGATTCCCCAGGACACCCAACAGGTGATCGTGTCTTCAAGTCCGAAGAACAAAGACACCGCCGTCACGACAACCCTGTATGAGCGCACTGATGGCGGCTGGCAGCAGAAGCTGTCGTTTGCCGGACACAACGGCGAAGCCGGGTGGAAGGAAAAGCGCAAAGAAGGCGACCTGTCGACCCCTGCGGGAGTCTTCACGCTCACTGATGCAGGCGGCTACCTGCCCGACCCGGGCACGAAGATGCCCTACACACAGGACAAGAGCCTGCGCGGCAGCGCGGAGGCCGTCTACGGAGACGACTACACGCAGGTCTACGACTACGTGCTCGCAATCGACTACAACCGCAAAACGGGGGTTCCGCCCACCGACCGCACCCGCCCGCAGGGCAAAGCCCCCGGCGGCGGCATCTGGCTGCACGTCGACCACGGAAACAGCACCCACGGCTGCGTGACCGTCGACCGCGAAGACATGGGGACCATCCTCAAGGCACTCGACCCCGACAAGAACCCCATGATCGCCATGGGCAGCGCTGACTTCCTCGCACGTTAAGAGTCTGTTCGTGGCCGCCTCACAGCACTTGCAGCAGATCTTCCCCTCGCCTGTCGACCTCGCACCCGACCCGCAGGAAGAAGTCCTGACCGAACTCTACGATTCGACCGCGATTCCATCGGATCGCCCACGCGTACAGTCGAACATGGTGCAAAGCCTCGACGGCAAGATCGCAGGCGCGGACGGACTGTCAGGAACCATCTCCAGCCCCTCGGACAAACGCGTCTTTGCCGTCCTGCGCTCCCTGGCCGATGTTGTCATCGTCGGTGCGTCCACTGTCCGCGAAGAGGGCTACACACGTCTGCCCGCGCGTCAGCGCTTTGCTGAAGCCCGGCAGGCCCGCGGACAGGAACCAGCCCCGGTGCTGGCGATCATCACCGGCTCAGGGAACCTCGACATCGAACACCTGGTCTCTGCCGGCAGCGGCCGCATCATCGTGTTCACAACAACTGAGGATGCCGAGGTTCTGCAGCGGCTGCGCAGCAGTCTTGACGAAGTCATCCGCGTTGACACCGCTGACCCGCACACAGTGCTGACGGCACTGGCCCAGCGCGGATTCAAGCGCGCCCTGTGTGAAGGCGGCCCGTCCCTGCTGGGCGCATGGGCAGCCGCGGGCGCCATTGATGAAATGTGCGTGACCACCAGCCCGCTGCTGGTGGGCGGCGATGGGCCGGGCATCCTCGGTCAGGTCGAACTGGACGGCCCCGCCGACCTGCGCCTGTTGTCAGCCGTCGAAGGCGACAGCACCCTCATGCTGCGCCTGGGTTTCCAGACTGCGTAGGAAACGCGCCACGTCGTCTTCCCACGCGAGCCGATCCACATTCCATTCCTTGGTGTGCCGCGCTTTTGTGTAGCGCGGCATTGTCACGAGGTCCCGACGGAAGCCGGCGAGCGCACGCGACGGCCCCACCGGCACGAATTCGTCATCTTCGGAGTGGATGAGCAGTGTGGGGACTCTCAGGTCGGCCGCGCGCTTGACCCAGTCCATGCGGTCAAGGTCCAAAGGCGTTTCCAGACCGGTGAGTCTGCGCGCCCACGGCTGGGTGATCATCTGCAGCGTCAGCCTGGCAATCGGGGTGGGCAGCAGGTTGAGCCGGGCCTGGTGGTCCAGAACGTCATACCAGTCGACCACGGGTCCGTCGAGCACCATGGCGACGATGCTGTCTGCGTGACGGCCCCGGGATGCGGTCTGGAACGCAATTGCGGCACCCATCGACCATCCGAACAGCACGATCCTGCGCGCCCCGTTGGCCAGGGCGAAGTCAATTGCACGGTCAACGTCAAGCCATTCGGTATCCCCCAGGCCGTATGTCTGGTGGCGTTCAGCTTCCGGGTCGTTGCGATAGGACATGGCGATTGACGGAATCCCCACCCGATCAAGAACGGCAGCCGCACGCAGCGTTTCCCGGCGAGTTCCGCCTCGGCCGTGGATCAGGATGGCCCACGTGTCTGACGGCTGTGCCGCGGTGGTCGGCAGGAACCACGACGGCAGCGCCCCAACATCAGAGCTGATGACGATGTTTTCGCACGGAAGGTAGAGGTCTTCTGGCCCCATGTGGACGGTTCCCGTCCACCGACCCACGGAAGCGTGACGGATGTCCCCGCGCAGCACTGTGTCGACTTTCCGGCTGACGGTTGCGGAAACGGGGTCGTATTCAATGAGATCGCCGATGCGGGCGAAGCCTTCGTCGGTGCCATTGCCGAAGTACAGGCCGTATGTTCCGGGAACCAGAGTGTCCGGCGTTGCTTCCAGGTGGATGATCATGTCGTCGTCGAAACCCTCGACGTGTAGGATCCGCACATCGTTTTTGGCTTTTCCGGGTGTGACGACTTTCCGTGCGAAGTAGACGGCAAGCCCGGAAGAGGCAATCGAGACAAGAGCACCGATCCCGATGCCGATGCCGAGCCCCGCTGCCAGGGCTCGTGCTGTCTTGGACTGGATAGGCTGTGCCACCTGGTTACCTCCTGCAGAACAGTTTAGGGTCGGCTGACGCCGGTGTGCCAACGTGGCCGGAATTCTTCGCACCGAACACAGTTTTCTACAGTTGAGTCATCACCGGCACACAAAGAACAGGAGCTGACATGGCTGACGCAGCAAACAGAACAGAACAGGATTGGCAGGAGATTCTCTCCCCGGAGGAGTTCGCTGTGCTTCGCCAGGGTGGAACGGAACGGCCGTTCACCGGTGAGTACGACGGGGTGTTCCGCGAAGGCCGCTATCTGTGCCGGGCGTGCGGGGCGGAGCTGTTCACCTCGGATACGAAGTTTGATGCCCAGTGCGGCTGGCCGGCGTTCTATGCACCGCTGGCTGAAGACCGCGTGCGCTACATCCGCGACGAATCAATGGGAATGGTCCGCACCGAGGTGCGGTGTGCCGCCTGCGACAGCCACCTGGGCCACGTCTTCTACGGTGAGGGCTTTCCGACCCCGACCGATGCGCGGTACTGCATCAACTCCATCTGTCTGGAACTCGTGGAGGACTGACGAGGCGGAGCTCACCTGGTTCTGTCTGGCCTCAGGTGCTGGGGCCGGGTTGGGCTGTGGGAATGACTGTGGCCGCCGGAGTATCCGGCGGCCACAGTCATTCGGTCAGCGCTTGGCGCTGCTTGGGGTCAACGGGGATCAGCGCCAGTCGGCGATGATGTCAGCCAGTTCGCGGCGCGGTCCCGTGTAGAACGGAATTTCTTCGCGCACGTGCAGGCGAGCCTCGGTGGCGCGCAGGTCGCGCATCATGTCGACCAGACGGTGCAGCTGGTCGGCTTCGAAGCCCAGCAGGAATTCGTAGTCGCCCAGAGCGAACGACGACACCGTGTGCGCTTTGATGTCCTTGTAGCCCGCAGCTGCCATACCGTGGTCGCGCAGCATCTTCGAACGGTCTTCGGCTTTGAGGATGTACCAGTCGTAGCTGCGCACGAACGGGTACACGCACAGGTAGTCCAGCGGTGTTTCGTCCGTCATGAACGCTGGGATGTGACGGCGGTTGAACTCTGCGGGGCGGTGCAGACCGACAACCGACCACACGGGTTCGAGGATCGCGCCGAGTGTTGAGCGGCGAACAATCGAGTAGGCCTTCTGGAGGGTTTCGACCTTCGGTGCGATCCACCAGAACATGATGTCGGCGTCAGCGCGCAGTGCCGAAACATCGTAGGTTCCGCGGACGGTCAGGCCTTCCGCTTTGAGTTCGTCCAGCTGCTCAAGGACCTCACCGGCAAGCTGCTGGCGGTCACCCTCGGGGAGGTCACCGCTGGCGGCGAAGACGGAATAGCCGAGGTAGCGGATTTCGTCGTTGGCCTGGTCGATCTGTTCCTGTGAGGGTTCTTGGTATTCGCGCATTATCAGCCTTTCTCGCTCATGCGATGGATTTCGTTCTGCGCTCGGGATATGCACGCCGGCAGTCCTACACCTTCGTACACGTTTCCGACCAGCGCCAGGCCGGGGATCTCAGATGTCGCGCGGTCGATGTCCGCCACGCGGGCAAAGTGTCCCGGGGTGAATTGAGGCAGACTGTCCTGCCACCGCTGGACTTCGAGGTGCTCAGCGGTGTCGTTCCTGCCGGTGATGTCGAGCCAGTCCGCCCACGCGCGGCTGGCAAGTTCGTCATCGTCCAACTGCTCCCATACATCGGGGGCATCGCCGAAGCGGCCCACACTCATGCGCACAACAGCACGGCCTTCAGGCAGGACGTCGTCCAGCCACGGCCATTTGTTTGACGCGTAGGTGGAGGCCTTGATGAAGCGGTCTTCCGTAGGCGGGATGAGGAACCCGCTGCCGCCAAGGGGCTCAGCAAGGTCGAGGACCGCCGTGATGACGGCCGAACTGGCATAGGGCACCTCTGCCAGCAGCTGCGCGGCCCGGGGCGCCTCGCCCCGCAGAATCTCCGCTGCCGCGTAAGCGGGCACGGCAATGATGAGATCGTCGGCGCGCACCTGCTCGCCACCGGCGAACAGCACCTGCCAGCCGTCGTCTGCTCTGTTCGCGGACACAGCCTGCGCACCCGTATTGATCTGCCCACCACGACTGCGCACATCTTCGGCAAGAGCCGTGATCAGAGCGCTGATCCCGCCGCGCAGAGTCATGAACACGGGCGGTGCGGACTTCTTCTGAGTGCCGGGAACATTCGCTCCCGAGGTGGCGGTGCGGGCGGCAAGCGCGTCCCTGACGGTCTCAAGCACCGAGGTGCCGTTGCGGTGAGCCTGCAGCAGCGCCGGGACGGTCGCCTGCATCGACAGGTCGCGGCAGCGACCCGAGTACACGCCGCCGATGAGCGGGTCGAGCACCTTGTCGACGACAGCATCCCCCAGGCGGGAGGCAATGAAATCACCGACCGACACATCGTCAGCACCGGCGGGGGTCAGCTGTTCGGCTTCAGCTCTGGCGATCTCATCGGCGCTCAGGATTCCCTCAAGCGCGCGGGGGTCCCCCGGCACGCCCATGAGGGTGCCCTTGGGCATGGCCTGCATTCGCCCGCCCACAAACAGCTGCGAAGAGTGCTCGCGGGACGGATACACGGCTTCCAAACCCAGGCGCTCGGCAAGGCCCCGGGTTTCCGGCCGCACATAGAGGCTCGCCTCGGCACCGACGTCAGCCGACTCAACAGCCCCGCCCAGTGTCGAAGACTTCAGCAGACCGCCCAAGCGGTCAGACGCCTCGTACACCGTGACAGAACTGCCCGGCGAGTACTGCAGATACTCATAGGCGGCGGTCAGGCCGGAGATCCCGGCCCCAATGACGACAGCGGAGCGTCCGGTCATGCCTTTTCAGCCAGAACCTGTTCCGAGATCCGGTGGACTTCCCGAACAACCCGCCCCGGCACCTCGGGATCGGTGTTCGGCAGCACGCCGTGACCCAGGTTGAACACAAAGCCGGGAGCTTCGAGCCCCTTGCGGACAATCGACTCGATCCGCTCCTGCAGAGCCTCCCACGGAGCGAACAGCATCGCGGGATCCAGGTTGCCCTGCAAGGCCTGATGCGGCTGGATTCGCTTAATGCCCTCGGCCAGGTCAACGCGGAAGTCGACGCCGACGGCGGTCGAACCGGCCTCCGACATAGCGGTCAGCAGCTCACCAGTCTGCACACCGAAGTGAATGCTGGGAACATCCAGATCAGAAAGGCCGGAGAAAAGACGCTGCGTGTGCGGCAGAACATAACGACGGTAGTCCTCCTCACACAGGTAGCCCGCCCAGGAGTCGAACACCTGGAAAGCGCTCGCGCCGGCCTCAACCTGCGTGCGGATGAACAGCTCCGACATGACGTCGAGCTTGCTCAGCAGACGGTCGAACAGTTCAGGAGCGCCGACCATCATGGCCTTCGTCTTTTCGTGATTCTTCGACGGACCGCCCTCAATGAGGTAGCTGGCCAGCGTAAACGGTGCGCCGGCAAAGCCGATGAGCGGAGTGTCTTCGGGAAGCTGCTCAACAATTCCGCGCACCGATTCGACAATGTCGGGAATGTCATCCGGAGTCAGCTCTGGCAGGGCGTCAATGTCCTCAGCCCGACAGATGGGCTGATCCATGACCGGCCCAACACCGGGTTTGATCTCCACGCCAACACCAGCCGCCTGCAGCGGAACGACGATGTCGGAAAAGAAGATCGCAGCGTCAACGCCGTGACGGCGGACCGGCTGCATCGTGATTTCGGTGACCATGTCTGGGCGGCGGCACGACTCCAGCATCGAGGTGCCCTCACGCAGTTTGAGGTACTCCGGCAGAGACCTGCCTGCCTGCCGCATAAACCAGACGGGTGTGCGCGATACAGGACGGCCGGTTGCCGCCCGCTCGAAAGTTGTAGCCATGCCCCTATCGTCTCAGATGCTGAGCCCATCCGGGACACCGGTCACGGTCATACCGCGAAGGTGTGACCGGCACCTCGTCACAGGAGTTTGCCGAGGTCGTGGAAGCGGCGTTGGTGATAGACCATAGGAATGCCCTGTGGCCTGCGCACGATGTCTTCCACTTCTCCCACGACCACCGTCGATTCCCCAACCGGCAGCCTGCCGTAGTGGGAACACACAAACACGGAGTGCGCGTCATCGAGCACCGGGACCCCATCATCCATATACGTCCAGTTCTGGCGGGCCGAAAAGCGCTCCCCGCCGGGCATGGCGAACTGAACGGCAAGCTCCGAATGCCCCGCGTGGAGCATGTTGACGGCAAAGCGCGGAGCGTCGAGAACATGACCGGCCGCTCCCCTGGCCTTCGTGACGGAGAACAGGAGCGAAGGCGGGTCGAGCGACACGCTGGCCACCGAGGAGGCCGTCAGCCCGAACGGACCGTCACCGCTGTCTGCGGTGATGATGCACACTCCGGCCGGGTGATCGGCAAAAGCGCTTTTGAAGTCTTCAGGTTCAACAGACACTGTGTACTCCTTCCGACGGTTCAAGGCACTTCGACCCCCGAGTATTCCATCCGCCCGGCGTGGGAGCTTCGCCTGCCCCGCCGCGCTGTCTACCGTTGAGGGCGTGGTCCAGCCTGTTCCCATCAATCGCACGCCCAAGGCCTTCGCGACACTCGCCGAGGCTCTCCGGGCCGTGCAGTCGACCCCGCAGGTGAGGATCGAAGAAATCGCCGCACCCGGCCGGCTAGCACCGTGGGCCGTCGCTTTCTCCGCCCAGGTCACAGCCGAGGGCACGTTCCTCGAAGACGACGCCGTTGACGACCTCGCGACCGGCCGAATCGTCGTCCTCTACGACCCGGCAGCACCGGAAGAATGGCAGGGGCCGTTCAGGATCGTGTCCTATATCCGTGCGGAACTCGAAGACGAACTGGCCGCCGAGCCGATGCTCGGCCACGTTGCGTGGACGTGGCTGACAGACGCCCTGGACGGGCGCGACTGCGATGTGACCGCCGTCGGCGGCACAACCACGAAAGTCATATCCGAAAGCTTCGGAACCCTCGCGCAGCGGCCGACGACCGTCGACCTTGAACTGCGTGCATCGTGGACCCCAGTGCTTGAGGATCCCGCAGACATTTCCGAACACGTTGAAGCGTGGGTCGAGCTCATCATGACCGTGGCGGGCCTTCCACCCATGCCCGAAGGAGTCAGTCCCTTCCCGGGACGCAGGCGATGAGCTCATCTGACGTCGACCCCAACCTTCCACTCCTCGACGAACCCGCCGGCGGCGTGCCGGAGGTCATCAGCACCCCGAAAGCGCTCGCCGACGCGGTTGCTGCTTTGGAGGCCGGAACTGGCCCCGTAGCCGTCGATGCCGAACGCGCCTCGGGCATCCGCTACGGCAGCCGCGCCTTCCTCATACAGCTCAAGCGCGCAGGAACGGGGATCCTCCTGCTGGACCCGGAAGCCTTTGACAGTCTCGAACCGGTTGGCCGCGCAATGCAGGATGCCGAATGGATTCTGCACGCTTCGAGCCAAGACCTGCCGTGTCTGGCTGAAGCCGGCATGGTTCCCACCCGCGTCTTCGACACCGAAATCGCCGCTCGTCTGCTGAACGAACCGAAATTCGGACTGGCTTCACTCATCGGCGCCCACCTGGGAGTTCGCCTGGCAAAGGAGCACTCCTACGTCGACTGGTCTCAGCGTCCACTCCCCCACGACTGGCTGGCCTACGCCGCTCTTGACGTCGAACTGCTCATTGAACTGCGCGACATTCTCGAACAGAAGCTGCGTGAAGCCGACAAGTGGGAAATCGCTCAGCAGGAGTTCGCACACGCTGCACTGTTCACCCCGAAGGTGTACCCGGAGCCCTGGCGGCGCGTGCACGGTCTGGGTGCAATCAAGAATCGCCGCGGTCTGGGGCGTGTGCGCGCCATGTGGGCGGTGCGCGACGATATCGCCGAAGAGCGCGATGTCGCTCCCGGACGCATCATCGCGGACCGAGCTATGGTGCAAGCAGCGGGAACACAGCTGAGATCTTCCAAAGAGCTGCTGCGACTTCCCGGTCGAGGCCGCCCGACACCCGCGGATGCCCGTGAGCTCTTCAGCGCCGTGCAGGCCTGTAACCGCCTGCCAGAAGACATGATGCCCACGGTGCGCGATCCGCAGAAGTCAACACCGCGGCTGACCAGGCAACAGCGGGACGCGGCAAAGGACATCCTGACGCACATGAAGAGTGCCGTGAACGCGCGGGCAGAAGAGCTCGATGTGCCGCACGACCTTCTCATCACTCCGGCTTTGGTGCGGGAACTGGCATCGCGGGCTGCCCTTGGCGGCGACCACCCGGCCGATGTCGATGCTGTCGAAGACTTCCTGCGGGAGCGCGGTGCGCGCGAATGGCAGATTGCCGAGGCTGCACCGCTGCTGTGCCGGGTGATCGATCAGCATCGCGGCGTACGCGCCTGAGTGCCGGCCGGCTGCAGGCTGCAGTCTCCTGCCCCTGCTGGTCAGCCGGCTGAGTCAGCGAGCTTCGCGCAGGTGACGCTCAGCACCGGGAAGCATGCGCAGAATGTCGTCGACCATGTCCGAAACATCCATGCCGGCATAGGACAGGACTTCTTCGCGCGTTCCCTGCGGCAGAAATTCATCCGGCACGCCGAGTTCGACAACGCCCGTGCGCGAACGGTCTTCGCGCAGCTCCTGACGGATCTGCGACCCGATGCCGCCGATCTTGATGCCGTCTTCGATCACAGCGACGAGGCTGAACTCAGCGCCGCGTTCGATGACGGACTGCGGGACCGGCAGCACCCACCGGGGGTCGACGACCATGGCGCCGATGCCGCGGGAAGCGAGTTCGTCACGCACAGCCAGGGCTCGGTCGGCAAGAGCCCCAACCGACACGATGAGAACGTCTTCACTGCAGTCCTCAGGCACGTCGGCCAACACGTCAACGCCGTCTTCTGTGCGGCGCAGCGCTTCGAATTCACGGCCGACTTTGCCGCGGGAGAAACGCACGACCGTCGGGGCGTCTTCCACTTCGACGGCTTCGCGCAGTTCTTCAACCAGTCGTGTGGCGTCACGCGGGGCTGCCAGCTGCAGTCCTGGGACGATCCGCAGCATCGCCATGTCCCACACGCCGTGGTGGCTTGCTCCGTCCGGGCCTGTCACGCCGGCGCGGTCAAGGACGAAAGTCACACCCTGTTTGTGGAGTGCAACGTCCATGAGCACCTGGTCGAAGGCGCGGTTGAGGAAGGTTGCGTACAGGCAGACCACGGGGTGCAGTCCCCCGAAGGACAGACCGGCGGCCGAGGCCACTGCATGCTGTTCGGCAATGCCGACGTCGAAAACGCGGTCGGGGAATTCGTCTGCGAATTCTTTCAGTCCAACCGGCTGCAGCATGGCGGCGGTGATTGCCACGATGTCGTCGCGCTTGCGCGCGATCTCAACGATTTCCTTGCCGAACACTTCGGTCCACGAGGTGCCGACTGTCGGCTTGGCCTTGCCCGTTGAAGGGTCAATGACGCCGACGGCGTGGAACTGGTCCGCGTCGTCGTTATACGCCGGAGCGTAGCCGTGGCCCTTCTGGGTGAGCGCGTGCACGATGACGGGACCGGCATCGTACTGTTTGGCCAGAGTCAGCGCCCGCTGGAGGGCTTCGAGGTCATGCCCGTCCACCGGTCCGATGTACTTGATCCCCAGTTCGTCGAACATGCCGGCCTGCGGTGACGGCGTCGTCACCATGTCTTTCAGACCCTTTTTCATACCGTGCATGGCCGAATAGGCGTAGCGGCCGGGGATCCCGCCCTCCTGCAGGCGTTCCTTGCCCCAGGACAGGATCTTTTCGTAGCTCGACGAAGTGCGTAGGGAATCGAGGTGCGTTGCGAAGCCGCCGACGGTCGGCGCGTAGGAGCGGCCGTTGTCGTTGACGACGATGACCATTTTGCGCGGTGGGGTCGATTCGTCCGCTGCGATTGTATTGAGCGCTTCCCAGGCCAGGCCGCCCGTCAGCGCACCATCGCCGACGACGGTGACGACATGGCGGTCGTTCTTACCGCGCAGCTGATTCGCCTTGGCGATGCCGTCAGCCCATGACAGCGCAGCCGAAGCGTGCGAGTTCTCGATGACGTCGTGCGGGCTTTCTTCCCGCGAGGGGTAGCCGGACATGCCGCCCCACTGGCGCAGCGTGTCGAAGCCGGCGAGTCTGCCGGTGAGGAGTTTGTGGACGTAGGACTGGTGGCCCACATCGAACAGCACGGTGTCACGCGGGGACTTGAACACGCGGTGAATCGCCATGGTCAGTTCGACAACGCCGAGGTTGGGACCCAGATGTCCGCCGACGGCTGAGACTTTCGAAATCAGTTCGTCGCGGATCTCTTTGGCCAGAACGTCACATTCTGCGTCGCTGAGTTCCCGCAGGTCATCAGGGCCTCTCAGCCCCTCAAGAAAAGTCACCGCGTGGTCCTCCAGTGCGTGTAGGTGTCAGCAGTCCAGTCTAACCGCCTGCAGAAAAATGACAGAAACTGCCCGCCGATGGACGCTCATGGGCGCAGCCTGTTTCACGTCCACAACGCCGAAATGTTCCCCACGGCTCAGCGCACCGCCGGCTTCGGCATCCCCTACGCCGTGGCCATTGCAGCGTTCGGCGGTACCGCCGGCATGGTGCTCGCCGCCGTTGGCAACCCCTGGATCTTCGCCGGATACTCGGTGTTCCTGCTGATCGTCTCGTGCATCACGATTTCCACCATGAAGGAAACCTCAGGCTCAGACCTCAGCCACTGATCAGGCCAGGATCCGAGCCAGGCCGCTTTCCAGCATGGCGTCGAGTTCAGCCGGCTCCGTGCCGGGACTGTTGATGTAGTCAAGGGTCAGCCCGTTGACGAGAGCGGTGACCAGACGCGCCGCCAGCGAAACATCAAGATCTTCACGGAGCCGGCCGGACTCGATGGCAGAGGAGAACGCCTCTTCCAGTTTTTCCCTGAAGTTGTCGAGCTCCCGGCGGTACAGCTCAGCCAGCCACGGCCGCGTTGACGCCGCAGCCCCAAAGGCAACCCACGCCAAAGCGTCCTCCCTCTGCTCCGGGCCAATGGGCAGAAGCTCGCGCAGAGGACTGCGTTTTTCATTCGCGTCCCGGCCAGCCGCGAGGGCTCGCACATCCTGCCGCTGCACAGAACGCCGGAATGCCGCCTGGAGCAGAAGCTGGCGGCTGGGAAAGTGATACTGCACCGCACCCGGAGACATCCCGGCTTCGGCCGCGGCCGAACGCACGCTGACAACATCAAAACCGCGGTTGGCTATCACCGTGATAGCCGCATCCGCGATAGCGGCCTGCGCATCGGTCAAAGAAGCAGATTCACTCACACCGGCAGTTTATCAATACACTTGTATTAGGAATGTGATACAAGTGTATTGTTCGGTTCAGCAAGAACATCTGGAGACCGCCCGTGGACCTGCTATCGCTCATCGGCCTCGCACTCTTAGACAGCCTCAGCCTGGGCACTCTCGTCATTCCAGTCGCGCTGGCAATACGCCAGCAGCGCGTCGAGTTCAGACCGCAGGCGCTGTACTTCCTCACCGTCTGCAGCGCCTATTTCACCCTCAGCATCGTGCTGCTGCTCGGCATGGACACTCTGCTTGAGGCCCTGACTGACATTCTGCGCACACCGCCGGCACTCTGGGCACGCCTCATCATCGGCGTAGGGCTTGCAGCTTTCGGGATCTTTGCGAAGAACCCAAAGAAGCGCACCCCGGAAGAAATAGCAGAGCAACCGGCACCGAAATCACTCTCACCGTGGGCCGTGATTGCACTGGGCTTGAGTGCGGCCGCGGCGGAGGCCTCCACAATGGTCCCCTACCTCGCGGCAATCGGAATCATGGGCAACATGGGGAACCCGTAGCCAGTCCGCTTGGCAATCCTAGCCGGCTACTGCTTCATCATGATCGCACCGGCACTCATCATTCTCACTGCCATCGCCATATTCGGCCCGCGCATCTTCCCCCGCATTCGCCGACTGCTTACGACTTTTGAGTACGAAGCAAAGGTCACGCTCCTGTGGATCGCTGCGATCATCGGCGTTCAATGGACCATCACAGCCGCGGTGCAGATCTTCTCTGACTGACAAGCGGACACAGCAAAGCGGGCCGGATCATATGATCCGGCCCGCTTCAGCGCTGTCTTACGGCTTCAGCGAATCTTCAGTGCGTCACTTCACGAGCGAGCGGAGGACGTACTGGAGAATGCCGCCGTTGCGGTAGTAGTCGGCTTCACCGGGGGTGTCGATGCGCAGAACAGCGTCGAACTCAACGGTTTCACCGTTGTCCTTGGTCGCGGTGACCTTCAGAGTCTTCGGCGTGACACCTTCGTTGAGCTGTTCGACACCTGCGATCGAGAAGGTCTCGGTGCCGTCCAGGCCCAGCGTGTCAGCGCTTTCACCGGCCGGGAACTGCATGGGCAGAACACCCATGCCGATCAGGTTCGAACGGTGGATGCGCTCGAAGCTCTCAGCGATGACAGCGGCAACGCCGAGCAGCTTGGTGCCCTTTGCAGCCCAGTCACGCGAAGAACCGGAGCCGTATTCCTTACCGCCGAGGACGACCAGCGGGGTGCCGGCAGCCTGGTAGTTCATAGCGGCGTCGTAGATGGTGGTCTGCGGGCCGCCTTCCTGCGTGAAGTCGCGGGTGAAGCCACCCTGAACACCGTCGAGCAGCAGGTTCTGCAGGCGGATGTTGGCGAACGTACCGCGAATCATAACTTCGTGGTTACCGCGGCGCGAACCGTAGGAGTTGAAGTCCTTGCGCTCAACACCGTGCTCGGTGAGGTACTTACCGGCCGGGGTGTCGGCCTTGAAGGAACCAGCCGGCGAAATGTGGTCAGTGGTGACCGAGTCGCCGAGCTTGGCGAGCACGCGGGCACCTTCGATGTCCTTGACCGGTGCCGGTTCGAGTTCCATGCCCTCGAAGTACGGGGGCTTGCGGACGTAGGTCGATTCGTCGTCCCATTCGAAGACGGAACCGGACGGGGTGTCGAGCTTCTGCCAGCGCTCGTCACCGTCGAAGATGGTGCCGTATTCGGACTTGTAGGCTTCGGTCGAAATCGAGGAGTCGATGACGCTTTCGACTTCTTCCGGCGAAGGCCAGATGTCCTTGAGGAAGACGTCGTTTCCGTCCTGATCCTGACCCAGCGGCTGGTTTTCGAAGTCGAAGTCCATGCTTCCGGCCAGGGCGTATGCGATGACCAGCGGCGGCGAAGCCAGGTAGTTCATCTTGACGTCCGGGCTGATGCGGCCTTCGAAGTTGCGGTTACCGGACAGGACTGCGGTGACCGAAAGGTCGTTGTCCTGAATGGCTTCCGAGATCTCCGATTCGAGCGGACCGGAGTTGCCGATGCAGGTGGTGCAGCCGTAGCCGACGATGAAGAAGTTCAGCGCCTCGAGGTCTTCGATGAGGCCGGCCTTCGTGTAGTAGTCGGTGACGACCTTCGAACCGGGAGCAATCGAGGTCTTGACCCACGGCTTGGAGTTCAGACCCTTCTTGCGGGCGTTGCGAGCCAGCAGACCTGCAGCCATCATGACCGACGGGTTCGAGGTGTTGGTGCACGAGGTGATCGACGCAATGGCAACCGCACCGTTCTTCAGTTCGAATTCGCGGCCGTCGCCCATGGAGACGTCGACGGACTTGTCCTCTTCGCCCGGCTGAGCGTAGTTGTGGATGTCCTTGGCGAACTGAGCCTTGGCGTCAGACAGTTCGATGCGGTCCTGCGGACGCTTCGGACCGGAGATCGAGGGAACGACGGTCGACAGGTCGAGTTCGAGGTACTCGGAGTACTCGACTTCGTTCGACGGGTCGTGCCACAGGCCCTGTTCCTTGGCGTACTTTTCGACCAGTTCGATCTGCTCGTCCGAACGGCCGGTGAGCTTGAGGTAGTCGATGGTGACGTCGTCGATGGGGAACATGGCGGCGGTCGAACCGAATTCGGGGCTCATGTTGCCGATCGTGGCGCGGTTGGCCAGCGGAACGGCTCCAACGCCTTCGCCGTAGAACTCAACAAACTTGCCGACAACACCGTGCTGGCGGAGCATGTCGGTGATCGTCAGAACGACGTCGGTAGCGGTCACGCCCGAGGGGATTTCGCCCTTGAGCTTAAAGCCGACGACGCGCGGAATGAGCATGGAGACGGGCTGGCCGAGCATTGCTGCTTCTGCTTCGATGCCGCCCACGCCCCAGCCGAGCACACCGAGGCCGTTGACCATGGTGGTGTGGGAGTCAGTGCCGACGAGGGTGTCGGGGTAAGCGCGGGTCACGCCGCCGACTTCGCGGGCCATGACGACACGTGCCAGGTATTCGATGTTGACCTGGTGGACGATGCCCATGCCCGGGGGAACGACCTTGAAGTCGTCGAATGCGGTCTGGCCCCAGCGCAGGAACTGGTAGCGCTCACCGTTGCGCTGGTATTCGATGTCCATGTTGCGCTCGATGGCGTCTGCGTTGCCGAAGGAGTCAATCTGGACCGAGTGGTCGATGACGAGTTCAGCGGGAGCCAGCGGGTTGATGTCGTCCGGGTTACCGCCGAGTTCCTTGACGGCTTCGCGCATGGTGGCGAGGTCGACGATGCAGGGAACACCGGTGAAGTCCTGCATGACGACACGAGCCGGCGTGAACTGGATTTCAACGCTCGGTTCGGCCTTGGGGTCCCACGAGGCGAGTGCCTTGATGTGGTCCTCGGTGATGTTGGCACCGTCTTCGGTGCGGAGCAGGTTCTCCAGCAGGACCTTGAGGCTGAACGGAAGCTTGTCCGAACCATCGACCGCGCTGAGGCGGTAGATCTCGTAGGACTTGTCTCCGACCTCAAGAGTGCCCTTGGACTTGAAACTGTCGACGTTGCTCAAGTGACTCTCCTGTTCGTTCGCTCTCGATACCCTGCGCCCGGCTCGGCTTCATCCGAGCTCGAATTAGGCAACATAAACGTTGTGCAAAGTATCTTGACGTCAAGATAAATCTTATCGCATCGCCACAGTGTTCTCCACCACCGGGGCACGGCCGCCGCGCCCGGTCTCAGCGAGTGAAGACAGCGGTGAATTCGGTGTGCTTCGTCAGCGGGAAGGCATCCCAGCCTTCCAGGTGCGCAAGTTCAAAACCGCAGTCGAGCAGGACGCGAGCATCACGCGCGAAAGTCCCGGCGTCACAGCTGACGTAGACGACCCTTCCCGCCGCCGAGGCGCCGATCGTGTTGACGACGTCTTCTCCGGCTCCCGCTCGGGGCGGGTCGAGCACGACGGTGTCGGCCGGCGGCAGCATTCCGAGCTTTTCAATGCGTCCGACTTCGAACTTGGCCGGCAGGCCTTCCGCGTTGGCTCTGGCAGACTGAATCGCCGCCTGCGATCCTTCGATCCCGGTGACTTTGGCCCCCGCCTTGGCGAGGAACACCGAGAACAGCCCGGCCCCACAGTACAGATCAAGTGCGGACTGCGGACGGCCCGCGAACTCGAGGACCTTCGCTGACAGAACATCCGCGGCATCCACGTGCACCTGCCAGAAGCCGTCGGCGTCCAGACCGAAACGCTGGCCGCGGACTTCTTCGCGCGCCCGACCAGTGCCCGCGAGAACCTTCGGGGGTGCTGGGCGACCGCGATTGCGCTTGCCCTCTGTGCGCAGCAGAACAGACCAGGCACCCGGCTGCGCGGCTGCGATTTCCCTCAGCTTGCCCAGCACGGCCTCTTTCGGCTGCCCCACGGCGATGATCGCACCACCGCCAGCCGAGGCGACGAGCTCGAGCCTCGACAGACCGGGCAGGGTCTGCCGGTGCAGACCCAGGTCATTGAGCTCATCGACCGCCAGCGGAATACGAGACACCGGAACAACCCGGTGAGATCCCCCGGCCCTCAGGCCGGGCTGGCCGTCCGGACCCACGGCAAGCTGCACTCGGGTTCTCCAGTCCATACCGGAGCCCCCATCAGCTTCACGCGGCAGCGAGCTGACCCGCAGGTCCCATTCGATGCCGCCGATCCGCTCCAGCTGCTGCCGGGCGGCTTCGGCTTTGAGCCTGCGCGAATACGCAAGATCAACCGAAGCGAACTCCACCCCGCCAACGCCTGCGGCACCGCAGGCAGCCAGCCGGTCGGGAACACGGTGCTCTGATGGCGTGACAACCGAGGTGACCCGAGCGCGAGCAAAGCGCTTCTTCACCTGGGTCAGCTCCACCTCGACCGTTTCGCCCGGAAGGGCACCGTCAACGAAGACAACCCCGTCCTCGGTGCGGGCAGCGGCCGCTCCCCCGGCTGCCGGGGCATCGGGAACAAGAACACGGCGGTCACCGACCGCGGGACGCTGAGCAGTCATTTCTTCATCCTGAGGTCAGACAGTTCGATATTGCCCTCCGCGCTTTCCAGAACCACCTGACTGCGGTTGAAGGACTCCAGGCGCCACGGCACGGTCGCAACAACCACACCGGGCAGGAAAGCCAAGAACGACTTCAGCCGCAGAACCGTCTGGTTGTGCAGCAGCGACTCCCACCAGCGGCCCACGATGAACTGGGGAATGTAGACGATGATGAGGTCCTGCGGATGACGGCGACGCAGGGTCGTCACGTGCCGCATGATCGGACGGATGAGTTCCCTGAACGGCGAACCGATGATGGTCAGCGGAACCGTCAGCTCCATCGCGTCCCACTGCTTTTGGATTTCCTCAACCGCTTCGGCATCGACCGCAACAGTGATCGCCTCCAGCTGAGTGGGACGGCTGGCCCGCGCATAGGCAACAGCGCGCAAAGCGGGTTTGTTGATGCTGGTGACGACGACAACCGCGCGTGTTCCGGCCGGCAGGCGGCGCACATCCGTATCTTCCGGATCGACGCTCAGGTCGCGATTGACTGCCGAATAGTGACGGAAGATGCCGCCCATGAGCGCGTACAGCAGGAACATCGCCAGCAGCGCCATCCACACCCCGCCGACGAACTTCGTGATGATGACCACCACGAGAACCGTCAGTCCAAGAACCACTCCGACGAAGCCGACCACACGGGCAATGAGCATCTTGGTGCGCTTGGGCCCGGAAACGGTACGGCGCAGAATGCGACTCCAGTGGCGGACCATGGCCAGCTGGCCCAAAGAGAACGACAGGAACACACCCACCAGATACAGCTCAATGAGCTTGGTGGGCTGTGCGTCCGTGATGAAGATGATGAGCATCGACGCGCCCGCCAACACGAGGATGCCGTTGGAGAACGTCATGCGGTCTCCGCGGGTGGCCATCTGCTTGGGCAGCAGCTCGTCGCGGGCCAGGCGCGATGCCAGGACCGGGAAGCCCTCGATGGCGGTGTTCGCCGCAACCAGGAGGATGAGCGCTGACACGACGATGACAACGGCGGTGAGCACCGGCGAAAACGAGAATACCGCCTCGGCCATCTGCCCCACCACTGGGTGCTGCACGTAGTCGGGCCCGACGCTGTGGCCGTTCTTGGACAGCTGAGCTGCGGGGTCGGCGGCATATTTGATGCCGAGTACCGAGGCCAGCCACATGAGCCCTACGAGCATCGTCGCCGACAGGGCACCCGTGATCAGCAGCGTGTTTCCGGCATTGCGGCCGCGCGGCTGACGGAACTTCGGGGCTGCGGCAGCGACCGTCTCAATTCCTGCAACCGCCACGGACCCCGAAGAGAAGGCTCGCAGGACGATGAACACGGCAGCCAAGCCCTGCATCGCAGTATCAACGCCGGCCAAGGGCTCCAGAGTGAACGCAGCGCTTTCAGCCTGCGGAAGATCACCGGCGAGCATCCGGCCGAAGCCGACGGCCAGCATGATGAACACGAGCGCGATGAACGTGTACGTGGGCACCGCCATGAGCGTGCGAGTGCCCTTCCAGCCGCGCAGACCGAACAGCGACACAACGGCCACGCCTCCCAGCGCAACCAGAACCGTGTAGCCGCGCAGCGACGGAACAAGCTGGGCAACAAAGCCGGCGAACACCGCCATTGACACGGACAGGGTCAAGACGAAGTCCACCAGAAGAGCGGCGGCGACGAGCCTGGCCGGGCGGACACCGAGATTCTGCGCGACAACCGAATAGTCGCCGCCGGCCGGATAGGCCCGCAGCGTGAGCCGGAAGCACAGCACCATGATGAGAGTGACGACGCCTACGGCAAGGCCGATCCACGGCGAAATGGTGATCGCCACGATCCCGGAGGTCGACAGGGCAAGCAGAATCTCATCCGGCGCGTAGGTGACCGAGGACAGCATGTCTGAGGCAAAAACCGGCATTGCGAGGCGCTTTGGGAGCGCTTCGCGTCTAAAGTGGTCACTGCGAAACGGCCGTCCAACGACTGCGCGCTTGAGCGCATAGGTAAAACTGCTTGCCACGGCCCCCATGGTAGTCAACTGTGAAGAAGGCGGATGCCGTGCACTTTGTGATTATGGGCTGCGGGCGCGTCGGCGCCCTCCTGGCCAGGACACTCGACAGTCGCGGACACACGGTGGCGGTCATCGACCAGGATCCGGATGCGTTCCTCAAGCTGGGCCCGGACTTCTCCGGTTCGACCATCACGGGTGTCGGCTTCGATCGGGATGTCCTCAAGCGCGCCAGAGTCGATGGTGCCTACGCCTTCGCCGCGGTCTCTTCCGGCGACAATTCGAACATTCTGGCCGCGCGCGTCGCCCGTGAAACCTTCGGCGTGAAGAACATCGCAGCTCGCATCTACGACCCCAAGCGCGCCCAGATCTTCGAACGGCTGGGCGTGCCGACCGTGGCGACGGTCCGGTGGACGGCCGAGCAGATGATGCGCCGGCTCATTCCGCAGGGTTCCGTCAACGAATACCGTGACCCGTCCGGACAGATCGGCCTGTCAGAAGTGCATGTCAACCCGGCGTGGGTTTCGCACTCCGTTCTCGAAATCGAAGATGCGGTGCCGGGCCGCGTGGGCTTCATCACCCGGTCGGGTGAGGGCATCCTGCCGCAGAAGGACACCCTCCTGCAGGAGGGCGATCTTGTGCACATCATGTCGCGGATGGACGACCTCGAGGACATCGAGCGGATTCTCGATGCGCCCCCGGCACAGCAGTACAGGCAGCAGGACTGAGAGGAGTCACCATGAAGGTCGTCATCGCCGGAGCCGGCTCCGTCGGCAATTCCGTAGCCCGTGAGCTTTTGGAGAACGGGCACACCGTCCTGCTCATTGACAAAGACAAGGACGCAATCCGCCGTGACCTGGTGCCAGGCGCGCAGTGGCTCCTGTCTGATGCCTGCGAACCCGATGGTCTGGCCGAAGCCAATCTTGACTACGCCGATGTCGTCGTTGCGGCTACGGGTGATGACAAGACGAACCTGGTGCTGAGCCTGCTGGCGAAAACCGAGTTCGGTGTTCCCCGCACAGTCAGCCGAGTCAACAATCCCCGCAACGAATGGCTGTTCGACGACAGCTGGGGTGTCGATGTTGCCGTGTCAACACCTCGTCTGCTCACCGCGCTGGTCGAAGAAGCAGTCGAGGTCGGCGGTCTGGTGCAGCTGATGAACCTGCAGCGCGGCGGCACATCCCTTGTCGAGGTGACGCTGCACGAAACCGCTGCCATCACGGGTCAGCGTGTGGGCGACGTTTCGTGGCCGGCCGACACTGTTCTCGTTGCCCTGGTCCGGCAGGGCCGTGCCTTCGCTCCCGATGCCGATGATTCACTCATCGCCGGCGATGAACTGTACTTCCTGACCCTGCCGGAGCTGCATTCGCAGCTGACGGCAATGACCCGCTGATCACCGAAGCGCTGTTGAGGGTCTGCCGCGCAGCAGTGTGTAGGCCGGACAGAGCGTGACCATTTCACCGCCAAGAAGGCAGAATTTTCCGTGCACTGCGACCGGACGACCGGGCAGGAGGCCCGAGATTTCCCGCACACCCAAGAAGCGAACCCGCACCTCGCCCGTGTCGTCGGCGACGACACAGTCGAATGTCGGGTTTGCACCGTGTGCTGACCGCGTGATCGACCTGATGGTTCCGGCCACCGACGCGGTGTCGCGGTCTTCGACCTCGCTGATCGGCACGCAGGTCCGCGCCTGACGCGGCAGTTCGGCTACACGTGCAGCGCGCGTTCCGCTGTCAGCGGACTTCGGCAATTGTGGGACCCGGGTTGAGCGGATCGTCGTCGTCTGATTCTTCCCGCTTCGGTTCCGTGTTCGGCGGGGTGAGCATCAGCAGTTCGCGCGGAGGTCGGGCTTCTTCGCCGCGGTCGACGATGACGCCCCGCAGCACCTTGCGCAGCTCTTCACTCGCGGGGCTGTCTTCTGCGGCCGCGTTCGTCAGTGCTGCCCGGAGGAACCAGCGGGGCCCGTCAATGCCGATGAAGTGCACGGGGCGCAGGGACGGGGTGTCCTCACCGTCGAGCTTGACGGGAACTTCGGCGTGCAGCTCGGTGCCGAATTCGGTGTAGCGCTCAGCTGCCGAACCGCCGGCCTGTTCAATGTTTGCCGCAGTCTGGGTGCGCACATCGCCCCAGATGCCTTCTGCTTTAGAAGCGGCGAAGGCCTGCAGCTGCAGGTTTCCGCCCTTGTGCACGAGTGTGACGGCGACGATTTCGCGCGTGTCCTCGGTCTGCTCAAGCTGCACCTGCATCTGGTCGTACACGGGAATCTTCAGAGCACCAAGGTCAAGGCGGTCAGCCTCAGAGGCCTCTTCGGATGCGTCCCACGGACCGTTCTCAGCACGGTCGCGCGGGCCTTCCTTCGCCGCGAAGTCATCGTCGGCGTCGACTTCGGCAGCTTCGTCAGCCGCAGCTTCGTCAGCGGCGACTTCTTCGGTGCTGTCCGGTTCTTCGTTCGGTTCCTCTGACGGCTTGGCCTTGCGAAAACGGCTGAAGAATGACATCTACTGCTCCTCGTTGTGGGTGAATCCGCCGGTTGATCCGAAACCGGCACTGCCCCGGTCTGATGTTGACAGCGTATCGACAATCGCGAATTCCGCCCGGCAGACCGCCTGAATGACGAGCTGCGCAATGCGGTCACCGCGCGAAATCGTCGCGGTCGCATCCGGATCGAGGTTGACCAGCGGAACCTGGATTTCGCCCCGGTAGCCCGCGTCGATGGTGCCCGGCGCGTTGATGACGGTCACACCGGCTTTTGATGACAGTCCCGATCGGGGGTGAATGAAGCCCGCATACCCTTCGGGAATCGACAGAGCAATTCCGGTCGGCACTCGGCGGCGCTGCCCCGGCTGCAGCACGACGTCTTCGGCGGCGATCAGATCGCAGCCGGCATCACCGGAGTGCTCATAGGCGGGCACGGGAAGCCCCGGGTCGAGGACTTTCAGTTGGACGGGAACGATATTGGCTGCCACGGGCAGGACTTTAGTGCTTAGCGCGTGCCGATGCCACTTCGTGAACCGGGCGGCCGAACACCCCGCCAGCCACGTGGGACAATGGGGCACATGAACTCCCCCGCCTCCGCGACGCAGGGCGTCGCCTACGTCGAGAAGCTCTCACCCACAATCACCTGGTGGATTGTGGCACTGTTCCTGTCATCAATGACCGCTGCCATGGTCTACCCCGTCTGGCCACTCGGCGCGATCGTGGTGCCCGTGGTCGTCTTCGCCCTCGCGGCGACCTGGCTGATGACTATGGGCGCGAAGATCCTCGTGACCGACACCCACTTCTATGCGGGGCGGGCACACATCGAACGCAGCTTCATCACCGAAGTTGAGCCTTTGGGCCCCGCTGAGGCGTTCCAGGCTCGCGGACCGCAGCTGGATGCACGCGCATTCCTCATGATCCGCCCGTGGGTGAAGCAGGCCGTCCGGGTGCACATCAACGACCCCGCGGACCCGACGCCCTACTGGGTGGTCTCAACCAAACGCCCCGCGGCTTTGGCTAAGGCGCTGAACTCATAAGCAGCTGCCGGCAGGCACCACTGCAGGCAGACATAGGCAGCGGGGGCGAGAACAGATCTGTTCTCGCCCCCGCTGCCTATGTCTGTGTTCGTCTGCGCCTGTGCACTCAGCCCGCGCCCGCGGTGTCAGCCAGCGCAGTCCGAGCAGACGAGGACCCCGTCGTTGTCTTCCGCCAGCTGCGAACGATGGCGAACCAGGAAGCACTCCATGCAGGTGAATTCGTCGTTCTGACGCGGCAGAACGCGCACCGAGAGCTCTTCGTTCGAAAGGTCGGCACCCGGCAGCTCGAAATCTTCGGCCGCGGCCGTTTCGTCTTCGTCTACCTGACTGGCCTGCGCCTGATTGCGCTGCGCTTTGAGCTCTTCGATGGAGTCAGCGCTGATCTCGTCATCCTGCTTACGCGGGGCGTCGTAGTCGGTTGCCATTTGTACTGGTCACACTCCGGCGGCATCTGGTTGAAGTCTGTGAAAGACCGGCTCATGTGCGGGTCATCCCGAATAATGCACCTTCATTTGCTTTTGCGCAACTGCAGACCGGGTGATTTCTGCTGTTTTTTCTTACTTTGGTAATTTGGAGGCTCAACATCATCGTGTTCATATTCAGTTCATGCGGACTGCCGATGATGCTGATGTTTGAGAAGGGAGGCTCCCATGTCAGGTTTTGCTGAAGGACTCGACAACAAAGTCGAGCTCCTGCGTGAACAACTCGCCGAAGCCCGCGAGGCCGGCGATGAGTTCCGCGAACAGGCCCTGATCGAAGAGCTGAGCGATACCGTCAACATCGCCGGTGAAAACGATCTCGACACGTCCGAGCTGAAGAAGGTCCTCGCCGCAGAAACCGGCACAATCCCGGTTATCGACGACCCTGAGGACTGACGATTCGCATACGAAAGGGGCGGCCGAAGCCGCCCCTTTTCTGTGCTCAAAGGGTGATCAGTCAGCCCAGTTCGGCATCGTGGGCCGGTCTTCCCGACCGCGGCAGCATTCGACGGAGCCTGCGCCGGAACCGTCAATGAGCGCCCCTTCTTCCGTCACGGCCGGTGCGCTGACCTCTTCACCGCGCACCTGTGCGGCACGTTCCAGGATGAGGTCGACAAGCCCGCTGACGAACACCGGGTCGGTGCCGACAGTTGCGGCTCGCACAAATGCGAAGCCGTGCTTGTCAGCTGTTTCCTTTGCCTCCGTGTCAAGGTCGTAGACGACCTCCATGTGGTCGGAGACAAAGCCGAACGGAACAACGACCACACCGGTCACGCCTTCTTCGGCAAGTTCGTCCATGCGGTCGTTGATGTCCGGCTGAGACCACGGGATGTGTGCCGGGCCGGATTCCGAGCAGAATACGAGCTCCTGTTCAAGCGGCTGTGCCTCCCCCAGCTGGGCGGCAACATAGTCCATGAGCTGTCGGTGCTGCGCTTCGTAGCCGATGGTGCACTTTTCCGAGGCTGCCTGCATGGTGTCCGGGATTGAGTGCGTCACGTACAGAACCCGGTGTTTCTGCGGATCGAGCCCACCGGTTTTCTGCGCGAATTCAGCCAGTGCTTCGCGGACGATCTTCACCTGCGTGTTGGCAAAGCCCGGGTGGTTGTAGTACTGGCGGATCTTGTCGATTTCAACGTTGATCCCCTCGCCGGCGAGCTTCTGGCTGGCCTTGGCGAAGTCTTCGCGGTACTGGCGATCCGATGAGTAGCTGGAGTAGGCCGATGTGGTCACAGCGATGAAGCGGGAGTCTCCAGCCTGTGCGCGCTCGCGCAGGACGTCGTCAAGGTACGGGTCCCAGTTGCGGTTGCCCCACACGACGGGGGCATCGATGCCGCGCGCGCTGACTTCTTTTCTCAGCGCTTCCAGAAGAGCGATGTTCTGTTCGTTGATCGGCGATTTGCCTCCGAAGGCGAAGTAGTGTTCACCCACTTCTTCGAGACGCTCCTCGGGGATGCCGCGGCCGGCCGTGACGTTCTTGAGGAACGGCACGACTTCTTCAGCCTTGTTGGGTCCGCCGAAGGACATGAGGACAATCGAATCGAAGGGAGAAACCGAAGATGAGGTCATGCCTGAAGTCTACCGTGGCGTTTCTGCGCGTCGCCTGGTCGCCGGGGCTTGACGACTCGCCGCCGCTGGTGCGCCCATCGGGCCGTGGCCCGTGAAAATATGGAACGGCTACAGGAAGGTGTGATTCGAGTGACGGAACTGTCTTTTCACGCAGCTGACGCGTCCGGTGCGCTTGTGCTGCGCGATGCACAGGGAGCCGAATATCGGCTTCGCGTCGACGACGAACTTCTTGCCGCGGTGCGCCGCCTGCGCACCCAGCAGGCCACCCGCTCCTACGGGCGCGGTCAGCTGAGGCCCAAGGCCATTCAGGCGATGATCCGCTCGGGGCTTACCGCTGAGGAAGTCGCGGATGCCACCGGCGGCGATCTCGACCACATCAAGGCCTTTGAACAGCCCGTCCTGGCTGAGCGCCGCCACATTGCCCACAGCGCCAGCCAAAGCCCCGTCTACGAAGACGGCAGCCGCGACCACACGCCGCGCCCGCTGCGCGATGTCGCCATGGAGCGCCTGGAGAAGCGCGGAGCTGACACTGACAGCCTCCAGTGGGACGCCTGGCGGTCCGATGAGGGCGTGTGGAACGTCGAACTGGCCTTCGCGATCCGCGGCACGCAGAAGACTGCGCGCTGGGAGTACCGCGAGCGAAATGTCCACGCTGTCGACGACGAGGCGCGCTGGCTGTCGGAAGCCGGCCCTGCTGATTCCGGACCGATCCCCAACTTCGGCAGCCCTGATGAACGTGTTTTCGACTTCGAAGACCAGGACCGCACCCCGAAGTCCGCTGATCACCAGGCCGAGACGGGACGAATTCTCGAAAGCCTCCGCAGGCGCCGCGCCCGTACCCAGGAGGCCGAATCAGCGCAGGCTCCCACAGGTCTGCGCTCAGTGCCGGAAATGCCGGAAACCGAACCTGACGGAGCGCACACCGCACTGTCGCGGCCCGAAGAGGCCGATGATGACTCCGTGCTCGCTGTGAGCGCACCGGAAGAAGAGCACACTGACGCGCAGCCGTCACTGCTGGATGAACCGGGGGTTTTCGACGGCGGTGACGCTGCTGCAAGCCCACAGCCGGCGGAACAAACGGAACAGAAAGAAGCTAAGCGCGGCCGGTCGTCCGTCCCCAGCTGGGACGAGATCATGTTCGGCACAAAACGCGACTGAGCTCTACAGCTTCACCCGCAGATCATCAGCGCTGACCCACTGCTGATCGTGGGTCACCATGACGACAGCGCGGTCATCAAGAGTTTCGCGCAGATCCGCCATAAGCGCCTGTGCGGTCTCGACGTCGAGGTGTGCGGTCGGTTCGTCGATGACGATCACATCGGCACCTGTCAGGAGGGTGCGGGCAATCGCCAGTCGTCCCCTCTGCCCACCGGAGAGGAACTCTCCCCCGGCGCCGATGACAGCATCCAGACCGCGTTCGCGCGCAAGTTCGTCCAGTCCCACGCGCCGCAGCACTTCAAGCAGCTCGTCATCGCCGGGCCGGTCATCACGATCGCGCGCAATGAGCAGGTTCGCGCGCAGACTGGAATTGAAGACGTGTGCTTCCTGCGGACACCAGGCGACTGTGCCCGCGAGGTCTTCCGGCCCCACCTTAAGCAGGTTCGCATCGTCTGCCGTGTAGGTCCCAGCGCTTGGGTCGAGGAACCGCAGGATGACGGACACGAGAGTGGTCTTGCCCGAACCTGAAGGCCCGGTGACCGTCGTCCATCGCCCTCGCGCGATATCGGCGTTGACCCCCGTGAGAATCTCCGGGCCGGTGGGCCACGATGCGCGAATGCCGCGCAGCTGCGCACTGCGAATCGATTCGACTGGGTGCGGCTGCTTCGCATCATGTTCTTCTTCCGCACCGAGTTCAGGTACGCGCTGCAGGACAGAAGCCAGTGCCGGCCACTGCTGAACGGCCCGCAGGGAATCGAGGTAAGCATCAATGAGGGCAAGCGGTACGAGCACGAGGATCGCCAGAGCTTCCGCAGAAATGCTGCCGGAAATCACCGCGGGACCGGCGATGACGAGCATGAGAGCGCTCAGAGCCGACAACAGGAACGTGACTATTCCCTCGCCGAGCCCAGAAGACTGCAGGATGCGCTTTTCAAACGCACCGACTCTTTCATCTTCTTCGATCAGCGCAGCTGCGGCCGCATCGGCTTTGCCGTTGGCGATGAGATCTGACTTAGCAGCCAGCAGCCGGGTGAGCTGCCCCAGCACGCGCGCCCGGTATTCCAGGCGCTGCACACCGGCCCGGCGCTCAGCCAAGAGCGCAGCCGCTGGCCCCACGGTGAGCGCCAGCGCAAGAACAGCAGCAAGCGCCAGTGCCGCCTGAGGCAGGAAAATCCAGAAGACTACGACAGCCGCTGCACCGATGATGACTGCAACAAGCGGGGGAACCAGAACACGAGGTGCCGCGTCCCTGATGTCATCGACATCAGACACCAGCCTGCGCAAAGCCACATCGCTTCGCGCAACAGCGCGGTTGGCTGTTCCCTCGCGGGCAAAGGTCTGCCACAGCTGCCTGCGCAGCGAAGCCAGTTTGCCCAGGATCGCGTGATGCAGGTTGAGCTGGTGAGTGTAGGTCAGAACAGAACGGCTCAGGCCGAAGAACCGCACCCCGACGATCGCCACCAGCAGGTACATGATGGGCGGCTGGAATGAGGCGTAGACGATGAGCCAGGCCGACACTGCGGTCAGCGCCGTGCCGGCGGCGACAGCACCGACCGCCGACAGAACACCCAGCCAAAAGCGTCCCGTCGTGAAGCCGACGGCATCGGCTGCACGCCGAAGCAGCTGCCATGTCGAGGCGGGGCGGACGTCCTCCGCACCTTCGTCGAGGTTTGGGCGAGTGTTCGACTCGACAGGGTCCGCTGCCGGTTCCACCGCGTCGAGGTCCCGTGCTGGCGCGCCGATGTGCAGGCGTGTTCCTGCTGTTGTCAGCGCTGGATCGTGGCTTGCCGCAATGACGGGGCAGGTTTCGCTGATGGTCTGCAGTTCCCGTCGAACGCGCGCGGCAGAGGTGTCGTCAAGGTGCGCTGTCGGTTCGTCGACAATCAGCAGCTGCGCCCCTGAATCCACGCGCGCAAAGGCTCGCGCCAAGGACAGTCTCCGAGCTTCACCGGGGCTGAGCGCATCCACAGCGGCGGCATCATCCAGGTCGAGAGCCGCGCGCTGCTTCAGAGCAGCCGTATCAATCTCGGAACCGCCGAACAGGCGGAGCTCCTCGCCTACCGTCGAAGTGAAGAAGCGGGGACTCTGATCTGCAAAAGCCAGTGAGTCCGGAACCCCCGTCAGGCTGCCGGTGACCGAGGCGGTCTCCCCCGGCCGCACAAGACCGGCGAGGACACCCAGGAAAGTCGACTTCCCAGCGCCAGAAGCCCCAGTCAGAACAGTCAGACCCGGGCCGATCTGTCCCGACACCGGCGGCAGCGCGACAGAATCGCCGTAGGAAACCGACACCTCGGCAAACTGAACAGTCACCTCCGACCCGGCCGACTCCGCACCTCGGGAGCCGAAAACAGCAGACCGCGGAGAGGCGATGAGACCACGAATGCGGTCGAAAACAGCCAGTCCGTTCTCAGTGGAGTGAAAAGCCGCACCCAGCTGACGCAGAGGCAAGAACACCTCGGGGGCCAGAACAAGAGCCAGCAGACCGGCGCTCAGATCAAGCGTCCCGTTCACCAGACGGACGCCGATGAAAACCGCTACGAGAGCAACCGACAGAGTGGAGATGAGCTCGAGAGCCAGAGCAGACAGAAACGCGACCTTGAGCGTCTGCATCGTGGTGCGCCGGTAGCTGTCGCTGATGCGCACAAGAGCTTCCGTCTGCGCACGCACGCGTCCCAGCCCCACAAGAACCGGGAGGCCGCGCGCAAGTTCCACCAGGTTGTCCGACAGGCGATCAAGAGACTTCAGCGCCTGCCCCACGCGCTCCTCGGTATAGCGACCTATGAGGATCATGAACACCGGCACAAGGGGCAGCGTAATGACAAGGAGTGCCGCTGAAACCCAGTCGGCGAAGACAACGCGGACGATAACCGCAAGAGGGATGACAGCAGAAGCCGTCAAAGCGGGCAGAACACCCGTGAAATAGTCGTCGAGGTCATCCAGCGAACGCGTGGCGGTCAGAACCAGCGCACCGTCGTCAATGTCAAGATCCCGCCCGCCGGAACCGACCGAGCGGCCGATGAGCTTCCGGCGCAGAGCCGTTTTGACGCCCACGGCGGCGCGCGCTCCGGCAGCCCGCTGGGCCCACGCCGCGGCCCCGCGCACAAAAGCCCCGAGCACACCTAGGAAAACAGCCAGCGAAACATCCTCGCCGACCATCACCCCGGTGACACCCCGAGCGGCAGCCTCGGCAATGAGCACCAGCCCCAGCGCCTTGGCTGCGGCCACCCCCACAAGAACGCCAAGCGCCCGCCGCCCCGAGGGGACGGCGGACGCTGGAGCCCACGGTGAACTCACGCGTGGTAGCTGGCGATTGCCACCGGAACGCTGTGCGCCGGAGGCAGGTGCTTTTCGTGAATACGACGAGCGAACACGCGGTACGAGTACACGGTGTAGCCCAGAACGATCGGCAGGAAGATCACCGTGACGACGAGCATCACGCCGAGTGTGTAGTCCGACGAAGAAGCAGAGGTGACTGTCAGCGACAGGGAGTCATCGATCGACGACGGCAGCACGCGCGGGTAGATGTTGACGAACAGGCTCGCAACACCTGCCGCGAGGAACACGCCGTTGAACAGGAAGGCGCGCAGCTCGGTGTTCTCGCCGATGCTCATCCACGTCACAACTGCTGCCAGCACGGCAACGGCGATAATCACAGCACCGGCGATGTTGCCGAACTTGAACTGGACGATCAGCACCCACACAGCGGCGAACAGCAGCAGAAGCGGCAGGAGCTTCTTTGCCTGTGCACGTGCGCGTACGCGCATTTCGCCGTGCGACTTCAGAGCCGTGAACAGCAGGCCCTGCAGGTAGGCGAAGCCGAGGATGGCCAGCCCACCCACGACCGCGTAGATGTTGACCCACGCGAAGGCACCGCCCACGTTGTCGCCGTTGTCGTTGATCGGCATACCGGTGGTGCTCAGCGCCAACATCGCGCCGACGCAGAAGGCCGCGGTCGCCGAGCCGAGCGACAGGCACCAGGTCCAGGCGTCGCGCCAGCGCTGCGAATTGACCTTGCCGCGGTATTCAATCGACACGGCGCGCAGGATGAGTGCGAGCAGCGCCAGCGTCAGCGGCACGTACAGGGCGGAGAACAGCGAGGCGTACCACAGCGGGAACGCCGCGAACGTCGCACCGCCGGCGGTCAGCAGCCACACCTGGTTGCCGTCCCATACGGGTCCGAACGAATTGAGCAGAACGCGCTGTTCTTTTTCGCTTTTCGCGAAGGTCTTCATCATCATGGCCGCGCCGAGGTCGAAGCCGTCGAGGATGAGGTACCCCGTCCACAGGACAGCGATGAGGATGAACCACAGGGTTGAAAGGGCTTCCACAGCGTCTCCTTAGTAGGCGAACGACAGGACGTCGTCGTCTTCGTGTTCGGCGCTCGGCTTGCTTCCCGAAGTGTCGAGTTCGGGCATAGCAGCCGCGATGCCACCGCGGGCGTACTTGATGATGAGGATGAGCTCGACGACCATCAGACCGCCGTAGAGCAGGGTCAGGGCTACCAGGCTGAACAGCATGGCGCCGGCGGAAACGGACGGAGAGATCGCCGCGGCCGTGTAGAGCATGACCCCATCGACGCCGTCAGCACCCATATTGGGGGCCACAACGAACGGCTGGCGGCCCATTTCGGTGAACACCCATCCGGCCGAGTTGGCAACGAACGGTGCCGCGATGCCCCACAGCGACAGGTGTGCGAGGAACTTCGACTTCGGCACGGTTCCCTTGCGGGTGGCGAACAGTGCGTAGCCGGCGAAGATCGCTGCGAGAGCACCGAATCCGATCATGAAGCGGAAGCCCCAATAGGTGACGATCATCAGCGGCTGGTAGTCGATCTTCTGTCCCGCGTAGTCGCGGTACATGGGGTCATCCGGGATGACGCCGCCGAATTTCTCTTCGTATTCCGGCAGAAGCGTCTTCACGCCGGGGACTTCTTCCGTGAAGTTCGAGTGGACGAGGAAGGACAGCAGACCGGGAACCTCGATGAGGGTCTTCGTGTCGTCACAGTGGTTGGAGTCGGGGATGCCGATCGTCAGCACCGAGAACGAGGTGCCGTCGGAGCAGGCGGCTTCCGCTGAGGCCATCTTCATGGGCTGCTGTTCGTACATGAGCTTGGCCTGAATGTCACCGGTGATGGCAACCGCGACGAAAGCGATGACTGCGGCCCAACCGCCGATACGCAGCGACTTGAACCACACTTCGTGGTCTTTTTTGTCGCGGCCGGGCACAGCGGGGTTTTCGCCCACGACGACGCGGCCCTTCTCATCGACCGTGTCGATGCCGTCCCTGCGGCGGCGGTACAGGTGGTACCAGGCAATGCCGAGCATGAAGGCGGCACCGCAGGCGAGCGAACCTGCAAGCGTGTGGGTGTAGGCAGCGATTGCGGTGTTGTTCGTGAGAACTGCCCAGATGTTGGTCATGACGGGACGGCCGTCGACCATTTCAACGCCGACCGGGTGCTGCATCCAGGAGTTGGCGACGATAATGAAGTACGCCGAGATCCACGCACCGATAACAGCACACCACAGAACAGTCAGGTGTGCGCGCTTGGACAGTCGACCCCAGCCGAAGATCCACAGGCCGAGGAATGTCGATTCGAGGAAGAACGCGATGAGCGCTTCCATAGCCAGAGGAGCACCGAAGACGTCGCCGACGAACTTCGAGTATTCCGACCAGGCCATACCGAATTGGAATTCCTGGACGATGCCGGTGGCAACGCCCATGATGAAGTTGACGAGGAAGAGCTTGCCCCAGAACTTCGTTCCGCGCAGCCACTTTTCGTCACCTGTACGGGTGTACATCGTCTGGAAGATTGCAACCAGCAGACCCAAACCGAGGGTCAGCGGAACCATCCAGAAGTGATAGACCGTGGTGATGCCGAATTGCCACCTGCCGATGAGCACCGGATCCACAATCGCCTCCTTGTTCGGCTTGGTCCGCCAGATGTGCACGCGCACGACGAACCGGTCATTATTATGCCGGTTCTAGACTACCGGCAGGGAACTTTCTGTGAGCACGCTGAGCATGCGTGGTCACGGGTGTCTCAGAATTCAGAATGGGCTGTTGAAGGCCCTGCTGATCAGGCGTCGATCTTCTCGGAATCCATGACGTCGGCACCGGACACGATGAATTCGCGGCGCGGGGCAACCTCAGATCCCATGAGCAGGTTGAACGTGGTCTCGGCAGCGCCGGCATCGTCCATCGTGACACGGCGAAGAAGCCGATGCGCGGGATCCATCGTCGTTTCGGCAAGCTGGTCGGCATCCATTTCGCCGAGCCCCTTGTAGCGCTGCGGCGGCTTGTAGGCTTTGCCGCGCCGATCGAGCTTCTTCAGCTCACGGTGAAGCTCAGCTTCCGAATAGGTGTAGATGACGTCATTGGCTTTGCCGCGGTTGATGACTTCAATGCGGTGCAGCGGCGGCACTGCGGCAAACACGCGGCCAGCTTGGACCAGCGGACGCATGTAGCGGAAGAACAGCGTCAGCAGCAGGGTCCGAATGTGGGCGCCGTCAACATCCGCGTCGGTCATGATGATGACCTTGCCGTAGCGGGCAGCCTCCAGGTCGAAGCTGCGACCGGAACCGGCGCCGATCACCTGGGTCAGCGCCGCACACTCGGCATTCGCCAACATGTCCGACACACTTGCTTTCTGCACGTTGAGGATCTTGCCGCGAATGGGGAACAGCGCCTGGTGTTCAGAGTTCCTGGCAGCCTTTGCGGTTCCCATCGCCGAATCGCCTTCGACGATGAACAGCTCGGTGCTGTCACCGTCGCTGATGCGGCAGTCGTAGAGCTTGGCGGGCAGAGCCGAGGATTCGAGGGCGTTTTTGCGTCGCTGGTTGTCGCGATGCGTGCGCGCGGAGATGCGCGATTTCATTTCCGCGACAACCTTTTCCAAAAGCGCGTTCGCCTGAGCCTTTTCCTGGCGTTTGCTTGCCTCAAGACGTTCAGTCAGGCCATCTTCGACGACTTTGCTGACAATCTGACGGACCGCGGGCGTTCCAAGAACCTCTTTTGTCTGTCCTTCGAACTGCGGTTCGGCAAGCTTGACGGTGACGACAGCCGTCAGCCCGGCCAGGACGTCCTCTTTATCGAGTTTGTCCTTGCCGACTTTGAGTTTGCGGGCATTGGCTTCAACTGCTTTGCGGACCGTCTTCACGAGGCCTGCTTCGAAGCCCGCCTGGTGGGTGCCGCCCTTAGGGGTGGCGATGATGTTGACGAAGCTCTTGATCCGAGTGTCGAAGCCAGTCCCCCAGCGCAGGGCGATGTCAACATCGACTTCCCTGTCGACATCGGTTGACACCATGTGGCCGGTCTTATCGAGGACTGGAACAGTTTCCGTGAAATCGCCCTTGCCGCTGAAGCGCCACACATCGGTGACAGCCGGGTCAAGCGCCAGATGATCGGCAAACGCGGAGATTCCACCGTCATAGCGGAACTCTTCTTCGCGACGTTCAATGACCTCGCCCGCTTCGTCGCGCGCAATGCCGCGTTCGTCGACGATTGTGATCTTCAGACCGGGAACGAGGAACGCGGTCTGCCGGGCACGGTCAACGAGCTTGTCGTATTCGAAGTCGGCGTCTTTCAGGAAGATCTGCGGGTCAGCCCAGTAGCGCACCCGCGTTCCGGTGACACCCCGCTTGGCCTTGCCGATGATCTCGAGCTTTTCACCCGGCTTGTTCTCAGTGAACGGACTTTCAGGGCTGGGGGCGCCGTCATCGGCGAAACGTCCGGGCCGACCCCGTCGGAATGACAGACGGTGGACCTTGGAAGCACGGGTGACTTCGACGTCCATACGTTCGGACAGCGCATTGACAACAGCACCGCCAACACCGTGCAGACCACCGACCGCAGCATAGGAACCGCCGCCGAACTTACCGCCGGCGTGCAGCTTCGTCATGACCAGTTCTACACCGCTCAGACCTGTCTTCGGTTCGATGTCAACGGGAATGCCGCGCGCACAGTCGTCCACCGCGACCGAGCCGTCAGGATAGAGAGTCACAGTGATCTCTTCTCCGTAGCCGGCCAGGGCTTCATCGACGGAATTGTCGATGATCTCCCACAGGCAGTGCATGAGACCGCGCGAATCAGTGGAGCCGATGTACATACCGGGCCGTTTGCGAACCGCGTCGAGCCCTTCCAGTACCTGGAGCTGCTGTGCGCCGTACTCTGCTTTGGCCGCCACTTCCACGTCCTTTCCCTCTGATGCCCTGCCATTGTAGGGCTCAGCCGGCGAAAGCCCGTGGATTTGCCCGCCGCCCTGTCATACCGGATGTGCTTCAATGTTCGTATGATTCTGCGCTCCCCCGCCCTTGCTGCCGCACTCTGTGCCCTCCTCCTGACCGGGTGCGCTGGCGGCACACCCGGGCCCGGCACCTCGTCAGCACCGGCGGCCCCGACCGCAGAGAGTGATGCGCCCTCGAGCACCCCGACAGAAGACGAGGACTCCCAGCCGCTGGCTGGACTGACGATCGCAGTCGACCCCGGCCACAACGGCGGCAACATGAAGAACGCCTCAAAGATCTCCCGGCAGGTCGATGACGGCCGCGGCGGAACAAAAGCGTGCAACACAACCGGAACAGCCACATCAGATGGCTTTGCCGAACACGAATTCAATTGGAAAGTTGCTGAGCATCTGCGCACATTGCTCGAAGACAAAGGTGCGAGCGTCATCATGTCGCGCAAAGACGACACCGGCATCGGTCCCTGCGTTGATGAGCGCGGGAAGTTCGCAGCCGAGGCGGACATCCTCGTCAGCATCCACGCCAACGGCTCCGAAAGCACCAAGCCGTTCGGCTTCGGCGCCATCATCGCACCGGACCGCGAACACGCTGAATCCAAGAAGCTGGCCACCAGCCTTGTGAAAGGCCTCAAAGATGCGGACTTCCGCGCCAACCCCAGCTATGGCAAGAAGACCATCATCGAGCGCACAGATCTCGGCGGTCTCAATCACGCCACGGTGCCAGCCGTGCTCATGGAGATGGGCGAAATGCGCAACCCGGAAGAAGCAAAGACCATGAAGACGGATTCCGGCCGCAAGCGCTACGCCGAGGGGCTGGCTGCCGGCATTGAAGACTACTTCAAGGGCCGCGGCTGACCACGACAGCTTTACCTGCGACAATGGCCGGGTGACTGACTACACTGCTCAATCTGCTCAACCCGTCTGGTTGGAGCTCAGCTCCCCGCAGTCGGATGTTTCCACTAAGTTCTACAGCGAACTCTTCGGCTGGGAGTTCAGCGGCGCAGGCCCCCTTGGCCTTGGTTCGCAGGCGCTGCTCGGCGGACGCGCCGCCGCAGGCATCAGCCCACAGCCGCCGCAGGCGCCGGAAGGCCAGCCTGGCTTTTGGTCTGTCTACTTCCGCGCTGAATCGCTCGACACCTTCCTCACCGCTGTTGATGCAGGCGGCGGACAGGCAATGACGGTCGTTCCCGAATTCGATGGTGAAGCATCGGTTGCGCTTGTCTCGGACTCCGGCGGCACGGCATTCGGCGCGCTGACCTTTGACGATTCCCGCGGACTGGGAACAGTGGGCGAACTCGGTGCGGCCGTCTACTTCGAGCTGCACACTCACTCCCCTGAAAAGGCGGACTTCTACTCTGAGGTGTTCGGCTGGACCACGAGCACCGGACCGTCCACCATCCGCGAAGAAGCCCAGCTGTTCACCATGCCGGGTGATGTTGATCTGACGGCCGCTGTCGTGGACCTTTCCGGCACGCAGATCCCCTCGCACTGGGAAGCGTTCTACATGGTTGAAGATGTCGAGGTCTTTGCCCAGAAGGTGCCCGAACTCGGCGGCGCCCTGCTGGTCAAGCCGACCGACACTCCCCGCGGACGCGTCGCCAAGTTCATCGACCCGCACAATGCGGCTTTCGGCATCATCGAACCCAACTGGCTGTAAGCCTTCCGCTTCAGCTCTGGGCGGCTGCAGGTCTTTCTGACTGAAACTTCGCAGATAAGAGAGCAGGCCCGGCCCCGTTTGACGGGGTCGGGCCTGATCGTCTCTGCGGCTGTTCCGCGTATCAGTCGAGGTAGTCGCGCAGCACCTGGGAGCGCGAGGGGTGGCGCAGCTTCGCCATGGTCTTCGATTCGATCTGACGGATGCGTTCGCGGGTCACGCCGTACACCTTGCCGATTTCGTCAAGGGTCTTCGGCTGGCCGTCGTTGAGTCCGAACCGCATCGAGACCACACCGGCTTCGCGTTCCGACAGGGTGTCAAGCACCGAGTGGAGCTGTTCCTGCAGCAGAGTGAAGCTCACGGAGTCAGCGGGTACAACGGCTTCGGAGTCTTCGATGAGGTCACCGAATTCGGAATCGCCGTCTTCGCCCAGCGGGGTGTGCAGTGAAATGGGCTCGCGGCCGTACTTCTGCACTTCGACAACGCGTTCGGGCGTCATGTCGAGTTCCTTGGCGAGCTCTTCCGGGGTGGGTTCGCGGCCCAGGTCCTGCAGCATCTGACGCTGCACGCGGGCCAGCTTGTTGATGACTTCCACCATGTGCACCGGGATGCGGATGGTGCGTGCCTGGTCGGCCATGGCACGGGTGATTGCCTGGCGGATCCACCACGTGGCGTAGGTGGAGAATTTGAAGCCCTTCGTGTAGTCGAACTTTTCGACCGCGCGAATCAGACCGAGGTTGCCTTCCTGGATGAGGTCGAGGAACAGCATGCCGCGGCCGGTGTAGCGCTTGGCCAGCGAGACAACCAGACGAAGGTTGGCCTCCAGCAGGTGGTTCTTCGCGATGCGGCCGTCGTGGATGATCCACTTGTAGTCGCGCTGGTCGCGAGCTTCTTTGACTTCGCCGTTGTTCAGCAGGTGCTCGGCGTACATCCCGGCTTCGATCCGCTTGGCGAGGTCAACTTCCTCTGCCGCGTTGAGCAGTGCCACGCGGCCGATCTGCTTGAGGTAGTCCTTGACCGGGTCTGCTGTCGCGCCCGCGCTGACAACCTGCACCGTGGGCTGGTCGTCATCATCAGCGTCAGAAACGACGAAGCCGCCTGCTTCTTTGACTTCTTCGTCTTTCTTTTCTTCTTCGGCGTTGCGGGTTTCGGTTGCTTCGGCGTCGTCGGTCTCTTCCGGTTCTTCCGGGGTTTCGACGTCTTCGATGAGCTCGTCGTCCTTCTTCTTGCGAGTCGACTTCTTCGCCGCGGGCTTTTCAGCCGGCTTCTTGGCAGCGGTCTTCTTCGCCGCTGTTGTCGTTGTGGTTTCTTCGACTTCCGGTGTTTCCTCGACCGCAGTCTTCCTGGCAGCGGTGGACTTCTTCGCCGCGGCGGTCGACTTCTTCGCAGCCGTGGACTTCGCGGTCGTCTTCTTAGCGGTGCTCGACTTAGCCGCAGTGGACTTTGCCGCCGTGGTCTTCTTCGCAGCCGTGGACTTCGCGGCTGTTGTCTTCTTAGCGGTGCTCGACTTAGCCGCAGTGGACTTAGCCGCCGTGGTCTTCTTCGCAGCCGTGGACTTGGCGGTGCTTGACTTGGCGGCCGCGGACTTCTTCGCAGCCGTGGTCGACTTCGCAGCCGTCGACTTCGCAGCTGTGGTCTTCTTAGCTGCAGCCGCCTTTGTTCCAGTCGACTTCGACTTCGCTGTCGTCGCGGTGCTCTTCTTGGCGGTGGTCTTGGACGCGGGCTTCTTCGCCGTCGTCTTCTTGGCAGCCGAGTCGTCTGCGCTGGTCTTCGTGGAGTCCTTGGGTGCGGTCGGCACGGTTCACCTTTCACTGCGTCTGCGGTGCCTTGAGTCTTCATGGCACTAGTAAGACCCAAGTCAAGTCTTCACACGCGGCCTGCCGTGCTCAAGCTGGGCTTAAGCTGGCTGCTCCGGATGCTGGGACCTACCGGGTCAACACTTTATCTTCTCACGGTATTCCGCTCAGACCCAATCGACTTCGTCAAACCGCTCGTGTCGCAGCCAGCCGGGCAGCACCGCCTGTTCGGCCGCGGCCGCCTGCAGCCGTGCCAGCGAGTGCTCTGAATCCAGGTGAAGAGCCGCTGCAGCGTAGTAGTCCGAGAACGACAAACGCCCCCTGACCCATTCCAGCCATGCGAGAACCGCGAGCGCATCAGGCAGAGCCTCACTCGAGGCGTAGGCCGCAATCATCTTCATGACTTCACACCCCAGCTGCAGCCGGCGCATATCGGGCAGCGCCGCACTGTAGCCCACGCACTCGCTCATGTACTCGGGATGAACAAACTCTTCCAACAGCCAACCTTCCGTATGCTCGTCACACTCTGCTGGCAGTTCGGCCGGCCGCAGTCCGGGATTCTGAAAAACCATGAGGAGCATGACCAGGTCCCGCCTGCGCGGATTGGTCAGCATGGCCTCAGCCGCGTTGAGTGCCTGTGGCGAGAATGTCCGGGCGCACTCTTCTGGCGCGACGCCTTCCGCGTGCAGGCTCTCCACCTTTGCCAGAGCGTCGGCCAGCTTCGGGAACGGCACTGTTGGTGTCCCGAAGAACTCTTTGGCCCGTACGATTTCGAGCTCTGGGGTTGGCAGTGCAGCCGCTTCCGCGATGCCAGCCGGGCGGCTGTTTTCCGTGTTGCACTGGCGCACATCACGCGGAGCGGCAAAATCACCGCACAGTTCACCCGCGGACCACACGGGCCGCCCCACGTCATAGCCGGAGTCGACCAGCAGATCGCAGACCGCGTAGATGCCGTCGCGGTGCACTTTCCACGACTGCGCCTCTATCGGCCCGCCCAATCCGAGAATGTCGTAGAGGTCATCACAGAAAACGACTGGCAGCACGGTTTTCACGCTGCCAAGACCGTGCACGAGGTCCACAACGTCTCCTGCGGATCCATCGGCGAAGCCCAGTGCGGCGGCTGTGCTGTAGTCGATGCGGAGCACGCCCAGGCCGGGTCCTTCTGTGTTGGGATCCATGATGCCCAGGAGGACCAGCGAATCCTCCGGTCTATAGCCGAGCATGTCCACTGCGGTTTCAATAATGTCTTCCGGTGTTCTGATGGTGATCTTCTTCATGCCAGAAGTGTTTTCCACTCACCTCCGCAGTTAAAACAGGTGGCGGGAGGCTGTGGACAGAGGCCAAGTTGTGCACAGGCTGGCGAACCTGAGTGCGAGCCTCCCTAGACTGACGGCATGGGCAGACAACGACGATCCGCTGAGCGCGAAGTAGACATCGACACGGGCACAGCTGTGCTTGAGGCCGTTGCCGGCGAACCCGACTCATACGTCCTGTGGGTCAACGGGGTCCCGTCGTCGTGCGTCACCCTGTCCGATCCCCTGCGGCTGGATTTCGAGTACCTCGATTGGATGTCGAGGATCGTCCGGGTGCGCCACGATGACGCCAATGGGCGCGGAACACCCCTGAGAGCAGTTCATATCGGGGCCGGAGGCTGCAGTCTGCCCCGCTGGATTGACGCGCACTGTCCCGGTTCTAAGCAGACAGCCATCGACATCGATGCCGCCCTGCTGGACAAAGTCCGGGAGTGGTTCGACCTGCCGAAGAAGCCCCGGCTGGCGCTGCGCGCGGGTGACGGCGCACGTGAAATCCACACCTTCCGGACCGGCAGCCTCGACGTGCTTGTCCGCGACGCCTTCGCCGGAAGCGAAACTCCGGCGCCCTTGGCAACACGCGAGTTCTTCGACCAGTGCGCGAACGTACTGGCCCCCAGCGGCACTTTCCTGCTCAATATCGCGGCAGCTCCACCTCATGAGCGGCTGAAAGGCGAACTGCGCTTACTGCAGCAGTCTTTTCCCTACGTCGCCCTGGCAATCGACCCGGGCAACATGCGCGGTCGCCGCTACGGCAACGCGGTCGGAATCGCCGCCCACACCCCACCCGAACCCGGCATCGTGGCCCGCGCCCTGCGCGGTGGGCCGGCAGTTGCCCGCGTCCTCGAGGGCACACAGCTGACAGCTTTCACCGGCCGTTGAATCCCGGCCCACCCCAGTGCGTGCGCGCGGGCGCGGCCACGGCATAATTGAATGCCGATCGGAGGGAGAACGGTGCCGGAAAACAGCGAAATCCAGCGGGAACAGACATACGTTTCCCGCGTCTATGAGCGCTTGGACAGCCTGCGCGAAGCAACGCACAGCAAACTCAGCGCCGTTCGGGCATCCAAAGTCGGCGGCAACCACCAAAACCGCTCAGAGCGCGATGCCTTCGCCACCATGTACGAAGACCAGCTGCTGCGCCTGCGCGAAGCTGAAACCGGCCTGTGCTTCGGCAGGCTCGACATGGCTGATGACAAGACCACCTACATCGGGCGCATCGGCATTTCAGATTCCGACCAGACTCAGCTGCTCATGGACTGGCGAGCACCCGCATCCGAACCGTTCTACCGGGCCACCGCAGCCAACCCCACCGGCGTCATCCGCAGAAGGCACATCGCCACACGAGGGCGCACCGTCATCGGCCTGGAAGACGACGTCCTGGACCTCAATGCGCTGACCGCCGCCGAACGCGACGACCTGCACGGCGAAGGCGCGCTCATGGCAGCACTCGAAAGCCACCGCACGGGACGCATGGGCGATATCGTCGCGACAATTCAGGCAGAACAGGACGAAATCATCCGCCGCCCCGCCGACCAAACGGTTGTCGTCCAGGGTGGACCCGGCACCGGGAAGACCGCGGTGGCCCTGCACCGCGCCGCATACCTCCTGTACAGGCAGCGCACCAAAATCGCCGGTTCGGGTGTGCTCATCGTCGGCCCCACGCCGGTTTTCCTCAAGTACATCGAACAGGTGCTGCCCAGCCTCGGCGAAACCGGCGCTGTTCTTCTGACCCCCGGCCAGTTGCTGCCCGGCTACGAGGCCAGTCTGCACGACGGGCCGAAAACCGCCGCCGTCAAGGGCAGCCTGCGGATGGTCGACGTCATCAAGCGCGCTGTGCGCGGCTACCAGCGGGTGCCCGACAGCGACCAAGAGCTCGCCGTCGGTGCGCAGCGGGTCACTCTCAAACGCAAGGCCGTGCGCAAGGCGATCAAGAACGCGCAGCGCTCGGGCAAGCCCCACAACGCGGCGCGCGAAGGCTTTGTCCAGCAGATCCTCGACGAACTCGTCGAACAGCTGCTGCAGAACTCACCCCTGGCCGGCATGGATGATCCGCGCGGCCACCACATGGCCGACCTGCGCATGTCGACGGATGTGCGCCGAGCCATCAACCTGTGCTGGTTGCCTGTCAGCGCTGGTCGCGTGCTGAGCGACCTGTACACGAAGCCGGCGAAACTCGTTGCCGCCTGCGATGGCCTGCTGTCCTACGAGGAAATGGCTCGCCTGCGCCGCGGCAAGAACGAGCCGATCACGGTTGAGGACATTCCGCTGCTCGACGAACTCGAGGAGCTGCTGGGCACGGCTGAGGCGCGCCCGCGAACGAACGCAGAAACGGAGTACGCGCAGGCTGTCAACGACATGATGGGCACGTCAGATTTCGTGTCTGCTGAGGTGCTCGCACAGCGCTTTTCCGATGGCGGCGATCATCGTCCGCTGGCAGAGCGCGCCGCGGAGGATCGCGAGTGGACCTACGGACATCTGGTTGTCGACGAAGCTCAGGAGCTCAGCCCCATGCAGCTGCGCCTGCTGTTCAGGCGGGTGCCGAGCAAGTCCGCCACGATTGTCGGCGACCTCGCTCAAGCCAGTCTGACGGATGCCGCGCGCACGTGGGAGAGTGTGCTCTCCCCGCACGTGGGTTCCCGCCTGTCGCTGACCGAGCTGACGGTCTCCTACCGAACCCCCGCTTCGATCCTGGAACCGGCGAACGCTCTGCTGCGCACGCACTTCCCCAACCTCGAAGTGCCCACACCGGTTCGCGATGGTGACACGGCTCCCGCGGTGTCCCGGCTTTCCTCTGACGAGGTGCCGCCGGCGGCCGCTGTCTGGGCGGCCGGACAGCTGCGAGAGTTGGGAGGCGGTCGGGCCGCGGTCATCGGCACCTCGGCACAGCTGCGGGAAGCTGCACAGGCGTTGGAGGAGGCTGGCGTCGAGTACGGCATCGGCACGTCCGGCATCGACTTCCCCATTGCCCTGCTGCAGCCCCATCAGGCAAAAGGCCTGGAGTTCGATGCTGTCGCCCTCGTCGAGCCGGCTGACTTCGCACCCGCCGGGGATTCGGCTGCCGTGGGCGATCTCTATGTTGCGCTCACCCGCGCAACAGCGCGTCTTGGCGTGTTTGAGAGCAGGGATTCGCTCGTCACCGCCTGGCTGTAAGAACAGTCCGCGGAAAGCGCCGCCGGCGGCGTGGTCTCGCTGTGTCAGTGCCTCGTGTAAGAGTGTCGGCACGAGCAGCAGAAAAGAGGCCATCATGTCATTTCCATCACCCCTGGAACTCTGCCGCGAACTGGGCACTCCCCACGGCAGCGAATCAACCGATGAAATTGAATTCTGTCCGCAGCATTTCGCCCAGTGGTGGCCGGAGGACTGCCCGCTGCCGGAAGTTCTGCACTCCGACGGCTGGAACGGCAGAGCGCGCATTTCGCGCGGTCAGCTGTTTGCGCTGGGCCGCGGCGTGAGCACCGCTGAGGATGCCGTGGAGTTCTTCGCCGCAGCGGCCGCCTACGGCAGCGGCACACAGGCCCGCAGCGTCTATCGAGCGTGCCGCGCACCGGCAGTCGATGGCTTCGGTCAGGTTCTTGCCGATCTCGTCGACCGCGGGCGCGGGCTTACCGCCGCGGAAACATTTTCCCTGTGGAACGGCGCCGTACCGTTCATCGGACCGTCCACTTTCACCAAGCTCGCCTATTTCTCACAGCCGGAATGGTCTTTGGAAACAGCCGACAAGCCCATGATTCTCGACGGCCGCATACTGCGTGCCCTGGGCTCTTCGGGTGCCACGATTTCGTCACGGCTGTATCAGGACTATCTTGACGTTCTGGCTATGACAGCAGCCCTTGCCGATTGGCCAGAATCTGCGGTTGAAAGGCGATGGACGCACATGGGGCTGAAGCTGTTGGGGTCTCCGGCATCCGGCACTGACCGCGCACCGGCAGCTCTGCTGTAATCGCTGGTCAGGGCGCTGCTTGAGTGTTGAAGGGAAATAAAAACAGGCGGCACCGGCTTCCCCTCCGATACCGCCTGTTGCGACCACACTTAAGTGTGTGCCCTCATTTTATACACATGCACTGTGCGGGGCGCAAGTCACTGTCAGAATTCTTTCTCTGCAGCCCGTCCGTCGCGTTCGGCGCGCAGTGATTCAATGGCCTCTTCGAAGTCTTCGAGGCTTTCAAAGCCCTGGTACACACTGGCAAAGCGCAGGTAGGCCACCTGGTCGAGCTCGCGCAGCGGGCTCAGAATTGTCAGGCCCACTTCGTCCGCATCGATTTCAGCAACACCACGAGCACGGATTGCCTCTTCGACCGTCTGGGCGAGCTTGGCGAGGTCGTCTTCTTCGACCGGACGGCCCTGGCAGGCTTTGCGCACACCGGAAATCACCTTGGAACGGGAAAACTCCTCGGTCACACCCGAACGTTTGATGACAGACAGGCTGGTGGCCTCCATTGTGGTGAAACGGCGGCCGCACGCGGTGCACTGCCGGCGCCTGCGGATCGAGGCGCCGTCTTCGGCAGTCCGCGAATCCACGACGCGCGAATCAGCATTACGACAGAAAGGACAGTGCATCAGCCCTCCATCCGAATCTGCACGGCTGCACCGTGCGCGGGCAGGTCTTCCACTCGGCTGAACGCGCTGATGTGACCGGCAACGGCCTCCAGCGCCTCCTTCGAGTAGCTGATCACCTGACTGCCCTTCATAAACGACATGGTGCCCAGCGCGGAGGCAAAAGCTGCCGAACCGACAGTGGGAAGAACGTGGTTAGAGCCGGAGCAATAGTCCCCCAGAGCCACGGGAGAATAATCGCCGATGAAAACCGAACCTCCGTTGACGATTCCACGCGCGGCTTCCTCTGCGCCGTCGCCGTGAACTTCAACGTGTTCGCCCGCATAGGCGTTTGCCACGGCAATCGCGTCGTCCTTAGAGGACACCAGGATCGTGCCGGACTGTTCGCCCCGCAGAGCCTGTTCGACACGCTCACGGTGTGGGGTTTTCGCCGTCTGTTCGGCAAGAGCCGCATCGACGGCATCAGCGAAGTCTTCGCTGTCGGTCACCAGAACCGAAGCGGCAAGGGGGTCGTGCTCCGCTTGGCTCAGAAGGTCAGCCGCAACAAAGTCGGGGCGTGAACCGCTCAAGGCTACAACGATGATCTCGGTGGGACCGGCAACAGCGTCAATGCCCACAACATCGCGCACTTCGGCCTTTGCCGCAGCGACAAAGGCGTTGCCCGGACCGGTGATGAGATCCACTGGCTCAAGGTCTTCCCCATCAGAGAATCCGTACGCGAAAGCTCCGATCGCCTGGGCTCCGCCCATCGCCCACACTTCGGTCACTCCGAGCAGGTGGGCGGCCGCCATGACCGTGCGGTTGGGCAGACCGTCAGGGCCCGGAGGCGAAGCAATCGCCATCGACTTCACGCCGGCCGTCAAAGCCGGCACAGCGTTCATCAGCACAGTAGACGGGTACGCGGCCAGTCCCCCGGGAACATACAGGCCCACCCGCTCGACCGGCTGCCATCTGCTGGTGACGGTGCCGCCATGGGCGAAAGTCTGGGTGTCATCCGCCGGCAGCTGTCCAGCGGACACACGCTCCAGCCGAGCACGGGCTTCACGCAGAGCTGCTTCGACATCCGCGGGAAGATCGTCATAGGCCTTTTTCAGTTCGGCCTCGGGAACACGCACGCGCTCCAACCGCACACCGTCAAAGCGGTGGGTGAGGTCAACAACTGCTTCGCGCCCGCGTTCACGCACGTCGGCAAGCACCCCGGCTGCCGCACCCGCGGCGTGGGAAAAGCCCGCGTGGGCTCGCGGCACCGCGGTGCGAAGGGTGCGGCGGTCCATGTCTGTGTTGCGCAGATCGATGCGGCGAAGAAGTTCAGTCACACCGTTAGTCTACGGATCCCAGCGGAGCAGATTGTGCTGCACCCGCCTCGTGAGTCCAGCCAGAGAACACCAGCGGCTGTCAGCCCTGCAGACAGCGCGGGCCCAAAAGGGCCTTGAGGTCACCGAAGAGACTCGGGCCGCTGGTCACACTGCAGGAACTGTCCAAACGCATAAGGGTGGTGCGTCCAGGTTCCTTGATGGCCAGGCGCACCTCTGTGGCCCCACGGTTGGACCGCAGGATGTCACCGAGCTGGGTGACCAACTGTTCGCTCAGCAGCGAGTGCGGAACGGTGAGCACGAGGGGGCGGTCCTCGGGGTCAGTGACATCCGGAATCGTCATCGACTGGGCCATGAGCGACGTCGGCCGGTCATCCGACTGGCGGACCCGGCCGGTGATCGTCACCACCAGGTCGATGGCCAACAACGAGGCAACGGGTTCGTAGACGTCGCCGAAGAACATGATCTCCAGGCTCGCTTCCAAGTCCTCGACCGTGACAATGGCATAGGGCTTGCCAGAGTTCTTCGACACTTTGCGCTGCACCTGCGTGATGATGCCGCACACCGTCACACTCGAACCGTCGCGCACGTGGCTTTCAGGATCCAGCAGCTGCACAATCGACGTATCGGCTTCGCTCGCCAACACACCCTCGAGTCCGTTGAGCGGGTGATCCGACACGTACAGGCCGATCATTTCGCGCTCAAAGGCGAGCTTTTCCTTCTTGTCCCATTCGGGCCGGTCCGGCACGGGGACCGAGAATTCAGCTCCCTCGCCTTCACCCAAACCGGCAAACAGGTCGAACTGGCCGACAGCCTCCTGCCGTTTGACGCCGATGACCGAGTCCACAGCTTCCTCGTGGATCTCGACCAGAGCGCGCCTGGTTTCACCGAGAGAGTCAAAAGCGCCCGATTTGATGAGCGATTCCACCGTGCGCTTATTGCACACGTGGGAGGGCACTTTGTCCAGGAAATCCGAGAACGAGGTGAAGTCGTCCTTTTCAGCGCGGGCGTTGACGATTCCATCAACCACGTTGTCGCCCACATTGCGCACGGCCCCCATGCCGAAGCGAATGTCGTCGCCGACCGGGGTGAAGTTCAGCTGCGATTCGTTGACGTCCGGCGGCAGCACCGTAATGTGCATCTTCCGGCACTCGTTGAGGTAAAGGGCAAGCTTGTCCTTGTTGTCAGCAACCGAGGTCAGCAGCGCCGCCATGTACTCGGCCGGATAGTGCGCCTTGAGGTAGGCGGTCCAGTAGGACACCACACCGTAGGCGGCGGAGTGGGCCTTGTTGAACGCGTAGTCCGAGAACGGCAGCAAGATGTCCCACAGCGCCTGCGCAGCTTCTTTCGAGTAGCCGCGTTCCTTCATGCCGCCGAAGAAGCCCTCCTGCTGGGCATCCAGTTCGGCCTTTTTCTTCTTGCCCATAGCGCGGCGCAGAATATCTGCCTGACCGAGCGAATATCCGGCGACCTTCTGCGCGATCGCCATGACCTGCTCCTGGTAGATGATCAGGCCGTAGGTCGTGTCGAGGATCTCTGCCAGGGGTTCGGCAAGTTCCGGGTGGATTGGGGTGATCGGCTGGAGACCGTTTTTGCGCTTGGCGTAGTTGGTGTGTGAATCCGCGCCCATGGGGCCTGGGCGGTACAGGGCCAGGGTTGCCGAAATGTCTTCGAAGTTGTCCGGCTTCATCAGCCGCAGCAGACCTTGCAGTCCCCCGCCGTCCAGCTGGAAGACACCGAGGGTGTCCCCGCGGGCCAGAAGTTCGTAGGTCGCCCGGTCATCCAGTTCGAGGGTTTCCAGATCGAGGTCGAAGTCGCGGTTGACCTTGATGTTCTCAATCGCGTCCGAAATGATCGTCAGGTTCCGCAGCCCCAAGAAGTCCATCTTGATCAGTCCGAGGCCCTCGGCTGTCGGATAGTCGAACTGCGTGATGACCTGGCCGTCCTGAATACGGCGCATGATCGGGATGACGTCGATGATCGGCGCTGAAGACATGATGACGCCGGCGGCGTGCACACCCCACTGCCGTTTCAGCCCCTCCAGGCCAAGTGCTGTGTCGAAGACTTCGCGTGCTTCCGGATCGTTTTCGATGAACGTACGGAAGTCCCCGGCTTCCCCATAGCGAGGCGCCTTGGGGTTTTCGATATCGGCCAGGGGAATGTCCTTGGCCATGACGGCCGGCGGAAGCTCCTTTGTCAGCCGCTCCCCCAGCGAAAACGGCTTGCCGAGCACGCGCGCGGAGTCTTTCAGCGCCTGCTTGGTTTTGATGGTGCCGAAGGTGACGATCATCGAAACGTATTCGGAGCCGTATTTGCGGGTTACGTATTCGATGACCTCGCCGCGTCGACGGTCGTCGAAGTCGACGTCGAAGTCGGGCATCGACACGCGGTCGGGGTTGAGGAACCGTTCGAAGATCAGACCGTGTTCAAGCGGATTGAGGTCGGTGATGCGCAGGGCGTAGGCGACCATGGAGCCCGCACCGGAGCCTCGGCCGGGGCCTACGCGAATGCCGTTGTCCTTCGCCCAGTTGATGAAGTCGGCAACCACGAGGAAGTAGCCGGGGAATCCCATATTCGAGATGATTCCGAGCTCATAGTCCGCCTGCTTGCGCACATCGTCGGGAATGCCGTCGGGGAACCTGTAGTGCAGACCCTTGTCGACTTCCTTGTACAGCCAGGACTCTTCGTCTTCGCCGTCTGGTGTGGGGAACTTCGGCATGAAGTTCGCATTCGTGTCAAAAGACACATCACACATTTCGGCAATGCGCAGGGTGTTGTCGCAGGCCTCCGGCATTTCTTTGAACAGGGCCCGCATTTCGGCCGCGGACTTCAGGTAGTAGCCGGTGCCGGAGAACGCAAAACGCGAACCGCCCTGATCGTAGGTCGGTTCGATGAGCTTCGAACCGGATTGGATGGCCAGGAGCGCTTCGTGGGCTTTTGCGTCAGATTCGTGGGTGTAGTGGAGGTCGTTGGTTGCCACGAGCGGCAGGTCGAGGCGTTTGGCGATCTCGAGGAGGTCTTTGGACACGCGCTTTTCAATGCTGAGCCCGTGGTCCATGATTTCGCAGAAGAAGTTCTCTTTGCCGAAGATGTCTTGGAACTCCGCTGCGGCGGCAAGTGCCTCATCGAACTGACCGAGGCGCAGGCGCGTCTGCACTTCTCCGGAAGGGCATCCGGTTGTTGCGATGATGCCCTCGGAGTACTGCGACAGCAGTTCCCGGTCCAAACGGGGCCATTTGCCGAAAACCGAGTCAAGAGAAGCCATGGAGGCGGCTTTGAACAGGTTCGACATTCCTCGGTTGTCGCGTGCCCACATGGTCATGTGGGTGTACGCACCGCCGCCGGAGACGTCGTCGCCGCGCTGGGCTTCGTCAGTCCGCCATTTGACGCGGGTCTTGTCGTGCCGGGAGGTTCCCGGTGTCACATAGGCTTCCAGGCCGATGATCGGCTTGATTCCATTGGCGACAGCCTGCGAGTAGAAGTCGAACGCACCGAAAAGGTAGCCGTGATCGGTGATCGCAATCGAATCCATACCGCTGGCTTTGACAGCCTGCATGAGATCACTGAGGCGTGCCGCCCCGTCGAGCATCGAGTATTCGGTGTGAACGTGCAGGTGCGAAAAGCTATCAGCCACGGATTCTGCTCTCCTTACTCGCCGGCGGCAGCGCGCAGGTGGTCGAGCGCGTTCTGCAGATCAGCCGGGTACTGGGATTCGAATTCTACGTACTCCCCCGATTCGGGATGTACGAACCCCAGTCGCACGGCGTGCAGCCATTGCCGCTCAAGCCCCAGTCGTTGGGCCAAGACCGGGTCGGCTCCGTAGGGAAGGTCACCGCAGCACGGGTGTTTCGTAGCGGACATGTGCACGCGAATCTGGTGGGTGCGCCCGGTTTCCAAATCGATTTCGAGCAGACTGGCTGACCTAAAAGCTTCCAGCAGCGTGTAGTGGGTGATGGCGTGTTTGCCTTCTGACCGGACAGCGTACAGGCCGTCACGGCGCGGATGGCGTCCAATGGAGGCTTCAATTGTTCCGACCACGGGATCTGGCAGCCCCTGAACGAGCGCGTGGTAGGTCTTGTCGACTTCCCTCTGTTTGAAGGCCCGTTTGAGGACAGAGTAGGCGTGTTCGCCTTTTGCGACGACCATGACTCCCGAGGTGCCAACGTCAAGGCGGTGCACGATGCCCTGGCGTTCCGCGGCTCCGCTCGTGGCTATCTTGTGCCCGGCTGCCGCAAGACCGCCGATGACCGTCGGCCCTGACCAACCGGCTGCGGCATGGGCAGCGACGCCGATCGGTTTGTCTACGACGATGATGGCGGGGTCTTCGTAGAGGATCTTCATGCCGGGCACGGGATCAGCCACGATGCTCAGCGGCTTTTCCGGTTCTGGCATGATGACATCGACACGAGCTCCGCCGGTCACACGCGAAGACTTCTGGGCGAGAGCGCCGTCAATGTGCACTCCGCCCTCAGCCGCAATCTGGGCGGCTTTCGACCGTGACAGACCCAATAGCCTCGACAGTGCAGCGTCGATGCGTTCACCGTCAAGACCTTCGGGAATGAGAAAAGAGCGCTCAGTCATGGTTCTCCTGCGGTTGAGCCTGCGCTTCGTCCAGCGGGGTGCCCTTGAGTGCAGCCAGCATGAGAATTGCCGCCGCCCCGGTGATCGCGATGTCGGCAACATTGCACACGAAGAAATGCAGGTCAATGAAATCGACAACCGCGCCGTGGAAGAACCCGGGCGGTCGGAGCAGGCGGTCAAACAGGTTGCCCAGCAGGCCGCCCAGCAGAAGCCCGAGTCCAACCGCCCACAGCGGTGAGCGCAAACGGCGGGCCGCAATCACGATTGCAAAGAACACGGCAACGGCAATCGCGCTGAAAATCCACGTGCTCGATGCGCCCATGCCGAAGGCAGCACCGGGATTGCGCAGGAACGCGAATCCCACAAGGTCCCCGATGACTGCAATGCGCGGCTGGCCTTCGAGTGCCATGACTGCGATCGCCTTGGTCGCTTGGTCAAGTGCGAAGGCCAAGGCTGCGATGCCGGCCAACAGCAGACGTGCTGAGCGTCGAGTCACGGTTCTCCTGGGAAGCTGCGTTCAGGGATCGGATACAAGCAGAGGCGGCCATCAGAAGATGGCCGCCTCTGTCACGTGAGAGATCAGAGTGAGTTCGAGTTTCCGCCCACCTTGCTGCCGGAAAGGGTTTCCGGTGCGAGGGTGCCCGAGCTTTCGAGGTCGCGGAGCTGGTCCGACAGGTAGCTCTTGAGGCGGGTGCGGTACTGGCGTTCGAAGTTCTGCAGACCGTCGATTTCGCGTTCGAGCGAAGCCTTCTGGTTCTCCAGCTGGCTCAGCGTTTCGTCACGCTTCTTTTCGGCGGCCGACAGGATGTCAGCGGACTTCTTTTCGGCTTCGCCGATCAGCTTGTCGCGGGTGCGCTCACCTTCGGCAACGTGTTCGTCGTGGACGCGCTGGGCCAGAGCGATCAGGCCGTGAGCGTCCTGGTCGCCGCCCTGTGCGGCGGGAGCGGCAGCAGACGCACCGACGGCGGCACCGGCAACACCGGCGGAAGCGGCCGGGGCGGCAGGAGCCTTGGGAGCTTCCTTGGCTTCAGGAGCTTCCTTAGCGGCTGCTTCTTCCTTAGGCTTGTCAGCCTTCTCAGCCTTGTCGGCTTCGACCGGGGCAGAGGTTTCGGTCTTGGCGGGAGCCTGCGGAGCAGTTGCAGGAGCAGCCTCAGCCTTCTTTTCAGCCTTGGGAGCTTCAGCCGGAGCAGAGGCGGGAGCCTTCTTCGACTGCAGTTCTTCAACCTTGGCTTCGGCAGCCGAGAGCTTCTGGCGAAGATCGTCGTTTTCGGTGTAAAGACGGCGCAGTTCAACTACGACCTCGTCAAGGAAGTCGTCGACTTCGTCCTGGTCGTAACCTTCACGGAACTTAACGTGCTGGAACCGCTTGTTAACTACGTCTTCAGGCGTAAGCGCCATGAGCCCACCTTTTATCGAGATTACAGTTGCTACATCGATGAACGATATTAAACAACACTTTAGACCACAGCGAGGCGTTTTGTCTTTTCGAATGCCTGCTCAGGCCGGCTGAATTGTGATTTTTTGCAGAACTTCGCTGTGTGAAAGCCACTGCTACAGCATTGTGTAGCCGAAGCGAATGAGCATCCCGGCGAGAACCTGCACCGCGATGAAGACGATGATGAAACCCAGGTCAAGGGCAATGCCTCCCAAGCGCAGCGGGGGAATCACCTTGCGAACCGCTTTCACCGGCGGATCCGTCAGTGTGTAGATGATTTCAGCGACTGCCAGCATGAAGCCCTGCGGCCGCCAGTCACGGCTGAAAACCTGAATCAGATCAAAAATCACGCGCGCGATGAGCACGTAGACGTACAGGTTGAGCAACATGCCCACGATGATGAATGGATAACCCACTCTGTGCCCTTTCCAATGAAGAAGGCGGCGGGTGTTGCCCCGCCGCCCCCTAGAGTACCCGGAGTACCCGGTCGGTTCTCTCAGCTCTGGTTGAAGAAGCTCGCCTGCGAATCTTCTTCACCGTCAGCTTCTGCGGTCACTTCGATGTTCTCGGGTGTCAGGAGGAACACCGAGTTCGTGACCTTTTCGATGGAACCGCGCAGGCCGAAGATCAGGCCGGCAGAGAAGTCCACGAGCCGCTTGGAGTTCGCTTCGTCCATAGCGGACAGGTTCATGATGACCGGCACGCCTTCACGGAAGGTGGTGCCGATGATCTTGGCGTCGTTGTACGAACGGGGGTGAATCGTCTGAATGCGAGACATAGTTGAGGGTGCCGCCGTTTCTACCGGGCGCACGGATGCGCGGATGGGAGTGACCTGCGCGGGTTCGGGAGCAGGTTCATTCGGGACGATCGAGGTTGGCTCGGACGCCGGTTCAGCCTGCTCGGGCTGTTCAGCGCGCACTTCTTCGTGCGCGTAGGCGTCGTCGTACTCTTCTTCGCCGAAGCCGAAGTAGTTGCCGATCTTCTTCAGAGTAGACACGGGACCTCCTGGTGCCGTCCGGGGGAAACTCTCTCCACGAAACTATCGCAGAGCGAGTACAAATAGATCGATCATCTAAGGCGTGTCGCGGCGTGATTCAAACCATGCGACAACAGCCATCCGGCCGGTGGTCTGTTCGCGCCGGTAGGAGTACAGCTCAGAAGCTTCATATGTGCAGGTGCGCGAAAACTCCGCGATCTCAACACCCGCCTGCACCAGCTGATGAGCAACTCCGCCCGCTACGTCGATCGCGGCTGTTCCCGCAGCGGAAACTGCTCCGGCAACCGGGCAGACTTCCATAGCCTCGGCGCGCATCCGATCAGGAACCTCATAACAGCGAGGGCAGATGGACGGGCCGATGTAGGCGAAGATGCTTCGGGCACCCGCCTCGCGCATTTCTTCGACAGCGCGCACCGCAACGCCGTCCAGCATGCCGCGGCGTCCCGCGTGCACAACTCCGATGTGTCCAGTGTCCGGTGCAGCGAGTGCCACGGGAACGCAGTCAGCGGTCAGTACGGCCAACCCGATTCCCGCCAAAGACGTGATCTGCGCATCGGCCTGCGGCCCTTCAGCGACGTCGCCTTCCGTCTGAACGTGGTGGACGTCAGTTCCGTGCACCTGGCTGACGAAGCTGATCTTGTCGGCCGAAAGCGACAGTGCCGCAGCCAACGCGGAACGGTTGGCGTCGACGAGGGTGTCGTCGTCGCCAACCGAACGGCCCAGATTGAGCGAACTGAAGCGGCCAGAGCTGTAGCCGCCCCAGCGGTCGGTGAAAGCCACGTGGGCTTTCCCCGCTGAACCGCTGAGAACGTGCCTGGCCTGCAGCACTGCGTTACTTCAGGAAAGAGGGAATGTCGAGCGAATCGCCGCCGAAGTCATCGCGCTCATCCGGCAGTTCCTGCGGGATGTCGTTCTTCGGTTCAGCTTCAGTGACCTCCGGAGCAGGGCTCTCTTCGCGAGCTGCCTGCGCCGTGGCGGCGGTCTGTGCGGAAGGCACAGCCGGCGCGGCCTGCTGGCCTTCGCGGTCGCCCTTAGGGGTCGGGTCGAAGCCAGCGGCGATGACGGTCACGCGGACTTCGTCACCCAGGGCCGAGTCGATGACATTGCCGAAGATGATGTTTGCTTCGGGGTGAGCGGCTTCCTGCACGAGGCGGGCAGCTTCGTTGACCTCGAACAGGCCGAGGTCTTCGCCACCCTGGACGAGCATGAGCACGCCGTGCGCACCGTCAATGCTGGCCTCCAGAAGCGGCGAGGAGATGGCAGCTTCCGAAGCCTGGATCGCGCGGTCTTCGCCGACTGCCGAGCCAATGCCCATGAGCGCCGTGCCGGCGTCCTGCATAACCGACTTGACGTCAGCGAAGTCGAGGTTGATGTAGCCGGGAGTGGAAATGAGGTCCGTGATGCCCTGCACACCGGAGCGCAGGACTTCGTCTGCGGCGTTGAACGCTTCGACGATCGTGACGTTCTTGTCGGAAATCGACAGGAGGCGGTCGTTCGGGATGACGATGAGCGTGTCGACTTCTTCACGCAGTGCGGCAATGCCGGCCTCGGCCTGTTCCGAACGGCGGCGCCCCTCGAATGTGAAGGGACGTGTGACAACGCCGATCGTCAGAGCCCCCAGGCTGCGTGCGATGCGCGCAACAACGGGAGCCGCACCGGTGCCCGTGCCACCGCCTTCGCCGGCGGTGACGAAGACCATGTCGGCGCCTTCGAGCGCTTCCTTGATGGCGTCTTCGGAGTCTTCTGCGGCGCGCTTGCCGATCTCAGGATCAGCGCCTGCGCCGAGGCCGCGGGTAAGTTCGCGGCCGATTTCGATTTTGGTGTCTGCTTCGGACAGAACAAGGGCCTGGGCATCGGTGTTGATTGCGATGAACTCAACTCCGCGCAGACCGGCGTCGATCATGCGCTGGACAGCGTTGACACCACCACCGCCGGTGCCGGCAACTTTGATCTCAGCTCCGGAATTGGGGTATTCAGCCAAGTCGATTCCTCTTTCAGCGGTCGATGCCGATAATGGTCTTCGTCAGAACGGTATTAAAGCCGCTATGCGTGTGCAACCACCCGCGCGGTGTGTCTTAGACGGTCAGTCTTGGGAGTCTGCTTCCCGCGGCAGACGAGCCCACGCCGGCGCGTCCTCTTTTGTCGCGGGGACTGCTGTGCTCTGCACGTCAATGACCGGTGGTTCGTCTTCCATGATTGTGCGCGCCGTCGTGAGTTTCGCTTTGATATCCGTCGGCTCGCCGAGTATGACTGCGACCGTATAGTCCTCTTTGGGCCGCATGATCACAGCCGTCCGCGTGGAGCTCTTCACGGCGACGGCCTCGGTCTGCTTGAGGTTCTCCCCCAGGCTGCTGACAACCGTGGACGCGATTTCGATCCCCTCCCGGTCAGCAGTTCCGACGAACATGGGAACGTCTTGCGGTTTGTCATCGGGGTTGCCCAACACGACTGCTTCGCGGTCGTAGATCTCCCAGGCTTCTCCGCGCTTAACCGTGAACGCCGGCTGTCTGTCGTGCACTTTCACCCGGAGTGAACGAGGTCCGGCAAGACTGATGTCAAAGCTGCGCGCCAGCGGAAACTCTTCCGCAAGCTCATCTTTCAGCCGCTGGGATCGCAGCTGCGGCAGCGGTGTCCCTTCGTGCTTTTGAAGCATGAAGGCAGCCACTTCATCGCCGTCGACGAGCTGCGCGCCCTCAGCTTTGACGTCCGTGAGCGCAAGCAGCGGGGAAAACCATACGACCGCTCCCAGAGCGAGCACAGCAACAGCAGCGACGACTCCGTACAGGATCCGCCGCACCCGCAGAGAACGGTGTTCTCTGCGTCGCTCGTCGAGGCTCGCGGTGTTCATCGGCTGCGCAGCGAATCCAGGATTTCCGGTCCGACGATCGTCACGTCCCCCGCCCCCGCGGTGATGACCACGTCACCGGGCCGGCAGCGCCCCGCAACCAGGTCTGCCACCTCGGCAAAGGACGGAACAAAAGTGACCTTGTCAGCAGACAGCGGCACCTCGGCGGCGACAATAGCCCCGGTCACGCCCGGGATCGGGTCTTCGCGAGCCGGATAGACATCCATGACGATGACGTCGTCAGCCAGACCCAGCGCCTCGCCGAACTCGCGGCGGAAGTTCTGAGTGCGGCTGTACAGGTGCGGCTGGAACACAACGCGGACGCTGCGCTCTGGGTCAACTACCTGCTTGGCCGCGGTCAGCAGGTTGTGCAACTCCGTGGGATGGTGGGCGTAGTCGTCAAAAACCCGCACGCCCCTCTGCGTTCCTTTGAGCTCAAAGCGCCGTTTGGTGCCGCCGAAGCGGCCTAAGCCTTCGGCTGCAGCGTCAACGTCGAGGCCGAGTTCAGCCACGATCGTCAGTGCGGCAGCCGCGTTGCGCAGGTTGTACAGCCCCGGCAGGCTCAATTCGTACGGGCCGGATCGACCGTCTGCGGTCTCCAGTGCGAAGCTCTGAGACTGGTGTGTGTGGTGGGCGTCGACGATCCGCACGTCAGCGTCTTCCGAGGTGCCGTAGGTGATGACGCTGACTCCTCGGCTGCGTGCCAAGTCGGCCACTTCCCGGCTGCCGGCATCGTCGGCACACGCAATGAGCACTCCCCCGTTCTCTTCGACCCGGTGAGCGAACTGTGCAAAAGCCTCGCGGACCTTCTCCCAGCTGCCGTAGTGGTCGAGGTGGTCAGCCTCAACATTGGTCACGACGGCAATTTCGGGACTGTACAGAAGGAACGAACCGTCTGACTCATCGGCTTCCGCAACAAAGACGTCGCCGGTTCCGCTGTGCGCGTTCGTGCCCGCCGCCGTCAGCACTCCCCCGATGACGAATGACGGGTCGGCCCCGCAGGCCTGCAGCGCCACCGTCGTCATCGACGTGGTGGTTGTCTTGCCGTGGGTTCCGGCAATCGCGACCGTGCGGTACCCATCCATGAGCGAAGCAAGCGCCTCGGAACGGTGAATGACGGGGATCCCCTTGCTGCGGGCGGCGGCAAGCTCGGGGTTGCTTTCACGGATTGCGGACGACACGACGACAGTTCCCGCACCGTCGACGGCTTCTGCACTGTGCCCGATGTTGATCTGGGCTCCCTGTGCGCGCAGAGCCGTGACGACGGAGGAGTCTTTGGCATCAGAGCCAGTGACGGAACATCCGCGCATCAGCATGACGCGCGCGATGCCGGACATCCCTGCTCCGCCGATGCCGATGAAGTGGATGGGCTCGCTGAGGGCGGGTTTCATTCAGCTCTCCTTTGTGCCGCGCTCACGGCGCGTTTGGCGGGCGGGTGGGTACTCGCGGCCGGGGTGCGCAATGCCTGCGGCGGCGAAGATCTTCTTCGTCATCGCCCGGTCGGCGTTGACGGGGAACTCCAGACCGCGGGCGGCTGCACTCATCTTTTCCAGCTGTTCGGGGTTTCGCAGCAGCGGCAGGACGGTGTTACGCACGCTTTCGGCAGTGAAGTCGGCGTTGTCGATCAGAATTGACGCGCCGGCAGCCACAGAGTCAGCGGCGTTGCGCTTCTGCTCTCCGTTGCCGATTGCCAGCGGCACATAAACGGCCGGCACTTCTGCGACTGTCACTTCGGCTACTGTTCCCGCACCCGAACGACACACGATGAGGTCCGCGGCAGCATAGGCGTTTTCCATACCGTCAACGTATTCGACGACGTGGTAGTCAGGGCTGTCCTTCGCTGCTTCGCGCAGTTCATCGGCTTTGCCTGCACCCGTGATGTGCAGAACCTGGACTCCGGTGAACTCTGCCGCGGTCTGGACGAAAGCCTCGTTGATCTTCTGCGCGCCAGAGGACCCTCCCGTGACAACGAGGGTCGTCATATCCGGGTTGATGCCGAGCCGTTCGGCCGCCTGCGCACGCTGCTGCCTGTCGCTGCGATCAACCTGGGCGATTTCAATGCGCATGGGCATGCCCACCTGCTCGCCGGCCATGGGGGTTGAAGCGAAGGTGAAGCCGATGTTCGATGCCTCGGCGTACCGGGCACCGAGCTTGTTGGCCATGCCGGGAACCGCGTTCGCTTCGTGCAGAACAATCGGGATGCCCAGTGATTTGGCAGCCAGGTACGCCGGCGGGCACACGTAACCGCCCACGCCGACGACAACATCTGTCTTCTGCTTCTTCAGCAGACGGCGCACCTGGCGGATGCTGGAGGTGAACTGGAACGGAAAGGTGAGAATCTTAGGGCTCAGTCCTCGTGGGAAGGGCACCTTCGGGATTGTCTGCAGGCGGTAGCCCGCCTGCGGAACCAGTCGCTTCTCCAGTCCTTCGTCTGTCCCCAGCATGAGGATGTCAGAGTCAGGGTCCTGGAACCGCAGGTCTTCGGCAATCGACAGCATCGGAGCTACGTGCCCCGTTGTGCCGCCGCCGGCAAAGAGAACGTTGACCAAATTCAGCTCCTCCTCTTAAGGAACGACAGCGAGCCCCAGAACCGGGACCGCCGCTCACGCAGAGCATCGGCGACCCCCTCCTCTGAACGGGCAAAGGACAGCAGAAGACCAGCGGCGATGAGTGCCGCGAGCATCGACGACCCACCGTAGGACACAAAGGGAAGCGGCACGCCGATCACCGGGGCGATGCCCGCAACAACCGCGATGTTGACCGCGGCCTGGCCGATCAGCCAAGCGAAGACAGCCGCGGATGCCGTCTGCACAAAAACACTCGTGGACTGCACCATGAGCCGGTAGATCCCAAAGCCAAGGACGGCGAACAGCGCAATCACTGCGGCTGCGCCCAGCAGGCCGAGCTCTTCGCCGATGATTGCGAAGATGAAGTCGTTGTGGGCTTCTGGCAGCCACGACCATTTTTCGCGGCTGGCACCAAGACCGACACCCAGCCAGCCTCCCGAGGCCAGTGCGTACAGACCGTGGTCTGACTGCCAGTGCGCACCCAGCGGATCCCCGGAATCACCGCCACGGCCAGAAAGCATGGCCATCACGCGGGTCATGCGGTTTTCACTAGTCAAAACGAAGAAGGCGACGATCCCGGCCGCGGCTGTGGCCAAGCCGAAAATCCAGCGTTTGGGAAGACCGCCGATCACCAGTGCCGTGCCCAACATCAGGAACAGGACCATAACCGTTCCCAGGTCCTGCCCCGCAATGACCAGGCCCACCGTGCCGCCGGCGAAAAGCAGAAAGCCCACCATGTTCTTAAAGGTGAACGGCCTGCGAACCATCAATGCCATGTAGCGGGCAGTGAAGAGCGCCAGGGCAATCTTGACGAACTCCGCCGGCTGAATCTGCACAGGTCCCACCCGGATCCAGTTGCGGTTGCCGTTGATCTCAACGCCCAGCGGCGTGAGCGGCAGAACCTGCAGGATCATGGCTGCGATCAGAACGGGATAGGCCAGTCTGAAGCTCGCTTTCACGGGCGTGAACGACACAACGCCCATGAGGGTCAGGCCGAATGCCGCGTAGATCGCCTGGCGCAGGAAAACCGAAAAAGCCGACGACACGCTGGCATCACCGGAGGTGACTGACGATGCCGAGAGCACCATGAGCAGGCCGAAGCCGGTCAGTGCCGTGACGGGAATGAGAATCAGGTAGAACGTTGTCGTCTTCTGCGCAAGCAGGCGCTGCCACCGGTCGGAAAGCTCGGTGATCTGTGTTCGGAAGCCCCTCCGCCGGGTGGGGGCGGATCCGGTCACGACAGAGCACCTCGCACAACGTCGGCAAACAGATCGCCTCGCGTTGCGTAGTTGAGGAACTGGTCCATGCTGGCCGACGCCGGCGCCAAGAGCACCGTGTCACCGTCTTCGGCGTACTGGCTGGCGGCTGCCACCGCCCGCCGCATGACATCTGCTCCGCGAGTTCGGCTGTCCTCCATGATGTCGGGCCCTGACGGCGGCACGACCGTGTAATCGACGTCCGCGGCTTCAAGAGCAGAAATCAGCTCGGATGAATCAGTGCCGATGACGACGGCGGTGCGAATCCGGTCGGCAAATGTCTGGACCAGGTCGGTGAAGTCTGCCCCCTTGGCCAGTCCTCCGGCGATCCACACGATTGATTCGTGTGCGGCCAAAGCGGCGGCAGCGGCATGGGGGTTGGTGGCTTTTGAGTCGTCCACCCAGGTCACACCGTCAGCTTCTGCCACGATCGCGCTGCGGTGATCGCCCACTTGATGATTGCGCAGCCCATCACGGACGGCCGCGGGTTCAACACCGATGCTGCGAGCCAACGCGGCGGCCGCCAAAGCATTGAGAACCTGGTGGTCAGCTGGTTTTGCACCGGGTGTTCCGGAGGCCTGCGCGACGTCGTCCAGCGAACCGAGTTCCTGTGCAGATGTCTGGCGGCGCTGGGCAAAGGCCCGATCGGCGAGGATCTCTCCGACAACGCCGAGCTCGCCCACACGGGGTGTGTCCAGACGGAAGCCCACCGCGCGGGCTCCTTCGATCACTTCGGCTTCCTCGACGAGTTCACGCGTTGCGGGATCCTCACAGCTGTAGACGCACGCCAGCTGGACATTGGAGTAGACCTTCGCCTTGTCGGCCACATAGCCGTCCCAGCCGCCGTGCCAGTCGAGGTGGTCATCGGCCAGGTTGAGAACGGCAGCCGAATGGGCGGCCATGGAGAACTGCCAGTGCAGCTGGAAGCTCGACAGTTCGATCGCCAGAACCTCGGCACCCGGATCGAGCACAGCTTCCAGCAGCGGGGCACCGATATTGCCGCAGGCCCGCGACTGCAGACCCTGTGCCCTCAGCATTGAATCAAGCATCGAGGTGGTGGTCGTCTTGCCGTTGGTTCCGGTGACGACAAGCCACGGAGCGCTGTTGGCTCCCCGCACCCGCCAGGCGAGCTCCACCTCGCCGATGACCGGAATGTCGTGTTCGGCAGCCTCAACCAACAGGGGCTGGTCGGGACGCCAGCCCGGCGAGGTGCACACGAGGTCGGGCAAACGGCCCGAGCTGGTGCGCGGCAGCTTCTCGACATGTTCGGGTCCGCGGCGGATATCGACGTCGAAGACCCGCAGGATTGTTTCGTGTTCCGATTCATCACGCTGGTCATCAGCGTCGACGACGATGACTTCGGCACCCCGCTCAGCCAGGTGCACCGCCATGGGGTAGCCGGAAACGCCCAACCCGGTCACGCACACGACGATGCCGGCAAGCGACGACTCCGGGCCGTGGATAGCCGTGGGGATCCGCTCTTTATTCGGATAGTCGACAGGTTCGGCACCCGGTGGGCTGATGGCGGGAATGAGCATCAGCTGTTCACCGGCGGGATCACCGGAGGGCGTGAGCGCGTCATCAGCCAATGTGCGACACCCACTCCCCGTAGAACAGCGCGACGCCGATGACCGCGAACACCAGCGCAACAATCCAGAAGCGGATGACGATCGTCACTTCGGCCCAGCCTTTGAGCTCAAAGTGGTGCTGCAGCGGGGCCATGCGGAAAATCCGTTTGCCCGTCAGCTTGAACGAGCCCACCTGCAGAATCACCGACAGGGTGATGATGACGAACAGACCACCCAGAATGACAAGCAGGATTTCCGTGCGCGACAGGATCGCCAGACCGCCGAAAGCACCGCCGATTGCCAGCGAGCCGGTGTCGCCCATGAAGATCTTCGCGGGTGATGCATTCCACCACAGGAAGCCCACGCAGGCGGCCGCGATGGCTGCGGCCACAATAGCGAGGTCGCGCGGGTCGCGAACCTCATAGCAGCCAGCGCGGGCTGAGGACATGAGGTCACAGTTCTGCGTGGACTGCCACGAGGTCATGAGGACATAGGCGGCAAACACAATCGCAGAGGCGCCCGCAGCCAGACCGTCGAGACCATCGGTGAGGTTGACCGCGTTCGAAACTGCGGTGACGATGAGGTTCGCCCAGATGATGAACAGAACCAGGCCCACCCCGAAGCCGGCGAACGCGAGGTCGAAGCGGGTGTCGCGGAAAATCGAGATCGCGGTGGTTGCGGGAGTCTGCCCGTAGGCATTCGGGAAGAACAGCGCGGCAACGGCAAAGGTCACTCCGACGAAGGCCTGCCCGATCATCTTGGGCACCGGGCGCAGACCAAGGGAGCGCTTCTTGGAGATTTTGATGAAGTCGTCCAAGAAGCCGACAACGCCCAGCCCCGTCATGAGCCACAGGACCAGCAGACCCGACACTGCCGGCGTGGAGCCGGTCAGCAGGTGCGCCAGGAAGTAGGCCACGAGGGTCGCCAGGATGATGACGACACCGCCCATTGTGGGAGTGCCCCGCTTGGTTGCGTGGGACGCAGGACCGTCGTCGCGAACGAACTGTCCGTAGTTCTTCTTGACGAGGATCTTGATGTACTGCGGCGTGCCCAGCAGCGTCAGCAGCAGGGCAAAGCACGGGGCGAGGACGACTGCGATCATTGGGCTACAGAAACTCCTGCGAATTCGTCTCCCAGGTATCGCAGACCGGCGTCGCGGGAGGACTTGAACAGAACAATGTCACCGGGTTCAACTTCGGAAGCCAGAAGTTCTCGCGCTTCCGTGACTGTGGGCACCCAGGCCGCCTCGCTGCCCCAGGATCCTTCGAGGTTGGCAGCCTGGTAGATGGGCAGGGCGCCCTGTCCGACGGCGATGGTGCGGGTGATGTTGAGACGGACCACCAGGTGGCCGATCTCGTAGTGAGCCGCCGCGGATTCGTCACCGAGCTCGAGCATTTCGCCAAGCACCGCGAAAGTCCTGCGCGGCGGATGATCGGCATCACCGGCGCCCATGGCGGCAAGCGTCTTCAGGGCGGCGCGCATTGAATCGGGGTTGGCGTTGTAAGCATCGTTGAGCACGGTCACGCCGTCGGGCGAGTCGATGAGCTCCATGCGCCAACGGCTGGCCGCACCGGACGTAGCCAAGATGGTGGCGATGTCCTTCGGCGCAACCCCGCACAGGTGTGCAATGGCCGAAGCGGCCAAAGCGTTGGTCACGTGGTGTTCGCCCAGCAGCGCAAGTTCGATGTGGAGTGGTTCGTCGTGGTCAGGCAGGTGCAGATCGAACGCCGTGCGACCGGATGGCTGGATGTCGACGTTGGATGCCCACACGCCTTCGTCAGGGTTCGAACCGAAGAACAGGGTGTCAACACCTTCGGCGAGAACCGACTGCATGGAGCGCACGCGCGGGTCGTTGCCGTTGAGCACCGCGGTTCCGCCGGGCACGAGCGCTTCAATAAGCTCCGCTTTTGCCCGTGCTGTGTTCTCAATCGAGCCGAAGACCCCGGCGTGGGCCGAGCCGACGCCGAGCTCAACGCCGATGTCGGGACGCACGAGCGAGGTCAGGTAGGCGAGGTTGCCGATGTTGCGCGCACCCATTTCAAGTACGAGGAAGCGGGTGTCAGCGTCAGCGCGCAGCGCCGTGAGCGGCACACCGACTTCGTTGTTGTAGGAATTCGGCGGCCACACGGTCTCGCCGGCTGTTGACAGCAGTGCTGCCGCGAGGTCTTTGACGGTGGTCTTTCCGGCAGAACCGGTGATTGCGACGACTGTGAGTTCGCCTGAGCTGCGAAGGGCTTCGACGTTCGCTTTGGCCAGCTGACCGAGAGCGGCCGTTGCATCGTCGACAACACAGGACGGCAGGTGTTCGCCGTCGACGGATGGGACGGCCTCGGCGATGACGAGGGCCGCACCGGCCTGTACGGCCGCCGCGGCGAATTCGAGGCCGTCGTGGTTTTCGCCGGTGCGCGCAACGTAGATGTCGCCCGGCGCCACTTCGCGGGAGTCGGTGACGACACCGGCGCACAGAACCGTGTCCGGTGTGATTCCGTAGAGTTCGCCGCCGGTCGCGGCAGCGATTTCTTCAGCAGTGAATTCCTTCATATACCTTCAGACCTTACCGGGTGGCGGCGGAAGAACCGCGCTGTGAAACGGCGGTGCGTGTTATCTCACGATCGTCAAACGGCAGCTTGGTATCGCCGTAGTCCTGGCCGGGCTCGTGTCCCTTGCCCGCCACCAGCACGGTGCCGCTCTCACCCGCTGCCGCAACACCGGCCTCAATTGCCTCGCGCCTGCTGGCGTACTCGACGATCGCGTCAGCGGCTGCCCGGCTGGTGCCTTCAGCCACTGCTGCGCGGGCGCCGGCAATGACTTCAGCGCGGATCGTTGCGGGGTCTTCGCTGCGCGGGTTGTCGTCGGTGATGATGACGACGTCGGCGTTTTCTGCAGCAGCCCGCCCCATGAGGGGGCGTTTGCTGTCGTCGCGTTCTCCACCGGCACCGCACACCACAACCAGCGGCTGGCCCGAAAGCCCCGCCAGCGCCTTTTCTATTGCGTCGGGTGTGTGGGAGTAGTCGACGATGGCGCGCGGAGCCTGTTCTGAGACGACTTCCATCCGGCCCGGCACGTTGACGCTGAAGCCCTCGGCTGCCGCTGCGAGTTCGTCAGCGGACACACCGGATTCGAGCAGCATGGCCAGTGCCAGCGCGGTGTTGCTGATGTTGAAATCGCCCGGCAGCGGGCTCTTCGCCCGAAGGCTCACGGAAGACCCGCGGAGGGTGAAGGCAAGACCGTCGATGTCTTCGATCCTGTAGTCCGCATTGTCTTCGGGACGAGCGGAGACGGTGACGACGGGAATCTGCGAGTCATTCACCAGCTGACGCGCCCAGTCGTCAGCCAGCACGATGACGCCGCGCGATGCGAACTGCGGCGTGAACAGGAGCGCTTTGGCCCGGTAGTACTCCTCCATGGTCCCGTGGAAGTCCAGGTGGTCCTGGGACAGGTTGGTGAAGCCGGCCACCGTGAAGTGTGCACCGTCGACCCGGTGTTGGCTAAGCGCGTGGGAGGACACCTCCATGGAGCAGGCGTCAACGCCCTGGTCGCGCATGTTTTTGAACAGACGGTGCAGGTCGGGGGCTTCCGGGGTGGTTCGCACGCTGGGCTGTTCCTGGCCGGCGATGACGGTCGCGACAGTTCCGATCAGCCCTGTTGTTCTGCCGATGCTGCGCAGCAGAGCGTCGAGGATGAAGGTGCTCGTGGTTTTGCCGTTGGTTCCGGTGATGCCGAATAGGGCGGGCGTCTGCGGGTCTGTTCCGTAGATCGCGGCCGCGATGTCACCGAGAATCGCACGAGGTGCCGGGTGGGTCAGGACTGGGATGTCACCGGCTGACGCCGGTAGGAGGTCGCGGCCGGCTGGGTCCGTGAGGATTGCCGCGGCACCGCGGTCGAGTGCCTGCTGGGCGAACTGGGCTCCGTGGGCGTTCGTACCCGGCAGGGCTGCGTAGAGACCGCCGGGTTCGACGGTTCGGGAGTCCAGACTCACACTGTTCACGGTGGTGTTCCCGTCACCGTGAACAGCTGCTCCGCCGGGGAGTTCGCTCAGCTTCATCATTTCCATTCTTTCGGAATCAGTTTCGGTTCTTCAGTTGATGGGGCGACACCCATCTGCCGCAGCGCGTATCCGGTGACCTCGGAGAACACCGGTGCAGCGGATGTACCACCGTAGTACCCCTTGGTGGGTCGCTGCAGGGTCACACTCACAGCGACCTTGGGGTTTTCTGCCGGTGCGAATCCGGAGAAGTTCGCGGTGTAGCCGCCCTTCTGGTTTTTGCCTTCGGCGATCTGCGCGGTTCCGGTTTTGCCCGCGGTCCTGTAGCCCTTGACCCGGGCGGATGTTCCCGTGCCATCGGCAACGACGGCTTCGAGCATGGTTCCCACAGAATCCGCTGTCTCTTCGCTGACGACGCGAGTGCCCTCTTTCGGCGGGATTTCTGAGACCCTGCCGGAGTCGCTCACTGTGCCCTTGACGAGCTGCTGGGGTACGCGCACTCCTCCGTTGCCCAGGGTCGCAAACACGGAAGCGCTCTGCAGCGTGGTCGCGGACAGCCCCTGGCCGAACATGACGGTGTACTCGGTGCGGCCGTCCCACTTGTCATAGGGATGCACGATGCCCTTCGCCGCTCCGGGAAAGTCGATGCCGCTGGATTCACCCAGACCGAACTTCTTCAGATAGTCGTAGCGCTGCTGCAGGCTGAGCTTCTGCCCTGCCATGAGCGTTCCGGTATTGGATGACTTTTCGATGATCCCGGAGAACGTCAGCTTCTCGTCCTCGTGCGGACTGGAATCACGGAACTCTTCGCCGTTGGGCGCTTTCCATTTGTCCGGCACCGTGAATTTGCTTTCAGGTGTGACCAGGCCTTCTTCTATGAGCGCTGCGGCCGTGATGGCCTTTCCGGTTGAGCCGGGCTCTACGGGGTCGGTGAAAGCGCGTGTGCCCCGGTCGGGACCGCCCACGCCGCCGGGGTTGTTGGGATCGACTGTGGGTGCCTGCGCAACGGCAAGAAGCCGGCCGGTGCCGATCTCCTCAATGACGACGGTGCCCCACTGGGCGTTGTGCTCTTTCACAGCCTTTGCAATGGACCGCTGGGCGAACATCTGGATCTGTGGATCAATGGTCAGCTCCAGGCCCGTGCCGTTGACCGGCGGCGTGGTGTCGTTCTCACCCAGCGGAATGATGTCGCCCTTCAGACCCTTTTCGAACTGCCTGCTGCCGTCTTTGCCCTGCAGCTGTTTTTGGTGCTGCAGTTCGAGCCCGGCAAGCGGAACTCCGTCGGAGCCGACCCACCCGATGAGGTTGCCGGCGACAGCGCCGGAGGGGTAAGAGCGCACAGTGTACTTTTCGGCTGTGATACCGGGGATCTCGAGATCCTGGATTTCGCGCCACACTTCGCTGGTGATGCCGGTGGCTACGGGGTTCCACCTTTTATCGCCGCTGAGCTTCGGGAAGATCAGCCCGGCTTCCGTGCCCAGGACAGGAGCCATAGCCTTTGCTGCGCCCCAGGCGCCGAGCGGGTTGTCGTCCTCGTCCTTATACGCTGCGACGTTCACCTGGTCGACGACGATCTGGTACCGGTCCGCGTTGTCGGCAAGCACTGTCCCGTCGGCGCCGAGGATGACGCCGCGGTCCGCCGGCAGAGGTTGGGTGACCAGGCGGCCGGCCAGAGCCCGCGAGGCAATCTGAGACGCGTCAAGCCCTTGGATCCACACGAGTCTGCCGAGAATGCCGACCAGCACGAACACTGACAAGAAGGCAATGAGCCGCGTGCGGATCGTGAAACCGCGCTGCCGCTTGGCCTTGCCAGGCCGAGAAGAACGCGGATTCATACTCTTCCTTACTTGTCGGCTGGTTCTTTTGGCTCTTGGAGTTTCGGCGGGGTGAGCGTCCCACTGCTGCCGCCTACAACCGGCAGCTTTTCGTCAGATTTCAGATTCGGCTTGATGTCGTCGCGGGCGTCTTTGCGGGGGCCCGGAACTTGGGCTTCGGGAGCTTTGCCCTCGCCTTTTGGCGCATCGACTATTGTGCCATCTTCGCGGATGAACTTAACGGATTCCGCGGGCTTCATACCCTGAGCTTTCGCTGTGTCTTCAACGTTCTGCGGGCTCATCCGGTAGGAAAGGTCTTCGGCGAGTCGGTCACGGTCATCCGTCAGCTGGTCGCGTTCGACGGTGAGCTCCTGCACCCGGTACGTGCTGTGGTTGATGAAGATGTTGGTCACCAGGATGAGTGCAAGCCCCACAACGACCGTGGCGATGCAGATGAGGGGAAAAGACGATCGGGCCTCGGCGATTTCCGGTACGACGAGGCGGAGCTTCGGCTTGTTCTGCTCTGTTTGTCTGCGCGGGCTGCTCTGGGGAGCGGCCGTTGTGACTGCGTGGCTCATTGCGGCTTCTCCTTGGTTTTCTGCACTGCCCGCAAGCGCACACTCGCGGCACGGGGGTTGATGCTGATCTCTTCGGCATCGGCCTTTTCTGCTCCCCTTGTGAGGTCTTTCAGCCAGGGCTGCAGATGTTCGGGCACGACGGGCAGTTCCGGCGGCGCGGAGCTGACGGTTCCTGCCCGGAAGATCTTTTTGACGATGGTGTCTTCGAGCGACTGGTAGGACTCGACGACAGCGGTTCCGCCCACGTGCAGCCCATCCAGGGCCTGTGGAAGTGCGGAGCGGAGAATGTCGAGTTCCGCGTTGACTTCGATGCGCAGGGCCTGGAAGGTGCGCTTAGCCGGGTGGGAGCGTTTGCGCTGGCCTTTGGGTTCGGGGATGACCCGCTGGAGCATCTCGGCCAGCTGGTCGGTGGTTTCCCACGGCCTTTCCTGGCGGTCTTCAACGATGACGGATGCGATTTTGGCCGCCCAGCGCTCTTCGCCGTAGTCAGAGATGACGCGGGCCAGCTCCGCCTGTGAATAGGTGTTGAGAACATCTGCCGCGGTCAGGGTGTCTTCTGCGTTCATCCGCATGTCGAGTGCGGTAGCGCGCGAATAGCTGAAGCCGCGATCGTCATCGTCCAGCTGCAGCGAGCTCACGCCCAGATCGAAGAGAACGCCGGCCAGGCGCTCACTGCGCTGCTCGAGAATCGCGCCGAGTTCGTCATCGCACGCGTGCACCGCCGTGAAGCGCTTACCGAATCGTTCGAGCCTCTTGCTGGCAATGGCTATTGCCTCGGGGTCTCTGTCGATGCCCAGAACGCGCACGTCATCGCTTGATTCGAGAATGCCTTCCGAGTGTCCGCCCATGCCGAGCGTCATGTCCGCAACAACGGGGGTCTCCCCCGCAGCGCGGGCAGCGTCAATGCCGACTGTCAGCAGCTGAACGCACCTGTCCAGGAGGACGGGTACGTGCGGGTAGTCGCTCACTGTCCTCCTCCTTCGTGTTCTTCGCGGCTGTTGGACCTAAGACCCCGTCCGGCCGTGCCCTGGCACCGGGGAAGTGTGTCAGGACCCCTCGGCTTTGGAATCGGGGAAGTATTCCAAAACCCTGTCTTCGGTCGGACGGAGTCTTCGGACCAACAATCAGAAGACTCCGGGAATCACCTCGTCGGTGCGATCGGCGAATCCCTGCTCGGTGTCTGCGAGGTATTCCTCCCACAGAGCCGAATCCCAGATCTCAGCACGGTTTCCCATGCCGATCACTGCGACATCGCGGTCAAGCGATGCGTACCGGCGCAGGATCTGCGGAATGGTGAACCGCCCCTGCTTGTCCGGCTGCTCGGCCGAAGCTCCGGAGAGAAACACGCGGAGGTAGTCCCTGGCGTCCTTGCTCGTCATGGGAGCGGCGCGAAGCTGCTCGTGGACGGTTTCAAACTCCCGGGTCGAGAACAGGGTGAGGCAGCGCTCTTGACCCCGGGTGATGACCAGGCCCCCGGCCAGTTCCTCACGAAACTTTGCGGGCAGGAGAAGACGACCCTTGTCATCGAGCCGCTGAAAGTGCGTGCCCAAGAACATGTCGTCTCACCCCTTTCGAAGCCACTCGACTCCGATGAGCCCCACTATACTCCACTTTCCCCCACCATGTCCTCCCCAGGGAAGAAATACCCGCCTAGAATCTGCATTTCCCCTGGTCACAGAGGTGGTGGAAAGTGGGGTGACCAGACCAAAGGGGCGCGGAAAAGACCACCCAACAGGCACCTCGGGAGAAGAAAACCCACGAAAAACACGCCAAAACACCCCTATGGAGGGCCGCAGGGAGGAAAGTGGGGGCGCGTGGGGAGGAAAGTGGAGTGACCCGGTGGAGGGAAGTGGGGTGAAAAGTGGAGCGGCCTTCGGCTGTGGGGCAGAATGGAGCGCATGACGACACCAGCGCCCGAAGACATTCAGCACTACGGAGAAATCGCCTCGCGACTGACAACCGCGGTCAGCTCAGTCCTCGACGGCAAGGCCGACACTGTTCGCCTGGCCATCACATCTCTGTTCGCGGGCGGCCACCTGCTGCTGGAAGACGTTCCCGGCGTCGGCAAAACCCTGCTGGCCAAAGCGCTCAGCCGCTCGGTCGGCGGCAGCGTGCGCCGCATCCAGTTCACCCCTGACCTGCTGCCCTCGGATGTTCTGGGCGTCAACCTGTTCAACCAGGAGACCCGCCAGTTCGAATTCCGCGCCGGCCCGATCTTCTCCAACATCGTCATCGCCGATGAAATCAACCGCGCCTCCCCCAAAACCCAGTCAGCGCTGCTGGAGGCCATGGCCGAATCCCAGGCGACAATCGACGGGACCACGTACCTCATGCCCGACCCGTTCATGGTTGTGGCAACCCAGAACCCCATTGAAATGGAAGGCACCTACGCCCTGCCGGAAGCTCAGCGCGACCGTTTTCTCATGCGCACCTCGGTGGGCTACCCCTCGCTGGCGGACGAAGTCTCGATGCTCGGCTCACACGTGGGCCCCGATCCACTCGACCAGCTTGGAGCCGTGACCACAACAGAAGAGCTCACGGCACTGCGCCAGGCGGTTGCGGCTCTCCCCGCGACCGATGAGCTGCGCACCTACATCGTGGGCCTGGTCACCGAAACCCGCAGCGATGCCTCGATCCGCATGGGTGTTTCTCCGCGTGGGTCAGTGGCTCTGCTGCGTGCAGCACAGGCCAACGCGGTGCTCGAGGGCCGCGGCTATGTCACACCGCACGACGTGCAGACAATGGCCGTGCCGGTCCTTTCTCACCGCATCATCGCCCAGGACACCGACGCTCCCGATGTTGCCGAGCAGCTGATCGCCGACATCATCAGGAGGGTGCCTGTTTCGGCATGAGGATCAACACCTCCGGCTGGGTTTTCGTCATCCTCGGGGCAGCGCTCATCATCGCCGCCTACCGCTTCGGCTTTCCGGGGCTGCTTCCCGTGGGCATCGTGTTCATCGGGCTTGTCGTGTTCAGTCTGCTGGCAGCACTGCTCACCAGTTCGCAGCTGAGTGCCAAGCTGGTGGCTGATGCGCCGGCCCTGGACGGAACCGCCATCACCAAAGTGGGCGATGAACTCGTCGTCACGGTGCGCGCGGCGAACCGTCTGCCCACTCCCCTGCTTCCCTTTGATCTCACTCTGCACGCGAAGCCGGGCTTCGGACCTGATCAGGATGCGCACTTGGGCTCCCTGCCCGCGCGAGGGTACGCGGACGTGCAGGCTGTTTTCGTGCCCACTCACCGTGGGATGACCGGGATTGAGAAGCTGTCGGCCGCTGTCGCCGGGCCGTTTGGTCTGGCCTCCTCAATGCGGTCGGTTCCCGGTTCACTGGATGTTGCGGCAGCACCGGCCGAGGTGCCTGTCGGCTATCCGCAGTCGCTGTCGGCTCACCTGTCGCGCATCTCGAGTGACCGCGTGTCACGCGGTCGCGGAACACGTGACTACTTCACACGCGAATACGCTCCCGGCGACGATCTGCGCCATATTCACTGGAAGACCACGGCCCGGCTGGGCGAACTGGCGGTCCGCCAGGAAGCAGAAGAGGAACACGCCACCGCGATTGTCGTCCTCGACGGCGGGCTGCCCGCACCTGCGGACGGCGAAGCCTCGGAGCCCAGCCCGCAGTTTGAAACGCTTGCGGCCGCCGCGGCGGCTGCCGTGCGCGCCTACTTCGCCGCCGGCTATGACATCCGCCTGCTGTGCGGAGAAGACGACGTCCGGGTCGAGGCCCGTTCACTCGATCTTCCGCACGCAGAACTGGCGATTTCCCAGGCTGATGGCCGAAGCGTGCCCGCGGGCGTGCGTCTGCCGCAGAACGTCGAAACAGTCATCGTGTGTGCCGACCGAAGCAGCCTGAGCGTGAACGTTCCGGCCCGCGCCCACGTGTGGGCCGCCGATTCGCTTGAGATCCCCGCCGCTGGAACCGAGCCCGCTGTCCCCAAACGGTGGACGCTGACAGCAGGGAGGGGTCGCTGATGCAGATGATCCGCTCTCTCCTCCTGTTTGCCGCGCTGTCGCTGGCCGCATATGCCACGACCGCCATGTTCTCCGGGCTCGAACTGCTTGTGCCGGTCGTTTCGATCATCGGCATCACCCTGCTGGTGGGATGGCTGGCGCGCATGGTCCGCAAGGTGGCCGAATCCGGACTCGCGGTTCTCGTGCAGTTCCTCGCGGCGAGCTTTGCAGTGCTCTTCATCTGCGTGCCCGATTCGCTCATCGCGGGCTTCATACCGGGCCCGTCGTCGATTTCGGCTCTCGTGTCGTCTGTCAGCGCCGGCTTTGAGGATGTCGCGACCAAGCAGATTCCGCTGGAGGCCACCGGCGGCCTCATCACCATCTTCACTCTGGGCTTCGGGTTCCTAGCGCTCATCATCGACGGCCTGGTGTCGGACCTGCGCATATCGAAGGTCCCCGCCTTCCTGCTGCTGACGGTGTGGGCTTTCCCCGTGTACTTCGCCTCGGTGCACACGCAGCCGGTCCACATGGCAGCCATCAGTGCGGCCTTCATCATCGTGCTGCTCACCGAGTACGCCAGCTCTGTTCTCACAGCGCACACCGGAGTGGGCTCGACTGCCGGCCATGAGAAGCACACGGCCGCAAGCCGGCCCGGCGCAGAAGCCCTGCGCCAGCGCGGCACCGTGGTCGGTCGGGCGAAGAACGGCCTGCGCAGGTTCCCCGGAACCGCGCTGCTGGCGGGCGCTTTGGCGCTCCTGCTGGGCATGGGCCTGCCGACCGTCCTGCCGGCAATCACGGCAACACCCCACTACTCCAGTGAGCGCGCTGAGGATCTCACGATCATCAACCCGTTCCTCACCATCCGCAACGACCTGCAGAACCCCTCCACTGACCCCGTCTTCACCTACACGACGACCGATCCGGGTGCCGGAGAGCCCATCCGCCTGACCTCGGTCAGCGAGTTCGACGGCGAAGTGTGGAAACCCGCGGAGTTCCCCCTCAGCCGGTCGCGCACCGCTGACGGCGGTCTGTCCAATGCGCACTCGCAGGCTCCCGCTGGTGTTCAGCAGAGCACGGAGTTTTCGATCGGCGCACTTGATCAGGCGTATCTGCCGGCTCCGTTTGCTCCCACGCAGACTCATGATGCGGGTCCGCAGTGGCTGTACGACCCGAAGACGCTCACGATTGTGGGCAGCGGAGTGACTTCGCGCGGGCTGAACTATTCGGTCGACTACCTGTCCCTGCAGCCGACGGCGAAAGAGCTCGACGACGCCGGAGAGAATGCGGGACGTTCAGCTGACCAGAAGTACACCCAGCTGCCTGACGATGTCCCAGCGGTCATCACCGACACGGCACGCGAACTCACGGAGGACGCGGATTCGCAGTGGGCGAAGGCCGCTGCCATTCAGGCGTATTTCCGCGGCGGAGATTTCACCTATTCACTCGAAGCGCCGACTACGGCATCGAGTTCGGCGCTGGCGGACTTCATGAAGCAGAAGAAGGGCTACTGCGTGCAGTTCTCGGCTGCAATGGCGTCGATGACCCGCTCCCTGGGCATTCCCACGCGAATCGGCGTGGGCTTCACCGCAGGCTCTGAAATCGGCGACGGCGAATATCAGGTGACTCTGGCCGAAGCTCACGCGTGGCCGGAGCTGTACTTCGACGGCATCGGCTGGGTGCGCTTCGAACCGACCCCCGGCGGTCCGGTCGGCGATATTCCCGCCTGGACGACTGCTGGCGGACAGTCAGAAGAACCTGACGATGAGCCGACGGAAGAGCCGACTTCTGCAAGCCCCGAACCGACTCCGGAAGAAACCGAAGACGCCGGCAGCGAAGAAGACGACGAATCCGATGACACAGCGGAAGGGTCCGCTGAGGCCGCTGCCCCAATCCCGGCGTGGGTCTGGCTGCTTCTGGCCGCAGCGATCATCATTGCGCTGCTGCTTCTGCCGATGATTGTTCGTGCCGTTCAGCGCCGTCGCCGCCTGCGGGCGGGTGCGGCAGGCCTGTGGGACGAGATCACGGCGACCGCCGCCGATGCGGGGCTCGGCTTGCGCTCGTCAATGACGGCACCGGCTGCTGCCGCCGCGCTGGCTGAGTACGCGCCTGATAGCGCGGCTGAACTGGCGAGTGCTGCACGGGCGTCGGACGCTCAGCGCTACGGCAACGCGGACGTTCAGCTGAGTGCAGATGACAGCCGTGGCCTGGTGGCGGATGTTCACGACGAGCTGTTCGGCCGTCTGTCCGGTCCGCAGCGAGTGCTGAAGACGCTGCTGCCGGCAAGCGTGTTCGAACGACGCCGATGAAGAAGGCGATAAACGCGTAAGCGGCGGTGGAAAACTCCACCGCCGCTTACGCGTTTATGTTCGTTTCAGCCCTCTTGGCGCTTGTCCCAGCGATCTTCCATGCGCTCCATGAAGGACGAGCGGCGCTTGGGCGCACCTGATTTGCGGGGCGCTGATCCTGTGCTGGACGAAGAAGCCGCAGCGTTTTCATCCGGGGTCACGGCGTAGTAGCCGCCGAAGACCATGGCTGCGAAGCCGACCACGCCGCCGACAGCCGCCAGGGGCATGTTGAAGAAGAAAAGCGAGGCCATTGCGACTGCCAGGCCCACAACGAGAATGACGATGCCCAAAACCAGGCGACGCGGCGAAAGGCGCAGGCCGGGAGCGTCCTCCGCAGGGCGCGAAATGTTCTGGGCGAAGCTGGGGTCTTCGCTCCGCAGCTGCTGTTCAAGCTGGTCGAGAAGCTGCTGTTCGTGATCTGAAAGAGCCATGGTGTGAACTTCCTGCCCAAAACTTTCTGAAGTCGATACGACTAATGATAGTGCCACATGAGTCTTTGAATTCCATGGGCGGGAGAAAAAGTCCCTACTCCGGGCGCAGGAGTGAGGCGGGAGAGATAGCTCCCTTGCCGAACTTCTTGCGGATTTCGTCGACCGCGATGTCCGATTCGCGTGTTGACCTGCCGCTGCTTTCCAGGGTCTCCTGCCTGCCGACAACCCCGACGGGTTGGAGGTTCGATGCCGCCACTCCCAGCAGCCTGGCGCCCGTGCGCTTGGCCGCGGCCACCTCGAGAGGTCCGAGGAGAGCCTCGTACACCTCGCCCGTGACATCTGTCGGAGCCGGCAGGGTGACCGACCGGGTGATGGTGGTGAAGTCGGGTGACCGGAACTTCAGAGTGACAGTGCCGGCGGCGAGCCCCTCGGCCCGCACTCGGGCGGTCACTTTGTCAGCCAGACGGAGAAGCTCGGTGCGCAGCCGTTCCAGCTGGTAGATGTCGTCGTCGAATGTGCTCTCCGCACTGATCGAATGGTCTTTTGCCCTGTCGTGCACAGTCCGGCTGTCGCGCCCCTGCGCGTAGCCGACAAGTGCTGGACCGGCCGAGCCGAGGGTCTTCGCTGCCCAGGCCGGTGTTTGGCGGGCCAGATCGCCGATTGTGCGAATGCCGTAGCGCGACAGGGTTTCGTGCGTGGCTCGGCCAACCCCCGGCAGCGCTGTGACGGGCATCGACTCCATGAACTGAGCTTCTTTCCCCACCGGCACCACCAGCTGTCCGTTGGGCTTGGCCCTGGCTGACGCAATCTTGGCAACGACCATCGACCGGGACAGCCCGATGGAGGACGGCAGGCCCGTTCTTTCGGCAATCGTCTGCCGCAGGTGCAGGGCGATGCGCGCGGGACTGCCAAGCCTGCGCACCGCACCGGACACATCGATGTAGCCCTCATCGACGCTGACGCGGCTGAAGTCCGGGGTGACGTCGCTGACAACAGCAAAAACACGGTCTGAATACTCGGAGTAGACGCCCTTCGTCGGTGGTACGACGACCGCGTTCGGGCACAGTGTGAGGGCACGGCCGATCGGCATGGCCGAGTGCACTCCGTAGGCTCGGGCCTCATAGCTGGCCGAGGCCACCACTCCCCTGTTGCTGCGACCGCCGACTATGACGGGAAGGCCGATAAGCGAAGGGTCGAGGAGGCGTTCAACGGACACGAAGAACGCGTCCATGTCGAGGTGGAGGATTGTGCAGCCGGTGTCGTCATCACCCAGGCCCGTCAGATCACCGCCCGTGCGGTCCAGCTGCTTTCTGCTCATGCGTCCCCCTGTTCGCATCGTACACGGACAGAAACCCGGAGAGAGGCCCGTTTCATCCCGCGTCCAACCCCGGCCGCGGCCCGTTTAGGCTTAGGGCATGAGCCTTACAGATCCGTCTGATGTCCGCCGCCAGGTTGATGCCGCTCTGCGCGAGGGCCTGGACAGCACCTCCAGCCGCTTCACAGCGCTGTCACCGTCCGCTGAACACCTGATGCGGCCTATTCTGGACTTCACGGCCTCCGGCAAGCGCATCCGCGCTCTGGCCGCCTGGTGGGGCTTTGAGATTGCCGGCGGCAGCGCCGAAGCCCACCCCGGCATCGCAAATGCCGCCGCGGCTGTCGAACTTCTGCACGCCGCAGCTCTCATTCACGACGACGTGATTGATGCATCCGACACCCGCCGGGGCGCTCCGTCGGTGCACCGGCAGTTTGAAGCCCTGCACAGGAACGACGGCTTTGCCGGCGACAGCGAACACTTCGGAATTGCCACGGCAATTGTCGCCGGCGACCTCTGTTTGGCCCTGTCAGAAGAGTTCTGGTCGATGACCGGCCTGCCGGATGCGACGTCACCGGCTGCACTGGAGGCGCGCAACGACCTGCGCCGGGACGTCATGTTCGGACAGTTTCTCGACATCTACGTACAGGACGCCCCCGTTCCGGCGGCCGAAGTCACGGACCGCGCCTGGGAAGTGCTCACCTACAAAACCGCAAAGTATTCCGTCGAACAGCCCTTTGCCGTCGGCGCATCGATTGCCGGAGCCGATGAGGCGGTCATTGACGCGCTGCGTGCTTTCGCCCTGCCCCTGGGCCGGGCCTTTCAGCTGCGCGATGACGAACTCGGCGTTTTCGGCGACCCGGAGGTCACCGGCAAGCCCGCGGGCGATGATCTGCGCCAGGGCAAGAAGACCGTGTTGGTGGGCCACACCCTCGAGGCTCTTCCGGAGGGTGAGCGCGATTGGTTTGTCAGCGCCCTAGCCGCTGAGCGCAAAACCGCTAAGGACATCGCGCGGATGACCGACCTCATCCGCTCTTCCGGTGCGCTTGAGCGCATGGAGCAGCTCATTGCGCGGGAAGTCGCCGATTCCGAGGCGGCACTCGACAGGCTCAGTGAGCTCGGTCTGGACGCCGAAGGACACAAGGTGCTGCGCGGCTACGCGCAGTCCCTCACCGTTCGCTCAAGCTGAGGGTCCGAAAGCCCGGGCCGACTCAGATGGCCAGCGCCTGGGCGCGCCGGCGGATCTCAGATTTTTCGCCGCGGCGCAGGAAGTCAATGGCCCGCCCGGGCAGGGTGTCGTCTTCTTCGTACAGCCAGGCGATCGCCTCATCGTCCGAGAATCCGGCGTCGGATAGCAGAATAAGAGTTCCGCGCAGAGCAGGCACGGGCTGGCCGTCTTTTATGAAGAGCGCCGGAATCCGCATGGTCGGCGGAGTTCCGGATTTCAGGCCCAGAAGAACACGGTCCTCGATCTTGCGGTGGACTTTTGTCACCGGCACGTCGAGAAGCTCAGCAGCTTCTGCTGCGGTCACCCATTCGTCAACGATCTCTTCAGCTTTTTTCACACTTCAAGCCTACGGCACGACCACTGTCTAAGGCGTGACGGCCGGACAGTCGGATGATCCGACACGCCGCCGGGCCTGGCTGTGCCCGCCGACCGGTGCACCTAACCTGGGGGCATACCAACTTCCCCACAGAAAGCGTCCCATGCAGCGAGACACCAGGCGCGACCCTACAGGTGCGCCCGCGCCGGGTTTCACCTCGGGAACCATCACTGAGGCCGTACCCGTCACCCACGGCGGCCGCACCTACCGTGTGCGCACGGGCGACACCGTCATCAGCGTGGCCAAAAAGCACGGCGTTTCGGCTCCCGCTCTCATCGAACTGAACGAACTGCGCGGACGCACCTCACTGACACCCGGACAGATCCTCTCCCTGCCCGAAAAGAACGTCCCACCGCCGCCTGCCGGCCACACCGTCAAACCCGGCGACACCCTCGAATCCATCGCCCGCCAACACGGCACCTCGACCGCGGCACTGCAGCGCGCCAACGCAATGGGAACCTCCGTTCTCATCACCGTTGGAGAAGTCCTCGCACTGTCCGGTTCCGGTGCCACGAGCGCCCGCGTCAAACCCACCCTGCCGGAAAAGCTGCCGAACATTCCCCACTCCGTCGATGGACGGGAATACCCGGAGGACGTGCTGATGGCGGCCCGGCTGAATAAGGCCCAGCTCATGCGCCGCCCTTCTCCATCACGCGCCTGGGTGCGCAAAACGATCCTTCGCCTGGCCGGTGAAATCGGTGTTGACGGACCACTGGCACTGGCCGTTGCAACCCAAGAATCCGGGCTGAACCACCGGCTGGTCTCCCCCGTCAACGGCATCGGCATCATGCAGCTGACACCGCGGGCAGGCCAGTGGGCCTCATCGCTCATCGGCCGTCGTCTGGACATCCTCGACCCTGAAAACAACATCGTCGCAGGGCTTGCGATCCTGCGCAGGCTCTTGGCGACAACCGACAACCGCTCGGCCGCCGTCGCCGCCTACTACCAGGGTGCCGCCAGCATTGAGCAGACGGGAATGGCGCCGGACACGCGTTCGTTCGTGCGCACCGTCGACATCCTCACCGAACGCTACAGCCACAATTCGGAGGTGCCGCATGGCACAGATCCGTGATCAGCTGATCGGCGTCGTCCTCGACGGCCGCTACCGCATCGAATCCGTTGTCGCTCGCGGCGGCATGGCCATGGTGTACCGCGGAACCGACCTGCGGCTTGACCGTGAGATCGCGGTCAAGGTCATGCACGCGCACCTGGCGAGCGACCCCTCGTTTGTTGAGCGCTTCGAACGCGAGGCGATGAACGCCGCCCGGCTGTCCCACCCCAACCTCATCGCGGTAAACGATCAGTCCCGCGATGGGGACGTCGTGTATCTGGTCATGGAGTACCTGGAGTCGGTCACTCTGCGCAAGGAACTGAAGTTCCGCGGCCGCTTCACACCCCGCCAGGCCATCAGCGTCGTCGACGCGATCCTCGCCGCGCTCGAAGCTGTTCACGAAGCCGGGATGATCCACCGGGATCTCAAACCCGACAACGTGCTTCTGGGCACCGACGGGCAGATCAAACTCGCTGACTTCGGACTCGCACGCGCTGTGACGAGCGAAACCACGACGAAAACGCTCATCGGCACTGTCGGCTACGTCGCACCGGAGCTTGTCACGCGCAGCGGCGCTGACGAACGCACAGACCTCTACACGCTGGGCATCATGTTCTACGAGATGCTCACCGGATCCCAGCCGTACACGGACGACGTCCCGATTCAGGTCGCCTACCGCCACGTGCACGACCGTGTGACAGCACCGTCGGAGGCAGTTCCCGGGCTCAGCCCCCAATTGGATGCTCTTGTCCTGTGGGCTACAAGCCCCAAGCCGGACGACCGCCCAGAAAGCGCCACTGCAATGCGCCAGGCTCTTGGCGAAGCCCGGTTGGCGATGACGGATGAGCAGCTTGACTTCGGCGGCACATCGGATGCGGCCGATCCCACCGAACCGGCGCTGACAGCAACCGCCGACATTGACGAGCAGATCGGCCTCGAAGCTCCTGAACCGGTTCCCGGCACGGGTGAGATTCCCAAGCTCTCCACTGACGAAACCCCTGCCGCAGTCAGTTCGACGACTGAGATCCCCGGCACTCTGACCGCCGCCGCGGTTTCGGCTGACGGCACTCCCCCGGTTGACCTTCCACCGCTTGAAAACGAGCCGCCGACCGCGGAAGAACTCGAAGATAACGATGAGCCGCGCGACTCACGCCGCCGCCGGCCTGTCTTCGTTGGTCTGGTTGCGGCTGTCGCTGCTCTTGGCCTGGCGGGCACGTTCGGCATTGCAAAAGCCTCCGGTGTGATCGGGGGCGAAACCGAGCAGGAAGTCGTCATGGCTGCGGTTCCCCAGATCGAGGCAGGCACAGCCGAGGCTGATGCTCGGCAGATTCTCGAGCAGGCCGGTTTCACGGTCAGCACCGAAGGCCGTAAGCACGCCGACATCGCCAAGGGCACCGTCATTGAGACTCGCCCCGCCGCGGGAGAACAGCTGCAAGAAGGATCGTCAGTCACCCTTGTCACGTCCGACGGACCCGAAATGGTCGCAGTTCCCAAGCTCGTCGGCAAGACAGAGGACGAAGCGGCTAAGGCCCTGGAAGACGCCGGCCTGAAGAAGGGCAAGGTTTCGACAGTCGAAGGACAGGGCAAGAAGGGCCGCGTTGTTTCCCAAAGCACCAAGGCCGACAGTCAGGCTGAGAAGGGCAGCGCGATTGACATCACGGTCTCAAGCGGCCCGGAGACGATCGCCATCCCGGACTTGCGAGGGCAGGACTACGAAGCTTCGTATAAGCGTCTGCTGGGCATGGGCTTCCGGGTTGCACGCGATGACGTCTACAGCGAATACACGCCCAAGGGCAAGGTTGTGGCCATGTACCCCGGCCCCGGCAAGAAGAGGACTGCGGACACTCTGGTGATCCTCAAAGTCTCCAAGGGGAAGGAGCCACCGAAGGACGACAAGCCGAAGGACGAAAAGAAGAAAGACGACAAGCCGAAAGACTGACGCTCAGTCTGCTGCTCTTCGCGGCTCAGTCCGCCTCCATCAGCTTCGTGTGGCACAAGCAAAGCCGCCGGGAGATTTCTCTCCCGGCGGCTTTGCTCTTCTATGTCAGGTTCGTCAGTCCGTGCCCTCTGTCAGGTATTCGGCCACCTGGAACGCCATTTCGAGTGACTGGTCGTGGTTCAGGCGCGGGTCCACGAGGGTTTCGTAGCGGCGCTGCAGGCCCTCTTCGTCGATGTTGGCTCCGCCGCCCATGACTTCGGTGACGTCATTGCCGGTGAGCTCAACATGGATGCCGCCGGGCACCGTGCCGACTTCCTGGTGGGCGCGGAAGAATCCGGTGACTTCACCCATGACGTCTTCAAAGCGGCGGGTTTTGTAGCCGTTGGAGGCCGTAATGGTGTTGCCGTGCATCGGGTCGCACATCCAGGTGACCTGCGGGAGGTCGTCCTTAACGGCGGCCAGCAGCTTGGGAAGCGCCTCGCCGATTGTCTGTGCGCCCATGCGGGTGATGAAGGTCAGACGACCGGGTTCGCCTTCCGGGTCAAGCTTTTCGGCCAGGCGCAGAGCATCGTCTGCCGTTGCGTTGGGGCCGAGTTTCACGCCGATGGGGTTCTTCACGCGCGACAGGAAGTCGACGTGCGCACCGTCGATGTCGCGGGTGCGCTCACCGATCCACAGGAAGTGGCCAGAAACGTCGTAGGGGTCGCCCGTGCGCGAATCAATGCGCGTGAGTGCCTGCTCGTATTCCAGAAGCAGAGCTTCGTGGGCCGAGTAGAACTCGACGGTCCGCATAGCGTCGAAGTCGACACCGCAAGCGTCCATGAAGCGCAGTGCACGGTCGATGTCGCCGGCCATTTTTTCGTAGCGGACGTAGTTTTCGTTCGCCCCGAGGAAGCCGCGGTTCCACTGGTGCACCTGGCGCAGGTCCGCGAAGCCTCCCTTGGTGAAGGCGCGCATGAGATTCAGGGTCGAGGCTGATGCATGGTAGGCGTCGAGCAGACGGGCCGGGTCGGGTCGTCGAGCCTCTTCTGTGAATTCGTGGGAGTTGACGATGTCCCCGCGGTAGCTGGGCAGCGTCACGCCGTCCCGGGTTTCAACATCGGATGAGCGCGGCTTGGCGTACTGGCCGGCCATGCGCCCCATCTTGACGACGGGAACGGCAGCGCCGTAGGTGAGCACAGCGGCCATCTGGAGGATCGTCTGAACGCGACGGCGAATGCTGTCGGCGGTGGAATCTTCGAAGGATTCTGCGCAGTCTCCGCCGGCAAGCAGGAACGCTTCGCCGCGCGAGGCAGCTGCAATCTGGGCTTTCAGCTGGTCGGCTTCGCCGGCGAACACCAGCGGCGGAACCCTGCGCAGCTGTTCAAGCGCGCCCTCAAGCTCTGCCGGGTCGGTGTACTGCGGCTGCTGTTTGGGGTCGAGATCGCGCCAGGCGTCGAGACCTTTGAGGGTTTCCTCGGAGGCGCGGGCATCGCCGGCCAGCTCGAACATCGGGTTAACGCTTTTCACAATCATCCACTCTCTGCTGTCAGCAAGGGCGATCTTCTCCGGTCCACTAAGGCCCGGAGCATTCGGAATTCCTCAGTATAGGCGGGTCAGGATTCGCCTTCGAAGTCTTCGGGTGACACGTGGTCAAGGAACTCGCGGAACTGGGCGACTTCTTCTTCGTCAGGCTCCGGACCTTCGATTCCGGCCTGCCCCATCAGCTCCGCGGTGGTATAGACGGGGCATCCTGCGACGAGCGCCATTGCGACCGCATCGGATGGGCGCGCTGACACCGTGTGCCCGCCGCTTGTGCGAAGTTCCGCATAGTAGGTGTGGGAGTCAGCTTCCGTGATGTGCACGGATTCGAGGGTGTCGCCGTACTCCTCGATGAGGTTGACCATGAGGTCGTGCGAGAGCGGACGAGGCGGGGTTACCCCGCGCAGTGCAATGCCGATCGCGTTTGCCTCCGAAGATCCGATCCAGATGGGCAGGAAGCGCGCCTGGGAGGCTTCTTTGAGAAGCAGGATCGGCTGGTTCGCCGGCAGTTCGATGCGAACGCCGACGACTTCGAGCTGAATGTCGGTCACGCAGTCCTCGGGCGCTGCTGGAAGATCATGCGGAACTTGCCAATCTGCACGTCGGCGCCGTTCTGCAGTTCGACCTTGTCGATGAGCTCACGGCCCACGTAGGTGCCGTTGAGCGATCCGGTGTCGCGCAGGGTGAAGCCCGAGGGAGTGCGGACGAATTCAGCGTGCTTGCGCGAAACCGTCACATCGTCCAGGAAGATGTCGGCGTTGGGGCTGCGGCCGACGGTGACAACGTCGGTGTCAAGCAGGATCTGCGCACCGGCGTCGGGTCCGGAGACTACGACGAGGAGGGCGTCGGTTTCCTGCAGGTGGTCGACGTCGGGAACGGGACGGATTTCGCCGGTGCGCGGATCAAGGATTCCGCTGATGGGCGCCGGCTGAGCCGCCTGCGTCTGGTGCGAGGTGGTTTCCGGCTGCTGTTCGCCGGTTCCTTCCGGGTTGCCGGGCTGAGGCTGCTGAGTCATCAAGCACCTTCACTTTCGACGTGTGCGCTGTAGGCGTCGGCGTCAAGGAGCGCTTCGACTTCCGAAGGGTCGGAAAGCGCGACTTCCAGCATCCAGCCGTCACCGTAGGGGTCGCTGTTGATGATCTCGGGCGCGTCTTCCAGAGCGTCGTTGACACGCAGCACTTCACCGGAGACGGGAGCCTTGAGGTCAGAGACGCTCTTGGTCGATTCGACCTCGCCGAAGTCCTCTCCGACTTCCAGGGTGTCGCCGACTTCGGGCAGGTCCACGAAGACGACGTCGCCGAGCTGGTCCTGAGCAAAGTCGGTGATGCCGATGCGCACGGTGGCAGCATCAGCGGTCGCGTCGACCCATTCGTGGTCCCGCGAGTATTTGAGATTCTGCGGTGCTGCAGCGTCAGACATGTCTTCTCCTTGCTCAGGCTTACTCAAACCTACCTTTCAGCTCCGAAGATAACATCTGCGCAACAGCAGACGCCTTATGTTGCGAAGCTGAAATGATACGGCCAGATCATCGTATCAACTTTGAGTCCTGCGTCTCACATACCGGCCCGTAATAATTGCCCGATCAGCGGTTCCTGCACCTCCACCTCGTCCCCTGTGCGCAACTGACCGTGCCGACCGAAACATGAGCACACATCCCGTTTTGCCTTCCCTGAGACAACTCGCTAGTATTTACAAGGCTCAACACCACGGGCTATGGCGCAGCTTGGTAGCGCGCTTGACTGGGGGTCAAGAGGTCGTGGGTTCAAATCCCGCTAGCCCGACTCACTGAAGAAGTCCCGAAGCACATCGCTTCGGGACTTCTTTTTTCTGGCCAGTTTCACTGATCTGGCAAACGGAGGGCTCGCTGTTCCTGCCTGCGAGGCGTCGCTCAGCCTCGTGCGTTGGCATCAGCACCGGCTTTGTCAGCCGCCTGCCACACCGCATTCACATAGACGTCGGCCAGGTTGTAGGAGAAAACGGCCTTCGTCCACTCCTCCGGAACCTCCCGCTTGCATCGCCTCCCGCAGACGCCTCGAGGCGCCTAAGTTGAACACCCGGGACCAAACCGGGACCAGATGCCCATTTTCGGCCTCACTGGCCCCGATCGTCGGGACCACGCTTCGGCTTCCCTCGCCCTTTGCCAGACGACCGCTCGGGTCCCTCTGTCTGGGCGTCGAGGAACCGGTTGGCCAGGTCCCCCGCCTGGGCGATGTGATCAAGATCAGGGTGGAGGTAGCCCTTGGTTGTCTCGATCGATTTGTGGCCGAGGATCTTCTGGAGCACGTTAAGCGGGATGCCGCGGTGTCGGGCCGGTCGATCATCGATATCAATACTCTCAGCGAGGACGACTACACCCGCGTCCACCACGCCGCCCGTGAGAAGCTCGGCCTCGTCGGCATCGTGCGCACCCGCGAGGACGTCCGCAACTACCTCGTCGAGAACGCCGATCTCCGCGATGACGTCACCGAAGCCGCCGGCTCCCTCGAAATCTCCCACGAACACTCGCTACACACTGGACCACCGATTTGCAGCTCCCAACGAGGAATAGAGGATACGCGAGATCCCGTACGTCGACCTTGATCAGGTTTGCTGGACGACGAACCGCCAACAGTGCAGTTAGCAATGAGCTCTTCGTCGAACGAGGAACACGAGAAGGGACGCCCCGAGCAATACGACACCCAACGCAAAGAGAGCGTAGTCCAACGGCCGCGCGTCTCCCACAGCCGCATTGGCGTCCACCCAGATTCCGTACCTGTAGAGCGAGACTGCCCAGACGATCAGGAGCACGAGTCCCGCCAGTGCGAGAGCCGCGGCCGTCCAGATTCTTACTCGACCTTGCTTGCTGTTCATGGTGCGCACCTTCCCTGTATCACCAGTTGCAGAATAGCTTTCCCTTTTTCGAAGACCTGGGTGCCGGCAGTGTCCGGTGAGTCGAATCTAGAAGCAGAGCATTCGGCCCCACATCCCTCGTTTGAGGTACGTCGCACCAGCTCATAGACGTGTATCGAACTGTGACCCTGATGAGGGCGCGTGACTGCCGAGGACCAGGTCCGGTGAGTAGACGGCAGGGCATCCCCGGGCTGGGAAGAGGGCAGACTTTGGGAATAGATGTTGAGGCGGCAGAGGCGACTTCATCCAGCCGGAGCACTAACTGGACCAGAGTGCTGCGCGGACCACGATACGTGGATGCGCCATTCCGTGTGCTATTGCTATTAATCGCTGTCGTCGGTTTGACGCCCGCATCGATTGAAGCGCCAGATCCCCTGTACTGGGCGTTTCAAGTCCTCGCAGCGATCCTGCTGGTGGCCGTGTGTTTCACCCCCGTTATCGCCGTGTCGGTTGGGTTAATCCTCTTTGTCGTCTTCGTTCTTACGTACCCAGACCGAGGGGACCTCGACGGCATGGAAGGGGCTAGGAGACGCACGCACCTTGCCGTCGTAAACTCGACAAGAACGGGAAATCGTAGCGCTCAACCACTATGCTCACCCGGGACCAAACCGGAACCAGAACCATGCATCCCATGCATTGCATGACGTGAAATCGGCCTCTTGTGACCGCAGAAATCCCAGGTCAGACACTGTTTCTGACCTGGGCTTCGTCATGTCCGGAGTCGTTCGCGACTACCCCCGGCGCCTCCCGCTCCTCCGGCCGGAATGGCCTCCGGCCAGAGCCGGGCTCCCAGCCAGCAAGAACCCCGCCAGGCACTTTCTTTTGCGAAGCATTAGTTCTCCTTCTGAAGTGTGTTTCGCACCGGAATGTCCGGCGATAGGAGCATAGGTGCCTCGCAAGACCGCTCTCACCCCTCATTCGAGGTATATGGAGCCCGGCCGGCTTCACCTATGCCGAGATATCGATTGCCCTCAGATGCCACAGGACACGGATACCGGGGTGAGCCCGCGAACATGACCGGCACTTCTCGCGATTACCCTATGCCCTTGGTTGAGACCGCCCCTGAGGTGCTTCCATGCCTCTTAGGTCGAGTAGAAGCGGTGCTGAAGGGCGCGGACGATGAGTTGAGCCAGATTCTCCGCCTGAAGTTTTTCTCGCAGATGCTTCGCCTGTGTCTTCGCCGTCCAAACGGAGATGCCCTGGGTCTCGGCTATCTCCTCGTATCCGCGCCCCTCGCAGATCAGAGTGAGCACTTCATGCTCGCGTTCGGTAATTTGAGGGCTCACTGCAGGGGCGTCAGGTAGGGCGTCGCCGGCGATGACGATGTCTCGCGCGAGGAACTTCAACATGCTGGGGTCGTCTCCACGTGCAGCAGCGCGGACCGTTTCGCGCAGAGTTGATTCGGAGCAAGTCTTATTCACCGCAGCGACCGCACCCGCTTCGAGAGCACGTGCGAGCCCTGGCCCCGGGGAGACGGTGCTGAGGATGATCACAGTCGCGTCTGGGTCGAGCTTACGAATGCGAAGGGTCGCATCCACGCCGCTGATCCCGTCGGGCATATTGACGTCCATGAGGACCACATCTGGACGGTGCTGCCGGTAGCTTTCAACGGCTTCTTCACCGCTATGAACTGGCGGGAGCACACTCATGTCGGGCTCAGTGACAAGCGCGTAGGAGAGCGCTCGTGTGGTCCATTGGTCGTCGTCCACGATGAGCACCGAAAGGCGTCCGTGAGCGCTCGGCGCTTGCACCGGGATGTGGCGGCTTGAAGGGTTCATTTGCAATACTTCTGAAACTTCTTCTTGTCGATGACGCGCCAGATAACGCACCTGTAGGGATTTCGCGTGGGGCTGACGTCGATTTCATCAGTTGCCGATACCGAATGGATGGACACGGTGGCGGGGGCGCGTTCGACTGGGGCGGTCAGGGGGGAGAGTTGAAGAGCAGCAGCGGTCGAGAGGGCGACGATGAGTTTCATGCTCTAAGAGCACGCCAATTCCACCTCCTCGGACATCCCTCATACGAGGTATCTACATTGCGACCCCGTTCCCTACGGGAATCGCGACCTTAATCGCGAACATCCCCTCGTCATGAGACGTGCTCAAACACCCTCCTGCACGTTCCACCCGCGCGCTGAGACTTCGGGGCGTACGCGTAGGTGCTTGCAGAGCTGGATTGGACGCTTCGAACTCGATCCATATCTCCATCTGCTTCTCAACCTGCTCGACAGATATCGCGCATGAGGACGTTGCTGAGGAGTGTCTGACCATGTTCGTAGCGAGCTCCTTGAGAATGAACTGAGCCGTCTCAAGCGTCTCTGCAGGCACGTCACTCGGCAGAGCTTCAACGCGGATCCCAATATCGAACCCGCCTGCCTCTGTAGCTGAACCGATCATCTCCGCAGCCTTGAGCATCTCAACGTCGAATGCCCTCATGGTCCGTCGTCCACCAGGATCGCCGGTGAGTCGGGCCAGCAGCACACGAAGCTGCTGCTGCGTGTGTACATTGACCAGCGCCAACTCCGTGACTCTCGAATCGGAGCGATCCTCCATACGGGCCTCAACACCGAGCATCCGAATGATCGCTGCCTCGGCGGCCAGACCGTGAGAGACAGTGTCGTGCGTATCGAGCGCGAGTTCCAACCGCATCCTCTCTACGTTTCTCTCGTGTGAGCGTGCCTGTGCTGTTCTCATCAAGATCTCAGACTGGATACGCCGCTCGAATGCTGCTGCTGCAAGTCCGAGGATCACGGCAAGTAGCCACCCGAAAGCCATCGTAAAGAGCGACTCACCATCCCCTTCCCAGATTCCCACTGCCGTATGGGCAACCACGATCCCGAATAGCAGCAGCGTCAGTAAGGAAAACGAACGGATCCGCAGCTGACTCAGGACAAGCGCGATCGCGGCTCCAGCAACGGTCGGAAATGGATTGACGAACTCGGGGAAGGTGATCCCAAAGACAACGAATAGCACTAACCCCATCAAGCCAGCGGTGAGCGGGACGAAACAGACGCTGACAATCAGGATCGCCCCGAGAACCTGGAACGCAACATACTGAGGATTCGACGATTCCATTGCCGCCGGCATGAGTCCTGCAACGCTGATAAGGAGCAATAGCACTCGGAAGGGAAGGTCCACGAACCTCGGACCTCTCATGAAACTGATCCATTTCGGCGTCGCCGCGCGTGAGGGTCTCACGACGAATTGTCTCGTCACCACCGAATATTGTCCTTCTTTCGCCTCCAGGAGAATCATCAGTGTCTTTACGGTAGCGGTGAACGAGGCTCGGACCAGCGTTATGGAGGTCACAGTTCGATACACCTGCGACTCAACCCACGACGCTGTTCCCGACGACGGATGCAACGGCTATTGGGCTCATCGCGTTCGAGGCTGCAGTAGGTGTGTACTGCCCGGTCTCTACCAGGGGCCGGAGGGGAGGACGTTGTGCGTGAGGTTGCGTAATTCGAGCACGGTGCCGTGAGGGTGCTCGATACGACCAATGATCGCCGCCGTGAGCCTGCTTCCGGTGCCGGGGCTCGACGGTGTCCCACAGCCATACCCAACGGCAGTCTGCGCAGGGGGGGCAACGGTGGGCTCTGACCTGCAGCATGTGGGGTCCGAAGGAGACGTGGAGCAACGGCGTGCAAGGGCCGGACGGTAAACGTGACGTCTATCGTCCGGCCCTTGCACGCCGACTCAAGGAGCGGAGCTGCCTGAAAACCGCTAGTTCTGACCGACTGCTTCGTCTCGTGGCTCTGATTCACACACCGATGTGTGTTCCTTACGTCGAGCTCGCCTAACCATCCAAATTACGGTTCCGGTGATGACCAAGATGATAGCTATCACCAGGACAACCCCGAATATGTCCCATGCGTCTGGTACTAGAGGATTCATCTAGATCACGATTCCTTTCAGGTCCAGCCATTGAAGGTTACTTTGCCGCCGGCGTTGGCCTTAAGAGTATGATAGCCCTCGCGGGTCGACCAATTCATCCCCTTGATGGCCCCACGTTCAATGCGGACCTTGCATTTGAAGGTTGCCGTCGAGGACGTGAAGGCCTTGCTCTGCTTGCTTACGGTCACGTTCTTGCCAAGCACGAGGTTCTTGACGACCTGGCACCCATAATCGGTGATCTTGGTGATTTTACCCTTGTTGGACGAGTATTTCCCCCAGACCTTCGTTTCAGTCAACTTGATGCCAGCGAACTTGAACCATTGCGTGCCCCAAACTGACCGGCCGACTGCAGCAGCAGTTTTCATATTCTTTTCTTCGGTGTGCAAGTAGACGCCAATAGAGCGCCGGATGTGTCGACATCAAACTGTCCTTCACCCTGTCTGCACTTTAGATTGCGACTTTGGTCTGTTGCATACCTCAAACGAGGTAAAACCGCTTCGGAAGGTTGTACTGGCAGGTGAGGCGTGTCACATGTTTGGCTGTGACAGGGCGTCTATCTCGCCGCCGAACGCCTGTGGCGCACCGACGCGCGCATCACGCAGATGCACTACACCCCCACGACGGGGTCGTCGACCTCGACACCGATGGTCATCACGAGGGGGCCTTCGTCACCGACGGCTAGGCGGCCGAGGTGGCTTGGTCCCATCGAGCCACCTCGGGAGCGTTCCGCACCTGCTCGCATTCACGAGCCACAGCGAGCGAAGGACCGAGGCTATCCCCACGCCGGACTTCACTCACGGCTCGTGGGAGCGACGGCCAGACAGGGGCCAGATTGACTTTCGGGACATAACGCGCCTGAAAGGCGTGGCCCCTGGTCGGTGCCACGTCGGGTCAGAAGGTAGGAGTCACCTGCCGACCCACGCGCACTTCGCCTACGCAGCAGCGTCAGTGCCGGCTTTGTTCGCCGCCTGCCACACCGCATTCACATAGGCCTCATCGGGGTTGTAGGAGAAAACCGCCTTCGTCCACTCTTCAGGTGTCGTGATGCTGCGTTCGGCACACAGGTAGGCCGCGGCTGTCACGGCCGCATCGTCATAGCTGTGCGGGTCTTTCTTGCCGTCGCCGTTCGCGTCGACCGCCATCTTGTCCCACACGCTGGGCAGGAACTGCATGGGTCCGACCGCCCGATCGTGCTCATTGTCCCCGTCGAGCCGTCCCCCGTCGGTGTCGGTGATGACAGCCGTGCCGCGCACAGAGCCGTCGAGCTTCGGCCCGAAGATCTCCGGCTTGACCACCCCGGTGTCATCGACGGCGGACCCGCCGATGGTGCCGTGGGCTGTTTCGACGAACCCGATGCCCGCCAGCGTGGTCCATCCCAAACCGCATTCGGGATGTTCCCTGCCCGCCCACGCTTCGGCGGTGACATAAGACTGCAGAGCACGCGCCGGTATCCCGGTCTTTTCGGCTGCTGCTGTCAGCCATGGCGATTCGAGCTGTGGCGGCTGAGGGCTCTGCTTTTCATCAGCCGGGAGGTCAGGTGATTCGGGGCGCTCCGGCACTGGTGGTGGAGTCGGGTGGGTCGCGGAGTCATCGTTCTGCAGCTGAACCACCAGAAGGCCGCCGAGCACAAGACTTGCGATTCCCAGCAGAGCGGACACAACCGCTGTCGCGTGCTTCATCGGCGCCTCCGCGTCAGGATGCCGATGGGCACGGCAAGCAGAACCCCTCCGAGGCCGAAGGCACCGCCTGCCACCAGCCACAGCAGCGGCGAGCGCTGCGCCTGTCGCTGCTGTGGCTGGACGGCCTGCGGAGCAGCGGCGGCTGACGCCAGGCTGTAGGCGCCTTCGCAGCGTTCGAGCGCCGCGTCGACCGCACTGCCTTTGTCGGAGCGCAGTTCGCCCACGCTCACGTTGAGCTTCGTGTCTTTTCCGTCGATCCGCAGGCCGAGCGTGTATTGGCCCGGCTGTGAGAAGCTCAGCGTCGGCATCATTGTGCTCTGCGCGGGCACTGAGAAGCTTTCGCCCTCTTGGGCCAGAAGCTCTTCTGCGCCGACCGGGTCGATTGTCAGCAGCGAGACGCTGCCGGGGCCGTCGACTTCGGACAGCTCAATCTGCTTGTCCGCATCGCCGGCCGTGAACTGCAGCTGCGGGCTGCCGGGCAGACCAGTGCGCCACTCCCCCTGCTGCTTGGCGTCTGCGGCAATTCCCATTGCCGTGGCGCTTTCTGCTTCGGCGATTCCGCTCCGAATGGTGCGGGCATCGCCGTCGCACATCATCGCGTAGGCCGGCAGGGCTTCGGGGAGGGCCGGTTTTTCGTCGGCTGTTCCGGTTTCCCAAGAGGGCGTCGCGCGAAACTGCGGGGGCGGCTGTTGCTCACCGGGGTTCTCTCCTTGACTCTGTTCTTCTGACGAGGCAGAGCTGGGCTGATCTTCTGGCTCGCCCGGGTGGTCCTCGTGTGGGGGCTGGCCCGGCTGATCGACCGAGGGAAGCGACTCGACCGAATCCGGGCACTCTATGTCTGCTTCTGGTCCAAGTGCGGATCGCTGACCCAGGAGGACTTTTTCCACGCGAGGGCTGGTGCGCTCCCCGTCGCGAACACCAATGCAATAAACACCGGCGGGACCGGTGACGGGCACCTCGAGGGCACCTCCGTGTGTCCAGTGGGCTGTCAGCGGCACGGGCCTGCCGAGGATGCGCAGCGCGTCGGCATCCGCGAAGCTCAGTTCGTCGCCGGCGAGGACGGCTCTTCCGGCAGCAGGGAATTCGACGGTTCCTCCCGTCTTCCCCTCAACGCGGATCTGCGCTTCGCCTTTCGGTTCGGCAGCGGCGGCCGTCCCAGGGGCGAGCACAGCGAGAGCACACGCAGCAGCAACAGCCCAGCGGCACATCGTCATGCGGACCTCAACCGGAAGATGAGTCCGTGGCGCGGAGCCGCCAGCCATGCCACACAGAAGACTGCGGTGAGCACAAGAACGATTGTGCCGCCGACCGGGGTGTCAAGAGTCCAGGACAGCCACAGGCCGATGAACGCTGACACCGCACCGATGGTCGGCGCGAGTACGAACATGACGGACAGACGCTCTGTCAGCATCCGAGCGGCAGCGGCTGGCGTAATGAGCAGACCGAGCACCAGGATGTTGCCCACCGTCTGAATGGAGAAGACGACGGCCAGAGTCACGCACACGTAGAGCAGCATGTCGATCCAGAACACGCGAATGCCCTGCACGGCGGCGAACTCTCGGTCAAGGCTGACGGCGACGAGCTGCTGGTGGAAAACCGCCAACAGCACCGCGATAAAAGCTCCAACAGCCGCGACGATCACGAGGTCGCGCACCGGGACTCCCGTCAGGGAGCCGAACAGGAAGTCGGTGAGTGATCCCGCGTATCCGGGCGCCCGGGAGATGATGACGATGCCCAGGCCGAAGGCCGCCACGAGGAACACACCGATGACGGAGTCTTCCCGCAGTCTGCGCAGCTGCGACACCACGGCGACGGCCAGCGAGGTCACAAGCCCCGCAATGCTGCCGCCCAGTGCAAGGTCGGCTCCGATGACGAAGGCGGTCGCAAGGCCTGGGAAGACGGCGTGCGAAACGGCGTCGCCAATGAAGCTCATCCCGCGCAGCACAACGTAGGTGCCGACGATTCCGCACAGTGCTGCGGCCAGGATGGCCATGGCGAGCGCACGGGGCAGGAATGCCAGTTGCGGGTTGAACAGGTCGGTGAAGAAGTCCAGGGGCGTCACACTGCCTCCAGAAGGGAGGATGTCGCGTCGATGCCGAAGACGTCAGCCCACAGTTCACGGCTGCGGATGTCCTCTGTCGCGCCGTGTGCGCGCACGGTTCCGTCGAACAGCACACAGTGGGAGCAGGTGCGCAGGGCCGCCGGCAGGTCGTGGGTGGACATGAAGATGGCGGTGCCGTTGCCGGCGAGGTCGGTGAAGACCTCGGTGAGGAACTCCTGTGTCGGCATGTCGACTCCGGTGAACGGTTCGTCAAGCAGGAGAACATCGGCTCCTCCCACGAGTGCGCGCGCTACGAGAACACGCTGTTTCTGCCCACCCGAGAGCGCACCGACGGGCCGGTCGGCGAAGTCGGCGAGCTGGACGTGAGCCAGCACTTTGTCGACCGCTCGGTAGTGCTCGACCGGCCGCAGCAGGCGCCTGGGCAGCCCCGTCATGACGGCTGTGGCCACCGTGACGGGAAAGTCCCACGCGAAGGACTGGTGCTGCGGTACGTAGCCGGGGCGGTTCTTCCTGGAGATGGGCTTGCCGTTGACCGTGATGGTTCCAGTAGACGGGATGGTGCCGAGGATGGAGCGCAGCAGGGTTGTTTTGCCCGCACCGTTGGGTCCCAGCAGCGCGGTGAACTCCCCGGCCCGGATCTCAAGGTCGGCACCGCGGACGATTGTCCGCCCACCCAGTGAAGCCGTGACCCCGTCAAGTGTCAGCAGCGGTTCACTCACGGCGGTCACCTGCGGCCCTGCGGCGTCGGTTGATGACGGCGATGACGGTGAAGAAAACAGCGGCGAGCACTGCAACAGCACCGATGCCGATGGCGATGAGAACCGCCGGGTCGGCGCCCTCAGCGGCACTGTCTGCCTGCTGTGCGCTGTCCTGTTCGCCTGATGCCGGCTGCGTGGCTTCTGCCTGTGCTGCTTCCTTGGGGTCGGCGTCATCGCCGACGGCCAGCCGGATGGTCTGCGTGTCTTCACTCGTGGTGCCGTCGCTGCGCTTGGAGCTCAGGCTGACGGTCACCAGGTAGATGCCGGGCTTCGTGAAGACCCAGTTGGCGTGCGTGTGGGTGTTGAGGTCGACATTGACGTCAGCAGCTTTGTCTGCCGTCCACAGAACATCGGGTTCGCCGAAATCGCCGTTCTGCAGGAACAGGCTCACCTTCCCCGGTCCCTGTGCGCCGGTGAAGCGCAGGGTGACGTTGTCAACCGCGCCGTCGAGGAATGCAGGGTCCTGTGTGTTCCAGCCCAGCCACGGCACTCCGGGCTGTTCGACCTGGGGAATGATCCACACGTCCTCCCCGGTCGAGGCGCCGGTGAAGTCGTACTGGTCTCCTTCTGGGATCTGTGTCTTGGCGGTATCGCCGACTTGGAGGACGAGGTCGTCCAGGTGCCGCCACACGGGTGTGCTTTCGGTGTCATCGCGTGCGGCGAAAACGAGTCCGCCCTCGACGATCTTCGGGCCCAGGTCGATGTGGCCTTCTGAGCGCATGACCTGCTCGCTGCCGAATGCTTCGTCACTGGTGACTTTCTGCTGCAGTCCGTCTTGGCCGCCGTCGGCTGGTGCCGCTGCCGCTGATGTTCCGCTGGCGACGATGGCTGCGGTCATGGCGGCGGCGAGGATGCCTGAGAGTCTCTTTGCGATTGTCATGGTGCGAGGCAGCCTTTCAGAGTGCGGGCGTTGGTGCGCATGAGTTCGATGTAGCTGGATACGTGGTTGTCAAAGGTGTCGGAGTAGAGCGTGCAGATTTCGGCGCCTTCCGAGGCGGCCGCATCTGTCAGCGCAGGTGAGCGGCCCATCGGCTCCAGGAACACGGCAGGGATGTCGAGGTTCCGGATGGTGTCGCCGAGTCTGCGCCGGTCTGCGGCAGACGGCTCTGCTCCCGGATGAGGACTTGCGAAGCCGGCGATTGAGAGCCCGTAGGCATCCGCAAAGTACCGGTACGCGTCGTGCGCTGTGACAATGTGCCGCCTGTGTTTGGGTATTGCGTCGATGTCGCGACGCACCTCGTCATCCAGCTGGTCGAGCTGATCGATGTACTCCGCGGCATTCGCCCTGTAGGTTTCAGCATTGGCGGGATCGGCACGGCTGAAGACATCGCGGATGACCTTGACGTAGGCGATTGCGTTGTCTGCTGACAGCCACATGTGCGGGTCGATTTCCCCGTGGACGTGTTTGCCGAGCACAGCCTGCGGCAGCAGGTAGGTGGGTGTGCCTGCAGGGCCGAGGAACGATGCTCCGCGCGGGATGTCCCTCCACGCGCTGTTGGTCACGGATACGACGGTTTCCGCCGGGTCCAGGTACTCCAGTCCCCCGCCCTTTTTGTCCACGGCCAGGGCGAATCTGCCGGCATCGGCATCGACCGTGATGTCGGCGTGACCCCCATCGACAACCCTGCGGTCTTTCATTTCCGGGATCGTCGCGGGGTCTTTGCCGACGACGACTGCAAATTCGCCGCTGGCCAGCCGCTCTTCGCGGCTGTCTTCTGCGCGCGCGGCCAAACCGGCGGAGAACCGCAGCCGGTAGACCCCAGGTTTGCTGAAGGCCCAGGACACGTGGGTGTGGGCCGCCGGCGGCAGACTCACCAGATCTTCCTGGCCGAAGCCGTCAGTCGTGTCGAACAGCACGTCCGTCTGGCCCAGCGAACGCGTGAGGAACGTGTGCGCTGAAGCTCCTTCCGGCACGGAAGCCCCCGTCATCCTCAGACGCACCTCGGAACTGCGGTCGGCACCTCGAGAATCCGCGGTGCCGTGCACTCGCAGCCCCAACCACACGGTGTCCAGGTGGACGTCTTCAACCAGCGGGATGACGTTGGCCCCGTGTTTCACAGCGCTTTCGGCCACCGCCGCGTTGATTGCAGTTTTCGGCAGGTTCGCATCGACCGTCGTGATGAGCCGGTGCTCTTCGAGCATCTGGTAGTTCGTCAGGGCGACGTCGGCGTAGACGATGCTGCGTACGTCCCGCAGGGTCGGCTCGTAGCTGTGCGGGTCGGCTCCTTTGGGCACGAGCGGCTGGACTTGGGCGGCATCACCTGCGACGTGGGAGGCCAGGTCGGCGATGATGCCGGTTGTGGCGACCACGCGCAGCTGTTCTGCGCTGCTGGGCAGACCCGTTGCACAGCCGGTCAGGGCGAGGGCCGCGGCGCTTGCTGCCGCGACCCTCAGCAGTCGGCGGACCTTCACTTGGAGGTGCGACGACGCTGGATCCAGACGGCGGCCGCACCGACGGTCAGTAGGCCAAGACCGACAGCGCCGGTCGCGCCGCTGCCGTTCACGCCGGTTCGGGGCAGCGCGCACGGATCACCCGTTGGCTCCCGGGCTGGCGATGCGGAATCGTCAGCGATCTGCTCCCCCGTCTGAGGTGTGGCGCCGTCTGTCGGCTGCTCCCCAGCCGGCTGCTGACCCTCAGCTGACTGCTGGTCGGCTTTGATGCTGCCGCCGGCCTGTGCGCCGCCTCCGACGTTGAAGTGCAGGGTGCCGTCGGCCGTCGTGGTGCCGCCGGACTTCAGAGCCACGGTGAACCGGATGGTGGCGGTGTAGTTACCGGGTTTTGTGAATGCCCAGAAGCCGTGCTGGTGTGTTCCCACCGGCACCTGGTAGGAGTCGCCGGCCTTGCTGAACACACGGGTGGCGCTGCCGCCGCCGAGTCCGCTGCCGCCGAGAAAGACGTGCATCTGGCCGGGACCGCTGACATTGGTCAGAGTCATCGTGACTTTCGATGCGCGGTTCATGATCTCTGGGTCCTGGGTGTTCCAGCCCAGCCACGGAACACGGTCTTCCTGCTGCTGCGAAATCATGTAGACCTGCGATCCGGCGGCACCGAGGAACTCGTAGCCGGCCGGAACGGGCTTCTTTGCGGCCTGGCCGATGATGAATTCAACGTCGTCAGGGTTGCGCCACACCGGCGGTGCGGTGCGGTCATCCTTGACCTGTGCGGAGGCCTGACCGCCAATCAGTCGCGCGCCGAAGTCAAAGTGCCCGGCTTCTGCGCGCACGCGCTGCCCCTTTGGTGCTGTACTGCCCTGCGCCCCAGCACCGTTTGTGCCTCCCGCAGAGGATCCGCCGGACGCACCGGCGCTTCCGGCGGCGTCACCACCGGCACCACCACCGGCTGACGCATCTGGCACACACGGCTGGGGTGCCGATCCGGCCGGCTGCGCTGCAGGCTGTGCGCCTGGAGCCGCTGGGGCGGCTGCCGTACCGCCGGCGGACGGAGCACCGTTTGACTCCGCGTCTTTCTTTCCGGCCTGCTTGTTCTGCTCTTTGCCCTCGATGTCAATTGTCACCGGCTCCGAGACAGTCTGCGCACCGGTTTTTGCCACAGCCAGGGCGCGGACCTGCATGTCGCGGTAGTCGTCCGTCAGCTTCGGCAGGACGAGTGTGTTTCCAGCAGCACCCTGGTAGCTGCGCCAGCTGTCACCGCGCTGCTTGGTCTGCCACTGGATTTGAACATCGGTCTTCGCCCCCGCTTTCGCGGTCAGCTTCGGCTGGTCCCCAAGCTTGTAGGAGTCTTTGTCCTTCGTGACCTTCACGGTGTCCGGTGCGAGTTCAGGGGTGCCGGAGTCCGTGGGCGGGTTCGGCTGGTTGGGCGCCTGGCCCTCTCCGGGGCCCGAGGTGCCGCCCCCGGGACCGCTGGGCGGCTGCGTACCGTCGGGGTTGTCCGGGTTCGGCTGGCCATCCGAATCGTCGGTGGGCTTCTTCAGTTCGTCAATGCCGGATTGGCCGACTGCGAAGACGTATTCCTTTTCGTCAGCGGTTTTCTTTCCGTCAACGGTGGCCTCGGCGGAGAAGACCAGACGGTAGACACCGGGTTTGGTGAAGGTCCAGTTGGCGTGAACGTGTGCTCCCAGCGACTGGTCGAAGCTGGCGTGCTTGGGATCTGATGAGGACAGGATGCGCTTGGTCCCGAACAGACCGGCCTGGAAGATCTCGACCTGCGCACCTTCCGGCAGGGAGGACTTCTTCTGGTTCAGGCGCATCGTGACGTGGTCTCCGTCGACCATGCCCTCACGGATTTCTTCGGTGTTCCAGCCAGCCCAGATCCCGTCGTGGTTCTGAGTTTCGGGAATCATCCAGGCGTCCTTGCCGGCCGCACCGGTGAATTCGAAGCCTTCGGCGGGCACCTGGGTTTTGAGGGCGTCGGTCACGTGGAACGCGACGTCTTCCGGCGCGAGGCGCTGCCCGTTCCCGGAAGCGAGGTCGGCCTTCGTGAACAGGCGCATGTTCTTCTGACCGTCAAGGCACATGGAAACCGCGTCCGTGTGCTCTTTTTCAAGCGCCAGCCGTTCATGGTCGGCTTTGTTCTGCGCGGCCGGAGGGCACACTGCCTTTGCGGCAGCTCCTTCGGCAGCGTTGACTGGGACGGTCGGCATAAAAGCTGAAGCGCTGATTGCAGCGGCCGCGAGTGCGGCGGTCATGGGGTGCGGACGAACCACGGTGTTTCCTCACTGTCAATGAGACTGTCAACGGGCTTTGGCTCCGCACAGGCTAGGCCGCAGCGCGCATGCCTGTCATAGAAAGCCATCGACATATGTGCACATTGCTATACGCTGCTCTTTTCAAGACTGAAACCGCGTGATTGACTGTGTGCACATCCCTGACAGTTATTTCATAGTGCCCCCGAGGAGTCCCCATGCCGAAGCTGAGCCAGCGCGCTGCCAATGTTCCCGATTCCGGTATTCGCGCGGTCTTCGAACTCGCCGCAAAAATGGACAATGTCATCGACCTGTCTGTCGGCGAACCCAGCCTGCCTGTATCGGAGCACGTGAAGAAGGCCGGCGCTGACGCCTGGCTGCGCGACGACCTGAGCTACACCGCCAACCAGGGCATTGACGAACTGCGTGAAACTCTTGCCCAGAAGCTGCGCACCTACAACGGCTACACGGTCGATCCCGATCAGATCAACGTCGCTGCCGGCGGTTCGCAGGCGCTCAACGTGGCCATGAGCATGGCGCTCGACCCGGGTGACGAAATCCTCGTCCCAGACCCCGGATACGCCACGTTCTTCATGACTCCCATGCTCATGAGCGCCACACCGGTTGCCTACCACCTGAACCCCGAAGACGGATTCCTGCCGCGCCTTGACGTGCTCGAGGGTCTCGTGACCGAGAAGACGAAGGCGATTCTCATCAACAGCCCGTCCAACCCTCTGGGCACTGTCATCCCGCCTGCACTCATCGAGCAGATCATGGACTTCGCCAAGCGCCACGACCTGTGGGTCATCAGCGATGAGGTCTACGAGCACATTCTGTTCGAAGACGCGCAGGTGCCCTTCACCTCGCCGGCTGTCTTCGACACCGACGGCCGGGTGATGTCGGTGTACTCGCTGTCGAAGAGCTACGCGCTCACGGGCGCCCGCCTGGGCTACCTGGTGCTGCCCAAGGGCCTCGACGTGCGCTTTGCCGCGGTCCAGGAAGCCAATGCAAGCTGTGTCAACACTCCGTCGCAGTACGCTGCGATTGCCGCGGTGGCAGGCCCGCAGGACGACCTCGAAGCTGCGCGTGACCACTACACCGAGAACCGGCGTGCCGCTCTCGAAGTGCTTGATGAGCTCGGTCTCGAATACGTCAACCCCGCCGGCGGTTTCTACCTTTTCGTCAACGTCAGCCACGACTCCGCCGGCGATGTCGGCGCATGGGCGCAGAACTTCCTGCGGGAGCACCGCGTGGCGGTCGCTCCGGGCACCGCGTTTGGCAGCTTCGGCGAAGGCTGGGTGCGCGTCTGCTTTGCCGGCGACCGTGACGCTCTTGTGGAGGGCCTGCGCCGCTTCCCGGCGAAGAACGCCTGATACGCAAGCCGGCTCTCCCCTGACCCCAGCCAGAAGAAGCACGAGGTGCCGCTCACCTGAGCGGCACCTCGTGCTTTTTGGTGGGGACTTCCGGAGCGCTCAGCCGCGGAAGTACGTCAGCTGGTGAGTTGAGACCAGCAAGTGTCCTTCGGAGCTGAACAGGCGGGCGCTCTGATCTGCTGTTCCTCCGCCGAAGCGCTGTGCGCGGCCCTGGCAGAGCACGTATTCACCCGCGGATGCGTATTCTTCCGGCGTGCCCAGGAAGTACGTGGTCAGTGAGATCGTGGCTGCCGGGTGCGGTTTGCCGGTGCGTCGAAAGATGCGCGGGAAGAAGGAATCCGCTGCACTGGCCAAAGAGGGCGCGTCCCAGTGGCGGCTGGGTGTGTGGCGCAGCCAGTAGACGGATTCGGAGTCGTCGTGTTCGCGGCCCAGCTCATAGGCGCCGCGGGCAAAGCGGAACTCGTAGTTGTCCAGCCAGCGCAGATCATTCACGGGCGGAGCCGACTCGCACTCTTCTGGGCCCGGCACCTGCGGCAAACGCGCTTCTTGATGTGCAAAGGTGTCACGTTCGGATGTGAAGACCACGCTGCCGGTGACCGGTGTGCTCTCCCCCTGCGTAATCCGCACGTTCCAGTGCTGGTTCGAGTTGTTCGTCTGCACCAGTTCCAGGTGAATGTCGAACTCGCCGTACTCCACAGGTGATGTGTAGTTGAGAGTTTGGGCGGCAGGATTCCCCTGTGCTGCGGGGTGCTGTTGGACTGCGGCCAGCAGCTGTGCTGCCGTGATCCCGCCGAAGGGGCCGACCATGTTGTTGTACGCGGGGTGGGTTGCTGCGCGCAGCACTGCCCGAGAATCGTCAGAACTGGTGGTGGTGAAGCGGACAGCTTCATCCAAGGGGTGTGTCATGAGCGCTCGCCGAGGTCGGCTAACAGTACATATGTGCCCTCGCCGAAGCCCACGTCCGTGAAGCCCAGCCGGCCGAAGAGCTCCTGAGCTTCGTTCGCTTCGGCTATTGCAGCGCTCACAGCGGGTGCCCCGGACATGCGGGCAAGTGACAGCACTCCGCCCAGAAGCTTCGTGCCAAGCCCTTCGCCCTGGTGTTCTTCGGCAACGGCGACATAGACCTGCGGAATGCCCTCACCGACAAAGCCCGCTGCTGCCGGGCCGTCGTCTTTCAGCCACGCCGCTCCGACAGGCTGACCCGAAACGCGGGCAACGAGCCCCTGATCGCAGTCAGCGGGCGCACCGGGAACCATGTCCGCAAAGGGACGCAGCTGTTCTTCGCTGCCGGGTTCAAGAGGTGTGATGTCCATGGCACTCACTGTAGCCTCTCCGCGCGGATGATCCACGTGTCCTCCCGCATGCGCACACCCAGGCCGATTGCGCGGAAGGCCACGAAGCCGATGGCAAAGCACGCCCACAGCACCACGATGCTCGGCCACAGGGCTTCCGCGGTGAAAGCCAAAACTGCGAAGCCCGCACAGGCACCCACTTGAGCAAGCGCCAGGTAGCGGGCATCCTCTGCCCCCATGAGGATGCCGTCGATTGTGAAGACATAGCCGGCCAACGGCAGGCTGATGGCCAACACGATCACCAGCTGCAGCGTGATGTCGATGACCTGCGGGTCTGACGTGAAGAAAAGGCCCACCCACGGTGATACCGCGGCGAGGAGTGCTCCGACAATGCAGCCGAAGCCCACTCCCCACAGAACCAGACGGCGGTTGACTGCGTGGACCATCGCCCGATCCCGCCGGCCTATCTGCAGGCCCACGAGAGCCTGACCCGCTATGGCCAGCGAATCAAGCACGAGCGCCAGAGAATTGAAGAGCGTCTGCGCGATCTGCAGGGCGGCGAGTTCAGCCGTGCCGCGCACGGCAGCGAGGCTCACCAGGATGATGAGCGCAGTCCGCAGAGCCGCATTGCGCAGCAGCAGCCATCCGGAGGTGCGGGCTGCAAACAGCACGCCCGCCCAGTCGGGCCGCAGACTTGCCCCGTACCGGGTTGCTGCGCGAAAAGCGATAACCACATACACGGTGCACATGAGCCCGTGGGCAGTCACCGTCCCCAAAGCAGAACCGGCAACCCCCATGTCGAGCCCGTAGATGAAAAGGGCGTTCAGCGCGATGTTGACCCCGAAACCGCCGACAGCGACTATCAGCGGGGTGCGCGTATCCTGCAGACCCCGCAGAAGGCCCGTAGCCGCAATGACGACGAGCATGAACGGAAGCCCCCACCACGAAATCGTGAGATACGAGACCGCGCCCGGCACCACCTCGGGAGCCGGACCGATGAGCTTTACGACGCTCTCCAGAAAAGGCAGACCCGCCGCGAGCAGCACCGCGGAGGTGACAAGAGCCAACCACATGCCGTCGAAACCGGCCGAAACGGCGCCTCGGGTGTCACCGCGGCCGAGCCTGCGTGCAACCCGCGGGGTCGTGGCGTAAGCCAGAAAGATCATGAGCCCCAGAACGGTCTGGACGACAGCACCGGCAACGGCCAAGCTGCCCAGAGCATCAGCACCCAGGTGGCCCACCATCGCGGTGTCAGCCAGAAGAAAAACAGGTTCCGCGGCCAACGCACCGAGCGCGGGCAGGGCCAGCCGGATGATTTCGCGGTTAAGAGAGACAGGCGGTTGTGACATCGCCGAAAGTCTAGCGCCCCGCATGACAGCGCCGGTCTCCCGAAAGGCTTGATGCTTCCGGAATACCGGCGCGTGCGGTGGTGGATGCAGTGACGCGTCAGCCGGCAGTGCCGGCGGCTTCAGCGGCTTCGGCAGCCGTGCGACGGACCTCACGGCGCAGAATCTTGCCGCTGGCGTTCTTCGGAACCTCATCGATGAACGTCACGCTGTGCGGAGCCTTGTAAGCAGCGAGGCGTTCCCGGCAGAAGGCGATGAGTTCGTCCTCGCTTGCCTGCTGACCGTCTTTGAGGCTGACAAAAGCAGCGACGGTTTCGCCCCGGTACTCATCGGGAGCGCCGACGACGGCTGCTTCCATCACGGCGGGATGCCGGTACAGGACGTCTTCGACCTCGCGCGGCCACACCTTGTAGCCAGAACTGTTGATCATGTCCTTCACGCGGTCGATGATGAACAGCCAGCCGTCCTCGTTCATGTAGCCCACGTCCCCGGTGCGCAGTTCGCCGCCGGGAATATTGGCCGCGGTGGCTTCGGGATTGTTGAGGTAGGACCGTGCGATGATGGGACCGCTCACACAGATTTCTCCGACCTCGCCGGGGCCGACTTCTTTGCCGTCAAGGTCGATGATCCGATACATCGTGGCCGCCAGCGGCAGGCCAGCAGACAGAGTACCGGTCTTTTCGTCAACGGGTGCGCGCATTCCCTGCGGCACAGCGGCGGATTGGCCGGAGGTTTCCGTCAGGCCGTAGCCCTGACCGACGTAGTGTCCCGTGCGCTCTTCGAACTTTTCAACGAGCGCTTCCGGTACGGGTGCTCCACCGGAGTTGATCGCAGTGAAGCTGTCGAACTCAGTGCCGGTGAACTCAGGGTGGGCCAAGAGTGCGAGGAACGCAGTTGCCGGGCCGGCCATAGCGTGCGGCTTCTCTTCACGCAGCATGCGCAACACCGAAGACGGTTCGAACCGGTAATTCATGACGAGCGTGCTCGCGCACGCAACAGCCGCGAGCATCTGGGTGACGAAGCCCGTAATGTGGAAGACCGGAGCCAGGGTGAAGTAGGAGTGCTCCGGACCGTAGCCGTTCTGGATTTTCGCCATCTGGGCGTTGTGGGCGATGCCCACGTGCAGGATCTCGGCACCTTTGGAACGGCCGGACGTTCCCGAGGTGTAGCCGATCATTGCCGGGTCTTTTGGGCCGACCGGGGGTTCAGTGGGAACACTGTCGGTGTTTCCGCTCTCGAGGACCGTTCGGATGGCGGTGAGGAAGTCAGTCTGGCCGGTGTCCGTGTTCTGCATCAGCGGCGCAATTGCAGGCGGCAGCTGGCCGGTGATGAAGTCGTCTTCGCTGACGGTGAAGATCTGCGGGATGTGCTGCGCCCACTGCGCGACCCTGTCGTTCCAGGCGTGAGCGGACACGACAATCGCCTTAGGCTGCGAGTCGTTGAAGATGTGTTCGAGTTCACCCCGATACATGGGGTTGAGCGGAACCACCTGACCGCCGAGCTTCCATGCGGCAAACACCGCAATCGGGAACGCCGGCACGTTCTGCATGTACAGGCCCAGCCTGTCGCCGGCCCCGAAGCCGCCGTCGGCAAGAACCTGTGCAAAAGCCCGTGCGTAGGCGTCGAATTCACGGTAGGTGATGGTCGTGCCCCAGTAGCGGATCGCGGGACCATCAGAAGTGGTGCGCACCGCCTCGTCAAGCAGATGAAGCATCGTGGTGTCGGGAATCGGGCGGCCATAGCCTTCGTGCTGCGCACCGGTCTTCAACCATGGGCGTTCGTCAAACCAGCTCATTGTCGTCCTTTCACGTCTTTGTGAACGGGTGGATCAGTGGGTTGGGGCGCCGGCGCAGGGCCTTCGCTTCTCACACAATAGGACATGCTCCGTGGGCGGCAACAGATGCAAATACGTTGAAACCGCACCGTGGGTGCTGCTCGCTGCAGGTGAGAGGTGAAGGAGGCTCCGCCTCGGCGCTGCCTTGTGGGCTGCCGAGGCGGAGCCTCCTTCTTCGATGCCTGCCTAGTCAGTCTGCTGTAACGGAGGGGTGCCACCGGGCTTCCATGGTGGGATCCACTTTCGTGGCACGCGGCCAGTTTCGAATCCGTCAATACCACGCTCGTAGAGTCCATCGAGTACCTGTTGAGTGGTCAAGAACCATTCGTTGCGAAGGCCTTGATGCCAGTGCAGGGAGGTGAATTCGCTGTGACCAGTGATGTCGACGGTGAACCCTGTGTAGCCTTCGATGGGTGTGCCGTCGCGGTCGTAGAAGTCGATGTCGTAGAGACCGAATCCTTCGACTCCCAGGTCGGACAGCGCTGATTTTCCGCAGAGTTGAAACCAAACAATATCGGCATTTTCCATCGTCGACACCTATAGAATTTCTTGTAGTTGGAATCGATCCGTTTCTGGAATTCCAAGCGGGCGCGTGGTCGGTTGTTCATGTGGTTTTCTACGTACTCAAGGTCTGCGGGTATGTGGATGCTCAGCCATTTCTTTGCCTTGATCCCATGTCAGGGACTGCTTCAAGTTCTCCGGCAGAGCTCCTAATTTCTCTACCAACCCTTCACAGAACGCATCAATCCTGCTTTTCGCGGGTTCCATCCAAATCAAGAGCAGGTAATTCGAGTAGCGCTCAACGACTGTTCCGATGCATGACGCGCCGTTCTTGCCGATAATCAGATCGCCTTCCCAATGGCCTGGCACGCTGCGCAGCCCAGCGTCTTCAGGTCGCTGGCTGATATTGATCATGTTCTTGTTCTGTCCCCGTTTCCCGCCACCGGTACGACGAGGTTTGCGCACTGATCGGCCTGTGCGCAGCCGGGCTTTCAATTCACACTGTAAGCGTCCCACAATCTGTCCTGGAGAATAGTTCTCATCCAGCCGCTGCTGCACCCACTGACGCAAACGCTGATCAGCTGCGAACTTCGACGGTTTCGGCCGGCGACGAGCATTCCACGCTGAACGATGCGCTCGTGCAGCCCGGAATTGATGACGGGTTTTCGCATACGTGTTATTCCGAATCTCACGACTGATCGTTGACGGCGCACGCCCTAACTGAGCAGCAACCTTTCGAATCGATAAACCAGTCGCCAGCAGCGCCTGAATCTGACAGCGCTCCTCATACGACAACAACCGCCGCGGATTCTTCCACGCCGGTGGTTTCATCCCACCCACAGAAGCCGAATACCGCAAAGCCGCCGTTTCCAACAGCCCTACATCTTCATACGACGCTCTCATAGGCCAACCCTGCCAGAACCGAGCCACCGCATCATGATCCATCCACCACACAAACATCGAACACAGCACAACACCCTCCACAAGAAATCAGGCGTTGCAACCACCACCTGACGCCTCTGATCTACAACGCCCCTTGTGAGAAGCTGTTCCTGGAATAAGGTCAGTACCTCACAGGCGAAGCCGTCGTTGAAAAACCATCACCGGGCGAAACAGTCGTCAGCGGCAATAATGTGATCGTCGATGCCAGCGGCGAAGAAATGTACGACATAAACGACTTCCTGACATTCTTCTATCGTTGGGTCTTCTTCTCGATTTTCTGCGGAACCCTGCTGACGCTGCACGGATTCCTGCCAAAAGTGCGCACCGGGGCAAAGGACTGACAAAGTGCGCCCCGGATCTTTTCCAAGATCCGGGGCGCAGCTGCTGTGTTCAGAGTGAGCCGGATGAGTCGGTGAGGCTCATTCACCCTGCTTGCGCGTTAGGCGACTTCGAACAGACCAGCAGCACCCATACCGCCGCCGACGCACATCGTGACGACAACGTACTTGGCTCCGCGGCGCTTGCCCTCAAGCAGAGCGTGGCCGGTGAGGCGGGCACCGGACATGCCGTACGGGTGGCCCACCGAGATCGCTCCGCCGTTGACGTTGAACTTCTCCGGGTCAATACCCAAGCGGTCACGGCAGTACAGAGCCTGCACCGCGAAGGCCTCATTGAGTTCCCACAGGCCAATGTCGTCAACCGTCAGACCGTGCTGTTTGAGCAGTTTGGGCACGGCGTAGACCGGCCCGATGCCCATTTCGTCCGGGTCCAGACCGGCAACCGCAATGCCGCGGTAGATGCCCAGGGGCTCAAGCCCACGGCGGGATGCTTCTTCTGCGGACATGAGGACGGAGGCCGAAGCGCCGTCGGACAGCTGTGAAGCATTGCCTGCGGTGATCGTCGGGTTGTCGGAGTAGTCCCCCGGCGGCAGAACGGGGTTCAGTCCCGCCAGTCCTTCCAGTGTGGTGGAGGGGCGGTTGCCCTCATCGTGCTCCAGGACGGTTTCGACTTCGGAGATCTCTTTGGTCTCTTTGTCCTGGACCAGCTTGACCGACGGCAGCGGGACGATTTCGTCATCGAAGCGTCCTGCCTCCTGTGCTGCGGCGGTGCGCATCTGCGACTGGTAGGAGTATTCGTCCTGCACTTCGCGGGACACACCGTAGCGTGCGGCGACGACCTCTGCGGTTTTCAGCATCGGCATGTAGAGGTCCGGCTGGTGCTCGGCAAACCACGGGTCACGGGAGCGGTACTGGTCGGCGAAGTGTTCGTTCTGGACCAGCGAAATCGATTCGACTCCCCCGCCGACGGCGATGTCGAAGCCGTCGACGATGATCTGCTTGGCCGCCGTGGCAATCGCCATAAGGCCGGAAGCGCACTGCCGGTCGATCGTCATACCGGCAACCGAGGTGGGAAGGCCCGCCCGGATGGCGGCCTGGCGGCCCAGGTTGGTGCTCTGGGCACCGTGCTGGACGGCCGCACCGAGAATGACGTCGTCGACTTCAGGGCCTTCCAAGCCTGCTCGCTGGACCGCGTGCTTAATGGCGTGGCCGGCAAGCTCCTGCGGCATGGTGTTGTTGAAAGCGCCCCGGTAGGCCTTGCCGATCGGTGTGCGCGCTGTCGAAACGATGACTGCGTCTGTCATGTGTCCTCCTGTGTGGGATGGGGGCTGGTCCAGTGGTTTCCGGCTCAGCCGCGGGGTCCGGCTCAGCCGCGGGGTCCGGCTCAGCCGCGGGGTCCGGCTCAGCCGCGGGGTCCGCCGGCAACGTAGAGAACCTGACCGGACACGAATCCGCTGGCTTCCGAAGCGAAGAACGCCGCAGCGTTGGCAATGTCCTCGGGCACACCGCCGCGACCCACAGGGATGGCACTGACGGCGCGTTCGACGAACGAATCAAAGTCCATGCCCACGCGTTCGGCGGTGGCCTTCGTCATGTCGGTCTGGATGAATCCTGGGGCAATTGCGTTGGCGGTCACCCCGAACTTGCCCAGTTCAATCGCGTAGGTCTTCGTCAGCCCCTGCACGCCGGCCTTTGCGGCCGCATAGTTCGACTGACCGCGGTTGCCCAGTGCCGACGTGGAGCTCAGCGAGATGATGCGGCCGAACTTCGCAGCCACCATGTACTCCTGGCATGCCTTCGTCATGAGGAAGTTGCCCTCCAGGTGCACGGCGAGCACCTTCTGGAAGTCGTGCAGCGGCATCTTAAACAGCAGATTGTCCAGAATGATGCCGGCGTTGTTGACCAGGACCGTGGGCGGGCCGAGTTCCTCAGCAGTTTTCTTCACCGCCGCCTGCACCTGTTCTTCATCCGACACGTCAGCGCCGATGCCGATGGCTTCGCACCCTGCCGCTTTGATCGCCTCAACTGTGTCGCGTGTGTCTTCTTCCTTCAGATCGAATACCGCGACCTTGTGACCGTCAGCTGCGAGTCGTTTTGCTGTTGCCGCACCGATTCCGCGGGCGGCTCCGGTGACGATTGCTGTGCGCGCCATAGATCATTCCTCCTGGTGGTTCTGCGTCTTTGCTGAAAACCTGGTGCGCTTCCTTTTCTACCGCTCAGTCAGAACTTTCCGCAAGAGGTGTCCACAAGGCAGAAGGGGCCGACGGGACGCTCATGGTCCGCCGGCCCCTTCTGCCGCGGTTGGAGCTCAGCGCTTTTTGCGCTTTTCGCGGATGCGCATGGAGATCTCAATCGGGGTGCCTTCGAAGTCGAAGACCTCTCGCAGACGCCGCTCGATGAATCGGCGATAGCCAGGATCGAGGAAGCCGGTGGTGAACAGAACGAACTTCGGCGGCCTGCTGCCGGCCTGGGTTCCGAACAGGATGCGCGGCTGTTTGCCGCCCCGAAGCGGGTGGGGGTTGGCCGCGACAAGCTCAGCCAGGAACGCGTTGAGCTTGCCGGTGGGAATGCGGTTCTCCCAGCTTTCAAGCGCCGTTTCCATGGCCGGGACCAGCCTTTCGACGTGTCGGCCCGATTCGGCGGAGATGTTGACGCGCGGAGCCCAGCTGATGTGGCCGAACTCGCGTTCGATCTCACGTTCCAGGTTCCACCGGCGCTCATCGTCCAGCAGGTCCCACTTGTTGAACGCCACGACGAGGCCGCGACCGGCGTCGATGACGTTGCGGATGATCTTCATGTCCTGGTCGGAGATGACCTCGCTGGCCTCCAACAGGACCACTGCGACCTCGGAGCGCTCAAGCGCGGTCTGGGTGCGCAGTGAGGCATAGAACTCTGAGCCGCTGGCGTTCTTTGAGCGCTTGCGGATACCGGCGGTGTCGATGAAGCGCCACTGCCGCCCGCCGAGCTCCACCAGTTCATCCACGGGGTCGCGGGTGGTTCCGGCTTCGTTGTCGACGACCACTCGCTTGTGGCCGACGATCTTGTTCAGCAGCGAAGACTTGCCGACGTTGGGTCGGCCCACAAGAGCCACGCGGCGCGGTCCACCGCGTTCCATGGCCTGGTCGATCTGCGACTGTTCGGGCAGGATCTTCAGAACCTCATCGAGGAGGTCTGCCACACCGTTTCCGTGCATGGCGGAAATGGGGTGCGGCTCCCCCATGCCCAGTGACCACAGTTCGGCCGCGCTCAAAAGATCCTTGTCGCTGTCGACCTTGTTCGCAGCGAGCAGGACGGGCTTCTTGGTGCGGCGCAGCATGCGCACAATGTGTTCGTCAGTTGCCGTAACACCCGTGCGAACGTCCACGACGAGGACAACGGCGTCGGCAAGCTCAACGGCAACTTCAGCCTGTTCGGCAATGCGCGAAGCAATGCCCTTCGAGTCGATGTCCCAACCGCCGGTGTCAACGAGCGTGATCTTACGGCCCGCCCACTGCGCGGGATAGCTCACGCGGTCGCGGGTGACTCCCGGGACGTCTTCTACAACAGCCTCGCGGCGACCGAGAATGCGGTTGACGAACGACGACTTTCCCACGTTCGGGCGGCCGACAATGGCCAGCACGGGCGCTGGGCCGTCGTCTACGTCGTCATCGTCAAAGCCTGCGCCATAGGCGTTGAGCAGGTCCGCGTCTTCGTCTTCGAGGTCATATTCCTGCAGACCGGCCAGCAGCGATTCCGCCCGCTTCTGCGCGTCGTCATCGCTGATTTCGCTGATCCGGCGGGCGAAATCATCGTCGTGGGTTCCGGTGTACTCCTCAGCCACGCGCTGCCTCCACCAGGTCGAGGACCGCCTGCACGGAAGCTTCGAAGTCGATGTCCGAAGTGTCGAGTGTGTGCACGCCGTCTGCCGCGGTGAGGAAGCTCGTGGTCTTCGAGTCCTTCTTGTCGCGGCCGATGACGTTTTCGGCGGTCGCCTTCATCGTCGCTTCGTCAACGCTGCCGTGCAGCTGCTGGGTGCGGCGGGCAATCCGGACTTCGTCGCGGGCGGTCATGAGGATCCGCACTTCAGCATCCGGGGCGACGACGGTCGTGATGTCGCGGCCTTCCACGACGATGCCAGGTTCGGCCGCGCTGATGATCTCTCGCTGCTTTTCAATCAGTTCGGCCCTGGCATCAGGCACAGCCGAAACGATCGTGGCGTTGGAGGTCACTTCGTCGGTGCGGATTTCCTCGGTGACGTCGATGCCGTCGACTTCGATGTAGAAGTTCTTCGGATCCGTTGAGATTTCAAGGTCGCAGCCGCGGATCTGCTCGACGACATCGCCGGGTTCTTCAACGCCGCGGTTGAGGCACAGCCACACGACGGCGCGGTACATGGCGCCGGTGTCGAGGTAGCCGAAGCCCAAACGCGAAGCGGATTCGCGCGAAACGCTCGATTTGCCAACTCCGCTGGGCCCGTCAATCGCAACTGTGGTCATGCTGTTCCTTCTTGTTCGAGTGCGGCTTCGGGCAGGCGCCAACCGCGCTCCCGCAGGCCGCTGATGAGGTCGATTTCACTTGCCGGGAGGACTGAAACGTCAACGGAGCCCAGTTTAACGCCCGTGGCGTGGTCCATCCGCATGTCTTCGATGTTGACGCCGAGTTCGCCGATATCCGCAAACAGACGCGCCAGAGCACCCGGGGTGTCGTCGACGACGACCGTGACGACGGAGTATCGGGTGGGTGCCGAACCGTGTTTTCCGGGGATCCTGTCGCGCCCCTCGTTGCCCGCCGCGAGCGCTCCGGCGAGCGCAGCATAGGCGCCAGGCCCCAGGTCAAGCGCGCCGATGACGGTGTCGAGGTCGTCGCGCAGGCCTTCAAGAACGGTGCGGATTTCAGCCGCGTTGCCAGACAGAATCTGGGTCCACAGGCCGGGGTCGGAGTCTGCGATCCGCGTGGTGTCGCGCAGGCCCTGACCGGCCAGGGCGATCCCGTCTGCCGGCATGTCGCGCAGCTGGGCTGCCATGAGCGAGGCGACAACCTGCGGGGCGTGGGACACTCGCGCGACCGAGGAGTCGTGGAAGTCTGGGTCGAGGTGGATAACGGCTGCTCCGACCGCTTCGGCTATGTTGACGATGTGATCCAGGCGCTCCTTCGGGGTGTCCTCGTCAGAGCAGACCACCCAGGGGCTCGCGGTGAAGAGGTCACCGCGGGCTGCAATAGCCCCGGATTTTTCACGTCCGGCCATGGGGTGGGAGCCTATGTAGCGGTCGAGTTCGCGTTCACGGGTCTGTTCGCGCACCTGGGCGAGAATGGCTCCCTTGACGGAGGCCACGTCGGTGACTGTTGCCCGCGGCCACGTGCGCAGTGCTGTGACGATGATGCCGGCGCACACGTCCGGTGGGGCGGCAACGATGACGACGTCCGGGTCGGTGGGGTTTTCGCGGGTGCCCGCCCCCATGTCGGCGGCCAGGTTGACCGCGGTCGGCGACAGGTCTTCCAGCGTTACCCGGTGCCCCGCGTTAGTCAGGGCCAACCCGAGCGATGTGCCCAGCAGGCCAGTGCCGATGATGTGGACGTTCACATCTTCACCGCTTCGAACAGCGCGCCGATTTCGTCCGGCCGCAGCGAGCGGACTTTGCCCTGTCGCTGCTCTGCCAGTTCAATGGGTCCGAACTTCGTGCGGACCAGGCGGATGACGGGGTTGCCGACAGCGTCCATCATGCGACGGACAATGCGGTTGCGGCCTTCGTGCAGCACGATTTCGACAAGCGAGACACCCTGAACGGTTTCGATCAGCTTGAAGCTGTCGGCGTGGGCCAGGCCGTCATCGAGTTCGATTCCATCGCGCAGGCGAGCGCTGACGTCCTTGGCGATTGTGCCGCGCACCTGAGCCAGATAGGTCTTCGGGATTTCGTAGGAGGGGTGCGACAGGCGGTTGGAGAGTTCACCGTCGTTGGTCAGCAGGAGCAGGCCCTCAGTTTCGTAGTCCAGCCGTCCCACGTGGAACAGCCGCTCGGGGCGGTCGCCCACGTAGTCGTCAAGGTTTTTGCGCCCCTCCGGGTCGCCCATGGAGGAGACAACCTTCCGGGGTTTGTTGAAGGCGAGGTACACCTTGTCGGTGTGGGTGGTGATCGGCATTGCATCAACTTCGACGCTCTGCTTGTCCGGATCGATGCGGGTGCCGAGTTCGCGCACCTGCGTGCCGTCAACCGACACGCGACCGTCGACGATCAGCTGTTCGCACGAACGGCGCGATCCGAGACCGGCATCTGCGAGCACCTTCTGCAGACGCACACCGTTGCTTGCGTGCACATCACGCGACGGCTGGTGGCGTTCGGCGCGCTTGCGACGCGAGGGCCTTTTCGATGGGTGGCCAGGGAGGCGAGAGTCTTTCGTGCTCATGTCCCCCATTGTCGCAGAGGCCGGGCCGGCTATGCCCGGCGAGGGCCCACCCGCGGGCCTCAGTCGTCGGCGGGGACGTCTTCGGGCAGATAGGGGGCGATGTCCGGAAGCTGGTCGAGACTGTCGATGCCCATTGATTCGAGGAACACCTGTGATGTCACGTACTGGCGTGCTCCCCCAGCGTCGTCGCTGTCGACCTCGACGATGAGTCCGCGCATCAGGAGGGTGCGCACAACCCCGTCGACGTTGACGCCGCGGATGGCGGAGATTCGCGCCCGGGTGACCGGCTGGGCGTATGCGACGACGGCAAGGGTTTCCAGCGCCGCCTGCGACATCTTCGATGATTGGCCTCGCACGAGGAAGCCCTTGACGTTGTCGAACTGCTCTTCGCGCGAACTGATGCGCCATCCGCCGTTGGATGCCCGCAGCTGAAACCCTCGGCGAACGGAGCCGTTCAGACCGTCATAGTCGGCAGCCAGATCAGCCAGCGCTGTTTCGACCGAGGCTCGGTCGATGCCGAGTCCCTGGGCGAGGTCGTCGGCAGTGAGCGGTTCAGCGGAGATCATGAGCACCGCCTCGAGAGCTTCGTACCAGTCTTCGCGCACGTCAGTCCTCCCTGTCCGGTTCCGCGTCTTGTTCTGATTCGCCCAGGTCGGCGCTGCGCAGCTCCTCGCCGGAGGCCGCGGCAACGACGCTCAGCGGCCCCAACGGGGTGTCCTGATGCAGATCGCACAGGTGGGCTTTGAAGAGTTCCAGCAGCGCGAGGAACCGCGCAACGACGACGAGTGTGGTTTCGGCACTGGCCGCCAGTTCCGCAAAGTCAATTCGCCCGCGGCTGGCCAGCTCCCCCAGAATGACGGAGCGCTGCTCGGCAACGCTGACGTGCTCGAGGTGCAGGTGGTCGACTGCCACGGTCGGCGGTGTGTGGTCTCGGCTGATGGCCGTGGCGTAGAGGGCCGCGATGACTTCCGGGGTCGCTGTGAACTCAAGAGGCGGAAGGATGTCGCGGAACTTCTCTTCGAGTTCCGGGGTGCGCGGGATCCGCATGCCCGCTGCGGTCATCTGCTCGCGGAACAGCAGGGACACCTGTTTGTAGGCGCGGTACTGCAGCAGGCGGGCGAACAGGAGGTCGCGGGCTTCAAGAAGTTCGAGGTCGAGCTCATCTTCCACTTGGCCCTGCGGCAGCAGGCGGGCTGTTTTGAGGTCGAGCAGAGTTGCTGCCACCACGAGGAAGCTTGAGAGCTGTTCGAGCCCCTCCGTGGTTGACGCGTGGTCGGTGTCGCGCAGCTGGGCAGTGAAGGCGAGGAACTCGTCAGTCACCTCGGCTAAGGCGATGTCGGTGATGTCCAGGCGTCGTTTGGCAATGAGGTCGAGCAGGACGTCGAAGGGTCCCGTGAAGACGTCGAGCTCAACCGTGAACCCGGCCTCGGCGGCGTCCGCCTCGTCTGTGGCTTGTGCAGGACCGGGGGTTTCGACCGTGTCGATCAGGGTGCGCCCCCGCGGGCAATGAGTTCGCGGGCGAGTGTCCGGTAGGCCTCGGCACCGCGGTGAGACGATGCGAACGATGTGATGGGCTCTGCTGCGACGGACGCGTCGGGGAACTTCACGGTGCGGTTGATGACGGTTTCGAAGACCTTGTCCCCGAAGGCTTCGACAACGCGCTGCACAACTTCTCGCGAGTGCAGTGTGCGGGTGTCGAACATGGTGGCGAGGATGCCGTCGATTTCGAGTGCAGGGTTGATCCGCTCCTGCACTTTTTCGATGGATTCGACAAGGAGTGCGACACCGCGCAGGGCAAAGAATTCGGTTTCCAGGGGAATGATGACCCCGTGGGCTGCTGACAGCGCGTTGACGGTGAGCAGACCCAGTGAGGGCTGGCAGTCCACCAGGATGACGTCGTATTCCGGGGCGAGTTTCTGCAGGGCGCGATCGAGAGCGCGTTCGCGGCCGACTTCGCCGACCAGCTGCACTTCCGCGGCAGAAAGGTCGATGTTTGCCGGCAGCACGTCGATGCCCTCAACGTCGGTGCTCTGGACGACGTCATGGGGGTCCAGGCGGGAGTTCATGAGCAGGCTGTAGACGCTCTGGTCAACGCTGTGCGGGTTGATGCCGAGCCCCACCGAGAGTGCTCCCTGCGGGTCGAAGTCCACCAGCAGCACGCGCCTGCCGTATTCGGCCAGCGCAGCACCCAGGTTGATCGAGGTGGTGGTTTTGCCGACCCCGCCCTTCTGGTTGACGATCGCGATGATCCGCGCGGGACCGTGCTGTTCAACCGGCGGTGGGACTGGAAAATCAGTCAGCGGACGTCCAGTGGGCCCCATTTCGGGGACATCGATGTCGATTTCCTGCTGGTTGTCCACACCACTCACCTTTCTCTTTGCTACTGTTCTTCTAGCCTACCGCGCCCGGGGGTGGGCTGATGCAAATACTTCACGCAGGGACTGCACCGTGACCTTGGTGTAGATCTGCGTGGTCGACACCGAGGCGAGCCCCAGCAGCTCTTGCACCGCACGAATGTCCGCACCGCCTTCCAGCAGGTGCGTTGCGCACGAATGCCGCAGGCTGTGGGCCGTCACACCGGTCAGTCCCGCGGTCTCTGCGGCAGTGCGCACCGCCGCCCACGCGGACTGGCGGGTGAGCCTCCCGCCCCTTTGGTTGATGAACACGGCCGCGGTGCTGCCGCGGCTGAAGGCGGTCCGCCCGCGGGTCAGCCAGGCACCGAGCGCGTCAACTGCGTGACTGCCCAGCGGCACGATCCTCTCTTTGCTGCCCTTTCCGTACAGGCGCACAGCCCCGCCGTCGAGGTCGAGGTCGTCAATGTCGATGCCGACCGCTTCGCTGATGCGCGCCCCGGTTGCGTACAGTATTTCCAGAAGAGCCTTCGCACGCAGACTCACCGGGTCATCGCCCGCGGTTGCGGCAATCATCGATTCGACTTCGAAGACTGTCAGTGCCTTCGGCAGCCGGCTGATGTCCTTCGGCAGCTGGACGTCGACGGTCGGGTCGATCCGACCAGGCGCCTCTGCAGCATAGAACGCGTGGAACCTGCGCAGAGCGGACAGGGCGCGTGCCCGTGACGATGCCGCCGCTCCCCTTTCGGCGAGAACTTCCGAATACCGGCGCACCACCTCGGGATCGACCTGCGCGAAGTCACTCAGCCCCTCGTCGTCCAGGAACCGCAGATAGTCAGCCAGGTCCCGGGCGTAGCCGTCGATGGTGTTCTGTGCCAGGCCGCGCTCCAGGCGCAGCATCGTCAGGTACTCCTCGGTGGGCTGCCGCAGGGCGCGCGGTGCATCGTCCGGGAGCAGCTGTGCTCCTCGTCTGGCCATATCAGCCGTGCAGGTGGCGGTATGCGGGCCACGCGCAGTCGGCCGGTCGCAGACCGGACCATCCGCCGGCACGCGATGCGTGGGCGTGCAGGATGGCCAGCTGCGCGGTGGCGTTGCCGATCCTGCCCTCACGGACCGCCTCGAATGCCTCACCCAGCGGGGTCCAGCGCAGCACGAGGCCGGCCTCTTCGCCTTCGCGCACAAAGTCCGAGGCGTCCTCGGCTAGGTCACGGGCCAGGTAGATGCGCAGAACTTCGCTCAGACCGCCGGGCGAGCTGAGCTGGTCGGCAAGAACCGCCCAGGAGCCAGCCTGGAGGTCGGCTTCTTCACTCAGTTCGCGCTGAGCGGCCAGCAGCGGATCTTCGCCCTGCACATCGAGCAGACCGGCTGGGATCTCCCAGTCGCGCTGACGGACGGGATGCCGGTACTGCTGGATGAGGAGGATCCGGTCCTCGTCATCGACTGCGGCAATGCCGACCGCTCCCGTGTGGTCGACGAAGTCCCGAGTCAGACCGGCTGCTTCCGGCAGGTCGACCGTTTCGCGGCACACGTCCCACACGGCACCGCGAAACACGACTTCCCGCCCGTGGGTCGGATAGTCGACCAGCTGATCAGCCAGCTGTGGTCGTTCAGGCATTGAGGGTCTCGGCGTACGCGTAGAGTTCCAGCAGCGTTTCGACCAGGTGGTCCCGGTTGCCGCTGCGGACGCGTTTGCGAAGCGCGAAGCCGTCGCTGATCCGGTCGGCGGGGCTGCCCGCGTAGCTTGCGATCGCCTGGCCGATTTCGTCTGCCGTGTTGGCGACCGTGGCGTGCGGGCCGTAGGCCCTGGCCAGGCGCTCATTGCCGACCACGATGGTGGCTTTGCCGACGTTCATGACGTCGTCGGAATCAAGGCCGGTCATGCGGGCAGACGCAATGACGATGTCTGCGGCATTGACGACGTTGACGGCGTCTGAGGGTGCTGCAACCGTGACGTAGTCCAGGGCGTGGGAGAGCTTTTCGAGGTGCGAACGGACTCCGCCGCGGCCGGTGAAGACAACCCTCCAGCGGCGGTCGGACTGGGTCTTGTCAAGCGCGACGATCGCTTCGACCACCTCGGTCAGTTCCACGGTGTCTTTGGCTTCGATCGGCACGGCGATGACCATGCGGCCGTCATCGGCGGACAGGCGGCGGCGCATCTTCTTAGCGGACACGTTCGGACGCGGGAAGCCCTGATCGTCGGTGCGCACAAGCTGGGCCCGTTCAGCGACGGCGACGTCGTCTTCGTAGTCGGCAACAACCCGCTCCGTGGTGCCGAGAACCGCGGTTGCAGTGCGGGCGACAATCGAGTGCTGCGCGCCGAAGAGGGAATCGTCTTCGTCACGGCCGACGGTTGCGATGATCGGCGGGTGCATCCTGGTGGGCAGACCGGTCAGACCGAGGCCGGCAAGCACGGCCGCGTGCCGACCGTGGGCGTGGACGACGTCGATGTGCCGGTAGATCTTGTGCAGGCGAAATGCCGAGGTGCCCGCTGACAGGTCAAACGCTGACGGTCGGGCGGGAATATCGATGTGCCGCAGCTGTGGGTGCTGGGCGCTCAGGGCCTGGAATACATCTGCCCGCGAGGCAACCGCAACCCGGTACCCGCGTTCGAGTTGGCCGGCGATGATGGTCGCGGCGGTGTCGGCAATAGGCGAAGACGCCTCGGTCAGAACATGCAGAATGCGCTTCTGCGGGGCCAGCGTGTCGCTCACGTGTAACTCCTTCTTCCCTTCCAAGACTACTTCTTCATACCGGGGTACAGTTCTTCGGCGCGCTGGCCGAAGCCGTAGGCGGCGGGTTTTCCGCCGTCGATGAGGTCTGCTGTCGCCAGCACCGTGATGACGGCGCCCGCGCTGGTTTCAATGCCGTCGACGGTTGTTCCCGTGCGGTCTGACCTCAGCTGGTGGATCAGCCCGCTGTTGCCCAGCGGTCCAGCAGCTACGAGCGGCAGTGTGCCCTGCATTTCTCGGATCGCTTCGATGTAATCGCCGGTGTCTTCGGCGGGCTCAGCTGTTTCCCCTTCGCGTGCCTGTGCCACAGCGGTCCCTTCGCCCGCGACAAAGACAAGCGCGTCGACTTTGCCCGCCTTGCCGCCGGTGATCCGGCCGTGGTCGCGCAGGATCTTCAGAACGTCTTCTGCTTCCTGTTCTGACAAGGAGTCGGCTTTGCTGCCGACACCCCACACTTCGGTCAGCGCTCCGGCAACTGCCTGCGTGGGATCCTGTGGGCCCGCGTCCACATATTCGCGTAGCTTCTCAACCAGATCGCCCTGCGGGTCTTCCACCGAGAACGTCGTCTTTGTCAGCGTCCCGCCGTCGACAACACTTGCGCCCGCGGCTGTCAGCTGCTGCTCGAGCCCGCGCACATCTGCGCCGGCGGCCTCTTCTGCGCTAATGATCGAAACAGTGCGGCCGCGCAGTTTGCCGTTGATGAGGTCCGGCGCGTGTGCTTCGACAAACTCATTGAGGCTGCTGGTTTCCTCACGGCTCTTATCGAGCTCACCGCGCAGGTTGTCACGGTCCTCGCGCAGTGCCTGCACTTGGTCTTGCAGGGACTCTCCGATGGGTGCTTTGAGGGGGCCTGCGCCCAGCACAATCCCAACGGCCAGCGCCAGGAACACCGAAAACAGGGAAACCAGATGGTAGCGGAAGTCGATCACGGGTTCTCAGCCTTGGATAACGGACGGTAGATGGGTGTGAAGCAGTGCGTCGGAGCGCGGGCTCCCGCCTCCGAAGAGTCCGAAGAAGCCGTCGAGCTGCGCGGCGATGAGCTCCAGCAGAAGACGCCCGGACTCGGTGGCCGCCAGAGCTGCGGCGAGCGCCAGCAGGCCGGCCAGGGCGAGCACCACCAGCTGCCAGGATCCTGCGCGCTGCCGATAGAGCAGCGACACTCCCTTGGCGTCGACGACGCGTGACCCGAGGATCATGCGGACCACATATGCCGACGGCTGGCTTTCAGCACCAGCGTGGGCGTATTCGATAACGGCCGGTGAGCCCACGGACACGATGAGCGGCGCTCCGAGGGCGTCCGCCAGCAGAAGTCCCGCGTCTTCGTTTGTTCCGGCGGTTTTCAGGACGTCGTAGTGCAGTCCCTCTTTTTCCAAACGCTGGATGCCCTCGGCAGGGCGGTCTGGACCGTAGTGGGCGATGAGCACAGCGCCGGATAGAAGCGGCGAATCGCCCACGGCGTCGAGGTTGCCGATCACAATGTCGGGGCGGTGGCCGGCCTCGAGCAGCGCGTCGGCGCCTGCGTCAACGCCGATGAGCAGCGGACGGTATTCCCGAATGTAGGACTTGAGCATTGCCAAGTCCTCTTTGTAGTTGTACCCGGCGGATACGACCAGCGCTTGGCGTTTGAACATCGATTTGGGGATGTCCGGAAGGTCGAGTGCGCTGAAGAGGAGGTCGGGATGAGCGTGAACGAACGTCGCCATGTCGTCGACGAGGTCGGCGATGATCCCGCCGTGCCCTTTTTCAACAGATTCTGCAGTGTCCACGGGGCTATTCTTTCACGCCGCTGAAGGAGGATTTTTCCTGCGCGGCGATCGCCAGGAGTTCGTCTGCGTGTTCGCGTGCCGAATCGGATTCGGCCAGGCCGGACAGCATGCGTGCCAGTTCGTGTTCCCGTTCGTCCCGGCTGAGCACGGTCACTCCGGAGACGACGCCTTCTCCGGCGTCGTCTTTGGCAACCGTGACGTGGTTGTCCGCCCACGCGGCGACCTGCGCCAGGTGAGTGACGACGATGACCTGCGAGTGCCCAGCCAGCTGTGCCAGGCGTCGACCGATTTCAATGGCGGCCCGGCCGCCGACTCCGGCGTCGACCTCGTCGAAGACAAACGTCGGGAACGCCACACTGCGGGCCATGACCACTTCGATGGCGAGCATGACGCGCGACAGTTCGCCGCCGGAGGCGAGTTTGCCGATTTCGCCGGGCACGGTCGATGAGTGAGCGGCGAACAGCAGCGACACGCTGTCGCAGCCGTGGGCGGCCGGTTCGGCTTCTTCGATTTCGAAGGTGATCGACGCCTTCGGCATGGACAGCGCGGCGAGTTCAGCACCGACAGCCTGTGAAAAGCCGTCCGCGGACTTCTTCCGCTGTTCGGTCAGCTGCGCGCCCTTCTCGAGCATGTCCGCTTCGGCGGCTTCGACCTGCGCATCCATGGTGGCGAGGCTTTCACCGGCTTCGCGCAGCCGCAGGAGTTCCTCACCGGCCTGTGTTTCAAACGCCAGAACCGCCGAGGTGTCCTCACCGTAGGCGGACAGGGAGCCGAGGTCTGCACGCCGCTGTTCGATGTCTTCGAGTGACCTTTCGCCGAGCTCGTCAAAGCCGGACAGGTATTCACTCAGTCGTGCCGCCCGGTCTGACAGCTGCAGACCCAGGTCGGTCAGAGCCGAGGCGTGCTCCGTGAGGGTTTCATCCGCTGCGGCCGCCTGGTTCAGCTGTGCGGCGGCCGCATTGACCTGGTCAACAGCATTGGCGGCGTCGTCCCAGTCGGCACCGGTGAGTGCCGCCTGGGCCGCCGCGACTGCGGTTTTGAGTTCGTGAGCCGATGCCAGCCGGTTGGCAAGGGCGGTCAGTTCGGCGTCTTCGCCCTCGAGCGGGCGGACTTCCTCAATCTTTTCGAGCGCGGTTTCCAGGAACTCAATCCGCTGTGCTCTTTCGGTCGAGGTGGCGGTCAGTTCAGCGTGCTCTTCTTTCAGGGAGGTCCACTTGGCGTAGGCCGCGGAATAGGCATCGCGCACCTTGGCAAGTTCGTCACCGCCGTAGCTGTCGAGCAGTTCGCGCTGCCGGGTGCGGCTGCGCAGGGTCATCTGCTCGGACTGGCCGTGCATGGATACGAGTTCCTGGCCGATGTCTGACAGCAGGCCGGCCGGAACGGTGCGTCCGCCAGCGGTTGCCCGAGCACGACCGGACGCGGGAATTGTCCGAGTGACGATGAGTTCGCCTTCAGCTTCCCCGCCGGCGTCTTCGACTCGCTCAGCAACTGCGGGCTGGTTGTCGATATCGAAGATTCCCTCAACAACCGCTTTGTCTTCTCCGGCGCGCACAACGTGGCTGCCGCTGCGAGCGCCCAGCAGGAGGTCAAGGGCGGTGACGAACATCGTCTTGCCAGCTCCGGTTTCTCCCGTGACGACTGTCAGACCGGGAGAGAGCTCCACCTCGGCGGCCTTTATCACCCCGAGGTTCTCAATGCGCAGAACCTCAATCATCGCGGGCCCCCCGGTCCGCGCCAGCCGGCGACCGGCAGCTGGAACTTGGCGACCAGACGGTCGGTGAACACTCCCTTGTTCAGGCGTGCCAGCGGCACCGGGACGGCCGAGCGGCGAGCTTCCACGCGTGCACCTTCCGGCAGGTCGAAGCGGAAGCGCCCGTCGCAGAAAAGGACAGCCCTTGTGCCGGGTGTCACCGGCTGGAATTCCACGCCCAGGGTTGAGGACGGCGACACGACCAGCGGAGTGGAGAACAGCGCGTGGGCTGAAATCGGCACCATGAGGAGCGCTTCGACGTCCGGCCAGATAATCGGCCCGCCGGCCGAGAACGCGTAGGCGGTCGAACCGGTCGGGGTGCCCATGATGACGCCATCGCAGCCGAATGACGAAACGGGACGGCTGTCGACTCCGACAACCACTTCGATCATCGAGGCGCCGCGGTCTTTTTCCACGGTTGCCTCATTGAGCGCCCAGTCTTCGTGGACCACCTCGTCGCCGAGGGTGACGGTGATGTCGAGGCTCATACGCTGTTCGACGACGTAGTCGCGGGCGATTGCGGCTTCGACGGTGTCGTGGAGATCTTTGCGCTCGGCTTCTGCGAGAAAGCCCACGTGGCCCAGGTTGATGCCCATGATCGGCACGCCGGTGCCGTGGAAGTGAGATGCTGCGCGCAGGATCGTACCGTCCCCGCCTAGGACCATGACGAGTTCGGGGCCGGTTTCAGAGTCGAGTTCAGCGAAGTCGCTGAGGACCTCAATGCCGGTCAGATCCAAGTCGCCATAGGACGACAGGCTGGCGTATTCGCGCTGTGCGATCACCGGTGTGATTCCGCGGTCGATCAGGCTTGCGCACACAGTCTGCGCAGCCGCGCGGGCACTCTTGCGGTGCGGATGCACCACGACGACGATTCTTCGATTCACCGAGCCTCCTTGCCACCCAAACTATCAGCCCGGTTGCCCTCCCGCTCTGTTCGAGCGGGGATGGTCAGCGGGTGCTCGGCTCCCGTGCGTATGTGCTCGGCAATGCTGTCAAGGTCGAGGCCCTCCCCCGCCGAGGTGGAACTCAGGGGCCGCTGTGTCTGCCCCTTGTGCGCCCACAGGAAGTATTCGATGTTGCCGGTCGGTCCCGGCAGTGAGGATTGAACGATCCCGCGCACGTGAGCTCCGAGACCGGTGACGTGTTCTGCAACGGAGCGCACAGCTTCGGCACGGTCCTGCGGATCGGTGACCACGCCGTGTTTGTCCAGGGCGCTGCGGCCGGCTTCGAACTGCGGTTTGACCATGAGCAGAAGATCACCGTCGGTGTTCTCCAGCAGCGGACGGACAATGAGGGTCAGCGAAATGAACGACACGTCGGCGACAGTCATCTGCATCTTGTGACCGTCGACCCAGTCCTCCGTGAGCTCCCGAAGATTATGCTCTTCGAGGCTCGTCACCGCCGGGTTTTCGCGGAGACTCGAGTCGAGCTGGTCCGTGCCGACGTCGACCGCCCAGACATGCTCGGCGCCTCGTGACAAAAGGACCTGAGTGAAGCCGCCCGTGGACGCTCCCGCGTCCAGGCACTTCAGTCCGGTGGCATCAAGTGCGAAGGCGTCGAGCGCGCCGATGAGCTTGTGAGCCGAACGAGCAACCCAGGGATCTGCGTTGTCCACGGTGATGTCGGCAGTGTCGTTGACTGGAACAGAGGGTTTGATGGCGATCTTGCCGTCGACCGCGACCCGGCCGGCGCGGATTTCGCGTTGGGCTCGGTTGCGGGAACGGACCAGGCCGCGCTCCACGAGGGCTGCATCCAGGCGAAGCGTCATGATGCGCGCGCGTCGAGAATCGATTCGATGCGGTCAATCAGCGCTTCTGCGGCTTCAACCGCTTCTGGTGTTTCCGCGCTGAGAATCTTATCGAGCGCCGCCCGCAGGTTGTGCTCCTCGCGGTCCGGAGTGGGTGGCGGCTGCGGTTTCGCGCCGGGTGTCGTGGAGCCAATCATGCGAAGCGCTCCGGAAGGGTTCCAGCGTCCAGCGGGCGATCGAGGTGCGCAGACAGAGCGAGAGCCGCGGCTGTGGCGTGTGCGTTTGGTCCCGAGTGAACGATGCGGTTGTCTTCTACGTGCACGCGGGCTTCGCCGCACACGGCGGTCTCACCGTCGCAGCGGACGGCCGGGATGTCTTCGACGGCGGCGCGGACTGTGGCAATCGACGCGGTAATGACGTCGGGCTGCTGGCTTGGCGGCAGTGCCAGGGCCGAGTGGACGGAGTCGACGCCGGTGAGCACGAGGGCTGTCCGCATACCGGCTGCTTTGCCCGCAGCGATGTCGGTTGCGATCTGATCGCCGACCATAACGGTGTCGCTCATTTTCTGGGCTTGTGCTGCAAGAGTGAGCATGGTGGCTTCGGGTTTGCCGAACACCTCGGGATCGATGCCCGTACATTCCTGCACGATGCGCACAAAAGAGCCGTTGCCCGGGAAGAACCCGGTTTCTTTCGGCAGGCGGAGGTCAGGGTTGGTTGCACAGAACTTCGCGCCGGCGCGCACCGCGGCGATTGCGCAGCACAGATCGATGTTCCCCACATCAGCGGCAAGCCCCTGGAGAACAGCATCAACTCGCTGCCTTTGGCTGTCGAGTTCGTCGACGAGGTCAGCAGTCGGCAGGACGGGTTCGAGGCCTGCCTGCTCCACACAGGCGGCGAGGAATTCGCTGCCGACGATGAGCACACGAGAACCCGCTGGCAGCACCTCGGACAGGGACTGTGCTCCCGCAATGGCGGACGTCATGACCTGGCTGTCGGCGATGTCGACGCCGAAGCTGCGAATGTGCTCAGCCATTGCAGCGTTGGAGCGCGAAGCGTTGTTCGTGACGAAGGCGATGGGACTGTGAGCGGCGAGTTCGTTCAGCGCCGCACCGGCCCCGGGAATCTCCGCTTGGCCGGTATAGACAACACCGTCGAGGTCGAAAAGCCAGCCTGTCACAGGTCAAACATGGGAGGAGTGTCTCCCGGCTCCGGATCGTCGTCCACGCTCGGCTGGCGCTTGGCTTCGGCGTCCTCAGATTCCGTGTCTTCAGGTGCAGGTTCGGATACTGGAGCTGTTTCGGTTTCTGCGGGCTCGGATTTGGCAGCCTCTGTTTCGGCGACTGCGGCTTCACCCGCTTCAGCTTCCGCGGTTTCCGGCTTTTCATCGGCTTTTCGCTGTTCCTGAGCAGCGTCGATGTCGGCCATGATTTCGGCCATTTCCTCGTTGATTTCGTCTTCGAGGGTGTTGCCTTCGGCCACAGGAACAGGCCCATCGTCAGCGGGCGCTCCTTCAGACTTGTCGTCCCCCACGGCTGGTCCGGCTTCCTCGTCTTTCTCTGTCCCAGCATCGCGCAAGTCTGAGTCAGCCGAAACGTCTTCAGCAAGTTCGATAGTCGCGGATTCCGCGTTATCAGACGCTTCCTCGGCCTGCTCGTCTTCGGCGGGGTCTTCTTCGGTCTGCTTGTCGTCGGCGGCTTCGTCTTCGAGTTCTTCTTCGATGACGATGATGTCGACTTCTTCAGAGGCATCGGTCAGGCCGGTGCGTTCGGCGGTGACCTGAGCGAGTTTGTCGTACTTGTCCGCGGTTTCGCTGTCTCCACTGACGCGCAGCAGATCGGCATACGCCTGCAGCAGGCGGATTGCGCTTGCGGGCTTGTGGCCAGTGAATCCGACGTCTTCAATCGTCTTGCGGGCCGTTTCAAGGTCACCCAGGTCGGAGTGGGCTCCCGCGGCGACGATTGCCAGTTCGAGCCAGATGTCTTTGCTCAGATCATTGCGATTGGCATCCGCGAACATGTCGATTGCCTTTTGGGGCCTGCCGCGGCCGCGTTCGGCATCGGCGATGACCGCGAGGTTGTCTTTTGAGCCGGTGATCCGCATGTGCGTGCGAAGTTCGCGGGAAGCTTCGTCGTACAGGCCCTTGTGGTAGGCGACGAGGCCGAGTGCTTCACGGGCTGCACCGATTCGGCCTGCGCTGCGTGCGGCGGCTTTTGCGTGTTCGTAGGCCTGGTCGAGGTCAACGTCGAGAAGGAAGCCTGCAGCAACGATGTGCTTGGCGGTCCGTTCCGAGTTTTCCGCACTCAGGCCGCGCAGTTCGCTTTTGACGTGGCCGGGGAGTTCTTTTCCTGTGATGCCCTCAGGGATGGGAGGGGCATTGAAGCGTGGACGGTCGTCACGCTTTTTGGGGCGACGGTCCGAGCGCTTATTGTCTTTGAAGCGCGGTTTTCCGTCCCACTTCTTCCGACGGCCACCATCGCGACGCTCACCATCCCAGGAACGACCGTCACGGCGGCGGTCACCGTCCCACTTCTTCCGACGGTCACCATCACGGCGCTCACCATCCCAGGAACGACCGTCACGGCGACGCTCTCCGTCCCACTTCTTCCGACGATCAGCATCGCGGCGCTCACCATCCCAGGAACGACCGTCGCGACGGTTGTTCTTGCGCTCAGTTCCGGAATCACGGCGCTGGAAGCGGCTGCCGCGGTCTGGACGGCGTTCGCTGCGCTGTCCGTCGTGTGATGATGAATTCGCCACTGTTCTCCCCTATTGAAATCTGCAGGCTACAGTCTATCGTGGACGCGCTTACCAGCTAGTTTGGACGTTCAGAAACCGTGTGAGTTCAGATACTCCGAGAATTCGCGCACGATTTCGACCGCGCTCTGTTCCCTGCATTCAGCCCATCTGCTTCCAGCCCACAGGTTCTGCCAAGCGGGATCATCGCCAGCTGCCTTCTTCAAAGAACCGACCAGGGTGTTCACCTGTGGATATCCGATCACGGCTTCAGAATCAAAGCGGTCAATGAACTCGTTGCGCAGACCCCTGGCTGGACGTCCAGAGAATGCACGCGTCCGTGTGGTTTCGGTGTAGGTGCCTTCTATGAGAGCACGGCGGTGGCAGGGTTTTGTCCCAGCCTCGTAGCTGGTGAGGAACCGAGTTCCGATCTGAACTGCATCGACACCTCGATCCAGAAGGATAGCTGCGTCTGCGGGCGTCCCGATGCCTCCGGCAGCAACAAGTGGAAGGGTGACTCTGCTGCGAGCTTCGTCAATAAACGCTGTCAAAGGGAGCGTGCTCGGTTCGGCCCACTGGTCAAACTGTGCGCTGTGGCCGCCGGCCTCCGGACCCTGAAGAATCAGGAAGTCCGCTCCGTTTGCCTCAGCTATGACTACTTCAAACGGGGTGGTGACGGTGATGCCGACGCGAATGCCGACGGACTGAAGAGAAGAAACGACACTCGTGTCAGGAAGCCCAAACGTAAAAGTGCAGTAGCCAGGTTGGCGCTGCAGAACAATATCGACCTTCGCGTTAAAAGAATCGTCCGTGAACGAGGGGACAGCTGGCAGGTCTACACCAAGCTCGGCAAACGCTGGCTGCAGAGCATTTCTGTAGGAATCGAGATCCTCGTACTTAGGGTGGTGCGCCTCCGGAACGAAGAGGTTCACGCCAAACTGCCGGTCGCCGACATCGACAATCTGCTGGTCAAGGGCCTGTGGGCTCAGATACCCGCCGGCTAAGAAGCCGAGTGCACCGGCATCGTGGACTGCTTTCACCAAAGACGGTGTTGTGGGTCCACCGGCCATAGGAGCTTGAATGATCCGGTTCGAAATAGCTGTGGCCATGCGGTAACACTACATAGCATGCTGGATGATTTCAGCAGAAATGGGTGAAGGCCCTGCAGGTGCCCCGGGGAGCAAATCAATGCTCAACCCTCGGGGGCGACCTGTCAGGGCCTTCGTTATGGGTGATTGCGGCAGTGTCTTACTCTCCCACACATGTGTGCAGTACCATCAGCGCTGTCAGGCTTAGCTTCCGGGTTCGGAATGGGGACCGGGCGTTTC